>OZ241370.1:4363784-5617568 GCA_965200665.1 Rhodopila sp. | reverse complement strand
TGATCCGCAAGGCGACCGACGGCAACAGCGCACCGGTTGTGCCAATGATGCTGTCCAGCACGGACCGGGCAGAGCTGGCGGCGAGGATCGAGGCCAATCCCAGCGCCTACGCCGCGTCCGTGGCGCCAACCCCATCGGTCGCGCCGTGTGCCGGTGAGCATGGACTGGAAGCCAAGCCGATTGCGCTGCGCATGTTCATGACCTTCGACGGCACACGCTGGCGCGCATTCCCGGGTGGCTTGGCACGTGCGCTGTCCGAGGAGGATGCACTGTCCGGTCGCTTGCCGCGGAACGCCCTTTCAAAGGATGTCTGGGTGATGGAGGCGGAAACCAGCACGGTGCAGGGCGCGCTGAGCCTGCTCACGCCGATGCTGGCCATTCGCCGCACCGCCGGCGATCTGCCGTCACGTGTTGCCGATAATTTCTACTGGCTGGGCCGGTATCTGGAGCGGCTGGAAGAAGCCGCCCGGTTGCAGCGGGCCATCATCTCCCGCGTTTTGCGCCCTTCTCCTACCGCGCGTGAGGTGGCGGAGATGCAGATCCTCGCGGCCAGCCTGATCAAGATCAAGATGATGGACCCGGAGGACGCGCCCGTGCTGAGCGTTGGCATGCTGGGCGGCTCGGTCATGCGGGCGTTCCGCCATGACGGCGGCATGCGCCGGGTGCTGGCCCATGTGTCGCGTCAGGTCGATCAGTTGCGCGACCGGCTGACCGGCGAGATGCACGCGGTGCTGACGCGGTCGTTGCGGGTGTTGGGCGAGACCATGAAGCGCCTGCCGGTCGCGTCCGATTCCCGAGCGTTGGAAAGCGCGGCCAATCTTACCACCGAGATCCTGGAATTCGCAGCCACCGTCGCCGGACTTGCGGCAGAGAACATGGTGCGCGGGGGCGGGCGGCTGTTCCTTGATTTTGGCCGCCGGATCGAACGCGCCCAGGCAGTTGCCGCCGAACTGGCCCAGGTTTTGGATCAGCCGAATGCCACCACCCAGCCAGGACGGGTGGAGGCCGGGCTCCGGCTGGCGCTGGAGCTGTGCGATTCCGTCATTACCTACCGCACGCGCTATCTGGCGGTGCTGCAGCCGGCCCCGGCGCTGGACCTGATCCTGGCCGACGAAGGCAATCCGCGTGGCCTTGCCTTCCAGTTGGTCGCCGCGCGGGAATTGCTGCGGGAGATCGTGGAGGAAGGCGATTCGCTGCTGATGACGGTTGAACCGCTGCTGCAGGAGACGCGCGACATCGTGCAGGAGGTGCTGCGTTCGCCTGACCAGATGTCCACGGCAGCCCATCTGCCGGCACGACTGCGCAAGCTGGACTATGCCATCGGGGTGGTGGCCGACCGTGTGTCGCGGCGTTACTTCACGCTGCTGCCGGTTGCGCGCAGTCTGGGCGTGGAGAGTGAGCTGTTGCGGGGTGCGGCGTAGCGGGCTTCGGATTGTGCGTCCGCATATAGAGGAGTTCGCCACGCAATGGCGCAGCCGGGGACAATCCGGTCCGCCGGCGGGCACTATTCCATTGTTCGCGCGAGCAACGTTATCACACCGGCTGTTCCAGCCAGGGTGATGTTGCTCTAAACAGAAAGCATGCGATACCGCGTCGAGCATATCACCCGCTACGCCTACGGGACCCCTGTCGAACTCGCGGCGCATATGGTGCATCTTCGGCCACGATCGCGCTCCTGGCAGACGGTGATCTCCGAACGGATCAGTACTGACCCGTCGCCCGCACGCAGGCGTGACGGGTTCGACCATTTCGGCAACCACGTTACCTGGCTGTTCCTCGACCTGCCGCATGCTGACTTCGAAGTCATCTCCGAAGCGGTAGTAGAGGTCGATTGTCCACCGCCCCCGCCGGCCAATGACACGCTGCCATGGGAGGAGGTCGTCCAGGTCGCGCGCACGCATGACGGCTGGCAGGCGGTCGAGTTCCAGTTCGGGACCCCGATGGCGCCGATCGATCCCGCCTCGAGAGCCTACACGCAGGAATCCTTCATTGAGGGGCGCCCGGTCCTGGACGCCTTGCTGGACCTCAACGAGCGCTTTTACACGGAATTTCGATTTCGCTCCGGGGTTACCACCATCTCGACGCCGGTGTCCCAGGTGATGGCGCGCAAGGAAGGCGTCTGCCAGGACTTTTCCCATGCCATGGTCAGCGGCCTGCGCGGCATCGGCATTCCGGCGCGCTACACCTCCGGCTATATCCGCACCAAGCCGCCGCCGGGACAGACCAAGCGCCAAGGGGCCGACCAGTCGCATGCCTGGGTCGGCGCCTGGCTGGGTCCTGAACATGGATGGATAGACGTCGATCCCACCAATGGCATCGTCGTCAAAGACGAACACGTCCTGCTCGGCTGGGGTCGCGACTTCAGCGACGTCAGTCCTGTCCGCGGCGTGATTTTAGGCGGCGGGGATCACGTCGTGTCCGTCGGCGTCGATCTTGAACCGGTAGAGGCCGTTGAAACGCCATGACCACAATTCGAGTGCTTTCCACCCTCGCCGTGATGGGGGCGATGCGTGAGCTCACGGCCCAGTATGAGACTGAAACCGACATACGGATCGATGCCGACTTCGCCCCGACTGTTGCCTTGCTCAAACGCCTGCGTGGCGGTGAGGCAGCCGACATCGCCATACTGACCGCCGAGGGTGTCGACGACCTGATTGCCGAGGGCATCCTTCTGCGCGGCAGCCGCACCGATATCGCCCAATCCCTGGTGGGAATTGCCGTCAAGGCGGGCGAGCGCAAACCCGATATCAGCACGGTCGACAGCTTGATCAGCACGCTGCTGGCAGCCCGAGCGGTGGCTTATTCCCGCATCGGGGCCAGCGGACTGTTCTTTGCCGGATTGCTGGACCGACTCGGCATCGCCGCTTCGGTGAACACGGTGATCGTGCCGTCCGGGTTCACCGCCGAACGCCTGGTTTCCGGTGAGGCCGACCTGGCGGTCCAGCAGGTCAGCGAGTTGATGATGGTCCCCGGCATCGATGTTGTTGGCGCGCTGCCGCCCGACATCCAGACGGTCGCCACGTTTTCGGCCGGCCTGTTGACCCAATCGGCTGCATCAACCGCTTTGCTGGATTTTCTGGCCTCCAGCGCGATGGTCCCAGTGTTGCGCCGAACGGGCCTGGAACCGGCGTAATATTGGCCTATCTATCGGTGTCAGACGCTCGGCAACCTGGACCGGCGCGAAGCCACTAGGCCGCGGCGCCCGCCGAAGGACCGTCCGTGCCGATACTCACCGTCGCTCACACCACCACGTATCGCTACTCAAATCCGGTCAGCTTCGGGGAACACCGGATGATGATGCGCCCGCGTGACAGCCACGATCTGAGGCTGCTGAACACCTCGCTGCTGATCCGTCCAGCCGGCAAGGTCCGATGGATCCACGACGTGTTCGGCAATTCGGTCGCAATCGCCCGGTTTGACAAGCCGGCATCCGAACTGCATGTGGAATCCAAATTCCGGGCGCAACATTACCCGCTGGCGGAGCACAGCGTTGAGATCGAGGCTTATGCCCGTCGCCACCCGTTCAGCTATGATGCGTCCGAGGTTGCCGATATCAGCCGCGTCGCAGAGCGCCATTATGCCGACCCAGGGCACCTGTTGGATGCCTGGGTCCGCCGGTTCGTCGAAGACTCGTCCGACACAATGGCGATCCTGTCGGCGATGACAAAGGCGATCCAGCGGGATTTCACCTACAATCCGCGCGACGAGATGGGCACGCAGGATCCGGTGACCACATTGCGATCCGCCACCGGCACCTGCCGTGATTATGCGCTGCTGATGATGGAAGCCGCCCGCACCCTGGGCTTTGCCGCCCGCTTCGTCTCCGGCTACCTCTATGACGACAGCAAGCTGACCGGTGGCGAAGACACGGTTATCGGCGGCGGCGCGACTCATGCCTGGGCGCAGATCTACCTGCCGGGCGCCGGCTGGGTGCCGTTTGATCCCACCAACGGGCTGATCAGCGACCGCAATCTGATCCGCGTCGCCGTCACCCGGGATCCATCGCAGGCCGTGCCGCTGAAGGGCAGCTTCGTTGGCAAGCCCAATGATTTCCTGGGTATGGACGTAAAGGTCGAGATCCGAGCGTAACCCACAGGATGCGCTACGATGGAACGGACGCCGTCCCTGGGAAACGCAGCACGTCCTCCGGACCGCCGACCCGAAACCAGCGGTAGCCGTAAGGCTCCAACAGGATGCAATGCGCGCCGTCGGCTTGCGGTTCGCTGTGATCCTCGCTGAGCAGGTTCACCAACTTGTCAGTTGGGCCGTCCTTGGCATCGGAGGTGACCCGCACCTCCCGCGGCAGCGCGGACAGGTTATGCACGAACAGCGTGGCGTTGTTGTTCCAGTCGTAACGCATCGCCAGCACGGCCACGGTCCCTGTTTGCAGCAGGGTGAAATCGCCCCAGCCGATCTCAGGCACCTCCTTGCGCATGCGCACCAGCCTTTCCGTCCAGTTCAGCATCGAGTTCGGATCGCGTCTTTGCGCGGCGACATTCACATGATGGAAGCCATACGGCCCCTCGCTGATCGGTGGTGCGACGGGCGTGTCACTGGCGGTAAACCCACCTTGCCGGGCGTCTGACCATTGCATCGGGGTGCGGGCGCAGTTGCGTTCAGGCAAGCGAAGATCATCGCCCATGCCGATTTCATCGCCATACCGGATAATGGGCGTTCCGGGCATGGTGAGCATCAGGCTGTAGGCCAGTTCCAACCGCCGACGGTCGCCTTCCATCATCGGGGCGAGACGGCGGCGGATGCCACGGTCGTAAAGCTGCATGTCCTTGGTCGGGCCGAACGCGGCAAACACGGCCTCGCGCTGGGTCCGGGTCAGCCGCCCAAGATCGAGCTCGTCGTGGTTGCGCAGGAACATGCCCCATTGCGCCGTCGCCGGCCGCGCCCGTGTTGCGCGGAGGGATTTGGTCAGTGGGCGCGTGTCTGCTGTCGCCAGGGCGTAGAACAAAGTCTGGTTGATCTGGAAGTTGAACATCATCTGCAGGCGGTCGCCGTCATCGCCGAAGTAATGCAGATCGTCGACGGGAAGGATATTCGCCTCCGCCAGGATGATCGCCTCTCCCTGGCGCCACTGCAGGAATTCGCGGAAGGTCCGCAGCATGTCGAACTGTTCGACCGGCTTGGTTACGCCCGCGCCCTTTCGGGCAATGACGAACGGCACTGCGTCCATTCGGAAGCCGGAGACACCAAGCTGCAGCCAGAACCCCATGATCTTCAGGATTTCCGCCTGCACGGCCGGGTTGGCGGTGTTGAGGTCCGGCTGAAACTCAAAGAACCGGTGGAAATAGTATTCACCTGCGACCTTGTCGCGCGTCCATGTGGTTTTCTGCACGCCGGGAAATACAATGCCATCGTTGCTGTCGGCCGGCTTGGTTTTCGACCACACATACCAGTCGCGGTAGGGCGAGGTTCGGTCCTGCCGGGCCGCCTGGAACCACGGGTGCTGGTCGGAGGTATGATTGACGACAAGGTCGATCAGCACCCGCATGCCGCGCTGCTTGCAGCCATGCGTGAACTCGACGAAGTCCCCAAGGGTGCCGTAGCGCGGATCCACGCCGAAATAGTCCGAGATGTCGTAGCCGTCGTCGCGCTGCGGCGATGGCTGGAACGGCATCAGCCAGATGGCGGTGACCCCCAGCCCCTGCAGGTAGTCCAGCCGGCGGATCAGGCCGGGGAAATCCCCAATGCCGTCACCATTGCCGTCCATGAACGTTTCGACAGACAGGCAATAAATGATCGCATTCTTGTACCAAAGATCGTTGATCACCGTTTCATCCTACACAGCGGCCGCCAGATAACGCGCGAGGCACCGTGGCGTGTCGTTGAAGGCGGGATATGGAGGCAAGGTGATGACATTGGCCTGGTGGCAACGTGGGGTGGTTTACCAGATTTACCCCCGGTCGTTTCAGGATTCTGATGGCGATGGCACCGGCGACCTCCGCGGCATCATCAGCCGGCTGGACTATCTGACGTGGCTGGGTGTCGACGCGATCTGGATTTCGCCGGTCTATCCCTCACCGATGACCGATTTCGGTTATGACATCAGCAACTATTGCGAAATCGATCGGCGTTTCGGAACCCTGGCCGACATGGATGGGCTGATTGCAGCCGCACATCAACGCGGGCTGAAGGTGATCCTGGATTACGTGCCCAACCACACCTCGGATCAGCACCCCTGGTTCATCGACAGCCGCCGCGACAGAAGCAGCTCGAAGCGCGACTGGTACCTCTGGCGCGATGCAGCCGCCGATGGTCGGCCGCCCACCAACTGGCTGAGCAACTTTGGCGGCCCCGGCTGGACCTGGGACGCGGCCAGCGGCCAGTACTACTATCACTCGTTCCTGCCGACACAGCCCGACCTGAACTGGCGCAATGCTGAGGTGCGGGCAGCGATGTTCGAGGTGCTGCGGTTCTGGCTGCAGCGCGGCGTGGATGGATTCCGCGTCGACGTCATGTGGATGATGATCAAGGACGACCAGTTTCGTAACAACCCGCCGAACCCGGAATACACGCCAGGCGGTGCTTCACACGATCGGCTGCTACCACTTTATACGACCGACCGGCCGGAGGTGCACGATCTGGTGGCGGAAATGCGCCAGGTCCTGGACGCGTATCAGGACCGTGTCCTGATCGGGGAGCTCTATTTGCCGATCGAGCGTCTGGTCACCTACTACGGCGTGGATGGGCGCGGCGCCCAGTTGCCGTTCAACTTCCAACTGCTGCTGATGCAGGAGTGGACCGCCGAGGCCCTTGCTGAGATCGTGTCCCATTACGATGCCGCGCTGCCGTCCGGCGGCTGGCCCAACTGGGTGCTTGGCAACCACGACCGGCCGCGCATCGCCACGCGTGTCGGCGCGGCGCAGGCGCGGGTGGCTTCGTTGCTGCTGCTGACCTTGCGCGGCACGCCGACGATCTACATGGGCGATGAATTGGGCATGATCGACACCGTTATCCCGCCAGCCGAAGTTCAGGACCCGGCGGAACGCCGGGAACCCGGAAAAGGCCTGGGTCGAGATCCTGAACGCACGCCGTTTCCATGGCAGCCTGGTGTCGGTGCCGGCTTCACCACAGGCAAGCCCTGGCTGCGTTTCGGCAAGGATACGCCGCTCAGCGTGCAGCGGGACGATCGGGCTTCGATGGTGAACCTGTATCGCGGGCTTATCACCTTACGCCGGCAACATGCTGGGCTGGCAGGCGGAGCCATCAGCCACGTGACCGCAAATGGTCCGGTGCTGTCCTTCCGCCGGTCGGGCGATGACGGCATTTGCTTTGCCATTATCGCAAATATTGGGCCTGCGCCGGTCGAGGTCAGCGCGCCAACCGGCGAAATCCTGCTCTCGACCTTGCCGGACCGGATCAAGGGGCCCGCAGCAGGAATGCTTTCACTTCAAGGCAACGAAGCGATCATTGTGCGGAGCTGATCAGTCGCCTCTTTGACGTCGACGATCATGTTGGTGATGTGGGTCACCGCAGGCCCCGGAAAAACGCCTGGATCTCGTTTGCCAGTGCCTCCGGCTGCTCCATGGCGGCAAAATGGCCGCCACGGGCCATCGGCGTCCAGCGCTGAATGTTGGTGTACATCTGCTGCGCGATCGACTGCGGTGGCCGGATGATCTCCTTCGGGAAGGCGGCATAGCCGGTTGGAACATCAACCGTGCCGCCACGAGGGATCGGCCACTGGCCATGAAGCCGTGCGTAGTAAGGCCAGAATGACGACCCGATCGCACCGGTGAACCAGTACAGCGATACGTTGGCCAGCAGGTGGTCGCGCGTTACCACCGACTCCAGATCACCGCCACAGTCGGACCAGGTGCGGAACTTTTCGGCGATCCAGGCCAGCAACCCCGCCGGTGAATCCGTCAGCCCGTAAGCCAGGGTTTGTGGCTTGGTGCCCTGGATCCATTGATATCCTGTCTCTTCCTTCAGCCAGTGCGCCAGGTCCTCAAAATACTGGCGTTCCTCCGCGGTCGGGCTGGGCGGTGGTGGCCGGTCGCGCTGGATGGTCAGCAGATTGATGTGGATGCCGATCAGATGGTCCGGATGAGCGTGCCCAAGTCGCGACGCCGTAAACGCCCCGTAATCGCCGCCTTGCGCCCCATATCGGCTGAACCCAAGAACGTCTGTCATCAGCGAGGCAAAGCACGCAGCGATATCCTCGATCGAGAAACGCTTCTGCCCTGGCGCGAACGACAATCCATATCCCGGCAGCGAAGGCGCGATGACCGTGAATGCATCGGCCGGATCGCCGCCGAACCGCGCCGGATCGGTCAACCGCGGGATGATGTCGATAAACTCGTACACCGATCCCGGCCATCCATGCATCAGCAACAGCGGCATTGGCGCCGGACCTTTGCCCTGCACATGCAGATAGTGCAGATCGACGTCCGGCATCTGCACCTTGAACTGCGGGAAGGCATTCAAAGCAGCCTCCTGTGCCCGCCAGTCAAACCGATCCTTCCAATATGGGACCACGGTTTTCATGTAATCGAGGTCGGTGCCGTAGGCCCATGGCGCATCCGGTGCCTGATCGGGAAACCGGGTCAGTGCCAGCCGAACCCGCAGATCCTCAATCGCCGTGTCCGGTATGGATAAGCTGAACGTCCTTGGGTGCATGGCCTGTTCCCCTTTGCGGGCGGCAGGATGCCGCTCCACACCGCGGCGTCAAGCGCGTCAACGACAGCGCGGTGCGAACGGCAGTTGGCCTGCAAGCTTTCAACGGAAGCTTTCGCTTGAACGGTCCTCCACACAAGCAGCCGCCGCGGGTGGCAGCTATCTCAGGTCGAACACCACAAGCCATGCATCCACCGCGGTGTGGATTTGTCTGGACTTGAAGCGGACCGACCGGCGCAGGCCGAACGTATTGCCTCGTGCTGTTCCGGCCTGAGCCGTCAGGTGAGCTTCGTGCTCTGCCAGGTCACCATCTGCCATTGCCCGCCGCGATTGGCGTAGACGTCGACAAACCGAACCCGGAATGAATTTGGCGTGCCGCCGGAATTCACACTGATCGCCGCTACCCCCGTCAGCACCACCGCATCGCCCAGGTCCTGTGCCACCACTTCGGACGGCACTACGGATGTGTAGACGGTAGCCCCCGACTCCATCGCTCCGATCAGCGACTTCTTAGTGTCCATTCGGGCCGAGGAATGTGTGTAGATCAGGTCGTCGGCGATGATCTTGTTGAGTGCAGCGACATCTTTCTGCGCCATCGCAGTCATGCGCTGACGATCGAGCTCGATAATCTTCTCGGCGTTTCCAGCCATTTTGGCTCTCCTCCACGGGTTGCCATCAAGCCTAGCCGAGACCTCGCGTCCTGTCGAACCTGCCTTATCAAAGCACCGTGAGCGGGATTGCGTTCGACGCCGCATCGTATGATGCAGCCGGCAGGAGGACGTTCCATGGCAAAACCAACCGCCCCGGCCAGTATCCGGCGCCGCCAGCGTGCTGCGCTGATCATGCTGGTGATCGCGGGCACCCTGAACTACCTCGACCGTTCGACGCTCTCAATCGCCAATCCGCTGATCCGCCAGGAACTGAATCTGTCCATCGCGGATATGGGGCTTCTCCTGTCCGCCTTCCTCTGGGCCTACGCCTTCGCGCAATTGCCCGGCGGCGCATTGGTCGACCGCGTCGGTCCGCACCGGCTGCTCGCCACCGGCCTCGGCCTCTGGTCACTTGCCCAAGCCGCCGCCGGTTTCGTCGGCTCGTTCTGGCAGTTCTCCATCGCCCGGGTCTTCCTGGGCCTCGGCGAGGCCCCGATGTTTTCCTCGGCGGTCCGCGTCGTTCGGGACTGGTACAACGTCCGAGACCGAGGCCTGCCCACCGGTATCTGGAACTGCACCTCCTCACTCGGTCCCGCGCTCGCCCCACCTATCCTGACCGTGCTGATGATCAACCTCGGCTGGCGCTGGATGTTCATCTCCATGGGCATCTTGGGCCTGGTCGTCGCCGCGGTCTGGTACGGCCTCTACCGCGATCCCACAGAGGCCCTCCAGACCGAAGAAGAACGCCACTACCTGACCGAGGGCGAGGAAGCCCGTATTCATGCGCCCGTTCGCTTCGCTGAATGGCTGGGGCTGTTCCGCTTCCGCACCACCTGGGGCCTGGTGATTGGTTTCTTCGGCGTTGTCTACATGGGCTGGCTTTACCTCGCCTGGCTGCCAGGGTACCTCGAAATGCAGCGACACATGTCCATACCCAAAACGGGCATCGTGGCTGCGATCCCGTTCGCGTTCGGCGTCGTCGGCAGCATCGGTGGTGGCTGGATTGCGGACTGGCTGATGCGCCGTGGCATCTCCCCCATCAACAGCCGCAAGGTCCCGGTGATCATCGGACTTCTCGGAATGGTCGTTTTCACCGTCGTTGCCGCCGAAACACCCAGCGATCTGCTTGCCGTGGCGGCGATCTCCGCCGCGCTGATGTTCGGCGCTGCGGCCAGCGGCATGTCCTGGGCATTGGCCTCGGTCGCCGCGCCTGCCAACTGCACGGCTTCGCTGGGCGCGATTCAGAATTTCGGCGGTTACCTGGGTGGCGCACTGGCCCCCACAGTGACCGGCTTCATCGTCCAGGCAACCGGCAGTTTCGTCCCCGCATTGCTAGCCAGTGCCGCCATTGGTCTGGTTTCCGTGCTGGCTTATCTGGTGATCATCCGGTCCGAACCGATCACCTCCGCCGAGCTGGATGTGGTGGCAGGTGCCCATACGGTCAGCCCGTGAAATAGGCCTTGACCCGCCCGCCCCCTCGTCGTCTCGTGGCGCCCATGCTGGATCACTTGAAGACGAACAACCGCAACTGGGCACAACGCAAGGTCGCCGCCGACGCAAGCTTCTTCAAGCGCCTGGAGGGGCAGCAGGCGCCCGAGTATCTGTGGATCGGTTGCGCCGACAGCCGCGTGCCCGCCAACGAAATCGTCGACCTCGATCCCGGCGAGCTGTTTGTGCATCGGAATGTCGCCAATCTGGCGCCGCCGCAGGATGCCAACTACCTGTCCGTCCTGCAATTCGCCGTGGACGTGATCAAGGTGAAGCACATCATCGTTGTCGGCCACTACGGCTGTGGTGGCATTGCGGCAGCGATTGATGGCCAGCGGCGCGGGCTGGTCGACCATTGGCTGCATCCGATCCGTGAGGTTTACGCTGAAAATCGCAAAGACCTTGAAGCCATCACGGACAAGCGCATGATGCTGAACCGCCTCTGCGAGCTCAATGTCATCCGCCAGGTGCGCAATGTCGCTTCGGACGTGTTCGTGCAGGACGCCTGGGCGCGCGGGCAGGAACTGTGCGTCCATGGCTGGGTCTATTCACTGTCCAATGGACTGGTGACCGACCTGAACACCACGGTATCGGGGTCCGAGTAAGACCTGCGCCTGCAAGAGCCCTTACAAGCGGTCGTGCAGGTTCCTTGGCCCATCCGTGCGATGGCAGGAGCGAAAACAGCAGCTGACGTCAGGCTGCCTTCGGCTGCCGCTGGATCTGATCCAGCGACTTCAGTGTGTCCCGCGCGAACTTCAGCCTGGTAGCCACATCCATGTCGCGGGAAATCGCCAGCTTGTGGTCGGGCCGCAGTCGGATCATGCCGCTCTTGCTCGACAGCCACCGCACCAGCCCGGCAGGATTCGAGAACGCATTGCCCCGGAACGCCAATACCATTCCTTTGGGTCCAGCCTCCAGTTTCTCGACCCCGGCCTCACGACAGGCGCGCTTCAGCGCCACCACACCGAGCAGGTTCTCGACCTCCTCCGGTAGCGGGCCAAACCGGTCGATGAGTTCCGCCGCCATCGCATCGCTCTCACCATCCGAGGCCAGGGCACCGATACGCCGATACAGTCCCAGCCGCACCGGCAGGTCCGGCACGTAGGAATCCGGTATCAGCACCGGTAGTCCCAGTGAGATGTTCGGCGTCCAGTCGCGATCCTGCCCGACCTTCTTGCCCTCGCCGGCGCGAATATCGGCCACGGCGTCTTCCAGCATCTGCTGGTAAAGCTCGATCCCGACTTCCTTGATGTGCCCTGATTGTTCATCGCCCAGCAGGTTGCCCGCGCCACGGATATCCAGATCGTGCGACGCCAGTGTAAACCCGGCCCCCAACGCATCCAGCGTCTGCATCACGGTCAGTCGTTTCTCCGCCGCGACGGACAAGCGGTGATTGGGCGGCCAGGTCAGATACGCATATCCGCGCTGCTTGCCCCGGCCAACGCGGCCCCGCAACTGATATAACTGGCCCAATCCGAACATGTCCGCGCGATAGATCAGCAGGGTATTGACCGCCGGCATATCCAGGCCGCTCTCGACGATATTTGTCGACAGCAGGATATCATATTTGCCGTCGCCGAACTCCGTCATCACCCGTTCCAGTTCGGTGGGTGCCAGCCTTCCGTGCGCCTGGATGGTGCTGGCTTCGGGCACGATTTCGCGCAACCGGTCCGACATACGCTGCAGATCCTCGATCCGTGGCACGACGCAGAACACCTGGCCGCCGCGGAACCGTTCGCGCTGCAAGGCTTCCCGTATGACCACCGAGTCGAAGGGCATGATGAATGTTCGCACCGCCAGGCGATCCACCGGCGGCGTCGCAATGATCGACATTTCCCGCACACCGGTCAGTGCCAGCTGCAACGTGCGCGGGATCGGGGTCGCGGTCAGCGTCAGCACATGCACATCGGCCTTCATCGCCTTCAGCCGTTCCTTGTGCGCCACCCCGAAATGCTGCTCCTCATCGACAATCAGTAGTCCGAGGTTGGAGAATTCCACCGATTTCGCCAGCAGCGCATGGGTGCCCACGACGATGCCGATATCGCCACTGGCGACACCCTTGCGAACCTCGCTGGCCTCCTTTGCCGTCACCATCCGCGACAATTGCGCGACCTTCACCGGCAGCCCGGCGAACCGTGCCGAGAACGTCCGGTAATGTTGCCGTGCCAGCAGCGTGGTCGGCACCACCACGGCAACCTGCGACCCCGACATCGCCGCGACAAATGCGGCCCGCAACGCCACCTCGGTCTTGCCGAAGCCGACATCGCCGCAGATCAGCCGGTCCATCGGCTTGCCGGCCGCCAGGTCCTCCAGCACATCGGCGATGGCGCGCGACTGATCCTCCGTCTCGGCGAACGGGAAGCGCGAGCAGAATTCGTCCCAGGTTCCTTCCGGCGGCGCCATCGTCTCGGCGTCGCGCATCTTGCGGGTCGCCGCAATCCGGATCAGCTCACCCGCCATATCGCGGATGCGCTGCTTCATCTTGGCCTTGCGGGTCTGCCAGCTGGCGCCGCCAAGTTTATCCAGCGCGGTGCCCTGGTGCTCGCTGCCATAGCGCGACAGCACCTCAATATTCTCAACCGGCAGAAACAGCTTCTCGTTGCCGTCGTAGATCAGCCGCAGGCAGTCATGCGGCGCTCCGGTTACATGCAGCGTCGCAAGCCCATCATACCGCCCGATGCCGTATTCCTGATGCACCACGAGGTCGCCCTCGGCAATCTCGGTTGCCTCGGCGATGAACTGGTCCGCCCGCTTGCGTCGTCGCGGTGGCCGGGAGATCCGTTCGCCGAGAAGGTCCTGCTCGCCCACCAGCGCCAGCCTGTCGGCCACGAACCCGCGCTCGACGCCCAGCACCACCAATGAGACGGACCCTGCCGGCTTTCGCCGCACCGCCGCCCACTCATCCTCCTGCGCGACGTCCTTGAACCCGTGCTCCCGCAGCAGCGCTCCCAGCCGCTCCCGCGAGCCGCGGGTCCAGGCCGCCACGACGATACGCCGGCCCTCGCTGTTCCAGCGCGTAACCTGGCCGCGCAACTGGTCGAACACCGTTACGCCCGGCCCGCCACCCGTGCCAAGCCCGCTCGACTGCGCAAACACCGGACCCGGACGACCGCCCCCATCGACGCCGCCGGCACCTTCCGGCATGGCGAACGGTGTGAACCCCAGTAACGGGCCGAACGACAGCATCTCGTCCCAGCCATCGCGGTCGAGGTAGAGCATGGCCGGCGGGGTCGGCCGATACGGCACCTCACCATCACGCGGTATCGCTTTACGGGCCTGAGCGTGGTCGGCGATCATCTCCAGCCGGGCTTCCAGTACCTCGTTTGCCTGGTGATCCAGGCTGACCGCGGCATCGGGCAGATAATCCAGCAGGTTTTCCATTGTCGGATGAAACAGCGGCACCCAATGTTCCATCCCCGGATGCCGCCGACCGTCGGAGATCGACAGATACAGCGGGTCCTTCGCAGCGTCCTGCCCGAACAGGTCGCGCCAGGCGGTGCGGAATCGCGCGATCGAATCTTTCCCGAGCGGCACCTCGGACACTGGCCGCAATGACAGCGAGGAACGCTTGCCGGCGCTGCGCTGGGTGGTGGCGTCGAATACCCGGATGGACTCGATCGTATCGCCGAACAGATCCAGGCGGACCGGATCGGATTCGCCGGACGCAAAGATATCGATGATACCGCCGCGGATTGCGTACTCCCCCGGCTCCATCACCGTACCCGCTCGGCCGTAGCCGTTGGCTTCCAGGAATTCCGCCAGTTTTTCCGGCTTCACATCGCCGTTCACGCGCAGGTTCAGGCTCGCCCCGGCAAAGGTGGACCGCGGCGGGACACGCTGCACCAGTGCGTTGACAGTGGTCAGCACGATGCGTGGGGCGGTCGGTTTTTCCAGCAACCGGGCCAGTGTGGCGATGCGTTCCGAAACCAGGGCCGGGTTTGGCGAGACGCGGTCGTAAGGCAGGCAGTCCCACGCCGGAAACCGCAGAATCTCCGCCTCCGGCATCACGAATGCCAGCGCCTCCGCCAAGCGGGCCATCCGGGCATCGTCGCGCGTCACATGCAGCACGCTGCCGTTGTGCTCGCGGCGGCGCTGGGCCAGCAGGAACGCGTCCCATCCTTCCGGTGCGCCCCAGACCTTGATGGCATCACTCATTGCGCAAGATAATCCCGCATGCGGCGCAACATCGGCGTTTCTGCCTCGGCTGGGATCGCTTCGCGCCCGGTCAGCCACTCCGCCAGGTCAGTATCCGGCATCTGCATAACCGCCTCTAACGCATCGAGGTCGGCGTCGGTTAAAGTATCGAGATGAGCGCGCACGAATCCACCAATCATCAGGTCGTTTTCGAACGTCCCGCGGTGCGTGGCCCGAAACAGGAGCCGGCGTCGCCGTGCATCCGGCACTTGTTGATCTGGTTCAGTCATCGATCGGCTGTCATATAACGGTGCCTTTGAGAACTGTCAGCCCGTGAACGCCGATTGGCTTGCCCCTCTTTTCGCGCCCCTGACCAGTCTGCGCGGCATAGGACCGGCGGTGGCGGCATCGATGTCACGTGCCGCCGGTGGCGAGCGGGTGATCGATCTGCTGTTTCATATGCCGGAGTCTTACTCGGACCGTAGTGCCAGACCCATGATCCGCACGGCCAAACACGGCACAGTTGTAACGCTGGCGGTCGAAGTCGTGCGACATGAGCGGCCAGCCAATCCGCGTCAACCATGGCGGGTTATTGTTAAGGACGAAACTGGTTTCGCGGAGCTGGTGTTCTTCAAGTTCACCCGGGAAGCGCAAACGCCGCCAGGGACTCGGCTGCTGGTCTCCGGCAAGCTCGACATGTTCAACAACCGGCTGTCAATTCCACATCCGGATCATATGGTGCCGGCAGACCAGCCGGACCGAATCCCGCTGATAGAGCCGGTTTGGCCGCTGACGGCGGGATTGTGGCCGCGGCAGGTGGCCGGTGCTTTGACCCAGGCGCTGGATCTGCTGCCGGCCATTTCCGAATGGCACGACCCAGCCTTGTTGAAGCGGGAGAAATGGCCGCCGTTTGCGCAGGCGCTGCGCGCCGTACAGAAGCCGGACAAGGCGCCGCCCGACAAGCGCAACCGAATCCGCCTGGCATACGACGAACTGCTCGCCGGACAGGTTGCCCAGGCGCTGATCCGCGGCCGTGTTCGCGCGCGATCCGGTCAGCCGCTGATCGGCGACTCCCGGCTGCGCGACGTCGCGCTGCAACGGTTCGGCTTCCCGCCCACATCGTCACAGGTTCAGGCGCTGCAGGAGATTGATGCCGACCTTGCCTCTCCGCGCCGCATGCTGCGGCTGCTGCAGGGCGATGTCGGCTCCGGCAAGACGCTGGTCGCGCTGCTGGCGATGCTGCGCGCTGTCGAGGCTGGCAAGCAGGCAGCCCTGATGGCGCCCACCGAGGTGCTGGCCAAGCAGCACCACCGCACATTGTCCCGCCTGTGCCCTGTTCCGGTCGCGCTGCTGACCGGGTCCATCAAGGGCAAGGAGCGCATCCGGTTGCTGCGCGGTATCAAGGACGGCACGATCCAGATCGTGGTCGGCACCCATGCGCTGTTCCAGGATGCCGTGGAATATCAAGACCTGGCGCTGGCGGTGATTGACGAGCAGCACCGGTTCGGCGTTACCCAGCGGCTGAGCCTCGGTGCCAAGGGCGAGCGCACCGACGTGCTGGTGATGACCGCGACGCCGATCCCGCGTACCCTGCTGCTGACCCAATGGGGCGAGATGGACTTCAGTCGCCTGGCGGAAAAGCCCGCTGGCCGCCTGCCTATTCGCACGACGCTTCATTCGCTTGGCACGATGCCGACGGTGCTGGAGGGCGTTGCGCGCAAGCTGTGCGAGGGTGTGCAGGTCTATTGGGTTTGTCCCCTGGTGGAAGAGAGTGAGGCATTGGATGTCGCTGCTGCCCACGATCGCTATGTTCATTTGAAGCAACTTTTCGGTGACCGTGTCGGCCTTGCTCATGGCCAGCAGGCGCCTGATGTTCGTGATGCTGCCCTGGCGGCGTTTTCTGCCGGCACCATCCGCCTGCTGGTCGCCACCACGGTTGTCGAGGTCGGCGTCGACGTTCCCGAAGCCTCGGTGATGGTCATCGAGCATGCCGAACGCTTCGGCCTGGCCCAGTTGCATCAGCTTCGCGGGCGGGTCGGCCGCGGCGCCGAAGCCAGCTTTTGCCTGCTGCTGCATGAAGACTGGGTGAACGAAACCGCGCGCCGGCGCCTGACCCTGCTGCGCGACACCGAAGATGGCTTCGTCATCGCGGATGAAGACTTCCGCCTGCGCGGCAGCGGCGACGCGCTTGGTACTCGCCAGGCCGGCCTGCCTGGTTACAAGCTCGCGGACCCGCTCGACCACGAGCACCTGCTGCACATGGCTTACCGCGACGCTGCGGTGTTGCTGTCCCGTGATCCCAAGCTGGAGTCGGAACGGGGCCAGGCGGTCCGCCTGCTTCTTCGGTTATTCGAGCGCACCGCCGCAATGCGCACGCTGGCTGCCGGATGAGTGATAAAGGCGCCAAACGGATCGCCCGTCCGCCAATGCATGCAACGGTGGCGGGTGAAGCGGCGTTTCAGCATCCTCACTACTTGGTGCGCAATATGAAGCCCTTTGCAATACTTGCCGCCGGCGGGGTGCTGCTGGCATCGACCGCCGCATCGTTCGCCCAGACCCAGCTCGGTCAGTCCCAAGCGCCGCTGGCTTATGTTCAGCCGGTTCCTCCTAACGCCGTTCAGGCCGTTCAGGACCATCTGCGCCGTTCCGGAACCTATACCGGCACGGTTGACGGCGTCTGGGGACCCGACAGTCTTGCCGCGCT
Source organism: Rhodopila sp. (assembly GCA_965200665.1). Classification (GTDB taxonomy): domain Bacteria; phylum Pseudomonadota; class Alphaproteobacteria; order Acetobacterales; family Acetobacteraceae; genus Rhodopila. Next base: position 5,599,967 of record OZ241370.1, on the reverse strand, counting down.
GCAACAGTTCCAGGCGGCGCATCAGCTACAGGTGACGGGACAGCTGAATCAGGCGACAGCCGCTGCCCTGGGTCTTGATCCGGCGGGACTGCTTGCAACCCAGCAGGCGGCTTTGCCCCCACCGGTGCCGCCGGCCGACACGTTGCGCCCCTCGTCGGTCCGTGTCGTGCAGGAGCGCCTCCGCTCGATGGGGTTCTACACCGGCAGCGTCGATGGTGTGTGGGGTCAGAGCACCCAGGCGGCGATTGGCAAGTTCCAGCAAAATCGCGGGTTGCAGCCAAATGGCCAACTGAACCCCGCCACCACCGCCGCGATGGGGCTTCCCCCGGATTCACTCGCCTACCGATAAGGTTCCCCGGCAGGCCTGCAAGCGTCGCCAAGCTATGCTGCCAATGAGGGTATAGGTTGGATGGCGTGATCGGGCGCAACGGATGCCGTTGCAGTTTGGGTGGCTGGCCGGTCTGCAATTTGGTGTTTGGTGCGGATCGGCGCACCGAGGTTTTTCCGGGAAATCAGCGCTCGGCCGCCGTTTCGCCTTAGCGGCCAGGTTCCCCCTGGACAGTCTTTCAGCCATCCGCTACTGACCAGTAGCTACTCCCAGGCGCGGCACAGGAGCCTCACCCATGAAGTTCGGCCTCATCTACGAACTGCAACTCCCGCGGCCATGGGACAAGAACGCGGAGCACCGCATGGTGCAGGAGGCGCTGGCCGAAGTGGAGGTCGCTGACCGCCTGGGCTTTGACTACGTCTGGGCCAACGAACACCATTTTCTTGAGGAATACTCGCACAACTCCGCGCCCGAGGTATTTCTTGCCGCCGCGGCGGGGCGCACCAAGCAGATCCATATCGGTCATGCCGTCGTGCTTTCGCCGCCCGGCTATAATCCGCCGGCCCGCGTTGCCGAACGCATTGCCATGCTCGACCTCGTGTCTTCCGGTCGGGCGGAATGGGGCACCGGGTCTTCCGCTTCCCGCGCTGAGCTGGAAGGCTTCAACATCAACCCGGACCTGAAAAAGCTGATGTGGGCCGAGGCGACGGAGCAGAGCGCCAATATGATGGTGATGGAGCCATATCCTGGCTTCAAGGGCGACTACTTCTCAATGCCGGCGCGCAATGTCATCCCCAAGCCGCTGCAGAAACCGCACCCGCCGTTGTGGCTTGCCTGCTCAAACAAGGAAACAATCCACGTCGCTGCACGTAACGGGGTAGGGGCCCTCGCCTTCGCCTTCGTCGACCCCGCCGAGGCGGCGAAATGGGCGGGCGAATACTACGAAATCATCAAATCCGACCAATGCGTGCCAATCGGCCACGCGGTGAACGCCAACATCGCCATGGCCACCGGCTTCTCGGTGCACCATGACGAGGCCGAGGCGATCCGCCGCGGCCAGGAGGGTTTTCAGTATTTCGGCTACGCCCTTGGCCACCATTATGTCTATGGGGAGCACACCCCCGCCGTCACCAATGTATGGGAGCGGTTCGAGCGAGCCCGCGGTGCGCTGCCACCGGCGGTCGGCAACGGCATTGGGACGCCTGCGCAACTGATTGATCGGCTACGGCAGTATCAGGACGCCGGCGTCGACCAGGTGATCTTTGTCCAGCAGGCCGGACGCAACACGCATGACGACATTATCGCTTCCCTGGACTTGTTCGCTGCCGAGGTGATGCCGGTCATGAAAGCTGATATGGCCGAGCGGGAGGCACGTAAACAGGCGCAGCTCGCGCCGTATATTGCGGCGGCGCTGGAACGAAAGCGCGTGATGCAGCCGCTGGCGCCTGATGCCATTCCAATCATTCCGGCCTATGGCCGGTCGGTCATCGCGGGCACCCCGAATGCCATTGCGGGGCGGCGGGGCGGCGGCATCAATATCCCCAGCGAGGATCCTGGCGAGAAGCTGCGCGCGGCTGGGGACGATTAGGGCAACATCCCTTAACCGGACCAGCCACGCGTTAAGGCTGCTCGCCTGAGAATTGGAACAGAGCGTGCTGATTGCCGATCAGAAGCGCCATAGCGAAACCAACTAAGGGAGGGAAACATCATGCGAGCCGCCGTACTGTATGAGGCGCACCAGCCGCTGGCGATCGAAAACCTCGAAGTGGCCAAGCCGGCCGCGCACGAGGTTCTGCTGCGAACAGCATTTACCGGCCTATGCCACAGCGACCTCCACTTCATGGAAGGTCTCTACCCGATGCCCACCCCCTGTGTCCTCGGACATGAGGCGTCAGCGGTAGTGGAAGCAGTGGGCAGCGAAGTCACCTACGTCAAACCCGGCGACCATGTCATTACGTGCACGTCGGTGTTCTGCGGCACCTGTGCCTACTGCACGACCGGTCGCCCGCAACTCTGCGACAACACCGCGGTCAAGATGCCGCCGGGCAAAGCGCAGCGGCTGTTCCTCAAGGGCAAGCCCGTCGTGCAGTGCTTCAATCTGTCGACCTTCGCCGAACAGATGCTGGTGCATGAGAACGCGGTGGTGAAGATCGGCGACGACATCCCGCTCGACATCGCGGCTTTGGTCGGCTGTGGCGTAATCACCGGGGCGGGCGCGGTCATCAACACGGCCAAGGTGACCGCCGGTAGCACGGTCGCGGTGTTCGGCTGCGGCGGCATCGGTTTGTCCGCGGTGAACGGCGCTGCGATTGCCGGAGCCGACCGGATCATTGCCATCGATACCGTTCAGTCCAAGCTGGAGACTGCCAAGCTCATGGGCGCCACCGATGTCATCAACGCCAGCAACGTTGATCCGGTGGTTGCGATCAAGGATCTGACCGGCGGTGGGGTCGAATACGCGTTCGAGGCGGTGGGACTGAAGAAGACGGCTGAACAATCGTTTGAGTGCCTTCGCGCCGGCGGCACCGCCACGATCATCGGCATGGTGCCGTTCGGCATGAAAATCGAGCTGCATGCATACGACTTCCTGCGTGAGCGGAAGATCCAGGGCTCATCGATGGGCAGCAACCGGTTCCGCGTCGACATGCCGCGGCTGTTGAACGCTTGGAAGAAGGGCAACCTGAAGCTTGATCACCTGATCACCAGCCACATCAAGCTGGACGACATCAATGATGGGTATGCGAAGCTGAAGGACGGAAACGTCCTGCGCCAGTTGATTGCCTTCGACGTGGCCGCCTGACGAACACGGCGGTGCCCAGCCGGTCGGGGCTGGGTCCGTCTCCGGTCGTGTTTAAAGTCACGCTGTTGCGATAGGCCCTGTGATGACGAACCGGGGTGAGCGAGCTTAGGCCGCCGGTTCAAGCGCCTCGGCCATCGATGGGACCGCCTTTGGAATTGTCGCCGGAATGGGCTCCATCGTCAGGGCCGGTGGCATTCCCAGTAGCCGGCGGTACAACGCCTCATACTCCGCGGCTGCAGCGGCCCACCCAAAGCTGCGGGCCATGGCCGCGCGGCGCATTTCGCTGAGTTGGGCATTATCCTGATAGGTGTCGAAGGCGCGATGACATGCCTCCATCAAGCCATCCGGCGTCAGTGTCGAGAACAGAAAGCCGGTCGTTCCGTCGTCGATCGTGTCGGCAAGCCCCCCTGTGGCGTGCGCTATAGGCAGCGCCCCATAACGCTGGGCATGCATCTGGGTCAGCCCGCACGGTTCGAAACGGGACGGCATCAAGGTAAAGTCGCTGCCGGCGACGATCCGCCGCGCCATCGGCTCGTTGAAGCCGATCAGCACGCCAATGTCGTCACGGTGCCGGCGCGATGTTCGGCTGAGCATGTGCTCGATCTCAGGGTCACCGAGCCCCAGGATCGCGATCTGTCCGCCGTTGTCGACGATGTCGTTTGCCGCCTCCGCCACCAGGTCCAGCCCCTTCTGATGCACCAGACGGGACACGATCCCGAACAGTGGGCCCTGCGAAGGCCGCAGACACAACCCGGTCCGCACCGCATCGGCGTTTGCCTGCTTGCCGTTCAGGTCTTCGTGGCCGAAATGGTGCGGCAGACACGGGTCGCTGCCCGGGTCCCAGCTTTCATCGATCCCGTTCACGATACCCGATAACTGGCCGTTCGCCGCCCGCTCCCCCATCAGCCCGTGCAATCCTGCGCCCTGAGTTTCAGTGGTGATTTCCGAGGCATAGGTCGGGCTGACCGTGGTGACATGGCTGGCATAGAAGCCGCCGGCTTTGAGGAACGAGACCCGACCGTGGAACTCTACGCCATTGATGTCGAACGCCGCGTCCGGAATTCCCAGCAAATGCCGCTGGCTGGCGTCGAAGTTGCCCTGGTAGGCGATGTTGTGAATGGTCAGCACGGTCGGAACCGCGGTGCCGTCCCAACGCATGTAGGCTGGCGTCAGGCCGCCCGGCCAGTCATTGGCGTGGACGATGTCGGGTATCCAGTCGAGCCCACCGCGCCCGGCGGCGATGTCGGCCGCAGCCAGGGACAGCCGGGCGAAGCGGAGGTGATTATCCTGCCAATCGGCGCCCTCCGGCGTGGAGTACGGCGTGCCGCGACGGTCGAACAATTCCGGCGACGCCGCCAGGTAAAGCGTGAGCCCTTCAGCGAGCTGAACCTCACCCAGCCGGGCCGGCGGAATTCCCGCCCGCCCCGGTAGATCGCCCAACCAGCGGATCGTCGGAAGCTTCGCAACGACCTCGGCATAGGCCGGCATGAGCAGCCGGACGTCGATACCGCGCTGACGCAGTGCCAGCGGCAGCCCCGCCGACACCTCTCCAAGGCCTCCCGCTTTTGCCAACCCGGCGATTTCGCTGGTGACAAATAGCACCTTAACAGTTGGCACAAGTCCCCCGGCCTTCAGGACGCAGACCGTCCATCCTCAAAAAGAAGCGAGGCTACGAAGGTCAACCGGGTTCTCCAGCACGCCCCCCCGATGACAAGAAGCCTCCAAACCAGATTTGGATGGTGCGTTGGTGCCACCAACGCAACTTCCCGCTAGCGTTTCGATATCGTTCAGCATACTCGAAACATCGGCGGGTAGATTACGAAATTAACCCAAATTGGTATAAAAGGTGGAACCTTCGTACCCGTCCGGGACGGAACGATAGGTCTTCATATTGAATTTGGTTTGGTCTATCCGAGCGTCAGCGCCACGCCGGTCGCCCGAGGTTAAGATCGTGCCCGCTGGTCAAGGCGCCGCCGAGCGCGCCGGCGCCGGCGCCGATTGCAGCGCCCACCAGTGGCGCGCCGCCCGTTGCCGCAGCAATGGCGGCACCTCCGCCGGCCCCGATCAGGCCGCCCGACACAGCGCGGTCACCCCGGTTGTATCCGCACCCTGCCAAGGATACGCAGAGAACCGTCATCGGCATTAAAATTGTCACACCGCGCCGCATCGAACTGCTCCTGTAATTTGTCCGGGAAAGCCCCGTCGTGCCTAATGCGTAACGGCGCCGCCCACAGCGCCGATGCCGCCGCCGATCAATGCACCGGTCGCCGGCCGCCCGCCGGTCAACGCCGATACCCCGGCACCCGCACCCGCGCCCATCAAGCCGCCGGTTACTGCCCTTGTGCCCGGGGTGCTGCCGCACCCGGCCAGTCCGATGGCAGCTGCAAAAATCAAGGCAATTTTGGCGATCCGCATGACTACTTCTCCTTCAACACGAATCTTATATGCAACAAAAATCGTCTTATTTGCGGGCCGAAAACAGGCAATTTCGCGGCAGCGGGTCAAACAAACGTTATCTGACACTTGTGGACGCGGCACGTGGGCGCTAAAGCCCAACGCCTCCTCCGCCACAGATCTGGCCCTCCGCGGCACGTATCACAAAGGCCCTCTGGATGTTTTCCCGGCTGCTCGGCTTCATGTCGGCTGACATGGCCATTGATCTCGGCACCGCCAATACGCTCGTTTATGTCAAGGGCCGTGGCATCGTCCTGGCCGAACCCAGCGTCGTGGCGATCGCCGATGTTAGGGGCAAGAAACAGGTTGTGGCGGTCGGCGAAGAGGCCAAGATGATGCTCGGGCGAACCCCTGGCTACATCACCGCCAGCCGCCCGCTGCGCGACGGCGTCATCGCCGATTTCGAAGTCGCCGAGGAAATGATCAAGCACTTCATCCGCAAGGTGCATAATCGGCGCGGTTTCGCCTCGCCGTTGATCATCGTCTGCGTCCCCTCCGGATCCACTGCCGTCGAGCGTCGCGCCATTCAGGAAAGTGCTGAAAGCGCGGGCGCCCGCCGCGTGCAGTTGATCGAGGAGCCCATGGCCGCCGCCATCGGGGCAGGGCTGCCTGTCACCGAACCCTCCGGCAGCATTGTCGTTGACATCGGCGGCGGCACGACCGAGGTCGCGGTCATTTCCCTGGGCGGCATTGTCTACGCGCGTAGCGTACGCACCGGCGGCGACAAGATGGATGAGGCGATCATCAGTTATATTCGCCGCCATCATAACCTGCTGATCGGCGAGTCCTCCGCCGAACGCATCAAGATGGACATCGGCGCGGCGGCATCCTTCGAGACCGGTGACGAAGGCCCATACCGTGAGGTCCGCGGGCGCGACCTGCTGAACGGCGTCCCGCGCGAGGTCCTGGTCAGCCAGCACGAAATCGCCACCAGCCTGGCCGAACCGGTCTCTGCCATCGTCGAGGCGGTGAAGGTCGCGCTGGAGAATACGCCACCCGAACTGGCCGCCGATATCGTCGACAAGGGTATCGTGCTGACCGGTGGTGGCGCCCTGCTGCACCGGCTGGATCAGGTGCTGCGCGACGCTACCGGCCTTGCGGTGGTGATCGCCGAAAATCCGCTGCAATGCGTAGCGCTTGGCACGGGCCGCGCACTTGAAGAGAGAAAGCGTTTGAGTAACGTACTGACAAGCATGTATTAGACAGACGGCCGCCTTCCGGCAGAAGGTTGATATGATCCGCCTCTCGATCCAGGCACGCCAGGCGTTGATTCGGCTGACTTTGCCGGTCCTGATCGCTGCGTCGTTTGGGCTGATGCTGCTGGGCAAAGCCGACGCTCTGCTTGCCGAACGGGCCCGGATCGCCCTCGCCGACGGGCTCGGTCCGATCTACGCCGTACTGGCCGCTCCTCTTGGGCGGATACATGCCACAATTACCGAAGCCGCCGCGCTGTGGAACATGCGCGAGGAAAACGCCCGGCTGCGGGACGAGAACGAGAAGCTGCGGCGCTGGCAGGCCATCGCCTTGGCACTCGATGCGGAAAACCAGCGCCTGAAGGCGAGCCTTCGCTGGATCCCGGATCCCACGGCATCGTTCGTCACCGCCCGCGTGGTGGCCGACGCCGGCGGCGTCTATGCCAGGGCCGTGCTGCTGTCCGTCGGCCCCAATCATGGCATCCGCAAAGGCGAGATTGCAGTGGACGAACGCGGCCTCATCGGGCGGATTACCGAGGTTGGGACCCGGACCGCGCGCATCCTGCTGATCACCGATCTGAACAGCCGCATCCCGGTGATCATGGAGACTTCACGTGCTCATGCGATCCTGGTCGGCACCAACGGCAACCGGCCACGATTGCAGTTCTGGCCGGAGGGGATCGTTCCACAGGAAGGCGAGCGCATTGTCACCAGCGCCGAGGCCAACGCCTTTCCCGCCAACCTGCCGATCGGCTCCGTGCATTACAGCAGCAGCGGCGCCGCCGAGGTCGAGCCTTCCGCCATGCTCCAGAAACTGGAGGTGGTGCGGATCTTTGACTATGGCCTCAATGGGGGACCAACCGGGGTGACGGCCCCCGAACCGGACCGTCCGACGCCGGGCAGGCATTGATGGCAGCCACCGACCGCCGGCCAGGGATCCGGCCGAGGGCCAGCCTGGGCCGCTGGCTGGATGTCGTCGCACGGGCCTGCTTCCCAGCCTGCGTGACCTTGCTGCTGATGCTGATTTCACAGGCGCCGCTGGGCATCGATGGACAGGCTGCGTTGCTGCCAGCCGTGGCGTTGAGCAGCGTCTGGTTCTGGTCGTTGTTCCGCCCGTCCGACCTGCCGCCGCCGGTGGTGTTCGTAATCGGGCTGCTGATGGATCTGTTGGGTTACCTGCCGCTGGGTGTCAATGTCTTTACCCTGCTGGTGGTCCATGGCGTGGCGGTATCATTGCGCCCATCCCTGGCGCCGCGCGGGTTCGCCTGGATCTGGGTCGTATTTGCCGGCGTTGCCATCGTTGCCTCATTGGTTGTCTGGCTGTTGGTCATGCTGCTGACGTTCAGGCTGTTGTCACCCGATCCCGCCTTGTTCAGCGCGGTGCTGACCACCGCCCTGTTCCCCCTGCTGGCAGTGCCCTTCGCGGTGGCACACCGTTCCATCGCCGACCCGGACAAGGCCTGAGTGGTGCACCTGCTTTTTGTCGCACTGACCTTGAAGCCTGACCCGGTGGCAACGGCTGATACCGATGAAGCGTGAGGTCCAGCGCACGGGCGTATTCACGCGCCGTGCCCTGCTGCTGATGGGCGGACAAGTCACGATCTTCGGGGCGCTGGGCGCGCGGCTGTATCAGGTGCAGGTCCGCGACGGCGCCCGCTACACCACGTTGGCCGACGAGAACCGCATCAGCGCACGGATGACAGCCCCGCCCCGCGGCCGCATCCTTGACCGGTTCGGCGTCGTCGTGGCCGGCAGCAGCATCAACTGGCGTGCCACGATGGTGGCCGAACAGGCCAATGATGCCCAGGCCACACTGGCAGCCTTCGCTGCACTGGTCCCGCTTGGTGAATACGAGCGCGCCCGCATCGACCGCGAACTTCACCGCCGCCGGAAATTCATCCCGGTGCTGATCCGCGAGTTCCTGACCTGGGAGGAAATGGCGACCATCGAGGTCAATGCGCCGGATCTGCCGGGCGTTGTCGTCGACGCAGGCACCAGCCGATATTACCCGTTTGGCCGGAAGATGGCCCACATCATCGGTTACGTCGCGCCGCCCAACGAAGCCGACGTCGCCGAGGACCCGCTGCTCGGCCTGCCCGGCCTGCGCATCGGCCGCGCCGGGATCGAGAAGTATCACGACCTGGGCCTGCGTGGCAGGGCAGGGGCCGTGCAACTGGAGGTCAATGCGGTCGGCCGGGTGATCCGTGAACTCGACCGCCAGGAGGGAGTGCCAGGCGAGGATGTTGGCCTCACCCTCGACGCCGGCCTTCAGCAATCGGTGCTGGCCTCGCTGGGCAATGAGAGCGCTAGCGCCGTGGTCATGGATTGCCGTAACGGCGAAGTGCTGGCGATGGCCACCAATCCCTCATTCGATCCATCCGTGTTCAATGCGGGTGTGTCGCAGGCGCAGTGGCTGGAGTGGACCAAGGACCGCCGGACGCCGCTGATCAACAAGGCGACTTCGGGCCTGTATGCACCCGGGTCCACCTTCAAGATGGCGGTGGCGCTGGCCGGGCTTGAGTCTAAAGCCATCACTCCGGCCGATCGGATCGGCTGCCCAGGCTATCTGGACCTCGGCGACACCCGCTTCCACTGCTGGCGCAAGGGCGGTCACGGCATGCAGGACCTGCGCGGTGGTCTGAAGAACAGTTGCGACGTCTATTTTTATGAGGTCGCCCGGCGCACCGGCATCGACCGTATCGCCGCCGTGGCGCACCGCCTGGGCCTGGGCGTCGATCTTGAACTCGACCTGCCCGGCCAGCGGGCTGGTTTGATCCCGACCCGGGCGTGGCGCATCAGCCGCGGCCATGCCTGGAACATCGGCGACACGATTGTGAGCGGGATCGGGCAGGGGTTTATCCAGGTGACGCCGCTGCAGCTCGCCACCTATGGCGCGCGTATCGCCAGCGGCCGCCAGGTGCAGCCGCATCTGACCCGCAAGCTAGCCGGTGTGAAGCAACCGGGCAGTGAACCGGAAGACTGGCCGGTGCTGGGGATACCCGAAAAGCTGTTGCATACCGTCCGAGAAGGGATGTGGGCTGTCGTGAACGAGCCCGGCGGCACGGCGCCGCTGGCAAGGTTGGCCGATCCCCAGGTCCAGCTCGCTGGCAAGACCGGCTCCGCCCAGGTCCGCCGGGTTTCCCGCGAATTGCGCGAAAGCGGACATTTTGACAGCGAGAAGCTGCCTTGGGAGTACCGTCCGCATGCCCTGTTCGTCTGCTACGCACCTTATGACACACCCCGCTATGCGGTGTCGGTGGTGATCGAGCACGGCAATGCCGGGGCCGCCGCCGCCGCCCCTCTGGCCCGCGATATCATGTCGGAGACCCTGCGACGCGATCCGGCCAACCGAACCGCACCTCCGGCGCAGGTCGCCCAGGCACGACCCGGCGGGACGCCATGAGGCCGATGGCGTGAGTGTGAAACGATGATGGACCGGCGTCTGTGGCGCGAGCCGTCCTTCGACCTGATGGGCAAGGTGCTTCGCGTTAACTGGCTATACGTGATGCTGCTGTATGCCCTGGCAGCCGTCGGCTATACCGCGCTGTACAGCGCCGCGGGCGGGTCCCCGGAACCTTATGCAGCCCGCCACGCAATGCGTTTCGCGATCGGCGTCGTCATCATGCTGGTCATCGGGCTAACCGACATTCGTTTTCTCGCCAGATTGGCCTGGCCCGCCTGGGGTCTCGGCGTCCTCCTGCTCGTCCTGGTACTGCGCATGGGCCATGCCGGCAAGGGCGCGCAACGCTGGCTCGACCTCGGTGGCTTGCAACTGCAACCCTCCGAGATGATGAAACTGGCCCTCGTCCTCGCGCTCGCGTCGTGGTTCCATCGCGCGTCATGGGAGCGGATCGGCAACCCGCTGTTTCTGATCCCCCCGCTCCTGGCCATCCTCATCCCGGTCGGCCTGATCCTGAAGGAGCCAAACCTCGGCACCGCGGCCATCATCGGCATGCTGGGGGGTGCCATACTGTTTGCCGCCGGTGTTCGCTGGTGGAAGTTCCTGCTGGTGCTGCTGCCGATCCCGCTTCTGGCACAGTTCGCCTATGCCCACCTGCACGACTATCAGCGCGCCCGGATCGACACCTTCATGAACCCGCACACCGATCCGCTTGGCGCTGGCTACAACATCATCCAGTCAAAAATTGCTCTGGGTTCGGGCGGCATGTGGGGCAAGGGGTTTCTGCAGGGCACCCAGGGCCATCTGGATTTTCTGCCGGAAAAGCAGACCGACTTCATCTTCACCATGATTGGCGAGGAGTTCGGCTTCATCGGCGCGATCGCCGTGATAGGCCTGCTGGGCCTCATCATCATTGGCGGGATGTTGATCGCGCTGCGCTGCCGCCATCAGTTTGGCCGTCTGGTGGCGTTGGGCATCGCCTGCAATTTCTTCCTCTATGTGTTTGTCAACATCGCAATGGTGATGGGCGTCATTCCCGTCGGTGGTGTCCCGCTGCCTCTTGTGTCCCACGGCGGTTCGGCCATGCTGACCGTGATGGTCGGCTTCGGCATCCTGATGTCGGTACACGTACATCGTGATGTCGCGTTTCCAGCCAAACGTGACGACCCATAAGCGTGATCGGCCCTGGGTTTTCTGATGGGCTCGCTGCGCGTGACGAAGCTTCGCGGCTGTCCCCGGCGCTGCTGCGCGCTTACCGGGCGACCAGCTACGAAGCAGCCGGCATCAAGATCCACATCGGTCGGTCCAGCGCTGCGGCCGATCGGCTGTTGCTGAAGCATCGCACGCGTTCGGCAGTCTTCATCACCGCCTACAATCCGCGATCCCGGCGAAAGCCAGCGGCGTGGAACCAGCGCATGCAGACCCGCCTGCGCCATGCCCTTGGTCGTCGTGTGATGTTGCGCGGACACGGCACCGCCGGGCACTGGTGTGAAGCCCACATTCTGGTATTTGGCGATCCAAGGCCTATCTATCGGCTTGCAAGGCTGTTTCGGCAACACGGGGTCGTGATTGTGCGTCGAGGGCAACCCGCGAGCATTGTCGTAGTTTGGTAGCAGACGCAGCTAGAGCTGGTATCGCAACTTTGGCTTGTGTTCTGGGGAGGGCACGACGGAACCTCGGGCTGTATCAAGCGCCGGGGACCATTTCAGGAAATTGATCTGAGCCGTATTATATTCGCGGAGTGATTGTGCAGGAAGCTTTTCAGGGTATCCATCGCAAAGGCGACGGCGCGGCTGTTCTCGATCGTCAGGCGGAGCAGCGTATCTCCGTGGCTATCTATATTCATGACCTGTCATCGGGTGGGGTTGAGCGCCTATCGCTGGTCCTGGCGCAGGAACTGCGTGCGCGCGGTGTGGACGTGACGCTGATCGTGCATCAGATGCGGGGTGAGCTGGTGCCGCTGGTTCCAGAAGGCATCCGGGTGGTCAATCTCGATGCCGCACGCACCCTTCAGGACGTCAATCGCCTGAAGCGGTATCTGCTGGCGGAAGACCCCGACATCCTGATGGCCAATGTCGATCACAACAACATCGCCGCGGCGCTGGCCAATGCACTTGCCGGAACCCGCACCAAGCTGGTGATTTGTCAGCACAACCCGCTGACCGCTGGCTATCACGCGACAGTCAACTGGAAGCACCGGCTGGTGCCGTGGCTCTACCGCGTCCTGGCTTCCCACATCGACCACGCCGTCGCGGTGTCGAAGGGGATCTCGACCGAACTGGAGCGGACAGGCATATCCGCTCCAAAAATCAGCACAATCTTCAATCCGGTTATAGGTGACGATTTCGAGGTTCGCGCTGAGGTGCCGGTCCATCATGCATGGCTGGTGGAAAAGGACCGGCCGGTGTTTGTGACGGCGGGCCGGCTTGTCGAGATGAAAGACCACCCAAACCTGCTGCGGGCCTTTGCCTTGCACCTTCAGTCTCATCCGGCGCGGCTGATCGTTTTGGGGGTGGGGCCGAAGCTGGAGGAATTGCAGGCACTTGCCGAGAGTATCGGAATTGCCGAACATGTCGCATTCGAAGGCTTCGTCGAAAACCCGCTGCCCTATATGCGTGCGGCCGACGGCTTTGTTCTGTCGTCACGTTCCGAAGGCTTCGGCAACGTGCTGGTGGAGGCGATGGGATGCGGCACCCCGGTCCTGTCGACCGATTGTCCGCATGGACCGTCTGACATTCTGGCCCACGGCGAGTATGGCGTCCTGGTGCCACCCCAGGATCCTGAGGCTCTTGCGTCGGGGCTGGACCAATTGCTGCACCATCGCGACCTTTGGCCGGCAGAGCGACTTCGCAAGCGCGCCGGCGAGTTCAGTTACAACGCGTGCGCGGATGCCTACGCGCGGCTGTTCCGCGACCTGGTTCCGGCTACCTAGAGCGGCTTCAGCCTGACTGTAAACAGTCGGCGCGCTCTATTTCGTTGTTTGAGAGAGCGACTTCATCACCCTGACCATTCCGGTCAGGGTGATGTTGCTCTAGGCAGCTGTAGCGGCGGCCGTTGTCAGCCCCAGCGGCTGATGCCGGCCGCACGTGCGCGCACCACCACAAAGCTGAGCCAGGCCAGTTGCGGCAGCAGGGTCAGGAACGGCACTTCTGGTTTATGGGCAGACGGTGTCGCGATGAACAACAGGCAGCAACCCCCTCCGAAAATGGCGAAGGCCCAGTGGATCAGGGTCACGACAACCGGTGACAGCCCCGATCGCTGGGCAACTTGATAAAGATGGCCACGGTGCGGCTGGGTAACCGCCTCTCCCGCCAATGAGCGACGGATCAAGGTAAAGGCGACGTCGAACAACACGCCGGACAGCAACATCGGCACCAGCAGGAACGACAGCTCGACCCCGTCGAACCGGCTCGCCACGACCGCCAGCACCGCCAGCATGAAACCGCAGAACTGGCTGCCGACGTCGCCCATGAAGATGCGTGCACGGGGGAAGTTGAACGGCAGAAACCCTGTTAGCCCGGTCGCCAGCAGCCCGGCCGCCGCGTAGGCAAACCAGCCGCCATGCTGCTCCGCGATGAACACGATGAACAGGCAGGCGATCAGTGCCACCCCGCTCGCTAATCCGTTCAGTCCGTCGATGAAGTTCATCGCGTTGGTGGTGAACAGCAGCCAGACCATGGTCGCGACCGCGCCGACCGAGGCAACCGGCAACGGACCCAGATAAGGGATGCGGAAATCATGCACGTAGAGGCCGCTGCCAACGGCCACCAATCCGGCCAGCACCTGCGTGCTCAGCTTCACGGTGAACGGCCAGTCGAACAAATCGTCTAGGAAGGCAACCACGGCAATCGCCACCGACGTCTCTATCACGCCACGGAAGTATGGATCGGCCAGGCGCGTGAAGGCCGCGAACTGATACAGCACCGCGATCCCGATCAGGAAGGTGACGACGATGCCCACTCCGCCCCCCTTGGGCGTCGGCTGGGAATGCACCTTACGGGACGCCGGCGCATCCATCACCCGCGCTGTGATCATCAGGCGGACCGTGGCCGCAGACAACAGGATCAGCAAGGCGGCAAAGCCCAGGTGGCGGAGAAACGCGGCAAGGGTCATAGGGCGGTCCGGTCTGTGACGGCCGGATCGTCTATCGCCTTGCCCGCCCCTGCGCTACTGCGCCTTCGGAAACCTGTTGCAGGTTATCGGCTGAACCCCTCCAGCTCATCCTTCGCCCAGTCGATGGCCTGCTGAATGGTCTGGCCCGACACCAGTTTCGACACCATTGTCGGGATCAGGCCGCGATTCCATGCCTGCACGCCGATCTCCGGCGGACCCGAAGAGCCCGTGATATAGTATTCGGCATCATGCCAAGGCCGGATCGGGTAGTTGTAGACCGTGCCCTTGGGCGGCTCGACCTCTTCCCAGATCTTGAAGTCGGACATCGACGCATACGGGGGAATGTCATAGCCGGCCACCGCCGTCGTCAGTGCTTCCATCTGTTCGCGCGCACCCAGATAAGCCAGCAAGTCGCGTGCCGCCGGCTTGTTCTGCGCGAACGACCACAGCCCGAAAAAATACGGCCGCATCGGCACCATCCGTCCTTTCGGACCGCGGGGGTTGGGGAACGTCCAGCAATCGGCGGCGATTTGGGGTGCGTCGCGTTTCGCCACCGCCCAGGCCGACGGCGGATTCCAGATCAGCGCCGACCTGCCGGAGATCAGCGCCCGGTTGTTCGAGGCATCGTCGAAGCTGACCTGATCGGCCGGCAAGTAGGGCACGAGGCGCTTGGCGTATTCCAGCGCTGCCCGAACGTTGTCGGAGTCCACGGTCACGTTGCCCTTCGCATCCACCAGATCGGCGCCGAACGCGCCGAACGTCGCACCCCAGGTCTGATTGGAATCCGTGGTCTGACCGCAGCCGAAGGCGAACGGAACGCCCGCCTTGTGGCACGCCTGGGCCGCCTTGAGCTGGGTCTCGTAGGTCCAGTCGGCTGAGGTCGCGGGCGTTGCCTCGTGCGGCGGAAAGAGTGCCTGCACGTCGATCCCGGCGTGTTGCTTCAGCATGCTGATACGCGCGCAGGTGGTCAGCGGCGAGGAACCCCAAGCGACAGGCACCGCCCGCCAGTGGCCTTCCGACACGCCGAGGTATTCATATGCCCGCCCGATCTTGCCGTATTTCTCGATGAACACCTTCATGATGTCGTCCATCGGATCAAGCTGATCGGCATATTCATGCACCGACCACATGTCGAACGCGTAAATATCGTGCCCGGTCTTTGCCTGCGCCTCGGCGGCCATCGTGATCATGATCTTGTTGCCGATGGCGGTCAGGAAGTCGAGCTGCACGTCAACCTTGTTCTTTTCCCCCCATTCACCGACGACCTTTTTCATCGCCTCATTTCCTGCCGGCACCCAATGATCCCATAGCGCGACGCGCAATTTGCCGGCAGCGGCGGCGGTGTGGATATTGACCAAGGGAAGCGTTGCGGCGGCCGCACCGAGGCGCACCGCCGTGCGGCGTGTCATGCTCTTGTTCAACGTGTAGTCCCTCCTGTTACGATCGGCATTGGCCGACCATTATTTTATTGGGGCGCAGTATTCACCAGCCGTGCTGCTGTAACAAGCACCGTCGGAAGCAGATTCTGCCATAAATTCCACGGCCCTACACCAATTCGCGTCTGGAAATTCCGCTGCCTGACGTGCATCACCGCATTTCGATGATTCACATCACCAGAACATTATCGATCGACGAGCGGGCCGTGGAGGAAACCTTCATCCGTGCCTCCGGCCCCGGTGGGCAGAACGTCAACAAGGTCGAGACTGCGGTGCAGCTGCGCCTGTCGCTGGACCGCGCCGCGCTGCCGCCGGCCGTGCGTGCCCGGCTTGAAAAGCTGGCCGGCCGCCGCCTCACGCTTGAGGGTGATATCCTCATCACCAGCCAGCAGCACCGTACGCAGGAGCGTAATCGCGTCGAGGCGATGGCGGCGCTGACCGACCTGATCCGGCGAGCCACCGTCGCGCCCATCCGGCGTGTGGCAACCAAACCGAGCTACGGCTCGAAGCTGCGCCGGCTGGACGAGAAGGCGCATCGCGGCAAGATCAAACAGGGCCGGCGCGGCGGCGGCGACCACGAGTAGCGATCGCTGCGCCCGTCGGGGACAGTCGAAGCGGGTCCGTTGACCACAAAGTCGGGACCCGCCTCCGTCTACGGCACAATCGTCCTGCGCTTCGGCTAACGCGCTTCGGGACAACAGTCAGCGCACCCCATCGCGTTGTTTGAGCGAGCAACTTCATCACCCTGACCATTCCGGTCAGGGTGATGTTGCTCTAAAGTCAGGGTGAGGTTGTTCCAGCGCCTCTGCTCATATTGGAAGGATGACTTAATGTCCCGCCTGGCCCAGAAAACCGCACTGATAACGGGCGGCACTACCGGCATCGGCCTTACCACGGCGAAAAGCTTCATCGCCGAAGGCGCTCGCGTCGCGATCACCGGCAGCGACCCCGCCCGCCTTGCGCAGGCCAAAGCCCAGCTTGGGGAGGCGGTCCTCACCATCCGGGCCGATGCCGGCGAGGTCGCTGCGCAGCGTCAGGTTGCCAAGTCGGTGGCTGATGCGTTCGGCAAGCTCGATCTCCTGGTGCTGAACGCCGGCGTCGCCGATTTTCGCCCCATTGAAAATTGGGATGAGGCCGGCTTCGACCGGTCCTTCGCGATTAACCTGAAGGGGCCGTTCTTCCTGGTTCAGGCCCTGCTGCCGATCCTTGCCAATCCTGCCTCGATCATTCTGACGGCCTCAATCAACGCCCATATCGGAATGCCGAGCTCCAGCATCTATGCCGCCAGCAAGGCGGGGCTGGTGTCGATGGCCCGCACTTTGTCCGGTGAGTTGATTGGCCGAGGCGTTCGCGTCAACGCCGTCAGTCCCGGACCGGTCGCCACACCTTTGCATGACAAGCTTGGGCTGCAGGGCGACGCGCTCGCCGGCCTGGTCGGTCAGATTCCCGCAGGGCGCCGCGGCGACCCGAACGAAGTTGCCCAGGCCATCGTTTTCCTCGCTTCCGAAGCCGGTGCGTTTACCGTCGGCAGCGAGTTCATCATTGATGGCGGGATGAGCAACCTCTAGCCCATGGGCGGGCGCCGCCATTTATCCCAGCAGTGCCCGCCCGATCAGCAGCGTCGCCAGAACGGACAGCGTGAGCAGCGCCACCATCCGGTGATGGCGCGGCTTAGCCCGATGGAACGCC
This sequence comes from Rhodopila sp., assembly GCA_965200665.1. GTDB lineage: Bacteria > Pseudomonadota > Alphaproteobacteria > Acetobacterales > Acetobacteraceae > Rhodopila. The sequence goes on along the minus strand of OZ241370.1, from coordinate 5,582,554 downwards.
CAGGTCCCGACCATGGAGCCACCGAACAGCATCGGCAGCGATGCGGCTGACCAGATCAGCACGTCGGAGGTGATCAGCCCGCGGATCGCCATGGGCACGAACGACACGCACCCGGCCAGCATGAAATAGACGATCGCTGTCGCGCGCATTGTTGCCGCGCTGTGCCCGACGGCAAGCAGGTAGACCACCACCGGCGGTCCTCCCATCGACGCCAGCCCGCTGATCACGCCGGACGCCAGCCCCACGACGAAGCCGATCGGGCGTGACGGATTTGGCGGCAGCCGAAGGCCGCGACGGATCAGCCAGACCGAAGACGCGATCACTGCGCCGATCGTCAGCCGGACCAGGTTGGCAGGGACCTCGGTCAGGATCAGCAGCCCAACCGGCACGCCCAGCACCAGCCCGGGCGACAACATGCCAACAGAGCGCCAGTCGCAGTTGCTCCAGGCGGCTCGGAGTCCACCGCAGCCGATGATCACCTGGAGCGTCACGACCAGCGGAACGACTTCGGTCGGCGGCAGCGCGAGGCTCAGGATCGGTACGGCGGCAAGGCCAAATCCAAATCCTGTAAAGCCGCGCAGGACGGAGGCGAGGAAAACTCCGGTTATAACGACGATCAGGCTGGATATCATTGATTCGACATGGAATTTGGCCCCTGGTATCGTTTTGCCAGGCTTCGGGCATTTCTGCATTTCAGTCAAATATGCACGAAAATGTTAGCTCACGGGGTTGTCATCCCAGACAAATGCCTGCATGGTGGCTGTCATGAGGCGGGGGATCACCTCTCGCGGCATGGATAAATGCCGCAAATTCACCTTTCTGGTGGATTCCGTTAGTACAATGCTGGTCATTTCGACCGCGTTGGAGGCGCAGTATTGTGCCTTCAACCGTCACCGCAACGGTTATTCAGAATATATTAACCGTTTGCCGCTAATTCAGTGAGGCATGATGAAGAAATATTTCGGATCCGCATTTATTGCGGCGATTGGATTTGTTTCGCTCGCATCCGGCGCCGCCCTTGCCCATACAACGGGCCGACAGCCAGCGGCTTCAGAGGCTAAAGACGCCTTGCCCTGGGTCAGTGAATCCGGAACGGCCTCCTATTACGGTATAGGCTATCACGGTCACCGCTCGGCCAGCGGGGCGCGCTACGACCAGATGCAACTGACAGCAGCACATCCCTGGCTGCCTTTTGGCACCAAGGTTCGCGTGACGCTTGCCGGCACCGACCGCTCCGTCGTCGTCACCATCACCGACCGGCTCCATTGCGGCAACCGCATTGTTGATCTGTCCGTCGCCGCCGCGCGTGAACTTGGCATGATCAGCCGCGGCATCGCCACGGTGACCCTCCTCCCGGCCTGAACGCGCTTGGTGCTATACTCCCTGCCACGGGAAACCAGGCGGGGAAAACGAGCAATGGTCAGAGACTGCCGCGGCCTGCAACTGACGACGCAATCGGACGCGGCCGGTGCCGCATTCGACCATGCGATCGCCGGCTATCTGGCGTACCGGGCGGACATGATGCCGCGGCTCCAGGCCCTGCTTGCGGCCGACCCTACTTTCGGCCTGGCGCATTGCCTCAAGGGCTATCTGTTCATGCTGAGCTATCGGGCCGACGCGATCGGCCTCGCGCGCGCGGCCCTGGCGGAGGCCAGGCGATGCCCCGGCACTGAACGGGAAGCCGCCCACAACGCGGCGCTGGCGCATTGGATCGAGGGTGATCCGGACGCCGCCGTGCTCGTGTGGGACCAGATCCTGGCCGACCATCCACACGACATTCTTGCCTTCCGCCTTGCCCATTTCACGAATTTTTGGGCCGGCCGTCCGGAAGCGATGCTGCGTTCGGTCCTGTCGGTCGAGCGCCATTGGAGCCCCGCGCTTGCCGGATATGGCTCCCTGTTGGCCTGCCGGTGCTTTGCCCATGAGGAATCCGGCTACTACCTGGAAGCGGAACATGCCGGGCGCGAGGCCGTGCGTCGCGATTCCTCCGACCTGTGGGCGGCCCATGGTGTGGCCCACGTGCTGGAGATGACCGGGCGTCGACAGGAGGGGATTGCCTGGGTGGAGGGGCTGCAGTCGCGCTGGGACGGCACCAACAATCTGAAGCACCATCTGTGGTGGCATCAGGCCATGTATCACCTCGAACTCGGCGATTTCGAGCGCGTGCTGGGGCTGTATGACGCCGGCTTCCGAAATATGGCATCGCCTCTGACCACGATGGTGCCCGATCTCTATATCGACGTGCAGAACGCTGCTTCGATACTGTTTCGGCTGGGCCGCCACGGCGTCGACGTCGGTGATCGCTGGACCGAGATTGCTGACAAGGCGGAAAGCAGGATCGGTGACTGCCAGTCCGCTTTCACCCTGCCGCACTGGATGATGGCGCTGGCTGCCACCGGACGTGACGATGCCGCCTGGACCATGTTGGCCGCCATGCGCGATTTTGCTGGAGAGCCGCAGCCGATCGCGCGACTGGTGCAGGATATCGCCTTGCCGGTAACGGAGGCTACGCTGGCTAACGGCCAGGGCCGGCACGCTGAAGCGCTGGCGTTGATGCGCCCGGTGCTAGGCGCGATGTACCGGATGGGTGGCAGCCACGCCCAGCAGGACGTACTGGAGCAGGTCTTCATGGATTCAGCCATAAAGGCGGGATCGCAGATGGATCAGCAAATGATGCTGGAGCGGGTGGCCGGGCGGCACCCGGTGTCCCCCGGCCGCCGGCGTGGCTATGCGATGGCCGTGTAAGCGCCGGCCGCGAAACGCACCTTCGCCTCAGCGCTGGACGATGTGACGTGGCCGACGCCGTAGTGCCAGTTCCAGTCGCGTTGGCGATTTCCCTACATCAAGACAGGCAGCCGGTGCCGCCAAACGGCTGCGCTCAGGACGCTGTTTTACCTGCGCCGGCACATTAACCGGACGTTAACAATCCAGAGTTATGAGGTGATCGCAACGGTATTTATCCAAAGGAAGAATTTCCGTGTCAATCGGTATGCGCGTCTCGAACCTGCCCATCCGCAGCAAGATCCTGGTCTCGTTCCTGACCATCATGACCGTATTGGTCGCTTTGGGACTAAGCGCGCTACAGCGATCCTCGGCCATGAATGACAAGGTTGAGGAAATTACCCGCAACTATGGTTTGGCCATCGTCCACCTCGACGAAATGCGTGTCGCGGTGTCGACCTTCCGCGGCAACACCGTGCGCCAGGTCGCGATGTTCGATGACAAGGCTGCCGCCGAGGCTGCCAAGGCCGCATCGGTCGCGGCGCTCAGGACCTTCGACGAAAACAACGCGAGATACGCGCCGACAGTCGATGCCGGAACCGAGGCCAATCTTTACCAGGCGCTTAAAGATGTCTGGGCCGCATACCTGGCGGCCACTGGGCAGGTGCAGGACCTGCTTGCGGCCGACAAGCTCGCCGACGCGAAGGCCTTCATGATGTCGACCCAGAGCGTGCTCGGCGCCCGGGCCGACGCAGCCGTCAAGGCCAGCATGGACTACAATGTAAGCGCCATGGCGCGTAAAACGGACGAGGTCAACGAAGCCTATCACACGCTGCGAACATTTGTCCTCGGCTTGATGGCGTTTGCCGTGCTGGTGGCGGCCGTCGCCGGATGGTTCCTTGTCAAATCGATTGCCGCGCCTGTGAAGTCGATGACCGAAGCCATGCGGCGCCTTGCACAGCATGACATGAACGCCGCCATCCCGGCCCAGGGCCGATCGGATGAGATTGGCCAGATGGCTGCCGCGGTGCAGGTCTTCAAGGATGGATTGATCGCCGCTGAACGCCTGGAAGCGGAACAGGCCGCCGAACGCGCGGCGAAAGAACAGCGTGGCGTGCGACTGGATCGTCTCGTCGAAGCCTTTGACGTCACCACCCGCAATGTCGTCGGCACGCTCCGTGCCGGATCCAGCGAACTCGAAACTACCGCGAGAGCGATGACCGGCACCGCCGACCGCACCAACCAGCAGGCCGCCGCCGTTGCCAGCGCCGCCGAACAAGCCGGCGCCGGGGCGCAGACCGTTGCGGCGGCAACCGAACAACTAACCGCCTCGATCAACGAGATCAGCCGTCAGGTCGCCGAGTCAGCCCGCATGGCGGCGCTCGCGGTCACCGATGCACAGCGTACCAACACCATCGTGTCCGCGCTGGCGGAAGGTGCCGACAAGATCGGCAATGTCGTTGGCCTGATCACCAATATTGCCGGGCAGACCAACTTGCTGGCGTTGAATGCGACGATCGAAGCAGCGCGCGCCGGGGATGCAGGCAAGGGCTTTGCCGTGGTCGCCTCTGAGGTGAAGAACCTCGCGAGCCAGACCGGCCGCGCCACCGAAGAGATCGGCGCCCAGATCACCCAAATTCAGGCTGCCACCAAGGAGGCTGTGTCGGCGATCCGCGGCATTGCATCGAGCATCGAGGAAGTCAGCACAATTGCTGCAAGCATCGCCTCCGCGGTCGAGGAGCAGGGGTCCGCGACCGCGGATATCGCGCGCAACGTGCAGCAGACGGCCGAGGCGGCGCAGGATGTCACCAGCAATATCAGCGGCGTCGGACAGTCCGCGAATGACAGCAGTGCGGCCGCCAGCCAGGTATTGAGCGCTGCCGAGGCGCTGGCCAAGCAGGCCGAACGCCTTTCGGGAGATGTTCAAAAATTCGTCGGCGAGGTGCGGTCGGCATAGCGGCAGGCGCGGCTGCAGCGTCAGCCCCCTGCCTCCAGCTCGTCGATGAACCCCGATATCACATCCAGTCCCTTGTTCCAGAATGCCGGGTCGGACGCATCAAGCCCGAACGGCGCCAGCAGCTCCTTGTGCCGCTTGGTCCCGCCGGCCCTCAGCATGTCCAGATACTTTGTCTGGAACCCGGCATGACCCGACTGGAATACCGAATACAGTGCATTCACCAGGCAGTCGCCGAACGCGTAGGCGTAGACATAAAACGGTGAATGGATGAAGTGCGGCACATAGGACCAGAACACGCTGTATTCGGGCGTGAACTCAAACGCGGGACCCAGGCTCTCGATCTGCACCTGCATCCATAGCTCGCCTATCCGCTCCGGCAGCAACTCGCCGGACCGCCGCTCGTTGTGCAGCAGCGTTTCGAACTGGTAGAACGCCACCTGGCGCACCACGGTGTTCAGCATGTCCTCGGTCTTGGCCGCCAGCATGATCCGCCGCTGGGCCGGCCCGGCCGCATCCAGCAATGACCGAAACGTCAGCATCTCGCCAAACACGCTGGCCGTCTCGGCCAAGGTCAGCGGCGTATGCGACATCAGCGCGCCCTGCGGCCCCGCCAGAACCTGATGCACGCCATGGCCCAGCTCATGCGCCAATGTCATCACGTCCCGCGTTTTGCCGTGGTAATTCAACAGCAGATACGGATGCACACTCGGCACCGTCGGATGCGCAAACGCACCGCCGGACTTGCCTGGCTTCAGCCGAGCGTCGATCCACGGCTTGTCGAAGAACCGCTGACCGACTGCCGCAAGTTCCGGACTGAACGCGCCATAGGCATCCAGTACCTGCTTTTTCGCGTCCGGCCAGCCGATCAACCGATCATCATCGTTCGGCAGCGGTGCGTTTCGATCCCAATGCTGTAGCTTGGGCAGCCCCAGCCACTTTGCCTTCATCTGGTAGTAGCGGTGCGACAGCCGGGGATATGACCCGCGCACCGCGGTTGCCAGCGCATCGACGACCTCGTCCTCCACCATGTTCGCGCGGTTGCGAAAACTGGTGGGGCGGGCGTGGTGCCGCCAGGTGTCCTCGATCTCCTTGTCCTTGGCCAAGGTGTTGGTGATCAGCGAAAACAGCCGGATATTGTCGCCGAACGCCTTGCCAACAGCCTTGCCCGCGGACTCGCGCACCGAGCGATCGCGGTCCGACAGTTTGTTTAGTACGTCGCTGACAGTCAGCGTCTCGCCGCGCAGGTCGATCCGCATCGACGCCACAGTCTCGTCGAACAGCCGCACCCAGGCCGCATTCGCCGTCAGGTCGCGTTCGTTCGACAGCTTTTCCAGCTCGTCTGACAACTGGTGTGGCCGGAATACCCGCAGATCACGCAGCCATGGCCGGTAGCGGGCCAGTGCCGCGTCGCCGAACCTCGCCTCCAGCACCGCGTCGTCCAGCCGATTGAGCTCGAGGGTGAAGAAAATCAGGTCGCTGCCGATCGCCGTCAGGCGTTCGTTCACCGTCTGGTAAAATCGCCCGATTGCCGGATCGGTCGAGTCGCCCGCGAACAGCAACTGGGCATACGATCCGACGCGGCCCAGGGTTTCCTGGATCTGCTCATATTCGGCGATCGCCGCGGCCAGGTCAGCCCCCGAAAGGGCTGCCAACTTGCCAGCCCGCGCCTGGCCAAACGCCTTCGCACTTTGCTCCGCCTGCGTCAGGTCGGCCATCACCTTGGGGTCGTTCAACGAGGCATAGAGGTCCGATAGATCCCAAGCGGGCAGTTGATCTGACTGGCCCGGCTCAGACCGGACGGTGTTGACGTGGCTCATCGTGGATTTGGTGTCCCTGGCCTGCTGCATCCTTCGTGCATGTAAGCTAGGAAGCACCAACGTCAAAGGGCGGGCCGGCCGACTCGCCGCGGTAACGGAGGACGTGTGCAAAGCTACCCGGAGTGGCCAAACCTGGCTTCGATGATGTTCGCCCTGGCCCGGGGCTGGCCGGACAAGCGGATGTTGCGGTCCTGGCGCGACGGGAGCTGGCATTCCATCACCTGGAGCGCGTTCGGCCGCATGGCTGCCTCGGTGGCCCGCAACCTCCGGCAAGCTGGGGTGTCAGCCGGCGACCGTGTCCTGCTGTGCATGGAAAACCGCCCCGAGTTTCCGATTGCCGAGACCGCACTGATGGCAATCCGCGCGGTACCGGTCCCGGCCTACACAACCAATACGATCGACGACCAGGCCCATCTGCTGCGCGATACCGGCGCCCGCGCGGCGATTGTCTCGTCCGCCGCCTTGGCTGACAAACTTCGCGCGGCGGCCGCCAAGGTTCATGGCCTCGATCTGCTTGTGGTCGTCGACGAAGGCGGTCATTGGGCAGAACTGGCCGGCGACGAGCGGCCGCAGGACGATATCGAGGCGGAAGCAGCGCTGATCCCGCCCACCGCTTTGGCCTGCCTGATCTATACCTCCGGCACCGGCGGATCACCGCGCGGCGTCATGCTGCCGCATCGCTGCATGCTGTCCAACTGCACCGGCGCGTTCAACCTGGTGCGGCCGCTGCGCCTGAAGGACGAGACCTACCTGTCCTACCTGCCGCTGTCGCACGCCTATGAGCACACGGTCGGCCAGTTCTTCCTGCTCAGCCTGGGCAGCGAGGTGGTTTACTCCCGCGGGGTTGAGCATCTCGCAGTCGATCTGCTGTCCGTCCGTCCGACCATCCTGACTGCGGTCCCGCGCGTGCTGGAAGTGATCCACGCCCGTGTAATGACCCAGGTGGCGCGAGAAACCCCATTCCGTCAGCGGCTGTTCCAGATGGCGATCGGCATCGGCATGAAGCGGGTCGACCAGCAGAAACCGACCCTGGTCGAGCAACTGCTGGATCCGATCCTCGACCGGCTGGTGCGCGCCAAGGTCCGCGCCCGGTTCGGCGGCAGGCTGATCGCCGCGATGTCCGGCGGTGCCCGTCTTGAACCCAAGGTCGGCCGCTTCTACCAGGCGCTTGGCCTGACCATCATGCAGGGCTATGGGCAGACCGAGGCGGGGCCGGTGATCAGCGCCAACCCGCCCGGCGCAATTCGCATCGACACGGTCGGCACCCCGTTGGCCGGGGTCGATCTGCGCATTGCCGAGGATGGCGAGATTCTGGTGCGTGGTGGATTGGTCATGGACGGCTACTGGAACCGGCCACAGGAAACCGCCGCTGTCATCCATGACGGCTGGCTGCACACCGGCGACATCGGCGAACTCGATGCGGGCTACCTGCGTATTACCGACCGCAAACGCGATATGATCGTGCTGTCTGGTGGCGAAAACGTCTCGCCGGCCAAGATCGAGGGCATGTTGATGGCGGAAACCGAAATCGCCCAGGCGGTTGTTGTGGGCGAGGGGCGCAGCGGATTGAGTGCGTTGGTGGTGCCGGCCGATGGATATGACGACGTTGCCGTGGCGCTGGCCATCAGCCGGACCAACCACCGGCTTTCGGTGACCGAACGGATTCGTCGCCATGCGCTCGTTGCGCCCTTCACCATTGAAAATAGCTTGCTGACCCCGTCGCAGAAAATCCGCCGGATGGCGGTGTTGCGTGCGAATGCCCAGATCGTCGCGGGTTTCCGTTAGAGATGACCACACGAAATCATAAGCCATTGCGACAGATCGGCGGCTCTGCTAGAGGGCGCCGCTCGCGTTCTATCCAATTGTGGATTTCCGTTACGCCCCGCGGGTTTCGCGGGGCACATGTCGTTAGAGAAGGGGCGCCGTCCCATGGCTGTACCAAAGAGAAAAACCTCCCCGTCGCGCGCCGGCATGCGTCGCAGCCATCAGGCGTTGCCGCAGGAGGCTCATGCGGAATGCCCGAACTGCGGCGAGACCAAGCGTCCGCACCATATTTGCAGTCATTGCGGTCACTACGACGGGCGCGAAGTCGTCGCAGCCGGGAAGCCGCTGCGAGGCGCCGTTCGGGTCTGAGCGCAGGTCGCGGCGTGCTTCCGGTTCGCCTGTGACCGGTCCAATCGCATGACCGGTCCGTTTACCCTGGCCGTCGATGCCATGGGGGGCGACAATGCTCCCGACATGGTCATTGCCGGCCTGGAGTTTGCAGCCGAACGGCATCCCGCGGCACGCTTCCTCCTGATCGGCGACGAAGCTGCGCTGACCGCGCAGCTGACGCGCCATAAGCGGGCTCAGGCCGCCTGTACGGTACGTCATGCCCCTGACGTGATCAGCAACGACATGAAGCCCACCGCTGCCCTGCGCAGCCGGCAGTCCTCGATGCGCCTCGCGGTCGACGCAGTCGCGTCGGGCGAAGCGTCGGGGCTGGTATCGGCCGGGAACACTGGCGCTCTACTCGCGCTGGCCAAGATCGTCATCAAGTCGCTGCCGGGGATTGACCGGCCCGCCATGGCCGGCATCGGTCCCTCGGCCCGCGGCGACGTCGTGATGCTCGACCTTGGCGCCAACGTGCAGTGCGACGTGCGCAACCTGGTGGAATTTGCGGTCATGGGCGACGTCTTCGCCCGCACCGTGCTGGGTCTGACCGCACCTACGATCGGCCTGCTGAATGTCGGGTCGGAGGAACTGAAGGGCAACGACACCGTGCGCGAGGCGGCAGAGATCCTGCGCGCCAGCCATATCGGCCCGCAATTCCACGGCTTCGTCGAAGGTCACGATATTGCCGCCGGCACAACTGACGTGATCGTCACCGACGGGTTTACCGGCAATGTCGCGCTGAAGACCGGGGAGGGCGCTCTCAAGTTGATCGTCGAATTCCTCAAGCAGATCTTCAGCAGCAGCCTTGCCGGCAAGATCGCCTACCTGCTGGTCCGCCCCGGCCTTGACCGGCTACGGGAGTGGCTCGACCCGCGGCGTTACAACGGCGCGGTGATGGTGGGCCTCAATGGCGTGGTGGTGAAATCCCACGGCGGCACCGACGCCCAGGGCTTCGCCCATGCCGTCGACGTGGCCATGGATATGGTGGTGCACCGCTTCAACGACCGGATTCGAGAGGATCTGGCTCGGATCGCGCTGGACAAACCCACCGCGGCGGAGAAGAACGGCGGCGACGCGAAAGTCCCGAACCCAGCCAGCGCTTCGGGGCCAAACTCGACCGACGACCCTCACCTCGCCACCGCCTGATCAGGATCACTGATGTCGCTTCGTTCCATCCTCGCCGGCTGTGGCGCCTACTTGCCCGAACGGATCGTCACCAACGAGGAGCTGTCCCGCACGGTCGACACAACGGACGAGTGGATTCGTGAGCGCACCGGTATTCGCCAGCGCCACTTTGCTGCCAAGCACGAAACCGCGGCCTTCATGGGAACGCAGGCCAGCCGCGGCGCGTTGGCTGACGCCGGGGCAACCGCGGCGGATGTCGATGCGATCATTCTTGCGACCAGCACCCCGGACCAGGCGTTTCCCGCGACCGCGTTGCGCGTGCAGGCAGCACTTGGGGTTACCCGCGGCTTTGGCTTCGACCTCGCGGCGGCGTGCGCCGGGTTCATTTATGCCTTGTCCGTCGCCGACGGCATGATCAAGACCGGACAGGCGCGCGGCGTCCTGGTGATCGGCAGTGAAGTCTACTCGCGCATTCTGAACTGGCAGGACCGCGGCACCTGCGTGCTGTTCGGTGATGGTGCCGGAGCGGTCTTCCTGCGCGCCAGCAACGAGCGCGACGACGACCGTTGCGGTGTGCTGTCCACCCACATCCACGCCCAGGGCACCCTCGGCGACATCCTCTATGTCGACGGCGCCGTCGGCCAACCCGATAAACCCGGCCACCTGGTGATGAACGGGCGGGAAGTGTTCCGCCATGCCGTCACGCGGCTGGCCGAAGCAGTCGAGGAAGCCCTTGCAGCCAACGGCCTGACCCACTCCGATGTCGACTGGCTGGTCCCGCACCAGGCCAACAGTCGCATTATCGATGCCATGGGACGCAAACTGAAGCTGCCGCCGGAACGTGTGGTGATGACGGTGGATCGCCATGCCAATACCTCGGCCGCTTCGGTACCCCTGGCCCTGGCCGAGGCCCGCGCCGATGGCCGCATCGGTGCCGGCGATCTCATTCTGCTGGAAGCGCTCGGCGGCGGACTGACCTGGGGGTCGGCACTGGTCCGGTTGTGACATAAACCACAGGAATCGTCGCAAACCTCTGATCCGGTAGAATTTTCTGCGACATAACCTTGACTGGCCGATTCGATCTGCATAGCGTTCGATATGCTCACGATCACACGTGCCCACATAGCCGAAATGATTTATACGCAGGTCGGCCTCTCCAGAAACGAGTCGGCTGATCTGCTGGAAGACGTCCTGGACCGTATCGCTACGCATCTGGAACACGGCGAATCTGTTAAAATCAGCGGATTCGGCACGTTTTCTGTCAGGCAGAAGGGGCGCCGCATCGGCCGTAACCCCAAAACCGGTGAAGAGGTCCCAATCCTGCCACGCCGCGTCCTTGTGTTCCGGCCTAGCCACGTCCTGAAGGCCCACGTAAATGGCACGGCACCTGGTACGGAAGAAGATGAATGAGGCCGCTCACATAGGCTGTAATCGAGGCGGCGGTTCGTGGACCTCCCCGTGAGCGATGACCCGAGTACCGGTGGTGCAGACCACGCGGCTCGGTCTCGGCCCAAAAAAGCGCCCAATGCATTTCGGACAATCAGTGAAGTAGCGGATGATCTTCACATCCCACAGCATGTTCTGCGATTTTGGGAAACGAAGTTTCCGCAAGTCAATCCGCTCAAGCGTGGCGGCGGACGACGTTACTATCGGCCGGACGACATCGTGCTGCTGCGCCGGATCGCCGATCTGCTGTACACCCAAGGATACACGATCAAGGGTGTGCAGCGCCTGCTACGGGAGGGCGGCGGCCATTTGTCGGACGACATTCCGCCGCCGACAGCCGATGAACGCGCCGCTGCGGAGGCCGAGAAGGCGATCTTGCCGTCACACCAGCCGCCGGTGATACCAGGCCTGGATTTCGTGCATCCGCCGCCGTCCCTGTTGCAGTTGGCCCGCGCCACACCGCGCCCGAGGCCGGACGGCGAAACCGATCGGCTCCGGATGCTTCTGACCGAGGCGTTGCAGGAACTACAGGCATTGCGCGCGCTATTGGGTTAGCCGGCTTGCTGACGATTTGTGAACGGTCAGCGCGATCCGTCTTGTTGCCGGGGCGAACACGTAATGCCGTGCCTGTCCGGTGCGGGGGCTTGTGCTCTGGAGCGTATTTGACCGATGCCGCTGCTGCGCGCAGGCTATATTCCGAAGTGCGATCGTCTGAGGTTGACGCCTCATGGGCGGCTATTTCATACGTCAATCGCCATCTTGAACAAGGTGGAGCCTGAGCGGGTCAACCTGAACCGACGACGCCCCAAGGAACGTACCGAGCCAAAATGAACCAGTCACCTCAGCGCGTTGAAGTCAGGTCGCTGGCGCTGATCTGCGCCGCCCATCTGGTCAGCCACTTTTACTACCTCGTTCTGATTCCGCTTTTCCCGATGCTGCGCGACCGGCTCGGCGTCGGCTTCGTCGAACTTGGTCTTGCGATCACCCTGTTCAACATCGTCGGCGGCCTGGTGCAGACCCCGATGGGCTATGTGGTCGACCGGTTCGGTCCGCGGCCGGTGCTGGTCGGCGGCCTGGTGCTGGGTGGCGTCGCCTATGTCTCCATTGGGCTGTTCCCGTTTTACCCATGGATCCTGTGCGCCATGGTGCTCGCCGGCATTGCCAACGCCGTCTACCATCCGGCGGATTATGCCATCCTCGGCGCGGTTATCGAGCCGAGCCGGCTGGGCCGGGCGTTCTCCATCCACACGTTTGCCGGTTTTCTTGGCAGCGCCATCGCGCCGATCCTGATGCTTCTGGCCGCCCGTTCCGTGGGCCTGCAGGCGGCGGTGATTGCCGCTGGCTGTCTTGGCCTTCTGGTAGCCGTGCCGTTGGCGCTGGCGGGCTGGCTGGACCGCCACACCAAGGTGCAGGCCGCCCCAGGGACAGCGGCACACATCCCGCTGCGGGCCTTGCTGACGCCCTCAGTCGTCAGCCTGATTTTCTTCTTCGCCTTATTGAGCCTCAGCAGCGGCGCGCTCACCAACTATTCCGCGGTCGCGCTGGTTACGGTCTATGGCATTTCGCTGTCGTCGGCGAACCTGGCGCTGTCCGCCTTCCTGTTCACCTCCGCAATCGGCGTTCTGGCCGGCGGCGTCATCGCCGACCGCACTGTCCGCCACGGCGACGTTGCCGCGCTTGGATTCGGCGGCGCTGCGGCCCTGATTTTGCTGGTTGGTACCGTGGACCTCGGCGCGGTCCTGCTGGTCGGCGCCATGGCGGGGGCGGGGTTCCTGTCGGGAATGATTTCCCCGTCGCGCGACATGCTGGTGCGGGCTGCATCACCACCCGGCGCGTTCGGCCGCGTCTTCGGCATTGTCACCACCGGTTTCAACATTGGTGGCACGGTCGGTCCATTGATTGGTGGCTGGATCATGGATCACGATCTGCCGCGTTGGGTATTCTTCTCGTCTGTGCTGTTCATGGCGCTGACCTCTGTAATGGCGCTGGCCAGCGAGTGGCGATCACGGCGACGGTCGTCCCTGGCGCTGTCATAACAGGAGATCGCAAATGGGATTGCCGGAAGCCGACGCCGCGACAAAGGCCTGGTTCATAGCGTGGCTGGAAGCATTTTCTGCACATGTCCGTGCGGTCGACTACGCGTCCGCGCGACCGCTGTTCCATCAGGAGATCCTGGCGTTCGGCACGCATCAGGACGTGCTGCCCAGTCTCACGGCGTGGGTGAACTCGCAGTGGGACAACGTGTGGCCTCGCACCGACGATTTCCGCTTCACCATTGCCGAGACCCATGTCCTGGTTTCGGATGACGCCAGCCTTGCCGTGGTGATCGCGCCCTGGACGAGCAGCGGGTTCAGCCCAGACGGCGCAAGGTTCGACCGGCCCGGCCGTGCCACCATCGTCTTCCATAAATCCGGCGTCTTTGATAAATCCGGCGGCACCTGGATCGGCGTCCACTCGCATTTGTCGCTGAACCGCGGCGTGCCGCAGACCAGCCACGGCAACCGCCCGGTCAAGGCCCGTTAGCGCGGTTCAGGCTGACCCTGAACAGTCAGCGGTGTCTGGTGAGCAACATCACCCTGACCGTTGCAGTCAGGGGCGAAACTTAGCCCCCGAATGCCGACAGCCCGGTCTGCGCCCGCCCCAGGATGAGCGCATGCACGTCATGCGTTCCTTCGTAGGTGTTGACGGTCTCCAGGTTCATCACGTGCCGAATGACGTGGTATTCGTCGACAATGCCGTTGCCGCCGTGCATGTCACGGGCCACGCGGGCGATGTCGAGAGCCTTGCCGCAGTTATTGCGCTTCAGCAGGCTGATCATCTCCGGCGACGCATCATGCTCATCCATCAATCGCCCCAGCCGCAGCACCGCATGCAGGCCCAGCGTGATTTCCGTCTGCATGTCAGCGAGCTTCTTCTGCACCAACTGGGTCGCGGCCAGCGGCCGGCCAAACATCATCCGCTGCAGCGTGTATTCCCTTGCGGCGTGCCAGCAGAACTCGGCGGCCCCCAGCGCACCCCATGCAATGCCATACCGGGCGTTGTTCAAGCACGAGAACGGTCCGCGCAGCCCCTTTACCCCCGGTAGCTGGTTTTCCGTCGGGACGAACACGTCCTGCATCATGATCATGCCGGTCACCGACGCACGCAGCGAGAATTTGCCTTCGATCTTCGGCTGCGTCAGTCCCTGCATACCTTTTTCAAGGATGAAGCCACGAATGTCGCCGGCGTCGTCCTTCGCCCAAACCACCAGCACATCGGCGATGGGGGAATTGGTAATCCAGGTCTTCGACCCGTTCACCAGGAAGCCGCCGTCCACCTTCTTCGCCCGCGTGCGCATTGATGCGGGATCAGAACCCGCATCCGGTTCAGTCAGCCCGAAGCAACCGACGAACTCCCCGGTGCGCAGCTTTGGCAGAAACTTCTCCCGCTGCGCTTCCGACCCGAATGCATGGATCGGATACATCACCAGTGAGGACTGCACCGAAAATGCCGATCGATATCCGGAATCGACACGCTCGACCTCGCGCGAGATCAGGCCGTAGCTGACATAGTTCACCCCGGCGCAGCCGTAGCCATGCAGCGTTGCGCCGAGGAAACCCATCTCCCCGAATTCGTTCATGATCTCGCGGTCAAACTTTTCAGCGCGATTGGCCATCAACACGCGCGGGAACAGCTTCTCCTGGCAAAACGCATGCGCCGCATCGCGGATTGCCCGCTCGTCTTCAGTCAGCGCACTGTCCAGCCGTAGCGCATCGTCCCACGCGAACGGCGTGAACGCATTCGCGGGGCGCATCGGAGCGTCATTCATCCTTCGGTCTCCCGTGTTTCCGGCATCGGCGCAGATCGAGCGCGGAGGAACATGAAGGCAGGCACGTCGTCACCGAAGCCGACAACAGCCGGCCCAAGATCGTCGTCACGCCTATAGCGCTCTCTGCGAAACTCATCGCGCCGGAAGTCATCGCGCCTGGACTCATCCCGTGTTCTCTCGGCGCGGCCATACTCCTCGCGCCGTGGCTCGTCGCGCCGACCTTCATCCCGCCGGCCCTCTTCCCGCCGCCTCTCGTCGCGCCTGGGCTCCTCGCGTAGGGCTGGCCGCGCCTCGGCCATGACCGGCAGTTCCGGCTGAGCAGCGCGTTCCGAACGCTTGCGCCCACCGCGGGCGCGTTCAACGCGTGGCTTATCGTCCTTGGTCTCGCGTGGCTTCTTCTCCGCCGCGGCCTTCTTGGGCGCCGCTGCTTTCCGACCGCGCCGCTTGCCTCGGCCCTCCGCCCAATCCACCGGATCGAGGCCTTCCACGATGATTGGCGGGATCGGATGATTGATCAGCTTCTCGATCTGCTCGACCGCGTAGCGATCCTCCGGCGAGGCGATGGTGAAGGCCTTGCCCTCCAGCCCCGCCCGACCGGTGCGGCCAATCCGATGCACGTAGTCCTCGGCATGGATCGGCACGTCGAAATTGAACACGTGCGACAGGCCGCCAATGTCGAGCCCGCGGGCGGCGACGTCGCTACACACCAGCAGCCGCAGCTCGTTGGCCTTGAATTTTTCCAAGGTCGAGAAGCGCACCGTCTGCGCCATGTCGCCGTGCAGCGCGCCGGCGTCGAAATGGTGTTTCGTCAGCGACTTGTACAGGATATCGACGTCGCGTTTGCGGTTGCAAAAGATCAGCGCGTTCTGCACGTTCTGAATACGGATCAGCCGCCGCAGCGCCTCCCGCTTGTCATGTTCGGCCACCAGCGCCAGGCCCTCGGTGATCGTCGTGGCCACCGACGCCGCCCGCGAGACAGCGATCTCCTTCGGGTTGGTCAGGAATGCTTCCACCAACCGCCGGATTTCCGGCCCCATCGTCGCCGAGAAGAACAGCGTCTGGCGGGTCTTCGGCAACATTGACACGATCCGCTCGACATCGGGGATGAAGCCCATGTCCAGCATGCGATCAGCCTCATCGATCACCAGCAGCCTTGTATCGGTCAACAGGATGCTGCCGCGGTCGAACATGTCCAACAACCGGCCCGGCGTCGCAATCAGCACATCGACGCCGCGGTTCAGCACGTCCTTCTGATCCGACATGCTCTCGCCGCCGATGATCAGGGCGTGAGTGAGTTTCAGGTATTTACCGTATTGGACGAAGTTTTCCGCCACCTGCAGCGCCAGTTCGCGCGTTGGCTCCAGGATCAGGCTGCGCGGCATGCGCGCACGGGCGCGAGAGCCGGACAGAATATCCAGCATCGGCAGCGTGAAGCCCGCGGTCTTACCGGTGCCGGTCTGTGCCGTGCCCATCACGTCACGGCCCATCAGGACATACGGGATCGCCTGTTCCTGGATCGGCGTCGGGTGGCGATAGCCCATGTCGTCAATCGCGCGCAGCACTTGGTCCGACAGCCCAAGGTCGGAAAACAGTGGCCGAGCGGGTTCCGGCGGCGGACCTGCGGCTATCGGAATTGCGGCAACCGGGCTTAGCGGCAAGCGGTCTTCATCGTCCCGAACTGCGTCTTCCCGGTCATCATTTTCCCGGTCGTCATTTTCCCGGCCTTCATTTTCCAGGTCTTCATCTTCCTGTCCTGGGTCTGCCGGATTTGCGTCTTCCCGGGCTTTGAAGTCCCGACCCTTGGTTTGATCGTCATCCTGGGCCGACGGATGTTCGGCTTTATGCACTGCCGCATCCTCGGCCGGGGCCGGATCGGCTTCCTGCGCCGCAGGTGGGCCGTCGGCACTTGCAGCCGTTTGTTCTGGCGCAGGCTGTTCAGCGCCAGCTGTGGCCGTCGCAGCGACGGTCTTATCGGCCAGGGGCAGTTCCGCGTCGGTTGGTTCCCGTGAGGCGGTCGTTGTTTCGGTCAAATCCGGTCCAGTCGATTGCATCGGTGCGATGTGTTTAGAGGCGGTATCGCGGTATGCCGCGGGACGCGACGGGCGCGCCAAACAAACAAGCGCGAATCGTGCGCGCGAGGTGCCCTGCATCCGCTCGCCTGCCGATCGGGGTATCGGGATTACCGGAGCAAAAGTCAAGAACACCCGTGTGCAGGCTCTGCTTCCCGGCTCACCCGCCAGCGCCGCTGGGCCGCTTGTATATAGTTTCCTTATTACTGCGTTCGGACGCGGGACTACACGTGGCCAGGAGGCTCGCCGTTGGGTCGCGGCCGGCGCGGATTTAAGCCGCGCGCCGGCCGCCTGATCAGTTTATCCCGCCGCCTTGGCCCCGCCCAATCCGGGGGACGCCAGGTATTCCGCCGCCTTCGCCGCGTCAAAGCCGAGTACGTCCCGCAGGATCTCCTCGGTGTGTTCGCCCAGCAGCGGCGACCGCTTCACGTCCGATATGCTGTCCGACAATTTGATCGGGTTGCCGACCGACAAATATGCTCCGCGGGTCGGATGGTCGACCTCCACCACCGTGCCGGTGACGCGCAGCGACTGATCCTCGGCCAGTTCCTTCATCGACAGGATCGGGCCGCAGGGAATGTCGTACTCGTTCAGGATTCCCATGGCTTCGAGCTTGGTCTTCGTCATCGTCCAGGCTTCGATCGTATCGAAGATCTGCCGCAGTCTGGGCAGCCGGGCAGGGGGCTTGGCATAGTCCGGATGGGTCTTCCATTCCGGCTTGCCGATCACGTCGCAAATCGACTCCCAAACCGGCGCCTGGACGATAAAGTAGATATAGGCGTTGGGGTCTGTCTCCCAGCCCTTGCACTTCAGGATCCACCCCGGCTGTCCGCCGCCGGAGGCGTTGCCCGCGCGCGGTACCGCCTCGCCAAATTCCCCGTCCGGATACTGCGGATATTCCGTCAGCGGGCCATGCGCCAGCCGCTGCTGATCACGCAACTTCACCCGGCACAGGTTCAGCACGCCGTCCTGCATCGCTACATCGACCTTCTGCCCACGCCCGGTGGCGTTTCGCTGGAACAATGCGGCCACGATCCCCAGCGCCAGATGCAAGCCGGTTCCGGAATCACCAATCTGCGCGCCGGTCACCAGCGGCGGGCCGTCATCGAACCCGGTGGTCGACGCCGCGCCGCCCGCGCACTGCGCAACATTCTCATATACTTTGCAGTCCTCATAAGGGCCCGGTCCGAACCCCTTGATCGAGGCAAGGATCATTCGTGGGTTGAGCTGTTGCACCCGTTCCCATGTGAATCCCATACGATCCAGGGCGCCTGGGGCAAAATTCTCCACCATCACGTCGCATGACCTGACCAGCGCCTCCAGCACCTCCTTACCCTTCTTGTCGCGCCCGTCGATGGTGATCGATCGTTTATTGTGGTTCAGCATCGTGAAGTACAGGCTGTCCACGCCCTTGATGTCCTGCAACTGCCCGCGGGTGATATCCCCCACGCCCGGTCGCTCGACCTTGATCACATCGGCGCCGAACCACGCCAGAAGTTGCGTGCAGGTCGGCCCTGACTGGACATGGGTGAAGTCCAGGATGCGGACGCCGTCGAGTGCTTTGCTCATCTTATGCTCCTGCCTTTTTCGTCAGTGCGCTCTTGGGGTTGAGATTGCCGATATTGCCGCTCTCGTTACCCGCCGCCGGATCGATCACCGCGTTGATTAGCGTCGGCTTTGCGGAATCCATCGCCGCGTCGACAGCGCGTTTCAGCTCGTCTGGTGTCGTTACATTGACGCCAACGCCGCCGAATCCCTCGATCATCTTGTCGTAGCGGGAACCCGGCACAAACATCGTTGTCGCCGGATCGTCACCGCCGCCCGGGTTGACGCCATCACCCCGATAAATGCCGTCATTGTTGAACACGACAACGCAGACCGGCAGCTTGTATCGGCAGATCGTCTCCACTTCCATGCCGGAGAAGCCGAACGCGCTGTCGCCGACCACCGCCAGCACCGGCTTTCCGGTCTCGATCGCAGCAGCGATCGCAAACCCCATGCCGATGCCCATCACCCCCCAGGTGCCGACGTCCAGTCGCTTGCGGGGTTGATACATGTCGATCACCCCGCGTGCCTGATCCAGTGTGTTGGCGCCCTCATTCACCAGGATCGCGTCCGGCCGTGCCGCGATTACATCGCGCAGCACCCGCAGCGCAGAATGGTAGTCCATCGGGATCGAGTTCTTGCCCAGTCGTGTCGCCATCCTGGCGATATTGGTTTCCTTCTTGGCCCGGATCGTGTCCGTCCATTCCGCAGGCGGCGGCTGCCAGTCGTCACCCATGCCGCGCAGCAACGCGGCGACGCAGGAGCCGATGTCACCCACCAACGGTGCTGCGATCTCCACATTGCTGTCCATCTCACGCGGTTCGATGTCGATCTGGATGAACTTCTTCGATCCGGGCGGACCCCACTGCCTGCCCTTGCCGTGGCTCAACAGCCAGTTGAGCCGAGCGCCGATCATCAGCACGACGTCGCTGTCGGCGAGGACGGTGGAGCGGGCTGCAGCGGCCGATTGCGGGTGGGTATCCGGCAGCAGCCCCTTGGCCATGCTCATCGGCGTGAACGGAATGCCGCTCTTTTCCACCAACGCCCGAATATCAGCATCCGCCTGCGCATAGGCGGCCCCCTTGCCAAGGATGATCAACGGCCGCTTGGCGCCCCGCAGCACATCGAGCGCCCTGTCGACAGCCTCGGGCGCCGGGATCTGTGCCGGCGCGGGATCGATCACCTTGACCAGCGAGTGCCGCCCGGCCTCGGCATCCATAACCTGGCTGAACAGCTTGCCTGGCAGATCGAGATAGACTCCACCCGGCCGGCCCGATAGCGCCGCCCGGATTGCCCGCGCCACGCCGATGCCGATATCGGCTGCATGCAGGACGCGGAACGCCGCCTTGCACAGCGTCTTGGCAACCGCGAGCTGGTCCATCTCCTCGTAGTCGCCCTGCTGCAGGTCGACGATCTCCCGCTCCGATGATCCGCTGATCAGGATCATCGGAAAGCAGTTCGTTGTCGCGTTGGCCAGCGCGACCAGCCCGTTCAGGAACCCCGGTGCCGACACCGTCAGGCACACACCCGGCGACTTCGTCAAAAACCCCGCGATTGCCGCTGCATTGCCTGCGTTCTGCTCATGCCGGAACGAAATCACCCGCATCCCTTCGGCCTGCGCCAGACGCCCGAGATCGGTGATCGGGATGCCTGGCACGCCATAGATCGTCTTGATCCCGTTCAGCTTCAGCGCGTCGATGACCAGATGGAAGCCGTCCGTCAGTTCGGGCTCCGCGGCGGCCTGTTCCACTACCGCTGACATCAGCGTCTTCCCCCCTGGCCAGCACAGGTCGCGCGAAATCCCTTCGTCTGTATCGCAGGCATGGTCATCGTCCTCCCAGTTTGGTGTCTCGTTTTTCCCTGGCATGATCCAGGAAGTCGCCATGGCGCTCCACGTGCGCCGCCAGGCCCATCGTGTGCTCCCGGACCAGCCGGTCTGCCCGGTCGGCATCACCTGCCCGCAGCGCGCCGATGATTGCCCGGTGATCAGCCACCGATCGCTGCGCGCGGTTGTCCTGTGTCATCGTCACCGCACGAACCGCGCGCATGTGGATGAACAGCGTGTCGGTCAGGCTGGACATCAGGCCAATGCCGCCCAGCCGGATGATGGCCTTATGGAATGCCATGTTAGCGTCGGAGTATTCGGTCAGGTGGCCGGTCGGATCATCCTCGAACGCGTCCATCAGCGTCGTCAGGCCTTTTAGATCCGCAGGTGTCGCTGAACGCGCTGCAAACCGGGCGGCCATACTTTCGATCGCTGCCCACACCGTGATCATTTCAACGATTTCACGCTTCGTCTTGCGCACCACGACGATGCCCCGCCGCGGGATGGTGCGCACGAAGCCTTCCTGCTCCAGCACCGACAGCGCCTCGCGGATCGGCGTGCGGCTGACCCCCAGATCTTCGCATAATTGCCGTTCGTCCAGCCGTATCTCCTCAGGCTGGCCGTAGATGTCCATTTCGGTGATGGCGCGTTTGATCGCCTCGCACGCCTGCTTGCGCAGCCCGAACCCGATGTCCAGCGGTTCAATCCGCAGCCGCGGTTGGGGCTGAGACAATGCGGCATCCCTCCTGTTGGTCGATGTTTTGTATTTTGTATGCCACCGCGTCAAGCGGGCGGCGCATGCGGCTCTGGATCGCCGACATGCCTAATTCATTGCCGTACCGAACTCGGATTGATAAGTCTGAGATGCCCGGAACCCTGCATTAGGATCCGGCATCAGGAACGCAGCACGGCACCAGCATGAGTGGCAGCAGCAAACAACGCCCGCATCAAACCAGCCCGATTTCGGCTGGTTCCCGCGCGGTCCCTCATCGGATGGCCAGAACCGACTTCACAGCCTGCGCCGCGATCGCCACCGTTGCCATTGCCCTGATCGCCCTGATCTGGATCATCACCGACCGTGTCGTGCAGGAGCAACAGGTTGAGGTTCGTAATCACGCGGAACTTGCGCTTATCGCCCAGGCCGCCACGATCGCCGAGACCGTTGGCCATGAACTGCTGATGATCGATCAGAGCCTGACGATATTGCAGGCGGCGTGGAAACTGGACAGCAACTCCGTCGACCTGACCAAATGGCAGGCAGTCATGCCAGCCCTGACGACCGTCACCGACGATCTGTTCATAGCCGACGAACAGCGTGTCATCCGTCAGGACATCCTGCCCGGGGCTGTCGGCCAGGGCATCGGTTCGGCCTATCTGGCCTTCCCGCATGGATCCCAGGAACAATTCCGCAGTGATGGATCGAAGACTGGCGAGGCGCTGCCGGAACAGCGGGACGTAGGCGTGCCGGTCGAAGCACGCCAGCTGCTGACCTACGTCATCCGCCCATTGGATCACCCGGCGGGCTGGGTGATCGGCGCGTCGTACCGGTCCGAGGCATTGACCCGGTTGTTTGCCAAGGCTGCCCTTGGGTATAACGCCGTCATTGCGCTGGTCGATACCAATCGCGGCGTCGTCCAGTCCATCGTCGGCCCGGCTTCCCGCCGGCCCAGGATCGATATCTCGAAATCGTTGCTGTTCGCTGCCTTGTCGCGGACGCCATCGGGCAGTTGGGTCGGCGAGACGCCGGTCGACGGCATGCTGCGAATGCACGCCTTCCAACGCGTGGCGAACCGCGACATGGCCATCGTCGTCGCGGCCAATTGGCCCGAGGTCATGGCGGTGGCCGACAATCTCGCTGCCGGCGCCTATAGCCTTGCCGCCCTCGCATCCGCCTTCGTGTTGCTGATCGCCAGCATCGTGCTGTGGGAAGTGCATAGCATCCGCGACAACAAGCAGCGCAAGCGCGTGTTCGACCGCACCCGCAGCGAAATTGCGCGCCTCCGCCGCGAAGAGGCCGTGCTCACCGCGCATGCCCAGCTTAGTGCCGCGCGCTTGAATGTCCTGCTGGACAGTTTTTCTGCCGGCGTTGCGATATTCGGTCCGTGTTTATACCTCGTGCTGTGGAATCAGCCTTTCAGCCGCGGCATCGGCGTCGGGATCAGGCAGGACATGCCGCTCGCTGATCTATTTCGCGCCCAGGCTGGCGTCGGCCTGTTCGGCCACGTCGCCGATTGCGAGATCGAAATTGCACGCCGGGTCGCGGTCCTGCAGGCCGGCGACATCGGCACGGTGGCGCAGTTTGGACCAGATGGTGAGCCTTGGATCCTGCGCGGCCTGCCGATCACCGGCGGCGGTGTCATGTTGATCCTGAACAGGCCGCAAGGCGCGGTCCCCGGCGTCGCCGCCCTCGAAGCCGAGGAGCTGATGACCCTGGTGCCCACCGCGGCTGCCTCTCCGGTAGAGTGGTGACGCTTCCGCCCCGGTTCACATCCGAGGTAATCCGTGAGGCGGGCGTGCCCCGGACGATCAGAGGCTGGAGCAACAGCGGCACCAGGATCACCCCGCCCTTGAGGATCACCCCGCCCTTGCCAGGATGAACAGCAGAGCAAGATCGTCGGTGCGCACATCCTTCAGCACGCCGGCATAACGCCCGATGCGGGAGCGGGTGAAATCGCAGATGGAAGCTTCGACCATGGACGCCTGTTCCTCTGGTTTGATCCGCCATTTGACGCAGCGCCCGTCTTCATACCGTCACCCTTGGGGTGCGCCAGACAGGCCAATCAGCCCGGACGCAGGCTCATGTGCCTGCCGTCAACAACACGTAACCTTTACCCTGCATGCAGGTGCGGATCGCCGCTCGGACCGCCGGTGGCCCGGTGATGGGCGAGATGATCCAGGGGCCGGGGCTCCGCGCATTGCTCAGATAAACGGAATGCTGCGATGCTGTACGGCAAGCTTCCAGGTCGGCCTTGTATTTGTCGGCGGCGTGGTCGCCTGCAATCGGCGGATCGTAGGCCGCACAGCCGGCGATCGCCAGGAAAACGGCCGGAACAAGATGGGCGGGGCGGAAACGTGGCATGGCGCCTATGGTAGAGTAACATCATCCCGGGTGGAACTGGCAGGCTGCCAAGCAGTCGCGCTGCTTCGGCGCCGGCCGGAAACGGGCACCCAGGTTGACGCGAGTAGGCCGGCCAACGCGGCCACGTTGCCCTGATCAGGCGCAGGCGTTCGCGTAGCAGCCATCAAGCATCGAGAGCCAAGGCGGCGCCAACCAGGCTCCCGATTCAGTGGCCAAGAGCCTGAACGATCTCCTCGGTCATCTTCTTGGCATCGCCGAACAGCATCATCGTGTTCGGCCGGAAGAACAGCTCGTTGTCCACGCCAGCGTAACCCGAGGCCATGGACCGTTTCACGAACAACACCGTGCGCGCCTTCTCCACGTCCAGGATCGGCATCCCGTAGATCGCCGAGGACGGATCGGTCTTTGCCGCCGGATTGGTCACGTCGTTCGCGCCGATGACGTAGACCACGTCGGCGGTGGAGAACTCGTTATTGATCTCCTCCAGCTCGAACACCTCGTCATACGGCACATTCGCCTCGGCCAGCAGCACGTTCATGTGGCCGGGCATGCGGCCGGCGACGGGATGGATGGCGTATTTCACCTCGACCCCTTCCTTCTTCAGCGTGTCCGCCATTTCCCGCAGCGCGTGCTGGGCCTGGGCGACCGCCATGCCGTAGCCGGGCACGATGATCACCTTGGACGCATTTTTCATGATGAACGCCGCATCGTCGGCATTGCCGGACCGCACCGTGCGATCGCCGGCCGGGCCGCCGGCCGCCGTCCCACCGCTTTCGGTGCCGAACCCGCCCAGCAGCACGTTGATGATGCTACGATTCATCCCCTTGCACATGATGTAGGACAGGATCGCGCCGGAGGCGCCGACCAGGGAGCCGGTGATGATCAGCGCCAGGTTCTGGATGGTGAAGCCAATACCAGCGGCCGCCCATCCCGAGTAGGAGTTCAGCATCGACACCACCACCGGCATGTCGGCGCCGCCGATCGGGATGATGATCAGGAACCCCAGCCCCAGCGACAGCAACGCGATCAGCCAGAACAGCACCTGGCTGCCGCCGGAGGCAACAAACCCGATCACCAGCAGCAGCAGCAGGATCGCCAGGCCCAGGTTCAGCACATGCTGCCCCCGAAAGGTGATGGGCGCCCCGCTCATCAGCGCCTGCAACTTGGCGAAGGCGATCAGGCTGCCGGAAAAGGTGATGGCGCCGATCGCGAGACCGACCGACATCTCCACCAGGCTCTCGGTATGGATGTTGCCGGGGAAGCCGATGTTGAAGGCCTCAGGCGCATTCAGTGCAGAGGCCGCAACGAATACCGCCGCGAGCCCGACCAGCGAGTGGAAGGCGGCGACAAGCTGGGGCAGGGCGGTCATCTGGATCCGCCGCGCGACCACGATGCCGACGCTGCCGCCGATCAGGATACCCAGCAGAATGAGCAAATAGCCCCAGCCACCCATGCCGTGATGCAGCAGGGTGGCGACGACCGCGATGGCCATCCCGATAATGCCAAAGCGGTTGCCTTGGCGGGATGTGACGGGGGATGAAAGGCCTCGCAGCGCCAGCACAAACAGAACGGCGGCGACCAGATAGGCAAGTGACGTCAGGCTGGCGGACATGGATCTGGCCTTACTGCTTCTTCTTGAACATCGACAGCATGCGCTGCGTCACCATGAACCCGCCGAATATGTTCACCGAAGCCAGCGTCACCGCGATGAAACCGAACGCCATTGCCCAGCCGGACTCCGCAAGTCCGGTAGCCAGCATGGCGCCGACTATGATCACCGATGAAATCGCGTTGGTCACCGCCATCAGCGGCGAATGCAGTGCCGGGGTCACATTCCACACGACGTAGTAGCCAACGAAGCAAGCCATCAGGAAAATGGCCAGCAGGAAGATGAACGGGTTAACCTCAGGGGCGACGGTGGTGGCAACGCCCACGACCATCGAATGGGCGTGGTTCGACAGGGTCAGCGCCTGATCGGCAAGACGCGCGGCTTCATCGGCCAGTTGGTTAGGGTTCATCGCGGAAAATCTCCAGCCTTCAGGCGGCCTTTTGGGGCAGGAAATTGGGGTGGACGATGGCACCGCCACGGGTCAGCATGACGCCCTTCACGATGTCATCCGTCTCCGGCAGTTTCGGCGCGCTGCTGTCCTTGTCCCAGAACGTCGTCAAAAACGTCAGCAGATTGCGCGCATACAGCGCCGACGACGCAACCGGGATGCGTCCAGGCCAGTTGTTGAAGCCCAGGATGGTGACCCCGTTCGCCGTCGTGGTGCTCTCACCCGGAACGGTGGCAGCGCAGTTCCCACCGGCTTCTGCGGCCAGATCGATAATCACGCTGCCGGCGCGCATGCTGTCGACCATCGGCTGGGTGACGATCACCGGCGCCTTGCGGCCCATAACCAGCGCGGTGCAGATAATGATGTCGTTCTTGGCCACTGTCGTGGCCATCAGTTCCGCCTGTTTCTGGCGGAACGCATCGCTCATTTCGCGGGCATAAGCGCCGGTCTGCGCCGCGGTTTCGGCGTCCTCCACACCCACATAGGAGGCACCGAGCGACTTGATCTCTTCCTTGGCGGCAGGGCGGACGTCGGTGGCGGACACGATGGCACCCAGCCGCCGGGCCGTGGCGATGGCCTGCAGGCCGGCAACCCCGGCGCCGATGACGAACACCCGAGCCGGCGGAACCGTGCCGGCGGCCGTCATCATCATCGGGAACCCGCGCTGGAAGGCGGTCGCGGATTCAACGACGGCGCGATAGCCGGACAGGTTTGCCTGGCTCGACAGCACATCCATCGATTGCGCCCTGGTGATCCGCGGCAGCAACTCCATCGCTGCGGCGTCGATGCCGGCCGCGGCCAGGCCTGCCACCAGCTCAGGATCGGCAAAAGCGCCGGCGATACAAACCAGCAAAGCGCCGCGCGGAATCAGCGCACGCTCCTCCGCGCCGGGTGTTTGGACGGCGAACACGATACCCGCGTCCGACAGCGCCGAACCTGCATCGGGGGCAATTTCCGCACCGGCGGCGGCAAAATCAGCGTCCGATATTGCGGCCATTGCACCGGCCCCGGATTCTACCGCAACCGTCAGCCCCAGACCGATCAGCTTCTTCACCGTATCGGGGGTCGCGGCCACGCGGGTTTCGGCCGGGCGCCGTTCCTTCAGCACCGCTAGGCGCATGACTCGGATCCTTATACGCACGGGGATATATCGCAACGGAACTTATGCCCGCTTTTCCCCCGGATTATGGGCTTGGCCTGAATGCACCGTGAATGCCGTCTGTGCAAGAGGCAACGGCTTTGCCTTCACGGCATGATCGAGAATGCTACTGGCGTTAACGGTTGGTTAATAATTGTGGGGCCAGACTAAGCCGGGTGATCGCGACGTTTGAAGGAGGTGGGATGCAGCCAGGCATTCAGGCCATTCACATGGTTGGGCCCGCGCATGGTGACCAGATCAGCCGGCTGCGCCAGGTTCTGAACGAACTGCAAATGGACGCGCGCGACGTCTTCGCCAGTTCGGGCGAGTCGGTGGATCGCTTCCTGCGTGAACGCCGGGACGAGGCGTCGCAGGATCTCAGGATCCCGGCATGATCCTGGACGCATCCGCCCTGCTGGTGTTTCTGTTGTCCGAACCGGGCAAAGACCGTGTGGCCGAGGTCCTGTTGGACGGCGCCACAATGAGCACATTGAACTTTTCCGAGGTGGTGTCGCGCTATGTCGCGCGCGGCGCCGGCCGGCGGGCGGAAATTTTGTTGCGGCGGCTTCCCGTCGCACTGGTCCCGGTCGATGAGGACCTGGCGGAGCATTCTACGAACCTGGCCAGCCTTTCGCTGGCGGGGCCCTTGCCGCTGGGCGATCGCATCTGCCTGGCGCTCGGCCAGCGCATGGAACAGACGATACTGACCGCCGATCCCACCTGGCCGGAAATCGCCGCCCGGGTCGGCGCGCGGGTGGAGCTCGTGCGCTAGGAACGGGCTATTCGCCGCCGGCGCCTAGTCGAGCAATCTTGCGCCAACGCCGCGTCGCTGCCGCTCCGTATCAGCCAAGGCGGGGGGCATGCATCGGCTTCGTCGCACGATCGCTGAGCGAACCAGGTGATGAGCAGGCGGCAAGATCATCCGTCGGTCCAGTTGTACCGGCGTCGTCAGCGCGATTGTCGGCGGCTCGTCCACCGCTCTTGGAACCGGCGCCAAGCGATGGGATGATCGGGGTGACAAAACGACGGAGGAAATCATGGCACTACTTGACGGCAAGGTCGGCATCATCACGGGCGCTGCGTCCGGCATCGGCGCGGCCACTGCGCGCACCCTGGCGCGCGAGGGTGCCAGGCTGGTCCTGACCGACATCGACGATGCCGCCGGCATGGCTTTGGCCGAGGAGGTCGGCGGCGTCTATCTGCATCACGACGTGGCCGATGAGGCCGGTTGGCCGGCCGTCATCAGCGCCGCCGACAAGTTCGGGCGGCTCGACATCATGGTCGCCAACGCCGGCATCGCCATCATGGGCAATCTGCTCGAAATGTCGTTGAAGGATTGGCGGCGGCAGATGGCGATCAACGTTGACGGCGTATTTCTGTCGGTGAAATTCACCGTGCCGGCCATGCGGCGCGCCGGCAATGGCGGCTCGATCGTGATGCTGTCCTCGGTGGCCGGATTACGCGGATCGGCCGGGCTCGCGGGATACAGCGCGAGCAAAGGCGCGGTTCGGCTGTTCGCCAAGTCGGTCGCGCTGGAATGCGCGCAGGCCGGAGACGGCATTCGCGTCAACTCCGTGCATCCCGGGATCATCGCGACGCCGATCTGGAACAAGATGCCGGAGGGGCAGAACCGCCCGATGGACCCTGATGCCATCGCCGAGGCCAGCGTGCCGATTGGCAAGGCCGGCCAAGCTAGCGAGATCGCTGATGGGATCCTGTTCCTGGCATCCGACCTGTCAAGCCACATGACCGGGTCGGAGCTGGTGATCGATGGCGGGCTGACCGCGGGACGGATCACCCGCCTGGGATCGTGAGGCTATTCGACATTACTGCAGCAGTCGCCCGCGCCGACCACACTGTCACGATCACCTGGTCGGACGGGGTGTCCGGGGTGGTCGACTTTCTGCCGATCATCGATCGTGGCGGCTGGTTCACGCCGCTGCGGGACGGTGACTACTTTGCCGCCACCATGGTGGTGTTGGCGGATGGCGCCGGGCTGACCTGGCCGGAGGAAATCGATTATTCCGCTGATTTCCTCCGCCAGATGGGATTTCCGAATGGTGTTCAGGCCGCGCGGTAGACCGCGGTTTCGAAATCCTGGAAGGTTTGCACCGCCTTCGCATCGAAGAACGGCAACACCTGGCTAGCATAGACCCCGGCGACCTGTCGCACCGGATCGATCCAGTAATAGGTGTTTGCCAGGCCCGTCCAGGCCAGGCTGCCTGCCGAACGTCCGGTCGGCAGCGGTTCCGGGTTGATCAGGAAGCTGAGACCCCACTTCATGCCGGCAATGAAATCGACATCATTGGTGGCCATGGGCGCCGCGGTTTTCATCGGTTCGCATACGAGATCGCCCATCGCATTGCGCGACATCATGGCCACCGTGTCCGGCCGCAGCACCTGCACGCCGTTCAGGGTGCCGCCATGCATGATCATCCGAGCGAATTTGAGGTAGTCGCCGACGGTGGCGTAGAGGCCGCCGCCGCCCATGTGGAATTCCGGATCCTGCGGAATTTCGGTATCGGTCGAAACCAAACCGTCCGGCGTGCGGGCGTGAACCCGGGCAAGCCGCTGCCGCTGCGTGTCGCTGATGCGAAAGCCGGTGTCGGTCATGCCCAAAGGCGCCAGCAGATTGTCGCGCATGTAACGATCCAGGGTCTGTCCCGAAACCGCCTCAACCGCCTTGCCGGCCCAGTCGATGGAGATTCCGTACTCCCATCTCTCACCCGGATCGGAAGCCAGCGGCAATGCCAGTGCGGTATTCTGGCAGGTGATGATGGCTGGGGTGTTGGTGGCTTCGACATACCGACCGATCTTGGAATTCCACATGTCATAGGCGAAACCCGACGTGTGGGTCAGCAGATCCCGCAGGGTAATCCCACGCTTCGGCGCCCGCAGACGCGGCTTGTCGGCGGCATCGAACCCATCCAGCACCTGCACCCGGCCGAGTTCCGGCAGCACCGCGGCTACGTCGCCGTCGAGCGACAACTTGCCTTGCTCAACCAGTTGCATCGCACAGGCACCGGTCACTGCCTTGGTCATCGAGGCGATCCACACCACTGTGTCAGTCGTCATTGGCGCGCCGGTGGCGAGATCACGGGTCCCGAAGGCACCCTCATACAACACGCCGTCGGCATTGGCGGCGGTGGCTACAACACCGGGAATATCACCGGACTCGGCAGCCTGACGCAGTATGGATGCGATCCTGGACGTATCGGCCATGGGTCCCCCTGGTGTTCGGATGGTTGCCTATTATCGCGGCTTGCCGCGGTGCGGGTCGGATTGCGGCAAAATGTCGCGGATGTAGTCCCGGCTTTTCCAAGCCGGTGCCGGGGTGTCGTAGCCTGGGCGAGGCAGGTAGTCTGACAGGCGGCCCCCTTCCAGATCATGGACGGAGCGTGGGCAATTGGAAAACATCTCGCATCGCACGCGCACGACAAGTTTTGCCGCGTGGTGGCGGGCCAAGGTGTCGGCATCATCGTGGATCGTGGCGTGACCATTGATGCGGATGCGAAGTGTCTTGCCGTCGAACTTCACGAACAGCAGGCCGATATTGGGATTGCGGTTGATGTTGCCGGTGGTGCGATACATCGAGTTGCCGTCGTATTCAGGAAATTCGATGACGCCGGCTCCGACGATCTGCACGAACCCAGGCATGCCGGACCGCATGCTGCAATCGGTATAGTCGCCGCAGGAAGTGGCGATGAAGAAGAACGGCGCAGTTTCGATCATTACGCGGTCGTCGGGCCAGAAATCCCATCGGCGGCGGTGTTCAGCGAGGCGGTCGGCAACGCGTCGGCCGTCGAAACGGTCCTGCAACGCGCGCATGCCGTCGTGATAAAATGGGCGTTGTTCGGTCATGAGCGCCTCCTGGGAGCACCCTATCGCGACTGCGGCACTTTCGGAAGCCAGGGCCGGCCCGGTGTCCCCTAATGGGACGGCGGCGTCCCCGAAACGGACGCGACAGCGGTCTCCAAGAACTTTCGGCAAAGTAATTTCAATAGCTTAGACATGGCAAGGTGCTTGCTCTTCCCCTGCCGGGCTTTTCGAGCCCTGGAAAACGGAGAAGATCATGAGGACCAGACTCGTTAAGCTGGCGGCCATGTTGCTTGCGGGCGGTGTCGGCGCCGCGTTCGCACAGAGCGCGGCTACGTACAATCCAAACCAGTTGCCGGCGATCAAGGGCCAGGTTGCCCAATTCAGCCTTACCCCGCGCGGCGATGTCGACGGCGTCATCTTGCAGGACGGAACGCAGGTCCATCTGCCGCCGCATCTCGGCGGGCAGATCGTCCAAGTCGTGAAGCCGGGCGACGCCGTGACAGCCCGAGGCTTGAAGCCGCAGGCCTTGCCACTGATACAGGCGCTCGCCATCACCAACGACTCATCAGGGCAGGCAGTCGTCGACAACGGGCCGCCCACCGTTCCCCCACAGCCGCTGGCGACGGCCTATCAGTGGTTGCAGGTTCAGGGCCGGATCCGTGAACCTCTTTACGGGCCCCGCGGCGAAATGAATGGCGCGTTGCTCGATAACGGATCGCAGGTCCATCTGCCGCCGGATCGGGCGATGACGATGGCCGCATCGTTCGCACCCGGTCAGACCCTGGCAGCACAGGGTTATGGTGTTGCCGGTCCTTATGGGAAATCCATCGACGCCCAGCAGGTGGGTCTGAATTCAACCCAGATGGTGCAGGTCGGACCGCCGGGGCCGCCACCCCCTGGTCCGGGCTTCGGTGTTCCGCCGGCACCTCCACCACCGGACGGTCCGGGCCTTGGCGCCGCGCCGCCTCCGCCCCCCGGTGGTCCGGCCGCGCCCCCGCCGCCTCGCTGAGGCCCAATACACGTTGAAGTCCAATACTCAGGAGTATCCAATGCATTGGATCGACCCCGACTACCTGCCGGAGATTTCCGGCTCTGTGGACTGCTTCCTGCTGAACGAGCAGGGTGAGGCTGACGGCCTGATTTTCGCCGACGGCACCGAGGTTCACTTCCCGCCGCACATGGGTAGGGATGTCCTGGCGGCCGTTCTGCGTGGCAGCACAGTCCACATCCGCGGCGTGCGGCCACGCGGGGTCGCGATGGTTGCAGCCGTCTCGGTCGCGCCGAATGAGGGCGCCCCGATCGTCGACGCCGGGCCGCCGGACGAAGACACTGGCCGAAAGGCCGCGCGCCGGCACGCGCACGTCAAGCGCACGCCAATGGAGGCGCAAGGCGTGGTGCGGCAACTCCTGCATGGCCCGAAGGGCGAAGTTCGCGGCCTGCTGCTGGAGGACGGCCGGTCAGGCCGCTTGCCGCCGCATACTGCCCAGGGCCTGTCGGCGATGATGGTGCCGAACGCGCCGGTGCTGTTCCGCGGAGAAGGCTTGGCAACCCCGCACGGTACGGTCATCGCCGTGCGGGAAATTGGCACGTCAGTGAGGGATCTCCTGCGTGTCGAGGCAAAGAAGCCGAAGCAAAGCCATGACGATCATAAGCCGCGACGGCCTGGTTCGCACGCCGGCAAATCTACCGAAGGGCATCCGCTCTGAAGCGATACCTGGAGGCCGGGTGTGCGCAGGCTCGCCCGGCCCCTGCATGATGGAGACGGCACATGTCGGTCAGACATGAAGTGAAGCATATGTCGGTCAGACATGAAGTGAAGCATAGGCCGGTCAGACATGACGTGCTGAGCTGGTTACATATCGGCGACCTGCACATTACGCGCGAAACCGAGCAGAACTTCCTTGACCTGGAACGGATTGTCGGGTTGGCGAAGGGCCTGCCTGCCGCCAGCGTCGATTTCGCGCTGTTGCCGGGCGACAACGCGGACGACGGCACACCGGAGCAGTTTCGCCTCGTTCGCGATGCGGTCGCCGCCTTGCCGATGCCGTTGCACATCCTGCCCGGCGATCACGACGTTGAAAGGCGATCGTCTGATGCCTTCCACGCCGTACTTGGCGCCGAGCACCTGCCGAAGGCGATCACCGTGCGCGGGCACCGCTGTCTGTTTCTCGACGTTGTCTCCGCCGGCACCGGTGGCCCCGACTTCCGGCTGGGAGACGAGCAGCTTGCCTGGGCCGAACGCGAATTGGGGGAAGCCGAAGCGGCAGGACAGGGCGCCGCCGTGTTCATGCACACCTATCCAGCCGATCTTCGGCAAGGTGCTGAACGCCTGGGCGCCCTGCTGAACAAGCCGCATGTCACCTGCGTTGACATGGGCCACACGCATTATAATGAGCTGGCAAACGACGGCGCCACGATCTTCATGGCGACCCGCTCCACCGGGCAGATCGAGGAAGGGCCAGCGGGTTTCTCGATTGCTGCCGTCGATGGCCGCGGCGTAAGCTGGCGGTTCAAACCGTTGGATGCTGCGTGGCCTTTCGTGCTCATCACCTGTCCAACGGACCATCGCCTGGCTACAGACGGAAGCTGCGAAAGCAACACTGCCGCCGCCGTTCGGGCAAAGGTGATCAGCGACTCAGCCATCACCGCGGTCGAGGTGCAGGCCGGTGACGGCATCTGGACGCCTATGCGGTCTGTGCCGGGCGCCACCGCCCTTTGGGAAGCATCGATCCCATCCGGCGCCAGCCGTATCGCCGTGCGCGCCTGCGACGCGAAAGGCCGCTCGGACGAAGACCAGGTCGAGCCCGTAGCCGCCGGACGGATGCCGCCGAGGCGCCAAGCCGACGGCAGCGACGCTGATCGTGTTGGGGCATGGCCGGTACGAGGCATCTTCGGCACCCAGCTCGGACCGAACCGCAACGGGCGCAAGTGGTGATAGGCGCACTTCTTGCCTCACCTTGGCTAGCCTGGGGTATTGCCGGTGCGGCGACCGCCGGCGTCATCATCAGGCCGTTCTCGTGGCCCGAATTTACTTGGGCCGTGACCGGAGCGGTGTTGCTCGTGGCGCTGGGCTTGCTGAGCCCGACCGACGCGCTGACCGGGGTCACCAAGGGCACCGACGTCTATCTGTTCCTGATTGGCATGATGATGTTGTCCGAACTTGCCCGCCAGGAGGGCCTGTTCGATTGGCTGGCCGCGCGGGCCGCGCGCGCCGCGAAGGGTTCGGCTACACGCCTGTTCACCCTTGTCTTCGCAGTCGGCACGGTCGTGACGGTTTTCCTGTCGAACGACGCCACAGCCGTCGTGCTGACACCCGCCGTGGCCTCGGTGGTCAAGGCCGCCAAGGCGGATAAGCCGCTGCCTTATCTGTTCATCTGCGCCTTCATCGCCAACGCGGCGAGCTTCGTGCTGCCAATCTCGAACCCCGCGAACCTGGTGATCTACGGCAGCCACATGCCGCCGTTGCTGCAATGGTTGCCGCGGTTCGCGCTGCCATCGCTTCTTTCAGTCCTGGCCACGTATTGGGTCCTGCGCTGGACCCAGGGCGGTGATCTCCGCCAAGAAATTTCGACGGACATCGAGGTACCGAAGCTGTCGGTTGCCGGCAAGATGGCGGCCATTGGCATCGTCACGACGGCGATCGTGCTGCTGGTTTCCTCCGGCTTCGACATACAGCTCGGTTTGCCAACCTTCCTGGCCGGACTGGGCACCGCCATACTGGTGCTGACCCGCTCCAGATGCGGCATTCTGGATATCGCCAGGAACATCTCCTGGGGCGTTCTGCCCCTCGTGGCCGGCCTCTTCGTTCTCGTGGAGTCGCTGGAGAAGACCGGCGTTACAGGCGAACTATCCGCACTCCTGCAACAGGCGGTGCAGCAATCGGCGGCACTGGCCGCCTGGGCGTCGGGCGTGGCGCTCGCTGTCGGATGTAACATGGTCAACAACCTGCCAGCCGGTCTCATTGCTGGCCGCGTCGTCGAAATGGCGGGTGTGCCGGATCATGTCCGCAGCGCGGTGCTTATCGGCGTCGACCTCGGACCGAACCTGTCGGTCACTGGCTCTTTGGCGACAATTCTGTGGCTGACCGCGCTACGGCGCGAAAGCCAGAGCGTCAGTGCCTGGGCCTTCCTCAAGCTGGGCGTGCTTGTCATGCCGCCGGCTCTTGTCCTCGCGATCGCTGGGGCCTTTGCGTTCAACTGAATTTTCTCGGAGACGGCAAGCATGCAGAACATCAGCTCAGCCTGGCTATACCCGGTCATCCTTATCGCAGGCGCGCTGCAAGCCTGGGGGCCGCCAATCAACGGTGCGCTGCGCAAGTCGCTGGACAATCCGTGGCTCGCCAGCACCGTCTCATTCGTGCCGGTCGTTGCTTTCCTGCTGGTCTTGTTCGTCTGTCTGCCAAGCCCGTTGCCATCGGCCAAGGGCCTCGAATCCATGCCCTGGTGGGCGCCGCTGGGTGGCTTGCTCGGCGCGTTCGCCGTCATCACGGGTTTGCTGTTCGTCGATAAGATTGGCGCCGGTCCATTTGCCGGTCTGACCATCACCGCCAACATCCTCATGTCGCTCGCCGTCGATCATTTCGGGTTGTTCGGCATCGAGCAGCACAGCCTGAATATCTGGCGCATTCTGGGCGGCGCGCTGATGACCGGCGGCATCGTCTTGGTCGCGCTATTCTAATGGCTGTCGCCGGCGAAGGGGTGACCGAACAGGCCGCGCGCGCCGGCTTTCGGCCACGATCGCTTGATGCCGTCAATTTCCTGCTCGCCGACGTGCGTGGCGCGCTCGGGCCGTATCTGAACGTATTCCTCATCACCCAGCAGCATTGGAGCCAAACCGAGGTCGGCTGGGTCACCACCTTCAGCGGTTTGCTTGGCTTGGTGGCACAAACGCCCGCTGGCGCCGCGATCGATGCTACGCGACGCAAGCGGGGCGCGGTCGTCCTGGCGCTTATCGTTCTGGCAATTGGCGCGCTGGTTATTTTCGCTTTGCCAACGTTTTGGCCGGTGATGATCGCCAACACGGCCATCGCCATCGTCGGCGACGTGTTTGGTCCAGCGGTCGCCGCCGTGACCCTCGGCCTATATGCAAGCCGACATCTGGCGCGGCGCATGGGCCGCAATTCGGCGTTCGACCACGCCGGCAACGTCGCGATTGCGGCCGCGGCAGGCGGCGTCGGCTACCTGTTTTCGCAACGGGCTGTGTTTCTGCTTGCTCCGGTCTTCGCTCTTTTAGCCGCCGCCGCCATGCTGTCCATTCCAAGTGCGGCGATTGACGAAGATCGGGCCCGTGGGTTGGCGCACGGGGAAGGGCAGGAGGAAAAGCGAGCCGAGCAGCCGTCCGGCTACTCCGTGCTGCTGCGGAGCCGTCCTCTCGTCGTCTTCGCGGTGTGCGCCATGTTGTTCCATTTCGCCAATGCGCCGCTCCTGCCGCTTGTCGGCCAGAAGCTGGCGCAGGCGAACCCGGCCTGGGCAACGGCCATGATGTCGTCATGCATCATCGCGGCTCAACTCATCATGCTGCCGGTGGCACTGGCCGTCGGCAGGACGGCGGATCGTTTTGGACGCAAGCCGATTCTGCTGATCGGCTTTGCCGTGCTGCCGATACGGGCGCTGCTTTATACCCTCTCGGACAGCGCTCGCTGGTTGATCGGGGTGCAACTGCTCGATGGCATCGGCGCCGGTATTTTTGGGGCAATTACGCCCTTGGTCATCGCCGACCTGATGCGGGAAACCGGCCGCTACAACATGGCGCAGGGCGCCGTGGCGACGGTCCAGGGCCTCGGAGCCTCCCTTAGCGGATTGGCGGCGGGCATCATTGTCGATCATTTCGGCTATTCGGCTGGATTCCTGACCTCCGGCGCAGCTGCCTGCGTGGCGCTCGCGGCACTGTTCCTGGCAATGCCCGAAACCGCATCGAATGATACTGTCAAAGCCGTTCGGGTATAACCGTCAGCGACCAGGCTTCCCAGCCACGAGGCGCTCCGGTGGCCGAACTACCGAGCCACCGGCACACCAGCTTCCGCCAGCGCCGCCGCCTGCCGTTCCGCCAGCCCCGCCTCGCTGAAATCGACGATCAACTCCTGGAACAGTTTGCTCCAGTTCAGCTCCGCCCTCAGCCGCAGGAACACGCCTCCCAGCCCGATCGCCGACCGATCCATGAGCACGAACTCACGCGGCGGCTTCACCCCGCCCGTACGCTTCAGTCCGGCATGCACCTTTTCCGCAACCTCGCGGCCGAACGTGGGATCCTCGGTCTCCTGAATGCGCCGCACCCGGTCCTGGGTCAGCGGCTCATACAAAAAGCGCGCCCACATGTTCAGCACGTCCATCTTCTCACGCGACAGATCGGTGAACCCCCAGGTCTCGTAGGCGTGGTGCGCCTTGTCGTCGTCGTGATCGCGAACCGCTTCGAACAATTGGATCACACCGGTCACGAAACGGGCCGGAAACACTCGGATCGCACCGAAATCCAGCAGATTGACCGAACCGTCGGGGCGCACCTGGTAGTTGCCCAAATGAGGGTCTCCGTGGATCACCCCATAGCGATAGAACGGAACGTACCATGCCCGAAAAAGCGCCTCGGCAATGCGGTTACGCTCTTCCTGCGGCGGGTCCTCGGCCAAGCGCTGCATCAGCGGCCTTCCGTCCAGCCACGTCATGGTCAGCAGCCTATTGGTGCTGAATGCGGGCATTGGCGCAGGCACATGCACACCAGGCTGGTCCGCCAGCATCAGGCCATACAGCTGCATCTGTGCGGCTTCGCGCAGATAATCCAGTTCCTCGCGCAATCGTTCGCGTAGCTCTTTGTAGATCTCGTCATGCTGGATCGCGCTGTCCATGCGATGGTAGACGGCCATCGCAAGCTTCAGCTGCCGCAGATCGGCCTCCACCGTGCTGGGCATGTCCGGATACTGAAGTTTGCAAGCCACGTCGGTCCCGTCCGGCAGCTGGGCGCGGTGCACCTGGCCGAGGCTGGCGGCTGCCGAGGCCTCCTGGGTGAACGAGGCAAACCGTGATTGCCACTGCGGGCCCAACTCGCTCGCCATGCGCCGACGCACGAAACTCCAGCCCATGGCCGGCGCGTTGGCCTGAAGCTGCGCCAGTTCAGT
This sequence comes from Rhodopila sp., assembly GCA_965200665.1. GTDB lineage: Bacteria > Pseudomonadota > Alphaproteobacteria > Acetobacterales > Acetobacteraceae > Rhodopila. The sequence continues at coordinate 5,544,886 of OZ241370.1, read as the reverse complement.
GGCGTATTCTGCAGGCAACGCGTCCGGAACAGTGGACAGGAACTGCGCCACCTTCATCAGCGGCCCTTTCAGGCCGCCAAGAATGGTTCTGAGGTCTTCGGCATGGGAGGCACGATCGGTCTTGATCCCGAACATCCGCTCCCCTGCCACCCGCGCGGCGATCCCGCCGACAGCGCCCGACGTGCGGGCAAAGCGGCGGAACTCGCCGAACAGGTTGCTACCGGACATGGTTATCCTTGGATGGGCCATGCCCCCGCAGCGAGCCAGGGGACGTCATGGGCTGGTTCTCGTTCGGCTTCGCATTATCCTAGATATTTGCGACAGCGCCCCGATTGCAAGCCGTCAGCCATTCTTCGCCTTGTTGTCGAGCGCTTCAGTCAGCCGCTGCGGATCCACCTTCACCTCGACGCCCGCCCGCTCGGTTTGCAGCACCATGATCGAGCGCGAGTCACGATTGCCCCAGTCGCGGTTCAGCCCCTCGGCCAGATCCGCCAGTGCCAGGTTGGCCAGCCGCATCGGCACATTCAACTCACGCCCCAAGGCAGTGGCCAGCGATACGTCCTTGTGCGCCAGGCGCAGGGCAAACGCAGGTGGCTCGTACTTGTTCGGCAGGAACTGGTCGGTCAGCGAGTCGAATGCGCCGCGCCGGCCGATTGCCCCCTGGCGCACCGCTTCCCAGATCGCCAGCGGCTCGATCCCCGCCTTGACGCCCATGCTGAACACTTCGGCCGCCGCCGCGGTGGCGATGTAGCCGTAGCAGTTATGCACCAGCTTTGCGACTGATCCGGCACCGATCGGGCCGATGTATTTGGCTTGGTCGCCGATGGTGTCGAGCACCGGCTTCCACTTTTCGAACACTTCCTGATCGCCGCCGCACCAGATCGCCAGCTTACCGGTTGCTGCCCCGCGCGGGCCGCCGCTGACCGGGGCGTCGAACAGATAGGCGCCCTTCTTCTCATAATCGGCATGAGCCTTGCGCACGGTGGTGGGCGAATTGGTGGTGAGGTCGAAATACGCAGCGCCGCTACGGATCTTCGACAACAGGCCGGTCTCGCCATAGGTAACGGCATCAAATTCCACCGGTCCTGGCAGTGAGGAGAAGATGACGTCGCAGGCTTCCGCCAGTGCGGCCGGGCTGTCAGCCCAAACTGCACCGTTGCGGATATGCTGTGCCGCGGACTCCCGGCGGACGTCATGCACAACGACCGTGTTACCGTCTTTCTGAAACCCCTTCTGCAGGTTTGCGGCCATGCTGGCACCCATGGTGCCGAGGCCGATGAAGCCCGCTTTCATGGGTTCGCCTCAAACACCTCACGCGCAATATTGGCCGCCGACATCGAGGCAGGCCAGCCGGCATAGAACGCGACGTGCGTGATCATCTCGGAGATCTCGATCTTGGTCAGGCCGTTGTCCAGCGCGCGTTGCAGATGGCCCTTCAACTGCTCTGGGCGGTAGGTTGCCGTCAGCACGGCGCACACGATCAGGCTGCGGTCGCGCTTGGATAGTTCAGGGCGTTCCCACACATCGCCGAACAGGACCTTCTCGGTCAGCTCGATCATTTTGGGGACGGTAGCGCGTACGGCGTCGCGTGAGGCCGACGAAGGGACTTGGGCCATGGTTTCCTCCTGCTGGATTGGACGGGGCCCATTGCACACCAACCGGCTTTGCCTGTCCAATCGCCGACGATCAGGAGGGCAGGGGATGGATAATCGAAACAAAGTTGCCGTGGTTACGGGCAGCGCGCTGAACATCGGGCGGGCTACCGCGTTGCACCTGGCACGTGACGGCTTTCGCATCCTCGTCACGGCACTGCGATCGGAACATGACGCTGAAGAAACTGCGCGCCAGGTGCGCGATGCCGGCAGCGAAGCCGCGGTGCACATGGCCGATATTTCCGACCCCGCGCAAGCCGAAGCGCTGATCAAGGCGGCTGTTACGAAGTTCGGTCGGCTGGACGTCCTGGTGAACAACGCCTCGGTGCGGCGGCAGACCAAGTTTGCGGACATGACGCCTCAGGAATGGCGCGAGATCATGGGTGTCACGCTCGACGGTGCATTCTACTGCGCCCACGCCGCGGCGCCTCATATTGCCGCGGCAGGCGGCGGGTCGATCGTCAATTTGGGCGGGATGGCTGCGCATGTCGGCGCGGTCGGGCGGGTTCACGCCGTCACCGCAAAGGCTGGGATGGTCGGTCTGACACGGGCGCTGGCAAAAGAGCTTGCGGCGGACAACATCACGGTCAACACCGTGGTGCCGGGTTCGATCGAGACGATCCGCGGTGCCGCGGCCGGCGGCAACCATGGGCGGTCGGCCCTGCCCGACAGCCTTGCCGGCCGCCGTGGCGAGCCGGACGAGGTTGCAGCGATGGTGCGCTTTTTATGCTCTGCCGAAGCCCGTTACGTGACCGGGCAAACCATCCATGTGAACGGCGGGGCCTTCCTGCCGTAACGGGCCCGCTTCGCACCCTCTGGCAGTCCTGAACCGTCGCGGGTTCAGGGTCTGCATAGCGGCCTGATCTCGTTCGATAGCGTTTATCCCGCCGCCGCGGAGCTGCCGCCATCGACGATGATTTCCGTCGCCGTGATGAAGCGAGCCTCATCGGAGGCCAGGAACAGCACGGCATGGGCGACATCCCACGCATTGCCCATATGCCCCATTGGCACCGCGGCATTGCGGGCATCGATCAACGCCTGCACGTCGTTGCCGCCGATCGTCCGCGCCAGGCGGTATTCCACCAGCGGCGTATGCATCAGGCCAGGGATCACGGTGTTCACCCGGATGTTTTTAGCCGCATAGGTGCCGGCCACCGAACGCGACAACTGGATGACGCCGGCTTTCGAGGCGCTGTAGCCCACCTGGGATCGGGCGCCGCGGGAACTGTTACGAATGCCGGCCACCGAGGCAAGGTTGACGATCGCGCCCTTGCCCTGCTCCAGCATCACCGGGATCACGTATTTGCAGCCCAGGAAGGCGGTCTTCAGGTTGCTGTTGATCTGGCGGTCCCAGACTTCCTCGCTCATTGCCACCGGATCGCCGGGTGCGGAGCCGCCGACATTGTTGACCAGGATGTCGATGCGCTTGAAGCGGTTGAGGCAGGCCTGCACCATCTCCTGCACCTCGGCCGAGTTGGTCATGTCGCAGCGGTGGGTGGCGCAGGTGCCGCCTTCACCTTCGATGATCGCCTTGGTCGCGGCCATCGCTTCCTCATTGATGTCGAGCAGAAAGACCGAAGCGCCTTGCCGCGCCAACAGAACCGCTGTGGTCTTGCCGTTGCCCCAGATCTTGCCATCGGCCGGACCGACCGACCCGGCCCCCGAGACGATCGCGACCTTACCCGTCATATCAAGCATTCTGGTTTCCTTGCGTCTATCTGCACAGCAACGGGCCGCGCCCGGTTCGCATCCCGCCGCCGGTCAAAGGCTCATGTGGATCGAGCGTGCCGTACGCCCAAACGGGGCCGGGACCAAGCCCAGCCCCGCGTGTGGCGACTACTCTGCGGCCACTTTCTGTGAGGGGATGTCCGTCGAATACCGCAAGTGAACCGGCGCATTCGCCTCCCACGGATCCTTTAGTCCCAGCGTTGCCCCGTATTCCTTGATTGCCGGCATCACTTCACCGACCAGCAGCTGGATGCACCGCCGGCGGTCCTCCTTGCTGACCGTGCCGTCATTTGCCCAAATCCCCATGATGCCGGGGCGGGTCTCTCTCACCAGGTATTTCAGCCGTTCGATCACCTGCGCCGGCGTGCCGGCAATGATCATGGTATCCGCTACCTGTTGCTCGAACGTCGGGTTCCCACGCGGATTCTTGGCACGCCCGGTCGAGAACTCCACAAAGGCCCGGCGGCCCGACGGCGAGAAATAACCCGCCGGATTGGCCCACACGGGATTGGCCAGACCGGTGAACTCACCCTGCATCCACATGAACTGGCGCGCGTTCTGCAAGGCTTTTTCCTCGGTGTCCTGCACATGCACCCGGATCAGATAACCGAAATTTTCCGGTCCCGCCGTGTAGCCCACTTCAGCGGCCGCCTTGTCGTACGTCTCGTGGATCTGCTTCGTCGCCTCGATCGAGGTGTTCAGCGCGATGTACGGATACCGCTGCTGCGCCGTCCAGATCACCGTTTCCTTCGACAGCACGCCGGGGATCCATACCCGCGGATACGGCTTCTGCATCGGTACTGCCCATGGGTTCACCACCCGCTGCTGGTAGTGCGTGCCTTCCCACCGGAACGGTCCGGGCGTGGTCCAGGTCTTCTGGATCAGGTCATGAGCCTCCATGAACCGCTCACGATTGAACGCGGGGTTCACCCCGTTGGCCAATTGCTCCTGCCCGCCGCCGCGCACGAATCCCGAGACCACGCGCCCTTTCGAGATCATATCGATCATCGCGAGCTCTTCGGCGAGCTGCACCGGATTTTCCGTCAGCGGCAGCGGATTTCCCAGGAACACGATCTTCGTCTGCTTGGTCACCGCAGCAAGGATCGCGCCAAACATATTGGTGCGCGCCTGCATGCAGAACGGCGCGTTGTGGTGCTCGTTCAGCATGATCCCGTCGCCACCGAGCTCGTCGACCATGATGTATTCTTCGAGATACTCGTTATACAGCCGGCTGCCTTCGTTCGGATCGAAATGTGAATTCGAGAAGTTCAGGGCCGTGGCGCCGAAATCGAGCCCGGCCTTGGCATCGTACGCGCCCATGGGCTGTTCGGTGAAGTACATCATATGCATGACAGAAGCCTCCCTCAGTTGCGCGATAAGAAGTCGGTCGTCAGCTTGCCGACCGCATCAGGTTTCTCCATCTCCGCGAAATGGCCGCATTCCGGAATGGTGGTCAGCGTTGCACCCGGCAGCGCACGGGCATAGGCCTGACCGGCACTCAGCGGAACGATCCGGTCATCGTCACCCCACAGGATCAGCGTCGGCGTGCGGACGCCGCCGAGCAGATGCGGCAAGGTCTGCGAATACATGTATGGCTTCCAGGCAGTCCGGAAACACATTTCGCGGGCGATATCCCATGCCTCCAGCTGGTCGGTCGAGATGTCGCCGTAGTTCGCAGCGAATGCCGTCTCCTGGTGGAAGCCCGAACGCGGGTAGTCGATATATGAGACGATTGCCTGATCGGCGATCTCGCCCTCCGGCGGCTTGATACCCATCGCGCCGACAAGCACCAGCTTACGAAATGCCTGGGGCGATTGGCTTGCCATTTCCGCCGCGATCCAGCCGCCGAACCCAAGGCCGACCAGGGACACGGCGGACACGCCGAGGTCCGCGAGCAACCAGCCATAGATCGCCGCGATGTCGCGGGGATGGCGCATCCATTGCGGCCGCTCCGACTTGCCCCAGCCTGGATGGTGCGGAATCAGTACATCGAATTTCGCAGCCAGTGCATCATAAAACGGTAACCTCTCCAGCGTCCCAATGTCGTGATGCAGCACCAGTGCCGTCGGGCCGCTCCCCGCTCGGGCGACGTGGAGTTTGATGCCGGCGATCTCTTTGATCGCCTCGGTCCACACGACGCTCATTCTTGGTTTCCTCTGCTTGTCCCGGCTGAATGATACCCACCGGTATCTGTGTCTGTCCAATATGCGACCGGCATTATCGTCAGAGCGATGACGCACAGGTGATGCTACATGGCCGTTGGCAAGCCTATGTCCTGCCGGACAGCCTCCGGAAAGCCTTTGCGATAGATCATGCTGGCCAGTTCAATCACGTCCCTGCTGGCCCTGGCTGGCCATTCCCCCTGGTTTCAGGCCGGCGCGATCATTATCGGCACCTTCATCCTTGAAGATGCCGCCACTGTCGCCGCCGCGATGCAGGTGGAGGACAATGCGCTGCCGCTCTGGCTCGCCTTGATCTCGCTCTATGCCGGCATTGTTCTGGGCGATCTCGGCCTGTATGCGCTGGGTCGCCTTTCCACTCGCGTTCCCTGGATCGCCAGGCAGTTGCCGCCAAATCGTCAGGAGACGATCCGCGCCTGGATCGATGGGCGCATTTTCAAGGTCGTCCTGGGCAGCCGCTTTCTCCCCGGCCTGCGCCTGCCCACCTACACCACCTGCGGCTTCGTAGGGGCCAATCTGCGGCAATTCACCCTGGCTGCTGTCGTTGCAACGGGCGCCTGGACCACCCTGTTATTCAGCGCATCCCTGCGGGTAGGCAATTTTCTCATGGAACATCTAGGCGCCTGGCGCTGGGCTGGCGCCGCCGGCTTTGCCGCCTTCATCATCATTGCCGGCCGGGCAGCCGCCGCCAGCCTGCAAAGCGCTCGTCGATGAGGCTTGACTCGGCTGTCGGTGCCCGCCGCACCATCGACAAGCCAGCCAACCCGCTGTCGTTCTTTGAATTCTGGCCTGGCTGGCTGTTTTACACCCCCGTTGTGATCCACTGGCTGCTGCTGGGCCTGCGGTACGGCGATTTCAGCCTGCCCACCGCCGCCAATCCGACCATTACAACGGGCGGCCTGTGTGGCGAGTCGAAGCTCTCGATCCTGCGGCAGTTCGCGCCGGAGGCACACCGCCTGCTGGCCCCTGCGTGCGGCGTCATCGCTAGCAGCAACGCGACACCTGCGGCGGAAGAGGCCATGCAAGCCCTTGGCCTGACCTATCCGATCGTGGCCAAGCCTGACATCGGCTGCAACGGCACCGGTGTCCGCCTGGTCAAATGCCGCGCCGAGATGGATGACTACCTTGAAACCTTTCCCGCTGGCGAAACTGTGGTGCTGCAGCAATATATTGCTGATCCAAACGAGGCCGGCATCTTCTACGTTCGCCACCCCGACGAGCCGGTGGGCCGCATCACCTCGCTGACGATCAAGCATCCTCCGATTGTCGTCGGCGACGGCCGATCCACCCTGCGGGCGCTTATTCTGGCAGACGAGCGAGCGCGCCTGGTTCCGCATCTTTATCTGGAACGGCTCAAGGACAGGCTCGACCACATTCCCCCGCAGGGGGAGGCGATCCAGCTTGTCTTCGTGGGCAACCACTGCAAGGGATCGATCTTCCAGGACGGCGGTAACCTTGTGACCCCTGCGATGACCGCCGCGATCGGTCGCCTGGCGGACGCCCTGCCAGAGTTCCATTTCGGCCGCATCGATGTACGTTTCGCCTCGATCGCCGACCTGCGCCGCGGTACCGGCTTTCGGGTGATCGAGATCAACGGCGTCGGATCGGAGGCAACCCACATCTGGGATCCCGCTACCAAGTTGCTCGACGCCTGGCGCACCCAATTCTTCCACTACGGGGCCGCGTTTCGCATCGGTGCAGCCAATCGGCGCCGCGGTTTCTCCTCCTCCGGGGTGCGTGCCATGTACCGCGACTGGATGAACCAGCGCCGGTTGATGGCAAACTACCCGATGCATGACTGACCGGAGGGACGGCGTGAGTCCCGAACCCCCGGAGATCCAGGAACTTGAACGCGCTGCCGATTGGCGCCTCCGCCTGGTCGACGCCGACCCGGCCGACCAGCTCAGCGCCCGAGCCGCCGTGCTTCTGCAACATATCGCGGATGATCTTCGGCGTAATGACTACCCGGCACTCTGGGCGGAATTGCGCGCGATCGACAATTGGTTCGGCGAATCCGATGCGATCTCGGACTTCGCTGAGCTGGCGTTCGATTACCGTGCGCGAATTGGCGCCGCCGTTCATCCTGCCGACGGTGCCGACTACCTGCGTGGTTTACTGGCCATCGCGAGAAGCCTGTTGTAACCAGCCGCGCCGCAGCCGTTAAACTGGGGCATCGAATCAGTCGGAGCCTCATATGGATATCTTGCAAGCCCTTGTTATCGCGATCCTTCAGGGGGCAACGGAGCTGTTTCCAGTCAGCAGCCTTGGGCACGCCGTTGTGCTTCCGGCCCTTCTGCACTGGGGTCTCGATCAGCGGTCCCATGAATTCCTGCCCTTCCTGGTCATGCTGCACCTGGGCACCGCCACAGCGCTGCTGGGCTATTTCTGGCGGGATTGGTGGGCGATCCTGACCGGCTTGATTGGAATCGGCGGCGAGCATCAGGTGAAGGAAAGCCGCCGCGTCTTCCTGCTGGTGGTAATCGCCACGATCCCCGCCGTGATCCTTGGTTTTCTGCTGGAGAAGTTTGTCCGGGGCCTGTTTGGCTCGCCGGTCGTTGCCGCCTGCTTCCTGGTTGTTAACGGCCTGCTGTTGCTGTTCGGTGAGCGGTTGCGCGGCCGCGGCAATGCTCAGCGCAACCTCTCGACGCTGTCTCCGGTGGACGCCTTCATCATTGGTTGCTGGCAGTGTGGCGCGCTGATCCCCGGTATCTCGCGGTCCGGCGCCACGATCGTTGGCGGCCTGCTGCGTGGCATCAACCACGAGGGGGCCGCGCATTTCTCCTTCCTGATCGCTACCCCGATCATCGTTGGCGCCACGGTGCTGGAGGTGCCGAAACTGCTACAGGAGCACGTTGCAAGTGGTGTGCTGGAGCTATCACTCGTAGCCGCGGTCGTGGCGGGCATTACGGCGCTGCTGAGCACGGCGTTCCTGATGCGATATTTCCGCCAGCACGATGCCTGGGCGCTTAACCCGTTTGCCTACTATTGCATCGCTGCCGGCGCCATCAGCCTGGGCGTGCTGTTGCTGGTGTAGATCGATACCTTCGCCGCAGGCTGCCCGTCCTGAGCACGCTGTCGCACCCTTGCGTGTTCAGGGCTGGGTGGCTGGCCTGAAAGCTGCCCCTCTGGTCGATGACCGAGCGGCATCGCGGGTTAGCCTGCGTTGGCGAACACCGCGTTGTAGGCTGCCAGCAGCTTCGGCGCCTCGTACGGCCACGCAAGTTCCTTTTCGACCCGCGCCCGCCCAAGCCTGCCCATCTGCGCGCGCAGGGCAGGGCGGTCGAGCAGGTAGATCACCGCATCGGCCATGTCCTGCGCGTCGTTCGCCTTGGCATAAAGCGAAGCAGGGCCGGCCGAGAAGCGGCCCTCGGTCACATCGAACTGGATGATCGGCTTACCCAACGCCATGTATTCCATGATTTTGTTCATCGTGGACTTGTCATTCATCGGATTGACTTCATCCGGGTTGATGCAAATGTCGGCGGTGTTCAGCACCTCGAGCAGTACCTGATCCGGCGCCCGGCCGACAAAGGTCATGAACTCCGTGACGTTTTTTTCCTGCGCCAGTTTTTTCAGGTCTTCCAGCGAGGGGCCACCGCCCACCAGCGCGAATTGCACGTCGCGACGGTTCATGTCGTGCACCAGGATCCGGGCGACTTCAATCAGGTATTCGATGCCTTCCTGGCGGCCCATGACGCCAACGTAGCCGATCAGATGGCGCCGTCCCTTCTTGTGTGCTTCTACCGGCGGTAAAATCTTCATCCGGTCCAGGCTGGGCCCCGACCGCACGACGAACACCTTGTCGGGGGCCATTTTGCCCCTGGTCAGCGCAATTTCCCGATAGCTGTTGTTCGTGGCGATCGACACGTCCGCCGCCATGAACGTCATCCGCTCCCACAGTAACATTATTTTATGGAAGATATCGCGGCGGCGAAATTTTGCCTCGTATAGTTCAGGGTTGATGTCGTGGTGGTCGAACAGGAATTTCTTGCCGAACAATTTGAAGAATCCGCCGATAAGGAAAATGTTATCGGGTGGATTACAGGCATGGATGACATCAAAGCCCTGCGTGAACAGAACGCGCAGCGCCAGGAAGAATTCAAAAAACAAGCACAGTGAGTATTCAAAAAGATATCCAATGACGCCGTGAGCCTCGAACGGCAGTGGATGGCGGTAAATATGAACATTGTTCAGGCATTCGTAGCTGCGCTCGTATCCCTTTCCTTTAGGACATATTACGGATACCTTATAGCCGTTGGTGACCAGTTCGGTCGCCTCCTGCCAGACACGACGGTCGAACGGCAACGGGAGATTCTGAACGATTATCAGGACCCGCCGCCGCTTTGCGACCTTGGTCGCCGGAATACTGCCGGCCGAATGTGCTGTGATGTCCATAAGACTGCCCAATAGGTTGGATGCAAACGGTTCAGACGGATTCTGCATGAACCCTGGCCTCCGCCGCGCTGTCGCTGCGCGCTATGTTGGCTTGTATTCCGGCTTTTACTGGAATAACGGCGCGTAATAATTCCAGATAAGCCGATGCGCATGCCGTTGTGCTGAATGCGGACGCACGCGCCTTGAGCGACTCACCCGGCCAAAGGTCAGAGAGTTCGGAAACTCGTCCCATAGCGTCCGCGAGCGCTTGCGCATTCCGAGGCTCCACCAACAGGCCATAACGTCCTCCGTCAAGAATCTCGGCAGGCCCGTGCTCGCAATTCGTCGCGATGACCGGCGTGCCGCAACCCATTGATTCGACAAGTACGTTACCGAACCCTTCGGCATAGGAACTCAGCACGAAGGCATCCGCGCGCCGAAAGTATGGCAAAGGATTATCCTGAAAGCCCAGAAAGGCAACCGCATCGCGCAAACCCAGCTCGTCTGCCAAAGCGCCAAGCCTGTTGCGCAGCGGACCAGCCCCCAATATCAGCAGGCGGCCGTGATGCTGGCGGCGATAGAGCGCGAGTGCATGAAGCAACGTCTCATGATCCTTGATCGGGACCAGTCGGCCGGCGGTCACAAAGACAGTCTGGGCCGGGTTGTCGAGCCATGGATGCTCTGCCGGACGCAGGGAACGGGCCACAAAGTCAGCGCCGATGACCGGGTTGTGAATCACCTTGATCTTGCGTTGGGGAATATGCGAAATCGCTCGGAATTCACGCGCTATTCCGGCAGAAACCGCGACCGCGCTTGCAAACCCGGGCGACATCAGCCGGTAGATGAGTGGGGTGACGCGGTGCGACCACCCCTTGGTCCGCAGGTATTCCTTCGACAACACGCTGTGCTGGCAAATCACGACCTTGCTGGGCATACCGGCCACGAGGTTGGCCAAAACGGCTGCGATGTTGTTATGGTTTAGATTGGACAACAGGACGTCCGGCCGCTCCCGACGCAGAAATCCCGCAATCCGGGAAATAGCGCGCGAAGTCCGGCGGCACTGAAGATCCACCAGGCGGATCGAGGCGGGAACGGCGTTGCGCAATTCTCCGACGGCCTCGTTCACCACAAGCGTGACCGCGGCGCCCTTCGCCTGTAGTTCCGCCGCCAATGTCAGCGTCTGCCTCTCAACCCCGCCGCCGGCAAGGTCCTGCATGCTGATGGCAACAGCGATCGGTCGCATTTGGTCGCAAGCCTGCTGTTCAGACACTGTCCGGCGTTCCTATTGTTGCCGACAATCGCTTGCCCACGAAGTGATACCCGAACACGGATGGATCATGGTACGCCTGCTCGTCTTGCGGGTCGATCTGGCAAAGACATGGGGCGTATGACATGAGGAACCAGAATTGGTGCGGCATGCCAACACTGGCAGCACAATTCGACGTTAAGCTTGCGGTGCGTCCGTGAAGCGTGATGGCAAGCGTGTTGTACGAGTCATCTACATCACTCCCGGCGGCATCGAGGGCCGTGGCGGCATGGGGCGCATGGCACGTTACCTCTTCGCCGCGTTCCAACCCCTTGATGTAGAGATCAGAGCCGTCGATTCGTATGGGCCAGGCCCATTCTGGCGGATGCCGTTTCGCTTCGTGGCCAGCTTGATCTCCCTTTCGGTTGCGTGCGCCCGCCGCCAGGTCGACGTCACCCACATTCATATGGCATTCGGCGGTAGCACCCTCCGCAAACTCGTCCTGCTCCGCGTAGCAGGTTTCTTCCGTATCCCAACGATTCTGCACCTTCATGGTTCCGAATTCGCTGTGTTCTGTGACCGACTGTCCCCGCGTCTGCGCGCACTCATGGTCGCGACAATGGCCCGCGCGGCCCGAATCGTGGTGATCGGGAGCTTCTGGCGGCAGTTTCTGGTGCAGGATCTCGGTATAGAGGCCCAGAAAGTTGTTGTCATTCCGAATGGTGTTCCGCTGCCGCCGCTGGCGCGCTCCGCCGAACCGGCGGACGGACCGTTGGCCGCACCCTGTCGGATCCTGTACCTGGGCGCCCTAGGGCGTCGAAAGGGGACGGCGGACCTGCTCCAGGCTCTGGCCTCGCCGCGGATGCGCGCGCTGCAGTGGGACGCGGTGGTGGCCGGCAACGGCGACGCAGCCGGGTTCCGCAGCCAGGCCGTCGCGCTCGGGGTCGATGAGCGGGTATCGTTTCCTGGCTGGGTTGGACCAGAGGATGCCCAGGCCCTGCTTGCCTCGGCCAACATCTTCGTCCTGCCGTCATATAACGAAGGGCTTCCAGTGGCGGTTCTGGAAGCAATGGCAGTTGGAATCCCTGTCGTTACCACACGGGTCGGCGCCATCCCCGACCTGGGAATTGATGGCGAAGCCGGGTTTATTGTGGATCCTGGATCAATCGATGATTTGGCCGATCGTCTGGCCGTCTTGGTCAATGACCCCGCGTTGCGCAGCCGGTACGGCAGCACCGGTCGCCACCGGATCGAGAGCGAATTTACCATTGATTCCACTGCAAGGCGCCTTGCTGCTCTCTACCGGGAAGCTTCATTCCACGATTGAGGGCTTGGAAAAGCAATTGCTCGCGCTGTCAAATCAAAGTCATCTGAAATAACGTCGGTGTTGCAAGAATGCCAGTTCGACAAGGCATTTTGATGCACCCGTAGATGTGAACCGTTCGTCGGGGATGGGATGCCGGTCTTGGGCCGGCCATCCCCGCAGCCGAACCCGCCGCGACTGGCGACCATCTGCGCACATCTTGGTATTGACGGCCTTTCCGGCGATTCGCTGGTTGGATGATTCGCCACTCAATTGCCCGAACCAGGATGCCGCCTATAATCGCCGTTCCAGCGAGACCGGGAGGTCCCATGCATCCGATCACCGAACATGTCGCGCGCAGTGAGCGCCACACGACCTTCTACCTCGCCTGCGGCCACCAGGACGCAACACCGTTGATTTTCGTCCATGGCTGGCCGGAGCTCGCGATCAGCTGGCGCCATCAGCTTCCGGTCTTTGCCGCGCTCGGTTTTCGCTGCATCGCGCCTGATATGCGGGGCTATGGCCGCTCCAGTATCTACACTCGGCATGCGGATTATGCTCTGGAACACAGCGTCCGGGACATGATCGAGCTGCTCGATGCACTGGGGCATCGAAAAGCAGTATGGATTGGTCATGACTGGGGCGCGCCAGTTGTCTGGAGCTTGGCCAGTCATCATGCCGATCGTTGTTTCGGCGTTGCAAACTTGTGCGTACCTTACATTCCTGGCGGTCTGGCGCTTACCGAAACCATCCCACTGGTCGACCGCGCTGTTTATAATGAGGCAGATTTCCCGGCCGGTCAGTGGGAATACCAAGTTTTCTACGAAGAGAATTTCGGAAAAACCCGTTCTGTCTTCGAGGCCGACGTGCCCAATACTGTCAAGGCGCTGTTCCGCAAAGGCTCATCCGCCGGCAAGGGTCAGCCTTCGCGCACGGCATTGGTTCGCCGCGATAATGGATGGTTCGGTGGCGCAGCCGCGGCCCCTGCCGTGCCGCGCGACGCCGACGTTCTGACCGAAGCCGATCTCAGCGCCTACGTCGCCTCGCTGCAGCGCAACGGCTTCTTCGGCCCCGATTCCTGGTACATGAATCACCGGGCAAATTCAGCCTATGCCAGTCAGGCGCGCGACGATGGGCGCATCGCAATGCCTGTGCTGTTCCTGCACGGCGCCTACGACTACACGTGCGAGACGCTTGATTCGCGGTTGGCTGAACCAATGCGGGAACACTGTTCCGATCTGACGGAAGCCGTCATCCGGTCGGGCCACTGGATGGCGCAGGAAAACCCTGTTGCGGTCAACGCCGCACTTGCCCGCTTCCTGGCCAGCAAGCTGCCCGCGGTTTGGGGCGATACATGATAGTCCGCCACGATATTCGGATCGGTGTTGGCGGGTGGACCTTCGCGCCCTGGCGCGGCGGGTTTTACCCCGACAAGCTGTCGCAGAAACGGGAACTGGACTATGCCAGCCGAGCCCTGACCTCGATCGAGATCAACGGCACCTACTACGGGTCCCAGAAGCCTGCCAGTTTCGCCAAGTGGCGCGACGAAACTCCGGATGATTTCGTCTTTGCGCTGAAAGGTCCCCGCTTCACCACCAACCGCCGCGTCCTTGCCGAAGCCAGCCAATCAATCGAGCGTTTCTTCGCCAGCGGCGTCATGGAGCTCCGCGAGAAGCTGGGGCCGATCAACTGGCAGTTCTTGCCGACCAAGAAGTTCGATCCGGACGATTTTGCCGGCTTTCTGAAGCTTTTGCCTAAAACCGTCGACGGCCGCGTGATCCGCCACGCGGTGGAAGTGCGCCACGAAAGCTTTAGCGCGCCAGCGTTAAGCACGATCGCACGCGAACATGGTGTTGCGATCGTGGTAGCCGCCGACAGCGAATATCCGCATATCACCGACCTGACCGCGCCGTTCGTCTACGCCCGCATCATGGGTACCAACGAAGCCGAACCCAATGGCTACGCCGACGCAGCGCTGGACAAATGGGCCGACCAAGCCCGGCACTGGGCCGAGAGCCGCGATGTCTTCCTCTACGTCATCAGCGGTTTCAAGCCACGAAATCCTGCCGCGGCGCTTGCGTTGATGGCACGGCTGAAATAGCGCGACCGCCGCCGGGCGCTGCTTTATAAGCCGTGGCAACCAGGTACCGACAGGATCGAGCCATGCCCAAGCCCCGCGGCCGCCACTTCTTCGCCAACCCCGGCCCGACCAACATCCCCGACAGCGTGCTGCGAGCGATGGACCGGGGCAGCATAGACTTCAACGACCCGGATTTTGTGCCGGTGTATGACGCCGCCTTCGCTGGCGTGAAGCGCATACTCCGCACCGACCAACATGTGTTCATGTACAACGCTTCCGGCCACGGCGCCTGGGAGGCCAGCCTGACCAACCTGATGTCGCCGGGCGATACGATCATGGTTCTCGAATCCGGCTATTTCTCGGAGGAGTGGGCCAGCATGGCGCGCGGTCACGGGCTGGAGGTCAGGCTGATCGCTGCTGACTGGCGCCGCGGCGTCGACATCGCCGATGTCCGCCGGGAGCTCGCCGCCGACACCGGCCATGTCATTAAGGCCGTTTGTGTAGTGCATAATGAAACCGCCACCGGCATGATGCTGCCGCTGCCGGCGATCCGCGAGGCGATTGACGCCGCCGATCACCCCGCGCTGTTCCTGGTCGACACCATCTCCTCGCTGGGCTCGCTTGAATTCCGCATGGACGACTGGAAAGTCGATTGCGTCGTCGGCGGCAGCCAGAAGGGGCTGATGCTGCCCACCGGCATGAGCTTTACCGGCGTTTCCGAAAAAGCGCTTGCAGCACACCGGACGGCAAGGCTGCATCGTTTTTATTTCGACTGGACCATGATGCAGAGTCGGCCGCAGAAAAGCTTTATCGGCACCATCCCGATCAATGTCTTTTATGGCCTGCGCGAGTCCATCCGTCTGCTCGACGAGGAGGGCCTCGACAACGTCACCGCCCGCCACACACGCCTGGCAGAGGCGACGCGCCGCGCGGTGAAAGTATGGGCAGCCAACAATGGTCCGACGCTGTACTGCCTGTCCCCCGACCGCTATTCCAACTCCGTGACCGCTGTGCAGATGCCGGAGGGCTTCAACGGCGACGTCCTGCGCAAAACCGTGCGCGAGCGCTTCAACGTCTCACTTGGCGGTGGCCTCGGCAAGCTGGGCGGAAAGATCTTCCGCATTGGTCACCTCGGCGATCTGAATGAACCGATGCTGCTGGGTGCTTTGGCCGCAATCGAGATGGCGATGCGGATCGACGGCGTACCCCATGGTCGCGGTGGTGTGGAAGCCGCCATGGCGTTCCTGGCGGAAGGGTAGGGGCAGGAAAACCGCTCCCCCCGCGAACGACCCTATGCTCTGTCCGGGCCGCCTGCCATGGCCGTGTGGCGGACGGCGGCCCGAGCAGATCACATCATGACAGATCAGTTACGGTCCAGATCCCACGGGAAGAATGATGCAAAATCGGATCAATAGTAGCGCCAACGACGGTGCCGCCTGTCCCATGACCGATGCTTGTAACGCTGGTGGTTGTAGTAGTACGAAACCGGCTCAACTTGCGTCGTTCGTAACGCAACGTCTTGGTTCAGCGCCGGCAGAGTAGGGGATGCCGATGCGATCGTTGAAACGCCAATGATCAAGCCGCCGATGGTTACAGTCGATAGGACGATCTTTTGCATATGAGGTTGTCTCCAGCAGTGTCGACATATCCCTGTATGCGGTAGTGCGGGGATTCGTCCAGCCGCATCGCCGGTTCGCTCTACACAACAAAGGCTTCAAAGCGTTGGCTTGGCATCACGAACTCCTCCTGCGCAGCAACTGTGAGAATCTCCCGCGAACCCGCCTCCGCAGTTTGCCGCAGTAATCCGTAGACCGATGAACCCGCTGCCTCCAGCGCCTTTACCGCGCTTCCGGTTCGCAACTGGTGAAACAGAAATAATGCTGCGATCGCATCCCCTGCGCCGTTGACGTTGACGTCCAGCCGCGGCGTTCGCAATACGTGAAACGCTCCTGCCTGGAACGTCATCATGTCGATGTGGCCGGCCGGTGTCTCGTTAGTCTGCAGGCTGGTCAGCAGCACACACGCAGGACCATCCTCATGCAGCATCCCCCGCAGCCGCAACACCGCCTGCTTTGCCTCATGCAGTGTGGTGCACGCTATTCCGGTCAGCCGCTCAATTTCGAACCGGTTCGGTGTTGCGATGTCTGCCGCCGGCAAAGCGCGCTCCCGCAGGAATGCTTCGATTCCCGGTCGCACGTAGACCCCGGTGTCGTCGTCCCCGATTACCGGATCGCAGCAATACAGCGCCTTCGCGTTCGCCCGCCGCACAGACCCCACGGCATGCAGGATCGCCTCGCCAATGTCGGCACCGCCGACATACCCGCTCAGCACCGCATCGCATCGCCCGAACGCCCCGCGTGCCGCGACGCCGTCGAGCAGGTCCCGCACCGACGCACCGGAGTAGACCGCACCCTTCCAATCTCCATACCCGGTATGGTTCGAGAACTGCACGGTGTTGATCGCCCACACCTCGGCCCCCAGCCGCTGCAGCGGGAACACCGCGCTCGCATTGCCCACATGACCGTAGGTCACCCAGGATTGGATCGACAGGATATTCATCCGCAGGCGCCCCGCTTTCATCCGCAAGGCAATACGCTATACCCGGCGCCAACCATCAGGACACCCTACAGCTATGTCGACTCCCGTGCTTTTCCAACCGATCTCCTTCCGTTCGGTCACCGCCCGCAACCGCATCGTTGTATCGCCGATGTGCCAATACAGCGCCCATGACGGGCTTGGCACCGACTGGCACGTTCAGAACCTTGGTGCCAAGGCGGCCGGCGGCGCCGGGATCGTCTTCACCGAGGCGACCCATGTTTCCGATGTCGGCCGGATCACCCATGGCTGCCTCGGTCTCTACAATCAGGACCATCAGGTTCTGCTCGCTCGCCTTGCAGCTGTTATCGCCCTGTCCGGCGCTGTCCCTGCGATTCAGATCGCCCATGCCGGTCGCAAGGCTTCGTCCCAGGTGCCATGGGACGGCGGCAAGCCGATCCCGCTCGACCAGGGCGGCTGGACCCCGGTCGCTCCCAGCGCGCTGCCTTCGGTCCCCGGCGCCACCATCCCGCATGCCCTGTCCACCAACGAAATCGCCGGCATTGTCGGCCAGTTTGCCGCGACCGCGCGCATGGCCCGTGACGCCGGCTTCAAGATCGCCGAGATCCATGGCGCCCACGGCTATCTTGGCCACTCCTTTCTTTCCCCTGTTTCCAACCAGCGCAACGACGCCTATGGCGGTGACCTCAATGGCCGCACGCGCTTTCTGATGGAAACCGTCGAGGCCGTTCGCGCCGAGTGGCCTGCCGACCTGCCGCTTTGGGTTCGCCTGTCCTGTTCGGACTGGGTCGCGGGCGGCCTGACCATCGAGGATACCGTTGCCGTTGCCCGCAGGCTCGCCGCTACCGGCATGGTCGACCTGATCGACTGCTCCTCCGGCGGTGTGTCGCATGAGCAGAAGATCCCTTCGCTCTACGCCGGCTACCAGGTGCCGTTTGCCGAAGCGATCCGCCACCAGGCCGGGATTGCCACCGGCGCGGTCGGCATGATCACCGAACCCGGCCACGCCAATGAGATCCTGGCCAACGGCCGCGCCGATGTGGTTCTTATCGCCCGCGCGCTGCTCGCCGATCCCGCCTGGCCGACCCATGCCGCCAAGGCCCTGGGGGTCAAGCCCGAGCTGCCGCCGCAGTACCTCCGCGCCGCGGTTTGAAGGGTTCGGATATAGCGGCGGCTGCCGGCGCGGCCCGGCACCAACATTGCCTATCCCGGCGGTATTGCCCACCGCGCCGGCGGGGGCCAGAATGGAAAGCCGGGCGCCCGTCCGGTCTCGCGGAGTCCTTGATGTCCTCTCGTCTGCGTTTCTGCCTGCCTGCGTTGCTGCTGGCTGTTTCCGGGTGCGGACCCGGCCGAAATGACTTCGCCCCTGTCTGTCCGACGGCGCGGCTGATCCCAGCGTTGGCCGATCTCACTCGCTATGCCGGTCCCGGACCGGCCCACGACCTGACCGACCTCATCCTGCAGGCCCGCGTCACCGCGGTAAACGGCAAGTGCCAGCCTGGTGACGACAAATCGACCCTCGCGGCTACGGTTGATATCACGATCTCGGTCCAGCGCGGCCCGGCGATGCAGGGGCGGGAGGCGGAGGTGCCGGTCTTCCTGGCCATCGCGGAGGGCGACACGGTCCCGACCAAGCAGGTCTTTCCTGTGCATGTCGTGTTTCCGCCGAACGTCGACCGTTTGAGCATGAGCAGCGGCGACATCAACGTCAGCCTGCCGGTTTCGGCCGAAAAGTCAGGCAATGCCTATCAGGTTATCGCCGGATTCCAGCTCACGCCCGACGAGCTCAACGCCAACCGGCGCCCCTGATAAGGTTAATCGGGGTTCATTCGCCACCGCCGGCATTGTCGGCAGGCGCAAAAAGTCCGATATAATTGACACATGACCGATACGCCACCGAAGGGACGACCGAACCAGGGAAGACGGCGAGGCATGAAGAAAGAAGACTGGGAAATCCCGTCCAATCTGCAGCCCGATCCCAGCGACTACTCGTTCGATCTTGAACGAGCGCTGAAGGCTGTCGTCAGCCTAAAAACATATGTTCCGGCGGACGCCTTTACCGCCAACTCGCTGGGTACTGAGCGCGCCGGGAGCGGCGTGATGATCCGCAACACCGGCCTGATCGCGACCATCGGCTACCTGATCACCGAGGCGGAAACCATCTGGATTACCTCCAACGATGGCCAGGCCGTCCCTGGACATGCCCTGGCATACGACCAAGAAAGTGGTTTTGGCCTGGTTCAGGCGCTGGGCAAGCTTGATGTGCCGACACTGGAACTGGGTGATTCCGACAGCCTGAAGGTTGGCGACCAGGCGGTGCTCGCCGCTGGAGGCGGGCGCCACCATTCCATTGAAACCCGCATCGTCGGTCGCCAGGAGTTTGCCGGTTACTGGGAGTATGTACTGGACGACGCGCTGTTTACCGCGCCTGCCCATCCGTTCTGGGGCGGCTGTGGGCTGATTGGCACCGATGGCAAGCTGATGGGCGTCGGGTCGCTGATCCTGCAGCAGGGTGACGGAAAGGGTCGCCGGCTCGACATGAACATGGTCGTGCCTATCGGACTGCTTGCCCCCATCATGGACGACCTGCTGTCCTACGGGCGCGTCAACCGCCCGGCCCGGCCTTGGCTCGGCCTGTACGCCACCGAGGCGGAAGAGACACTGATCGTCGGCGGTCTCGCGGACAATGGCCCCGCGGAACAGGCGGGCGTGCGCCAGGGTGATAAGATCCTGACCGTCAATGACGAGGAGATTCCGGACCTCGCCGGCCTGTGGCGCCGTGTCTGGTCCTCCGGCAGCGCCGGCGCCGAAGTCCGCTTGCGCATCGAACGCGATGGCTCGCCAAAGCGCGTCTCGGTCCGCTCCGCCGATCGCGCCAGCTTCCTGAAATCACCGAAGCTGCATTGACCGTGGAATCGACCCGGCTGCGCGGTGCCATCGTCCAGGTGACGCCGTTCCAGCAGAACTGCGCCATTCTTTGGGATGAGGCGAGCAAGGCGGGCATGGTCGTCGACCCCGGCGGCGACGTGGATCGCATCCTCGCCGGTGTCGAGCAGACCGGCGCGATCATCGAGAAAATCGTGCTGACGCATGGCCATCTCGATCATGCCGGCGGTGCGGCAGCCCTGCGCGATGCCCTAACGCAGAAATATGGCAAACCGATCCCTGTCGAGGGCCCTGACCGGCGTGATGAATTCCTGCTGAACGGGATCGCTGAACAGGCTGCCGAGTATGGATTCGATGCCGCCAACGTCACCCCCGATCGTTGGATTGCCGAAGGCGAGGTCCTGACCCTGGGGCCCCACCAGTTCGACGTGTTGCATTGCCCCGGCCATACGCCCGGCTCTTTGGTCTATGTCAGCCAAGCATCGCGTTTTGCCCTGGTGGGTGATGTGCTGTTTCAGGGCTCCGTCGGCCGCACTGATTTTGCCTATGGTGACCACGCGGCATTGATCGAGGCGATCAAGACCAAGCTGCTGCCGCTGGGCGACGACATGTCGTTCCTCTGTGGCCATGGTCCGGGTTCGACCATTGGCGCTGAGAAGGCCGGTAACCCGTTCCTGCGGTAGATGCCACGGCGCCTGTTGAGGTTCTGCCAGTAAAGTCGAGTCGTTTCCACGCCGTTGTTTGCTGGTATCAGCAAGACATTTGACGACGTTGTCTTGTCGAGTCCGAGCAGCTCGACCGGCACCGGTATGTGGCCTGCTTGTCGGCGAGAAGCGGTTAAGAGAGCGGCTTCCTCAACAGCACATCCATTGGTTTTTTCGGCGGATTCGGCCGCCGCTTTTCCGGGCTGGGGTTGATGCAGCCGCGGCACGCTGAGCCGCCTGCCCGGCCCAGCACGAGCCCCCTCTTGATATGGTCGTCGGGGATGTTTAAGGGTTGCGTCGCGGAGTGCGACACGATGGTCGTACCATTTAGCATTTCCTTAGTGATTATATTTCGTATGTTAGAAAATCCTTAACCGTTTCTTGTATATTGCTCAAGTCTGCAGCTGTTGCGCCGTGGTTTCCCGCCAAATTCTGTATGCCATACTAGCATCCTCCAGTTGCAGTAAGTTGCCGGAAGGCGACATTTCGAGGCAGACCTTGGCATTAAGTAAGCGTTAACCAAAAACCAGTCCCTTTGTCTGCTTGTTCTATTGCCACCGCTCTCGGGAAAGTGTATCCCCTGGTGCAGCATCGAAGTTTGGCTCTTTTGATTCATACCGGGATCTGCAATTATGATGGCTGTACTTGAACGCGAACTATCTCTTACTGCTAGCGAGTTTGAGATTAATATCGTCGAAACCCGTGCCGAGCTGCGAGAGGTTTTCCGATTGCGCCACCAGGTCTATTGTGTGGAGCGCGGCCATCAGGATATGCCGGGCAACATCGGCGAGGAATTTGACGATTTTGACGACCATTCGCGGCACGTGCTGCTGCGGCACCGCGAAGATGGCGAGCCGGTCGGTACAGCGCGGCTCATCTGCATCAACCCGATCAATCCAGCTGCGAGCTTCCAGATCCAGGAATTCTGCTCACCTGACCGCCTCGCTCATATCCCGTTGCGCACGTCCGGGGAAATCTCGCGATTCGCCCTGTCGAAATCCCGGCGCGTGGGTTGTGCGAACATGGCGTTGATGAGGCTGGCCCTGGTGCGCGGGTTGGTTCAGCTCAGCAGCAAACTGGGTATCACCCATTGGCTTGCGTTACAGGAACGTACCTTGATCCGCCTGAATGAACGCAACGCGATCCGGTTCGACCCGATCGGCGCGCCGGTGGAGTGTCATGGCATACGCCAGCCCACAGCCGTCGATCTTGCCAAGATGCTTGAGGGCGTGCGGCGCGAGCAATTTCCAACCTGGGATTACCTGACCGCTGGCGGAACATGGTTTGCCCGGCCCAAATGGAAGGCTGGTTCGACACCGGATCAGGAATTTACTGCTCGCGAGAACCTGGAGATGGAGACGCTGGGCTATTGTTGACGTCACCGCAGCCGCGCCGCGTATGGGCGCGGCGACAAAATCGTCGAAAGCCGAGACTCAAGGTCCAAAACCGACCTGACCGCCACCGGCAAACCGTACACGGTGGCCGGATGTTTCACCACGATCGCCACGATGGAAGCAGCAGAGCTATGTCGTGAAGCCTCGCGCTTAATCTACCGGAAAAACGGTGCCAGTTTGCGAGTGTGTCGGTATCTTTTACAACCGTCGGACGAGCATCTGGAAAAACTTCGCGTTGTTGTGCCATTTCAAGTCATTACGAGTTGGCACGGTCGTTGCTTATCATGGCATGTCCAGATGCTGATGACTGGCCCATGGCCCTGAATTCCTGAGGTGTCTGGCAGACTTCAACGCAAGATCGTGTTCGCGAGGAGCGAGACTATGCAAGGGAACAGATATCTAGGCGCTGCCGCGATCCTCGCGGTACTGACGTCAGGCGCCGTAACGTCCGCCCAGGCGGGCATCGTGACATTCTCCTGGAGCCCCGCGGCTGTCGGGTTGACTTCCGACGGAACCGCCGGCGCTGGGTTTACCAACATCACGAATGCAACGAACTATAATGTAGCGGACTTCGTCTCCAACACTATCACCACCTCGACCGGCGCTTTCACCCAAACCGGCTACCTGAACATTCTGAATTTCTTAAATGGCGGCTCCACCGTGTCCTCATTTGGCCTTGGCCAAGACGTCGCCGCTCTGGGAATCCCAGGCTACAGTCTTTACCTGGCGTTCAGCGCCACCGGCACGACCGCTCCCTTGCCAACGCTCAGCGGGACTACGGCAAACGGCGTTTTCAGTACTCTGAATTACACCCTTATCGGCTCAGCCAGCGGTGCCTCCCCCGTCTCCTTCACGGTGAACAACGGATCGGTTACGACCTCCAATCCGGGGCCGACAAAGATCCTGGGTTACGGTAGCTTGATTAGCGGCACCGGCTTGCTGTCTACGAGCAAGACTGCGAACGGCTACTCACCGACCGCGAATGCCAATCTTAGTTTCACTGAGTGCACGGGTGCGTCGGCTGGGGCGCCATGCACGTCAGATGAAAGCGCATTCTTTCTGGCCCCACTTGCCGGTCTGAACCTGCAGGTCGGCAATTTCAGCGCAACGGATACGGTCACTACGCTGAATGCGGGCGCCCCCGGCGTGTCGTTTCTTAATATCAGCGGCGGAGGTGGCAATCTGACCTTCATCGCGGCCGCACCGGAACCGGCTACGGTCGGTCTGCTCGGCGCAGGGTTGGTCGGGCTCGCCGGCGTTGTCCGGCGTCGTCGCAAGCCCTGACCTGCCGACGCAGGTCGCTGCAATGGAAGGCGGTGCTATCCGGCACCGCCTTTTGTTGTTCGAGACACCACTGCGTCGTTGAAAACGCGACAGTTTTGCATCTTTGGCTTTTGCCGAACAACGGGCGACCAAGCACAAGATACGAGATCGAGCTCAGTATTATACGCGCCTATCCCACTGCGGATCACGGGTGGATGTCATGACGCAAGCCTCGCCCAAATTCTCCTATGACGCCGCGTTCGTCCGCAACCTTGGTTGGTTTACCGAAGCCGACCAACTGACGCTTCGTGGAAAGCGTGTGGCGATTGCCGGCATGGGGGGCGTCGGCGGGGAGTATTTGATCACCCTTACCCGCATGGGTATCGGCGCCTTCCATATTGCGGACTTCGACCATTTCTCCCTTGTCAACTTCAACCGCCAGGCCGGCGCCAACATTGCCACGCTGGGTCGGCCCAAGGCCGGCGTGATGGAAGAAATGGCCCTTGCCATCAACCCGCAGCTTCATATTACCCGCTTTGATGAAGGCGTTACGACTCAGAACGTCGACGGGTTCCTCGCCGGCGTAGACTTGTTTCTCGATGGGTTCGACTTCTTCGTCCTTGATATTCGCCGCCAGGTCTACGCTCGCTGCCATGAACTCGGCATTCCTGCCTTGACCGCAGGGCCGGTGGGGATGGGAACCGTCTTCATGGGCTTTGATCCAAACGGCATGAGCTTTGAACAATACTTTCGCATGGATGCTCGGCCGGAACTGGAGCAGCAGCTGCGGTTCCTGATCGGCCTTGCGCCCAGAGGTCTGCATCGCCGCTATCTGGTCGATCGAACGCGACTGAACCTTGCGACCAAGGCAGGGCCTTCCACCAGTGCTGGCTGTCAGTTGGCCGCAGGGGTCGCTGCCACAATGGCCATTAAATTCCTGCTTCGGCGCGGCGACGTTAAGGCAGCCCCATGGAGCCACCAGTACGACGCCTTCCGCGGCATCCTGGCATCGAAAAGACTGCCTCTCGGCCTGAACGGGCCGCTGCAACGATTGAAGTTGCGGATCGCCACGCCTCGGATCCTGGCCCACATGCAGAAGCAGCCGGCCCCGGCGGCAATTTTCTATCCAGCCGACCCGGTGGATGAAATCCTGCACGCCGCTCGCTGGGCTCCTAGCGGCGACAACGAGCAGCCCTGGCGCTTCGAAAAATGCGCCGATGGATCCGTCCGCGTGCATATCACCCGTCACGCGACCGGCAACATCTATCATTTTCGCAACGGCGAGCCGAACGTGTGGGTCGCCGGAATGCTGATGGAGAACCTCCGGATCGCTGCGTCAGCCCAAGGTTGGCAGATGCGATGGCAGGTGAAAGCCGAACCGGATCCGCTCATTTTGCATGTGCAGTTCGTCCCGGATCACACGATCGCGCGTGATCCGCTGTATGCGGCACTGGGGGAGCGTTCGACTGACCGAAGGCGCTATCGCACGCGCAAGCTCAGCCAGGCGGAACGCAGCGAACTCGAAGCCGCGCTGGGTGGCAGGTTACGGATCGACTGGTGGGCCTCAAATCCGGCACGCTGGCAGTTCGCCAAGTTAAGCGCCCTGGCGACGGATATTCGGCTGCGTGCGCCCGAGGCCTTGCCCGTTCACCAGGCAATCATCGACTGGGACGCGAGCCTGAGCCCAACCAAAATACCTGCCGGGGCCTTGGGGATAAGTCGCCTGACATTGCGCGTCATGCGTTGGGCAATTCAGAGCTGGGTGCGCATGGATCGGCTCAACCGCTTTACCGGCACGCTTATGGCACGGGTGGAGATGGATTATCTCCCGATACTGTCGAGCGCGGCAGCCTTCACACTGCGGTTTCCCACCGATACCGCGCATTCAATCGACGCGCTCATCGAGGCCGGCGTCCACATCCAACGCTTCTGGCTGACTGCCGCGCGACTTGGGCTTGCCATGCAGCCGGCAATGGCGCTGCTGGTCTTTGCTGATTATGGCCAGAAGGACCTCCCGTTTACCATCGTTCCAGGATTGCGCGCCAAAGCCAGACGCCTGGCGGATGAATTCCGGCGGACCTTTGCAGCAGGGACAGAGGAATTCGTGTTTATGGGCCGGATCGGGGAGCCGTTGCCCCGGATTGGCGTTAGTCGGTCCGTCCGGAGGCCCGTCAGCGATCTCATGATGCCGCCAGGCTGACGTGCCCCTTCCGCCCGTTTCGGCGTTCAGGCCCGCGCCGGCGCTCGTCGCGACAACAGCGGCAGAATGATCCCCACGCCGATCCCCCAGAACCCGTTGATCAGAAAGATCAACAGCCACGTCCGCGCCGACCAGCCAGCCCCAACCGGCATCCCCTTGATCATTGGAATGATGAAGATGCCGACCAGCCCTGCGATGATGCCCAACGCCAGCCCGCACAGCCAGAGCGGCGCCCGCAGCCGGGGCAGCACCAGCCCGAATACAGCGCCATAAAGCCCGCCCCAGAAACAGAGGTTCAGGATCTGTGGAACGCCCAAAGGTGGAATGGGCCGCATCGGGTATGGCGGCGGCATGCCCATTCCAGGGATCGCGGCGAAATGCAGCGCCGCCCACATCGCCTGGTGAAACGTCAGAACCGCTATTGCCGCTGCGATGAAGCCAAGCAGGGCACGTGTCGGAGCAGCCGGCATCGCAGCATTCCTTCGGTGACCGGCTGACAGTCGGCTGCACCGGCTGTTTGTGTCAATCTATGACCCGAAAACCCGCCGGCCTCGTTTCCACGTGCCCAGCACCACCCCCTCCAGCGCCCGTCCATCGAACGGCGTGTTCTGCGCCTTGCCCGGAAGCCTGCCGGCATCCACTTTCCAGATCCGCTCTGGATGGAACAGGCACAGATCGGCCACCGCACCCTTGGCAATCGTCCCGACGTTAATCCCAAGCAGCGCAGCCGGCCTCGCCGTGAGCAACTCGATCGCGCCCGCCAGTGGCAGCGATCCGTTATGCACATGCGCCAACGTCACCGCCAGCAGGGTCGCCAATCCTGATCCGCCGGCCGAGGCGAGTGCAAACGGCAATCGCTTGTCGTCGGCATCCCGCGGCTGGTGGTCCGACGCGATCGCATCGATTGTCCCGTCCGCCAGCGCAGCAATCACCGCCCGCCGGTCATGCTCCTTGCGCAGGGGCGGCGACAGCTTTGCGTAAGTGCGAAAATCCCCAATCGACGTTTCGTTCAGATCGAAATAGGGCGGCGCCGTATCGCAGGTCACCGCCAAGCCGGCCACCTTCGCTCGCCGGATCAGCTCCAGCGCTTCCCCGGTCGAGACATGGGCAAAATGCACCGCGCCGCCTGTAAGCTCCGTCAGCCGGATGTCACGCGCCACCATCATCGCTTCGGCCGCCGCCGGGATCCCCGGCAGCCCCAGCCGCGTCGCCTGCTCGCTCTCGGTGGCACATCCGCCGCCGGCCAGCGAAGGATCTTCGGGATGCTGCACGATCCGCGTGCCAAACCCACGAGCATAGGATAATGCCAGCCGCATCAACCTGGCTGACCCGATTGCCCGCGAGCCGTCGGTGAATGCAACCGCTCCCGCTTCCCGCAGCAGGCCGATCTCGGCAAGTTCCTCGCCGCGGCAGCCCCGTGTCACAGCCCCATACGGCAGGATCGTCAGGCTGCCGGTCAGTTCGCCCTTCGTCCGCAATAGCTGCACCAAACCGGGGTCGTCGATTGCCGGCTGGGTATCCGGCAAGGCCGCCAGCGTCGTGATACCGCCGGCCGCTGCGGCAACTGCCGCTGAGGCAATGGTTTCGCGATATTCGAATCCGGGCTCCCCCACCCAAGCCCGCATGTCGACCAGGCCGGGGCACAGCACGGCGCCGTCTGCCTCGATCACAATCGCCTCGTCCGGCCGGCCCAGAGCGCGGCCGAAATCTGCGATCAGTCCGTCGCGCACCAGCAGGTCGCCCTGCATGTCGACGCCGGCACCGAGCACGCGAACGTCGGTAAATAGCGTATCAGGGTTCATTCCGACGGTGATCCCGTGACAGCACATCCAGCACCGCCATGCGCACGGCGACGCCCATCTCGACCTGTTCCCGGATGACACTGCGCACCGGGTCGTCCGCGATTGCGCTGTCGATCTCCACCCCGCGGTTCATTGGCCCCGGATGCATCACGATTGCATCGGGCTTGGCGAACGCCAGTTTCTCCGAATCCAGTCCGTAAAACCGGAAGAACTCCCGTGCGCTCGGCACCAAGCCGCGAGCCATGCGCTCGCGCTGCAGCCGCAGCATCATCACGACGTCGGCGCCCGCCAACCCGGCGGCCATATCATGAAAGACGGTGACCCCCAGATCGGCGACCTCCGGCGGGATCAGCGTTGGGGGCCCGACCACGCGAACCTGGCAGCCCATCGTCGTCAGCAGGTGAATATTTGACCGCGCGACACGCGAGTGCGCGACGTCACCGCAGATTGCCACGACCAGCCCGGCGATCCGGCCCTTCCGCCGCTTGATTGTCACCGCGTCAAGCAGCGCCTGCGTCGGATGCTCGTGCGTTCCGTCGCCGGCATTGATCACGGCAGCATCGACGATCTGCGCCAACAGGTGTGGCGCGCCCGACTGGTCATGCCGCACCACGAGCAGATCGCAATGCATGGCGTTCAGGGTCGCCGCCGTGTCGACCAGCGTCTCGCCCTTGTTCACCGATGAGGACGACACGCCCATGTTGATGACATCCGCCCCCAGGCGCTTGCCTGCGAGCTCAAAACTGGTTCGGGTCCGCGTGCTGTCTTCAAAGAACAGGTTGATCAACGTCCGCCCGCGCAACAGGTCGCGCTGCGTTTTGCCTGACCGGTTGAGGAGAACATAGCTCTCGGCAAGGTCGACCAATTGGCTGATCGCGGGCGGTTCCAGCCCTTCGATCGCCAGGAGATGTTTCTGCCGGTAGAACACCACGCTTCGTTGCAGCAACACGCGGCCAGCGTCAACAGGCAAGCTGAGCTTCTGTCAGCCGCAGCGGGCTTGCTCATGAAGACACAATCAATGAAGCCGGCGCCGCATCGGGTGCGTCAGCTTGGTGCGTCCGTGGAGGATGTCTTCGGCCCGGCAACGTGCATCGTTCTACACGCGTGACGGACCGGTTGAGGTGAACGCTGAGCCGACTCAACGAAAACCCCCGGAACGTTGTCACGTCCCGGGGGATCCACAGAGATTTGACCTGAACCCTTGTCCTGCAATGATCAGCAGGACTTCGGGCAACACGATCAGCCCGGCTGAGGGGCCGGCGCTGCTCCACCCGGCGGCGGCGCTGCCGGCCGTCCCGACGTCGGCACCGACGCCCGGCGCGATTCCGGCGCCGGCTCGTCGACCACCTTGCGGATCACCGGCTCGCCGCGCAGCACCGTGCGGATCTCGTCGCCCGACAGCGTCTCATGCTCCAGCAGGCCACGCGCCAGCCGATGCAGTTCCTCGACGTTCTCGGTCAGCAAACGCCGAGCCTTGTTATAGGCCCGATCGATGATGTCCTTGATCTCACTATCGATCTCGCGCGCGGTGGCCTCCGACACGTTCTTGTTCTGCGTCACCGAGTGACCCAGGAACACCTCCTGGCTGTTGTCGCCATAAGCGATCATGCCGAGCTTGTCTGACATGCCCCATTCGGTGATCATCCGCCGCGCCTGGTCGGTCGCCATTTTGATATCGCCGGACGCGCCGTTCGACACTTTGTCCGGCCCAAAGATGATTTCTTCCGCCGCCCGGCCGCCCATCGCCATCGTCAGCTCCGACAACAGCTTGGACTTCGACTTCGAGTAGCGGTCGCCCTCGGGCAGGCTCATCACCAATCCCAGTGCACGGCCACGTGGAATGATGGTCGCCTTATGCACCGGGTCGCATTCCGGCTCGTGCATGGCACACAGCGCGTGGCCGGATTCATGATACGCCGTCATCCGCTTTTCGGCTTCGGACATCACCAGCGAGCGCCGTTCGGTGCCCATCATGACCTTGTCCTTGGCAGCCTCGAACTCGGCCATCGCGACCACGCGCTTGCCTAGCCTTGCCGCCAGCAGCGCGCCTTCGTTCACCAGATTAGCCAGATCAGCGCCCGAGAACCCCGGTGTTCCGCGTGCAATGACCTTCGGGTCGACGTCGGACGCCAGCGGCACCTTGCGCATATGTACACGCAGGATCTTCTCGCGCCCGTTCACGTCCGGATTTGGCACTACCACCTGACGATCGAAGCGGCCGGGACGCAGCAGGGCAGGGTCCAGCACGTCGGGACGGTTGGTTGCCGCAATCAGGATAACGCCCTCGTTCGACTCAAAGCCGTCCATCTCGACCAGCATCTGGTTCAGGGTCTGTTCGCGTTCATCGTTGCCGCCACCAAGGCCCGCACCGCGATGCCGGCCGACAGCGTCGATTTCGTCAATGAAGATGATGCACGGGGCGTTCTTCTTCCCCTGTTCGAACATGTCGCGGACACGCGATGCGCCGACACCCACGAACATTTCGACGAAGTCGGAACCGGAGATGGTGAAGAACGGAACGTTTGCCTCACCCGCGATCGCTCGCGCCAGCAGCGTCTTGCCGGTGCCGGGCGGTCCAACCAACAGCACGCCCTTGGGGATCTTGCCGCCGAGCCGCTGAAACTTCTGCGGGTCCTTCAGGAACTCGACAATTTCCTGAAGCTCGCCCTTGGCTTCGTCAATGCCGGCGACATCCTCAAACGTGACGCGCCCCTGCTTTTCCGTGAGCATGCGAGCCCGCGACTTCCCGAACCCCATCGCGCGCCCGCCGCCCGACTGCATCTGGCGCATGAAGAACACCCACACGCCGATCAGCAGCAGCATCGGGAACCACGACAGCAGGTAGTGCAGCAGCGGGTTGACGTCGCTGTCTTCCGGCTTGGCGATCACCCGCACGTTCTTGTCGGTCAGCGTCTTCACCAGCGCCGGATCTTCCGGCGTATAGGTCTGGAATGTCCGCCCGTCGTTTAGCTGGCCGGACACGGTGCGCCCCTGGATCACGACATCACGCACGCGCCCGCCATTCACCTCGCCGATGAAGTCCGAGTAGGCGATTTGCGTGGAGTTCGTGTGGTTTACGCCGGGCTGGAACAGATTGAATAATACCACGAGCAGCAGGGCGATAATCACCCACAGCGCGAGGTTCCGGCCGAAATTGCTCATATGACTTTGCTCACGTTCACAGTCCGATGGGGACGCCAAGCCTTCGTAGTCAATCTCCAGCCGAGCGAAACAGTGCTAACATAGTGCGGGGAACCATTCCCTGCATCCCCGCCTTGCAAAGCATCGTCCACGTATTTTAGGCCGATAACAACTCACAAGCCGTCCTTGACGTCTGCCCCGGTCAATTAGCCGGGACGAAAGTGGCGCCGGCGGCTTGTCTGGCCGGGCTGAACACCATGGTGATCGGTCGGCCGGTTTCCTGGCACCTATACTCCAGATGCGGCACAAAAGCTACCTTTTCGCCGTAGCGGATAGCCGGAAGCGTTCGCAGAACCGCCGAGGGCAGGGGGGAATGGTGCCGGAACCTGGCTGCGTCGTCGCCCAGCGCGCCGATCACGGCGCCGGCCTGCATGCCAGCCGGCGTAACCAAGCGAAAGCGTCCGTCCCAAACGACCCCCGGCGAGGCCGTTACAGCCGGCCTGATCGCCGCTTCCTCGCGCACCACAAGCATGCCGTCACCGAACCGGCCCGCCTGCAGCAGACGCACACCAGCCACCGTTGCCGGCTTCATTCGTGCGGCAAGCTCACTGACGAGGCCCGGCGCGGGCGGGTAGATTCCCCCGCCAATCGTCCCGATCAGCGACCGCAAGGCGTCCACGCTGATCCGCCCGTTGCTTACCAACGCGAACCCTTCCGGCCGGATCGACGCGCGTGCAGCGAGTTCGCAGGCGATCGCTGCCTCATCCTGTTGCCGTAGCCGCCCAACCAATGACAGAGCGTCGCCTAGCGCTGTGTCTGGCACGGCGGTAAGCGCTTGACGCAGCCTGGGCCGCAGCGCACGCACATCGTGGTTGGATGGATCTTCGACCCAGTCCACAGCCCGCTCGTTCAGAAACTGCCGCAATGCGGCGGGCGAGACGCCCAACAACGGACGCAACAGGCGCACGCCGGCCAGTTCCCGCAGCGCCGCCATGGCGGACAGACCGTGCGTCTGGCTGCCGCGAAGCACCCGCATGGCCAGTGTTTCGGCTTGGTCGGCCGCATGGTGGCCGAGCAGCAGATGCAGACAGCCGACCTCAGGGCAAGCACGTGCAAGTGCTTCGTAACGCCCAATGCGCGCGCGCTCCGCCATGGCCGGCCCTCGCGCCAGCCCGGTCAGGCGCAGTATGCGCGCCTCGACTTCGAGGCCAGCCAGCCGTTCGGCCGCGACACGCGCCTCGTCGGTTGATTCCGGCCGCAGCCCATGATCGACGATCAGCGCGACGATTGTGCCGCCGCGCAGCCGAACCCAATCCCGCGCCAGCAGCGCGAGTGCCATGCTGTCAGCTCCGCCGGAAACCGCGACGGCTATCGCCGGACGCTGTTCGAACGGGCCCAACCGGTCCATTGCCTTGGTGAACGATGCGAACAGCGCGTCCACCGCCACGGCGTTCTGCCTTAGCGGCACCCCGCCTTCTGTGCCGTGGAGGCCATGCCGGCACTCACTTCCGGCCGCAGTCGCGGGAACTCGCTGGGCATCCGGCTCAGCACGTCACACGCTGCCTTCTTCTCGTTGATGGCGGTCAGTGATACCGCCAGTCCCAGCCGCGCATCCTGCGCATGGGTTCCGGTCCGAGCGCGGTTGTACACGTCATCGTAGGCCACAGCGGCTTGCGGATACTGCTTCTCCCCCGCCAGCGCCTGCGCCAGCAGGAATTGCGCGTCATAGGCCCGCGGCGACGTGCGGTTGGCCAGCACTTCCCGTGCCGCTGCCTCGGCCGCGGCATAATCCCGCCGCGCCAATGCGGCGTTGCCTTCCTGCAAGGCCATTTCCGGCGTTCGGGGTCCTGACGGCCGCGCCGGCGGCGGAGCCAGCGGCGTTGGTGCCGGCCCTGGACCGACCGATGGCGCGATCATCCCGGCTCCGCCTGATTGCAGTCCAGGCTGTGTCCCACTTCGCCCGCCACCACCCTGCGGACTGACCTGAAACGCCAGGTCATCGAGTCGTTTGCCCAAATCGTCGTTTTGCCGTTGCACCTGGTTCTGGGTCTCGTCGATCCGGCCGCGCAACTGACGCACCTGCTCCTCCAGCGCGTCCACCCGGGTCAGCAACTGCGCGAGCAGGTCGTTCCCGCCCGACAGCTGTTGCGGCGGAGCGTAGGCGGGCTGGCGGGAACCGCCACCGCCACGCGCGACCTGGTCCTGCAGCCCCTGCACAATCTGGCGAAGCTGGTAGACCTGGTTCTGCAACGCTATGCCCTCGCGACTATCCACTTGGGCAACCGCCCTACCGGGCAAGAAGCAGCCCCCCA
The DNA here is from genome assembly GCA_965200665.1 of Rhodopila sp. GTDB lineage: Bacteria > Pseudomonadota > Alphaproteobacteria > Acetobacterales > Acetobacteraceae > Rhodopila. Next base: position 5,512,065 of record OZ241370.1, on the reverse strand, counting down.
AAAGCGAGGAAGCCACGACCAAAGAGGCATAGACGATCCGCATGCAGGCTTCCTCAACAGTGATCGGACAATGAAGGTGTATCGTTTCGCCCGGCCGCTGTCATCGCTATCACGCCGTCGGCAGATGCCGGGCGATGTAAGGCGGCAGGTTGAACGCCCCGACATGGATCTCCGGCGTCCAGTACTCCGTTATCCCGAGTATCCCGTTCCGCTCGGCGCGCGCCTGGATGGTCTGCAGCGGCGTCGCCGCCATCGCGCCGTCCTTGCTCGCCCAACCCAGCGTCATGAACCCGCCGACGTAGGTGGGGACTGCCGCCACATACGCCGTGACGTGAGCGAAGAACTTGCGCCGCCGCAAGCTGGTTTCGCGCAGTTCGTCCGCCTGCATGAATGGCACGCCGCACTGGTTCACCACCAGCCCCCGCGGGGTCAGAATGCGGGCGCAGTTGGCGTAGAATTCGTCGGTGAACAACACTTCGCCAACGCCGATCGGGTCGGTCGAGTCGACGATGATTGCGTCGAACGAGGCATCAGCCGCGCGCTTCACGTAATCAATTCCGTCGCCGACTATGACCTCAGCCCGTGGATCCGCCCATGCGTCGCCGGCGATGCGGGGGAGAAATTGCTTTGATAGGCGGACGACCTCGCCATCGATCTCCACCATCACCGCCCGTTTCACCGTCTTGTGCTGCAGCACGCGGCGCAGCACGCCACCATCGCCGGCGCCGATGATAAGCACGGTTTCGGCCGATCCATGTGCCAGCAGCGGCACATGGGTCAGCATTTCCTGGTAGACGAACTCGTCGCCCTCGGTGATCTGGATGACGCCGTCCAGCACCATCACCCTGCCGTGCGAAGCGCTTTCGAAAATCGCGATGTCCTGGAACTCGCTCTTCACCCTTGCCAGTTCACGCGTCACCCGGAAACGCTGACCCCAGTCCGGATACAGCGTCTCATTGATCCAGCTGTCGGTTCCCATCCTGCATCCCATAAGTTTACGGCCCGGATCTGCATCCGGGCCGTCCTGTTTGATGAACCCGATAGGCCGTTATACGACCTTGCCGCGCCGCTGTTCGTCCAGGTTGATCGACTGTGGCTGGAACGCCGCCTTCAGCGCCGGAATCCCATCGTACGGATCACATGCCCCGCACATGAAGATGTCGATGGCGGCGAAGTCACGCTCCGGCCAGGTGTGGATGCTGATGTGACTCTCCGCCAGCACCAGCACCCCGCTCACCCCGCCATTCGGCGAGAAATGATGGAAATGCCCGTGCAGGATAGTCGCACCTGCCGCTTCGGCTGCCTCACGCAGCGCCCGATCAATGTGATCGGGGTCGCATAGGTTGGATGCGCCCCAAAGATCGACCAGCAAGTGCATGCCAGCGAACTTTACGCCATCCTTTTCGACGAAATAATCCTTCTGAACTTCCGTCCCCGGATTAGTTACAACTGTCCGCTCAGCGTCGGACTGCATCTGGTTGCTGCTCGGAAGTTCCGAGACCATCCCCAGTGGGCTGAGTGCGTTCATCGCGTACCCCTTCCTACCAGTAGACGGCCTGTTGGACAGTACGCACGAAAGCCGGCCACTGTCCCCTGGGGCCAAGGGTGCGGAACATGATTGCAAGGGGGGTGAGGCGCAAGCCCCTTTTTTCTCCGAGCCGCGCGAAAACCGCATATCCCCAAATCGATAAAATCAGCACACAGCGGTTCAGCGTGCTGACGTCCCTGACGCCACTGCCTTCAAGCCGGCCTGCAATGACGCCGCCAAGCCCATTTCCTGCTGTGAGCGAGCGATATCGGTGCTGGAACTGATCGGCTCCGCGGTCAGCAGGCGGAACATGTCGCCCAGCGCGCCAGTGCCGATTCGTGAGCCGTAGCTTTGCCGCAGTGACGGGAGCCTCGCCATATCGCCCGCGCGTGCCGTGGCTGTTGCCAGGCGAAGCACGGTTCGCGTCTGTGCCTCGTTAAGCGCGCCGCTGTCCGGCACGGTGGCGGCCGCGCAGTCCGACCAAGCCTGTTCGGCTCCGGCCCAATCCGACACACTTTCGAGGATTTGCGCCCGTGTCTCCATCGCCTGAGCGGTACGCACCGGCGTCAGGAGTGCCGCCGCAGCAGTCGGGTCACCCTGATGCGCCATGGAGGCGGCGCGAACGATCAGCCGTTGCTCCGCGAGATCGGCCGGCAGGCCGGGTGCCTCGGAAGCATCCAGCATCGCCAGCGCACCGGGATCGTCGCCGTCCCGCGCACTCAGTGTTGCCAGGTTGGCGCCGTAGCGCGCCTTCGCGGTCGCGTTCCTGGTCTGCTTCATGAGCTTCAGCAGCACCGGCTTCGCGCGGTTCGGCAGGTCGAGTGCCATAAGTCGATCCGCAAGGGATTGCCCGACCAGCTCGTCTTCAGCGGAATCCGAGACCAGGTCCGTGTTCTCCTCCACCATCGTCACGAATTCGATGGGCGGGACCTGCTGCGTGCTGGTGTCGCGTATCATCGCGGCGAATGCATCCTTCAACCGGCCGTGGATCGTCGCGGCTTGTTCGGGGAATAGTGTCTCCGCCTCGCGCAGCACTGCGACGGCTAAGCGCCACGCGCCGGTCTGGCCGCGCAGTTCCGCGATCCGCTGGCGCAGCGCCAGCTCACGCGAGTCGCCACGCCATGCATACAACAACTTGTCCAAGGCGTCCGCGGCCTGGGTCTTATCGAGCGCTCCGCTTGCCAGTCGCAACTCCACCGCGCGAACACCCGCCCGTGCGCGATCGTATTGATCATGGCCGTTGGCGATGGCGTCATATAGCGCTAGCGCCTTATCGCGGTCACCCTCAGCCTGACGCAGCAATGCCCGCGCATAGGCCAGTTTCGGATCGTCCGGCCGCAGCGCGAGCAGACGCGCCGCCGGCTCAATCGCTCCGCCCTGGATCATCGTCTCCGCCATCAGCGGCAAGATGCGGTCGCGGATCGTCGCCGGATACTGAAGCGCCAGCGGTGCCGTGGCCGAGAACACGGCCGCGGCCCGGGGCGAGCCTTCGTCCTGCATTGCCAGCCGTACCGCCCGCCACAAGGCAATATCATCGGTGCCATCAAGCTTCGGGTCCATCAACCCGACAGACTCCTCCGGACGTCCGCCAAGCAGCGCAGCAATTGCGGTGAGTGCCCTGGTGTCCGGCGAGGCAGCCTCTTTCGGATCCTGGTCAGATGCCAGTTGCAGCAGGCTTTCGGCTTCCACGGAAAGGCCCAGCGCCAGGAAGGTTTCGGCCGCCGCGTGGTGGCGCGGGCCGCGTGCCAGTGGCGGCGTATTGGCGGCATCATTGAGTTGTTTTACCGCCAATCGCAGCAATGCTTCCTTCGGCATGGGTGAAAAATTCAGCCGGCGTGTCAGGTGCGCGGAGTCCATCAGCACGCTTGTCGCGGACGTCGTTTTTGACAGCGCCAATGCCGATCGCCCATTCGACAGGCTGAACCCGTTCGGCAACGCCTTCAGCGCAATACTGTCCGACAGCGGCTCAACCACCACGCCCTGTAAGGTTGGCCGCAGAATGAATTCGGTGCTTCGTCGTCCGGACGGCACGCCTTGGCCCGGGCGGCGCTGCGTGCCCACCAGCAGCGTGGCGCCGGTGTCCGGATCCGCGACCGAGACGACGTCGTTGGGCTGGTCGGCAGCCAGCATGAGCCGCCCGTCAGCCTCCGAGGCGACAATCGGCTCCTGCTTCGGCGTGGCGGCGAGTGCTGCGATCCGCCAGCCCTGCTGCATCTGCGTCAGCGCGACCGACAACCCCGGGCGCTGCGGGACCCGCACCAAGGTGCCGGTCGGCAGCATTTGCACCGTCACCGAACCGAACATCGGATCGTCCTTCAATCCGGCCATGTCGATCGGGCGGCGCTCGTCGAACACGACATAGGTGCTGTCGCCGATGCGAAAGGCGGCCGCGCCGGTATTGCTGTCAAACGGCAACAGGAAGGCCGTTCCGTCCATTTCCTTGGGCAGCCGCGTGCGACGAGCTCGTAAGCCGACAGGGACGTTGTTCTCGGGCAGGACATCACGGCCGGGCGGAAGCTGCTGGACGGTTTCAATCGCAGTTGGGACAGGTGAAGGCGGGACAGGTGAAGGCGGGACAGGTGAAGGCGGGACAGGTGAAGGCGGGACAGGTGCAGGTGCGGCAGGCGCAGTTGCTGTAGGCGTCGGCGAAGGCGGGGGCGCTTTGGATGGTTTCGCCAGGGGCGCCTGTGGGACAGCCTGAACCGGCACCGCTACCGCCGGCGATGTCTCACGCAGGACTTTACGCCCGCCCAGTTCCGGCGAGACGGTCATCGACGGCGTCGCTGGCGGGCGGGCGCGTGCTGCCGCCTTGGCCGGGGTCGCCGGAAGTGGTGAGCCGGCCGGAGTCGCCGGAAGTGATGCGCCGGCCGGTGGTGCCGCGGTGTCATCCGTCACATCCAGCACGAGCCTGCCATCCATCCGCCAGGAGTGCAGCTTCGTACCATGCCGCAGCGTCACTTCCAAGGTCTGGCCGTCGATCTTCATTGCCAGGACGTTGCGTGGCAGCGCCGGCGTTGGCCCAAAGCGGCTATCGCCACTCAGTCGCAAGATCAGGTGATCGTCATCCTGATCCAGGGTGATCGGCGTTTTGCCGGTCGTATCGATCACCAACCGCCCGAACGCGGCATGATTTCCGGATCGGATTGCCACTGGTCCCAGCGGTGTTTGAGCATAGCCCTGATGGGATCCGCCAGCGACCAACATAATCAGGATGGCCAGAACAACGGCGCAACCAACGGCGCGCATTGTCCCGGCAAGATTCATTCGAAACTCGCCAGCAACTTGTCGATGTCGGACTGGTCCATCGCATGAGCCGGCAACTGAGGGCCATTCAACAGGTCCGCATCGCTGGTGATGGTGTTCGCAACGCGACCCTGGCCGTTGCCCGATGCCCCGAACGTGGAGATGATGTGTGCGACTTTTTCCTCAATCACCTTCAAAGTCGTCACCACCTTGGTGATCCGCTGTCCGGTAATGTCCTGGAAGCTGCACGCCTCATAAATCCGGGTGACCGCGTTCTGTAGTTGTTCCGCTGGCTCGCCGCTTACCGCTTCCGACACGCTGTCCAGCATCTCGCAACTTTCCAGTATCGCGTGAGTGGCCTGGGCCGTATGTTCGACGATTGCATCCAGCTCATCTGTCGCGAACGGAATATCGTGGTCGGTTATATCATCGACCCTCAGCGCCGCGATCTCCGACTTGGCAATGGCGATTGTTCGGCCAAGTTCCTCAACTTCGCGCAGAAGGTTTGTTTCTTTGGCGGTCAGATCATCACTTATTGTTGTCAGCACAGCACGTATTACCTCCGTCACCATTCCCGGTTCGAAATCGGGCTGCCTCGTTCGGATCGATGCCAGCTTTTGTCTCAGCGCATCGATACCGGCTATCGGGAGTCCTTCTGGGACTTCATGCATGCGCCAATACTTTCTCGATCTTGTCTTTCAAGGTCTCGGCGTTGAACGGCTTGACGATGTAGTTCGACACGCCCGCTGCCTTAGCGGCGATGACATTTTCCGTCTTGCTTTCGGCGGTGATCATGATGAATGGCATCGCCTTCAGGCGATTGTCCGCGCGGACCTCCTGCAGCAACTGCAGGCCGGTCATGGGCGCCATATTCCAGTCGCTGATCACCAGGCCGAAATTGCCGCTGCGCAGCTTCGTCAACGCCTCGGTGCCGTCAGAGGCCTCCTCGACATTGTTGAACTCGATCTGCTTGAGCAGATTGCGGATAATCCGCAACATCGTCTTGTAGTCGTCCACGATCAGTACATTCATGGACTTATCAATCGCCATCTTAAACTCTCCTTTGCGTAACTAAAATTATCCGCCGGCTTGGCCGCTCCGGGAGCCACCCGGCGTCGTCTGGGCGGCGGTCCTGCCGGTTCGCATCTGCGCCAGTTCCGCCGTGACCTCGCGCGCCTTGTCGGGAGTCATTGCCGCCATGACAGCCGCCGCCTTGGCGTCCTTCATCCGGTCGACCACCTGCAACAGCACCGGCATCTGCAGGTCATTGAAGATCGTCGCCGCGTCCCTCGGCTTCATCGCTTCGTACAGCTTCACCAGGCCTTGCCAGCCGGCTTCTTCTTTCTGTTTCTGCGCCGCATCCAGGCCTTCGAGCTTTTTCTGCAGCGTCTGCATCTCGACGACCCGCGCGGCCAGCTTCTGTTCCGTCGCCGCCATCAATGATTCCCGGGCGGCGACCGCCTCTGCGCGCGTGTCCAGTTCCTTTCGCCGCTGCCGCAGGTCCTGCAACAGCGCCCGCTCACTCTCACTCACCGGCGGCGGACCTTCGACCTTCGGCGGCGGCGGCGCGACGGACTTCTGCTCGGCGCCAGCCGCCGGCTTACCGTGCTCCGATGAGCCATTTCCGCCACCATGCGCCGGTGCGCCTTCGTGTGCCCGCTCCGTGCTTGCCGCATTTGCTACCGCCATCATGGCGCTGTCCGGGCGGGCGCCGTGCAGTACAGCCACCTCCAGCAGGACACCGCACTTCAGCATCAGCAATGCGGCGATGGTCGCGATCGTTGCCGGCAGCAACCGTGGTGATGGAACCTTCCACATTATCGCGCCATTCGCAGTGCGGTCAGCAATTCGCGCTCGACCTGGGTTGTTGCCGCGGCGGCAGGAGCTTTGGCGGCGGCTTGCGGCTTATCCTCCGTCCGCTCCCGCATCAGCGGCCGAGCGGCACGGATCAATGTGTCAAGGCGGTCGGCCAGCCGGTCGCCGCGCTCTGTCAGAAATGCCAGATCGTCCTTCAGCGACACCGATCGGGTCAGCTGCGCCTCGATCTCCCGCCCGGCGCCGTCCGCTGCCGCCCGCAACCGCTGAATCCCGCTTTCCGCCTGATTGGTGCTGGCGTTGAAGCCGACCACCAGCGATTCCAGCGAGGCCCGGTCACGCTTGAGCACACCCAGCGCCCGTTCCAGCCGGATCGCATGAAACAACGTTGCGCCCAGTAGTACGACCAGAACGATTTCGAGTGTCCATTCCATGGCAACCATCGTGGCGACTAAATGTTAACAAAAGGTTGAATGCCGCTAAAAACGTTCATTGGCCGGCGGCCGAACCAGTTCGCGTTCGATCTTTACGGCAACGTTGTTGTTCTTCTGCCCCATCCGCCCTTCGAACAGCGCCACCGGGCCACAGCGGACGGACACCACGCCGCCCGGCGCGGTGTTCAAAAGAAGCTGCTGCCCTGGCTTGAGGTTGATGACGTCCGACAGCCGCATGGTCTGGTCATCCAGCACCACCGACAGTTCCACTTCAGTGTGCCAGAGCTGTTCGGCGAGATGGGTTTCCCAGATCGAGTCCCGCCCGAACTTTTCGCCCATGAACTGTTGCAGCAGCAGTTCGCGCACCGGTTCGAGTGTCGCATACGGCAGCAGCAGTTCAACCCGCCCGCCGCGATCCTCCATATCGATCCTCAGCCGGGCCAGGATGGCGGCATTGGACAGCCGGCTGATGGTGGCGAAGCGCGGATTGACCTCCAGCCGCTCAAACCGGAACGTCACCGGACACAGCGGGTCGAAGCTGGTCGACAGGTCGCTCAGCACCACCTGGATCAGCCGCTCGACCAGCGTGCGCTCGATCGTGGTGTAGGGCCGCCCTTCGATCCGCATCGCTGCGGTGCCTCTGCGCCCGCCCAGCAACACGTCGACGATCGAGTAGATCATCGCCGAGTCGATCACCATCAGGCCCTGGTTGTCCCATTCCTCAGCCTTGAAAACCGCCAGCATCGCCGGCAACGGGATCGAGTTCAGGTAATCGCCGAACCGCAACGACAGGATGTTGTCGATGCCGACTTCGACATTGTCGGAGGTGAAATTGCGCAGGCTGGTCGACATGATCCGCACCAGGCGGTCGAACACAATCTCCAGCATCGGCAGGCGCTCGTAGGACACGAGGCCGGAGCTGATGATTTTCTGCATGCCCGTGCGGGCTTCGCCATCCGAGGGGCCGTTGTCGAACCCCAGCAGATTGTCGATCTCAGACTGGTTCAGGACGCGTGCGGCCTGTGCGCTGTCGACCGAGGCGTCACCTTCAGCCTCGGCCTCGGTCTCCGCGCCCCAGGCCGCGGCGAGCTCCTCGTCGGTCTGTTCGTTGTTCCCGCTCATTGAACCAGCATCTGTGTGAAGAGCACATCACTGACCTTCGCCGGCGCCACCGCGGCGTTCGCCCGGATCAGCAGTTCCTCGCGCAGCCGATACGTACCGGCCGATCCCCGAAGTTCCTCAGGACGCATCTCGCGCAGATAGGTCTGCATCATGTCCTGCAGCCGGGGCAACGCGGCGCGCACCTTCTCGACATCCTCCGGCTTCGGCACTTCGACCCTGGCGGCCATCTTCACGTAGGATGGCTTGTGGTTGGTGCTGTTCAGGTTGGCGATCATTTCCGGGATGTCGACGTAGCTCGGAGGCACTGGCTTGGCGGCCTCGACCGCGGCTGCGGTTTCCTCGTGCTTATCCATTCCCAGCATGTGCGGCAGGATGCCGGTGAACCACAGGCCTGCCCCGGTCAGCAGCAGCACGAGCGGAATCCCCGCCATGATCAGCAGCTTCTTTTTGCTGCCTTTGCCGGCCGGTTTTGCCTCGGTCTCGTCCGTTTTGGGCGGGGGCGGTGAACTCATGCCGCTACTGTGGCAGACAACGGTTAATTAAAGGTTGACGACCGCTTTTGCTGAAGTTCGCTTGACGTCGTGGACAACGGCGGAGGGTGCGCTATGCTGCATCAGCCGTGACGCGACCAGGATCACGACCCCGTGCGACGGACCGGCGCGAGTGGTGTCATTCCATACGCTGCCGGCAGACTGCTTGTGCCCGATCCGAGCGGCTGAACATCCGTGGCAGCGGATCGAGACCGAGCCGACTGGCCTTCGGAGGATGCGTCGACATCCGCCGGCCCATCTTCCTCATCCTCGGTCCGCTCATCAAATTCCACCACCGCGGACACATTGGGCGTCAAACCGTCACCAAACCTGCGGTCGGGTGCATCTTCCCCAAACACCACCGGCACCGCCACCGGATCGACAATGCCCGCAGCGGCCAGTAATGGGCCAGGATCCTCACCCTCCATCACCACGACGGCCCGTACAGACACCCGGTCGAAGCCCGGGATGCGATCGAGAGGGTTGTTACTCATGCGAGTGCCAGATGTTCCTGCATTGTTCTTATCGTAATCCGATCCGATAGGCAACAGAATTCCGGGATTTGCAGCCCGAGGCGACCCGGCAATCTTTGCCGCCCGGCAGAACCGGCCGAGACGTCACTGCTTACCTTGTCGCCGGCATCAGCGGTCACAAGCCAAAAAACGTTTGGCACAGCCCTTGCTGAAGGCACCCGGAGACCTTGTGAGTGAACGCTTCATGGATATCACGACCGCTCTTGCCACCTCGCGCCTGGTCGCCCAGCAGCGCGCGATCGACATCACAGCGAACAACATCGCCAACGCCAACACTCCCGGCTATCGAACCGAGCGTGTTCAGTTCAGTGATTTTGTCGACAAGCAGGTTGGCACGAAGGGGCCGCCGGGGATCAAGACGATCAGCTACACCCAGGACCGTGCCACCTATCGCGAGTCGCAGGCCGGGGCCGTCACCCACACCGGAAATCCCTATGATCTAGCGCTCACCGGCGACGGCTATTTCACGGTCAACACCAAGAATGGCCCGCGTCTGACCCGTGACGGCCGCTTCGGCCCGATGCCCGATGGCACCCTGGCCAACGCCAGCGGCAATGCGGTGCTGGATACCGCCGGCAAGCCGATCCAGATCCCGCTCAACGCCACCACCGTCACCATTGCCAGCGATGGGTCGGTTTCCACCGACACCGGTCAGGTCGGCAAGATCGGCGTCGTCAAAGCAGACCCGATGAAGCTCCAGGCCGAAGGTTCCACCAATTTCGTTGCCACCGCGCCCACCACTCCGGTCGCCAGCCCCGGCATCGTTCAGGGCGCCGTGGAGGAATCCAACGTCCAGCCGGTGCTCGAGGTCACCCGCATGATGGACACCGAACGCCAGTTCCAGTTCGTCACCCAGTTTGTTCAGGCCGAAGGGGACCGTCAGCAGAACACGATCGACAAACTGCTGCCGTCGGGCGGGTAAGCCCCATCACGGCTGATCGGTGACAAAATGCCACAGGAGATCATTTTATGCGTTCATTAGACATCGCCGGCACCGGAATGCTGGCTCAACAGACCAATGTCGAAGTCATTTCCAATAATATGGCCAATATGACGACGACCGGCTTCAAGCGTCGCCGCGCCGAGTTTCAGGATCTGATGTATCAGAACCTTCGGCGCGTCGGGTCGGACAGTTCCGACAGCGGCACCGTTGTCCCCTCCGGCGCCCAAGTTGGCCTCGGCGTCAGGACCGCTGCAATCTACCGCATCAATGAACAGGGCAACCTGCAACAGACCTCCAACACACTGGACCTTGCAATCCAAGGCAACGGTTACTTTCAAGTCACGCTGCCAACCGGGGAGACCGCCTATACCCGCGACGGCACGTTTGCCCTCGGTGCCGACGGCACCATCGTCACCGCAGACGGTTATACCGTGCAGCCCGGCCTGCAAATCCCTTCCGCCGCGACCGGCGTCACTATCAACACCTCCGGCCAGGTGCAGGTTACGATACAGGGCCAGAGCGCGCCGCAGACCGTCGGCCAGCTTCAGCTTGCAAGCTTTCCCAATGATGCCGGCCTGGACGCGCAGGGCGGCAACCTGTTTCTGCAGACCGCGGCGTCCGGCGCGCCGGTTACCGGCAATGCGGGCTCCGCCGGCTTCGGCTCTGTCCAGCAGGGCTTCATCGAAACCTCCAACGTCAACGTGGTGACCGAGATCACCAACCTGATCACGGCCCAGCGGGCCTATGAGATGAACAGCAAGGTCATAACCTCAAGCGATGAGATGATGTCCACGCTGACCAATCTGCGGTAGCGCCATGCGTATCCTGATCTTTGTCCTGAGCCTGCTTGCCTGCGCCCAGGCGCAGGCGGCGTCGCTGCGGACCATGACGATGTTGCATGGCCCCAGCGTTTACCTGCGCGACCTGTTCGACGATGCCGGCCCCAATGCCGATCGGGTTCTGGGTCCCGGCCCGGACCCCGGCGGACGCATCATCATCGAAGCGGCCCAACTCAGCGCGATTGCTCGGCAATTCGGCGTTGCCTGGCAATCCGTCTCCCGCGCCGATCGGGCGGTGATGGAATGGCCTGGCCGCCCGTTGCGGCGGGATGAGACAATCGAGGCCATCCGCGCCGCCATGACCGCCCACGGCGCCGCCGATGACATGGACATCGACATAGCGGGCTTCAATTCACCCATAATCCCGACCGAGGCCACACCGGCCATCACCGCCTCGCAACTCGACTACGACAGCAGCACCGGCCGCTTTACGTGCGCGCTTACCGTCATCAGTGAGCGGATGAACCCCATTGAAACCAGGGTCAGCGGACGCGTCGATGAGGTCGTGGAGGCGCCCGTTGCGGTCACCCGTCTGCTGCCGGAAACAGTTTTGCGGCCTGACGATTTCCGCCTTGCCCGCGTCAGGGCTGCAGGGCTGCAGAGTGAGGTCGCGCGGTCGGCAGATCAAATCGTCGGCATGCAGCTTCGCCGACCGGTTGCTGCTGGCCAGCCCTTGCGCCTGGCTGACCTCAGCCGCCCGCCGCTGGTCCGGCGCGGTGCCACCGTGCAGATCGAGCTTTCGTCCGCCGGCCTTATCGTCACTGGACAGGCGGTTGCGATTGATGCCGGGGCTGAAGGCGACAAGGTCCGCATCCAGAACCTGACCTCCCGTGCTTACCTGTTTGCTGACGTCATCGGCCCGGGGCGGGTGCGTGTGACACCCGGCTCGCCGGCTTTGGCAAGTATTCCTGCCCGCCTTAATCAAAGGCTGAATTGATGCGCGGGCTTGCCCGCATGGTTGCGGCTATCGCCGTATCGGGTGCCTTGTCCGGATGTGGCGCGCTTGACCGGCTGTCCTCGGTCGGTCGCGATCCAACCATGACGCCGACCGCGGACCCAACCAAGGACCCGAAATGGCGGCCGGTTTCAATGCCGATGCCAGCCGGCCAACCGTCGCCCAACCAGCCCAACGCGCTGTGGCGTTCCGGTTCGCGCGCCTTCTTCAAGGATCAGCGCGCCGCTCAGGTTGGCGACATCGTTACCGTCCTGATCAATATGAACGACAACGCCAACCTGAAAAACGTGACCACAGCCTCCCGAACCGGTTCCGAATCCGCCGGCGTGCCCAACTTCTTTGGGCTTGACGCGATGCTCCCGAAGGCTGTCGACCCCAACAAGCTGCTATCGGCCAGTAGTACCAACAGCAATGTCGGCACCGGGCAGATCCAGCGCAACGAGGCCGTCACCCTGCGCCTCGCCGGTATCGTCACGCAGGTGCTGCCCAACGGCAACCTCGTGGTCGCCGCTTCGCAGGAGTTCATGGTCAACGCCGAATTGCGCGAACTTCGGGTAACCGGTGTGATCCGGCCGCAGGATATTGCGTCCGATAACACCGTCCGCCACGATCGAATGGCCGAGGCGCGCATCGCCTATGGCGGCAAAGGACAGTTGACGGACGTGCAACGCGCTCGCTGGGGTCAGCAGATGATCGACATCATAGCCCCGTTCTGAATCAGCATCCGCTTCAACCGCGGCCGTGCAGGGCAGCCGCGGCTAAACGTCGGTCAGGGGTCGAAGCCGGTCAGGTCTGGTTCGACTTGTCCAGCACCGGCTGGAAGGCCGCCGTCGCCTTCTTGAGCTCCGTCGCCGGGTCAGCGCCACCGATAATGTTGGTGAGACCGACCCCGATCGTATCCCGGAATTCCGTCACCGGAACGATGACCGGTAGTCCGGAGCGGGCGATCTTCAGGCTGGTTGCGGTTGTTTCGAACCATTCCTTTGGGAACGCGCTGTTGGCCATCAGGTCGTTGCGCGAATAGACGGACAAACGAGCCGGCGTGCCGGCGCCGGTACGTAATACTTCGGCCTGCATGTCTTTACCGCAATACCATTGCAGGAACAGCCATGCGGCCTTCTTGTTCTTCGCCGCAGCGGTCGCGGGGATGCCGATCCCCTCAATGAAGGTTGCGCAGTTCTGCGTTTTCGGCCCGGCCGGGACCGGGGCAAATCCGACTGATTCCACGACCTTGGATTTGGTTTTGTCCAGCAACGGTGCCGAGAATCCAATCCCGTCCCACCAGATCGCACCGCGCCCCTGCATGAAGGTCGTCTGGCATTCATTCCAGTTGAAGCCGACATTTCCTGGCGGCCCGCATTCCTTCATGATCTTTTGATACCAGGTCGCGGCCTCGATCGCCGCTGGCGTGTCGGTCAGCAGCTTCTTGCCATCCGCCGTCACCGTCTCCTGATCCCATCCCAGCAGGATGTTGTCATACAGCACGACGTTCGCGTTCTTGAGGCCACGCCCGACAAACCCATACACCTGTTTGGAAGGTTCGGTGAGCGTATGCGCCATGGTCATCAGCTCGTCGTAGGTCTTCGGCGGACCGTTGAACCCCTTCGCCGCCAGCAGCGCCTTGTTGTAGAACAGGATGAACAGGTCCTGGTTGTTCGGCAGCACGTTGATCCTGCCATCCGACCCGGTCGCTACCGCCATTGATGGTGCGCTGAAATCGCCCATGTCGAAATCCGGGTTGGTCAGGCTTTTGTCGGCGATGAACGGCCGCAGATCCTCCATCCAGCCCGCCCGCTCGACCAGCCGCTTCTGCACATGCATCCCGACATTGACCACGTCGAAGCTGGGATGGCCGGTGGACATCTCCATCGCCACCTTTGGCCGCTGCTGCTGCTCCGGAATCTGCTCGAACCCGACCTTGATCCCGGTAAGTTCCTCGAACTTCGGCAACGACCGCTTGGCCAGATCACCGCGCGGCGACAACTGAAAGTTGACCTCGATCTCCTGCCCCTTGCACTGCTTCCAGTCGAACGCCGACTGGGCATTGGCCCGCTCGACCAGTGCAGGCGCAGCCAGAGCGACCGTGGACGCCTGCAGCAGAGACCGGCGACGAATCATGGGTTTCCTCCTGAACGTGCGTCCGGTTAGCGGACGTCTGTGCGGCTTCTAACGGAATTTTCATAAGTTGGGAACGGTGGTTCCCGCCGCTGCCGGCGCACCTGATCGGTGCCTGTCATCCGTTATGAGATACGCAAACTTCCTGGCATACAGAGAGTTACCGCTCCGAGACGCGGCCGCCCCGGCCCATGAAACCAGGGGCGGCCGTTCAACGATCTACTTCGGCGCAGCCGCTGCCGGGGCAGCACTTTCACCGGCCGGCGCAGGCGCTGTGCCGGCGGCCTTTGGGGCGGCCTTCTTCTTCGTATGCTGGCTGGTGATCTGACCACGGATTTCACCGCCCGGATTGGCGGGCGTATGGACATTCACATACAGCTTGGACGATTGCAGCATCTTCACCTGATCGTCGGTCAGCGTGACCGAACCGCTCACGGGGCTGGTTGGATTCTTGTCGCCCAAAGGCGCCACCACACCGGCAGTCTGCACCCGCGTCGCGGGCCCATGAATGTGGGCCGCAGCAGCCGGCCCGCTTAGACCTTCAAAGGTCAACTTGTAGGTCAGCACTTTGCTCTGCGTGTCGAAGGCGCCGTCGAACTTGCCCTTGCCCTTGCTGTCGGTCTTCGGCACTTCCGACCGGCCGCTCAGGCGAGCCGAATAACGCACCGTCGCGGCCGAGGCAGCCGAAACGAATACCGCGCTTAAGGCGGCAGCCAGCAATACCCTGCGAAACATCATGAACCCTCATATGAAAAATGGCACTGGACGATTCGTCCAAACAGCAGCGACTTGTGGGAAGCCGCCGCTCAGGCCACCCTATCCCACGAAACCAAGGAAGCCGCCATGCCCCAACCCCTTGGGCCGGACGTTGACCCGACGCCCCGCTCATTGCCCGCCCGCATCCCGATTCGCGGCCAGTACGTTTCTCTGGAGCCACTCCATCGCCGCCATGCGGTAGAGCTGTGGCAGGCTGCCCAGGGTGCGGACGATAGCTGGGCCTATCTGAGCTACGGCCCGTTCGCTTCGGCCGAAACGATGACCCGCCAGATCGCCGACCTGGCAAACGTCCATGAGCGCCTGGTCTGGGCAGCAAGACCGGTTACGACCGGGGTCGCGTCGGGCTGGCTTTCTCTGCTCGAGATCGAGCCACGCAGTGCCTCCATTGAACTCGGCAACATCTGGTACAGCCCGCGCATGCAGCGTACCCGTGCCGCCACCGAGGCGATCTTCCTGCTTCTGAAGCTGGCTGCCGACGACCTTGGCTATCGCCGCCTGGTCTGGAAATGCAACGCCCTCAACGCGCCATCAAAGCGCGCTGCCGAACGCCTGGGCTTTACTTACGAGGGCCGCCACCGCATGCACATGGTCGTCAAGGGACAATTGCGCGACACGGACTGGTATAGCATCGTCGGTGACGAATGGCCGCTATGTCGCAACGCAATGCTGGCTTGGCTCGACCCGGCTAATTTCGGCGCCGACGGCACCGCCCGGCATGGTCTGGCCGAACTGCGAAGCGACCTCCGATGAGCGGCACCAGCCTGCTGCCCTGGCGCCGCCCGCGCGTCAACGTCATTGTCCTGCACGGCACCATCGCCGCACGCGCAGGCATGCTCAGCGCCGACTCCGCCCGCCCGCTGATCGAGAAAGCCTTCGCCTCGACCGGAAGCCGCCCCGTCATCCTCGACATCGAGAGCCCTGGTGGTTCGCCCGTCCAGTCCGACCTGATCGCCGGCCTGATCCGCACGCACGCAGATCGCCAGGGCGTGCGCGTCCACGCAGTGATTCGCGAAGTCGGCGCTTCCGGCGGCTACTGGATCGCCTGTGCGGCTGACGAGATCCACGCCAACCCGATGTCGATCGTCGGCTCGATCGGCGTTGTCGGTGGTGGCTTTGGCTTCCCCGACCTGCTGGCCCGCCTGGGAATCGAGCGCCGGGTCTATACCGCTGGCGCCAACAAGGCCCGCCTTGATCCGTTTCGCCCAGAGAAGCCGGAAGACGTCGCGTTCGTCCATGACCTGATGGACAAGCTGCATGCCCGCTTCAAGGACTGGGTCCGGTCGCGTCGCGGCCCGCGCCTGAAGGCCGCGGAAGAAACGATCTTCGACGGCAGCTTTATGCTTGGGGAGCAGGCGCTGGCCGCTGGCCTGATCGACAGCCTGACGACGGTCGAGGATCTGGTCCGGCAACTCGGCGGCGACCGCGCACGGTTACGCCGCATAGCCCCCAAGCGCCCGCGCCTGGCCTTGCGCCTGCCCCGACTGGCAATAGACGCCGCCCTCACTACGCTGGAGGAAAGGGCAGGGCGCTTCGATTTGCGGTGACACCAAAGCGGGTGTCGCCAAACCGGCTGCGCCCGTGCTGAAGGCGCAGCATGTCGGTTTCGGACCCGACACGGCGACTCCCCGAACGATGCAACGATTCTTGCCGAACCCTGAGACCAATAATCGCTTTCGCGAAGTTTGACGAACCCACCG
This sequence comes from Rhodopila sp., assembly GCA_965200665.1. Classification (GTDB taxonomy): domain Bacteria; phylum Pseudomonadota; class Alphaproteobacteria; order Acetobacterales; family Acetobacteraceae; genus Rhodopila. The sequence continues at coordinate 5,495,534 of OZ241370.1, read as the reverse complement.
CTTTTACGGAAAGCGGAAATAGGATCGCGATCCGCTAAGCTTCTCGCGCCATCTCCTGCCGCGCTTCCTCCAGCAGGCGTTTTTCATTGCGTCTGACGAAGATAACCGCCGCCAGCAGCGCGAACCCGCCGACCACGCCCAGTCCGATACCAACCGGCCCGCTCAGCCGCTGGACGCCTTGGCCCAGCGCGTAGGCGCCGAACCCATACAGCGCGGTCCATCCAATCCCGCCCAAGGCGTTCCACAGCAGGAAACTGTGCCAAGCCATCCGATTCGCGCCCGCCAACACCGCTGCAAATGTTCGCAGAAATGCAACGAAGCGGCCCAGGAAGACCACCCACCCACCGTAACGCCGGAACAGAAATCGGCCCAACTCCAACCGCTCGTCCGACAGCCCGATCCGCCGGCCCCAGCGCTGCAATACGCGAAACCCGATCCACCGCCCAATCCCGTAGCCAATCTGGTCGCCGCAAATCGCGCCGGCAGCTGCCAAGCCCACGATAAAGAAGATATTCATGTTATTGGTCGTCGCGGCATACACCGCGGCGGCAATCATCAGGCTTTCCCCCGGCAGCGGCAGCCCAATGCTCTCCAGCAGGATCCCGGCAAAAACCAGCCAGTAACCATACTGGCCCAGCAAGCCGTGCAACGACTCACTGATCACGGTTTGAACTCATCGCGCCGTGAAGCCGGTCAAACGAGACAATCCTGGCCAAACGAAGCCTGGCAGACGAAGAAAATTTTCTTGCACTCACTCAAACCGCCTCTACAGGGTACGAACAAAAATTGAACAATCAGGTAGCCATGTCGGTTCCAACCCGTCATCCGATCCAACATGGTTTCATAGTGGGCTGTGCGCTTGAAGCTGATGGTGGTGTCGAAGGCGGAGGATTTGGATGCGCCGAATATCGCGCGTGCGGCCTCAGCCGACTGTTTGAATGCTGACGCTGATGAGGTTGCCCAGCCTGGAGAAGGCACGGCCGGAACGTCACCCTGGGCCCGGTCAGTCAGAGACACGAAAATCTGACCTCGCATCAACCCACACCTCGGGCTAGGGTCGCTCCAACCAAGGGGGAACTGATTCATGGCTGATGTGTACAAGGGTGCTTGCTTCTGTGGCGCCGTCGAAATCGAAGTATCCGGGCAGCCCAACGCGATGGGCTATTGCCATTGCCGGTCCTGCCGCTCCTGGTCGGGCGGCCCGGTGAATGCCTTCTCACTGTGGAATCCGGAAGCGGTCAAAGTTACCAAGGGCGCGGACATGGTCGCGACCTACAACAAGACCGACATGAGCTTCCGCAAATTCTGCAGCAAGTGCGGCGGCCACCTGATGGCGGACCACCCGCCGCTGAAGATGGTCGACGTGTTTGCCGCCACGATACCGGACTTGGCTTTCAATCCTGTGGTGCACGTGAATTACCAGGAGCACGTGCTGCCAATCCGTGACGGCCTGCCCAAGCTGAAGGACTTCCCGTCGGAGTTCGGCGGCTCCGGCGAAACCATCCAGGAATAACCTATCCTCGGGCCGCGAGCGCTACGCCACTCAGCGCCATCATCAGCGCGACAATCTGCCGCGGCCCGAACGTCTCACCCAACAGCACGCCCGACCCGATCACGCCCACCACCGGCGACATCAGCACCGTCGTCGCCGCGGTGGACGCCGGCACTAGTCGCAATGCGCGGAACCAGGCCAAATAGGCCACCGTCATCGGCAACGTGGAGATATAGACGACCGATATCCACCCGCCGGTGGTGACGCGAGCGAAATCCGGATGCTCGAATGCTGCCAGCGACACCACAAGCACCATTCCGAGCAGCGCCTGCCATGCCACGCTGGCTGTCGGCGGCATGCGGATGGGCTGTTTCTTCGCCATCACCGTTCCCAGCCCGAACAGCATCGCCGCGGCGAAGCCGATGGCCACGCCCGGCAATTCCTGGGCCGATGCCGATGCCGGGTCCGCCCCTACCAGCAGCGCTACCCCGGACAGGGCCAGTACCAGCGCCACCAGTTTCGCCGCAGTCGGCCGCTCCCCCAGCATCGGCCAGGCCAACAGCGAGGCCCAGACTGGCAGGGTGTAGGTGATCACCACCGCCTCCGACGCCTTCAGCCAGACCAGCGACTGCGTCGTCAGCACAATGAACAGGCCGTAGTTCAGCATGGAAAACACGATCAGCCGCGGCCACTGGTCGGCTGGCGGCCAGATCCGTTCCCGCCGAACCACGGCCACCAGGAAAGCAAAGCCGCAGCCGAGCAACCCGCATAATGAGCGCATCGAAAACGGCGGTAGCATCGTCAGCAGAAATTTCGACTGCGGCCAGGTCAGTCCCCAGCTGCAGGCGGTGAACAGGACCAGGGCGATGCCCTCGCCACGTTCACTGACCAACCGTCGCGATGGAAGCGCGTGACGCGATGGTTTGCCGGCCATGAACGGGCAACTGGATCTGGTTACGGTTTAGCGGACGTAGACGCGGACCTGACTCGACTCCAGCGTGGGATCGGTCCGCAATCCAAGATGGATGCGCGATGCCGGCACCCGGTTACGCATGATCGCCCGCATGACGCCGGTCGCCCGCTCCTGCCCCTGGCGGATGTCGGAGGCATCCTGCAGCATCGAGACGACGTCATATTGCACGTCGGGGTTCCGGCTCTCGGCAGCGCGCACCGCGGCATTCAGCAGATCGCCATAGTCGGGCGAGGCCACGGTGTAATCAATCACCACCAGCGGTGTGCGCGTGTCGAGCGCTACGGCGGTCTGCGATGAGGCGGCCTGGGCCTTCGCCTCGGGCGCCGGTGCGAAGGTTCGCTGGTCGATCAGCGTGCAGCCGCTGAAGCACAGCAGCCCCACCACCAAGGGCAAAAGTCGGATCACTGGCGATACTCCGGCGCATCACGATCAAGTTGCCGCTTGATACTCTCCAGATGCAACGCAGGCGAGTCGCGTCCGCCTTCATGCTTCATCTGTTCGGCGGTCGCCTTGGCCACAGCCTCCGGCACCGGCACGACCAGCCGCCCGGTCGACTGGGCCAGACGTTGAACCTCGCATGCTCGCTCCAGATAGTACAGGTCGTCCCAGGCCTTGGCGATCGACGGTGCCAACACCAGCACCCCATGGTGCTTCATGAACACGATGTCGGCGTCACCGACGCTGGCGGCGATCCGGTCACCCTCCGACTCGTCCAGCGCCAGCCCGTTATAGGCCTCGTCCACGATCGTCCGGCCGTAGAACTTCAGGGAACTTTGTCCCGCCCAGATCAGCGGGTCGCCCTCCACCATGGTCAGCGCAGTGGCGTTCGGCATGTGGGTATGAAACGCCGCCCGCGCCCGCGGCAGCGTGGCATGCAGCCGGGCATGGATGTAGAATGCGGTGTCCTCCGGCACGCCATCGCCGGACACCACATTCCGGTTGAAGTCGCAGATCAGCAGCTTCGAGGCGGTGATCTCGGCGAACGCCCAGCCGTCAGGATTAACCAGGAACAGGTCATCACGGCCCGGAACCATGAACGAAAGATGGTTGCAGACCCCCTCGTGCATGCCCAACCGAGCGGCGGCGCGGAAGCAGGCGGCGAGGTCCACGCGCGCCTGCCACACTTCGGGACGATCCAGATCACTGTTTCTCATACCCAAGGCTTGCAGGAAGCCGCGCACTGGGCAAGATGCCGATCCATGACAACGCCCCAAATGACCCCTGCGACCAATCAACGTATTGACGGCAAACGGCTGTGGGACACCCTGATGGGTTTCGCCGAGATCGGCGCCACGGCCAAGGGTGGTGTCCGCCGCCTGACCTTGACCGAGGTCGACAAGCGCGGCCGCGACCACTTCCGCGCCGAATGTGAGGCGCTGGGCCTGACGGTCCGGGTCGATGCCATCGGCAACATGTTCGCCCGCCGCGCCGGCCGCGATCCGGCCCGCGCGCCGGTGCTGCTTGGCAGCCACCTCGACAGCCAGCCGAGCGGCGGCAAATTTGATGGCGCCTTGGGCGTGATAGCCGGGCTGGAGGTCATGCGCAGCCTCAACGACCTTGGCATCGTGACGGAGGCCCCGGTGGAGTTGATCAACTGGACCGACGAGGAAGGCAGCCGCTTCGGCCATAGCCTGATGGGCTCCGGCGTTTGGGCAGGCGTGTTTACCCAGGAGAAGGCATACAGCCTGACCGATACCGAAGGCGTGACGGTCGGCACGGCGCTGGACCAGATCGGCTATCGCGGCAGCGAACCGGCCGCACCATTCAAAGCCGATGCCTATTTCGAGCTGCACATCGAGCAGGGCCCGATCCTGGAGCGCGAGCAAAAGCAGATCGGTATCGTCACCGGGGCCCAGTCGCAGGTCTGGTATGACGCTGTCACCATTGGCCAGGACAGCCACGCCGGCACCACACCGCCCTCAACCCGCAAGGATGCGCTGGTATGCGCGGCCCGGATCATCGACCTGGTCGACCGCATGATGCGCGCCCGCGGCGAGAACGGCCGGGGCACCGTCGGGCAGTTGCTGGTGTCCCCCAACAGCCGCAACGTCGTGCCGGGTGAAGTGCGGTTCTCGGTCGAGTTCCGCCACCCGAGCGATGCAGAGGTCGATGCGCTGGACAGCGAATTTCCTCCCGCGGCCCAGGCGATTGCCGACGCAAGCGGGGTAAAGCTGGAGCTGAGCACGCTTTTCAAAATTCCCGCCCAACCGTTCGACCCCGGCTGCGTCGATCTCGTTCGCCAGGGTGCCGCAAAGCTCGGCTACAGCACCCGAGAGATCGTTTCGGGTGCCGCGCACGATGCTGTCTATGTTGCCCGCCACGTGCCGACGGCGATGATTTTCACGCCCTGCAAGGACGGGTTGTCGCACAACGAGGCCGAAAGCATCGAGCCTGCGGAAGCCGAGGCGGGCTGTCAGGTTTTGTTCGAGGCTGTGGTCGCGCGGGCGAATCGGCCGTCCTGATTCTGTAGACGCCGGGCAAAGGGCGTTACAGCAAGCATTAAGACGAAACTAATTCGGCGTTTGCGCGACAGATTGTCTGACCGGTTCAGCATAGCCGCCGCGAAACGGCTTATGCTTTACCGATGAGATGCGCGCAATGATGCGTACAATGTGGAAGGTGGTCCCCGGCCTGCTTAAACCATTCACAGCACCTTACCGCGGCAGCGGAAACCGATCGAGATACGGCTGATACTCAGCCTCCACATCGATCTGCAGCGTCCCCAGCACGCGCACCACTGCATTGTAGAACCCAATCGTCAGAGTCAGGTCGACCACGAGTTCGTTGCCAAGCTCTGCCTGTAACGCGGCGAACGTTGCATCCGTCATGGCACCGTCCTTGGTCATCTCGCGTGCGCCAAGCAGCACCAGTTTCGCCAAGGCTTCCAGCCCGGTCGGCTTTCCATCAGTGTCATCGATCAGCGCCTGAACGTCCGCATCGGTCACACCGAAGTCGTGCCCTAACTTGACGTGATGGGACCACTCGTAAGGCGACCGGGCCAACCAGCCGACTTGCAGGATTGCCAGCTCCCGCAGTCGTGGATTGAGGTTGCTGCCATACCTTATATAAGTGCCAAGTCCCGAGAACGCCCGTGCTGCCTTGGGCGAATTGACCAGTGCCTGAAACAATGAGATCCGACGCTTCAACAGGTCCTGATCTTCGGGTGCGAGATCGGACGTCTCGAGGTAGGGGACACGGGCCATTGGTTTCCTCCATTGCGTCACCCATTGTAACGCGGTCTTCGTACGAACCCAAGGACCCCTCCGATCGATGCGCGCCACTGTAACCGCCGCAGGCAGCTTCACCATTGGCACCGAAACGTTTCGTGCAGCGCTGGGCTTTGGCGGTGTCCGGACAGACAAACGTGAAGGCGATGGTGGCACGCCTGTAGGGCTTCTGCCCCTGCGCTCGGTACTGTACCGCCCCGACCGGATTGAGCCGCCACGGGCGGCGGTGCCGGTCACGCCGCTTACACCGTCTGACGGGTGGTGCGACGACTCATCCAGTCCGACTTACAACCAGATGGTTCAGTTGCCGCTCGATGCCCGGGCCGAGGCGTTGTGGCGCCATGACGCGAGCTACGACATCATCGGTGTGCTTGGCTGGAATGATGACCCTGTCGCAATCGGGGCGGGATCGGCGATTTTTCTGCATGTCGCGCGCATCGACTTCGCGCCCACCGAGGGCTGTATCGCGCTGCGCCGGGATGATCTGCGTCGTGTCCTGGCCCTGGGGCTGACCGAGATCATGGTCTTGGGGTGAAGCGCTGCGCTACTGTCTGGCATCGCAGCGCCAGCCGGCAGGATGCGAAAACCTGGTCGGGTTCCATCACCCGGTTCCCCCGATTGCCCAGATCGTGGAGAAAGTCTTGATAGTAGCTGACCTGCGCTGAGTCGACCTGTACGTGCCGTGTATTCGTGCTGTTCGTAATGAATATATGGTCGCCGCCGGGGCGGCCTGCCAGATCGAGATTCTTGCGCAGTTCCAATGTGCCTTCCGTGCCGACAAGAAACAGTCGGCCATCGCCCCAGTCAGCCAGCCCGTCCGGCGTGAACCAGTCCAGCCGCATCGTGCCGGTCATGCCGCCGGCGCGCAACGTGATCTCCGCAAAGTCCTCAAATCCAACCGGTTCCGTTCCAAAACAACCGATTGTGGCGGCGGTGATGGTGGCGTCCACCGCGCCGGCGAAGGCCAGGAACTGGTCGACCGAATGGACGCCGATGTCGCAGATGATCCCGCCATAGGCATCGCGGTCAAAGAACCAGCCCGGCCGTAGGGCGCGGTTCAAGCGGTGTGGCGCAAGGCTGGTCAGCGACACCAGCCGGCCAAGCTCGCCCGAACCGGCCACAGCGAGCGCTCCCTGCACCGCCGGCGAGGTCAGCCGCCCGAGCGCGATGGACCAAATTCGCCCGGTGTCGCGCACAACAGCCTGGACTGCCTCAAGTTGGGGCAGGGTGGTGACGCCAGGCTTGTCGACCATGACATCCTTGCCGCGCCGCATTGCTTCGATTGCCAGTGCCGCGCGGTCCCGCGGCACCGAGGCCAGCACCACAAAATCGGCCTCATCCAGTAATCGGTCCCGTCCTATCGCCGGCACATTGGGGAAGCGCTTGCGGAACCCGGCGAGCACGCGAGGGTCCGAGGTTTCGGAATCGTGCCCGATGCAGGTGGCACCGGCATTCAGCAATCCCGCGGTCAGATCGTAGATGTGGCGATGGTCGAGGCCAATCGCGGCAAAGCGTTGCATGCTCTGTTCCCCTGGACGGAGCGTCGCACCCTCTTCCCCCGTCGGCAACCTCCGTCCAGAATGCAGCACGGTTTACCCAGGGGAAGGAAACGCTCGATGACGGATCGTGTCGCCATTGTCACCGGTGCTGGTAGCGGAATCGGCCGCTCCACGGCGCTGCATCTGCTGGCCGAAGGCTGGTCGGTCGCGCTGGCCGGACGCCGAGCCGACGCATTGCAGGAGACCGCCGGAATGGCCAAGGGCGGCAAGCCGCTGGCGGTGCCCACCGATGTGACGGACCCCGCGCAGGTGGACGCGTTGTTCGCCAAGGTGAAGGCGACCTTCGGGCGGCTGGACATGCTGTTCAACAATGCCGGCGCCGGCAATCCGTCGACCAATTTCGGTGAATTCACCTTCGAGATGTGGCGCCAGACGCTTTCGGTGAACCTCGATGCCATGTTCCTGTGCGCCAATGCTGCGTTCAGGATGATGCGCGATCAGTCACCGCAAGGCGGGCGGATCATCAACAACGGCTCGATCTCCGCGCACAATCCGCGGCCGGGGTCGGTGGCCTACACCTCCTCCAAACATGCGGTCACCGGGCTGACCAAATCGATCGCGCTGGACGGGCGGCAGTACGACATCTGTTGCGGCCAGGTCGATGTCGGCAATGCCGCCACGCCGATGACCGCTCGTTCCACCAACGGCCAGATCCAGCCGAACGGCCAGATGATGGTCGAGCCGCGGATGGACGTGGACCATGTCGGCAAGCAGGTAGCGTTTATGGCGAGCCTGCCGTTGGAGTCCAACATTCAGTTCGTGACGATCATGGCGACCAAGATGCCGTGGGTTGGTCGCGGCTGAGGCGAAGCCGGCCAGCCAGACAGGGCAGGGGCGTGCGGCCGGTGACCTTGGAGGGGGAACCAGGCTCGCCGCTCCGGCGTTGGGGCGGCGAGGGAGACCAGCATGGAACGGATCAAGGTGCTCGATGAAACGTTGTGGCGAGAGGTGCCGAAGGCGGTGATCGCTGAAGCGGAACATGCGGCGAAGGAATCGCCGGTTTGGATCGCCCGCCAGGGCAACGGTCATATCGTGGCGATGGATGGACCTGGCGATCCGGATGTGGCAACCGGCGACGTGATGTTCATCGCGGAAGTGGCGCCCAGCCGCGGGTAAGCCGGTTCAGTGGCCGCGCAGGATCTGGCTGAGGAACAGCTTCAACCGGTCCGTGCGTGGGTTCTCGAACATTTCGTTGGGTGGGCCGCTCTCAACGATTTCGCCGCGGTCCATGAAGACTACGCGGTGGGCAACCTGTCTTGCAAATCCCATCTCGTGGGTTACGCAGACCATCGTCATGCCGGTGTCGGCAAGGCCAATCATCGTGTCCAGCACCTCCTTGATCATTTCGGGGTCCAATGCTGACGTGGGTTCGTCGAACAGCATGATCTTGGGCTTCATGCACAAGGCGCGGGCGATGGCGACACGTTGTTGCTGGCCACCGGATAACTGGCCTGGGTATTTTTTTGCCTGTTCGGGAATCTTGACCCGCTCCAGGTAGGACATTGCCAGTTCCTCGGCTTCGGCTTTGGGCATCTTGCGGACCCAGATCGGAGCCAGGGTGCAATTTTCCAGAATCGTCAGATGCGGAAAAAGGTTGAACGATTGAAAGACCATGCCGACCTCGCGGCGGATGGTGTCGAGCGCGCGCAGATCGTCGGTCAGTTCAGTACCGTCGACGATGATCCGTCCTTCCTGATGCGTCTCCAGCCGGTTGATGCAGCGAATCATGGTGGATTTGCCGGACCCTGACGGGCCACAGACGACGACGCGTTCCTTTTCGGCGACGGTGAGCGACACGTCGCGCAAGACATGCAGCGTGCCGTACCATTTGTTGACATTGTCCAGGACAATGGCCGGCGCGCCGGAGAGATCGGCTTGCAGGGCTGCACTCATTGTATCGGGTCCTTGTCAGTGCAGGCGGGAGCGGCTGAGCTGACGCTCCAGGCTGCGGCTGTATTTCGACATGGCAAAGCAGAAAGCGATGTAGATGACGGCAAGGCCGAGGTAGACCTCGGTGGAGAAGCTTTGCCAGGGTGGGTCGGATAGGGCGACCTTGCCCATGGTCAGCAGGTCGAACAAACCGATGATCAGCACCAGCGAGGTGTCCTTGAAGAAGCCGATGAAGGTGTTGACCAGAGGTGGGATGACCAGGCGCAGGGCTTGCGGCAGGATGATGAAGCCGGTCTTTTTCCAGTAGCTGAGGCCCAGCGCGTCGGCTGCCTCCGCCTGGCCTTTGGGTAACGCCTGCAAGCCGCCACGGATGACCTCGGCAAGATAGGCGCCGGCGAACAGGATAAAGGCGATCTGCGCGCGCAGCAGTTTGTCGACGTTGAGGCCGGCGGGCATGAACAGCGGGAACATGACGCTGGCCATAAACAAGACAGCGATCAGCGGGACGCCACGGATCAACTCCACATACAGAACGCACAGCATCTTGACCGCGGGCAGCCTGGTGGAGCGGCGGCCGAGGGCGATCAGGATGGCGAGCGGAAACGAAAACGCGGCGCCGAAGGTGGCCAGGATCAGCGTGATCGGCAGGCCGCCCCAATTGTCCTCGGTGACTTCCGTCAGGCCGAAGATGCCGCCCCACATCAGAATGCCAACACCGGTCAGCGTCGCGATCCAAACCAACACCAGTTCCTTGCGCCAGCAACGGCGCATGCCGGAGATGACGTAGAGGCCGATGAACAGCAGAACGACGATCGCGGGACGCCACTGTTCATCATACGGATACCGGCCAAACAGGATCAGCCGGTATTTGTCGGTCAGCACCGCCCAGCACGCCCCGACGCCCTTCAGGTTCTGGCAGACCGCGGTGTCAGCGATGCCGGTGGGGCCGTAAGGAACTGTCCAGATTGCATTGATCACGCCCCATTCGGCCAGGCTGAACAGGATGCGGAGAATGATATAGCCCAGCGCCAAGGTGACGGCGGTGGACCAGACGGAACCGAACAGGTTGGCCCGAGCCCAGGCCCAAGGACCAATGGTAGCCGCCTTGGCCTGCTCGCGGGCTTTAGCGGGGATGTGTTCCGCGGTGGCAGTGGCGTGGCTCATGCGGGTTTCCCCATACTGTTGGCCATGGGTTCTACCGCTCCACCAGCGCTATATGCGCGTTATACCAGTTCATAAACAGGCTGATGGACAGGCTGATGGTCAGGTAGACCGCCATGATGATGGCGATGCCCTCGATTGCCTGGCCGGTCTGGTTCAGCGTGGTGTAGGCGACCGAAACGATTTCCTGGAAGCCGATGGCGACCGCCAGCGAGCTGTTCTTGGTGAGATTGAGGTACTGGCTGGTCATCGGGGGGATGATGACGCGCAGCGACTGCGGCAGGATGATGTGGCGCAGCACTGCGCCGGGACGCAGGCCAAGGGCACCGGCAGCCTCCCACTGGCCGCGCGGGATCGCCTGGATGCCGGAGCGGACGATCTCGGCGATGTAGGAGGCGGTGTAGGTCACGAGGCCGATCAGCAGGGCGAAGTATTCCGGGCTGACGGTGCCGCCGCCCTGGAAGTTGAAGCCCTTGAGCGACGGGATGTCGAGGGTGAAGGGCGCACCAAGAATGGCCCACACGACTAACGGCAGCCCGATCAGCAGGGCCACGCTGAGGGGCCACGTGACGGGACGAACCCCCGTCGCTTCCTGTTGCTTGCGCGCGCGCCGCGTCCACAAAGCGGTGCCGACGGCGCCGGTGATCAAGGCGAGCAGGGTCCAGGTATGTGCTGCCTCCCACTCCAGCAGCGGAACTTTCATGCCGCGATTCGTGAGAAAGACGAACCGGCCGATGTGCAGCGCCTGGCGGGGTGCAGGCAGGCCCTGGAGGATTGTGTACCAGAACAACAATTGCAGCAGCAGGGGGATGTCGCGAAGGGTTTCCACATAGAAGGCGGTTATCCTGGACAGTAGCCAGTTCTTCGACAGTCGTCCGATCCCGATCAGGGTGCCCAGGATGGTGGCGAGGACGATGCCGATGACTGCGACTTTCAGGGTGTTGAGGACCCCGATCACGAGCGCGGTGCCGTAGCTGTTGACTGCCGGGTTGTAAGGGATCAGGTGCTCGCCGATCGGGATGCCGGCGATGCGGTCGAGGAATGCAAAGCCGGTGACGATATGGCGGGCGGTGAGGTTCTGACTGGTGTTGCGGACCAGATACCACACGATCAGGCCAACGGCGCCGACGATGACCACCTGCCAGACGATGGATCGGAAGACCGGATCGGACCAGGACAGCCGCATGCGCCGCTTGGGAGCGGTCCTGGCAGCCATGAGACGCGGATCGGCGGTGGCTTGGGACATCGTGCGGCGGTCTCTGTCGCGAAGTTGCAAGGTCGCTGGGTTCGAAGCAAGAACGAGGCCATATGGGATGCGCCCACCGCAGGCCTGCATTCCAGCGACTGTGCGGGCAAACCGGGTGAAGATCAATTGCCGCTGTCCACTCGGCTGCCCGGTTTGTGGGCGCCACTGACGCGGGAATGCCTGTGAGGCGCTATTGCGTCCGGTTCTGGTCCATGGAAAGGCTGGCGAGGATGCGCGTCTGTGGCGCGCAGCAGCGTTAGCGTCAGATCGACCACCGGCGCGCCGGTGGAGAGTCTGGCTTCTCATTGTTGGCGAACGATGCGAGAAGCGACCAGGCTATCGCCGCCGGGAGGATACCATGAACGCGCCTCTGACTACGGTCACGAAGCTAATGCCGGCGGATTCACGCCGGGTGCATATCTTGAAGCAGCTTGAACGCAAGCTGCTATGGCTATCGTCGTGGATGATCCACAACGCCAACCATATTCGGCCCAACCGCGACGGATTGAAGGTCGGGGGGCACCAGGCGTCGTGCGCATCGTGCATCTCCATCATGGCCGCGCTCTACCTGGAGGTCGCACGGCCACAGGACCGGATCGCTGTGAAGCCGCATGCCGGGCCGGTGTTCCATGCAATGAACTACCTGTTCGGACGGCAGACCCGCGAGAAGCTGGAGGGACTGCGCCAGTTCGGCGGCATTCAGCCTTATCCGTCGCGTGTGAAGGACGGCGGTGAGGTTGATTTCTCCACCGGCTCTGTCGGCCTGGGTGTGGCGATGACCAGTTTCTCCGCGCTGATGGCGGATTACACGCGACTTCATGGGCTGGGGCGGACTGATCTGGCGCCGGGGCGACATATCGCGATCTGCGGCGATGCAGAGCTGGATGAAGGGAATATCTACGAGGCGCTGCTGGAGGGTTGGAAGCACGACGTCCGCAACGTGTGGTGGGTCGTGGACTATAACCGGCAAAGCCTTGACTCGGTTGTGCCGGACCGGCTGTTCGGCCGGATCGAAGGGCTGTTCCGCGACATGGGATGGAACTGCGTCACGATCAAATACGGACGCAAGCTGGAGGCCGCGTTTGCCCGCGAAGGCGGTGAGGAGCTGCGGGCATGGATCGATGACTGCCCAAACAGCCTGTATGCGGCCCTGACGTTCCAGGGCGGGGCGGCATGGCGGCAGACATTGCTGTCCGACCTGGGGCGGTCGAAGGCGCGCACGATCATCGACGAGTTGAACGACGAGGAACTCGGCGCCCTGATGACCAATCTGGGCGGCCATGACATCGAGACCGTGATCGAGTGCCTGCGCACCGCGGATGCCGAGGGTGACCAGCCGACCTGCTTCATCGCCTATACGATCAAGGGCATGGGGCTGCCATTCGCCGGGCACAAGGACAACCACGCCGGGCTGATGAGCAAGGAACAGATGGATCTGTTCCGCCGCGAAATGGAAATCCGGCCGGGGCATGAGTGGGACCCTTTCGAAGGGTTGGATGTTCCGGAGGCGGAACTGCGGGCGTTTCTGCAGGACTGCCCGTTCGGTGTACCGCTGACGCCCGGCGGGCGGTTGTTGTCGGCACCTTCAGTGTTCGTGCCGGCGGCGCTGCCGGGGCCGCGGCTGGCGGGACGGCGGATGTCGACGCAAGGTGGGTTCGGGGAGATCCTGGCGGAGATCGGCCGTGGCCAGGGGGAACTGAAGGACCTGGCCGCGCACATCATGACAACGTCGCCGGACGTGACTGTTTCCACCAATCTCGGTCCGTGGGTCAACCGCCGGGGAATATTCGATCGTCACACACGTAACGATGTGTTTCGCGATTCGAAGCTGGCTTCGGCCCAGCGCTGGGGAATGTCGCCGAAGGGCCAGCATATCGAACTGGGAATAGCAGAGCAGAATCTGTTCCTGTTGCTGGGCGCCGCCGGATTGGCACCGGGAATGACCGGCGCGCGCGTGCTGCCGGTCGGGACGGTCTATGATCCGTTCGTCAATCGAGGGCTGGATGCGCTGCTGTATGCCTGCTACCAGGATGCTCGTTTTTTGTTGGTATCGACACCGAGTGGGCTGACGCTTGCGCCGGAGGGGGGACAGCACCAGTCGGTGAACACGCCGCTGATCGGAATGGCGGCCGACCGGCTGGCAAGCTTCGAGCCGGCGCATGTGGATGAACTTGGCGTGCTGTTGCGACACGCGTTCGACTTCATGCAGCGGCCGGAAGGTTCGGCGGTGTGGCTTCGGTTATCGACGCGGACACTGGATCAGCGCGAGCGGGCGCTTGACCCGGCGGCAGTCATTGCCGGCGCGCATTGGGTGGTCCCGCCAGCGGCGGGTGCGCGGATCGCCCTGGCTTATCAGGGGCCGGTGGCGCCAGAGGCCGAAGAGGCATTTGCCGTGCTGCGTGATGAAGAGCCCGGCGCCGGCCTGCTGGCGATCACCTCGCCGGACCGGCTGCATGCCGGCTGGCTGGATTCGATGCGGTCTCGGCGAAGAGGAGACCGGACCGCGATGTCATGGGTGGAGCAGGTCCTGGCGCCGCTGGCACCGGGAGCGGCCATTGTGAGCGTGCTGGATGGGCACCCCGCGACGCATGCCTGGCTGGGGGCAGTCCGGGGGCAGCGGGTGGTGCCGCTTGGCCCGGATCGATTCGGGCAGAGCGGCGATATTCCGGATCTTTATCGAGAGTACGGACTGGATATCGACGCCATATTGGACGCCTGTGCGCAGGCGATGCTGGGTTGAAGGAGGGGCAGGGGCGGCAGGTAAGGCCAGCCGTCCCGGTGCTGATTTGGCTGTTGTGAAAGTAACAAAAATCCCCCGACATCGGCCGTTACCGCGATAAAACGTGGCCGCAGCTACCTCAGATTTTCTGCTCCGTTGAGCAACGTCCCTGTGGCAGACCACGCTTGGTAGCGTAAGTAACGACTTCACGCGGTCCCTCGGCACGATCTTGTGATGTTCCAATAGTTCCAGTTAAGGTATAGGTGTTTTTGCATAATCGGGATGGAAAATCGTGGAATCAGCAGGCGAAAGGCTGGTCGGATATGGCCGTTCAATTACCGATGCCAAAGGAACGATATGGACTATCTCAATGGGTGGGCAAGTGACCGTCGATGGGATAGCTAGCCTTGCAACGAAAACGCTCACCCAGCTGGCGCATGCCGGCGGCTTTAAATGGCAAGAAAAAATGAGTAATATTTTGTGGCCGAAGTCGTCATCGAGCGCGGCCGGGCACCCGCCGGATGGGACGTCAAATGCTCCGGCGCCGGTTAGCCCGTCCCCGGACGAAACCTTTCTGACAGCAACTGGGGGCAATACGTCGTCGGCGATCACTGATGGGAGTGGCAATCTCTGGACCGTCGTGAAGGGCCAAGTCGTCGTGAATGGTGTGGTGGACCAGACAACCGCCAACGTTACGCATCTTGCCTATGTTGACGGGATGGTCTGGCAGGAAAACAGCAGCAATCTGTGGTGGTCGAAGACCTCGCCCGTGGCATCGTGGAATCCACCTTATGGAACGACGACGATGCCCGTCTCGACAATCTATGCTTCAGCGGACGATTCAGTGCTTGGCGCACCAAGGGCCGGCTCATTATCTGCCATTACGGACTCTGGCGGCAATAACTGGACGATTGCAGCAGGTCAGGTTGTGGTTAATGGCACTGCCGATCCCACAACGGCCAATGTGATCCAGATCGCTTATGTTGGGGGGCACATCTGGCAAGAAAACAGCCAGGGTTTGTGGTGGTATAAGGCGACCCCTGCCGCTGGCTGGAGTGGCGGACCGGGTATCGCTGCCAGTCCAATCGGTAATATTTATTACGTTGCAAATGGACCAGGCGACCAGGCGACTGTCCATGTCGGTAAAGTTACGGTTCTGGAGCCGGCGACACCACCCAATGCGCTGGTCGCAGTGGTTACCACTGGATTTTCGGCGCAAGGCACTGCGATTGGGATCAGTGCGTCGGGTGGGACAATTGTCATCAACGGCGACAGCAACCTCACCAACGGCGCAACGCTGACCCTTCTGGGTGCCTATCGTACGCCCGGCCCGTACTACTCGACGACCGAGAACAATGGGGCGATGAGCTTGGACGCCTCCACCGCGCATATTGGCGCGCTCAGCGGCACTGGATCGATCGGCGCGTCCAACGGAAGCTCCCTCGATATTCAAAGCAGCAGTTCCGGGGAAACGATTTCGCTTCAGTCGTCACATTTGACGATTGGGGGCCAGGACGGGGTCGGGGCCGGTGCCGGTCCGGCAGGCGGCATGGCTTTCCTTGCACCGATCACGATGGATGGCAGCGCCGCCAGCAGTATCACGTTGGCCAATACGCAGGCGACCAGCATGATGTTGGACAAAACCGGCGGATCCATCCACGAGGTCTTCCTCTATAATGGCACGACCGAGGTTGCCGACCTGAAAGTCAGTGGGCTGTCTCAGCTATATGCGGAGCAATCGACGGCCGCGCCGGTTCCGTTCGCGGGATCGACGCCGTACGTGACACTCACGACCCAGCCAGGGACAAACATGCTGCCCACGACGGTCCTGGCCTGACCGTTACCGAAGCACCGGGCCCAAAGAAACTTGCTGGCGTTTTGACGAAACATTCGGCTGTCGGTAGGGTCGTTTTGCCGGCGGCGGTTTTGGTAGTCTCGCTGCCGGCGGGTGGCCCGCATGACCTGCGGCGATAAGTCCAGGAATAAACTGGACAGCTGAAAGCAATAGAAAGGGAAGCAGGATGTCTGACGCTGTTCACATCCATCCATCGGTGGATTCTGGGATCAAGCCAGCTGCCGCCAACTTCAATGGTGGCACATTGGTTTGCAAATGTGCCCAGGATCCGGTGAAGGTCCGCGTGGAGGCCTCCATAGCCTACAATCATGCCTGCGGTTGCACGAAGTGCTGGAAGCCGGCTCGAACCGACTTCTCGATCGTTGCTGTGGTGGCGCGGGACAAACTGAATGTCACGCAGAATGCCAACAAGCTGCAGATCGTCGATGCCTCTGCGGCTATTCAGCGTCACGCCTGCAAGGGCTGTGGTGTTCACATGTATGGACGGATCGAGAACAAGGCCCATCCGTTCTATGGCTACGATTTCGTTCATCCTGAGCTGTTCCAGGAAGGTGGCTGGCCGCCGCCGGAGTTCGCGGCGTTTGTTTCATCTATTATCGAATCCGGCGTCGCACCCGAGCGGATGGGCGCGATTCGGGGGCGACTGAAACAGTTGGGGCTGGAGCCTTACGATTGCCTGGCGCCTGGGCTGATGGATGCGATTGCCACCCATGTTGCCAAGGCAGCCGGCGTTACCTTCCACTGAAAGCTGAGCCCCGGGTGGCGGCGTGCAACGCCACCCGGGGTGCGCCGGCTAGAACGTAACAACGGAGCGAATGCTCTCGCCCCGGCGCATCAAGTCGAAGCCTTCGTTGATCTGTTCGAAGGGCAGCACGTGGGTGATGAGATCATCGATGTTGATCTTACCGTCCATGTACCAGTCAACGATCCGCGGCACATCGGTGCGTCCCCGCGCGCCGCCGAACGCGGTTCCCATCCAGACCCGACCGGTCACAAGCTGGAACGGGCGGGTCGAGATCTCCTGCCCGCTGCCGGCAACGCCGATGATGATCGACTTACCCCAGCCACGATGCGCGCACTCCAGCGCCTGGCGCATGACCTTAACGTTGCCGATGCACTCGAAGCTGTAATCGGCACCGCCCTTGGTCAGGTCCACCAGATAGGGCACCAGGTCACCCTGCACTTCGGCCGGATTAACGAAGTGAGTCATGCCGAATTTTTCCGCCATCTCGCGCCGGCGCGGGTTCAGGTCCACACCGACAATCATTTCGGCGCCTGCCAGACGCGCGCCCTGCAGGACATTCAGGCCGATGCCGCCGAGGCCGAACACCACAACGCGCGCACCGGGTTCGACCTTGGCCGTGTTGATCACGGCACCGATGCCGGTGGTGACGCCGCAACCGATGTAGCAAACCTTCTCAAACGGGGCATCCTCACGGATTTTCGCCAACGCGATTTCCGGCAGGACCGTAAAGTTGGAGAACGTGGACGTGCCCATGTAGTGCATAATCGGCTGTCCGCCCGACGAAAAGCGGCTGGTGCCATCCGGCATCACACCCTTGCCCTGGGTGGCGCGGATCGCGACGCACAGGTTCGTTTTGCGCGACAGGCAGTATTCGCATTGGCGGCATTCCGGAGTGTAGAGCGGAATGACGTGGTCGCCCTTTTTGAGTGACGTGACGCCGGCACCGACATCGACCACCACTCCGGCACCTTCGTGGCCCAGGATGGCGGGGAAGATCCCCTCCGGGTCAGCCCCCGACAGGGTGAACTCGTCGGTGTGGCAGATCCCGGTGGCCTTGATTTCGACCAGCACTTCGCCGGCCCGAGGACCTTCAAGCTCCACGGTCTCCAGGCTCAAAGGCTGGCCGGCTTGGCGTGCGACAGCCGCGCGTGTTTGCATTGGTGTCTCTCCCTCACTCGTTCTTCTTGGACCCGTCGGCGTTGAACTGCTCCAGATAGGCGATGACGTCCTTTCGCTTCTGATCGTCCTTGATACCGGGGAAGATCATCTTTGTGTGCGGCACTACGGCCTGGGGATTGGTCAGATACTTATCGAGTTCCTCCGGTGTCCAGGTGAGGCCCGAATCCTTATTGGCAGCGGAATAGGTGTACCCTGGGAATGTGCCTGCCTTGCGGCCGACTACACCATTCAGCACCGGGCCCACTGCAATCTTGGCGCTTGGGCCGACCTGGTGGCAGGCTCGGCAAACAGCAAAGGCCTTCTCTCCGGCGGCCGCATTTTGCGCATGCGCGCTAGACACCATGCCGACCAGTATCGTCGACGCAATCAGACATGAACGAATCACAAAACCTCCTTTAATACAAATCCGACCGACCGTTCAGGATATGCGGTCGTTCTGTCAATGCCGGTCCGCCTTGGTGGTCAGGTCTTCCCCTCTTCTTGATCCGGCCAGGCACAGTGCCAGCGAACGACCCGATAAGCCGGATGTTCGCCTGCCCATTGCGCCAGATAAGGCTGCGCCTGTATCGCGCAGCTCTGCAGGGAGCCGGCGGACTGAAACAGCATGTGGTATTCATGGCACGACGTGGGTAGTGCCAGGGTGCAGGCCAGAACTACCAGATCAACGAAGCTCATTGCGTCCGCCATTCCGCAGGATGCAGCCTGTTACGTAGAAGATAGGACAAGCCGCGGGACCAGGATTCGTCGGTGTTGCCGCGGATGTCCACACTGCCGGCATCGATCACCCGGCCTGACGGAACCTCGCGCGCCACGACAGTGATGTTCAGAATGAGATTCGACACTTTCTGAACCCATCCGGTTATTGAAATCTCGGCGGCGATCTGGCGCGCAAGTTCAACATCACAGCCATTGCAGATTCGCATATTCACGCCTTCGGCCTGTTTTGCCACACCCGCGAGGTCGATGATCGAACAGCAGGACGATGCGACAAGCAAGCCCCGAAGTTCGGCGTCGAGCGCAGTGAGGCGATGCTGCTCGTCTGCCTGCGGACCGTAAGTCTCGCCCTGCAGGCTTGTATCTTCGAGGGCCAGAGGGAAAACCGCGGTAGCGGCCGGCGGGGCGGCGGACGCGCTTGTCGCGGCGCACCAACTGCACACCAATACCGCACATGGCCAATTGTTCATGACCGAATTCCTTTTCGATGAGGTCGGCGTGTTGTGCTCCTGACCTTGATCCGCATACTGCGTGGATGGAACGTTCAAACCCGTCGCGAAGTGACGGCCTTAGGCGCCGCGCCTTGATCACGAATGCGGCTGCCGCGACGGCGACTGCGATGTCGTCGGTTGCGCGGGCCGAAGGCGCGACTGTCGCCATCGGCTACCTGCGCTGGATGGAACGCAAGCCGACGATCTCGTTGCTTGACAGGCAAGCAGCCGATGACGGGCTGGCGGGGGCTCGGCTTGCAATCAGCGATGACAACACGACGGGCCAGTTTCTCAATCAGCAGTTCTCTCTGGACGATTTTCCGTTACGGCAGGGCGATGATCCTGTGGCTGCCATCGCTTCGGTTGCTCAACAGGGGATCGCGCTGGCGCTGACCGATGTTCCAGCGCAATTGCTGCTGGCAATGACGGCGCCGGCTGCGGCGAAGGGGGTCACGTTGTTCAATGTCGCCGCCCCGGATGACGCGCTGCGCCAGGAATCGTGCCGCAGCAATGTCATTCACACCGCCCCGTCGCGGGCCATGCTGGCCGATGCGCTGGCACAGTACCTGGTCTGGAAGAAATGGACCCGGTGGGTGCTGACATACGGGTCACATGCGGAAGACGGATTGCTCGCCGACGCCTACCGGCGGGCGGCGAAGCGGTTTGGTGCACGCATCGTCAAGGAAATCATGTTCAAGGACACCGGTGGCGCACGGCAGACCGACTCCGGCGTGGTGCAGACACAGCAGCAGATGCCGGTGTTCACGCAGGGATTGCCGGATTACGACGTACTGGTGACAGCCGATGAGAACGAGGTTTTTGCTGGCTATCTGCCGTTTCGCACTTGGGACGCCCGCCCGGTCGTAGGTTCGGCTGGCCTGCGTCCAGTGTCATGGAGTCCGAGCAGTGAGTCTTGGGGGGGCGTGCAGTTGCAGGACCGGTTTATTCGTTTATCGCATCGTCAAATGACCCCGCTGGACATGCAGGCATGGATCGCCTGCCGCATGATCGGCGAAGCGGCGAGCCGTGGTTCATCGACCGATCCGGCAAAGATTATCCAGACGATGAAGGGCGCCGACTTTGGCGTCGCTGCCTATAAGGGGCAAAAACTGACGCTGCGTGATTGGGATTTGCAACTGCGGCAGCCGATCCTGCTGGATGACGGCCGGTCGGTGGTTTCCATTTCGCCGCAACCCGGCTTCCTGCATCAGGTTACCGAACTCGATACGCTCGGTTTCGATCGGCCGGAAACGCGGTGCAAGCTGTGATCGCCCGCCGGCTTGCCGCATTGGTCCTGACGCTGACCCCGTTGGGGATCAGGCACGCTGACGCTTATACCGCTTATGTTACGAATGAGCGGGACAATACGATGAGTGTCATCGATCTTGATCAAATGAAGACGGTGAAGACGATCCCGGTTGGCCAGCGGCCGCGCGGTATCACCGCGACGCGGGATGGCGGTGAGATCCTCGTCTGTGCCAGCGATGACGACACCATCCAGATCATCGATCCGAAGACACTGCAGGTCGTGGGAGACCTGCCGTCGGGTCCTGACCCGGAGACCTTTGCGCTGCACGGATCGGGAAATCCGCTGTATGTCTCCAATGAGAATGACAACATGGTCACCATCGTCGACGTGGCGGCACGGAAAATGCTGGGACAGATTCCGACCGGGGTCGAGCCGGAGGGTATGGCCGTCAGTCCTGACGGCAAGACCATCGTCAACACGTCAGAAACCACCAACATGGCGCACTTTTTCGACGTCGCTACGCGCAAGATGGTGGCCAGCGTGCTGGTGGGCGCGCGCCCGCGCATAGCCGAATTCAAGCACGACGGCACGGAATTGTGGGTGTCGTCGGAACTTGGCGGCACGGTCAGCGTGGTCGATCCGGTAAAACATGTTGTTGCGCACGCGATCAAATTTAGCGTGCAGGGGCTGCGCGCGGAGGGAATTCAGCCGGTGGGGATTCGGTTTACACCGGATGATACCACCGCTTTCGTCGCGCTGGGGCCAGCCAACCGGGTGGCGGTGATCGACACGAAGACCTATGCGGTGAAGAAATACATGCTGGTGGGGCAGCGGGTCTGGCAGATGGCGTTTACTCCCGACGGCAAATATCTGCTGACCACGAACGGATTGTCGAACGATGTCTCGGTTATCGATGTCGCATCGCTCGACGTGGTGAAATCAATCCCGGTGGGACGCCTGCCTTGGGGTGTCGTTGTGGCGCCGAAATGAATGAACCGGCAGCGCTGACGGTCAGCGGGGTTAGCCACGCCTACGGGCCACGCAAGGCGCTGGACGATGTCAGCCTGACGGTTCCGCAGGCACGGTTTACCGCGCTGCTGGGGCTGAACGGGGCGGGCAAAACGACGCTGTTTGCGCTGATCACCCGGCTGTTCGACACGCGGCATGGGTCCATTGATGTCCATGGCTATCGTGTCGCGGATGACCCGGGGGAGGCGCTGCGCCGGCTCGGAGTTGTGTTCCAGGCGCGCACGCTCGATCTCGATCTGTCGGTGATGGAAAATCTGCTGTACCACGCTGCGCTGCATGGCATCGGGGGACATGAGGCTCGGCGGCGGGCGGACCTCGTGCTGCGGGACATCGACCTGGTGGACCGGGCAGGGGATGCGGCGCGGAAGCTGTCCGGGGGACAGATGCGGCGGGTGGAAATCGCCAGGGCACTGCTGCATGAACCACGGGTTCTGGTGCTGGACGAGCCGACGGTTGGGCTTGACGTGAAATCGAAATCGCTAATCGTGCGCCATGTACGCTCGCTGGTGCGCGAACGGGGCGTGGCCGTATTATGGGCGACGCATCTGCTGGACGAGGTTGCCGACGACGATGCTGTTGTCGTGCTGCACCGAGGGCGCGTGGTGGCCGCTGGTGATGTGTCCGCGGTGGTTGGCGCTGCAAATGCCAACGACATGCGATCGGCTTTCATTACGCTGACAGGTGGCGGGCGGGAGGATGCCGAATGAGCGTGCGGACCATCAACCGGCCACGCGCTGGATTCACGGCAGGCCAGTATCTGATCTGCCTGCGCGGGATCATCTGGCGGGAAACATTGCGGTTCGTGCACCAGCGTGGCCGGTTCATTTCGGCAATCGTCCGGCCGCTGGTGTGGCTTTTCATCTTCGCGGCGGGGTTTCGGCAGATCCTGGGCGTCTCGATCATTCCGCCTTACGACACCTACGTCTTGTACGATGTGTATGTGTCGCCGGGGCTGGTGGCGATGATCCAGTTGTTCAACGGGATGCAGTCGTCGCTGTCGATGGTGTACGACCGCGAGATGGGCAATATGCGCATGCTGCTGGTCAGCCCGTTTCCGCGCTGGTTTTTGTTGCTGGGAAAGTTGCTGGCCAGCACTTCGGTTTCCCTTTTGCAGGTGGCCGCCTACCTGGTGATCGCATGGTTCTGGGGCGCGCAGGCGCCGGGATGGGGATACTTGGCTGTCATCCCAGCCCTGGTGCTGTCCGGCATGATGATGGGCTCGCTGGGGATGCTGCTGTCCTCAGGCATCAAGCAACTTGAGAACTTTGCCGGCGTGATGAATTTCGTGATCTTCCCAATGTTTTTCGCATCCTCGGCATTGTATCCGCTATGGCTGGTGCAACAGTCGAGCCCGGTGGTGTATTTCATCTGCCGGCTGAACCCGTTCACTTATGCCGTGGAACTGATCCGGTTCGCGTTGTATCTGGAAGTAGACTGGGTGTCGCTGGCGGTGGTTGCGGGGGCAACGATCGTGTTCACCCTGGGGGCGATCGTCGCTTATGATCCGGCGCGGGGACTGGTATCGCGACGCGGGGGACCGGCATGATCCGAGCGGCGGTTGTTGCTGTGTTGCTGGCGCCGACGCTGGCGGTGGCGCAGCCGCCGAACAAGCGCGACCTGAACTGGCCGTGCCAGCAGATCAAGGTTTCCAATGTATCGCTAGCTTCGGTCTGGTCCGGGCCGGCGGTCGATCCGGCGGACGGCAGTTGGAAAGACAACCCGGCGGTCGCGGATCTGGTCGAGAAGCTGGCGCCGCGGCGTCAGCCGGTGGAACAGGCGCAAGCGATGCTGCATCAGTTTGCGCAGCATGCGGGGTCGGATCGGCATCAGCAGTTGCTGCAGGTTGTTGTCGGGTTGTTCAGCGTGCTGGACCATGAACGCGGCAGCGTCCTGACCGGTCTTGATCGTTTCGGCGGGCGGCAGAAGGAACTGGCTGCCGAAATCCGCGCCGATAACGAAAAGCTGCGGGCGTTGCAGAACGATCCTGCTGCCGACCCGAAGGCGGTTGATGACATGACGAAGAAGGTAACATGGGAGGTCGAGGTGTTTCAGGATCGCCGCCAGGCGATCAGCTATGCCTGTGACGTGCCGGGCAAGATCGAGCAGCGGCTGTTCGCGCTGGCGCG
Organism: Rhodopila sp.; assembly: GCA_965200665.1. Lineage (GTDB taxonomy): Bacteria > Pseudomonadota > Alphaproteobacteria > Acetobacterales > Acetobacteraceae > Rhodopila. Next base: position 5,471,879 of record OZ241370.1, on the reverse strand, counting down.
TCAGATCCAGCAGGAGCTTGAGTGATCATTCGGTTATCGGTGGGCGGGGGATCGGTTCGCGAAGTTCCGTGGGAAGATCATGCGCCGCCCAGCCATCAGTGCCGTCCGGATACCAGGCGACGCGGGTGTAGCCGAGGGTGATCGCGCGTTTGGCTGCGTTCCACGACATCCAGCAGTCGTGCAGGCAGTAGAATACCAGGCGCCGCGTATGCTCCCCGCCGGACGCGCGCACTAGGTTTTCGGCGAAATAGGCCTTCATTACCGGCGCGAGGGCGCCGTAGCCGGTATCGGCCAGCCAGATGCTGCCTGGAATATCGCGCCGAGGCTTCGGATGCCAGACGGTGGCGGCAGGCAGACCGGGCGGACGCGGCGGTTGCGGCAGAACGTCGATGAACGCGGCCTGGTGCTTCACCCATAATTCGTGGGCCTGGTCAGTCGTCAGAACATCGGCGCCCTGCAACGTTGCCGGCGTCGCAGACCGATAGTCGTCCATGCGGTAGCCGGCCGGTTCGGCGGGGGCCGGTGACGCACAGAGCAGCACCGGCAACGACGCGGCCAACATTGTGCGCCGACGAATCATTGCGGTTTAAGGTGACCCTGCTCATCCAGTAGCGGGACGCCGTACTGTGTCAGGATCTTGTCGATCTCCGGCTGGTTTTCGGCAATCAGTCGGTTGAGTTTGCGCTTCCAGTCCTGATCGGACCGACGCACGCCCATGGCAATGCGGAAATCCATATGGGCGCCGTCTTTCAGCAGCGGCACCACGGTCAGATGCGGTGTTGTCTGCCGGGCAAAATAGCCTGCCATCGGGCCCCATAGCACGCCGGCATCAACGCGCCCGGCCGCCACATCAGCGGTCATTTGTTCGGGTGAGGACGTGGTCCGGGTATCAACTGTCAGCGGATAGGGCTTGGCATGGGCCATCAGACCCTCCTCCGCCAGGATTGTTGCAGGTGGCGTGCCTGCAACGATTCCAATGTGTTTATCCTTCAGGCGTGGATCGCTGAGGCTATCGACCCCGTCGAGGCCGGTGTTCGGTTTGAACACCAGGGCGTAGGTGGTTCGATAATAAGGGTTGGTGGTCTGCACCATCGTATCGCCAACCGCAGAGCCCATGATCACGTCACAGCGCAGTGCATTCAACGTGTTGCGAACGAAGCCGATCACCTGGGGGAAGTAGGTGTAGCTGACCGGCTCATTCAGTTTCTGGGCAAACAGCTGCGCCAGCTTGTTTTCGATCCCCTCGCCCTGCTGATCGGAGAACGGCAGGTTGTGGGGATCAGCGCAGACCCGAAACACGTTGGGATCGACCAGTTCCACGGAATCGCCAAGACCCGCGGACTGGGCGAATGCATGATGCGTCAACAGCAGAACGAAAACGGCTGCTGCATGCCGGATGCGCCGCGATGCCAGTCTATCCCATGCACTCATCTGTTGCTTTCTCATATCCGGCTGGCTTGGTCGCATGCTTGTCGGGGCGCCCGCGATCAACCGCGCCATCGGCTCGCGCGCGCAGATAGATATAGATCGCATCCACGAAACACATGACGTTCTTGTTCTCGCCCTCGGCCGGCATGACAAGGCTCTGCGATGATGAAACGTCCTGTTTGCCACTGGCTACGCGGGCATAGAAATCCTGGTAGCTCATGTGTTTCATCGAATCCACCAGCGCCGGCGCGTAGGTGGAACCCATGCCGTCCGGTCCGTGGCATCGCAGGCATTCGGCGGAATAGCGGGTGAAACCAATATAGGTGTACCAGTCGACAGACCCGTCAGCTTCGATCTTGAAGGTTGGGTTGTCATTCTTGTCGGACCACTTCCCGTCGTCCGACTTCACAGGGGTTGGGTCGCCGGATCCGTCAGTAATGGCAAAAACCATCGTTGCCGGAGCGATCGCCATCGCCGCCGCAAGTAGAGTAAATCGCAGAATTCGGTTCACAATGCGGTTCCTGGTCTGGAATGAAAAAGTCCGGCACCGGGCTGTCGATCCCGGTGCCGGTCATCAGACTGTGCTCAGACTGCCAAGCCGCAATCAGTTCGGCGGCAGTGCGAAAACCGTGAGGGCTCCGCCGAGGGACGTGTAGTCGTTCAGGGCCGCATAGCCGCCGACCGCACCCAGACCCGCATGCGGGTCTGTCAGACCGGCGGCGAGGCCGATGCCGGCCCAGCCACCGACGCCGGACAACACCGCGACATATTGCCGCCCGCCGTGCTCATAGGTCATGACGTTGCCGATGATGCCGGATGGGGTCTTGAACTTGTACAGTTCCTTGCCGGTTTTGGCGTCCACCGCCTTCAGATAGCCTTCCAGCGTGCCATAGAACACCACGCCGCCCTTGGTCGCCAGGGCGCCCGACCATACAGAAAACTGTTCCGGGTTCGACCAGACAATCTTGCCGGCCTTGGCATCCCAGGCGATGAAGTTGCCCATGTTATTGCCGCCAGGGGCGGGGAACATCGACAGGGTTGCACCGACATAGGGCTGCCCGGCCGTGTAGGAGACGCGGAATGGCTCGTAGTCCATGCAGACATGGTTGGTCGGCACATAGAACAGGCCGGTATCGGGCGAGAACGCCGCGGGTTGCTCATCCTTAGTACCAAGCGCGGCGGGGCAGACGCCCTTGGTGTTCGTGTCCTCGCCGTTATGTTCGGTTGAATACTGTGACACCACGAGCGGACGCCCGTAGGTCGGGCTGTTCTTGTCCATATCGACCTTGGAGGCCCAGTTTACCGCCGGATCGAATTTTGCGGCCACGAGCAATTCGCCGGTTCCGCGATCCAGCGTATAGCCAAATCCGTTACGGTCGAAATGGACCAGGAGTTTGCGCATCTGGCCGCCGATTTCCTGGTCTGCCAGGATCATTTCGTTGACGCCGTCATAGTCCCATTCATCGTGCGGCGTCATTTGATACAGCCACTTCGCTTCCCCGGTGTCCGGATCGCGGGCGAAGATCGTCATTGAATACTTGTTGTCGCCAGGCCGCTGTTTCGGGTTCCAGGTGGAGGGGTTACCGGTCCCGTAGTAGATCAGATTGAGCTGGGGATCATATGAGTACCAGCCCCAGGTTCCGCCGCCGCCGATCTTCCACTGATCGCCCTGCCAGCTTTTCAAACTGCTGTCGGCACCGACCGGCTTGCCCAACGACGTGGTCTTCTGGGGGTCGACCAGAATCTCGTTGTCAGGGCCCTCGGAATAGGCGCGCCACGCCTGTTTCCCGTCCTTGACGGAGTAGGCCGCCAGCCAGGCACGCACACCGAATTCGCCGCCGGACACGCCGACATAGACCTTGTCCTTGATCACCATCGGCGCCTCGGTGCCGCTGGCGCCCTTGGCCGGATCATCGGTCTTCACCGACCAAACGACCTTCCCTGTCTTGGCATCCAGCGCTACCAGGGTGGTATCAGCCTGGTGCAGGAAGATCTTGCCGTCACCGTAGGCAACACCCCGATTGACGGTGTCGCAGCACATGATCGGAATGACGTTCGGATCCTGCTTCGGTTCGTATTTCCACAGGATTTTGCCGTCATGGTTGAGATCAAGGGCGAACACGGTGTTGGGGAAAGGGGTATGGACATACATGACATCGCCGATGACCAGCGGCGCACCTTCATGGCCCCGCAGCACGCCGGTCGAGAAGGTCCAGGCGACCTGTAGTTTGCCGACGTTGCCGGCGTTGATCTCGTTGAGGCCAGAGTAGCGCTGATTATCGTAGGTGTTGGTAGGCATCACAACGTTGGCTGCATTCTTCTCCATCTTCAGGAGATCATCGCCGCCTGCGGTCTGCGCGTGGACGGTCCCGATAAACAGAAGTGAGGACAGGACAGTCCCCGCTGCGAGTTTCCTCGACAAGCTGAGTTTCATTTGATTTCCTCCTAACGGCGATTCTTTACAGCCACCGCGCCACGGTAGAGCAGCGCTCGAGGCGTTGCCACATTTTACCGAAGCAGGATGTCGACCCAGTTACCCCAAATTTTTCATCCGGCATAGTTTGTGCGTCGCAAGAAACTTTCGCCACACCGGATGCTGATGTATTCCCGTCCAACGGCTTAGCGAGGTCAAGCGGCGGTTGGAGAAAAACGGTCAGAACTCACAATGAATTGAGTAGCCTGGTGCTTGCCGCAGATCATGCAGATCGCCGATCAGCCAAGAGGAATCGTCTATGGTCGCTTGTGTCGTCCGACTAGGTTTGCGCTGCTTATACTTTGGGCTGGCGATTTTGGTTCTCGCTTTCGATCATTTCGTGCCGTGTGCGCAGGGTGCGGCGCAACATGATGCTTTTGCAATCACGTCAGTCTCTGACGGTGATTATGTTCATTTCGGCGAGGTTGCCTTGACCACGCCAGACAACGCTGGAGACATTGCCAATATTGGCGTCATCATTGGGCGCGACGCAGTTGCGGTCGTCGACACCGGCGGTAGCGTCCAGGTAGGCCAGGGACTGCGTGACGCGGTTCGCAAGCTGACCGACAAACCGGTCCGCTATGTCATCAATACGCATGAGCATCCCGACCATATATTCGGCAATGCCGCATTTCAGGGCAGCGCGATCTTCGTTGGCCATGCGAACCTGCCGTCCGAGTTGCGTAAGCGGGCGGAATTTTATTTGCACTCGTTTCGGGATGCGCTTGGGCCGGGGGCGATCAGGGAGGTTCGGATCATCCTGCCGACACTGCTGGTTTCAAGCGAAACGGTTCTCGATCTTGGCGACAGGCGGCTGCGGCTGACCGCATGGAGCCCGGCCGCGCACACCAACTGTGACCTGACCGTGCTGGATGAGACGACAGGCGTGCTGTTCGGCGGCGATCTGGTGTTCCTGCGCCATGTGCCGGTGTTGGACGGTAGCCTGCTCGGCTGGTTGTCCGTGCTGCCGCGCCTGGCGATGCTGCCGGCGCGTATCGTGGTGCCGGGCCACGGCCAGCGCATAGCCACCTGGCCGCAGGCACTGGACGATGAGCGCCGTTATCTGACCGTATTGGCTGAAGACACCCGGCGCATGATCGCCGATGGAGTTCCATTGGCGCAGGCGGTTCCGCAAATCGCTCAGTCAGAGCGTGGCGATTGGGCGCTGTTTGACAACTATAATCCACGCAACGCGACGGCGGCGTTCAGCGAGCTGGAATGGGAATAGCCCGCCCGCGATAGGCGTAGTCGGTGACGGGGTTTGCAGCTTCCTCCTCCGCCATCGTACGCATCCTGTCATGCAGCGGCGACAGATCACAGCTTGGATCGGTGGCCGCAGCGTCGCCGGCGAGCGCCATGGCCTGGCAACGGCAGCCGCCAAAATCGATTTCCCGCAAATTGCAGGAACGACACGGTTCCTGCATCCAGCTGGTGCCGCGGAATGCCTGGAACGCCGGTGAATTGTTCCAGATGTCCGCCAGCCTATGGTCGCGCACCGACCAGAATTCGAGGCCGGGAATGGTGGGCGCGGCGTGGCATGGTAGCACCGAGCCGGATGGGGTAACGTTCAGCGAGCGTCGGCCCCAGCCGCCCATGCAAGGCTTCGGACGCCTGGCGTAGTAGTCGGGCATCACCGCGTCGATGACCAGCCTGCCGGCGTAGCGTGCCTTTAATTCCTCCATGTCTGTCAACGCGCGATCGATCTGGTCGCGCGTCGGCATCAGCGCGGCTCGATTGCGCAGCGCCCAGCCGTAATACTGGGCGTGGGCGATCTCGACGCGTCCAGCCCCCAGCGAGGCCGCCAGATCGACCATTTCACTCACCCGGCCGATGTTGGCGCGGTGGATGACGGCGTTGATGGTCAGCGCCATGTCAAGGCTGGTCACGGCGCTGGCGAACGCCAGCTTGCGGGCGTGCCCACCATTGTAGCCGGCGATGCGGTCCGACGACCCGGGGTCGGTATCCTGGATTGACAACTGGACGTGGTCCAGGCCCGCGGCCTTCAGTTGTGCCAGCCGGCCGGGGTCGAGACCGACCGCCGAGGTGATCAGGTTGGTGTAAAGCCCGGCTTCCGCCGCCGCCCTGGTGATGTCGACCAGATCCCGCCGCGATGCCGGTTCGCCGCCGGATAGGTGGACCTGCAGCACGCCCATCGCGGCAGCCTGGCGGAAAACATCAGCCCAGGCCGCCGTATCCATCTCGCTGGCCCGATCCTCCAGCTGCAGCGGGTTGGAGCAGTACGGGCAGGCCAGCGGGCAGCGATGTGTGAGTTCCGCAAGCAAGCCCAGCGGGGCGGGCGCAGTCATGCGGCCAACAGCCTCTTGTCGACCATGTCCACCAGCATCTCCGTCACGTCGTCGGCAATAACTGCCCTGTCGGCGGCGTAGACCACGGCGAGTTCGTCAATGATGGCTGCGACCGTGCGCGTACCGTCACAGCGGCGCAGGATCTCGCTGGCGGGTCCCTCGGCCTCGATCACCCGTTCGGGCGACAGCAGAACCCAGGCACTGCGCGTGCTGTCAAAATGCAGGCGAACACCCGGCGCCAGCTTGGGCCGGTCGGGCAGGGGCGGGTGAGCGTCAGGCATCCTGTTCACGCGGCACGAAGGCACCGGGCGAGATTAGACCCGGCGTCACATAAGCATAATGCAGTGCATCCATCATGCACCACAGCACATCGCATTTGAACATCAGCGTATCTAGCACCGCCTGCTGCTGCTCCGCGGTGCGGGCGTGTTGCTTCACCCAGTTAAGGGCGAACGTTGCATCACGCTCCGCCTGCGGCGGCCGCTTGTCGAAATAGGACAGAATTTCCGGTGTGACGTAATCGTAGTTGGCCAGCATGCCGCTCATGCGTTCGGTGATGATCTGCGGCGAGAACATCTCGGTCAGGCAGGATGCGACAGCCTCCAGCATGCTGCGCTCGCGAACATAATGAACATAGGCTTCGACCGCGAATCGTGTCGCCGGCAGTAGCAGGCGCGTGGAGGTGACGTCGGCGCGATCCAGGCCCAACCCGTCGGTCAGCTTTAGCCAACGCTCGATTCCGCCGGGGCGGCTCTCGTCTCCATCGTGGTCGTCAAGCCGCTTACGCCATTCACGTCGCAGGTCCTGGTCTTCACAGCGGCCGATCAACGAGCCGTCCTTCAACGGGATCATTGCCTGATAGTAGTAACGGTTGAGCGCCCATGCCTGGACCTGGCCCTTGCTGCACCGTCCCGTATGCAACATGCGATGAAACGGGTGATTAATGTGATAGCGCTTGGCGCCGATCTCGCGCAGTCGCGCTTCCAGTTCGTCCGGTGTCACAGGCGCACCTCCATGCCGTCGTATGCGACTTCGAATCCGGCGGCGTTGACCTGCCGACGTTCCGGCGAATCGCTCAGCAGGATTGGATTGGTATTGTTGATGTGCAGCAGAATACGCCGTGCTGGCAGCCCGGCAAGTCGTGCCAGCGTGCCATCGGAACCGCTTAGCGGCACATGGCCCATGCGGGTACCGGTTTTGGCGCCGAGGCCGGCGGCAATCATTTCGTCGTCGGTGAACAGGGTGCCGTCGAAAAAAAGCACATCCGCAGACTGGAATTGCGCCAGGACATCATCGGTGATGTTGGCGCAGGCCGGTGCAATGATCGTCGTGCGGCCACCGGCGCTGATCATCGCGGCGTAGGTCAGGCCGGCTTCGGCTTCCGTCGCACCCGGTGTTTCACGGTAGAGCGGGACCTTGCCGGGCATTGACAGCAGCGTCAGCGTCATGCCGCCGCCACATGCGATCGGCTGCAGAGGCAGGATCGGTACACGGCGCACGACGGCAGGATCCAGGACATTGAACAGGTCGTTATCAGCAAGTACTGTCAGCAGGGCCTGCGGTGCATAGATCGTGAAGGGCTGGCGTTCGCGCAGCACCAGCAGCCCGGCGATGGCATCGATATCACCGCCGATCAGCACCATGCCGGCGACCGGGGAGTCGCGGCCCCCTATGCGCGGCCACAGGCGTGGTGTCTGGGTCAGTTGCTGACGCAGGTCTGGTGAGGCACCAACGATGACCCAGCTTTCCCCGTCACCGGTGACGGCGACACTGGCCTGGGTTGCGGGACGGACGCGCTCATCGCCCTGACGGACAAGATTGCACAGATGGCACCCGCAGTTCCATTGCGGGAAACCACCACCTGCGGCTGAACCGAGCACGATGGCGGTCGGTTCAGCATGCCGCTCAATCATCGAGAGGCAGTATAAAGCGGTGCTACATCCGCGCGGCGAAGTACCCGTTGATTTCCAAACCGATGCAGATTTCACGCAGAACCGGACGTGTCCAGGCCATGGGTCGTCTCCTGTTGATGTTGTTCAGTCGCGAGTGACGTGCACGAACGTTGCCGCACACCACCTCTGATCATATACGCCTGAGCGAGCCATGCTAGAATGGCTTCCACAGGGGCAATCGTTTGGAATGCAGACTGGGAGGGATCACAAAAATGCGAGCGATGCAATCGTTACGGAGGCGTCAGGCGATCCTGGCGGCCGTGGCAGCCGGCCTTGGCGGCGGAGCGGGTGTTCACGCGGCGGAGGCCGATGACCCTTGGCCGGCGCTGGCAGGGCAGATTTTTGACAGCCGGCCAATTGGCGATGGGCGTGACGTGCTGGCGCTGGACGCGCCATACCGCGCGGAGGATGCCGCCGTCGTACCGATTGGCATCCATATTTTGCAGCCGGGCGCCGGTTCGCGTGCTGTCCGCAACATCACGCTGGTGATCGACGGCAATCCATCACCGGTGGCAGCGAAGTTGGTTTTGGGCGCGAGCAGCGGAACGCGATCGCTGTCGACCCGTGTTCGGGTTGATTCGTACACCAACATTCACCTGGTGGCTGAACTGGCTGACGGGGCGCTGGTAGGGATTGAACGATTTGTTAAGGCGGCAGGCGGATGTTCGGCACCGGCGGCGAAACAGGTGGCTGGTGGCCCCCCGCTCGGGACGATGCGGCTGCGGCAGTTTCCGCCGAGCGCGGAGACAGGGGCCGAAGCGGATCGCCGAGAGATCGAGCTGATGATTCGCCACCCCAACAACTCCGGGATGCAGATGGATCAGGTCAGCCGATTATACGTGCCGGCGCATTTCGTCTCGACGGTCCGGATCTGGCAAGGTGATACCCTGCTGCTGGCGGTGGATAGCGGAATTTCAATCTCCGAGAATCCGATCTTTCGTTTCGACTACCAGCCAAGTGGAGCGACCGCTTTTCGCGCCGAAGTGGAAGACAATGAAGGAGGATCCTTCAAGGATTCGTGGTCTGTCGCGCGCGTCTGATCGGGTCGGGCTGGCGGTAATCATCAAATCGCGGTTCAGGGGCAGGTCCAAAGCTCCTGAAGCAATCGCAAATTGCGACGAAGTTGGCTCACCGCGTCATTTGGGCCATTCGAAGCGTCGCGCCTCGGCGTTTTTTGGTGTCAGAAACAGCGGATTTCGCCTTCGGCCTGCGCTTCCTTCAGGTCACGCACCATGTTGTTTGCCATCCCGGTGCGGAACATCTCACCCAGGTAGCCACCGCCGGAGCGACGCATACGCAGGACGGTTTCCGCCTGCTCGTATTTGTCGTAGGGCAGCACTGATGCAACCACGTCGATGGCACAGGCGCACTGGCGCAGGACCTGCTGGGTCTGGCCATTGGTGGCCATGCAGGCAAAGACGTATTCGGCACGGGCCTGGGTCGGATAGTCGCTGGCCGCCGCGGAGTCGGCGGCCATGGCGGCCGAGGCGCACAGGCCCAGCAACAGGATGATTCGGGGCAACAGCGTATGCATTCCAGTGATCCATCTGAACTCGAGGCGGAACATGATAGCGCCATGCGGGATCGGTTGAAAAACGGCGTCGGCCGGCGGCTGGTTGTGGCTGGGGGAGCGGCGGCTTTGTCAGCAAGGCTGCTGCTGCCGGCGCAGGCCGACACGACGCCGGACGTGCGGCTGGGCATCCTGCAGTTCGGTACAGTGCAGTGGGTTGGCGACATCATCCGCCGGCACGGCCTGGATGCGGCGAACGGGTTCACGCTTTCGGCGGTGACGCTGGTGAACACCGACGCCGGGCGCGTGGCGCTGATGGCGGGGGCTGCCGACGTCGTCGTATCTGACTGGATGTTCGTTGCAGGTCAGCGCGCTGTGGGCACCAAGCTGTGTTTCGCCCCGTTTTCCAGCTCAACCGGCGGGGTAATCGTAGCGGCCGGGTCGCCGGTGCGGTCGCTGGCCGACCTGGCGCACCGCAAGCTTGGCGTGGTGGGTGGCCCAGCCGACAAATCGTGGTTGATCGTCCGCGCAGCGGCCAAGGCGACGTCGGGGTTGGATCTGGCGGAGGCCGCCGACGTGGTCTACGGCGCGCCGCCACTGCTCAATGCCAAGCTGCTGCAGGGCGAGCTGGATGCGGTGCTGACCTACTGGAATTTTGCCGCTCGGCTGGAGGCTGCCGAGTGCCGCCAGGTGGCGTCGGTGGACGACTGCGCTCGCGGGCTTGGCTTGCCGGCGTCGATGTCTCTGGTGGGCTTTGTGTTCCATGAAGACTGGGCGACAAAGAATGTCGCCGCCATCAATGGTTTCCTGGCGGCGGTCGCCTCGGCGGATGAATTGCTGGCTCACTCCGACGCGGCGTGGCAGGAGATCCGGCCGCTGATGAATGCGCCTGAGGCGGCATTGTTCGCGCGGTTCCGTCAGCGCTTTGTCGACGGGATCACCCATCCTACGCAGGAGGCGCAGGCACAAGCGGCACGCCAGTTGTTCGACGTGCTGCGGCGGACCGGCGGCGCACAGGCGACCGACGGGTTGCAGACCCTGCCTGAGGGTATCTTCTGGCCGACGCTTTCGCCACATGCCTGACGCGCCGAGCGTCGGGGATTGGGCGGGCCGAACAGGGCGGGTGGCGTCGCTACTGGCGTTGGTGATGGTCTGGTGGGTGGTGTCGCGGCTGGCGGCGTCGCCGCAGCTGCTGCCGGGCCCGGTGCCGGTGCTGGCGTTCGCCTGGCAGGCGATCCTGGATGGGGCGTTGCCGCGCAATGTCGGAATTACCCTGTTGCGGGTTGCCGCCGCCTTCGTGGCCGCGATGCTGATCGGTGGCTCGCTTGGTTACCTGGCCGGACGCTCGCGGCGGGTGGATGCGCTGATCGACCCGTGGGCTGTGGTCGCGCTCAATCTCCCGCTGCTGGTTGTTGTGGTGCTGGCCTACGTGTGGGTCGGTCTGAATGATACCGCCGCAATCCTGGCGGTTGCCATCGCCAAGGCGCCAACGGTGTTCGTGACGATCCGCGAGGGTGCGCGATCACTGGATCGCGGGCTGGAGGAGGTGGGTGTGGTCTACCGCCTGACCCGCTGGCGGCGGCTGCGGCGGATACGGTTGCCGCAGTTGATGCCGTTCATCGCGGCGGCGGCGCGCAGCGGGCTGTCGATCACCTGGAAGATCGTGCTGGTGGTAGAGCTTCTGGGCCGGCCCAACGGCATCGGGTTCGTGCTGAACATGTATTTCCAGAACTTTCAGGTGGCGGGAATCCTGGCTTACGGCCTCACGTTCGCGGCAGTCATGCTGGTGGTGGAGACAGCGGTGCTGCAGCCGTGGGAACTGCGGACAAGTGCCTGGCGGCGGCATGCTTGACGTCGCCATCATGGCAAAGGCGTTTCGTTCGACGCGTGGCGCGCCACGGTTGATTCTGAGCGACATCGCCTTCAGCGCGTCCGCGGGCGAGCTGCTGGTCCTGCTGGGACCATCCGGCATTGGCAAGAGCACCATTCTGCGGATCATCCTGGGATTGGAAGGCGCATTTGAGGGCCGGGTCCGGCTGCCGCAGGTCCGACTGGGCGTGATGTTCCAGGAACCTCGGCTGCTGCCGTGGATGTCAGTGGAGGATAATCTGCGGCTGGTACTGCCGGATGATGCGCCGGCGCCGGATATCGATGCACTGCTGGGCGCTGTGCTGTTGCCCCAAGTGCGGAACCTTTTCCCATCAGCGCTCTCACTTGGAATGGCGCGGCGCGTGGCGCTAGCGCGAGCACTGGCGGTGGATCCCGCGTTACTGGTGCTGGATGAGCCGTTTGCTTCGCTCGATCAGGGTGTCGCGACGACCCTTGGCGGGCGGATTGCCGAGCGGGTGCGACAGGGACGGATGCTGGCGCTGCTGTCGACTCACGACCTGGATCAGACCTTGGCAATGGCGACGCGCATCCTGGTAATCGCGGGGGAGCCGGCCACGCTGGCAGCGGATATGCGTGTGCCGAGGCGCGGCGATGTCGCGGCCATTGGGGCGTTGCGGCGGGATCTGCTGGCCCGATTTCCCTTTCTTGGCAGTAGTGAAAGCGGGGCGTGATGCGTTGGCGGGTTACAATGCTGGCGATGCTGGGGGTTCTGATTTCGTTCGGAGCGTTCGCGGCGGACCGGTTCTTCGGCTTCAACGAGACCACCGCGACGGTGTTCACGGGAGTCTACCTGGCGCCGGAGGGCACTGACGGGTGGGGACCGAACGAGGCGCTGAACGACAAGGACAAGGTGTGGGATACGGGCGAGCGGCTACCGATCAAAAATGTCTCACGCGGCCGATTCGATCTGAAGACCATAGACCGCAGCGGGCGGGTTTGCGTCAAGCACGGGCTGGATCTGACCCGGGACCTGACCTTCGACATTCGCGACGACGATCTGGTGAAATGCGGGAAGTAGGTTGGGCGCCGCCGCCGCTGGCTTCCTGATACCTATCGCGTAGCGCCGCTGGCCCCGTTCACTGGTTTCAGCGTGTCACCTTTATACTTTGGCTGTGGCATCATTTATCCCGGCGGGACATTAAATCCTCGCCCAATCTTCATCCAGATGCACCCAGCTATCGGCCGCTTTCTGTGCCTTTTCTTGGGTCGGATAGGTAATACTTCGTTCAATAATGCCCGAATCATGGGTGCTCTCGACGATCCAACCCAGATCAGCGTCTAGGCTGCGAGGCAAGATGCGGAAGGTGCACATGGCGAACGTCCTATGGATAGCAACGATGGTCGTAACCAATGCCAAAATATTGGCAATTGCGAGCTTTATTTTTGCTACATCACATTCCAGCGCTGCTTAATAAGCGGAGTATCAATTTTTGGGCAGACTTTTCCCTGAGGTTTAGGCGAAGCCACAGGAGCAAACGGCGTTCACAACCGCTTGATATGCTACTGGAGCAAGAACATAATGGTCTGAGGCAGATCAAGGGAGGTAATCTGTCGTTTAAAATCAACTTTAGGTTGTATTCGGCATCGGTTCGGCTCGGGTAGTTATCACGAATTTGTGATGTCGACCGCTTGCGCGCGCAGATCGTCGGTGGCGACACCCAGATCGCCCTTCGGCGCCATTCGAACGGTGCGTCGAGCGTGAGCGTCTGCAAGCGAAAACATCGCTTTAATGGCGCGCCCTGGTGGATTCGAACCACCGACCCACAGCTTAGAAGGCTGTTGCTCTATCCAACTGAGCTAAGGGCGCTCGCCCACATAAGATTAGCTTAGCGGCGAATCACCTTTGTGCCCAGCCAAGTCTGCGTATGCCGAGTCTGCGTATGCGCCGCCGCGACATCCGTCGGCCAGCCAATCGACTGCCAGAGCCGTCAGAGCGACGACGCGGGAGTATCTGAGGTGGTCCCGCTTCATCGGACAGTTTGGCGGCGTGGCTAAGCTCGGTTCTGATTGTCGTCATGCCGCCAGTTTTATCGTCCCTGTTGCCTTGTATGCCTCGTCGGGCGTGCGCCCGGCCAGTGTCGAATGCGGGCGGCGGGTGTTGTAGTAGGTGATCCACGAGGTCAGTCCGGCACGCAGGTCTGTTCCGGTCTCGAACGCATGCAAGTAGATGCATTCGTATTTCAGGCTGCGCCAGAGCCGTTCGATGAAGACGTTGTCCATCCAACGCCCCCGACCGTCCATCGAGATGCGCACGCCAGCCGCCTGCAATACGCCGGTAAAGCGCGGAGAGGTGAATTGGCTGCCTTGGTCAGAGTTGAGGCTGTTGCTCTATCCAACTGAGCTAAGGGCGCTCGCCCACATAAGATTAGCTTAGCGGCGAATCACCTTTGTGCCCAGCCAAGTCTGCGTATGCCGAGTCTGCGTATGCGCCGCCGCGACATCCGTCGGCCAGCCAATCGACTGCCAGAGCCGTCAGAGCGACGACGCGGGAGTATCAACCGGTCAGTTCAACCGATCGAGGATGCCTCGGGCCACGACCTGAGCCTGGATCTCCGCCGCGCCCTCGAAGATCGAGAGAATTCGTGCGTCGCACAGCACGCGGCTGATCGGGCTCTCGATCGCATAGCCGTTGCCGCCATGCACCTGCAGGGCGCAGTCGGCATTGGCGAAGGCCACGCGGGCCGCCAGGAGCTTCGCCATGCCCGCCTCGACGTCGCAGCGCCGGCCATCATCCTTGGCGCGGGCGGCAAAATACATCAGTTGCCGAGCCAGCATGGTTTCGGTGACCATCCAGGCGAGCTTGGCGTGAACACGAGGGAACAGCATGATCGACTTGCCGAACTGCTGGCGCTCGCGGGCGTAGGCCAGACCAAGTTCCGCAGCGTTCTGGGCAACGCCGAGGGCGCGGGCCGCCGTCTGGATGCGGGCGCTCTCGAAGGTTTCCATCAGTTGCTTGAACCCGCCACCTTCCACGCCGCCCAGCAGGCTGGAGACCGGGACTTCGAACCCGTCGAAGCTGATCTCGTATTCCTTCATGCCGCGGTAGCCCAGCACCGGGATCTCGCCGCCGCTCATGCCTGGGGCAGGGAACGGGTTATCCGCTGTTCCGCGCGGCTTCTCGGCCAACAGCATGGAAAGGCCGCGATAGCCGCGCTCTTTTGGGTTGGTCCGCACGAGCAGCGTCATCAGGTCGGAGCGGGCGCCATGGGTGATCCAGGTCTTGGCGCCATAGACGCGATAGACGTCGCCATGACGTTCGGCGCGGGTGCGCAGGCTGCCAAGATCGGATCCGACGTTTGGTTCCGTGAACACCGCCGTCGGCAGCACTTCGCCTGAAGCGATCAGCGGCAGCCAACGGTCGCGTTGCGCCTCGGTGCCACCCGAGCGGATCAACTCTGCCGCAATCTCGGACCTGGTGCCCAGCGAGCCCACGCCGATATAGGCTGTGCTGAGCACTTCGGACACGACGCACATGGCGGTCTTGCCCAAGCCGGTGCCACCATAGACCTCTGGCACCGTCAGCCCGAACACCCCCAATTCCGCCAGCTTTTCCACCAGATCGAGCGGGATCAGCGCGTCCTCGCGGTGCCATTGCTGGGCGTGCGGGGTGATTTCGGAAGTGGCGAAGCGCACGAACCCGTCACGCATTGCCTCCAGCGTCTCGTCCAGCCCCAGCGCGCCGAAGTTACCTTGTTCCGCAGCCTGCGCCAGCGCCAGCCGGTCCTGTTCGATTGCGGTGCGATCCGACAATACGGCCAGGGCAGGTTCGGCCAGAAACCGCGCGACGTCGGCATGGGCCACGCCCATGTCGGCAGGCCGCACCGTCTCGGTCTGGCTCATGGCAATGCCGCCGGCGAGCTGGCCGGCATATTCGGCGAAACCCAGGCGCAGAATCGCAGCCTCCGTCGCGCCCAAGGCGGCGTCTCGCACCAACTTGTCAGCCCATGCGAGTGCCTGGCGCAGCGCCTCAATATAGGTCGCCTGCCAAGCCAGGCCGTGGGCGGCGAACTGGTGGCGTTCCAGCAGCGCCGCGTCGGGCTTGCCGGCGCGCGACACCATCTCCGAAATGGCACGGGCGGTTGCCGCGTGCAGCCGTTCGGCCGCGGCCAGCACCGCACGGCATGGGTCGACCAGGGCGGATGGGTCCAGCATAGTTACAGCCTCGTCAGTGTTTGGTGGCGCCGGCGATGGTGCCGGCGTCGTGCAGCTTGCCAATAGCCGCTGCCGACAAACCCAGAACCTCCGCCAACACGGCGTGGGTGTCCGCCCCGAGACGTGGGGCTGCGGCGGCGGGGACGCGAGCGGCGTCGCTGAAACCCAGTGGCGTGCCGGGTGCCAGGATTGCCCCAGCGCCCGGCTGGTCGACCCGGCCAATCATTGGGTTGGCAGACGAGCAGGCAGGGTCCTCGCGCACCAGCTGGGCGAAATCCTGATAAGGTCCCCACAGCACACCGTTGCCGGCAAATGCAGCGCGGATTTCTTCCAGTGTACGGGCGCTGCACCATGGCTCCAGCACCGCGGCAATGGCGTGGCGGGCCTTGAAGCGGCCGCCTTCTTGAGACAGATCGACGTCCATCATGGGGCCAATCATCGCCAGCCGTTCGCTTAGCCCGGTGGCGGTTCCAATCGCGCGCCACTGGCGGTTGGAGATCGCCACGATCATGATGCGACGGCCGTCGCCGGTGGGAAAGTCGCGGCCGAAGGCGCCGTACAGGTCGTTGCCCATCGGCGGCCGCACCACGTTGTTGACCTGCACGTCGGCCAGGTAGCCGAGGTTGCCCACCGTGGCCAGCATTACGTCCGACAGTGCCAGCGTCACCTGCTGCCCGTGTCCATCGCGTCGTCGTGCCCGTTCGGCGGCCAGCAGCCCGGTCGCCAGATATAGCCCGGCGGCGACATCCCAGGCCGGCAGCACGTGATTTACCGCGTCGTCGCCGCGGCCGGTGGCAAGTGGGAAGCCGCTGGCGCAGTTGACCGTGTAGTCGACCGCGCTCGTGCCGTCGGCGTTGCCGATCAGTTGCAATGCGATCAGGTCGGGCCGGCGGGCCGACAGCGTCTTGTAGTCCATCCAACCGCTGCCGGGCAGGTTGCTGAGCAGGATGCCGTTGTCGGGACCGGGCGCAGTGATCAGGGCCTGGGCGATTTCGCGTCCCTCCGGCTGGTCGAGCGCCAAGGCGACGGAACGCTTGCCCTTGTTCAGGCTGGCCCAGTACAGGCTGGTGCCATCCGGGGCCAGCGGCCAGCGGCGATAGTCGATGTTACCCTTGATCGGATCGATCCGCAGCACATCCGCGCCAAGCTGAGCCAGGCTCATGCCGGCCAATGGTGCGGCGATGAAGGCGGAGACCTCGACAATGCGCAGCCCAGCCAGAATGCCGGATGCCGTCATTGCCGCCGCCCTGCCTGGGCATGGCGTCTTGAGAAATCCGTTGGGTGGCCCGGCTGCAACCATGCGATCATTCTCAACGGCTCCTGCTCTATCCGTCGCGGCAAGATTGCGGAGAGTGCCAGCCGCGGCAAGGGCGACTGTACGTGCCGCGTCGCTGATGTGCCATGCGTATAGGCGGGTTGCATGGCAGGCTGCACAGATTGCGGGCGCCGCGTGACATCCCGCGCGCGGGGACGGCGGCGTCCGTCTAGCACGGCCATTGCATACCGCCGCATCAGAGGTCGGCATCAGAGGAGAGACAAAATGACCCAACATGTGCTGCGTGCGAGCCCTGAAACCGTTCGGATCGGGGTGTTCAACGCGACATTCCCCCCAATCATGACCATTGAATCCGGCGATACGGTCGAGGTGCAATGCGTCTCCGGCCGCGAATCAGTCATGCCGCCGGCCAATGCGCCATTCACCATTCCGCCTGAACTGACCGCGATCATCAAGGCAAACCCGGGCTCGACCGCTGGCCATATCGTCACCGGCCCGATCGCCGTCGCCGGTGCGATGCCAGGCGACATGCTGGAAATCCGCATCGACAGGATCGTGCCGGGTGCGGACTGGGGCTACAACGTGATCCGCCCCCTGGCCGGCACGCTGCCGGAGGATTTTCACGACACCACGCTGATGCACATTCCAGTCGACACGGAACGGCTGGTGTGCACCATGCCCTGGGGCACCGAATTGCCGATGGCACCCTTTTTCGGTGTAATGGGCGTTGCACCGCCGCCCGAATTCGGCACCATCGCCTCGAAGGAGCCGCGCATCCACGGCGGCAATCTCGACAACAAGGAACTGACTGCCGGCAGCTCGCTGTTCCTGCCGGTCTGGGTTCCGGGCGCGAATTTTTCTGTTGGTGACGGGCACGGCGTCCAGGGCGATGGCGAAGTCTGCGTCACCGCGCTGGAAATGTGCCTGACCGGGACATTGACTTTCATTCTGCACAAAAGCGCCGCGCTGAAGATGCCGCGGGCGGAGACGCCGACGCATTTCATCAGCATGGGGATGAATGAGGATCTGGATCAGGCGATGAAAGAGGCACTGCGTGAGATGATCGCGTTCATCTGCTCGCGGTCGAACCTGTCGCGTGAGCAGGCTTATTCGTTCTGCTCGTTGGCGGTGGATTTCCACGTTACCCAGTCGGTGAATGGCGAAAAGGGCGTGCATGGGATGCTGAAGAAAGGCCTGTTGTTCTGATGCCGGAAATAAAGATGATGATCAAGGAAACCGAGCCTGCGCGGATGACGGCCGCCGAGGCTTCCGCGCTGATCCAGGCCCGGAAGTTGTCGTGCGAGGAGCTCGTCCGGTCCTGCCTGGAACGCATCACCGCGCGGGATGCCGACGTGAAGGCGTGGCTTTACCTCGATCCGCACTACGTTGTCCGTCGCGCTCGGGAATTGGACAAGACGCCATGGAAGGGACCGTTGCACGGGCTTCCCTGGGGCGTGAAAGACGTCATCGATACGGCGGAATATCCGACGACGCAGAACTCGC
Organism: Rhodopila sp.; assembly: GCA_965200665.1. Classification (GTDB taxonomy): domain Bacteria; phylum Pseudomonadota; class Alphaproteobacteria; order Acetobacterales; family Acetobacteraceae; genus Rhodopila. Next base: position 5,453,389 of record OZ241370.1, on the reverse strand, counting down.
CGATCTACGATGGGTTGCGGGTGGGGCGGGATGCCGCGCCGGTGGCGGTGGTTCGCGGCGCAGGGGCGTTGATTTTGGGTAAAACGGATACGGTCGAATTCGCCTCCAGCGGGCGCAAGGCAGTGACGCGAAATCCCTATAACCCGGCGCACACACCGGGCGGATCGTCGTCCGGTTCGGGTGCGGCGGTCGGCGACTTCCAGGTGCCTTACGGTTTCGGCACCCAGACCGGCGGCTCGCATATCAGGCCAGCCTCCTTCAATGGCATCTATGGGATGAAGCCAAGTTGGAACCGGGTCAGCCGGGAAGGCGTGCGGATGTCATCGGTGACGCTGGATACCATTGGCTGGTATGGCCGCAGCGTCGAGGACCTGGCGATGGTGGCGGAGGTGTTTCGCATCCAGCGCGATCCTGTGGCGGCTCCGGTGAGGGGTATGCGCGTCGGCGTTTGCCGCAGCCCGGTGTGGCGGGAGATCGAACCGGCAGGTTCACTTGCGCTGTCCACGGCGGCGCAGCGCCTGGCCGACGCCGGCGCGATCGTCGAGGAGATTGACCTGCCGACGCCATTCAACCGGCTGCACGACGCCCATACCACGATCGTGTCGACCGAAGGCGGCGTGTCCTTCCTGCCTGAATATGCCAACGCCGGTGCCATGCTGGCCAAGGAACTGCGAGAACGGGTCGAAAACGTGCTGCAGATCACGCCGCAGCAGGTGCTGGAGGCTTATGCGCTGGCCGATTCTTGCCGCCCGATGTTGGATGCGATGTTTGGCCCGCATCTGGATGTGATCCTGACGCCGAGTGCGAAGGGCGAGGCACCGGTTGGATTGCACACAACGGGCAATGCCGTGTTCAACCGGATGTGGACGCTGCTGCACGCCCCCAACATTGGTATTCCGGTGTGTTTCGGACCAAACGGCCTGCCCGTAGGCGTCACGCTGGTGGGGCCGAGGATGGCGGACGGGCGCCTGCTGGCGATCGCCGAGGCGTGCGCGCCTGTGATTGATGCAGAGCCGCATGAACGCAAGCGCCGGTTGTGGCCCGCCTGACGATCTGGCACGCGAATTGCTGCGTAGGTTCCAATTCAACGAGGATCTAGCGATGGATATTGGCGTCTTCATTCCAATCAACAACAACGGCTGGATCATCTCCGCTGCGTCGCCGCAGTACATGCCCAGCTTCGAGCTCAACAAGCAGGTTGTGCTGAAGGCTGAGGCTTATGGCCTGGACTTCGCTCTTTCCATGATCAAGTTGCACGGTTTCGGCGGCAAGACCGAGTTCTGGGATCACGGGCTGGAGAGTTTCACGCTGATGGCGGGATTGGCCTCGGTCACCAGCCGGATCAGGCTCTACGCATCGACCGCCGTATTGACGATCCCGCCGGCAATTGTAGCGCGCATGGCGTCGACGATTTCCGATATTTCGGGCGGTCGGTTCGGCGTGAACATCGTGTCAGGGTGGCATAAGATCGAATACACCCAGATGGGGCTGTGGCCGGGTGATGACCATTTCGTCAAGCGCTACGACTACAGCACTGAATACGTCGCAATCATGAAACAGCTTTGGGAGACTGGGCACAGCGACTTCAAGGGGAAATTCTTCCAAATGGACGATTGCCGGCTCAGCCCGCCGCCGGTCAGGCCGGTAAAGCTGGTATCCGCCGGCCAGAGCGATCGCGGAATGGAATTCGCAGCGCAATACTGCGACTTCAACTTCGCGCTTGGGGAGGGGGTAAACGACCCGACCCTTGCGGCAGAGGTTCCCGCCCGGATGCTGGCGCACGCACAAAAGGCCGGGCGCGATGTCGGCAGCTACATGCTGTACATGGTCATTGCGGATGAAACCGATGCGGCGGCGATGGCAAAGTGGGACGCGTACAACGCAGGCGCCGACCAGGAAGCGGTGGCGCATCTGTTGGGTAAGGCGGCCGAGGATACCGCCCCGTCGGCAACATCCATGGCGTCCGCCATCCAACGCAGCCCGTCGCCGATCAATTTCAACATGGGCACGCTTGTCGGGTCCTATGCCAGTGTCGCTGCAATGCTGGATGAGGTTGCAGCGATGCCGGGGGTAAAGGGGATCATGCTGACGTTCGACGATTTTCTGATTGGTATGGACAACTATGGCAAGCGCATCCAGCCGCTGATGAAGTGCCGCCAGCACGTGATGGCGGCAGCCTGATGTCGGACATCTATGCCCAGCGCGGCTATGGTGCCAATGCACTGGGCTTCGGCACGAAACCGGCCGTCGTGGTAGTGGATTTTCAGCGCGGCTTCATCGACAAGGCGTTCCCGATGGGTGGAGCGCCGATGGTGGAAGCCGCGGTTGAGCGGACCGTCGGGCTGATTGAAGCGGCGAAACGTGCCGGCCTGCCGGTAATTGCCTGCGTCAACGGCTATTACAGCCGAGCGGCGGCACCACATTGGAAGGCGCTGCCTGTATTCGATCTGCTGACGGGCACCGAGGCCGTGGAACTCGATCCGCGTATCGCCGCTGCACAACCGGACGTGGTGTTGATGAAATCGGCGCCCTCAATTTTCTTTGCGACCCCGGCCGCCGCAATTTTGACCCGGGAGCGTGTGGATACGGTGATCGTCACAGGATGCATCACCTCCGGCTGCGTCCGGGCCAGCGTGATCGACGCATTTTCATTGGGGTTTCGGGTGATGGTGCCGCATGACTGCGTCGGCGATCATGACCAGGTTGCGCACGACCAGAACCTGAAGGACGTGGAGCGGCGCTACGCTGACATCATCGATCGTGACATTGCGATTGCCGAGATCGACGCTTGGAGAGCACGCAACGACCATCCGGGCTGAATGGGTGGACCATCAGGTCGGATCGCAATAGGTTGAGCGCTTATTCGCAGGAGAACCTCATGGCTATCGAGTTCATCGGTATGATTGCGTCCGAAGCCAAGTCGGAGATTCATCCGGCACGCGGACCCGTCATCGACCCCGATTACATCGCTCGCTTCGCCCAGGCACATGAGGCGGCCGGTTTCGACCGTGTGCTGATCGCGCATAACTCCTCGGATGCCGACGCGGTTCTGGTCGCGACACATGCCGCCCAGAACACCAAGACGTTGGGCTTCATGATTGCCCATCGTCCCGGGTTCATTGCCCCAACCTATGCCGCCAGGCTGTTTGCAACCTTCGACGTGTTTTCTGGCGGGCGTGGCGGCATCCACATCATCTCCGGCGGCGATAGCACGGAACAACGGCGTGACGGAGACTTCCTGAACCATGAGGAACGCTACCGTCGCACCGACGAGTATGTCGGCCTGTTGCGACAGACGTGGACCGCCGAGGCGCCGTTCAGCCACGAAGGTGCCTACTACAAGGTGGAAAACGCATTCGCCCGTGTGAAGCCAGTCCAAAAGCCGCACATACCGGTGTATTTCGGCGGCTCGTCCGACATCGCGATCGAATTCGCCGCCAAGCACGCGAACATCTACGCATTCTGGGGCGAAACGCTGGAGATGGCGCGCGACACGATTGCCCGCGTGCGCGCCGCCTGCACGCGAATTGGCCGCAACCCCGATAGCATACGGTTCAGCCTGTCATTTCGCCCGGTGCTCGCCGCCACCGAGGAAGCCGCCTGGCAACGGGCCGATCGCATCATCGAGCGTATCCGCGACCTGCGGGGCAACACCGTCGGCAAAACCAACCCGAAACCGGAAAGCATTGGATCGAAGCGCCTGCTGGAAGTCGCTTCCGGCGGCAAAGTGCGTGACAAGCGCCTGTGGACTGAGGTGGCCGCGGCGGTGGGCGCGGGATCCAACACGACATCCCTGGTCGGCACCCCCGAGCAGGTGGCTGAATCGCTGTTGGAATATCATGCGTTGGGGATCACCAATTTCCTGATCCGCGGCTTCGACCCGCTGGACGATGCGACCGATTACGGCCGCGCATTGCTGCCGTTGGTGCGGGCCGGCGCGTCGCCGTCATCCGTCGCCGCATAGCTGCCGATACATCGTGGTCGACCGGATCGACACCGTCATTATCGGCGGCGGTCAGGCGGGGCTGACCATGAGCCATTGCCTGACCCAAGTCGGGCGCGCCCATGTCGTTCTGGAACGCAAGCGTGTAGCTGAACGCTGGCGGAGCGAGCGTTGGGATTCGCTGCGGTTCCAGTTCCCGAACTGGGCGCTGCAACTGCCGGGCTTTGGTTACACGGGCGACGACCCGGATGCCTATGCGCCGCGCGATGAGATCGTTCGTTTCATCGAAAACTATGCTGAGTTTATCCGGGCGCCGGTGCGAACCGGTGTCGACGTCCAGTTGTTGCGGCGTGCGGCTGACGGCTTCCTGGTGGAAACCAGCCACGCAATCATGGCGGCGCGTAACGTTGTCATTGCCACAGGGCCGTATCAACGCCCGGCAATCCCGGCGGCCGCGGGTGGCCTGGGTGATGTGGCGCAGCTGTCGGCCAGCGCCTATCGAAACCCGGATGCGTTGCCGCCGGGGGGCGTGCTGGTGGTCGGCGCCGGCGCGTCTGGCTGCCAGATTGCCGAGGAACTGCTGCAGGCCGGCCGGCATGTGGTCTTGTCGGTCGGCGCCCACAGGCGGGTGCCACGCCGCTATCGGGGCCGCGACCTCATCTGGTGGATCAATGCCCTGGGCTTAGATGACAGGGTCATGGAGGCCGGCACGGCACGCCAGCCGCCATTGCTGCTCAGCGGCGCCAATGGCGGCCAAACCGTCGATCTGCGGCGCTACGCAGCCGATGGCATGGTGTTGGCGGGCCAGCTTGTGGATGCGCGGGCCGGTATAGCGGCGTTTGCGCCTGACCTGGCGGCAAACCTGGCCGCCGGGGATGAAAGCTACGCCGCCTTTATTCAGGCTGCCGACGCATTCGCTGCCCAATCAAGTTGCTTGCTGCCAGCGGAGACAGGTTCGATACGCATGCATCCGGAGCCTGTTGGCATTGAGGCGCTCGATTTGCGGCAAGCTGGTGTAGGCATCGTAATATGGGCAACCGGATACCGGTATGATTTCGATTGGATCGACCTGAAGGTGTTCGCAGCAAATGGTCAACCTGTGCACCGGCGTGGCGTGACCGATATACCTGGCGTGTACTTCCTGGGCCTGCAGTATCTGCACAAGGCGAAGTCGTCGTTTCTGTCCGGCGTCGGTGAGGATGCGGCCTATCTGGCAGAACAGATCGGTGCCCGTATTCGCGATTGAACACGCGCAGCGCCATGACGATCGTTGTGTCCAGGGTGATGGCCGAAGGCTCAGCAGGTGGACTTCGCCGGCCAATGCCGTGGCCGCGCTTTGGGCGTGCTGCTTGGCGCAGACAAAACCAAGGGTGGCATCGCCGCTAAACCGGGGTGGATCGTGTTATGAGGGTCTAGGAATTCAGCACCATATCCGCCGCCTTCTCCCCGATCATGATCGCCGGCGCGTTGGTGTTGCCTGACGTTAGCGTCGGCATGATGGAGGCATCGGCAACGCGCAGTCCGCTGATGCCATGAACCCGAAGCTGGGCGTCCACCACCGCCATCATGTCAGAGCCCATCTTGCAGGTCCCAACCGGATGATAGGTGGTTTCGGCCGCGCGCCGGACCCAGTCCAGGATCTCGTCGTCGGTCGTCTGCGCAGATCCAGGCGCAATCTCGGTAATCCGCAGCCCGGCCAAAGACGGCGCTGTCATGATGGCCCGTGCGACCCGTACTGCGCGCGCGGTCAGTTCCCCGTCGATCGGGGACGAAAGGAAATTGAAGTTGATTGCCGGCGGCCTGCGCGGATCGGATGAGGTGACGTGGATATGGCCTTTGCTCTCAGGCCGCATCGGATGGGCGTAACAGGTCACGCCGGACTCACGCGATATCCGTGGCCCCTTCAGGCCCGGTTCGGTTAGCATGGGCACCCATCCCAGCAGTAGATCCGGCGCCTCCAGCCCTTCACGCGAGCGCACGAATGCGCGCATGGGCGCAGCCACCGTGCCCAACATGCCCTTGCCGGTTAAGCCATAGCGCACGGCCTGGCGGACCAGCCCGATCCCGCGGCCGGTATCGTTGTAGGTGAAACCTTTCGCTCCAACCGCCCATCGCGTACGGGGCGCGTAATGATCACGCAGGTTTTCGCCAACGCCCGGCAGCGCTCGCCGTACCTCGATCCCCAACTGTTGCAGGCGCTCCGGCTGGCCGATTCCGGAAAGTTCGAGCAACTGGGGGGAGTTGATCGATCCGGCACTGATAATCACCTCACGGCCGGCGCGGGCTTCCTGAGGCGCGCCGGCTATTGAGTACCGCACGCCGCAACAACGTGTGCCTTCGATAATGAGGCTTTCGGTCATCGCATGTGTGACGATTTGCAGGTTGGGGCGCTTGCGGATTGGCTCCAGGTAGCATTGCGCGGTGCTCATCCGCCGGCCGGAGGCGATCGTCGCCTGGCTCATGGCAATGCCATCCTGACTAGCGCCGTTGTAGTCGCGGGCGTGTGCGATGCCGACTTCGCCCGCCGCCTTGATCAGCGCTGCGAAGATCGGCTCGCGCGGTTCCGGATTGGTGACCCGCAACGGGCCCTCGCGACCACGATAGGTGTCGTCGCCATCGGCTTCATAACGTTCCATCCTTTTGAAGAACGGCAGCACATCCCCATAGCTCCAGCCCGGATTGCCCATTTGCGCCCAGGTGTCGAAATCCTGCGCCTGGCCGCGCACGAAGGCCTGGCCATTGATGGCGCTGGATCCGCCGAGGATCTTGCCGCGTGGCACCGCCAGTTTTCGGCCATTGGTGCCGGCTTCGGGTTCAGCGGCATATAGCCAGTTGGCGGCAGGGTTATTGACCAGCCTGGCAAAGCCGATCGGAATGCGCGTCCAGGAATTGCTGGCGGGCCCAGCTTCAAGCAACAACACCTTGTGTCTTGGGTTGGCCGATAGCCGGTTCGCCACCACCGCGCCGGCCGATCCGGCGCCGACAACGATGTAGTCGTAAGTTTGCATCGGTATCAATTCCCCCCGGAGCGAATGTGCCCGTCAGCCCGCACTTTGCCATAACCCGGTTTACCGGCAAGACTGACAGTGGCTTGGCCGGAGGGAGGATCCGATCCGGATCACGTCGATCGCGATGCAGCAATTTTGCTGGCCGCGCAGCAAGCCGATCACCAACGGCAGGCACACCTACACCCATGTCGATTACGCAGTGATACAATCGCGACAGATCAAGGCGTTAACGGCATCGGGCTTGGCCATGGCGGCGAGATCGAACGGCCCACAACGGCACAGTTCGCGCATTTGCTTGTGGGTGAACATCCGATCGACGTCGAATGTGGGGACGTATCTATTACGAGACGCTAAAGCTGAATGAAGACGGGACTGTCAGCGCGCCGGTGGCACCCGGCATTGGCATCGAACCGAAGGAGGATGTGCTCGCACCGTACCGGATCGCCTGATCAGCTGCCGTCCTTCGCCCACATGTTGTCCCAGACGAGGTCTTTCCAAGCCTGGGGTTTTGTCTTGAGCGTGCCCAAGGCGTGCATGAACTCGGCATTCTTCATCAACCCGCGCGGCGTTGAATCGTAAATGATCATTTTTGGATTGACGATCATGGCCTCAATCCAGGCCAGATCACGCTTTTGCGGTTCGCGGGCGACGTAGATCTCCGCTGCTTCGTGGGGATGCTGATGGATGAAGGCAAATGCATCCTCGAACGCCGCGGCGGTGGCAGCGTATAGTTTCGGGCTGCCGTCATGGAACGCGGCACTGGCGTAGAGCACCGAGACGGACGCCCCAGGCTCCAGGTAATCTTCGGAGCTCATGACCATGTGAACCTTGCCGGACTCCATCTCCTCAACGCTGAACGGGATGATCGCCGCCTGCGTGCGTACCGTTCCCGACCCGCTCAGCAGCATCGCCATCCCGTCCGGATTGGACAGTGAGACCATATTAGAGTCGAAGCGAAACCGCTGGTCCCAGCCATATTCCTTGACGGCTGCCATTTGCAGCGCGAGCGCCTGCGCCGTTACTTTGATGGCGCTGACGGCGATGCGATCGTTGGGTCCGAAATCACGGATCGTCTTGATACGTGGGTCATTCGTCAGCACCCAGATCGGCGAACTGGACAGCGGCGTCACGACACGAACCTTGCCGGCGCCGCGCGTCTTGTCCCACAGGACAAAGGCCGGACCAAACCCGCCCATTGCAAGGTCGGCGTCGCCTGCGAGCAACATGTCGCTGCTGGCAGGGCCGCTGGCCATGTGCTGTAGCGTGACCTTGGTATCGTCCAGGCCTGCGGCTTTGGCATGCTTCTCGATCAGCCCCCGGTCAATCGCGACATAGGTGGGCAAATAGCCCAACCCATAAGGCATCACGATCCGCACCTCGCGCGATTCCGCTCTGACTGCCGGCGAACCGGTTGCCAGGGCCAGTAGAAACCAGCCAATCAGGCGGAGCGTGTTGTTGATCATGTGTCATCGGTCCGTGCTATGCGCTGTGCGATCAAGGTGTCGATGTCATCGACATCGAACCCCGCCTCGCCGAGGATCTCGCGTGTGTGCTGGCCAAGGCGTGGGGCGAAGCGGCCCGTCGGTGGTTTCGTTTCAGACCATGTGCTGGGTTCGCGCATGGTCCGGATCCGTCCTTCAGATGGATGGTCTTCCCAACGGAAGAACTCGCCGTCCGCAAGGTGCGGATCTTCAAGTAACGTTTCCAACGTATGGGGACGCATGCATGGAATGTCGTTGTGTTGCAGCAGTTCCAGCCAGTCGTCGGTGGTTCGATGTTTCAGCTCCTCGCCGACCATTTCGTAGAGCGCGTCGATATTTGCTGTCCGGCTGCCGATGTCGGCAAACCGAGCATCGGTCCGTAGCATGTCGGCCTTGCCTACAATTTCGAAAAAGCGGCGCCACTGTCCGTCGTTGTAGGGTAACACGGCAATGAACCCGTCCTTGGTCGCGTAGGGCCGGCGATGCGGTGACAGCGTCCGGGAATAGCCGGCAGGGCTGGTCGGTGGATCGAATGTCTGGCCTTGCATGTGTTCCGCCAGCACGAACTGCGCAATCGTTTCGAACATCGGCACTTCGATCATCTGCCCGATGCCGGTACGCGCCCGAGCCAGCAATCCGGCCAACAACGCATTCGCGGCAGCCGACCCGACGATGCGATCGATTGCGGCCATTGGGATGAAGCGCGGCTGGCCGGTCGACCGTTGCAGCAGCATCGGGATCCCCGCGGCAGCCTGAATAAGGTCGTCATAGGCAGGGCGCCCGGCGTAGCGCCCGGCGCTGCCGTAACCGACCATGCTGAGATAGACAATTGAAGGGTTCAATGCTCTGACAGCTTCATAATCAAGCCCCAGGCGTGCCAGTGCGGCCGGCCGGATATTTGACGCGAATGCGTCAACCTTCGGAACCAGGCGCAGTACGGCCTGCTGAGCCTCAGGACGCTTGAGATCAAGGACGATGCTGCGCTTGCCGCGCGCATTATGCTGGAAACTGCCACTCATGCCGCGGTGGCGAGGCACGCCGGTATAACGCGACGAATCGCCGTCCGGCGCTTCAACCTTGATCACATCAGCGCCAAGATCGGCGACAATGCGGGTGCACCACGGACCCATCTGCACCGTCGTCAGATCCAGCACACGGACGCCGGCGAGGGGACCTGCTGGTTCAGTCGGCATAATCATCGGCTCCTGGATCAACTGCTGGGTACGCTCCAGCATGACCGCAGTTGCTATGCGCGGCAAATGGGGGTCTTAGTCCAGCACCAGCCCGCCATCGACGTTGAACGACTGGCCTGTGATGTTCCGGGCGCCTGCTGATGCCAGGAACACCACCATTGCCGCTATATCCTCTGGATCGTTGGCGCGCCGTAGCGGAATTCGCTCGGCACGACGCCGTTCCATCTCAGCCAGGCTGACGCCTTCCTGCTGCGCACGGATTTGCAGGTTGGCATCGGACAGCGCTGTGCGGGTAACCCCAGGACACACCGAATTAACGTTGATGTTGTAACGACCGAGTTGCTGTGCCGCCGTTTTCGTCAGGCTGATGACAGCGCCCTTGCTCGCAGCATATGCGGCGTTGGACGCTCCCTCGTAACCCTTGCCCGCGATGGACGCAATATTGATGATCCGTCCGCTCTGGCGCGGGATCATTTCGCGTGCCACGCGTTGCAGGCAGAAGAACACACCCTTGGCGTTGACGCGATGGATACGATCCCAATCGTGTTCCGTCAGGTCCATGATGTCGGCACGCCGGGTTACGCCGGCATTGTTCACCAGAACATCGATCTGGCCAAACAATTCCAAGGTGCGCCGCACCATCCGGTCGATATCCTCCAGATCACCGACATCTACGGCGATCGCGGCCGCCTGGCGTTGCAATGACTGGATTTCATCGGCTGTCGCCTGGGCTTTTGCTGTTGCGATGTCGGCTACGACGACGTGCGCACCGGCCTCAGACAAGGCCAGCGCTGCCGCTTTACCAATGCCTTGTCCTGCACCCGTCACCAATGCAATCTTATTCATCAGGTTCATAAGTGTTATACCACTTTTTGTTGCGCAGGGTTTCTGTTTAACCGGTTCCGGTTGCTCTCGGGGGTTGCGCAGATCATGCCACAGCCGGCCACCTCGTCCAAGAGCACCGACGCCGCCTGGACAATTGCTGTTGCGCACCGGCGTCCTCAAGTCCTCCATCGCGACCGGGTCGCAGTCTTCAAATTGAACGGTGCGGACAAGTCGCAACTTCCTGTGCAACCGATATCAGTTGATTTCGTAATGGGTGAGTTGAACGCGGTGGCTTCCCAAGATAGGCTGCCCTGCAATACAAGGGGGAAACAAGAACATGGAATTCGGAATTGGCATCCCGACCTCCGGCGATAGCTGGAAAGTGGCGCAACGGGCGGAGGAACTGGGATTTACCAATGCCTGGTTCTACGACACCCAGATGTTGGTGGGTGACCCGTTCGTCGCGATGGGCGCCGCGGCGCTCAAGACCTCCCGCATCCGGCTCGGTACCGGCGTTCTTGTTCCAACCAATCGGATTCCCGCGGTTACCGCATCCGCGTTCGCAACACTGAATGCGATGGCTCCCGGAAGAATAGATTTTGGCGTCGGAACAGGATTTTCAGCCCGTCGAGCGATGGGGCTCGGCGCCATGAAGCTGGCCGACATGGAGGAGTATATACGCGTTGTCTATGCGCTTCTCAATGGCGAGACCACTGAAGCCGAGGTCGATCCTGGTGTAGGCAAGAAAATCCGGTTCCTGAACCCAGAACTTGGCCTGATCAACATCAAGGACCCGATCCGGTTGCACATCTCGGCACTTGGTCCGAAGGGGCGACAGATGACGGCGCGTCACGGCGCGGCTTGGAAGACCGTGATGTCGGGCGTCGACGACGGGCTGGCGGCGTTGTGCGGCATGCAGAAAACCTGGGCCGACAGCGGCCGTCCCGCCAGCGAATTATATTCCTCCGCCTGGGCTTGGGGCTGCGTGCTACGGGACGGTGAAACCCTGGACAGTCCGCGCGTCCGAGCCGAGACAGGACCGCGAGCGGCGGTTTTGCTGCATCGCTCAGCGGATCTGGATATGGAAGGCTGGATCAACACTTTCCCGGTTTCCGATAGCGTTAAGGACGTGCTGCAGGGCTATGTGGAAGCGGCGCGCAGGTTCGAGCCCGCGGACGCCCGCTATCTGCTGAACCACACTGGTCATTGCATCGCAGTCAAGCCGGAGGAGGAACGGTTCATCACGGCCGAACTGATCCGCCAGACCACGTTCACAGGCGTGGAACAGGACCTCAAGCAGCGGATCGAAGCGATGCGGGATGGTGGGTTATCCCAGTTGGTGATTCCAATCGTTCCGGGGCATGAGGCCGCGATCGAGGACTGGGGCCGGATCACCAAGCCTTTCCGGTAATGAATTTCGATGCGCCTGGACTGCGGCTTGGGGCGAACGTCAGGCTCAGTCGGACGGTGTGAAATCAATCGCGTTGCGCAGCAGCCTCACGAAGGCTTCGCTCGTCCAAGGCCCATGAAATGACGTGGGATCTGTAACGGCGCCGGGCCGGATGGCCCGGTCGTGACAGTGGCCAAGCGCAAAATACGTGACACCGCCACGGCCAACCCGTCTCGTATAACCCAACACACGATCCTTGCCGTTGGCCAGCAGCGATGTATCGGCCGAATACAGCTCGCGAACAACCGGCCATGCGCCGGCGGCGCCATAATCCGCGGTCAGCAAGACCTGTGTTGACGCGGGATCCTGCAGCTCAATGAAGTATGGTTCGTCCTCTACCTCGAACGAGCCTCCAAGCCCCGCTGTCAGTGTGTGTTCGGCCACGTTGACACGGATACGGCAAATCGGCGGATGCGTCAGGAACTTGCTGCCCAGCACCGCATGGTGGTCGGTCTTCACCGTTCGCCGCTGCCGCAGGCCCTCCACCCGCTCCGCGCGGCCGCCGCTGGTGCCGTGCAGCCCCAGCCAATGGCCGCCGGCTTCCAGCCACGACTGCAGCACGCGGCACTGCGTCGTATCAGGATACGGGCCAGCGACGTAAGTAATCAGAAGTCGAGATAGCGGCAGCCACTTTTCGAGATCCGCAAAATCGTTCGCGACCGATGCTGGCATCTCCCGCTCAGCCAGAAGATTCAGCAGGCGCAGGCGCGCATGGTCGTGGTCATGTCCGGCATTCGATCCGGGTGGGAAACCACCAGTGATCACATGCGCTCTGCCGCCTTCCTGTGTCATTGGATCACCTCGCTCCCCTTTCCGCTTCCATAGACCCGCCCCGCACCGACATCAAACCCGCTCCCTCACCGGGTTGCTCTGGCGTGCCGCCGGCACCCCGCGTAACCTTGGGAAAACGCGGGGCGGGAGGCACATCCATGGGCAATATCATCGGTGATGGCGAATACCGCTACGAAGTCATCGAGAATTGGGGCCGCCTGCCCGATGGCTGGCGCTATGGGGAGGTTGCGGCCGTCGGCGTCGACAGCAAGGACAACGTCTACGTCTTCACCCGCGGCGAACACCCAATGATCGTTTTCGACCGGGATGGCAATTTCCTTCGCTCATGGGGCGAGGGCCTGTTTCGGCGAGCGCATGGTGTGCATGTGGCACCCGACGACACGCTGTATTGTACCGACGACGGCGACCACACGGTTCGGCGCATGACCGCCGACGGCAAGATGCTGCTGCAGATCGGTGTGCCCGGCGAACCGGCGCCATACATGAGCGGCGACCCGCTGCACCGCTGCACCCACACAGCGTTGTCGCCGGACGGCGACATCTACGTCGCCGACGGCTATGGCAATGCGCGTGTCCATAAATATGATCCCAATGGCAAACTATTGTTCTCCTGGGGGCAGCCCGGAACCGACCCGGGCGAGTTCAACATCGTTCACAACATCTGCTGCGACGAGAACGGCTGGGTCTATGTCGCTGATCGGGAGAACCACCGCATCCAGGTGTTCAACGGCGCCGGCAAATTCGAAACCCACTGGCACAACATGCATCGTCCATGCGGGCTGTGCATGACCCGCGGCAGGAATCCCATCGCCTATATCGGCGAAAGCGGTCCCAGCATGGCGGTGAACGTGAACTCGCCCGGTATCGGGCCCCGGGTCAGCCTGTGGACGCTGGAAGGCAAACGGATTGCCCGCGTCGGCGATGCTTCTCGCGAACAGGCCAGCCAGTTCACCTCACCGCACGGGGTCGCCGTTGACTCCCGCGGCGATATCTACGTGGGTGAGGTTGCCCGGACGGCCATGAAGAACAAGGGCACACCAATCCCCGACGACCAGGACATACTGTGCTTGCAAAAGCTTGTGAAACAATCCTGAGCAAAGGAACTACCGTTCATGAGTCTCACCTTCGCCGTTGGCGATCTGACCGTCCATCGTGTCATTGAATCGGAAGGCCCGCTATTTGATCCGCTGACTTTCTTTCCGACGCTGACGCCCGATCTGCTGGAAGAAAACCTATCCTGGCTGAAGCCGCACTATATCGATCCGGCCAGCGGGCAATTGGTGCTTTGCATTCAATCCTACATCGTGCGCACGCCGCACCATAACATCCTGATCGATAGTTGCGTCGGCAACCACAAGCCGCGGGCGAACTATCCATTCTGGAACCAGATGACCTCGGACCGTTACGAGAAGAACCTGGCCACCACCGGCCTCACCATGGCGGACATCGACTTCGTTATGTGTACGCATCTGCATGTGGACCATGTCGGATGGAACACGCGACTGCAGAATGGCCGCTGGGTGCCGTCCTTCCCTAACGCGAAATACGTGTTCGCAGATCGCGAACTCGCCTTCTGGACGGAGAAGGAACAAAAAGAACCCGGGAAGCAACCGTGGATCACCGATTCCGTGCTGCCCATTGTCCAGGCCGGCAGGCAGGAAGTCGTCACCAGTCATCACGAACTCAGCGACGTCATCAGGCTTATTCCCACGCCCGGCCACACGATCGATCATTACGCAGTGCGTATCGGCAAGGCAGGCGCGGACGCTGTCATTGGCGGCGACATGGTTCATTCGCCAATACAGGTACGCTACCCTGAACTGTGCATGCGGGCGGACTACGACCGAGCGCAGGGGGGTGTGTCGCGGCGGGCGTTGTTCAGCGAACTGTGCGATACATCAACGCTGCTCTGCACGGGACATTTTCCCTCGCCCTCGAAGGGACGGCTGACAACGTGGGGCAACGGGTTTCGCTACAACCCGGTGGAATCCTGACGATGTCGCTCAGTCGGGAATTCGCCGCGTTTGTTGCTGGACTGACCTACGACTCGCTGCCACCCGAGGTCATTGACCGCGCCAAGGGCGTTACGCTTCAGGCCCTGACATCGGCGCTTGTGGCCCATGCGATGCCGGCCAGCCAGCAGGCTCTCGCACTGATGCAGGAGGAGGAAGCGGGCGGCGCCGGCATCGCTACGGTCCTGTGCAGCGGAAGCAGGCTCACCAAGGCCGGTGCGGCTTTTGTCAATGCCGAAATGATCCTGGCCGGCGGCAAGTGGGATACGTTCCGTATGCTGACCCACCCGGGCACCGCGATCCTGCCGGCTGCTCTTGTTGCCGCTGAAATCACTGGCTGTTCGGGCCAGGCTTTTCTGACAGGTGTCGCCGCGGCGTACGAGGTGATGGAGCGCATGGCCTCCGAGTTCATCCCCACGGTGATGTCGCGTGGCTTCCATGCCGGTCCAGTTTTCGGGATTTTCGGTGCAGCCGTAGCCGCGGCAAAGATCCAGGGCCTGAACGCCGACCAGATCCACAGCGCCATCGCGCAGTGCGTCAACCTGGCTGCGGGCAATTTGGAGGGGGCTCGCAGCGGCGGCCGTTCGTTGCGCGAAGGCGGGGCGGTCCGTAACGCTCTTCTTGCCGTCGCGATGGCGAAGCACGGAACCCCAGGCGGCGAAACAACGCTGGAGGGTGCTGCAGGCTTCTACCACGCCTACACCGGTAACAATCTTGGCCAGCTGCGTTACAGCTATACTGGCGATACCCGCACCGATCTGCACAGGATCACCGAGAACCTTGGCAGCAACTGGATGTTCCTGGAAACGCTGTACCGCATCTATTCGACTGCCGGCTTCAACATTGCCCATGTTGATGTTACCGCAAGTCTGTGCGCGAAATTCGATATTCGCTACGAAGCGATCGATCGCATCGAAGCCGTTGTCAACTGGTTCGAAACCGAATACCCCAGCCCCGCCTTTCCGATGCCCGGAAGCGATGGCAAACCCTGTGTCGGCAGCACGCACTATTTCACTGCCTACGGCGCGGTCGAACGGGGCTACCCGCTGCTGCGCGGTGCCCAGCCCGGCCCTGGGGAGACCGACCCGCCCGCGGTACTGGACCTGATGCAGCGTGTTACCCTGATCCCGATGGTTCGCCGGACCCTGTTCGGCCCACGGATTACAATCTTTACCAAGGACGGACGCAGCTACATCAGGGAAGGCACGGGTCGCGAATTCATCTGGAATTTCGAAGAACAGGCGCGACGTATCCAGCCCGTCGCCGCTGGACTGGCGATCGGTCCAGACCGATTCGCCGCACTGATGGATTGTTGCCGCCATCTGCACACCCTGGACCAGGCCGCAAACCGACTGATTGCCCTCACCATTCCGGACCGATAGCCACATGACCGTTGCCCGCGACCTTGCGAACTTCCTGACGCCGATTGCCCCGGACGAACTGCCGGCACAACCCATGCTGCACGCCGCGATGATCCTCGCCAGCACGCTTGCCAGCGCGGCGTGCGGCACAACCATTCAATCCGCTCAAATCATCCGCGACCTGGCGCGCGAGCAGGGTGGGCGACTAGACGCCAGCATCTGGTTCGACGGGGGCGAAAAACTACCTGTTGCCGAAGCTGCCCGCGTCAATGCCATGTTCAGCGATGCGGCGGCCTCCGACGACAGCGACCTGCGCAACATCGTCCATGCCGGCACGCCACTGACCGCGACTGCCTTGGCCTTGGCCGAACGCACCGGCGCTGATGGCCAGGCCGTGTTGGCCGCCATTGTTCTTGGCTATGAAGCGGCTGGACGCATCGGGGAGGCTATCACACCCGGATTCCGCGCCCGCGGTTTTCATGGCTGTTACGGTGCGATCTTCGCTGCCGCCGTAGCCGCATCCCGCCTGCTGGGTCTGGACGCCGCGGCCATGGCCCAGTCGATCGCGATCGCCGCGACATCGATCGGCGGGCTCGCCACCGCCGCCGACACCAGCGTTGCTCGGGAATACCACGCCGGGCTCGCCACGCATCTTGGTATCAACGCCGCCCTCGCCGCCCAGCGCGGCTATCAGGTGGAGGAATCCATCCTTGAAACGAAACAAGGTTTCTTTGAGACGATTGGCGGCGTTGACGGCCAGCAGGCAGCTATCCAGGCGACAGCCGGCCTTGGCGAGTCCTGGGATATCGTCACCGACATGGCAATCAAGCTGATGCCCGGTGGTCACCCCTATCACGCCTTCGCCGAGGCAGCCGCGAACGCAGCACGCGCGATGGGCACAAGCCCTGCCAACATGAAGTCCGTCACGCTGTCGCGCCCGGGCTTCACCGCCCTGACCGGCCCGCTGCACCCGGCCAACCTGATCGACATGGCGCATAGCCCGGCCTTCTTCGCTGCCGCCGGCGCGGCCGATGGTGGCTTGTCCTGGCAGCACGCAACGCCTGACAAGATCGCGGACCCAATCATTCACGGGCTGATTGACAGGGTTGTGGTCGACGCAACGCCGCTACGCTTCGCCGAACGCTTCCGCCAAGGCGCCATCGTCATGATCACCATGAACGATGGCACCACCTCCTCCAGCACTGTCCACTTGCCCAAGGGTGCCGCCGCGCTTGGTCTCGACTGGGCGGAGATCGATGCGAAGTATCGCGCCCTCATGCCCAATGCCGGCCTGAAGGACCAGGCGATCGAGGCAAGCCTCGCGGTCATTCACGATTTCCAGGCGATCAAGACAGTGTCGTCGCTGCTCGACTTGCTGCGCTGAGCCTCGCCAGCCGGTCAGCAAGACCGTGCCGGACTAAGCACTTCGCCTGTTCCACCTGCCGGCTGCCGGCTCGCCGGCACCTTGACCATCCGCGGTGGCGGCGCATGGGGTGACCGCGGCGGTTTATTCGCTTTGACGACCTGCCTCTGGCGGTAGCACATCAAGGGGCTCGATGAATTCGCCGAACCAGGGTTCGCGAACGCCCTGAACCTGCCAGGACGGGTGAAGATCAGGGCGAAGGGACTTGCCCTTCGACACCATCTGCAGGTCCAGGCCATTGCCGAACAGGCGAACATATCCCTTGGCCGGAACGAAATCGCCTACAACCGCAATATCGCCTGCGGACGGCGTCAGCTCAAAGGTGGTCCGCGTGTCCGTTTCAAGCGGGCTCGCGGCACGAGCAAGGGACGTCCGGCGTGGAAACAGGTGGGTCGGTGGATCACCCGCTTGCGCGGGCAACATTGTCCAACCCAGGGCCAGATGTTCGCCCTCGGTTCCCCAACGAGACACGATCACCCACTCGAACCGGGTGGGAAGCGGCGTGGCGGAGACAAATTTAGCATGCATCGCCAGAACAAAACCCCGGCGCCTGAATAAATGCATATTTTGTAAAACTCATTTCAATATTGCTCTCGGACTTTCGCTTTCTATTGGCGCGTCGGGGGCGTGATGCCACCGTGATTTGCGCCGCACCCCGGTTCGAAAGGTATATGACTGTCAAGAATGGAGCGTGGCATCCGGAACGCAGCCGCCAGCACGGCGTTTTCGCCGGCCTCTCCTGCGGGCAACCGGTTCATCCCGCTCCCGGGATTATGGACCTGAGTGTGCAGTGAGCGCGTTGGCAGGCGCACGTCGCCTGTGCGACTGAACCCAAAGGACGTGCCTGTTGTTGCCCGATGGCGCGATGACGGACGCACCTGTATAGACCGCCGCCGATGAATTCCGCCGCCATCAATGTTGCTGTCGTCTTGCCTCCGCGCGAAGGTTTCGGCCCCGGTCGAACCGGTGCGATTGGTATGCTGGCCCGCCGCCTGGTCAGCACGCCGGGATTCCGCACGACGATCTATGGCGGTCGGCAGGACGGTGCTGTCTTTCCCGACGTCGATTTCCGCCCGGTCGCTGCCTCACTCTGGACCTTTGGCAACACCAATATTCGCTACGCGGCCGGCGTGGCCGAGGCGCTGAAAGCCCACAGGCCCGCCCTGATCGAGGTCCACAACCGGCCGGAGATCGCGTTGGCACTGGCCAGCCGGTTGCCGGGCGTGCCGGTCAGCGTCATCCTGAACAACGATCCCCAGGCGATGCGCGGAGCCACCTCCCCGACCGAACGCCGGGAAATGTTGCGGCGTCTCAATCGGGTCATCACGTCGTCGGACTATTTGCGGGGAAGGGTGATGGAAGGGGTCGACGCGCCGGCCCGCATCCCGGTTGTCCTGCACAACTGTCTCGACCTCGACGAATTGCCGCCAACTGTCCGGCGCGAACGGCTGATCCTGTTTGCCGGGCGGGTCGTTGCCGACAAGGCGCCCGATGCGTTTGTGGCCGCCTGTGCATCAGCGCTACCGCATTTGCCGGGTTGGGAGGCGGAGATCATCGGCGCCGACCGGTTTCGCTTTGACAGCCCTGATACCGGCTTTGTTCAGATGGTGCGCGCTGCGGCGGCCCCTGCCAATGTCCGTATGATCGGATATCGCGATCATCCCGAGGTGCTGGCGGCGATGGCGCGCGCCGCAATCGTTGTTGTCCCCAGCCGCTGGCCTGAACCGTTCGGACTGGTGGCGCTGGAGGCGCTGGCCAGTGGCGCCGCGTTGATCTGCTCCCCACGTGGTGGTCTGCCTGAGGTCGCCGGTGAGGCCGCGCTGTACGCCAACCCGGACCACCCCGACGAAATCGCGGCAGCGATACGCACGCTGTGTGATGATGAAGCGCGTCGCGCGGCGCTGTCGGATGCCGGACGCCGGCGCGCGCGGCAATTCGACGTCCCGGTGATCGCCGCTCAACTGGCCAGGCTAAGGATGGAAATCCTGCAGGGCTGAATAGGTTCTCGCTGGCGTGACTGGCTCAGCCTCGTCGGCCAAATCGATGCCCCTCCATGGTTGACGGGCGGTGCCACACCTATATTGCTGCACCAAACACCTTCAGGAGTGTGCCGCCATGGCTGAACTGAATTCGCAGATACCGGTGACGGTGCTGACCGGCTATCTCGGCGCCGGCAAGACAACTCTGCTCAACCGCATTCTCACGGAGAATCACGGCCGCAAATATGCGGTGGTCATCAACGAATTCGGTGAACTTGGCGTCGACAACGACCTCGTCGTGGACAGCGACGAGGAAGTGTTCGAGATGAACAATGGCTGCATCTGCTGCACCGTACGCGGCGACCTCATCCGCATCGTCGGCGGCCTGATGAAGCGGCGCGACAAGTTTGACGGGATTATCATTGAGACCACCGGCTTGGCGAACCCGGCACCCGTGGCACAGACTTTCTTCGTCGACGACACGGTCAAGGCCAAGACCCGCCTCGACGCCATCGTGACCGTGGTAGATGCAAAACATTTGCCGGCGAGGCTGGCGGACAGTCACGAGGCAGCGGATCAGATTGCTTTTGCCGACGTCATCGTACTGAACAAGACCGACCTCGTGACGGCGGAGGAACTCGATGCGGTCGAGGCCACCATCCGCGGCATCAACCGCTTCGCCATCATCCATCGCACGCAGCGGGCTGGTGTGCCGATCGAGCAGGTGCTGGATCGCGGTGCCTTCGACCTTCAGCGCATCCTGGCGATGCATCCCGACTTCCTGGATGGTGACGACGACCACGAGCACAACGAGGATGTCTCTTCAATGAGCTTCGAGGTGGACAAGCCGATCGACCCGGAAAAATTCAACGCCTGGATCGGCGTGCTGCTGCAGGACAAAGGCGCCGACCTGCTGCGCACCAAGGGCATCCTGCATTATGCCAATGAAGATCGGCGATTTGCCTTCCAGGCGGTGCACATGATCGCTGACGGCGACTTCATCGGGCCCTCGAAGGAGGGCGAGTCGAAGACCAGCCGCCTGGTGTTCATCGGCCGGAACCTTAACCGCCCGCAACTGCGCCGCGGTTTTGAAAGCTGCGCAGCAGACTGATGTTTGCCGTGACGAAGAAAAAGAGCGAACGGTCATGAGCCAAACTGTCGACCCTGCATTCCTGCTGAACAGCCGCGGAACATCGCAAGAGCTAGGCGCATTCGTCGTAGCCGCGCGATTTTCCCGCGACAACCGCCATGTCGGCTTCGCGCTCGGTGATGGCACCGTGCGGATGGCCCCGATCCCTCCCAATGCGGATTGGATCACCGCGGAGACCCACGACGGCGCCGTTCTGGACTTCGCCACCGATCCGTCCGCTGACGGTTTCATCTCTGGCGGAGACGATGGCAAGTTGAACCGCATTGCCGCTGACGGCACCGTGTCCAGCGTCGGCAACTTCGGCATGAAGTGGGTTGAACACGTTGCGACGTGCGCCCTCGACAAGGGCAGGGGCCTGATCGCGGCCAGCGCCGGGAAGATCGTCCGTCTGTTCGATCAATCGGGTGAGCTCCTGAAGGAGCTCACCCACCCCTCCACCGTCACCGGCGTCGTGTTCGACGGCAAAGGCAAGCGCATCGGCGCGTCACACTACAACGGCGCTTCGCTGTGGTTCGTTGCGGCAAAGACCGACACGCCCCGCAAGCTGGAGTGGAAGGGCAGCCACACGGGGATTATCATTCATCCCGAGGGCGATGCGGTGGTCACGGCGATGCAGGAGAATGCGTTGCACGGCTGGAAGCTGCCGGATGGTGCACACATGCGCATGAGTGGCTACCCAGCTAAAACCGCCAGCCTGTCGTTCAGCCGCAATGGAAAATGGATGGCCAGCAGCGGCGCCGACGCCATGGTTCTGTGGCCGTTCTTCGGCGGCGGCCCGATGGGCAAGGCACCGCTGGAACTGGCGGGCGGTGACGGCGTCATCTGCACCCAGGTCGCCTGCAATCCCAAGGACGACATCGTTGCCGGCGGCTTCACCGATGGTCTGGTCGTGGTGGCCGATATTACATCGTCGCGGATCCTGCCGGTCGTGCCACCCGACCATGGTCCGATCAGCGCCTTGGCCTGGAGCGTCGATGGCACCCAGCTCGCCGTGGGTACCGAAACCGGCTTCGCGGCCCTGATCGATTTCGCCAAACGGTAGATGTCGGCCCGGTTCATCATCCGCGCGGCTGACGCCGCCGATATGCCGGCCATTGCCGCCTTGTTCCGCGATTATGTGGCGTCCCTGGGCGTTGACCTGTCCTATCAGGACATCGAGGGCGAACTGGCCTCGCTGCCTGGCGCCTATGCGCCGCCTTCTGGCGCCCTGTTCGCGGCAGTTTCGCCGTCGTCCCAGCCTCTCGGGTGCGTGGCCATGCGCAAGCTGGCCGAGGACGGTGCCTGTGAGATGAAGCGCCTCTACGCGGCACCCTCCGCCCGCGGCCTCGGGCTCGGGCGAGCACTGGCAACCGCCGCGATCGATGCCGCGGTGAAGGCGGGATACCGGTCAATACGACTGGATACGCTTCCAGGAATGCTGGCGGCGCAGGCGCTGTATCGGGATCTGGGCTTTGAGGTGACGCCACCTTATTATGCGTCGCCTGTTGCCGGTACTTTGTTCATGCGCAAGACGCTGTTGCGACCCTAGAACGCTTGCAGGCTGATCGTCAGCATCGCGCGGATATTCCTCCGGTCCCGCGTGTGCCTTGCCAGCGCGAATGGTCCGGCTAAGGTTCCCGCAAGAGAACCGGGGAAACGTCACGTGAACAAATTGATCTTCCAGGCCATGCTGGCAGCCTGCCTGCTGCTGACCGAAACGGCGGCCAATGCCGCAACCACCTGGGAATGCTACGTCTACAATCCGCTGGCGAAAGTGCCGTCGGTCGACGCCGTGGTCCACATGATCGACGAAATCAAGCAGAAGACAAACGGTGATCTGCTGATCAACCTGCACCTTGGTGGAAGCCTGCCGATCAAGGCCGACAGCATCACCGCCGCCGTGGCCGACAACGTGATCCAGTTCGGTGACGACGGGTTTGCCACCGGAACCATTCCGATCACCGGCGTGCTGCGTCTGCCCATGTTGTTGCAATCATCCCAGGATCTGGCCAAGGCGATGGAGATCGTCAGGCCTTATCTGGAAGCCGCTTACGGCAAGCGCGGGATTGAGGTGCTGGGCCAGTATTCCTATCCGTTTCAGGTTATCTGGGGACGCAAGAAGATCACCAGCCTGGCCGACATCAAGGGCCTGAAGCTGCGCGTCACCAGCGTCGAGCAGGGGGAGTTTATCCGCCGATTCGGTGGTGTGGCGTTGACCATGGGCTCGCCGGACGTTGCCGCCGCGCTGGACCGGGGCGTGGTCGACGGCGGACTGACCGCCAGCTCCGGTGGCGGCCTTGCCTGGCACGACCTGCTGAAGTACCGGTTCGCCTTCCCCACCTCCTACGTCAATTCCACCTACGTGGTGAACAAGGAGGCGATGGATAAGCTGCCGCCCGCAACACAGAAGATCGTCCGCGACGCCGGTGCCACCTGGTCCGAGACGGCCACGACAGAAATGAACCGGCAGGAGGATGAGGTCACCGCGCAGTTCGGCAAGGCGGGGATGGTCCTGACCAATGCCACGCCGGCGGAAATCGCCGAGGCGACGGAGAAGATGCAACCATACTGGGCGGATTGGGCGAAGGCCCACGGCGCCGACGCGACCGCCGCGCTGGCCAAGATTCGCGCCGCAGTCGGCCGATGAGCGATCCTGCATTTGCGGCGGAAGCCGCGGAAGAGCGCTTCCATCCCGCACCCACCTTGCTGGAGAAAACCTGCATGGTGATCTGCGAGGTCGCCATCGTGGCGATGGGCGCGATTGTGATCCTGGAGATCGTCACCCGCAACCTGTTCAACTACTCATTCGAGATGTCGGATGAGCTCGGCGGCTACATCATCGTCGGGATCACCTTCCTGTCGCTGCCGGTGTGCCAGGTCTACCGGTCGTACCACCACGTACAGTTTGTCCAGGCTCGACTATCGCCGCGACTGCAGGCGGTGTCGCACCTGCTGTTCGACGTGTTGTCCTTGATGTTCTGCTGTGTGCTGCTGTGGCAATTGACACGCTTTGTTGCCGCATCCTACCGCAGCGAAGACATCGCCCCCACGCTGCTCGCCACACCGCTTTGGATTCCCCAGGCAATCATGCCAATCGGCATGCTGGCCGCCACAATATCACTGCTGCGATCGGCCTACGGCAACTGGCGCCGGATCTGCGCGACATGAGTCTCGCCCTGCAACTGATCGGCTCGTTTGGCATCTTCCTGCTGCTGCTTGCCGCCGGCATGGCCGTGCCGTTCGCCATCGCTGTTCCCGGCGTGATCTATCTGCTGATGCAGAACGGTCTTTTCGCCTTGAAAGGCATCGGGCTGGTCACCTGGGGCAGCATGAACAGCTTTACCCTTACGGCCATCCCGTTGTTCGTTCTGATGGCCGAGTTGATGCAGCGCAGTGGCCTGTCATTCCGCATTTACCGGGGCCTTGCCAAGATTGTCTCCCGCCTGCCGGGAGGGCTGCTGCAGACCAACATCGTCGGCTGCGCGCTGTTCGCTTCCATCAGTGGATCGTCCGTCGCCACCGCCGCGTCCATTGGCGGCGTTGCCCTGCCGCAACTGGTCCAGCGACGCTACGACCCTCGCTTGTCCGCCGGGTCACTGGCGGCCGGCGGCACGCTCGGCATTCTGCTTCCGCCCTCTATCGCGATGATCATCTATGGCTCGTTTACCGAGACGTCGGTGGCGAAACTTTTCATGGCCGGCGTCATCCCGGGCGTCATGCTGACCCTGATGTTCATGACCTATATCGGCGTGCGCTCGTTCTGGCAGGGCGCGGTGCCGCGTGAGGATCCTGCTGCCAACCCACAGACCTGGCTGTCCGCGCTTGCCGACGTCGTCCCGTTCGCACTGCTGATCGGCGCCATCATGGGCAGCATCTACGCCGGCTGGGCCACACCGACCGAGGCAGCCTCGGGCGGGTGCCTGTTCTCACTGCTGCTGTGCCTGGTGTGGGGCGATATGACCTGGGCCCACCTTGCCGCCGCGATGCATCGCACGGTGCAAATCTGCGGCAACCTGTTGTTCATCATCTACGCCGCGTACGTCTATGCCTATGCGATCGGGGTTGCCGGGGTCGGCGAGAGCGTAACCTCATGGCTGGTTGGCCTGCACCTGTCGCATGTGGAATTCTTTGCCGCACTTTTCGTGCTCTACACCGTGCTGGGTTGTCTGGTCGAAAGCATCGGCATGATCGTCATCACGGTGCCGCTGCTTTATCCTGTGCTGGGCAACTATGGCATCGACCCGGTCTGGTTCGGGGTCATCCTGGTCATGTATGTCGAGCTCGGCCAGATCTCCCCGCCCATCGGCATCAACCTTTTCGTCATCCAAAGCATCTGGAACGGCGAACTGAGCGACGTCGTCATGGGCACCATCCCTTTCCACATCATCATGTTCGTCCTGCTCGCGCTGCTGACGCTGTTCCCGCAGCTTGCCCTGTGGCTACCTGGCCAGATGAACTGAGGTTTTGAATGCAACGGTTGATCGCCCTGCGCGTGGACGCGGCCTACCGGTCGTCCACCGGCATGTTCGCCTGGACGGATGGGCGCGCGTTGAACGTCTCATGCCAAGCCGCCAGCCTTGGATGACCGTCACGCCACGACAGCTCTGCAAAACGGAAATCGAGATAGGCCAGCGCGATGCCGATCGCCAGATGGCCGATCGTGAAGCCGCTGTCCATCAACGCCTGCGCCTCGTCCTCCAACGCGTCGACGCAGGCGACCAGCTTGGCGCGCCACAGCGCCTTGTGCGGCTCGCTCTGCCGCTCCGGCGGCCGGAATCCTTCCGCCAGAAGGGGCAGTGCATTATCCAGCATGCCTTGCCCAAGTGCATGTCGCCGCAACGCCGTCAGCCGCTCCGGCCAGGCCGCGGGATACAGCTTCGGGCCTTGATGCAACGTGTCGAGGTACTCGATGATCACCGGTGAGTCGTAAATTGCCGTCCCGTCAGGCAGTTCCAGTGTGGGGATCTTGCCGACCGGGTTGATCTTCATAAGCTCCCAGTGCGGCGTCGTTCCGCCAGTCACGGTGCGAACCGTCCGCACGCGGTCCTGCAGCCCCATTTCCGCGATGGCGATCATCACCTTGCGCACATAGGGCGACCGCGGGGACCAGTGCAGGATCATTATCTGGGACATGGACATACCTTCCCTGAGCCGGGCGTCCGGCTTATCATTTCGACCAATCGAGGTGGGGACGTTTGCCATGAACTGGATCGAAGTCAACGGCACCAGCCTGCGCTATGAACTCTCGGGCAACGGGCCATCCACGCTGGTGCTGATCCATGAGATGGGCGGCACGCTCGACAGCTGGGATCAGGTCCTGCCCGCGCTGAATGCGAGCCGCCGCGTGCTGCGCTACGACACACGCGGTGCAGGCCTGTCGGAGAAGATCAAGGGTGCGGTCACCTGGGACCAGATGGCCGGGGACATTGCCGCACTGCTGGATGCCCTTGGGATCGTTGGCAATGTTGCGCTGGCCGGGATCGCCGTCGGTGCCGCCATTGGGGCCCATTTCGCCGTGCGGTACCCTGAACGCGCCGCGGCGCTGGTGCTGCATGGTCCGGCGGTTGGCGTTGCCGAGGACCGTCGTCAGGCCACACTGGACCGAGCGGCCGCGGTCGAGTCGGGCGGGATGCGTGGCATTGTCGAAGCCAGCCTGGCGGCATCCTATCCGCCCATCGTCCGCCACGACGCGGAAACCTTCGCCGCCTTTCGCGCCCGCTGGCTGTGCAACGATCCGGAAAGCTTCGCCGCGATCAACCGCATGCTGGCGGCTGAGACCATTGAGCACGAACTGGCCAGGGTCGCGTGCCCTACGCTGGTTACCGCCGGTCGCCACGACAGCCTGCGCCCCCCGTCGGTCATCGAGCCGATGTCGCGGCAAATTCCCGGCGCCCAATTCCTGGAGCTGAACAGCGGCCATTTCGCGTCGGTTCAGACGCCGGGCCTCGTGGCACAGGCTATTCACTCGTTCCTGCACGCGCTGGGGCTCTGAAGCGACCTGCGCCGCTCTGGGCCAGAATGGGGCGCCGGTATCGGCATGGAGGTCAACGCCGGGCCGCTGATGTCGGTCGTGGTCGGTGCTGTCGCCCTGGGACCTTGGCTACCGTTTGCAGGTAATTTCCGCGCCGCCGAGAGCGATCCGGCCGTCGCTTTGCGAAGAGGCGTGCGCGGATCCGTTTCGTCCGCCCTTCCGAGCCCATGGATCCCAGGGTGGATTGCTCATCCGCGTCTCAAAAGCCACGTTATGCGAATTTGTACTGGTTTCTGAGACGCTGTCCTCAATCCTTGGGTCACCATGCGGCGCCGGCGCTGCGACCGGCGCCTTTGCCGACCCCACAGTGGCACCCTTCCGGCACGGCCGCTTGCAGCCGTTCGATATCCCGTTCTGCGAGCTGGGTGGAAAGGTTGATGAGCGGGGGCGGTTGAAATGAGGTTTTCATTCCTGAAGTGTTAGATTAATTTAGGAAATAAGTCAAGATCGGTTGCTGCTGCGGCCTCAAGCAAATGAAGGTCGATCCTCGTCCAGCTAATTATCCCGATTTGCCCATTGAATCATTACGTGGGTCTTATCCTTGAGCTTGGCTTGCATCTCTGGATCATCCAGATAGCCTAACTGACGAAACCTCGGACCAGCCGACCCAAATGCTGGAATGATTGTGCCGAGCACGGTGCGCAAAAGCACTGGCAATGTGCCAAGCAGAAAAGTGCTTCCCTTACCTTCGTAGATATAGCGATAGTCAACAAACGATTCTTTGCTGATATCGAGGTTATAGTCGAGATCAACATTAAGTTCTGGCATGTGCTTGCGCATTTCGGTCACAGTGATGTTCTGTGCTAAGCAAAGTGGCCACTCGCGACGAATCAGTGCTTGCAACTGTGGCGACAATTTGCCGAATAGTTTTAGGAGGTTATGACCATAAACCTGCGTGCCGTTGTTCTCAGCCGCGTAGGCCGCTTTCAGACACAGTTCGCAAGAAAACGCCGTTAGCATTGTATAAGGAACACAAATGTCAGGATTGACGACGCCATCGCGTTGATCGTCCATCATCGCCTTTTGAAGCCGTTCGGCGGCATGTAAATAAGCCATGGCGGCTTGCCATACAGAGACAGCATCCACCAATGTAGTTACTTCTTTCGCCACTCCAGAACCTTTTGAAAGGTGAGCACATGGAGGCATAAGTCGATTTTACAAGCGACTAGTTCTCTACCGTCGTCGCATAACCGGCCATGTGACAAGTCGGGGCTCGCACGTCCGTGAGCAACCCATAACCGTCAATTATGTCATATGGGGCGGGGCGTGCGCGCCTTACAGCACGAACAGGATGTGAACGGCGTTGGTATAACCTACAAAACGCCTGCTGCGTTTTTCTCGAATTGCAACAGGTGAACACTGCCTTGGGGCGCAAGCGGCCACCGCTGGACTGAGATCGACGAAGGTCTGCTTCTTGCCGTCGATCGCTCCAAAGCGGACCGAGCGCTTCGGGCCCGATTCCAATCCTTCAAGCCAACAGTCATGAAGGACTGCACAGGGACGGAAGGCGGCCCAATTGAAATCAGGTCGTAGACCCAAGCGCCCACCGCACCACCCAATCGAAACCCCTGCGTCGAGCCAAGATACCAGGGCTTCAGCCCGCTTACTCCACCGCGCGCTTCTTCGCCGCCATCCGGTCGATCTCCGCCTGCACCGCGGCCCCCGACTGGCCGACAAACTCGGCGTGGTGGTCGCGGGCGAAGGCGTAGCTGCCGCTGCGCCACTCCCGCGAGGACTGGAAGTGCGGATGAACGTAGCGCGCCATCAGCTCGTAGTGGCGCTTTGTCTCTGCCCAGTCCGCCCAGTTCTGAGCCAGTTCCATGATCACGCCGAACCCGCCCGAGCCCTTTTGCAGCCGCTCGATGAAGGCGATCGCGTCGTCGGGGGTGCCGATGCAGGCGGATCCGCTGTCGACCATGTACTGGTAGCGGTCGGTGATATCGCCCGGCACGATCGGGAATGTCGCGACGTCGCGGAAGTAGTCGCAGAACTTGTCCAGCCCGTGGCGGACATTGTCGCGCGCTTTTTCGCGTGTCTCGGCGATGTGCATCAGGGTCACCAGCCGCCAGTTCTTGCGGTCCGGCACATGGCCGTTTGCCCGGGCCGTCTCCTCATAAAGCCCCCAGTTGCCGCGGTGGTGTTTCAGCGCATCGTCGCTGGTGCCGCCGATCGACAACATGCCCAGACCATGGCGTCCCGCGGCAAGCGCGCCCGCCGGCGACCGCGCCGCGGCCACCGCCATTTCCATCCGCGGCCGCGTGTAGGGAGGCAGCTGCAGTACCGCGTCGTGCAGATCGAACCAGTCGCTTTTCTGTGTGACCCTGTCGCCGGCGAGCAGCGACACGATCACGTCCAGCGCCTCATTCATCATGCGCCGCTGGTCGGCGGGATCGATGCCGATCTTTTTCGCGTCATGCACCAGCGATCCAGGTCCGACCCCCAGCATCGCCCGGCCGCGTGTCTGGTAGTCGAGCTGGACCATCCGATCGGCGACGATGAACGGATTGTGGTAGGGCAGGGACACCACGCCGGTGCCCAGCCGAATATGCCGGGTCCGTTCAGCCGCCGCGGCGATGAACACTTCCGGGCTGCTGATGATCTCAAACCCGCCGGAATGGTGCTCGCCAATCCACGCCTCATGATAGTTCAGTGCGTCCAGGTGCTGGAGCAGCTCCATGTCGCGCTCCAGCGCGAGGATCGGATTTTCGTCCAGGGCATGGAATGGCGCGAGGAAGATGCCGCTGCGCAGGTTGGTCATTTGGGGGTTGCTCCCGGAGTTTCCGCGCGCATCCTTGTCGAAATCACCGCCTGGTTCAATGGTGCGCCAGCCGCGCCGACATCAAGCCGCGTGTTTGCCCGCGAAGCCACGCAATGCGAGTGCGACGCGGTCGATCACCGGGCCCCACCCGATCGGGCTTTCGTCAGACATGACGCGAAACAGGCGGGTCGCGGGATACCAAGGACTATCGAACCGATCCACCAGCCAGCGCCAGTCCGGGACGGCGTGCAGGATCAGCCAGACCGGCTTGCCCAGCGCGCCGGCAAGGTGGGCGACCGCGGTGTCGACCGTGATCACCAGGTCCAGTTGATCGATCAGTGCGGCGGTATCGGCGAAATCGACAGCCGTTTCGATTTCCCGTCCGATCGTGTGACACGCCGCGACCGCCGAATGATCCGCATCGCGGACCTGATGCTGCAGGCTATGGAAGCTGAGCCCGGGCAGCTTCGCCAGGCTCAGGAACAGGGCAGCCGGGATCGATCGCAGGTGATCGCGCGTGTGTTTAGGATCGCCGGACCAAGCCAAACCCACCCTTGCTCGTTTCATGCGGCGCTTGAGCGCGCCGATCGAGCGACGCGGCGGCCTTAGATAACGACGAGGCGCCGGGATCGTGTCCAGTGTGGTCCCTAAAGTGCCTGGCAGTCGCGTCGAGTTTGTCTCGTAATCAAAAAGCGCGTCGGGCGGGACCGTGGCAATTACTTTGACATCGGGCGCCGACCCCGCCAGCAGCCGCACCAAAGGCGGGAAGGTGCGCCAGGTAATGGACGCCGCGCCGAGGTCGCGTAGCATGGACACATAGCGGAAGAACTGGATTGCGTCGCCGTGGCCCTGGTCGTCGGTGACCAGCACATGCTTGTCAGTAAGATTTTCGCCCTGCCAGACCGCCCGTGCCATTGCCATCGCGGCTTCAGGATAGAGCTGTCGGATGTCTTCGCGCGCCGCGTAGTCGATCCAGCCCTCACGAAAGCGGCCAAGTCGCAGCAGGGTCATGCCGCGCAGCATCCGGGTCGATTGCAGCCCCGGTTCAATGTCCAGTGCGCGGTTCAGCTGCGGCAATGCCGCCTCGAAGCGACCTTCGGCGATCGCCAGTTCGCCCAGCATCGCAACCGCGGCGGCGTAGTGTTCGGGTGCTTGCCGCCCTGGCTCCAGAATGGGGCGCAGGACGGCTCGTGCTTCCGTGCCATCGCCGGTCCAGGCCGCAAACTGGGCGAGACGGAGGCGGAATTGAGGGTTCGGGGGCTGGATGTCCACAGCGCGCCGGGCAGCGTCCACGGCTTCCTGTTGGCGCCCCAGGTTCCAGAGGGCGGCGGATCGCATGAACCAGGCGGGCGCGAAATGCGGCTCAATCGCCAGGGCAGTATCTGTGGATGCCAGCGCGACGGACGGATCCCTGCGGACAATGGCCAGTTCAGCCTGTTTCGTCAGCGCCATGGGGTGGCGCGGATCAGCCGCCAGCGCCTGGTCCAAAAGCCGGGCAGCTTGTCCAGGCTGGCCGATTGTCAGCGCTGCCGCAGCGGCCTGGACCAATCGATCCGCTTCGGGCTGTGGCATGAACATGGGCACTGGATCGGCCGATCTATCGGATCAGGCCATGGTCATGTTGGTAAGCCGATTTCCCCGACATCATGCAAGCTTGTGTCGGGACCACGCCACTAGTTGCTCGCTTGCAGCTGCTCGCGCATGTGTCGTGCGCGCGCCAATACCTTGTTCTCGATGTCGGCCACGGTGGAATCGGCGACCGTTGCGTCGATCCACTGGCCATTCTGCAGAACCTGCCGGTAGATGTTGACCCGCACCCCATCGCTGCGCAGCTCACGGCTGAGAATGTAGATCGTTGCCTTAAAGCGTTCACCGCTGGTGCCGGGCGGCGTGTACCAGTCAGTGATGATCACGCCGCCGAACGGATCTGCCGAGGACAGCGGCATGAAAGAAATGGTATCGAGCGCACCGCGCCACAGGAAGGCGTTGACACCAATCCCGCTGCCGCCACCGCCACCGCCACCGCCGCCTCCGCCGTTGCTTCCATCGCGCCGGGCAGTCTTGCCGATGCCGAAGATCGTGCCACTGTCGTCGCCACCAAGACGGTTGACCGATGCGTCGCCGGCGGAACCGCTGCCCAGCCCCTGAAAATCCGGTGGGGTCGTGTTTGGCTTGAGGCCTGCGGAGGAACAACCCGCTACCGCCAATACGGCAAGACAGGCCGCTGAGGTCATCCAGGCGTGAAACGGGGACGATGGCATGGTACGAATCGGCTCCAGATTATTGGCTCGCTTATCAAAGGGGGTCTTTAACCCCCGGTGCCATTGGCAGCAATCGCCTTTTCGCGATGCCGCGGCGTTAGCCAAAATCCCGGCGCGCGATAAAAAAGCAGCGGAGTGTGCCCTCGCGGCGTGCTTTCCCACAGTCGAAGGCGATGCTTGCCAGGTCAAAATGGCCGACCTCATGCTCGTATCGCTGCGTCAGACCGGAGCAGCGCGGCGTGTATCGCCCTCGCTGCCGATGATGCCAAGTTTGCACAGAGCAAGCGATGGCGCCGACGGCGTGCCGGCAGCGCAACCGACACTCAAACCGCGTCAGTGGGACGCCTTCCGACCTTCGACGCGGATCAGGCGCTTGTCCAGAAGGCGGTTAATCACAGCAAGGCGTGGGGGATCTGCCTCGTTCTTGGACAACCGGTGACTCTTCAGCCAGAGGTGCTGAGCGCTCCAATAGCGCCAACGGCCTTGCAGAACCTGGGGGGCAATCGCGTTACATTTCGTCCATGCACGCCGCCAAGCGCGGCGGTGGGGGGGCCGGGACCGCAGTCGCGGGCCACGAGTCCCCAGCGCAACGGACCCAGACCAGGAGCGCCGATATGGCTGGACGTCGGGAACGCCGGTGACAGGAAAACCAGATGGGCACCGGCGCGGCGCGCCCGCACCACGTCCCGCTTCGAGTGGGCGGAGCTTGTCACCAAACCGCGCCGGCGAACCAAACCGGGCCATCTTCCGCCGCGCAGATGCACGCCGGCCCGCAGCGTCGCAGCAAGGTGGAGATCACCGGCAATGACCAGCAACAGGCGGCGCGTCCGACAGATCCGTGCAATCTCCCGGCCCAGGGTCGCTCGGGCAGGATCGTCGTCATGCCTGAACACCACGCCCGCTCTGCCGGCCGGTAATCCATTGATGGCGGCCCGTGGATCGGCCAGGCGCCGGCGGTCGGTAAATAACCAGAGCCGCGGCAGTCTTGTTGGTTTACCACGTAGTCCCCAGGCGAGGAGCTTCAGGTCCATCCGCGCCTTGTCTTCCAATTGGATGAAGCGCCGGGCGATCGCCGGAGATACTGTTCACGCCGGGCAAGCAGGTCGTCGGTCGCCGTAGCGTTCATGCCGCGCCCCAGGCCGGGTGGCTGACTTTCAACTGTTACCCCTCAGATAGTGGTCCTTGAACTGGATCCGCAGACTGGTTTTCAGCAGCTTGCCGGTTGCGGTGTGAGGGAGTTCGGGCACCACCACGACCTCGTCCGGCAGCCACCATTTGGCGACCTTGCCCTCATACAACGCAAGCACGGAGGCCGGATCGACCGTCTTGCCAGACGTCGGCACGACCAGCAGCAATGGCCTTTCGTCCCATTTCTTGTGGGTGGCCGCGATTACCGCTGCCTCGGCGACATCGGGATGAGACACGGCAATGTTTTCAAGGGTGATGGAGCTGATCCACTCACCACCGGACTTGATCACGTCCTTCGAGCGGTCGGTGATCTCCATGAAGCCATCAGGATCGATCGTGGCGACATCGCCGGTGGCGAACCAGCCATCCTTGTCCAGCGCGCTGTCGGGCGGATCGCCAAAGTAGGCGCTGGCGACCCAGGGACCCTTCACCATCAAATCCCCAAACGCGACACCGTCCCACGGCAGCTCAAAGCCATTGCCGTCGACGATCTTCATGTCGATGCCGGGGGAGACGCGACCCTGCTTCAGCATATGCCGGGTCGCCTGTTCCGGTGGCAGATCAACCTGGCCGGCTTTCGGCGTATTGTAGGTGCCCAGCGGGCTGAGTTCGGACATTCCCCAGGCATGCTCGACCGCGATGCCATACTCGTCGCGGAAGGCATCGATCAGCAGCGGCGGCGCCGCTGATCCGCCGGTGAGGATGCGCTTCACTGTCGTCAGCTTGTCGCCGCTGGCGCGCAGGTGCTGCAGCAGGCCCAGCCACACGGTTGGAACCCCGGCGGTGTAGTTGACCGACTCCTCGTTCAACAGGCGCGCCATGCTGGCGCCGTCGAGGTGTCGTCCCGGCAGGATCAGCGCAGCGCCGGTCAGCGCCGTAGCATAGGGAAGGCCCCAGGCGTTTACGTGAAACATCGGCACCACCGGCAGCACGCGACTGGACGCCCGGATGTTCATCACGTCGGGCAGGGCGGCCGCGTAGGCGTGCAACCATGTGGATCGATGAGTATACAGCACGCCTTTCGGGCGCCCGGTGGTGCCGGACGTATAGCACAGGGCGCTGCCAGCGTTTTCGTCGAAGCTCGGCCAGACATAATCGTCATCGGCCGCATCCATCAGTTGGTCATAGCACACCAGCGACATTCCGGGCGCAAGGGTGACATCCTGCATGTTGGCCTGGTCGGTCAGCATGACGACAGTCTTCACGCTTGTTGCGATCTGTGGGGCGATGGCGCTGATCAGCGGGGCAAAGCTGCTGTCGACGAACAGGATTTTATCCTGGGCATGGTTGATGATGTAGGTGATGTCGTCGGGGTGCAGGCGCGGGTTGATGGTGTGGCAGATCGCCTCCATTCCCGGTGCG
The DNA here is from genome assembly GCA_965200665.1 of Rhodopila sp. Taxonomy (GTDB): domain Bacteria; phylum Pseudomonadota; class Alphaproteobacteria; order Acetobacterales; family Acetobacteraceae; genus Rhodopila. Next base: position 5,419,193 of record OZ241370.1, on the reverse strand, counting down.
GCGTAGTAGACCTCCAAATGTCGAAAACCGTTCCAGGCCAGCGTACCGACACGGTCGCTGGCTTGGATACCGAGCTTCTGCATGACACGAACGAGGCGGCGGGAGCGTGCTTCCACTTCGCGCCAAGTGGACCGATGGGTGGTGTTCTCGTGCGTACGGGATATCACCTCGGCTGATCCATGGTGCCGAGCCGCATGGGTCAGGATCGAGGAAATCATCAGTCCCTGGGACTGCATAAGGCCGAGCACGAGCATTACCCTCCGGTGTCAGTTAATTAACGCGATATGATACGGGAATGGCCGGTCAAAAGAAGGGGAAACGTCATGGTTCAGGTTTTGCGAGGTAGTGACGGACGTCAGGGCATCGGCAAGGCGTCCCAGCCGTTGTTCGCCGCGCCGAAGTGGAACTGGGAAAGCCGGACAGGAGCTGCGCACGGGATCGCGGCAGACTTGTTGTGATTGCGTTCGCAGGAGGCATCCTTTATGACGGACGTCATAATGCCGGTCTCTGGAGGACGTTGAAATGGACATGAAGACTGCCTTGATCGTCGGCGTGGGCCCTGGCCTTAGCGCGTCGCTGGCGCGGCTGTTTTCGCGCCACGGTCTGCAAGTGGCGCTGGCATCGCGTGATCCCAGCAAACTGGAGAAGCTGGCGGAAGAGACCGCCGCGGCAACGTTTGCCTGTGAGGCCACGGAGCCGGAGGAGGTCGCAGCCTTGTTTGAGGTGGTGGTCGACACCCAGGGGGTGCCGGACATTGTCGTCTATAATGCCAGCGCCCGGGCGCGAGGTCCGGTGACCGAGTTGATCCCGGAGGAGGTCGCACGGGCGATCGCCGTCAGTGCCTATGGCGGCTTCCTCGTAACCCAGCAGGCAGCGCGTCATATGGTGGCGCGCGGTTCGGGCGCCATTCTACTGACTGGTGCCTCGGCGAGCGTGAAGGGCTATCCGAATTCCTCGGCCTTTGCGATGGGCAAGTTCGCCCTGCGTGGCCTGGCGTCGAGCATGGCGCGGGAGCTCTCGCCCAAGGGTGTCCATGTCGCTCATTTTGTCATCGACGGCGGCATCCGCAGCGCTGTCCGGCCGGATGCGAACGACAATCCCGACAGCATGCTCGACCCCGACGCGATCGCCGAGACGTATTGGCAGGTCGCGAACCAACCCCGCAGCGCCTGGACCTGGGAGGTTGAGTTGCGTCCTTGGGTGGAGAAATTCTAGCACCGGCGAGACAGGCGATGGGATGCAAAACCGCGGCTTCTTGCGGGTCGGCGTAGAAGTTCGTGCAAAGCACTTCGTGGGCCGGCGCTGCAGTCAAAACGGGTCTCGGGGCGACTGATACAATCGACAATCATCGACCGCGCGGCTTCTGTCTGGTTCATGATGGGTTGTGCTGCTTTAACCTGAACCGCGGTCTCCACAAACGGTGATGGCTTCGATAGCTTAGAGGCACAGCAGCTACGGGACCGCCTGGGGTGGTTTGACGCGGGCAAGCTGCGGCAGGAGCTTCTGATGCGACAAGTACTGGTGATTGATGATGATCCAGCCGTCTGCGCGACGATAATCGAAACCCTTCAAGCGTGGCCCGAGACCAAGGTCATGCGTGCAGTCGATGCCGTGATGGCGGCACGCACGCTTCGCGAAAGCCACTTTGATCTCGCGCTCATTGACGGTTCTCTTCCGGGCGTGTCCGGCCTGCAACTGGCGGAGGTCGCAGCCAACGAAAATACCCCGGTGCTTCTTCTGGTAAATTGTCCTGACATCGATCAGACGACCGCGTCGCTGGGCTTCCCCTGTCTCACCAAGCCGTTCTCGATCAGCGATTTGCTGCTGAGCTCAAGAGATGCGCTTGCTCAAGCAAGCGATAACATTGCACGCGTCAAGATATCGACGGCTCGGCTGCAAGCCACCATCGAAGCGGTAAGGGTGACGATGGCGAATTCGCAAAAATTGCTTTCGAAGCTGAATACCTGGGAGGTTGAGCGTTAGCATTTTGTCTGCACTGCCGCTCAGGGCCGCGAGAAACAGAAACGTGATCGGTGATACCAAAGCAACAGGCTTCGAATCTTCGTGAGCAGAGGATAGAGTATCGTCATCACTAAATGCCAAAGTCGGTAGGCTTCGCAGATACTTCGGGTCGGCGGTCCTCAGTTCGCCGTCGCGTGGACCATGATGCAGACGTGGGGAACGATGTTGCCGTTGTGCCGGGTGAGACTGCCCGCGTCGCTTGCGGGCCACGTCGAGGCTGCCGCCTCGCACCCGGCTGGATTCTTCTGTATCGTTGTTGCATGAACTTGGTAGTTTCCCGCTTTCGAACCGCTTCAGGCTGTATTGGCGGAAGTTGCGGCTGCAGTCGCACACTGGTGTGACGCTACCATGAGCGAAAACGAACCTGTTGGGCTGGTGGCAATCGGGGCCTCGGCCGGCGGTATCGAGGCATTTCGTCAATTCTTCAAAGCCATGCCCGCCGATACCGGTCTGGCATTTGTGGTGGTTCTGCACCTGGCCGCACATCGCAAGAGCATGTTGCCGGAAATCCTTGCGCGCTGGACGTCCATGCCGGTGGCGGAGGCGACCAACGGTGCTGCGATTGTTGCCGACCATGTTCTGGTACTTCCGGCGGGCGCCGTTGCTGAATTGCGCGATGGCCGTCTGCTGTTGCACAAGACTGCGGCGGATGCATCGCGCAGCATCACGCCAATCGACGCTTTTTTCGACACCGTAGCTACCGGAATGTCTGAGAATGCCATTGGCATCATCCTTTCCGGCACTGGCCATGACGGTTCTCTCGGGCTCAAGGCAATCAAGGCACGCGGCGGCTTGACGCTTGCGCAAGGCGGCGATGGCCCCGGTCCGGAATATTCGGATATGCCGGAAAGTGCGGTCGCCGCGGGGGCTGTTGATCTTTACGTGCGGGTTGAAGAAATGCCCGAACGCATCCTCGCCGCGCGGCGGGTGCAGGCAACGCAATTCAGCGCCGGCAATTCCGTTCCCGACGAGTCAGTAATCCAGGCATCGATTTCTGACATACTGCGCGCCCGCCTCGGACACGATTTTGCGGACTACAAGCGGCACACCTTCATTCGGCGGGTAATGCGGCGCATGCAGGTCACGCAATTTACCCAGTTCGTCGACTACATATCATTTCTCCAAACCGATCGTAGCGAAGCTGCACTGTTGTTGCGTGACCTGTTGATCAGTGTGACCAGCTTCTTTCGCGATCCGGAAACCTTTGCCAGCCTGGCGAACGACATCGTTCCTCGCATGTTTCGCGGCAAGGACGCCAGCAGCGATCTACGGGTCTGGGTGCCAGGATGTGCAACCGGCGAGGAGGCGTACTCGCTTGCGATCCTGCTGCGGGAACACATGGATACGCTTTCGACATGCCCAAAAGTGCATGTGTTCGCCAGCGACATCGACGAGATTGCGATCGGCACAGCGCGCGCAGGGCGTTATCCGGCTACTCTTCTGGAGGGAATGTCACCGCAGCGGCTGTCGCGCTTCTTCGCCGCAGGAACAGATGGGTTTTCGGTACGCCAGGAGATACGAGAACTTTGCACGTTCTCCGCGCACAGTCTCATCCGCGATCCCCCATTCTCCCGCATCGATCTCATCTCCTGCCGCAATTTGTTGATTTATCTCAACGCTGAACTCCAAGATCGGGTATTCCTGACATTTCATTATGCACTGGCGCCCAATGGGGTCCTGATCCTCGGCTCCTCCGAGACCGTTTCGCGACAAGCGAACCTGTTCCATACGCTGGACCGGCGGCACCGGATTTATACTCGCGGCAGCGGTCAAAGCGACATTTCGAGCGTTTATCAACTTGCCCAAGGCGGTGCGCGTCCTGGCGTCGAGACCGGTCGTGCCAAGCCGCCGAATACGAAGACGAATTTATCGAAAGCGGTCGCGTCTGCTAACCGCCGTGTGCTTGAGCGATTTGCGGCACCTTTCGTGGTGGTAAGTGCCGCTGGAGAAATCGTTCATTTTTCGAGCAATATCGGGCGTTACCTGGAGCCGGCGGCCGGTGTGCCGACCGCCAATCTGTTCCAGATGGCGCGACGGGGTTGGGCCTTGGAACTACGCATGGCGCTGCGGCGGGGCGTGGAAGCGGGCCGAGCGGTGGAACATGTCCACACAGTCGTTGCCGGAGACGGTGAGCGGACCTATCCGGTCAAGCTGATCGTCGAGCCGATTCCAGGCTCTGACAGTGAGACCCTGTACATGATCATATTCGTGGACATGGACTCACCACGGCCAGCGGGTGATCAAACACAGTCCGCAACGCTTACGGCAAGCAATGCGGCCGTCGCGGATCTTGACCGGGAAAACCGGGATCTGCGTGAACAACTGCAGTCCATCGCTGAGGAACACGCCACAGCGATCGAGGAGCTTCGAAGCTCGAACGAAGAGCTTCAGTCCGTGAACGAGGAGTTGCAGTCCACGAACGAGGAATTGGAGACCTCTCGCGAGGAGATCCAGTCCATCAACGAGGAACTTAATACAGTCAACGTGCAGCTGTCAGCCAAAGTGGAAGAACTAGATCATCACAACAGCGATTTGAAAAATCTGTTCGAGAGCACCAAGGTGGCAACCGTCTTCCTTGATACTTTTCTTATTATTCGTAGTTTTACGCCTGAAATTGCCAGCATCTACAACTTGATCCCCAGCGATGTGGGGCGCCCTTTGACAGACATTATCAGTCAACTGTCCTATAACGACTTGCGCGGTGACGTGCAGGCCGTTTTGGGATCATTGCAGCCGTTGGAGAAGCGGGTACAGTGTCGCGACGGTTCAACCCATTATCTTATGCGTATATTGCCGTATCGTCTTCCCGACAGCACCGTTGATGGCTCGCTGATCACCTTCGTCGATGTAACAAGCATCGTTCGAGCCGAAGAGCATCAGCGGCTGCTGGTCGACGAATTGAATCATCGCGTCAAAAACATGCTGACCGTGGTGATTTCGTTGGCAACGAACACGTTGCGCCAGTCTGCCAGCCTAGAGGCGTTCAAGGATGTTTTTCTGGGCCGTATACACGCACTGACCGCGGCCTATACACTACTCAGCCGCGACGCGTGGTCAGCCGTGCCGTTGCGGGAGATCCTGATGCAGGAGTTGCACCCGTTCCTGGCTGGGGAACCGGTGACCGTGACGGTGAACGGCCCCGCGGTTCTGGTGGGGCCGCGGGTCGCACTGGCGATGGGTATGGCGATACATGAACTGACGACAAACGCGGTTAAATATGGATCATTGTCGGTGCCGGAAGGCAAGGTCGATGTCGCGTGGGCCGTCGCGGAAAATCCGGCCGGTCGCCAACTTGTGTTGCAGTGGACTGAACGAAATGGCCCCAAAGTTGTTAAACCAGTTCGGCATGGTTTCGGGATGATGCTGGTCGAGCGGGCATTTGCCCACGATGTCGGCGGGCAGGCCGACGTCGAATTTCAGCCTGAGGGCGTTGTCGCGATACTGCGCGCGCCGCTGGCCGATACTCACAAGGAAACGCGATGATGGCCTCTGCTGCACCGCTTCTGGCTGGCAAACGGGTCCTCGTCGTTGAGGATGAGGCGCTGGTAGCCATCCTGATCGAAAACCTGCTGGAAGATTGCGAGTGTATCGTCGTCGGTCCGTGCGGCACGGTTGATTCGGCACTGCTGGCCGCTCGCACCGAGGTTTTTGATCTGGCGGTGCTGGATGTGAACCTGAATGGCCGCAGGGTTTACCCGGTCGCTCAGTTGTTGTCTGATCGCAATATACCGTTCGTGTTCCTGTCGGGCTATGGCGACGGCGCAATTCCCTCGGGCCGGGAGAGCTGGAAGGTTTGCGCCAAGCCTTTCAAGATCAACGAACTGGTGGCGATGCTGCAGGACGCAGTAGCCAGCGCAACGCACTGACCAAAGTCGCCTAGCCTTATCGCTTCTGTTCCGAAAGCCAGCGGAATACCACTGAGAAATCTTTTCCACCGTCGCCGGCGTCTACCACCTGCTGATAAAACGATAGCGCCTGGGCAGCCAAGGGCGTCGGTGATCCGGTCGCGTCCGCCGCAGCCTGCGATAGTTTTACGTCCTTGACCATCAGCGCAGCCGCGAAACCTGGCGCGTAGTCGCGATTGGATGGTGCGGCCGGCACCGGTCCGGGGGCCGGGCAGTAGTTGGACAACGCCCACGAATTCGCGGTTGCCGTCGTACAGACCTCGTGCAGCTTGCTCCAGTCGAGGCCCAGCTTCTCGGCCAACAGAAAGCCTTCCGACACGCCGACCATATTGATGGCCAGCATCATGTTGTTGCAGATCTTCACGGCCTGCCCGGCGCCTGGGCCGCCGGCATGGAAAATATTCTTTCCCATTGCCTCCAACACCGGTTTGCCACGGATGAATGCGTCGCCGGTGCCGCCGACCATGAAGGTCAGCGTGGCATTTTGGGCACCTGCAGTGCCGCCGGATACCGGCGCGTCCAACATGGCGAGACCGGCGCTCTCCGCTGCGGCCGTGACCGTGCGGGCGCTGTCGACATCGATGGTTGAGCAATCGATCAGCAGCGGTGCCGATCCTTTCATGACATCAATCAGGCCGCCCTGGTGCAGGTAGACATCGCGCACATGCTGCCCGGCAGGCAGCATGGTGATGACGATTGATGCCCCTTTGGCCGCGTCGGCGGCACTGGCCGCGACCTTGCCGCCGGCCGCCGCGAGCGCTTGCAGTGCGGCTGGATTAAGGTCGTAGCCAGTGACAACGTGGCCGGCTTTCACCAGGTTGGCCGCCATTGGCCCGCCCATGTTGCCGAGGCCGATAAAGCCGATCGTCGCCATGGTCAAAGCACCTCAAAAATGTCGTATACCGGTCCCTCAGGGGGGCGGCTGCCGGTGCCGATACCGAAAACCTTGTTGAGCCAGGCGTATTGGGGCGACGCCGTCTCAAACGTGACGACCGTGCGGAAATAATATTCCGAAGGGTCGACGAACTGACCGCTGTTGACCTTGTCCATCACCGCGGCTGGGCCATGCCGAAGGCCGCGATATTGCAGGCCGATCGCCGCACCGTCGTCGGTCTGCAGCACGATGCGCACATCCAGGGTGGTGACGCCATCCGGACGGCCAATGATCCAGTCCGCGCCGCCCGGCAGCACCGTGCCCCGCAGGCGCTTCCCTTCGAATGTGCCGCCCGCCACCAAGCCCACACGACGATTTCCTCCCGGCGTTTCGCCGACCGGCTGCATGCCGCTTACTGCGAGCTTCAGCGTCAGCAGATGGGATGTGCGGATCTCAGGCAATTTGGTCTCCTCCAAGGCGTTGCGGCGGATGAGAGCCGATCCGGCCGGGACAGACAAGGCCCGATGCCGACGGGCCCGATGGCGACGGCCCGATGGCGACGGGCCTGATGGCGACGGCCTGATGGCGACGGGGTGGTCGACGCACAGCAGCGCCCTGCTTCGGTGCGGTTGCCCGGTTTGATGCGGTCCGATGTGCAATCCAAGGGGACCAAGCGCAAAACAGCAGAATAACTGCTGGCGATATGGTGCAAATTGCGCGGAATGGACCCAGCCTCGGCATCATCGCCCTAGTGTCTGATGTTGGCCGTGGCATAGGCCGCACGCCTGTTGGTTCGGGGGGCACGAAGTGCGGTCGATCAATGCATCTGATGCTTGCCTCAATTGCTATCATGCTGCGCATTGACTGTCTCGCTGCGCATTATACTTCGCATGAAATCGCACGCGCGTAACCAGAAGGAAATGTGATAGCCGTGTCCGGGACAATTTGGCGATAAGCTTGTCTTGGCCTAGCGTCGCCGGATCAATCCGCCGGAGGAACCTGCGATGTCCGCCTCGTATCCGCTGCCTGAATCAAATCCAGCCGCCCTGGGTTTTGCCGTCAAACCCCTTGACCATCTGGACGCCCTGATCCAGTCGCACATCGCCGAGGGCCGCTACCCCGGCGCGCAGATCGCGCTGGCGCGCAAAGGCCAATTGGCGCTGTTTCGCACCTATGGCAATGCTCGGACCGAAGCAGCCACGGTTCCGGCCACAAACGAGTTCCTGTTCCTGCTGTTCAGCCAGACCAAGGTGCTGACCTCGGCCGCGGTGTGGACACTTGTCGAGGAAGGCAAGCTGTCCTTCATGGACAAGGTTGCCGAACACCTGCCGGAATTTGCCGCGCGTGGCAAAGCCGACATCACCTTGCAGCAGGTCATGACCCATCAAGGCGGCTTTCCATCCGGCGACGTGACCCAGGCAACCTGGACCGACCACGCCCTGATGCGCGCGGAGGTCTGCGATTTTTCGCTGGACTGGACCCCTGGAAGCCGGCTGCAATATCATCCACGCGCGGCGCACCTGGTGCAGGCGATGGTCATCGAGGCGATCACCGGCAAGGATTTTCGAGATGTCATTCGGGAGCGAGTGATCGAGCCGTTGGGCCTGGGAAACGACATATTTGTCGGCGTGCCGGAGTCACAGCAAAACCGCTGTGCCGATACCTATGCGCCGGAGAAACGAGACAACTCCGCTGCCTTCCGTGCCGCCGGGTTGCCGAGCGGCGGTGGGTTCGCGACCGCCCGTGGGATGGCGGCGTTCTACCAGATGCTGGGGCACGGCGGTCGCCTGGGCAATGTGCGTTTGTTTTCGCCACGGCTGATTTCATACGTCTCCCGCGGGCATACCGGTGAGAGCCCGGATCATGCGATGACCGGCATCCCGATGCATCGTGGCCTTGGGCCCCACGTACGCGGCGAGAGTGACAGTATCCGGGGCCTTGGCACCATCGGCGCGCCAGTCACTTTCGGCCACGGCGGTGCCGGCACGTCCTATTCCTGGGCCGACCCCAGCAGCGGCGTTTCGTTCACCTACCTGACGAACTTCATGGCGCCGGACCCCTGGCACTCGATGCGCCTGGACCGCGTGGCCAACCTGGTGCACGCGGCGATCGATTAGGCGGCGCCTATCCGGTCAGCCACCAACACGCGGTGCAAGACGGCTCGCTGACGCATCCGGCAACGGCAGCGAGCCGAGCCGTTAACCCTCCTGCGAACCAGCCGAGGCGATCAGCCAGTCACGAAACAGATCGACCTTAGGATCATTCTTCCGCGCCTCCGGCGTGACCACGTAATATCCCGCGTCCTGCGGCAAAACCGTGTTGAACGGAGCGACCAGGCGGCCCGCTGCAATATCGGCCTCCACCAGATGCAGCCGCCCGAGCGCAACACCCAGGCCCTCGACTGCCGCCTGGATCGCCAGGAAGGCTTCGTCAAAGGTCAGCCCGCGCCTTGCCGCGATTGAGAACGGCAGACCCCCTGCGGTCAGCCACAACCGCCAGTCGTCGCGGGAAACGGTCGCATGCAGCAGCGTGTGGTTCGCCAGATCCGCCGGTTGGCGCAGCGGTATGGGGCCGGTCAGCAGCCTTGGCGCGCACACCGGGAAAACCCGCTCCGCCATCAGCCATTGCGCCCGCATCCCAGGCCAGTGGCCGCGGCCATAACGGACGGCGATATCCACCTCGTCCTGGCGAAAGTCGATTAACCGGTTAGACGTGGTAATGCGCACCTCCAGCCCGGGGTGTGCGTCCTGGAAGGCTGCCACCCGTGACACCAGCCATTTGGTTGCGAGTGAGGCGGTCGTGCTGACGGTCAGCCGCCCATCCGGGCCAGCCCGGCGCAGCCGTTCCGTTGCCCTGCGTAGATCCTCGAATGCCGACCGGATTGATGGCAGATAATCCTGCGCTTCGCGGGTCAGGGTGAGCGAACGATTCTGCCGGATGAACAGCTTAATGCCGAGCTGGTCCTCCAGCCTGCGAATCTGGTGGCTGATGGCAGTCTGGGTAACGTTCAACTCCGCGGCCGCCTGAGTAAAACTCAAAAACCGAGCCGCGGCTTCGAATGCACGCAGGCCGTTGAGCGACGGGAGCAGCATGATAAGAACTTCTATGGATGACTCTATGTCATGCATAGGCTGAGAAAGCATCCTTTGTCACCTGCCGCTTGACATCCCAAATCGGACGCCAGGAATTTCTCCATCCGGAGGCTGCAATGAGTGTCACGATCCATAATGCCCTGCTACAGCGTCAGGCGAACGCCGGTGCGTTGGCGGGTCCTCGGTCGGGATTGGTCACCGAAATCGGCGCCACCTTCAGGACTTGGCGCCGGCGGATCGAGGAGCGGCGGGCGTTTGCCCAGCTCGATCACCGTGACCTGCGCGACATGGGGCTGACGCAGTGGGAGGTCGAGAGCGAGCTTGCCAAGCCGTTCTGGCGCGAATAGGCCCGCACTGCGACAAACCATTGAACGCCGACTCTGCCTGAGCCCGTGCGCGGCGTCGCGCGGCAGGTGACCCCTGGATCAGCGGCCCGGCGGCGAGTAACCATCTTGCCGCCATCGCCGCGCCGTTCTTCACTGCGCGGACAACCAGGAGATCATCATGTCGCAGCGCTTCACCGGCCGTACTGCTGTCGTTACAGGTGGGGTGTCAGGCATTGGTGCCGGTATTGCCCGCCGCCTTGCCGCCGAGGGTGCCACGATCAGCCTATGGGACGTGGATTCGGACGGCCTGGCTGGCGCATCCGCGGCCCATACGGCCGTCCTGGACGTCACGGATCCGGACGCCGTCCAGCACGCTGCACAAGCCGCTGTCGCCACTTTGGGGAAAATAGACATCCTCGTCACCTCGGCCGGAATAACCGGCCCGAACCATCCCACCTGGGACTATCCCGTGACCGCCTGGGACCGCGTGATCGACATCAACTTAAAAGGTGTCTTCTACTGCTGTCGCGCGGTCGTGCCGTTGATGCAGGCCAACGGATACGGCCGGATCGTCAACATCGCATCGATCGCCGGCAAGGAGGGCAATCCGAACGCCTCAGCCTATTCGGCATCGAAAGCTGGCGTCATTGGCCTGACCAAGTCGTTGGGAAAGGAACTGGCGACCAGCGAAATCCGGGTCAATTGCGTCACGCCGGCCGCGGTGAAGACACCGCTGTTCGATCAGATGACCCAGCAGCAGATCGACTGGATGCTGTCGAAAATTCCGGTTGGTCGTTTCGGTGCCATCGACGAAGTCGCGTCGCTGATCCTGTGGCTGGCCAGCGAGGAGTGCAGCTTTTCTACCGGCGCGGTGTTCGATGTGTCGGGAGGGCGGGCAACCTACTGATCCCTTGCTGTCCCTGACGGCTCCCCCCTTTCTCAGCACGAGGCAATTGATGAACTCCGAAGACCTGAACTACCTGCCGGCGACGCAGCTCGCCGAACTGATTCGCACCAAACAGCTGTCCCCCGTTGAATATATGCAAGGTCTTCTGGCTCGCATCGCTACGCTGGAGCCGAAGGTCAATGCTTTCGCACATCTCGCCGCCGATCAGGCAATGGACGCCGCGCGGGCCGCGGAGGCCAGGCTGATGTCCGGCGAGCGTCTCGGTCGATTGCATGGCGTGCCGGTCACGATCAAGGATTTGGCGATCACCAAGGATATGCCGACCCAGCAGGGTAGCTTCATCTATCAGGGTCACCAGCCGGCAGAAGATGCGCCGATGATCCCTCGCTTGCGCGACGAGGGTGCGATCGTCCTGGGCAAAACCACCACGTCCGAGTTCGGCTGGACTGGCGTTTCGCACTCGCCGCTGACCGGCATTACTCATAACCCCTGGAAATTCGGCTATAATGCCGGCGCTTCTTCGGCCGGGGCCGGGGCGGCGGCCGCAGCCGGTTATGGGCCGCTGCACCAAGGCAGCGATGGTGCCGGCTCGGTTCGCATGCCGGCGCATTTCTGCGGCGTCTTCGGCTTGAAACCGAGCTTTGGTAGGGTGCCGAATTATCCGGTCAGCACCGGGGACATGACTTCCCACAATGGGCCGCTGACACGCACTGTCGGGGACAGCGCGTTGATGATGGAGGTGATGGCGGGCCCTCATCCCTGGGATTACACCACCTTGGAGGCTGGTCCAGCTGCCTACTTGGCGCGTCTACAGGAAGGGGTGAAAGGCCGTCGGATCGCTTACAGCCCTGACCTTGGTCATGCCCGCGTTGATCCGGATGTCGCCGCTCTTGTACAAGCCGCCGCCCATCGTTTCCGTGAGCTTGGAGCGATCGTGGAGGAAGTACCCACGCCCTGGGCCGCGCCCGGCCCCGAATTGATCCGCTTTTTCTGGGCTGCCCACCTAACTCGTCTGAAGCCGCAGTTGGAAACCTGGGCTGCGAAGATGGACCCTGGGCTGGTTGCCTGCATCCAGGCCGCCACCGACGTGTCAGTGGCCGACTATCAGCTCGCCCGTGAGCGCAAAATGGCCTACGTCGCCAGCATTCATCGCTGGTTCCAGGATTGGGACTTCCTGCTCACCCCAGCCGTATCGGTTGCCGCTTTTCCGGCTGAAAAGCTGATGCCGGACCACTGGCCGCAGCATGACTGGGACTGGGTGAGTTGGGCGGAATTCTCCTACCCCTTCAACATGTCCTGGAACCCGGCCGCGAGCGTGCCTTGCGGATTCACCGCCGACCGCCTTCCGGTTGGGCTGCAGATCGTCGGCAAGCGCTTTGACGATCTGGGCGTGCTGCAGGCATCCGCCGCTTTCGAGGCCATCCAACCGTGGGCCGACAAGCGTCCCAACCTGGCCTGAGGTCGCCGTGCCGGAGGCCGTCAGTGCATTTCTGCTTGGATTTCCGGCGCTGTTCTCCATCGTCAACCCGATCAGCGGCGCGTTTATCTTCCGTAGCGTCACCGACAGCCGCCCGCCCGAGGTCAGGGCCGCACTGGCACGGCTGGTGGCCATCAATTCGCTGGCTGTCATGATGGGCGCGTTGTGGGCCGGGTCTTACATACTCGCGTTCTTCGGGATCACCCTGGCGGCGCTGCGTGTCGCCGGCGGGTTGGTGGTGGCGCTGAGCGGCTGGCGCCTGCTGAACGCGCCGGAAACCCATGACGAACGCAAGCAGGAGCAAGCCGCCTCAGCCGTCGGGATCGAAGATATCGCGCTGTTCCCGCTCACGATCCCACTCACGACTGGCCCAGGCACAATAGCGGTTGCCGTCGCGCTTGGTGCCGGTCACCCCAGGCTGTTCAGTGGGCTGGGGTGGTTCCTGTTGGGCATGAGTGCGGCGGCGTTAGCGATGACCGCCACCATCTGGGTCGCTTACCGGTACGCGGATCGGCTGACGTTGATGATGGGCCCGACCGGCACCCGCACCATTACACGCCTTTCGGCCTTCCTTCTGCTGTGCATCGGCGTGCAGATTCTGATCACCGGTGTCGAGGACGTGCTGGGCCCATTGCTTGCCACAAGATCTTGAACATGGCGTGATCACGCAGGAACGATTTGCCTGCTGGATGTGCATTCGGGTCAGGTGCGCGCGCAACAGGAGGTGCGGCATGAAGCTTGTCTGGACTCTAACGGCTGTCGCCGGGCTGATCGCCGGGCCGGCCCTGGCGCAAGGGTTGATCCCACCCTCGCGGCAGTACGTCACGCCCAAGCGGGAGGGGCTCGACAAGAGCTATGGATTACCGACGTTTGGCACGCCGGGCGAGGCCATGTCCAAGCAGCAGACGAACACTGCACAGCCGCAGCAGCAGCAACGGCCTGCGGCGCCGTTCACCGGCCTGTCCACATTTGACAGGCCGGATGACAAGCCGGCCGACACGCCTGACTTCTTTCAGAGGCCGTCAGGTCTGGCCACCACCGACGCCGGCGTGCCGAATTTTTTCGCCGATACGGCTGATACGGCGCGGCCGAAGGCCCCGGGTCGACGCACGACCGAAACCCCGATGTTCACCACTGACGAGGGTATGACCACTGGCGGCGACACCACCACCGGCAGAACAAGGCTCGACGCGGTGCCAAACGACTAAAAGGCGCACATCAGCCCGCCAAAGCGCCTTGTTAGTGGCGCAGCGGCGCGAGGCAGCCGTGAGGGCTCCGGTTACCGGTTCGCGCGAAAGCTATCAACCCCGGGGCTGGTTAACGGTGCCCAACCGATTGTGTTGAGCATGACAACCGAGCCGTTTTGTCTTCAGGTCGCGCTGCCCAAAGCCGAGGAGCCGGCATAAATACTTTGTCTGCTTCTTCTGGCAGGCGGATCGGCCAAGCATTGGCACGCCTGCTCCACGATTTCGTCGATCCAGATCAGCACGGGGCGGTGGAGGGTCGAGCGCTGGAAACGGCGTCCTGGCTGAGGCGGTTCCGCTGGCTGTGTTTGCTGCTGCCTCCGCCCAGAAATTATCATCCAAGCGATCATCGGATGGAGCGGGTGAAGGGAATCGAACCCTCGTGTGCAGCTTGGGAAGCTGCCGTTCTACCATTGAACTACACCCGCAAACCGTCACTTTCGCCAGATAAACTGCCGGTTGCTGCAAAGTCGCGTTGCGCGGAGGTCGTGGCACTCTGCTATACGATCCCGATTTTCTGGGAACGTGATACAGATTGATCCACAAGCTTCTGCTGGGGCGGATATGCCATTGGATCAGCGCTCTGTCCAGACTCCAAAAGGTTGTCCTGTAGCGGCGTTAGGCACCGAAGTCCTGTCGCTTTGCTTGAAAGCGGCTTGACCGACCCGGACCCATGCGGATCGCGGCTGCTTCTGTAGGTTTTCTCGCGGGCTTTGTTGCGTTGCGTGATGGCTAGCCCTAGCGGTCCTCAATACGCTCCCGGCCCAACCAGCATGACGTCCTGCGATGGGCGTCCGCTCATTCCATGCGATAGCCCGATCAACCTGACGTATGAGAGAGGTTGACGGCACGACGGTCGTGAGCATCGAAAGCGGTTGACGACCGATTGCATGGTATCGCGCCCAGCGTAATCCATCAGCAATCTCCGAACGAGGATTGTTCGCTTGCTGCGGCAGGACTGGCACGGGGATTCCAACGCCCAGCCATCATAGTGCCGGAGAGGCTGTACCATGACCTTGCTCAGACGTTTGCGCTGGGGAAAATTGGAGGCCACGCCTCGCCAGCCCTGCTTCAGCCGTGATCGTCGCGGGGACAATCGCGAGCATGCGTTCCTTCAGGAAGTGGCGTGTGCCGTCATGCGCCAGAGGCTTTCCATTACCGATGCTTTCAGGGTGCGAAGTTCACTTAAAGCTGAGGGCTTCGTCCATCGCTGGATACCGCCGCTAAGAACCTATCGGGAACAAAGTGAAGAGGTATGACAACCGGATTGTTATTGGTGGCCGGATCGTCCATGGCTTTGTCGAGCGGCGTGAGCCTGGGGCCGTAAACGTCTCGCGATTTAACTACCGCCGAATCCGGTAGACATGCCAAGGAAGACGCATGTCACTCATCCTGCTCATTATCGTTATCATCCTGTTGTTTGGCGGCGGTGGTTTCTACGGCCACCGGCGCGGGTACTATGGCGGGCGCGGCCTGGGCGGTATCCTGGTTCTGCTGTTGGTCATCGTTGTCGCGGTGTATCTGGTGAACTCACTGTTGATGGTTCCCGTAGCGATCGCTCCGGTCACGCGTCCATAGTGGGGGGGAGCTACCGTCCCCACTCATGCTCGTGTTGCTGATTGAGGCTTCCCCAACCTGGGGATTCTCCGACGTTGCGCTGCTTGGGTAATATTTGCCGTTCGGGCGCGACGTCTGGCGGCTCCATGGTCGTCGCGCGCTGGCTACCATATGTCCGACGGTCGGTGCATTTGAAACCTTTCCGAACCCGGCGATCTGCTACTTGCAGGCCCTCCCGCTTGTGCTGGTCGGCAGATGATTTCTATTAGCCGCGACGATTGACCAGCGATTACCGAGCGTGAGGTGGCGACCCAATACCCACGTCTCGGCGATCGGATGCTAGTGACGCATGTGTTGCAGATCGAAAGGTCGCGAATATCGGACGTATAGAACACAAGGATCGCTGCCGCATTCGATCGTGTGCGATGGGGCGTTGCCGGGCAGGCTGATATAGGCGGGAGCGGTCATTGCCTGTTTCTGCCCGTCTGCTGCTATGTAGGTAAAGTTGCCTTTCAACCAGACGTAAACTTCATCGCTTGTGTGGCTATGGCTCGGTATCAGGTATTTCGCCGGAGTGCGCAGTAAAATCTCAGCGCCGCCTTTGGCAAGATCGCCGCGCAAAACGGAAATTTCGATTCCAGGCGCGAAGCCGTCGAGCTTCAAGGGCGCCCACTGGACTTTGTCGATGTCAGCAATCGTCTGGTCAGGTCCAAAGGACGTAATGCCCGGCTCTGCTTTTGCGGGTAAAGTTAAGAGGGCAAACAAACCCAAAATCGGCGCCAAGATTCTCATGTCTTCACTCCCGTTTTGAACTATTATGACATATACCGGCGAACTATACACAGGTGCCGGGTCACGTCACTACCCTTCGCTTGTTCAGTGCACTCGCCTTGGGTGCGGGCAGCAGCTTGTCGTAAGCGATACTGTGCAGCGTCCGATCGAACATGACGCCATGAATAACATCCCCAACCTGGCTGAGTGGCCTCCGCTAGAGTTCCAGGCTGTGAGGCCCAGGCTAATTCCCGACTGGACCGCCCCAGGTCTGCCGGAGGCTTCCGGCGCATTGTCAGCTGGCGGGTAACGCGCGCAGCGCACCTAGACGATCAACGGCACGTTCAAGGCCAAGGTAATCTGTTGGCGCCGTCCCTGACGGGCTGCGGAAGCGGCCGAAGTCGCCACCCTCGAATGGGCCTTGGGCGTCACCACAACAGGAACGCGAGGTGCGAGCGGCTTAGCTTACCCGATGATCCTGCGTCGCGTTATCTTGAGCCGGGTCCATCGACCGATGTGCTGCGGAAAAAAAAGGCGGTGCCCGTGGGCACCGCCAAGTTTAGGGAGGAAACGTCCAAGAAGGCGACGCCAAAGGCATCGCCGAGACCGATATTGCACTGCACAATCGGGAATGCAAGAGGACCTTCAAGGGGCACAGCAAGGGCTGACACGATGTGCTTGACGATAGGACGACTACCGTTCGGTAACTCATCAAGTTGATTAAAATTCGGGCAGTGATTGCTCTCAGGGTCCACGCAAGGAAGTGCGCTCCCCGGGGAGCGAGACGGCGGGTCTAGTGAGAAATTGGCGCAAAACCGCCGATGGTGTGGCGTTGCTGCGCGGCACCGTTTGAGCTTAGTATCCCGGTCAGTGACTTTATCGTGAGCAACAAATAAGCGCCTGGCAGCTCGGCGCTAATGTCACTCACGCCCCTTCGACGGCAACACGCCTTCTGGACCTGTAAGGCTCGCGAGGCGATCCCGCGGCTATGGCATGTCCGTTGGTCTCAGGCGATCGTGCTCTTGGCCTAATGTGGCAATTCCAGCGTGGCCACGGTGCCATCAAGACCGTCCAACTCCAGAGAACCACCGTGTTTGACGGCAAAGCTCCGGGCCAAAGCCAAACCTTCGCCAGGGCGCGGGGTGCCGTGAAAGCCCCACCCGTTATCGGTCACCGTCAGCACCGTCGTGTCGCCATCCGACGTCAACCGCACTGTAATTCGTCCGGCTTGACGACCTTTCATGCCGTGTTTGACGGCGTTGCCGAGCAGTTCATGCGCGCATCGCACAACGGCTTCGCGTAGGGCAGGGGGGCAGCTGCCGCGCACGGACACACCGACGCGGATGACCTGGTCGGCTCCTCGCATCAGGTCGACCACCGCACCGGACAGCTGACGCAGCCGCTCCGCCATCGAACCGGGCGTGTCAGTCAGGCCGAACAAGGCGTTGGAGATCTTGGCTGACAACGCGATCCGATGCTCCAACTCCTGAACCATCTTCTCGCCCGCCGGGGTGTCGCAAAGGCCCTGGGTCTCGGCGATGAAGCCGAGGATACGTTGCAACGTGTTTTTGGTGTGGTGCCGCAACTGCCTCAGGTCGATGTCTTCGCCGGTGTTGTCTTCAGCACTCTCCCGACGCTCCAACATCTCGACCGTCCGGGTGAATGACGATCCAGCATCCTGACCAGCCGGTGTACCGTGTGTTCGTAGTGCGGAGGCGGCGACGTATGACATGTCAGGAGCCTCGTTCGGTTTGTCATATTCAGATATCGGCAGTCAGAAACTGTAGCTTTTTATCGCCGGGATCAAGTTAAGAAACGACAGTCGGCATCATTCGTAGCGTATGTGGGAAAATTTCCCACGTCAACCGAATTTTCCACGTTGTGGTGTTTTTCCCACAGTGATCTGTGCTACAAGTTGTGATGTCAGGATTATCCCGCAACCATATGAGCGACGCCGCTGAATTTCGACCGCTGCCGGCTGTGTCGCTACTGAAGGCGGCACGTCGCTTGATGCGACCTTTGGTCCGGCTGATGATGCGCAGCGGGCTAACGTTTCCGATCCTGGCCGATATGCTGCGATCCTTGTTTGTGGAGGTTGCGGTTAATGACATCCTAACCGAACCAAAGGCACGAACCGACAGCCGGATTAGCCTGCTGACCGGGGTACATCGCAAGGAAATTCGACGCCTTCGTGGCTTACCCGCTGATCTGGCATCCGAGGGGTTTGAGGCGACGCTGGGCAGCCAGGTGGTGGCCCGCTGGGTGGGCACACCGACATTTATGAATGAGGCCGGCCAACCGCGTCCATTGGTCCGCGTCCGACAGGATCGGCCCAATGGCGAACCGTCGTTTGAGGCGCTGGTGGAGTCGGTGACTTCTGATGTGCGCCCGCGTGCGGTCCTGGACGACCTGCTGGGTCACGGCGTCGTTTTGATGGATTTGAACGACCGGGTGCAGTTAAACACTGCGGCGTTCATCCCCAGGCCTGGGGGCGAGGAGCAGTTGTTTTACTTCGCCCGTAACCTGCACGATCATGTTGCAGCGGCGGTAGCCAACATCAGTGGATCGGGCGCACCGCGTTTCCTTGATCGCAGCGTCCATTACGACCGCCTGACACCCGAACAGGCCAAGGACCTGGAACATTATGCCCGGACCGCGGCGATGCAGGTGCTGCTCGACGTAAACCGGCGTGCGCTCGAGATGACCGAGTCGAGCCTGGACACTGTCGTGCTGACACCCAGACGAATTAACCTGGGGATCTACGTGTTTGACGGCGACGACCATGCGGCGGCGGAGGGGGAGCCGTGAGGTATGTGGTGGTGTCGGTGCTGGCTATGCTGGTTGGCTGCGCAACCCCACGGGAGGCTGCACACGATAGCGGCACCACCCATGCGATCGCCACATCGTTTGAGACGCTGGCAGACGGTGCCGTATGCCAGATAGGTCCTGACGACGGACCGGTTGCTCCGGCTGCCCACGATAGCACCACGTCACCTGCACCGCGGCCGGCAGAGCCGCGGCACACCGACCGGGGGATCGGCGGCACGGGCGCTCCTGTCACGGATAGCGGGTTGGCCGGCACGCAACTGGCTGAGCGCGGTATCGGCGGCACGGGTATCGGCGGCACGGGTATCGGCGGCACGGGTATCGGCGGCACTGGGATCGTCGGTGTTATCACCGGGTTCGCCTCAATCTGCGTCGATGGCATGGAAGTCGCGTATGACAACGCGGCTGCTGTGGACATTGACGGGACGTCCAGTGCTTCCTCGGCGCTACGCGCCGGGCAGGTCGTGATGATCCAGGCCAAGGGCTCGATTGCCACTCCGGTTGCCCAAGCGATTTCGGTGCGCCGGCAAGTGATCGGCCGGATCGAATCGGTCGAATTGGCTACCCGCACGCTAACGGTCGCTGGCCAGTCCATATCGGTTCCCGCGGCGGTTTGGAGTGCCGGCGCCATTCGCCTCGGCAACTGGGTTGCTGTCAGCGGGCTGCGGCGGAGTGATGGTGTGCTGATCGCCACGCGCCTCGACCCCGCGCCAGTGGGCACCATGATTGTTCGTGGGCAGGTCGTGCGCGAAGGCGACATCGCGAGCATTGGGGACCTTATCCTGAATGGACCAGAAGCGAATGAGCTGCGGGCTGGCCAGTCGGTTATGGTCTCCGGGCAATACCTTGGCGACCGCCCGCAGGTCCGACTGGTGACGCAGGATGCTCTGTTCGGCGACCCAGCCGGCTATTTCAGCAATGAGGTCAACCATCTGGTTCTGCAGGCTTACGTCCGCGTGGCCGCGGGAGCCATCTACCTGAACGGGTTGAGGCTTGCCAGCGACCTCGCGATCAATGGCAAGCCCGAGGCGGACCGCCTGGCGATCGTTTCGCTCGAACGCAAGCCGGACGGGAGTTTCGCCGCCGTTGGCTTACATTACGCCGATAACGGCGGTTCAGCCCCCGGCGCCACCCGCGCGCCCGCTGCCATATCACGCGCTTTTATTTCATCGCGGCCGCGGTCTCAGCCGTCAATGATCCCGATGGCGGCGGCTGACGGGCTGTCACCGAGCGCCCGTCTCTCAATGTCGACGGCCCTGATGACGAACATGCCGGGCGGGATCAACCCGGCGGTCGCGACGACTTTGGCTGAGCCGGTGAGAAACGGTTCGACGACAACTGTGATGCTTCCGGTGAGCGTCAACGACGCGCCGCTGACTAATAGGGCCTTTCCGTCGGCCGTTGACGGCGAGCCGCGGCCAACGCCTCTCACACCGCCGGTCGCTTCAGGCTCCGGGATCGACAGTATTGGCGACACCATGAGCCCTCACGATGGCAGCCGTTTGATCAGTGGCCTCACCGCTCCGACCAGAATGATCAAACGACCGCTGCACCACGCAGGCGCCTCCCGCTCAGCGACGGTCGCGACGGCGAACCACTCCGCAACGGTCAGCCTGGCAACCGAGGCGGTGGCGGCCCCGACAGCTCAGTTCGGGCCGCAATCCGCGAGGACCGCGACCCTGTCGGCGCCGCCATCTTCCGGAAGCGGCGGATCCAGTGCAACCGATTCGCAGCGGAGAAAGGTCGCGACTGGCGGTGCCGCACCGCAAGGTCATTGATCGCCGCCCCAGGTCCGACACGAAATACCGGCTCGACACGAACTGGATGAGTAATTACAGCGCCGATGAGGTCACCGAGGTGGAACTGAGGTCGTGATCAAGGAACTGGTGTGGCTTCGTAGGCTGTCGCGAACACAGCCGTGGGCAACAGGCGGCTCCGGAATCGGGGATTGATGCGAAACGATATTCCCGGTTTTTCAAGCCGATGGCGCCTGGCCGCCATATGCGTGGTCTATGCTGTCGTCATGCTGTATTCGAGCACGTTGATCGGTCCGTCAGGACCGAATTTCGTCTACCGCGATCCGGTTGTGGTGTTGCGCGCTTTCCTGGCCACCCGCTACGTCTCCCACGGCTCCGATCAACGCGCCGACTGGGTCGGCAACCTGCTGATGCTGGTTCCGTTCGGTTTCATTGTCACCGCATCGCTGTGGCCGGCGCAATCGAAACGGAGGTTCGCGCCGCTGCTGGGGGCCATGCTGATCGGCATCGGAACGATCCTGTCGATCAAGTACCTGCAACTGTTCTTCCCGCCACGCACTGTCACGCTGAATTACATCGTCGCTCAGACGTTGGGAGCAGGGATCGGTGTCGCTTCCTATGCGATATGGCAGCGGAGGCTCCGAGATTCGTTCCTTCGTCCGGATCCTGTGGCGGCTTTTGTAGTGGTGCTGCGGCTGTACACCGGGGCGTTATGCCTGTTTATTCTCATGCCGTTGGATTTCGCTCTCAACGCGACTGATTTGACCCTGATGATGGAGCGGGCGCCGGACACATTTTTGGTTTTGCCGGGTTACGGCCGCCCGCCTGTGGTTCGATTCGTGATCATTGCAATGGCAACCGTGGCATTCGTTCCGGTGGGCATAATGCTGACCTTCGTGCGGCGCGGCACCTATCAGGTGCGCCGTGGCTTGCTGTCAACGGCTGGTATCGGGCTGGCGCTGACCACGGCCCTTTACGCTTTGACGGCACTTGTCATCAGCGCGTTTCCAGCAATGCCATCCATTCTGTATCGCACCGCGAGTATCGTGGCCGGAGCGGCAATGTTGCGTTGGCTTGCGCGGCAGGATGCCGATCTGTTGCGCCGTCGTCTAAGCCGGTGGGTGCCTTGGATGGTATTTCCGTATCTGCTGAGTGTGCTGCTGGTAAACCGCCTGCTGTCGCTAGACTGGCTGTCCTGGCGGGAGGCCTTCGCACAGGCCTATCCATTGGGTTTTCTGCCGCTGTTCGACTATTACATCGTCACCAAGGCCGAGGCGGCCAAGAACGTTGTCGCACATGCCGTGCTGTATATGCCGGTCGGCGTCCTGCTGTGGCTGCGCTACGGCGACCGGATCAGTGGTCGGGCCTTTGCACTGGCGGCGTCGCTGTCCTTCATCGTTGAATCGGGGCGGTATTTCCGGCCGGGGTTGGAGGGCGATATCAACGCGATCGCGGTCGCCGGACTGGCGTCGTTTCTGACTGTGCGGCTGATGCCGTCGGTGTGGTCGATGGTCCACGCGCTCAGGCACCAACCGGTAGTGCCATCGACGCCGCGCCGGCACGGGAAGACACCGTTTGGGAGGTATTCATCACGCGCGGGATATAATACGTCCGAGCCTTCCTCCCGGCGCCCCTGAGCGACAGGATGGCTGCTGTGTCCAACCGGTATCTAACAGAAATGAAGCTTGCAACGCGGTAAACCTGCTTCTAATGCTCACTAAGGCTTGCTGACACCGTTGCTCAAATTGAAGATGAATCATGGTCCTCGCTGCTTGCGTTATTTGCATCGCGGGCGCGGGCGACGCTGCCGCCCACTGGTCTTGCAGATGACGGATATCCCAGGATAGGGCTGTTACAAACCAATACGGTAAGGACAAAAGCCAATGCCACCTTGGAGTGAGTGGCACAGCGGGATGGTCACCGGGGCAAGCGGTGTTGAAACGGGTTCAGATGACCCGGTTGCGCGTTGATCCGGTTCGCGTTTGCCCTGCTGTGACACCAACGTTTCTGAGCAGAAGCAGCGCGCCTGATTCCAGGTCCGCGCGCAGCCGGTTTCTCACCGGCAGTGCCGCCCTGGGGCTCACCGGCCTGATTCTGATCATCATGATACGTTATCCATTGCCTGTCTGGCCTCTCGCCGTTGTGCTTGGTGGGTATGTCGCGGTGCTCTTGCGGTGGCCGGCGGTGTTCCTGCTCGTTCTGCCAATCGTCATCGTTGCGTATGACCTAGGCCTGTGGACCGGGTGGATGGAAATTGGCGAACAGGACCTGTTCGTGCTGGGCACCGTCGCGGTCCTCCTGGTCCGGTCGCCACCGACCTTCAGGGACGTGCGCCTTTCCGGCGCCGTGGGGGGCGTCCTGCTGGCACTCACCGCTTGTTGGACGTTCTCGACCCTGGTCGGTTTGTCATCATCGTTTGGCGAGCCCCGATCCGATAACCCGTTTCTGCGTCCGGACAACGCCTTGCGTCTCGCCAAACCGCTTCTGGAGGCACTTGTCCTGCTGCCGTTCCTGCGCCGGCGTCAGCGTATCAGGGGCGATACCATCACTCTGTTCGGGTGGGGCATGGCTGCCGGACTGTTTATCGTTACTCTGATTGTCGTCGTCGAGCGCATCCTGTTCGCCAGCATCTTCGACTTCAGCGCCACGTATCGCGTGGCCGGTCCGTTCTCCAGCATGCGCGTTGGTGGTGGGCACATCGGCGCCTATGCCGCGATGGCGTTGCCGTTCTCACTGACGCTGGTGCGGCTGCGTCCGCGCTGGCTGGGGCTGTTGCTGGCGCTGCTTGCAATTGTTTGCGGCGGATATACCGTGGCTGTGACGTTTGCCAGGGCGGCGTATGCCGCATGCTTCATTGGGTTGGTTGTGATGGCGGCAGGCGGGATCTGGCTGGCGATCCGAGACCGCATCCGCTCGGCCGCGGTCGGTGCCGTGCCAATTGCCCTGATTGCGGCATTACTGCTTGCCACAGCCGGCCTTACCGGCATGCATGCGCGCTTTGCCGCCAGCGCGGTTGATTTCCTCACGCGCCAGGACAACTGGCGCAATGGGCTCGCGGTTCGCGATGACAGTTTGACGACAACTATATTCGGCATGGGCTTGGGCACCTACCAGCGCGCCATGCTGCAGCGCTCGCCGATTGATCGCCCAACCGATCTCGTTCTGCGGCGGGACCACGCCGGACAGTATATTTCCGTCCGAGTCGAATCGCCGTTCTTCCTGGGAGAGAAGATTGCGCTCCCGTCAGCGGGAAGCTTGAACCTGACGCTGCGGGCACGATCCCCTGATGGGCCGGCCTATATCGATACGCTGGTGTGTGACAAAGTCCTGCTCTACTCCGACAATTGTCGCGGACTGCAAACGCCGCTGATGCGCGCCGCCGATTGGGCGACAATCCATGCCGCGATCCCCTCCAATGGCCTTGGGGCGCGCACCGGGTTCGGCCTGCTGCGACGTCCGGTTGAACTTTCGTTTTCCGGTCCGCAGGGGCACAGGATTGAACTTCGCGATATCAGCCTGATCGACGACAAGGGTCATCCATTGCTGATAAACGGCGATTTCGCCGCCGGGCTGGATCGTTGGATTTTCACGGACGACAGTCATGTCTCCTGGCGAATGCTGAACCAATACCTGATGCTATTTTTCGAAGGCGGGGTAATCGGCGTCATTGCCTATCTTGTGCTCGCGGGCGCCGCGATGGCCGGCGGCATCCGGGCGCTGCGGAACAGCCAACTGGCCGGCGCGGCGCTCACCGGCGCCGTCGCGGCATTCATGGTGTCCGGCTTGTTCGACAATGTGCTGGAGGCACCGCGCGTCGCTACACTGTTCTTCCTGGTCTGCTTTTGCGGATTGATCAGCTACGAGGCGGATTATGCTGCCAGCAGTTCCGCCACCAGTGCGTCCCACTCCTGATCCAGCGTGCCGGTCGACACCGGCCGGCCAGCACGATTGTACCAGTATCCGGCGTTGGACAGGTCAGGCTCCTTGCGGTGCAGGTAGGCATGTACCGCGGCACCACCCGCCCCATGATCAGCCTGTGCGCAACCATGGGCTTTGTCCCAATCGCCCTTGGCATCCCACCACAGCGCCTGCAGTGGTAAAGAAACCATAGGCGGTTCATCGGCCGAAACAGACGCTCGGAAGGCTGTAATGTCCATGGCTCAGGCCGCCTTTGCTGACAGCAGCAGCCGGCGCAGCTTGCGCACCGCGCTGTCCGGCGTTGTCAAAACGGTTTTTCCGGTGGCCGCAGCAACCGCGTGACCAGCCTGCGCAAGGCTGAACTGCCCCAGGGTAATCACGTCACAGTCCGGCATGTTGACGGCGGCCCGCACGACCGCTGCATCATGGCCGTTCGGGTCGCCGGCATTCAACGCCGCCAAGGCACCGTCCGCCATGCACGGTACCAGCGTCACATCAGGGGCGGCGGCGGCGAACTCCGGCGGCATCGATGTCAGGGTTGGGGCGAATGTCGCCATCAGGCCAATCCGGCCATGCGGCCCCGTCAGGGCCACCGCTTCCTCGATCATTGCCTCATTTGGCTTCAGTACAGGAATTCTCACCGCGCGGGCACAGGCCTCAATGCACGGGCCGAACGCCGAACAGGTAAACAAAACAGCGTCCGCACCAGTCGATTCGGCATAACGTGCCAACGCCAGAAATCGCTCCGACATCGCCGGTGTCAGCCGCCCATCGCGCGCCAGATCCGTGGCCAGTGAGTCATCGAGCAGGTTCATCAGAACCGGCTCCGGCCACAGGCGCCCGAAGGCTGCCATGATAGGCGGGATCGACGGAGGCATCGCGTGGATCAAGGTGATGCGCATGGCGCTAACCTGCGACAGCGGCGCCCCAAGGGCAAGGGGTGCACCGATGTTGACGCCGCCACAGCAGAACGGCCCATTCTGCTGGAAGCAATAAGCCGTCTGTTTGTTTGCGTAACCGTCCTGGTGGCGAACCTGTCCGTCGTCACGCTGCAAGCCCGGGTTTGCCGGCCAATGGTGCCAGCGGTTTTCTGAAGGGTCTGACCATGCGCGAACTCCATCCCGGCTTTGCTGCGGAAGCCGATTTCCATGACCTGTCCAAGCCGATGGCCGAAGCCGTCTTTGCGCAGATTCAGGCCGCCATCGACGCCTATCCGGTGCTTGTCTTCCGCGATCAGCACCTGACAGACGCACAATTGCGCGATTTTGCCGCCCGCTTCGGCGCGCTGGAAATTGGCCGTTCGGCCGCCCGGCCCGGTCGGCGCCGCCTCGCCATTCCACAGATCGGCGACATCTCCAACCTCGACGTCGACAACCAGGTCCGCGCGTTGGACGACCGTCGCCGGCTCGACAGCCTCGGCAACCGTCTCTGGCACACCGACGCCTCCTACATGCCGGTTCCCGTCGTGCTAGGGCTGCTTCACGCCGTCGCCCTGCCGCCGCCCAGCCCGTTCGGCAACGGCGAGACGGAATTTGCCGACATGCGTGCTGCCTACAACGCGCTGTCCCAGCCCACCAAAGATGCCATTGATCCCCTGATCGCCGAACATGACGTGTTCTGGTCGCGCGGACAGATCGGCTTTACCGAATTCCCGCAGGGCGAGCGGGAGCAGTATCCGCCGTCGCCGCAGCGCCTTGTGCGCCGTCACCCGGTCACCGGCCGCAAGAGTCTCTATTTGTCCGCCCACGCCTCCCACATCACAGGCAGGCCGGTGGCGGACGGGCGCCTGCTGCTGTTCGATCTCAACACCCATGCGACCCAGCGCCAGTTCGTTTATAGCCACACCTGGCGCGTCGGCGACTTGCTGATCTGGGACAACCGCTGGACAATGCACCGCGGCCGCCCCCACGATGAATCCCAACCGCGTGACCTGCGTCGAGCCACCACGCTCGACTCCGCATCGACACTGGAGGAAACCGCATGAGCCAAGCCCTGAACGGCATCCGCGTCATTGACATGACGCACAATCAGGCCGGCCCCGCCTGCGCCCAAATCCTCGGCTTTCTCGGCGCCGACGTCATCAAGCTTGAGGAACCCAAGGGTGGTGACGTCGCCCGCACCAACATGCGCGACAAACCTGACAGCGACAGCTTGTTCTTTCTGGTGCTAAACGCCAACAAGCGCAGCTTGACGTTGAATCTGAAGACCGATGAGGGCAAGGATCTGTTTCGTCGACTGATCGCTGAATCCGATGTCCTACTCGAAAACTTCGGCCCCGGCGCACTGGATCGGCTCGGTCTGGGCTACGACAAGTTGTCAGCGCTGAACCCGAAGCTGATCTACGCAACGATCAAGGGGTTTGGCACCTACGGCCCCTACAGCGGCTACAAGAGCTTCGAGCCGATTGCCCAGGCGATGGGCGGTGCAATGGCGGTCACCGGCTTCCCGGAAAATCCGCCCACCTATGTCTTCCCCGCCATTGGCGATTCCGGCACCGGCATGCACATGGCAATCGGCATCCTCGCCGCGATCCAGCAGCGGCACACTACGGGGAAGGGTCAGCATGTCGAAGTCTCCATGCAGGACGCCGTGGTTAATCTGATCCGCGTCAGCCTGCGCGACCACCAGCGCTACGGCCATCCGCCGCCGCGCGTCGGTAACCAGCTAGGCCATACTGTTCCCGGAACCACCTACCCCTGTGCGCCGGGCGGCGCCAACGATTACGTCTACATCTTCGCCCAGCCACAGATGTGGAGGCCGCTACTGGGCGCGATGGGCAAATCTGAACTCGCCGATGATCCGCGCTTCAATACGCCCGACGCCCGATGGGAAAATCGTGAGGCGCTGAATGCCATTGTTGAGGCCTGGACCCGCCAGCACAGCAAGCACGAGGTCATGCAACAACTGGGCGAGGCGGGCGTCCCCAGCGGCGCCTGCCAGGATACGGCTGAGGTTCTGGCCGACCCGCATCTGCGCGCCCGCGACATGATCGTCGACGTCGATTTCCCGACGCGCGGCATCTATCAGACTGTCGGCTGCCCGATCAAACTATCCGACTCACCGGCCGAGATCACCCGCCCGCCATTGCTCGGGGAGCACACCGACCAGGTTCTGGCTGCGCTGTGCGGCGTCGATCCTGACACGTTGAAACGATTGCACGACTCCGGCGTGGTCTAGCTTTCGGGGTGCCATCGCGACTCAGGAGCCGCGATGACACTTGCCTATCAAGGTTGTGGTGACGACAGCACGACCGCAGGCGCAGGGAACCGCAGGTGACGCGTTGCCTGGCCCTCGAGCGGTATTTCAACCCATGCGGACCTTCCGACCTCGCAAACCTGCTCCACCGGGAAATACACCGGTCCGGAACGATCCGGAAGCTTGAGCGAGATCGAAAATTCATCGAACTGCTCGTCCGGCAGCACACCGTTGCTCCAGACGACTTCCTTGACACGTCGCGTGAGCACATGATCCTCGACTGTAATGGGTTGTGCCAGTGGTTCATAAATGACTTCCACCTTCCAGCCCGGCTTCGGCATCGGTCGGGCAGTCACAATGTCCGGTGGGACCTGCACCCTCAGGCCGATGGTGGGTGAGCCGTCGCAGCCATGCGCGACACGCAGGGTCGCAACATAATAAGCGCCGGCGCTGGCGGTGCGCTCTGCCAGCACGACATGCGCACCGGCTGTGAACGGCAGAGCGGCGGCTCCGCACACCGCCAGCACCATTATGTGAAATAATCTGCGCATCAGAATTTCACCCGCGCGCCGGCGTAAAGGCTTCTTCCGTCCCCTGGGTAAAACGTTTGTGTAGTAACGGCATCGTAACGGGTAGCTGTTCCGAAATCGCTGATGTAGCGCGCGTTACTGAGGTTGCGGGCATCCATGAAGATCGACACCCCGTTGTCGAAGTCCATGCCGGCCTGCAGCCCGATCAGGGCATAAGCCGGCACGCGCTGTGTGTTTGCGTAGTCGACGAAGGCGCCAATCGGCACGATATCGACCGCGGGCGCCGCATAGAAACCGTCAGGGTGCCGGTAGGTCAGCGTTGTGCGCAACACGTGATCCGGCACGCCTGCAATATGGTTATTGCCGTACTGTGGATCATTGCTGAAGTGGAAGTCACTCCAGTTCCAGATCTGGGACAAGGTCAGCGTGTCCGCTGGGGTGGCTATCCCGCGCAGCAGTTCCGCCGCTACCCCAAGTTCAAGGCCCTGCAGATTTGTCCGGCCGGCGTTGAAGCTGGAAGCAGGGAAATTTTGATTGATCGTGTACTGCAGCAACTGCCCATCGACCCACGAGTGATACAGCGTGACGTCCCAGGTGAACCGGTCATAGTGACCCCTCGTCCCTGCCTCCAGGGTCCAGGCGCGCTGCGATGCCAGCGGGACGAACCCCGTGGCGCCATTGGTCTGCACTTGCGTCAGATCAGTAAAGTCCGGAACGTCCTGACTGCGCGTGATATCGGCAAAAGCCTGGATGGCAGGCTGCGGCTGCCATAGCACGCCGAACTTCGGATTAAGCCCGTCATAGTCTTTCTGCGAAGACTTGTAGGTCGTATCGAACGCGGACAACCCGCCGAGGTCCGTATAGTCGCGGTTGGCATGCAGCAGTTTGGCGCCGGCAACGAGGGCAACCGTCGGAACAACGAACAGCCGATTCTCGATGTAGCCCTCGATGCTCCAGGCATTCTGGCGGGCGTTCAGCGTCTGCGCCGCTCTGCTCCCTCTGACATTGATGTATTGCAGAGCTTGATTGTTGCCGCCAAACGCGCGGCCACCTATCACCACTTCATTGCGCAGACCAAATACATCGAAGTTATTGGCATATCGCGGACCAAAACCGTAGGTGAAGCCATCCTGGTCAAGTACCTGGAAGATCGGGTGATACAGGCTTTTATGAATGACCCAGGTGTCGAGATCGAGCTTGCCTTGATCCAACGATACCGTGGTTCGGTTGGCCAGCCGCTGCGTGTACACATTGCGCGCCTGGTTGCCGCTGACCGCGCTGGCGGCCGCCTGGGTCGGTGTTGTCAGCGCCGCTTGCAGTCCGAGCGTGCCGGGAAGCTGTTGATCGGTGATGTAGGCGCCGAAATAAAACCGTGTTTCGACATCCGGAGTGATGCGGTATCCGACGTTACCGTTGATCTGCTCGTATTGCTGCCGCATGTGATCGCGGTAGCCGTCAGCATGGCTGACCGTCGCGTTGATCAGGAAATCCGCCTCGCCCAACACGCGGGACACCTGGGCTGACCCGCGAAACGTGCCGAAGGTGCCGCCATCGACGCGCACCATATCCGGCGCGATCGCGGTATAGGCGGTCGGCGTCACGAAATTGATGGCGCCCCCCAGCGTCAAGCTGCCGAATGGTAGCGCGTTACCGCCTTTGTAGACTTCGGCAGACCGCAGTCCCAGCGGGTCAATCTGGTAGAAGTCGCCGCTGCCGTCAGCAAAGTTAGTCGGCACGCCATCCTGCAGGATCTCGATGCCGCGGGTGTGGAAGGCGCGGGCAATGCCTGAACCGCGGATTGAAAGCCGCAACTCCTGACCATAACGGTTCTGGACGTAGACGCCGGGGGTGTCTTCCAGCACGTCACGCAGGTTGTTGGCGTAGCGACCTTTGTAGGACTCGCTGTCGACCCACCCGACTGAGCCGGCGGTCTGATCGAGTTGCTCGTGCTGGGCCTCGATGCTGGGAACGGTCAGTGAACCGGATGGCTGCCCGGTGACGGTGACCGGCGGCAGCGTGACGATGTCGTCGGTGGCTTGGGCGCGTGCTTGTGACGTGCCCATGGCAAGCGCAACTGCGCCGCCGATAAGGAAACGATGATGTAGCATAGAGAGCTCCCGTAGGCCGGCCGCAGGCCAGCCGTGATTGGTTCGTGCTAAGCGATGACGAGCGGCGTCAGCGGTGGGGCACGGGCCGGGGGCAGCAGTCTGGGAGGGGCGCGAGGGCGCGATGCGACGTAGGGCAGAGCAACTGGAATTACCGCGCGGCATGGTCGCGGCGATGCAGCCACTGCCGGGGGCAGCAGCATGGGATGAGAGACCGGATGGTGGCAAAACGGGCACGCGGTATGCCCGGCGTGCGGTTGTGGATTATCCGGGGTAGGGCGGTCGGCTTCTGCCGTTCCACAAAACGCCAGGTGTCCGAGCGGATCGCCGATTGTGGGGGTAATCGCCAGCAGTGACAGGGGCAGCCAAAGCTGCACCAGAACAGCGATCAGGCCCAACGGCAGCAGGCGCAGCAAATCCCTCATCAGGGTTGCAGCTCACCGTTGGCACGTATACTGGCGGTGACCGGGGCGTCCGCCATATCGTCCACGAACGTCGCTACTGTGACGTGCCGGGCATCCGCGCGCGGATCTGGCGCGGTTCGGTTATAGGGTGCGATGAACAGACACTGATCCACGAGAACGTCCTGACCACTTGCTCTTCCGACCGGCTGCGACCGGTGATGGAGAGGGCAGACTGTTCGCGGACCTGGAGCTCGCGGCAGTCATACTCTGCGAAAGCCTTGTCAGGTACGGATTGGGGGCGCTCTGGCGCGCTGGTTCGCGATAGGCGGCCCGCGTGGCGATGCCGCAAACCGATAGGGATAGCGCACCATACCGTATCTGGCCGTCCGCGGTCGATCCGCCAGGGAAACGGGCATCACGAACTGCCCTGATCCGGCATGGTGACAGGCGGGACACGAGATACAGTGATGGGTGTTCTGCGCCGGAGCTTGTTCGGGATGGCCGGCGTGTCCTACGCAGATGGCGATGTCTTGCAGCGGATCGGCCAACAGGCGCGCTGCGGCAGCGAACGCCCAAGCCGGCGCCAATACCTGAAGCAGACCCGCGATCAGGCAGATCCGTATCCCTAGCGCGGCGATCGCTGTGCGCATCCTGTCAGGCGCTACCTTAAGCAACTGGCAGACCGGACTACGAACCGATGACGGAGCTGTCAACAAGTGGTCCGTGGCTTATTGCTGAAAGCACCCATGCCGGCGATGAATAGTTGCGATCCCGATGATCTGGCGGAGGCCAGATGGGATTGCCTTAACCGGTAATCGTTACGCCGCATGCGACGGCATTGGCGGCGCAGATCGCGGGTCAACGCCGGTTGGGCTGTTCGCAATAATGGCTTTCTTCAACGTCGTCCGCTTCGCCGCCAGGTCCCGGGTTGGTTGGATCAGACGGGTCCGCCCGACCACACGACGCGGCCAACGACGTTGACATCGTCCGCCGCGTCCCTGTCGACCGTATCGGGCTGGTAGGCGGTGTTGTCGCTGATCAACACCAGGCTGCCGTCGTGTTTGCGCTGTACTCGCTTGACCAGTCTCTGGCCGTTGACCTCCAGCACGTAGATCCCAAAATTTCGGAAGGTCCGGTCGGCGGTGTCGATCAATAGCGTATTGCCATCGCGGATCGTTGGCGTCATCGACTCGCCTACCGCGGTCTCGAGCAGCAGGTCAGCCGGTTCGATCTTGCATACGGCGCGGATCCAGTCGTGCCGCAATGCCATCCATTCGGTGCCTGACGGATCCGGTGGCGTCACCGATCCGGCCGCTGCCGCTTCCGCTCGATGCGGCAATAACACGAACTGACTGGAGTCGAAATCCAATCCTGAATCGCGTTGACCAATATGTCGCCGGCCGCCGCTGTTTGTTTCAAATGTCGGCGCAGGTCCTTCGCCCTCGGCCAGCCAAGCCACCCCAACTCCGGCGGCGCGGGCCAGCGCGACCAGCCGCTCGCGGCTTGGTTCGGCCTCACCCTTCAGCCATTTACGGAACGCCGATGGCGACACGCCCATTGCCCGGGCCAATCGGTCGGCACTGGGCCAATGCGACAATATCGTCCTCAGCCGTTCCACGAACGCCGATTTTTCGGCGCCGTTAACGCGACCCGCTTCCAAGCCGAAGTCTGCGTTCTTCTCAATCCGCGCCATATGTTCCGATCCGTCTCACGCCGGCCGACAATTCCGGGCCTGAACGTCGTCCATTTTCGTTGGCCTTACTGCTGCAATGCAACCGCGCATAGAATCTTCACGGATAATCGCATTTTGAGAATGGACGATTCGGGCTTGAACAGGCAAGAGGATTGGAAGGAACCCGGTTGGATCCGGGCTGGCATGCAGATCGTATCGAGAAGTACTATCGTGTCTCGCCGTTTGTTGCCGTGGCGGACAGGGATCCTGGCAGCAGCAGGGTCAAGGCATGCGGTGTGGCTGCCCTAGCCGGAAGTCCTATAATGCCGCAGTTGGCTTGAAGTTTAATGGCATGAAGTTTAAAACGATACCAGTTCATTGTAACCACGTTACTACCCGGCAGAAGCCAGGACGCCGCGCACAGTCTCCAGCAGCCCTGTCAACGTGAATGGCTTCAGAACGAACGGCCTTGGTTGATCAGACAACTTCGCCATTCGGCCAGGATCACCGGACATCAGCACCACCACCGCACCGCTGCGATCGGCCTCGGGGATCAGATCTTCGTCCACCCCACCCGGCAGGGTGCAATCCAGCAGCATGAGTCGGACGCCGCCGGCACGCAGCACATCCAAAGCGTCAGCGGAGTTTTCGACCACCCGAATTGAATAATCCTCATCGAGCGCGGCAGCGATGACTTCCGATACGAGCGCGTCATCCTCGACCACCAGAATCGTTGTATTGTCGGTCATATCAGCCGCCTCTAAATCTATGCCATACCAAAACGATGCGGGACAGCCGCACCATGACGCACAGGCCGGCGACACCGGATCGACGCGCATGCGAATGGACTCAATTTAATCCGCATTTTCAAGCAAGCTATTGCACACTTTCGTGTCTTCAACCTCATTGCCGCCCGCGTTTTCTGCTCGCGGGCGGCAAACCATCGTTATCAGGCGCGGACTTCTTCGCCTAGCGCCGTTTCGTAAACACGGACAACCGAAGCCGAGTCGGAGGTGCCGAGCCCCATCCCCCGTGCCATCCGCATCAAGCTCATGACCTGGGGCGCGATCAGTCCTGGCACCCCAAGTTCGTCTGCCAGTTCCAGGGCCAGCCGCAGGTCTTTATGCGCCAGGTCGAGCGCAAAGCTGGGCTTGAAGTCGCCCGCAAGGGTTTTGGTCGACATGCTGGCGTACCCGGCCGACATGCCCGAGGCGTTGCGGATCACGGCGTCCAGCTTTTTCAGGTCAATCCCCGATCGCTTGCCGATCATCAACGCCTCGGCCGCCGCAGCCGAATTGCAGAATGCCAACATGTTGTTGATCAACTTGGCGGTCGAGCCGAAGCCGATATCGCCCAGGTGGATCACTTCGCCGCTGAACGATTTCAGCAATGGCAGATTCTGCTCGAACACCTTGGCGTCGCCGCCAACCATGATAACGATCGTGCCATCGGTTGCCCGGGCTGTTCCGCCCGACACCGGTGCCTCCAGCATTTCAATGCCCTTGGCTGTCATTCCGGCCGCCACGCGCTTGGCCGTGGCCGGCGAATTGGTCGACAGGTCAATGAATACGGTGCCGGGTTTGGCATGCTCGGCGATGCCGCCGGTGCCTAGGGTAACGTCCTCGACGATCTTGGGGAGGGGCAGGGAGGTGATTACAACGTCGCATCGTGCAGCGATATCAGCCACTGAACTGCCTGAGGACGCGCCGAGATCGGTGCAGGCTTTCACGGCCTCGGGACTAAGGTCGAATACCACGACCTCGTGGTTGGTGTTGCGGATGATGTTGCGGCACATCGGGCCACCCATGTTGCCCACACCGATAAAGCCAACCTTCATGTCGCGTTTCCCTGGTTATGGCCGGACCATCCGGCGCTGCGGCCAGTGTGACCGAAGCGTCGCCGGATGTCAGGGGCCGAACGCGCCGGCAGGCTGCGCGGGGCATGCCGCTCCCGCCGTTGAACTTAGGCGCGCTTCACACCGGTGAACAGGATCAACCCCTTCATCATCCCGGTCAGGTCCGCCCGATAGGCCGCTGGCTGGTAATACAGACCGAGTGGCATGCAGGGGGCATCGACGAACGCCTGACGCTGCATATCTGCGGCCAATGACTTCAGCATCGCGGGATCTGTTGCATGCAGCCACTGGTCGCGGATGGCCTCGAGCTTCGGGTTCTCGGGCCAGCCAAACCAGGCATCCTTGCCGTTTCCGCGCAACGCGGCATTGCCCGCTGGATTGTCCCAGTCAAGGCCGCCCCACATCGAGCCGAAGATGCTCCAGCCGCCTTCGTTTGTCGGCGCCTTGTTGTATATGCGCTGCACCACAGTGCCCCAGTCGAGCGACACATAGTCCACGTTCAGTCCGATCTTGGTCAGCACGTCGGCGCCAACCTCACAGATCGCGGTGATGCGCGGAACGTCGGCGGCACCCAGGAACACCACCTTCTCGCCCTGGTAGCCAGCGTCCTGGATCGCCCTGCGCAGGGCGTTCAGGTCGGGATTGGGGCTGAAGTTCTCCATCCCGGCGCTGGAGGCATAGGCCGAGCTGGGTGCGAAGAAACCGACATGCTCGTTGATCACACCCGGATCTGGCTCGCCGGCAACCGCAGTCATGAACTCTCGCTGGCTGACGGCGTGCAGGGCGGCGCGACGGATCGCGGGGTTGTTGAACGGTGGGTTCAGGTGATTGAAGCGCAGCACACCAATGAGGCCCGTCGTCTCCAGCACCTCGACGCGCAGGTTGCGGTCGGCTTTCAGTGAAGGCACCAGGTCCATGACCGGCTGTTCGACCCAATCGACCTCACCCGCTTTCAGAGCAGCGGCCTGGGTGGAGGGATCGGGCGTGGTCAACCATTCCACGCGGTCGAAATTGACGATGCGGGGGCCGGCGCAAAAACTGGCGACGCCGTCGCGCGGGACGTATTTCTCGAACTTCGCGTAGGCGTTGCGGGCGCCTGAGACGCGTTCGTCGGCCAGAAAGCGAAACGGGCCGCTGCCAACCATTTCAGTAATGCGTTTGCCGGTGGGCGTGGTGGCCAGCCGTTCGGGCATAATGACGGCCATCAGGTTGGTCGGTTTCGCCAGCGCCTGCGGCAGCAGCGGGAACGGGCGCTTGAGGCGAAACACCACTGTCTTGTCATCCGGCGCTGACAGGTCGTCGGTCGCTGCCATCACCGCCTGGCCGAAAGCGTCGGCCTCGCCCCAGCGGCGCAGGCTGGCAACCACGTCGCGGCCCAGCACCTTGGTGCCATCATGAAACAGCAGGCCATCGCGCAAGGTCAGTGTCCAGACCTTCTGATCCGGATCGACGGTATGGCCGGCCAACATCTGGTATTGGACGCTGCCCTGCGCGTCGAGCGCAAACAATGTATCGAAGACCATCATCACGTGGTTGCGGGTGACGAAGGCGCTGACCAGTGGGTCGAGCAGCGCCAGATCGGCGTATGGGACAAATTTCAACGTCGTGGCTGAGGCAGCTCGCACAATTGCCGGGCGGGCGATGCCGCCCATCACGGCAGAAGCGGCGGCGGCGCGGACAAACTGGCGTCTTTTCATGCAGAGCGGCTCCCGGGATCTTCGTGGCGGATCATCCGGGTCGCAGACAGCAAGATTCGCGCCAGATCGGCGACGGCGTGAGGCTACCTGTGGGTATGCATCGCGGTCGCTCTCATTTGCCCTTCCAGACCGGTTTGCGCTTCTCGACGAAGGCCTTGATGCCTTCAACCCGATCCTCACTGCTATAAGGGCTGATGCCTTCGTTCAGGCGAAGCGCGGCGGGAACCGGAAGCCCGTTGGAGCGGATCGCGGTCTCCTTCATGCGGCGCAATGTGACCGGGGCATTTTCGCACAGTGCCTCGGCCATACGCAGGGCCTCATTCAGCGCTTCACCCCGTGGCACGACGCGATTGACCAAGCCCCACCGCTTGGCGTCCTCGGTGCCGATGTATTCGCCGAGGTAAAGCATTTCGTAAGCGATGCCGGAGGGCACCATCCGCGGCAACATGACGTTTGCGAAGTGAGCGCCTTTGCCGCGCTTGGCTTCCGGCAGACCGAATTGCGCGTGCTCTGCGGCGACGCGCATGTCGCAGGCCAGCGCCAGTTCCAGGCCACCGGCAACCGCGGTTCCGTTCAGCGCGGCGATCGTCGGCTTGATGGTTTCGTACACGACCTCGAAGACATAGCGCTGGACGCGCGACAGTAGCGGCTGGAAGGGCTTTCCGGCGGCATCCTCCTGCGCGCGAGCCTTCAGGTCGGCGCCGGCGCAGAACGCCCGGTCGCCGACCGCGGTCAATACGATGGCGCGGATATCGGGATCGGCGCCGGCTTCCACAAAGGCGTGGATCAGTGCGTCCGATAATTCCGGCGACATGGCGTTCATGCGCTCCGGCCGGTTGATGGTCAGAACCAGAACGTGGCCGCGTTGCTCCGACAGCAGGATGGACATCGGCGTCTCCTCCATTGTTGCGAGCAGAATGCCTGTGCATGGACAGGAGGCCAAGCCGTGGACAGTATGCGCGGCTGGTTATAGGAGTGCCTGTTCGATGCCGATTGCCACACAGGACGCGTTGCACGCGTTGTTTCATCCCCGCGCGGTGGCTGTGATCGGCGCCTCGGACGATACAACCAAGCACGGCTATATCGTACTGACCAATGTCCGCAACACCGGTTTCCAGGGCGGGGTCTACGGCATCAGCCGGCGGCTGAGCGACGTTGAGGGCATTCCCTGTTATCCCGACCTGGCCGCTGTTCCGGAACCGGTCGACACCGCCTTCCTGGCCATTCCGGCAGAGGCGGCGGTGCAGGCGGTGCGCGATTGTGCCCGCGCCGGCCTCAAGACGGTGATCGTGGGTTCGGCGGGTTATGCAGAAAGCCTGGACGCAGGGGGTGCCGAACGGCAGCGTGAGCTGCAACGGATCGCCGAGGAGGCTGGCATCCGGATCGTCGGACCGAACTGCAACGGCATCTACAACGCCCATCACCCGGTTTCGGTCGGGTTTAACACGTCCCATGCCAAGCGGCAGGTGCCCGGCGGGATCTCGATCTTCTCCCACAGCGGGGCGCTTTTCGACGCCATGGCGGGGCGGCTGGCGATGTTGGGGGCAGGCCTGTCGCTGTTCGCCTCAGCGGGAAACGAGGCCGACATGTCGGTCCTGGACTACATGGAATACGGTATCAGCCACGCGCCGACGCGGGTGATCGCACTGCTGATCGACAGCCTGGACGATGGGGCACGGTTCCGCCGGTTGGCTCTGGCGGCGCATGCCGCTGGCAAGCCAGTGGTGGCGTTGAAAATCGGCGGATCGGCCGCCGGCGCGGCAGCAGCGGTCGCTCACTCCTCCCGCCTGGCGGGCGACGACGCTGCCTACCAGGCGCTATTCGCCTCCAGCGGCGTGGCGACGGTCAAAACGCTTGAGGGGCTGATGACAGCCGCTGCGCTGCTGGATCGCTATGGCCGGTGTCCCGGGGCCCTGGGCTCATTGTCGACCTCCGGCGCCGGGGCGTCCCTGATCGCCGATCGGTGTGACGCGCTGGGGGTGGAACTGGCAGTGCTCGCGCCGGAAACCCATGCGGGGATCGATGCCCACAAGTTGTTTTCGCGAATTGGCAATCCGTTGGATATGGGGATCTTTGGCGGGATGCGGCGATCCGCTGACGTGCCGCTGATGCTGATGAACGATCTGGGCGTGTCGGTTGGGCTGGCACTGGTTCATTCGATGAACCCATGGCAGGGCGATCCGTATCGCGCGGCGATGGGCCGGGCGCGGGAGGTATCGAAAAAGCCGCTGCTGGTGGTGACGCCAGGCGGCATGCCGAAGGCCGAACAAGACAGCTATCGCAGCCGCGGGATCGACGTGTTTACCGATACCGACATCCTGCTGGAGGCGATCGGAGCGCTGCTGACCTCGCCGCCTGAACCGGTCCCGGAGGTGATCCGAGGTGAGGCGATGGTCCTGCCTCAACGGCCGCTGACCGAGCCGGAAAGCCTGCGTCTGCTGGCCACGTTCGGTGTTCCCGTGGTGCAGTCGGTCGAATGCAATTCGGCCGCCGATGCTATCGCGGCGGCGACGATGGTGGGTTATCCGGTGGTGATGAAAGGCGTCGCCGCCGGTGTGGCCCATAAAAGCGACCTCGGGTTGGTGCATATCGGCCTGGCCGGTCCGGATGCCGTGGCACAGGCTTACTCGGCGGTGGGCTGCCCGGATGTCGTGGTTCAGGCGATGGTCCGGGGCAGCCTGGAAGCGATCGCCGGTGTCTCCCGCGCCGACGGGGTAGGGCTCGTGTTGATCGCCGGATTGGGCGGCATCTTTGCTGAAGCGCTACAGGACGTTACGACATTTGCGCTGCCGGCCAGTCGGGCGCGTGTGGAAGCCGGCTTGGCGAATGGCAACCTGGGGCGGATCCTGACCAGCCCCCGATGGAAACATCCAGCCTGTCTTACCGCCTTCGTTGACCTGCTGATGAG
The DNA here is from genome assembly GCA_965200665.1 of Rhodopila sp. Lineage (GTDB taxonomy): Bacteria > Pseudomonadota > Alphaproteobacteria > Acetobacterales > Acetobacteraceae > Rhodopila. The sequence continues at coordinate 5,380,151 of OZ241370.1, read as the reverse complement.
CCTGCAGGAAGCAGCGCTGTCGCTTGGCGACAACTTGCAGGCGATCGACATCAATCCGGTCATCCTGGGGGGATCCGGCGCCATGGCAGTGGACGCCCTGGTCGTGCCGCGCACATGACCGGGCGGTTCACTGTTACCTACCAGGTGCGCACCACGGCGGCGGATGTCGAGGCGCGGGCGCAGGCTATTGCCGTCGAGCAAAGCGTGGAGATGCCGCTGGCGGCGATCCATGACGAGGCCATCCTGTCCGACGTCGTCGGCGCCGTGGAGGCGATAGACGACATCGGCAATGGGCTGTTTGCGGTCCGCATTGGGTTGGCGGAAAAGACCGTCGGGCATGACGCGGGTCAGTTCCTGAACATGATCTTCGGCAATACATCGCTGCATGAGGATGTGGTGTTGAAGGATGTCTCGGTGCCCGCGGGCTTGGCCGAGACCTTTGGCGGCCCGCGTCATGATATCGCCGATTTGCGGCGCCGCATGCAGGTTGCTTCACGCGCACTGACCGGGTCAGCGCTGAAGCCGCAGGGTATGTCAGCAGACCAATTGGGCGCGCTGGCGGAGCAACTGGCTCGGGGTGGGCTCGATTTCATCAAGGATGACCACGGGCTGGCCGACCAGCATTTCTCGCGTTTCGCCGACAGGGTCAGCGCCTGCGCCGCGCGCGTTCGCGCCGCCACGCGGTCCACCGGCCACCCCACGCGCTATATCCCAAGCGTAACCGGCGATCTTGATTCGATGCGCCGCCAGATGGAACTGGCGCGCGATGAGGGTCTTGATTGCGTGATGATCGCGCCGATGATCTGCGGCTTTCCAGCGATGCAGACGTTACGCCGGACATTCCCGGAAATGGTGATTTTCGCGCATCCGAGCATGGGTGGCGCATGCCGGATTGCACCGGAACTGCTTATCGGCCGGCTATTCCCGCTGATGGGCGCGGACGCCGTGATTTTTCCAAGCTTCGGTGGCCGATTTGGCTACTCACAGGCGACCTGCGGTGAGCTCGCGGCCAACGCGCGCCGGCAAGACGATGCGATGAAGCCGGCAATGCCTGTACCGGCGGGCGGTATGACATTGGCGCGGGCGGATGAAATCCTTGATTTTTATGGCAAGGACACGATGTTGCTGATCGGCGGCAATCTGCTTCTGGCCGGCGAACGTATCACCTATGAGGCGGAACGTTTCGTCCGTGCCGTTGGGGATTTTGGGTTGGGTATGCTACCCGCGGAACCGGACCAGGCTGGGATGATCGATACCGTTTCGGGCCAGCGAGAATGAGGAAAGCACGTGGATATCGAAACAGCGCCAAGCTTCCGTCCTGTCGCAGGAGAATTCCGTTGGGACGCAGTGGCGCATCAGCCATACAAACAGAACGATAGCGCTCCTTTCAAGCACATCTCACGACAGGTCCTTTTCCATGAGGAGGCTCTTGCCTGTGAACTGCGTTACTTTGAAATGGACGCGGGCGGCTATTCCACTCTGGAACGCCACGAACATGCCCATGCGGTGATGATTTTGCGCGGATCCGGCGACTGCCTCGTCGGCAATGAAGTACGTGCGGTTAAGCAGTTCGACCTGGTATCGATTCCCGGCTGGCAATGGCATCAGTTTCGCGCCACGAACGGCGAGGCGCTAGGCTTTTTGTGCATGGTGAATGTACAACGCGACAGGCCGCAACTACCGACGGCGGACGAACTAGCGTCAATGCAGCGCCATCCTGCCATCGCGGAATTTTTGGGCGAAACCTGAACGGGGGCGCGACCCCCGCCCAAAGCGCCTCAGCTTACTCAGCTCTTGGCGGCGTCCTTCACGCCACCGGCGGCGTTTTGCACCTTGCCAGCAGCCTTTTCGGCGACACCTTCAGCCTGAGTCTTCTTGTCACCCGTTACCTTGCCGGCTACTTCCTTGACGCTGCCTTTGACTTGGTGAGCGACGCCTTCGACTCGATCCTTATCCATGATGCAACTCCTGATGGGTCAGGCGACCGTCCGGTCGCAGCACTTAAACGAAGCAGTTCGGGGAAGGTTGCGCTGCTGGTTCTACCGACCGGACCGGGTTTGCCAAGCCGCGAATCGATTGGCGTTATCGATTGCCTCCTGCTCAACCGCACTGCTGTCGCGCACGTAGCGTTCGGCGAATCCCTCAACGCCCCAGCGTTGATATTGCATCACATGTGTCAGCTCGTGCGCCCAGATCTTCAGGTCGGAGTCGGCGACGCGATCGGACTTGAACAGCACGACGTCGCCCAGCGTGATTGCGGTGGCGTCGCCATAACTGAATGCCAGGGCCGGCAAGGTCAGAGGATGGCTCGAGCCGGTGGCAAAGCGGCACCGCTGCAACAAAGCCGCCGGGAAATAGCCCAGCAGGCCGCGATAAATCGACGGCGGTACTGGGCGGACGCCGTCAGCGATCGCCTGTTGGCGGGCCGCATCGATCAACCCGCCAAGCGCGGTGGCCGCATAGTCACGCAGCGCCGGCGCAATGCTGGGCTGCGCTTTTGCCGGCAAAGCCCATGCCAGGGCCGCGATCATGACCGACCGTCGCTTGGTGCCAGGGCGCATCGTGATGACTTGATGAACATCATGGCGTGGGTTTAACCACAACGTTGCGTTCAAACGCAGCCAAAATTGTGGCGAGATCGGGATGAGTTGGCTCCTGACCTTCTTGCGCCTGACCTGTTGGCGCCTGACCTTCTTGCGCCTGACCTTTTTGCGGAGGTGGGGGCCGATAGCTAGCAATCCACAGAAGCTGCCAACCGCCGCTGTTCGTGTTTCTGCTCGTTGGCGCGGCTTCCTACTGCAAAGAGCCGGCCTCTGGCTCTGGCGTTTGCCGCGGTGAATTACTGCCGCCGCCCCCGCCCGGCCATTGCGGTAATCAACGTCGCGGCGAATCCCAGCGCGTAGAGCAGGTTCAAGGCCGCCAATGAAACCGGAACAAAAGGGATCAGAAAAGTCGGCTCGTCGCATGGTTTGGATGGACGCGCCGGCATCGACGCCAGCCGATCGGCAATTGAGCCGCCGCTGAAGTGAGGCGCGGCGCATTCGGGCAGGGGACTCGGCCACCACTTGAATTCGACACCCACATGGACGGCAGCGATGGCCGCGTCGGCCAGCAGACACACTACTGCCATAACCAGGATGAAGCGCACCAGTCGAACTGGAGAGACGGCTGCGAGGAGGCCAAGGACGATGACGATCCGGTATGGCCAACGTTCCACCAGGCACAGCGCACAAGGCGGCAGTTCGCCCCAGACTTCGAGCGCGTAGGCAAAGGCCAGGCCGGCAGCGGCCGCGAGGGCAGCCAGGATGGCCAAGGTTCGCAACGAGGGGCGTCTCATGGCTGTCGATGTGCCTTGGCTGCGTTCGCGATGCAAGTTGCCCCCCGAAGGGGTCGCGGTTAGGTTCCTTCCTGTCGGCGGCAAGACCAGGGTCAGGGCAGGGAAATACCGGGCTGTGTGGAACACTGGACCGCGGGGAACGGGAAAAGCATGAATCGAATCGTTTGGGGACGCGCAACGTCCAGCAATGTAATGAAGGCACTTTGGGGCCTGGGTGAACTCGGGCTGCCGTTTGAACGGATCGACGTTGGGGGCGCGTTCGGCAAGACCGATACCGCCCAATACCGCGCAATGAACCCGACCGGACTGGTGCCCACGTTGCAGGAGGGCGATTTCAGCCTGTGGGAAAGCAACGTCATCCTGCGCTACCTGGCCCAGGTACATGCTCCGGACTCGGCATTATGGCCGGCTGACCCGCACGTGCGGGCGAATATAGACCGCTGGATGGATGCGCAGCAGACGGTGCTGAACAGGCCCATGAGTGCGGTGTTCTGGGGGCTGGTGCGCACCCCCGCCGATCAGCGGGACCTACAGGCGGTTGGGACGGCCATTGCCGAGACCGCGCGCGCCTGGCGAATGATCGCAGAAAAGCTGGACCAGCACCCCTTCATTGCCGGCGCTGACTTCACCCTATGCGATATCTCGTGGGGCGTGCATGCGCACCGCTGGTTCGGCATGGACTATCAAGGGCTCGAACGGCCGGAGATCCCCTCGCTGCGGTCATGGTATGACCGCCTGTGTCAGCGCCCCGCCTACCAGCAATTCGTCATGGCGACCCCGATCATCTAGAATTTGGCCCTAAGTTCGGATTTGATATGGAGACATCGCTCCTCCACGGCTTAAGCCGTTACCGGCTGCGGGAACTCCGCGAAAGGCTACAGTTTTGAATGTCCCCCAATATACGGCGCATCACCCTTCGGCGGCGACCCGTCTGAACCTGCCGGCGGCGGTGGATCGGCGGCGGATCGTCTGGCCTTATGCGCTCGTCGTCGCGCTTTATCATGTAGTGGCGGCCTTGGCATTTCTTCCGTGGCTGTTCAGTTGGACCGGCGTCGTGGTCGCAGCGCTTGGGCTGTACGTTTTTGGCAGCCTGGGCATCAATTTGTGCTATCACCGGTTGCTAACACATCGTGGTCTGGTCTGCCCGAAATGGCTGGAGCACGCATTTGCCGTGCTGGCCGTGTGCTGCATGCAGGATACACCGGCGCGCTGGGTGGCGGTTCACCGGCGTCACCATGAGCAGGCTGACCGGCGCGACGATCCGCATAGTCCACTGGTCAATTTCTTCTGGGGCCATCTTGGTTGGATGCTGGTGGACAATCGCGATCTGGCGCGATTGGGGATCTACGATCGTTATGCGAAGGACATTCTGCGCGACCCGTTCTACCGCCGGTTGGAGCGTAGTATAATGTATCCCGGAATCCTGCTGGGATCCTGGGCATTGTTCTTCCTTGGCGGGTTCGCCGCAGGCCTGCTGATCGGCAATCCGTTGAACCAGGCCCTTCAGTTCGGCGCCAGTCTTCTGGTCTGGGGCGTTTTCGTGCGGACTGTGGTGGTCTGGCACATCACCTGGTCGGTCAACTCCGTATCGCACCTGTGGGGCTATCGCAGCTACGAGACCGAAGAGCAGAGCCGGAACAACTGGCTTGTCGCGCTGATATCGAACGGTGAGGGATGGCATAACAACCACCACGCCGACCCGCGGTCCGCAGCGCACGGGCACAAATGGTGGGAGATCGATGTTGTGTTCGCCACGGTCCGGGCCCTGGAAGTGGTGGGGCTGGCGAAGAAGGTGTGCCGACCCGGCGTCTGGACGCGCTCATCGTAGACCGGATTTGCCCGCCTTATCAGCAAAGTCGAGGGCTGCGAGGCAATCTTGATCGCACGCAACGGAATGTTCGTTGCGTCACTTCGCCAGTAGGAAAAAAGAACGGCGCCGGTCGAAAACGGGGATACGCCGGTCGGGGAAAGGTGACGGATCTAGACGGTCAGCGTCCCCCGCCCCACGGCCACGCAGGTTCCGGCCACGCTGGCCGATACCGGACCCTCTGCCGTCTTGCGCGCCTGGGCAATGATCTCACTGGGACGTCCCATCTCCAGGCCTTGCTCGATTTCATAGTGCAGGTCGGCGTTCTCGCCCGGCGCCATTGATGTCAGCAGCGCGGCCAGGGCAGCGTTGGCGCTGCCGGTGGCCGGATCTTCCAGCACGCCGGACAGCGGCGCGAACATGCGGGTGCGCAGCCGGGTCGCATCGCCATCCTTGCGCACATACAGATGGAGGTTAAACCGAGCCGCAAGTTCCGGAAACGCCTCCGCGCCGCGGCGAAAAGCCGCAAGGTCCGGTCGGGCCTTTGCCAGCGCGTCGAGCGAGCGCACCTCGGCAAGGACGAACGGCGTGCCGACCGAGGCAACCAGCGGCGTATGGGTGTCGGTGGCGATGTCATCTTCGGTCAAGCCGGCACAGGCGGCGACAAGATCAGTGGGCACCGCAATATCGATCGACAGCGACTGCGGCGCTGAGACTCTGGCGCCGGATATCGCACCCGCCGCGTCGCGCTGGATGTGAACGCGCACCAGGCCGGCAACTTCCTCAAATGTGTAGTGTTCGGGTGGGTCGCCCGCCATTGTGGCGAGGACGAAACCGGTGCCGACATTCGGGTGGCCGGCAAACGGCATCTCAGCCTTCGGGGTGAAGATCCGCACCCGAGCGTGGTTCTGGGGGTTGTCCGGAGGCAGGACGAACGTGGTCTCCGACAGGTTGAAGTCAGCGGCAATGGCCTGCATGTCGGCGTCGCTCAGGCCCTCGGCGTCAGGCAGCACCGCCAGCGGATTTCCGCCGAATCGGCGCTGGGTAAAGACGTTGACGGTGACGAAATCATAAGTGGGCATCGCGGCCTCCTGCCGGGCTGGCGCCGGTGTTCGGGGAGCGGTCTTAGCGCAGGATCGCGCTGAGCGGAACGTTCAAAGCACGTGCTTACCGCTACCGGAATGTGCTTGTCCGCTTAGTCTCTCGCTGCACGATCTGTAGGTGGATTTTCAGAGGGCAGCGGGAAGCCCGGGCAGATCCGACCAAATTTCGGCCAGTGCCGGCGCGCAGGCGATAATGGCATTGCCCTTGGTCGCGCCCTCGTTTGCCACGAAGTCACTGACCTTGGCGCCGGCTTCTCGCAGGATGACCAGCGCCGCGGCCACGTCCCATAGGTTGATGTTCAATTCGGCGTAGCCATCCAGGCGTCCAACGGCGACGTCGGCAAGACCCAGCGCCCCGGAACCCCCATGGCGCAATCCAGCGCCGTCCGCCAGGATGCGCTCACAGATCTTGATGTAGTCAGCATTGGGACGCCGACGCGACCAGCCAACCTCCATGATTGCCTGTTTCACGTCCCGCGTCTGGGCCGCTTGGACCGGATCGCCGTTCAGCCAGGCGCCACCGCCGCGCCAGGCCCAGAACGTCTCGCGCAGCGCTGGCGCGGCAAGGACCCCGATTAACGGCGTGTTGCCTTCCAGGCATGCGATCGACACGCAGAAGCGTGCGGCGCCGCGTGCGAAGTTGGAGGTCCCGTCGATCGGATCGACGACCCAGCGCAATGATCCGCCACGGGCGATGCCCCCTTCTTCGCCTTGGAACCCATCGGCGGGGAAGGCAGCGGCGAGTTCATCAGACAGGAAACGCTCGACAGCGCCGTCAGCCTCGGTGACCCAGTCCTGCGGTCCCTTCATCTGAGCATCGGTTGATCCGGGACGCGGGCGCATCAACAGCGCCATCTCACCGGCACGCTCCGCAAGGTCCAAAGCGGCATCGATCCGGGTCTGCAGCGCAATTTCGCTCACGCGTTAACGTCCGGCAGTGCTGGGCCTGGCCGCAACGGGTCTGGTGGCGATGGCTCTGGTCGCGACGGATCTGGTCGCGATGGGTCTGGTCGCGATGGGTTCGGCAGCGACAGATCTGGCAGCGAAGGGGCAGGGCCGTCGGGATCGGGGACCGCATCCGGCGTTGGCGGGGAAGCCGGCGGATCGTCGCGCCGCCCGTGCAACCATGACGCGGCCTGCTCAGCACGTTGCAAGGCAGTGTCGACGGCCGCCATGGTGCCGGACAAATCGTCGGACTCGTCGCGTTCCCAGGCTCTGATGCCCCACAACCAGACCGCCAGCAAACCACGCACCTGCAACTCGCCACGCGCACCCGTGGCGCCAACTCCGGCAGCCTGCAACATCCAGCGCATGCTGCGCTTCGTCGCCCAAGCCAGCAGCAGAACGGTCGGCGGATGGGTCGGCAGAAACCGCAGCAACGCCTTCACCCCGGTTCGGTGCGTCTGCATCACGTCGAACCGGCGCATCAGCAGGTCGAACAGGCGGTCGCGAACCGTGCCGTCGGTCGAGGCGTCGATCAACGCGGCCTGATCAGCAAGGCGTCCGAACCGAAGCAGGATCGCGGCGCGCGACGGAAAGCGTTCGCGGGCCTCGACCAAAGGCAAACCGCCTTCACGGGCGGCGGCAACGACGTTGACATCACGCCACCCCTGATCGCCGGCAAGGCGGAACGCGGCGGTAACCAGGGCTGTGTCGAACTCCGTATCGCTCATGAGATGGAGATAGGATGCAGGGTCATTGCCTCAACCCGCCAATTCGCGGGACCGCCGTGTTGCCGCGGCAATTGCCTGTGACAGCGCGACGGGCCAGGCATCCGGGTTCATCAGCACCGACAGCGCCTCCGCCGTCGTGCCGCCGGGACTGGTGACCGCGACACGCAAAGCGGCGGCATCCTCCGGGCTGGCGGCAAGCAGCGCACCGGATCCCGCAACGGTCTGGCGCGCCAGCAGACGGGCCAGTTCGGGGGGAATCCCTTGCTCGATTGCGGCCTGCTCCATCAACTCGGCCAGCAAGAAGACGTAGGCCGGACCGCTGCCGGATACCGCGGTGACAGGATCGAGCAGCGCCTCGTCCTCGATCCAGGCAACCTTGCCGATGGCTTGCAACAGGCGATCGCACAGGCCGCGCTGCTGCGATGAGACAGCAGGGCTGGGACACGCGACGGTGACGCCCTGGCGCACCGCGGCTGGCGTGTTCGGCATCGCCCGCACGATCGCTGCGGTCGCGCCGACCAAGCCGCCGATGCCTGACATGGTTCGCCCGGCCATGATGGAAAGGAACACCGTGTTGGGGGCAAACCGGACATAGGCCGGCAACGTCGAGGCCGCGTTCTGCGGCTTCACCGCAATCACCACCGCGGCCGGAGCGAAGCCGGCCGGAATGGCAGCCGGGTCCGCCACCACAGTCATATCGGGACCCGCGAGTTCCGCGGCGGATGGCGCGGGGTCGACCGCGACGGAAGGAGCCAGGCCTTGTTCCCGCCAGCCGGCCAGCATGGCGCTGCCCATGCGTCCGCAACCGATCAGCAAGATTGGTGGGATGGCGCCGCTGGTCGAATTCATGAGGCGGACTTTATCGGCATCATCATGGCGTTCCCCTGGTTCGCTTAGCGGCCGCACTGTGCTTGATATAAGCCAGCGCGGGAAGTCCGGCCAGCCGGGGTGTTCATCATACCGGCGACGACCGGGCAGTGTTAGGGTAGGGGCACCAGTTGACTGAGCCGCATTTGATCCCTGTTTCGGTTGTCACCGGCTTTCTCGGTAGCGGCAAGACAACCCTGATCAGTCGTATCCTGTGCGACCCGGCGTTCGGGCGCACGGCTGTCATCGTCAACGAATTTGGCGAGGTGGCACTGGACCATGACCTGATCGCCAGCAGCGACGATTCGGTGCTGACGCTGAGCACCGGCTGCCTATGCTGTTCGGTGCAGACTGATCTGGCCCGCACCCTGATGGACCTGTTCGCGCGCCGGCAGGACTACGACCGGGTCCTGATCGAGACGTCCGGCCTGTCCGATCCGGTGCCGATCCTGCAAAGCATGATGACCGATCAGGCCGTTGCTGCGACACACCAGATACCGTTCGTTGTGACCCTTGTTGATACCGTTCATGGCGAGGCGACGCTGCGTGATCATCCGGAGGCGCGTCATCAGGTGGCGCTTGCGGATCGGATCCTGCTGAGCAAGATCGACGTGCAGATGGCAACTAACAGTTTGTTGAGCGCGTTACAGGGGTTGAATGCTGCGGCGCCACGAATGACCGCGGCCGGCGTGGCTTCGGCCGACTTGTTCGGCACCTCGACGGTTGGGACCCGTATCGATCAGGCGCCGCGCGGATCGGCGCATAGTGGGATTGAAACGGTTTCAATCGTACGTGACCGCCCGGTCCCGGCCTTGGCATTGGCTTTACTGCTGCAGGCCATGGCCGAACATTGCGGCGCCCGCCTACTGCGGCTGAAGGGCCTTGTCGCGATTCAAGAGACTCCGGGTCAGCCGGCCGTCATCCACGGCGTGCGCCATGTGGTCAGCGAGCCGGTGTTCTTGGATCGTTGGCCCGGCGCGGACCACCGGACGCGCATCGTGCTGATAATGACGGACGTGCCGCGGCACTTCGCCTCCCGGTTGCTCGATGCGATCGACGAGGAAGTGCGGGAGGCGCAGGGGTGACGGTGTGGACATATGTCGGGTGGACCTATGTTGGTGCGCGACATCCACTCAATTACGGATTGCCGGGTCCGCGGTGTTCGGGGCCATCGACAAAGCCTGACCGGTCCGGGCCAAATATGCGGGTGCCAGGGATCGCGATTCCAGGGTAGAGGGGCAAGGATGCACCTTGCCGAGTTTCGATAATTCCGTATTACCATGCTGCGCCGCAACAGGGCGCGTGACCCGGGGGCCCCGCCTGATGCGTTTCCTTGCCTACCTGCCGCTTGTCGTGCTGCTGACGGTCACGTCGGCGGCCAAGGCCCAGGCACCGAGCGGGCCGCCATCGGTGGGTGTGGTGCGTGCGCAGCAGACCGCGATCACGGAAACGTCGGAATTCATTGGGCGCGTACAGGCGATCGAGCGTGTCGCCCTGACCGCGCGCGTGACCGCCTTCCTCGACCAGCGTCTGTTCCCGGAAGGCACCGAAGTCGCTCAGGGTGACCTGCTGTATCGCCTCGAGCGCGGCCCGTTCGAGGCCGCCGTGCAGCAGCAGGAAGCTGCTGTCGCGGATGCGAGTTCACGGCTGGCCAATGCCAACATTCAACTTTCCCGTGCGCAGTCGCTGCTGGCTACACCGGCCGGCCAGCGGTCCAACGTTGACGATGCGGTCGCCAATCAGCGTTCCCTGGCCGCGCAGGTGCAGTCGGCGCAGGCGCAGTTGCGGGTTGCCCAGATCAACCTGGCCTATACCGAAATCCGCGCCCCGGTGGCCGGCAAGATCAGCCGCACCAGCATCACCGTGGGCAACGTGGTGTCGCCAAGTTCGGGATCGCTGGCCACCATCGTCAGCCAGGACCCGATGTATGTGCTGTTTCCGGTTGCTTCACGCAGCCTGATCGAGCTGCAGAAGCGCTATGCCGACAAAGGCGGCACCAACGCCGTGGTGGTGAAGCTGCGGCTGGCGGACGGTTCACTGTATGGCCAGGCCGGCAAGATCGATTATGTCGAGCCGACGGTGGCGCCGACAACCGACACGGTATTGGTTCGCGCGCGCATCCCGAACCCGCCGACACGGGCCACTCAGCCTGGCCAGGTGGTGGAGCGCCCGCTGATCGACGGCGCCTTCGTCAACGTGCTGGTCGAGGGCATTCAGCCGGTTACCGCACTCGGCATCCCCCGCAAGGCGGTGCTGTCGGACCAACAGGGGGACTATGTTTACGTCGTTGGGCCAGACAACAAGGTGGAGCAGCGCCGGATCCAGCTGGGCCAGTCGACGCCCGTCACCGCCGTGGTCGCCGGCGGCCTGAAGGACGGCGAGATGGTCATCTCCGACGGCATTCAGCGGGTACGACCGGGGATCGAAGTTAGCCCCGGTCCGGCCAGCCCACCGCCGCCCGGTACCGCACCGGCAGATCAGAGCACGGGCAAATCGTAGTATGATCTCGGGTGTTTTCATCGACCGGCCGCGGCTGGCGATTGTCATCGCGATTCTGCTGACGCTGGCGGGCGGGCTGTCGCTGATGCGCATTCCGGTGTCACAGTTCCCCGACATCGTGCCGCCGCAGGTAACCGTGTCCACGCAGTTCACCGGTGCCTCGGCCGCGGTGGTCGAGCAGACCGTGGGGCAGCCGCTGGAAGCCGCGGTCGTCGGCGTCGACAAGATGATCTACATGAAGTCCAGCAGCGCGAACGACGGCAGCTACTCGCTGACGGTCAGCTTCGAGCTGGGGACCAATCCGGACATCGACACGGTCAACGTCAACAACCGGGTTCAGCAGGCGATCGCCCGCCTGCCGCAGGAAGTGCAGCGTGTCGGCCTGACGGTGCGCAAGCGATCGTCCGCGATCCTGGAGTTCCTTCAGTTCTACAGCGAGGGTGGCAAACAGTCCCCGTTGTTCGTCAGCAACTATGTGACCATCAACGTGCTGGACCGGCTGACCCGGGTGCCTGGCGTGGGCGATGCCACGCTGTTTGGCCGGCTGGACTACTCGATGCGTATCTGGTTCGATATGGACCGTCTGGTGTCGCTGAACCTGGCGCCGGCCGACATCATCGCGGTGATCCAGTCGCAAAATGTGCAGGCTGCGGTCGGGCGGATCGGTGCAAGGCCCACCAGTGATGCCACCCAGTTCCAGCTCAGTGTGCAGACGCAGGGCCGCCTGGTGACACCGGAGCAGTTCGGTAACATCGTGATCAGGGCCAACCCGGACGGATCAGTGCTGCGCATCAAGGACGTGGCGCGTACCGAACTGGGGGCGGCGAACAGCGACACGCTCAGCCGGTTGAACGGCAATCCGGCGGTGTCGATTGGTATCTACCTGGCGCCTGGCGCCAACGCGGTGCAGACCTCGGCGCGCGTAAGCAAGGCGCTGGCGGAATTATCCGGACGGTTTCCGGAGGGTCTGAAGGCGAGGGTGTTCTACGACAGCAGCGCGTTCGTGTCGGACACCATTGATGAGGTGGTGAAGACCCTGCTGATCGCGTTCGCGCTGGTGGTGGGTGTCGTGTTTGTCTTCCTGGGCAGCCTGCGGGCAACGATTATCCCAATGGTCGCCATCCCGGTCAGCCTGATCGGCACCTTCGCCGCGCTGTTGTCGTTTGGTTTTTCCGCCAACACGATATCGCTGCTGGCGATGGTGCTGGGCATCGGCGTGGTCGTCGACGATGCGATCGTGGTGGTGGAGAACGTCGAGCGGGTGATGACGGAGGAGCCGGAATTGTCGCCGAAAGCGGCGACAAAGAAGGCAATGAACCAGATCACCGGACCGGTGATTGCCATTTCGTTAGTCTTGCTTTCGGTCTTTGTGCCGGTGGCGTTTATTCCCGGCCTGACCGGCACGCTGTTTCGTCAGTTCGCAGTGACCATCAGCATTTCGATGCTGCTGTCGGCGATCATCGCGCTGACCCTCTCCCCCGCACTTTGCGCGTTGTTCCTGCGGCACACCAAGCGCCCGCGTGGTCCGGTCGGCTGGATGCTGACCGGTATCGACAAGGTGCGCGACGGGTATTCTAGCGTGGTGAACCGGCTGCTGCGACTGGCCATTCTTTCGGTGGTGGCCGTCGTCGCGGCCGGCGTCGGCATCGTGCTTATGGGGAAGATCACGCCGACTGGCTTCCTGCCGGAGGAAGACCAGGGTGCGATCTTCACCGTCGTGCAGTTGCCCGACGGCGCTTCGGTGGAACGCACTCGTGCGGTGGTTCAGCAGGTCGAGAACCTGATCCGGCCGATGCCGCAGGTTGAGGCGGTGCTGTCAATCGTGGGCTTCTCATTGCTGGATGGCGGCAACCAGCCGAATGCAGCCTTCCTCGTAACGCGCCTGAAGCCGTTCGACGAGCGCACCGGCCCCGGTGACGGCGTGCGTGCGGTGCTGGGCAAGATCTTTGGGGCGGCCCAGCAAATTCGCTCTGCCATTGTCTTCCCGTTCAACCTGCCGCCGATTATCGGTCTTTCGACGAGCGGCGGCTTTGAATACCAGTTGGAGAACCTGGAAGGCCGCTCCCCCGAGGATATGGCGAGCGCGATGCAGGGGATGGTGGCGGCGGCTAACCAGGACCCACGGCTGGCCCGCGTATTCTCAACGTTCACGGCATCAAACCCGTCACTGTGGCTGGACATCGATCGTGAGAAAGCCCAGGCGCTGGGCCTTTCGATCGCTGACGTGTTCAACGCGTTGCAGACCACGCTGGGCGGCTATTACGTCAACGACTTCAACCTGTTCGGGCGGACATGGCAGGTCAATATCCAGGGTGATGCGATTGACCGCAGCGATCCCTCCGCGATCTACAAGATCTATGTCCGCAACAAGAGCGGTGAAATGGTGCCGCTGCGCTCCATCGCCAACGTCCGCGTCGCGTTGGGTCCGCAAGTGATCAGTCGCTACAACAACTATCGCAGCGTGACGATCAACGGCACGCCGCGGCCGGGCGTTTCGTCAGGCGATGCGCTGGCGGCGATGGACCAGTTGTCGCGCACCACGCTGCCGCCGGGCTACAGTTACGAGTGGACCGGCACGGCGTATCAGGAACGTGAGGCATCGGGGCAAACCGGCTACATCCTCGCGCTGGCGGTGCTGTTCGCATACCTGTTTCTGGTAGCGCTATACGAAAGCTGGATGATCCCGATCCCGGTGCTGTTGTCGGTAACGGTTGGCGTGCTGGGGGCATTCATCGGGCTGTGGTGGTCCGGCCTGTCACTTGATCTGTATGCACAGATCGGCATGGTGGTGCTAATCGCGTTGGCTGCAAAGAACGGTATCCTGATCGTCGAATTCGCCAAGGAGCAGCGCGAGGCCGGCCTGTCGATCCGCGAGGCCGCGGCCATAGGTGCACGGATGCGAATCCGGGCCGTGCTGATGACTTCAATCGCGTTCATCTTCGGGCTAATTCCGCTGGTATGGGCGGCCGGGGCTGCGATGTTGAGTCGACGCGCGGTTGGCACCGCCGTTTTCGCCGGGATGATCATGGCCAGTTCAATCGGCGTGTTTCTGATCCCGATGCTCTATGTTGTGTTCCAGACGACGCGGGAGCGTGTGAAGCGCCGGTTTGGGCGATCCGTGCGGGAGCATTAGTTCCTGCCCTCCAACTCTGCACCAACAGCGATCGTCGCTAACGCCGATTGCTGTGGGTCCATTGCACCGTGGTGTTCATAATGGTCTTGTCCGCGATTCCGATCGAATTCCTTATCTTTGCCGCCGTCCTTGCGAGCGTGGCGGTGTGGCATACGCGTGCCTTGACGATTGCCATCACCGGACTGGCGGCCGCCCTGAGTTACAAGCTTATCGTCTCAGGCTTTGCCGGCGGACCGGGCTTCACAGGGCTTACGAGCCATTTCAGCCACGAGTGGGTAGTCCTGGTCAACCTCATGTTGCTGCTGGTCGGGTTCGCTCTGCTTGCGCATCATTTTGAGGACAGCCAACTGCCGCAGACGCTTCCGCGCGTGCTGCCGAACGGTTGGTTGGGGGGCTTCGTGCTGCTGGCGCTGGTCTTCGTTCTGTCAATCTTCCTGGACAACATTGCCGGCGCGATCATCGGCGGCGTGGTGGCGAAACACGTCTATCGCGGACGCGTTGGCGTCGGTTTCGTGGCTTCGATCGTGGCCGCGGCCAATGCCGGCGGCGCGGGAAGCGTGCTTGGCGACACCACCACCACCATGATGTGGCTCAGCGGCATCTCTCCCCTCGTCGTGGCACCAGCCTTCATCGGAGCCGCCGGCGCTTTCGCTGTCTTTGGCGTGTTTGGAGCCATTGGCCAGCATCGCTATGCGCCGATTGAACGCGCGGTTGATATTGCCCCGCCGATCGACTGGGGCCGCATCTTCGCCGTCGCGTTTTCGCTGGCCTGCGTTGTGGTGGCCAATATCGCAAGCAATGTTGTGTTTCCTGGACTCGAAGAGGTGGCGCCCGTTCTCGGCATCGCCTTGTGTGCCGGGCTGCTCGTCGCCCTGCCAGTCCGTCGCCCGAACTGGCATGCGGTCCCGGCTGCGGCGAAAGGTGCTCTGTTCCTTGTCGCCCTGGTCGCGCTCGCGTCTCTCATGCCGGTCGATCGGTTGCCGCCACCAACATCCTGGATGATCTTCGTGCTGGGGTGGCTGTCCGCCGTGTTCGATAACATCCCGCTGACCGCCCTGGCGTTGGAGCAGGGCGGTTACGACTGGCCGCTGCTGGCTTACGCGGTCGGCTTCGGCGGCTCGATGGTGTGGTTCGGCTCCTCTGCCGGGGTTGCGTTGACCGCGTTGTTCCCACAAGGGCGCTCCCTGGCGGCGTGGCTGCGGCACGGCTGGCACATTCCGCTGGCCTATGTCGCGGGTTTCGCCTTGATGGTCGTTGCGCGGCAATAAGCGGATGCTGAACAAACGGACGCCGAGCGCGTTGGGGTCTTCACGCTCCAAGCAATTCTGCCTTGCATCGGAACGCCGGCACCCATAGGGTCCGGCCGCGTCGGGGCGTGGCGCAGCCTGGTAGCGCGCCTGTTTTGGGTACAGGAGGTCGTGGGTTCGAGTCCCGCCGCCCCGACCACGATGTTGACCCCGGCCCGTCCTGGCCGGATGAGCGTTTTGGAGAGACTTCGCATGCGTGCCCGCATTTTCCAGCCGCCAAAGACCGCGATGCAGTCCGGGTTCGCCAAGACCCAGGACTGGGCAATGGAATTCGTGCCGACGCATGGAAGGGTGGCTGATCCGTTGATGGGCTGGACCGGGGGCGGCGATACGCAAACGCAGGTGAAGCTGTTCTTCGATACGCGCGAGGAAGCCATCGCCTATGCCGACCGAGCCGGCATTCAGTATGAGGTCGAACTGCCCCAGCACCGGCGGATCAAGCCGAAGGCCTACGCCGACAACTTCAAATGGGGTCGCGTCGAAAACTGGACGCATTGAGCGGCCACGCCGGATGGCGGTCTATACCGACGTTACCGATGAGGCGCTGACTGCGTTCCTGACAGACTACGATATCGGCACCGTAGTGGCGTTCCGCGGCGTGGCAGAGGGAGTTGAGAACTCCAATTACTCGCTGCGCACGACCGGGGGCGATTTCATTCTCACTTTATATGAGAAGCGGGTCGATCCGCGGGACCTGCCGTGGTTCCTCGGCCTGATGGAGCATCTCGCGGAGCATGGCCTCGTTTGCCCGCAACCCGTCCGTGGCCGCGACGGATCGGCATTGCGGACCCTGTGTCGCAAGCACGCCGCCATCACCACCTTCCTGCCGGGCGTATGGCCGCGCCGGGTCCGACAGGCTCATTGCGCGCCGGTTGGTGCCGCGCTGGGCCAGTTGCACCTTATCGGCGCCGGATACATCCCCACCCGCGCAAACGCGCTCGGTCCGGCCAGTTGGACGCCGCTGCTGGAGCGATGCCGCGACCGCGGTGATGAGGTGCAGGTGGGTCTGGTGGCAGAACTGCAGGCGGCGTTGGATGGCATCCTGGCCGCTTGGCCGTCGGCGCTGCCGACGGGTCATATCCATGCCGACCTGTTTCCGGACAACGTCTTCTTTCTTGACGACAAGCTGTCGGGGGTGATCGACTTCTACTTCGCCTCGACCGATTTGCTGGCGTTCGACGTCGCGGTGTGTCTGAACGCCTGGTGCTTTGAACCTGACTTTTCGTTCAACGTCACCAAGAGCAGGGCATTGTTGAGAGCTTATCAGGGTGTGCGAAACCTGTCGGTGGCAGAGCAGGCCGCGCTGCCGGTGCTGTGCCAGGGCGCGGCTATCCGCTTTCTGTTGACGCGGCTGTTCGACTGGCTGAACACGCCCGCGGGCGCGTTGGTGACCCGGAAGGACCCGTTGGAATACTGGCGGCGGCTGCGGTTCCATCTCTCGGCGACGGATGGGCGCGCCTATGGCCTCTGAAGACATCACCGTCTCCCTGCCGCCCGATCCGGACAAGGTGGTGGAGATCTGGACTGATGGTGGCTGCAAGCCGAACCCTGGACCTGGTGGCTGGGCGGCGATCCTGACGTTCCGCAACGTGGTCAAGGAACTATCGGGCGCCGAAGAGGTAACCACCAACAACCGCATGGAATTGACCGCAGCGGCCATGTCCCTGGAATCGCTGAAGCGGCCGTGTCACGTGGTGATCCATACCGACAGCCAGTATTTGCGGAATGGGATCACCCGCTGGGCCACTGGCTGGGTTCGCAAGGGCTGGAAGAGCGCGGCCGGCGATCCGGTGGCCAACATTGATTTGTGGAAGCGCATTCTGGCCGCCGCCGAGGCGCACAGGGTGGAATGGCGTTGGGTGCGCGGTCACGACGGCAACGACATGAACGAGCGCGCGGACCGGTTGGCGACGGAAGCCCGTCGTGCCGCATTTGGCGGCGAACGGAGCAGGTAGGAGGGGCGGATGAGAGTTTCAATTTGCGCGCTGGTTCTGCTGGCGATGCCGGTTGCGGCATTTGCGCAGCAACCGGTGCCCGGCATGGCGCCACATGGGGCCGCCGACATGGCCGCCAGCCCGTCCACCCAAGCGTTCAAAGCGGCTGATGAGAAGATGATGCGCGGTATGGGCACGCCGATGAGCGGCGATGCCGACCGCGACTTCGTGGCCGGGATGCTTCCGCATCACCAGGGCGCGGTCGACATGGCGCGGGTGGAGCTTCAATACGGCAAGGATCCTGAAATGCGGCGCCTTGCAGCGGCGATCATCACCGCGCAGGACAAAGAGATCGCCCAGATGAAGGCTTGGCAGGCGAAGCACAAATAGCCGGGGCGGGAAGTCGTGCGCGGGCAGCCCGGATTCGGCTGCCCGCTTCGTGTGATCAGGCGGCGTGGAGCAGGTCCAGCGCCTCCTCGAAGATTTCCATGTTCTTGCCGAAGGATATCGCCGCGGCCTGAGCGCCGCACACCAGGTGCATCCAGCGCCACGGCTCGCGTGTGGCGTGGAATTCCTCGACGATCGACTGGTGGTGTTTGAACGCATGCATCTCGGTGAAACTGTCGTGGCAGACGATTTCGCCGAGGCGGTTCATCAAGGCCTGGGAGTCGTACTGAAGGTTGACGTATTGCTGGGCCAGGTTGACGGTGTCCTTCACCTCGGGCACTGCGATCATCTTGCCCAGGTTGGAGACAGTCGACCAATCAGTCGGCGGCTGGTGGTAGATCGACTGCGTGATCGCTTCCAGCAGTTCGGGCTGGCTGCGGTGCGGCAGCGCGGCGACGGCTTCCGGATCGGGTTGCGGTCCCGGCTCCATTCGGTACTGAGTCGATTTGATCTCCGGACCGGTCTGCCAGTGCAACAGCGTCAGCAGCTTGTTCTTGGTGCTGAACCCGTCCAGCTTCAGCAGCCACCGCCGCAGATTGGCGCTCGTGTGCAGGTGCACGTCCATTGGGTTGCCGGTCTGCGAGCGCAGGAACAGCCCCGCCGCGCCGATCGAGAGCGCCTCGCCGGCCCCTTCCAGCGACAGCCCGTCCGCCAAGGCCTGAGTCAGCAGCCGCGGAATCTCGGTATATTTCTCCACCGCGCCAATCGCCTCGCCGATCCGCCCGATCGTTGCCGTCTCGTCATCGCCGGTCCGCTGCCGCAGGATACGGCTCAGCAGCCCGTGCTGTTCGATCAGCGCATCGATCTCCGGCACCGCACGGAAAGTCGGGAACCGGGCGACGTAGCGCACTGCCGGCCGCATCAGGACTTTCAGGTGTTGCTTATCATAGCTCTCCAGATAGCGCCACAGCGCCGCCGGATAGATGAAGTAATGATCGTCCAGCGCGTTCTTCGGGATCGCCACGCTCATCAGCAGGTTGAACGCATCCATCGGCGGAATGTTGTCCCACAGCCAAAGGAAGAGATGGTCCGCCTTGCTGCTCTCACCGCGATCCACCGCCTTCAGGAACGCCGCCTTCGTCGCCTCGATCCCGCTTTCCGTCACCACATCGCCCGCGCCATCCGCAGCCATGTCGGCCAGCCGGCTGACCGAGGCATGCGCCGCGTCCAGCGCCGCGTATTCCAGCATCTGGTACGGGCCGGTAACAGGATCGTTGATGTGCTTGTTCGACAGCGCCACGTGCTGCAGCACCGGCAGGAAGCGCTCCTCCCCGTCCAGTCGCTCGACCAACTTGGAGACGGCATAAAGCCCAGCGACGGGATGCAGCGGCCCGCCATGATGGCCGGGAGGTAGATCGGAGGAGCGGGTGACCGCGAGGGCCGAGGCCGTCAGCATGGTCTGGGGCGAGGTTCCGGCCCGAAGCTTTTCGAGGGTCCGGTCGATGATCTGATCGCGGGGTGTTTGCTCGATGAATTGGACCAGGGGTTCTATGGCGTCGGGATACTGGATTGGTTGATACATCGGTTTCTCCTTGGTGGATGCTGTCGTTTCGGATGGGCTTTCGGGTTCGCGTGAGTGCGGCTCGACGGAGCGTGGCCAAGGCCTGCTGCTGCGCGGCTACGGGAGCGGTCCAGGTCCAGTGAGGCGAGGAAAAGCATCACTCGGTGTTCCATCGACGCGGATGTGGGCGACGCGGGGTTAATCTCGTCTGGCAGGTATCGTTAACCCGGATGGGGGACGTGTCAAATTCTAACGTGCGATACTGGTCGCGAAAGTCTTTGGTTCGGGTCAGCTTACGATCAGATCTGGTACCGTAGCTTCGCGCGTAGATACGGTCTTAAAGATGGATCGATAAAATAGGTGGCTGCTGAGTTTTAAGTCGACGGCTGTGCCGGCAGGTACGCCGAATTCAATTCTCCCGGCCTCAATCCGCAGATGCCGCGATTCGTCCAGTATTGGGTGCAAGCATTATCATGCGGCGGGAACGGTGTCGGCAGCAGCGAAAACACTTCAGACGCACAAGACAAGGCTTGAGTAGATCGCCAGCTTTGCATCTGCTGTGTAGAGTATCGCCGGCTCGGTTATTGCCTGGGCCACCAGCAATCGATCGAACGGATCGCGATGATGGTGCGGAAGGGTGGCGACTTTCAGTGCCGCCTCTGAGCGCACCGCAAGTTCAACGAACCCGCTGGCCAGTGCCGCAGTGACAATTTGCGCCGGTGATACCTGGAAATCCGCTCGGCCCAGGCCGTTCTTGATCGAGATCTCCCACACGCTGGCGGCGCTGAACAGGACCTCTTGCCTGGGGTCTTCCAGGACAGCGCGAATATCCGGCTTCAGGTTCGCAGGCTCGATCAGCGCCCATAACAGAATGTTGGTGTCGAGTAGCAGTCGCAATCACCGTCCCTCAAACGCATCAATTACCTCGTCTGGGAGAGGGGCGTCGAAATCGGGCGGTATTACGGCCACGCCGGCCAGAATGCCGAGCCGCTGTCTTGGTAGCGCACTAGACGGACCCAGCGGTACAAGTCTGGCCACCGGCTTTCCGGCCTTCGCGATGATGATTTCCGCGCCGGCGGCGGCTTCATCCACGAGCCGAGAAAACTGGGTCTTCGCGGCATGAATGTTAATGGTTTGCATGATCCGCTCCTACTTGTGGACTAAGTTAGTCCACAACCTCGCCAAATGCAACGTCGATGCGGTGGCGCAGAGAACCCGATCTCATGCGAGGCGCCAATCTGATCCCCTATGCGCCAGATTGCCGCCTCGCTACCGCTTCCCGCGACGATGGCAGAGCTCGGCAATCCCTCGCCAATGACGGCAAAAAACGCTGAGCCCAATGAACCCTTCATGAACCCCTAAGCCGTTCTTGACACGAACCGGCACAATGGCCCCAAACTGCCGTCATCGAAGGAGGCAGCCACGCGCTCCCGCGTCCAAACACGCTGTTCAGCTTGACCGCTGAGGTCCAGCCGATCATTGCTCCCGCTCCCCGCGCCGGAACGGTCCGGCAGGGTCGCGCGGAGCCGCCCGGATGACAACACCAAAACGTCTTCACGTCATCACCTGGGGATGCCAGATGAACGTGTACGACAGTGGCCGGATGGCCGACGTTCTCGCCCCGATCGGCTATGGTCCGGCGGCAGAGGCAGATAACGCGGACATGGTCATCCTGAACACCTGCCACATCCGCGACAAGGCTGCCGAGAAGGTGTTTTCGGAACTTGGCCGGCTGCGCCAGTTGAAGGAGGCGACCGGCAACCGCATGATCCTTGCTGTGGCCGGGTGCGTTGCCCAGGCGGAAGGGGCGGAAATTTTGCGTCGCGCGCCCTATGTCGACATCGTCCTCGGCCCGCAGACCTACCATCGTCTGCCCGAAATGGTCGCCCAAGCCGCCCGTGCCGGCGGCGCGGTTATCGAGACCGACTTCCCGCCCGAGGACAAGTTCGACCATCTGCCCGAGAGCACCACACCCCAAGGGGTAACCGCATTCCTGACCATCCAGGAGGGTTGCGACAAGTTCTGCAGCTTCTGCGTTGTCCCCTACACCCGCGGTGCCGAGCAGAGCCGCTCCGCTGCGACGGTTGTTCGCGAGGCGCGCCACCTCGTCAGCCAGGGCACCCGCGAGATCACGCTGTTGGGCCAGAACGTCAACGCCTGGCACCACGAAGGTCCCGATGGACGTGACTGGGGCCTCGGCCGCCTGCTGCGCCAACTGGCGGAGATCCCGGATCTGGCGCGGCTGCGGTACGCCACTTCCCACCCGCGCGACATGGGCGATGACCTGATCGCCGCCCATCGTGACATCCCGACGCTGATGCCGTTCCTGCATCTGCCGGTTCAATCCGGGTCGGACCACATCCTTGCGGCGATGAACCGCAAGCATACCGCCGACGACTATCGCCGTATCGTGGACAAGTTACGCGCCGCCCGGCCGGACATCGCGCTGTCATCGGATTTCATTGTTGGCCATCCCGGAGAAACCGATCGGGATTTCGAAGCAACGCTGGCATTGGTGCGTGATGTGACGTTTGCGCAGGCCTACAGTTTCAAATACTCGCGCCGCCCCGGCACTCCGGCCGCCGGTGCCGGCGCCCAGGTTTCCGAATCCGACATGGATTGCCGCTTGCAGGCGTTGCAGGGGCTGCTCCGCGAGCAGCAGGCCGCGTTCAACAGAAGCTGCATTGGACTTGACCTCCCGGTTTTGTTCACCGGTCCCGGACGCCACCCTGGTCAGATCGCCGGACGATCACCATTTCTTCAACCAGTCCATCTGTCAGCCGATGCCAATCTTATTGGCACCGAATCGATGGTGCGAATCGTCGCCGACCATCCAAACTCACTCGCGGGAACCCTTGTCCAGGAGAGACGGATAGCTTGACACACATTACGTCGCCTTTGGCCGCCCCTCTGACACCGGCCGCTCCCGCCCAATCGGGCGGCAAGGCAATCACCCTTCAGTTCAACGACAACACGTTGCTGCCGCTGCTGCTGGGGGACCACGACCGTCATCTTGTCCGCATTGAGCAGGCCCTGGGGGTGCGCCTGTCCTGCCGTGGCAACCGGATCGCAATTGCGGGGGATGCCTTGCGGGTCGACGTGGTGCAGGAGATGCTGCAGGGTCTATGGCGGCGGCTGGAGCGTGGTGAGAGCGTGGGGCGCAGTGATATCGAGGCGGCGATAAGGCTGGCGGATACCGAAAACGATCCGCGCCTGCCGCTGTCGGACGTGCCGGCAATCCGCACGCGACGCGGCGCTGTCGGGCCGCGCAGTCCGGGACAAGTCGCGTATATGGAGGCACTTGCCGCTCACGAAATGGTGTTCGGGGTTGGTCCGGCCGGCACCGGCAAGACCTATCTCGCGGTCGCCCAGGCGGTAGCGATGCTGCAGGCCGGCAAGGTTGACCGCATTGTGCTGTCGCGGCCGGCGGTCGAGGCCGGTGAACGCCTTGGTTTCCTGCCTGGCGACATGAAGGAGAAGATCGATCCTTATTTGCGGCCGTTGTACGACGCCTTGCACGACATGATGCCGGCTGACCAGGTCATTCGGCGCATGACCAACGGCGAAATCGAGGTTGCTCCGCTGGCGTTCATGCGTGGGCGCACTCTTGCCCATTGCTACGCGATCCTTGACGAGGCGCAGAACACCACACCAATGCAGATGAAGATGTTCCTGACGCGCATGGGTGAGGGAACCCGGATGGTCATTACCGGCGATCTAAGCCAGGTTGACCTGCCGAATGGCGTCCGCTCCGGCCTGCGTGATGCGTTGGACACAGTGGAGGGTCTTCAGGGTATTGGTGTGGTGCGGTTCGAACAGCGTGACGTTGTGCGGCACCCTCTGGTTGCGCGCATCGTTGGGGCTTATGATCAGCGTGAAGCGGCCCATAATGAAGCGGTCCGGGAGCGGGAGCGTCCTGGCGCAAGCGAGTAACGGAATCGGCATGGGTAATCGGCGATTATATGACCAGGACTTCTACGCCTGGGCCAGTGAACAGGCCGGGTTGTTGCGCGCCGGCCGCTTGTCTGAGGCGGACATCGAGCATATCGCCGAGGAAATCGAGAGCATGGGTCGGAGCGAAAAGCGCGAACTGGTCAACCGGCTGACTGTGCTGCTGCTGCGTCTGCTCAAGTGGCGTTACCTGCCGGTGCTTCGCGGCTCGCGTTGGCGCCTCACGCTCGAAGAGCAGCGTAATCAGATTCGGGACCATTTGGCGGATAACCCGAGCTTGAAATCGATGCTCGCTGAAACGACGGCAACTGCTTATCGTAATGCCGTATTGGGCGGGGCGCGCGAGATCGGGATGGACCGCAACGTGTTTCCCGGTGAATTCCCTTGGTCTTTCGAGCGGATCATGGACCTAGATTTTTATTCAGAAGCGACAAATTGAACACCGATGGAACCTCCTAGTACCCGGCCGCCCGACGTCGAAATCGTTGTGGCGGATCCGGCTTGGCATAGAACGATCCCCAATGCCGGCACGATCGTCCGGCGAGCGGCGCGCGCAGCGAACATGGCAGGCACGATTGTGTTGTCCTCCGATCGCGTCGTTCGCGGCCTCAATGGGCGGCACCGCGGCAAGAACAAACCCACCAATGTTCTGACGTATGAACACCCCGCGCCGGAAATCATCCTCGCATTGGGGGTGGTGCGCGCCGAAGCGGCCGCCCAGGGCCGACGTCCGGCGCATCATTTGGCGCACCTGGTCGTGCATGGTGCGCTACATCTGATCGGCGAGGATCACGATCATCCCGGCGATGCGCGGCGAATGGAGATGGCGGAATCCCGCATCCTGCACCGCATTGGGGTGCCCAACCCCTGGAAACGCGCATGAGCGGCCATAAAGCCAGTCTGCTTGGTCGTCTCGGCTATTTGCTTGGGCGCAAACAAACCGAGCATTCGCTCCGGGAGTCGATTGCCGAACTGGTGCAGGAGGCGGCGGACGCGCAGCAGCTACCAGGTGAGCAACCGGAACTCGATCGCCATGAACGCCTGCTGATCGCCAACGTGCTGCGCTTGCGCGAGACGACGGCCGACGACGTGATGGTCCCGCGCGCCGACATCGTCGCCATGCGTGCCGATGTGACATTAGAGCAGGCGATCGAGCTGATCCGCAACGACGGCCATTCTCGATTGCCGGTTTACCGCGAGCAGTTGGACGACGTGATCGGCATGATCCATATCAAGGACGTGTTCGCCTATGTCGGGCGGCCAGAGGCATTCTCCCTCGAGGCGATCCTTCGCAAGCCGTTGATGGTGGCGCCGCAACTGCCGGTTCTGGACATGTTGCTGCAGATGCGCACTCAGCGCGTGCACCTGGCACTGGTGGTGGACGAGTATGGTGGGATTGACGGACTGGTGACGATCGAGGACCTGGTCGAGACCATTACCGGCGACATTGCCGACGAACACGACGATGTCGAAGCGCCGATGCTGACTGAACGGCCGGATGGCGCGCTGGACTTAAATGCGCGCATGCCGATCGAGGATTTTGAAGAAAAGATCGGCCCGATCCTGACGGAAGACGAGCGCGACGCCGACATCGACACCGTCGGTGGCCTGGTGTTCACCCTGGCGGGTCGGGTGCCGACGCGGGGCGAGGTTATCAGCCATCCGTCAGGCTTTGAATTCCGCGTTCTGGACGCCGATGCCCGCCGCATCCGACGCCTGCGCGCGCGACGGATGGAGGAAGCGCCGAAGCCGGCAGCGGCCGCCTGATCTATCGCATGATCCTTTCGCGCGAAAGGTGATCGCCGCACCGCTGCAGTACCTGCTGCAGTTCCGAATGCCGTCGCGCTGGACTATCGCCAGTGGGATGACGTGCCTGGAATTCCAGGCACATCATCAACATATCGAGACGGTATTCAGTTCGGAATCGAAAATCTTCGGGCCAGCCGGCTCACTACAACAGTAGCTACTCTGCCGCCATCACCTTCCGAGGTGGCGTCTGAACCACCGGCGCCAGCTCCGGCGCATTGAAGGATACCACGCGCCGTTCATTGCCCACCGGGCGATACACCGTATCTCGCTGCACCGCAGTCCTGGCGATGGATCCGATCAGGCTCTCCATCGCCTCCGGCGGAAACTCCTGCCCATGTTCGGTGCCTGCCGCGCGAGAGATGCTTTCGTTCATCAGGGTGCCGCCCATGTCGTTGGCGCCGGCATTAAGGCACATCGCCGCCCCTGCGGGGCCCATCTTTACCCAAGAAGTCTGGATGTTGGTGATAAGCGGGTTGAGCACCAGCCGGGCGACAGCGTGCATCAACACGGCCTCCCGCAGCGTTGGCCCCTTGCGCGCCATTCCACGCAGATACATCGGCGCTTCCATATGCACGAACGGCAAAGGAACGAATTCGGTAAACCCGCCGGTCTCCGCCTGCAGATCGCGCAATACGAGTAGATGCCTGGCCCAGTTCAGCGGTGATTCGACATGGCCATACATAATCGTCGATGTCGTGCGCAAGCCAAGCCCATGCGCCGCCCGCGCCACATCCACCCACTGTTGTGTATTGATCTTGTCCGGGCAAATAATCGCGCGAATCTCGTCATCCAGTATTTCAGCGGCGGTGCCGGGCAGCGTCCCGAGCCCCGCGTCCTTCAGGCGCGCCAGAAACTCGGTCAGCGTCAGTCCCAACGTCGCCGCGCCCTGCGTTACCTCCAGTGGTGAGAAAGCATGGATGTGCATCCCCGGAACCGCCGCCTTGATCGCCTTGCAGATGGCGACATAGGTTTCGCCGGTGTAGTCGGGATGGATGCCGCCTTGGAGGCAGACTTCCGTCGCACCGCGATCCCACGCCTCCTGCGAGCGCCGGACGATCTCACTCATTTCCAGATCGTATGGTGTGCCGCGCAGTGCCTCGTGGGTTTTGCCCTTGGAGAATGCGCAGAATTTGCACTTGTAGTAGCAGATATTCGTGTAGTTGATGTTGCGGTTGACAACGTAACGAATGGTCCCGCCGCTCACCGATTTGCGCAGCGCGTCGGCTACGGTAATCACCCGCTCATAATCGACATCACGGGCGGCGAACAGTCGCACGATCTCCGGTTCGTCCAGCCGCTTCCCCGCGGCCGCGCGATCCAGGATCCGCTCCAGCGCTGGATCGATCTTGGCCAAGCGCACCGGCTGCGGCTTGGGCGCGAAAGTCAGGCCCGGCGCCCAGTCGTCATCACGCGCCCAGCCCTCGGCGTCGGCCGATTGCATGACCCGGGTTGCTACTTTCGAATGCAACCACCTTGCGGTATCTGCGGCCCAGGCGGGATAGACCGGCAGCCTGGCGACCAGGATCTTGCCCATTTCCGCTGTGCGCAGTGCCAAAGCGTCCAGCTCCGGCCATGGCGCTTCGGGATTGACGTGATCCGGCGTGACCGGGGAGACCCCGCCCCAGTCATCAATGCCGGCATCGATCAGTGCCTGGTAGACGCCCGGTGAAAGGTTGGGTGGCGCCTGCACATGCACATCCGCCGGCAGGATCAATCTGGCCGCAGCGATCGTCCAAAGCAGGTCCTGCAAGTCGGGTTCATCCGCCCCTGCGAGCTTGGTGTCTTCCTTGGCCCGGAAGTTTTGCACGATCACTTCCTGGATGTGGCCGTGTGCCTGATGCAGGTCGCGGATCGCCGCCAGCGCCTCCAGCCGTTCCGTCCGTGTTTCGCCGATGCCGATCAGAATACCTGTGGTAAACGGCACCGCCAGCTCGCCGGCCAGCCGCAGAGTTTCCAGCCGCACCGCGGGCAGTTTATCGGGTGACCCGTAATGCACGCCGCCCTGCTGGCACAGCCGTTCGCTGGTCGATTCCAGCATGATTCCCTGGCTCGCCGAGACTTCTCGAAGTGCCGCGATCTCCTCGCGCGTCATCACGCCGGGGTTCACGTGCGGGATCAGCGATGTCTTCTTCAGCACCAGCGCGCACATCTCGCGCAGGTAGTCGATCGTCGTCGCATGCCCCAGCGCAGCCAGCGCCTCGCGCGCCGCGCGGTACCGCAGTTCGGGTTTGTCGCCCAACGTGAACAGCGCTTCGGTGCAGCCTGCCGCCTCACCGGCCTGGGCGATGGCCAACACCTCGTCAGCCGACAGATACGCAGCATGACCCGCCTTCGGGCGCTCCGCGAACGTGCAGTAGTGGCACACATCCCGGCACAGCTTGGTCAGCGGGATGAAGACCTTCCGTGAGTAGGAAATGTTGCGCCCAAACGCGTCGTCACGCTTTTGCGCCGCCTGCGCCATCAGTTCGTGCAGCGGCGCGGTTTCCAGCCAGGTCAGATCGGTCATTTGAACTTCCGTATTACGTCCTCGGCAAAGCGCTGCTGGACGTCCAGTGTTGCTTCGATGGTGGGCTGCTGCGCATAGATGATCAAGTGCTTGACGCCGATGGCGGCGAACGCGGCCGCATCCTCCAGCATGGCGTCGCCGCCCCCGGTAAACAATTGGCGTCCGCCCTCGTTGTTGGTTTTCGCGGTCCAGTCGGGCGGCATGAACCAGAGATAGCCGATGTCGATCGAGGTCGGATCACGCCCGATCTTCTCCGCGGCGCGGTGCAGCCTCTCGATCCCGCCCTTCAGCAGGGCCGGGGTGTTGACCATAACTTCAGAGTTATTTTGCCCCGAACCCGGATACCAGGCGTCGCCGACGGCAGCGGCGCGGCGAATGGCGGGCGCGCTTTCGCCCCCAACCCAGATCGGCGGATGCGGTTTGAAGACCGGTTTGGGATTGGCCAGCACATTGTCGAAGCGGACATGCACACCGTCCATCTCAGGCTTGTCCTGCGTCCACAGCGCTTTCCAGGCGTGGATGTACTCGTCGGTGACCTTGCCGCGGGCGGCAAAAGGTGGGGTGCCCAGCGCTTCGAATTCCTCTTTCATCCAGCCCGACCCGACACCGGCGATAATCCGGCCGCCGGACAGCACATCGGCGGTGGACAGCAGCTTGGCCGTGAGCACCGCTGGCCGGTAGGGCACGACCAGGACCGAGGTCAGCAACCGCACACGCTGCGTGAAACCCGCCATGAAGGTAAGCGTGGCGATCGCGTCGAAGCATTCTCCGCTCTGCGCGCCCGGCCACTCGCCGGTGGTGGAATAGGGGTAGCGCACGTCGGTGCGGACCGGAACGACAAGGTGGTCGGCGACGCCGATGATCGCGTAGCCCCCGGCCTCTGCGCCACTTGCCATCGCCATGATGTTGTCACGCGTCGTCAGACAGCCGCGCGTGCCGATATGAAGACCAAAGTCCATGTCCTGGACCACCCCACGTTGCCTCTTTGCGCCACATCGTGTGCTATCAGGTTTCATAACGCAATCTACGCCGGAGGAACCCATGCAGATCGGTTGCAGCGCCCCAACCAGCGGCCCCTTGATCGAACCCGACAGCCTGCTGCGCATCGCCACCGAGGCCGAGGCGTTGAGCTTCGACTACGTCACCGTCAGCGACCACGTGATGATCCCCACCAGCATTGCGTCGCGCTACCCATACTCCGATTCGGGCGAATTCCCATCCGGCGCGGCGGCGGCGCGGCTGGAGCAACTGACCGCCGCCACCTTCATTGCCGCCGTGACGAGCAAGCTGAGAATTGTCACCTCGGTGATGGTCGTTCCGCATCGCCCCGCGGTGCTGACGGCAAAAATCGTTGCCACCATCGACTTCCTGTCGAAAGGCCGCCTGACCCTGGGCATTGGCGCCGGCTGGTGCGAGGAGGAATTCAACGCCATCGGCACGTTGCCGTTCGCTGAACGGGGTGCGGTTACTGATGAATTCATGGCAGTCTGCCGCGAGCTGTGGACCGCCGACAATCCGAAATTCGACGGCAAGTACGTCAAGTTCAAGGACGTGCTGTTCCCGCCAAAGCCGCCCCAGGGACAGATCCCGATCTGGGTTGGCGGTGAAAGCGGCCCAGCCATGCGCCGCACAGCTGCCTACGGCGACGCCTGGTATCCGATCGGCACCAACCCGCAGTTCCCGATGGATACATTGAACCGCTTTAAAGCTGGTGCCGAGAAATTACGCGGCCTGACGGAAAAGGCTGGTCGCGACCCCAAGGCGGTTGCACTGGCCTACCGGGTTTCCTCCAATCCTGAAGCGCAACCGAAAGGCACTGTCGACGGCCAGCGCAAGTTGTTCACCGGCAACGCCGCCGATTACGTCGGCGACATCAAGGCCCTGCAGGACGTGGGTGTGACGGCCTTCGACTTTGGCCTGTTCGGCGCCGACGCCGAGGCAACTGTCGGTAATCTTCGCCGCTTCCGCGACGACGTCATCGCAAAGGTCCGCTGATCATGCAGCTTGGAATGACCATCGGCATGTCGGGGCCGCACCCTAAGCTCGACATGGACAAGGTGCTGGAGGCCGAACGCCTTGGCTTCACCCAGGTCTGGACCGGGGAGGCGTACAGCACCGACGCCGTTTCCCCGGCCGCCTGGATTCTGGCGCGTACGACAAAGATCAAGGCCGGCACCGGCATCATGCAGATGCCCGCCCGCACCCCCGCGTGCGCCGCGATGACTGTGCTATCGCTGCAGGCGCTGTCGGGCAATCGGTTCCTGTGCGGCATCGGCCCGTCGGGGCCGCAGGTGATCGAGGGCTGGCACGGCGTCCCGTTCGGCAAGCCGATGCAGCGGACCAAGGAATACATCGCCATCATCAAGCAGATCCTGGCGCGTGAAAAACCGCTGGAATTTCACGGTGACCAGTATTCCATCCCCTATGACGGCCCCGGCGCCACCGGGCTCGGCCGTCCGCTGCGCAGCATCGCGCATGGCGATCCGAACGTGCTGTTCTACACGGCTTCGATTACTCCGGCCGGATTGCGCACAGCCGGTGAGGTGGCCGACGGCAACCTGCCGATCTTCTTCTCACCCGATGCGCCCGACGTGGTGACCGGCCCTACACTGGAGGGTCGCAAGAAGGTCGGCAAGACGATGGTGGGTTTCGATACCGCACCTTTCGTCCGAGCCTCTATGGGCCCCGATGTTGCTGCCTGCCGCGACGCGATTCGTCCCGAACTGGCGCTTTACATCGGCGGCATGGGTGCTCGGAGCAAGAATTTCTATAACGACATGGTCTCGAAAATGGGGTTCGAGGGGCCGGCAAAGACAATCCAGGACCTATATCTCGATGGCAAGAAGAACGAGGCCGCCGCCGCGGTGCCGGACGCGCTGATCGATGCGATCTCGCTGTGCGGGCCGGCCGATCGCATCAGGGATCGGCTGGCGGCCTGGAAGGACGTCGCCAAGGCCGGACATGTCGGCACCATGGTGCTGAAAAGCTCTGGCGTGGACGTCATGCGGGTGGTGGCGGAGGCCGTGCTGTAACGCAAGCAGGCTGAGGGCGACAGGCTGCGCTGCCGCGGCAGACCGAACGGCGATCGGGTTTTGCGATCGACTACGGCACCCGCGATGGGTTGTAAACAGCCCACCTGTCCTCATCCAACCGGATATTAGAGTAACGTCCCCTGCCTGGATCGGGCGGCAGGGTGACGAGGCTGCTTGCTGAAGACAGCGAGACAGAGCCGGGAGACTGTTGCAATCGGGTCGAAAGCGCGTTGGGCAACGAAGCGTCTCGTGCCCGTCCCTGCAGTTCCAAGGCCTTTCTGAAGCAGCCTATCGGCTCACGCTGTATTCGCTTCGCGGGTCAATCAGCATGCGGATCTGTTGTTGAGCGCTGCTGATTTTTCAACATCCGCAATCTCTGTGCAGACCCGGTCTAAACGAATGCACCCAAGTCAGAAATGATCTAGGCCCAAAAAAAGATACGCCGATATCGCAATAATGACATTTTAGTTGACTTTTCCGTTCGTATCCGCTAGATATCATTCGCTTCCGCAGGTGATGCGGGCATCAAAGGAGATGCGAGGTGGTTACGCCCTGCGGTCCGCTTCCCAGGCCTATCGTCGCTCCACGAGCGCATGTGTGGGCCCATCCGGTTCACCACGTCTCCCCGCACCGCATCCGCAGCGCGGTTCACGTGGGTCGACGTGTCCGCGGCATCGTAGCGGCCGGCTGTCGCGTAGTGGCTCCGATTGCCACCGGGGTTGTTCTGGGCGTGTTGCCACCAGCTTCGGCCTTGCACCGGCCGGTTGCGCCTTCGGCAGCTATCCAGCACGAGCTGCCTGCTGACCCCGCGACGGGAAGTGGTTCGGCAGATGGCTTCTCCCCCGGTATGTCCGCAATCGGCAGTCCATCAGACGGCTGGCCGACCTCATCGCTTTCAGATCCGTTCGCGACGGCGTTCGCGCTTGCGCTGCCGGCGATTGTGGGGCCACCGCCGAATAGCGGCTTGACCTTTGTCCCCCCTGGCGGCGCGTTGTCGCCTGTCACTGACTGGCCGGGGCCGGACAGGCTTCCTCCGGAAACGTCCATTCCGCACGTCGATGGTCCACCCTCGGGCGGGCCGCCTGAGATCACGCAACCGGTCACGGTCACAGCGGTTCCGGAGCCATCGTCGGTAGTCGTCCTGGGCGCCGGCTTGTGGGGTGTCATCATGCTGGGCTGTCGCCGTCGTCGCAGCGCTTGATCGCCGGCGGTGGGCTGCGACCGTACTTTCTGATCGCATTGCCTCTACCTTCCTTTGCTGTCGTGCCCGCCTGATAAATTCGGGCCCTTTACAGGCTTCACAACCAGCCGTTTCTGTCGGTAAATTTGCTTACTGTTTTCGCGGCCTGGAATGGTCTTTCACAATGACTTCGCAGGTGCAGCACCATAGATGAGCTGCAGCGCTCATCGCAGCCGCTCAACGCGAAGGACAGTTTGTATGGACACCAAGAACTATGCCCCCGACGGCCTCGCTGGCGGTGCTTCCGCCCTGCGTGGCGCCGCGACCTCCTTCCAGGATCAAGCCGACAAAGTTGCCCGCCTCATTGAAGGCAAGAACGGCACATGGGACAGCATCAACGCCGAATCCGTCGCGCGCATGCGTCTGCAGAACCGCTTTCTGACCGGCCTCGACATTGCTCGATACACGGCTGCCATCATGCGCCGCGACATGGCTGCCTACGATGCCGACCCATCGACCTACACCCAGTCGCTGGGCGCCTGGCACGGGTTCGTCGCCCAGCAGCAGATGATTGCCGTCAAGAAGCACTTCGGCACCACCAAGCGCCGCTACATTTACCTGTCCGGCTGGATGGTCGCAGCCCTGCGCTCCGAGTTCGGTCCGCTGCCCGACCAGTCCATGCACGAGAAGACTTCCGTTCCCGCACTGATCAAGGAGATCTATACGTTTCTGAAGCAGGCCGATGCCCGCGAGCTCGGTAATTTGTTCCGTGACATCGACAGCGCCTGCGAAGCCGGGGACAGCGCTCGTGAAACCGAATTGCTCAATCGTCTGGAAAGCTACGAGAGCCACGTAGTGCCGATCATCGCCGACATCGACGCAGGCTTTGGCAATGCCGAGGCCACGTATTTGCTGGCCAAAAAGATGATCGAAGCGGGTGCCTGCGCGCTGCAGATCGAGAACCAAGTGTCAGACGAAAAGCAGTGCGGTCATCAGGACGGGAAAGTAACGGTTCCGCATGAGGACTTCGTCGCGAAAATCCGAGCGATCCGGTATGCGTTTCTGGAGCTGGGCGTGGAAGATGGTATTATTGTTACGCGGACGGACTCGTTGGGCGCCGGCCTGACCAAGCAGATCGCGGTCAGCCACACGCCGGGTGACCTCGGCGATCAATACAATGCGTTCCTGGACTGCGAGGAGGTCACGCCGGAGAATGCACGCAACGGCGACGTGCTGCTGAACCGCGGCGGTAAGCTGTTGCGGGTGAAACGCCTGCCCAGCAACCTGTTCCAATTCCGCGCCGGAACCGGAACGGATCGCTGCGTGCTGGACGGGATAACCTCGCTGCAGAACGGCGCAGATCTGCTATGGATCGAGACCGAGAAACCCCATGTCGAGCAGATTGCCGGCATGATGGACCGCATCCGTGAAGTGTATCCGAACGCCAAGCTTGCCTACAACAACTCGCCGTCGTTTAACTGGACGCTGAGTTTCCGCCAGCAGGTGTTCGACGACTGGGCCGCCAACGGCAAGAATGTCGTTGCTGAATACGACCGCGCCAGGTTGATGAGCGTGGAGTATGACGCGACGCCGCTGGCGGCGGAGGCCGATGAACGGATCCGTACCTTCCAGGCTGATGCGGCCAAGCGGGCCGGCATCTTCCATCACCTGATCACGCTGCCGACATATCACACGGAAGCGCTGGCCGCGGACAACCTGTCCAAGGCGTATTTCGGTGATGAAGGCATGCTGGGCTACGTGCGGAACGTCCAGCGTCAGGAGATCCGCCAGGGGATCGCCTGCGTCCGTCATCAGAACATGGCTGGGTCCGACATCGGTGACGACCACAAGGAATATTTTGCCGGTGAGGCAGCCTTGAAGGCAGGTGGCGCACACAACACAATGAACCAGTTCGGGTAGCTCGCCGACTGGGACAAGGGGTTGAGGCGGCCCGGGGCCAAGTTCCCCGGGCCGTTTCTTTTCCGTAAAGGGATATGCACGGGGCAGCGTCACCATTCAGGTCCGTTGTGACGACAAACAGCGTTTGACAACGAGGCCAAGTTGCAATTGACGCGCGCAATTTTGTGCAATCATCCAGCGTCTCGGCCTAATGCCCAGGGTCTTCGGCTTAACGCCCAGGGTTTCGGCTTAACGCACCATGTTGCGCCGAATGGACGTCGCCTCCAACGCGCTCTATCGTCTGCCGCAACAGCGAGAGGAAGCAACCCATGTCAGACTCAGAAGTCGTCCGCCTGGAAAAGGACGGCGACATCGGCGTCATCATTGTCAACTATCCACCGGTCAACGCGCTTGGGCCGGGCGTGTCGGAGGGCATTGTCGGGTCGCTGAACAAGGCCAACGCCGACCCCGCCATCAAGGCTATGGTCCTGATGGGCGACGGCCGCAGTTTCATTGCTGGCGCCGACATCCGCGGCTTCGGCACCAACCGCAAGCGCGCGCCAATCGGCCAGCGCACATATGACGTGCTCGACGCAAGCCCCAAGCCGGTAGTCGCGGCAATTCATGGCTATGCCCTCGGCGGCGGGCTGGAAAATGCGATGGCGTGCCACTACCGCATCGCCGTCCCGTCCGCCAAAGTCGGCCTGCCCGAGGTGCTGATTGGCATCCTGCCGGGCGGCGGCGGTACGCAGCGCCTGCCACGCCTTGCTGGTGCCCAGACCGCGCTCGACATGATCACCTCGGGACGCCACGTTGCAGCGCCCGAAGCCGCTAAGCTGGGCATTATCGACGACGTTCTGCCGGAAGGCGCTAATCTGCGCGCGGAAGCCGTCGCCTACGCCCGCAAGATCGCCGACAAGCGCCCGCTGCCGATCGTGCGGGATAAGCCAGTCACGGCCGCCCCCGGCATCTTCGACGCCATGCGCAAGGCCATCGCGCGCAAGGCGCGCAATCAAAAAGCGCCTTATAATTGCATTGCCGCTGTCGAAGCCGCCTGCACGCTGCCGTTCGACGCGGGCATCATGCGCGAGGCCGAACTTTTCGCCGAGCTGGAAACGTCCGACGAGGCCAAGGCGCTGCGCTACGCCTTCTTCGCCGAACGCGAGGTCGCCAAGCTGCCCGACTTGCCTACGACGATTGCCCCCTACGACTTCAAGGATCCCGCCGTCATCGGTGCCGGCACCATGGGCGGCGGCATCGCCATGTCCTTCGCCGATTTTGGCTACGACGTGAAGATCATGGATGCAACGCAGGAAGGCCTTGATCGCGGCATGGACCGAATCCGCAACAATTATGCGACGTCGGTGAAGCGTGGCAGCCTCGCCGAGGACGAAATGAACCGTCGCCTTGCCCGCATCCATCCTGTTGCCGGCCTCGACGACATCAAGGATTGCGACGTCGTGGTCGAAGCGGTGTTTGAACGTATGGACGTGAAGAAAGACATCTTCAGCAAGCTCGACGCGGTCATGAAGCCCGGCGCTTTTCTGTTTTCGAACACCTCGGCACTGGACATGGATGAACTGGCGTCGGTCACCAAACGGCCGGACCATGTCGCCGGCACGCATTTCTTCTCCCCGGCGAATGTCATGAAATTGCTGGAGGTCGTGCGTCCCCCCAAGGCATCCCCCGAAACCCTGATGACCGCCATGGCGCTCGGCCGCAAGATCGGCAAAATTTCCGCAATGGCAGGCAACACCGATGGTTTCGTTGCCAACCGCTCGCGCGCTCCGTTCAACACCGAGATGGTGCTGCTGCTGGAGGAAGGCTGTCTGCCCGAACAGGTTGACAAGGTAATGGTCGATTTTGGCTACCCCATGGGCCCGTTTGCCGTAGGCGATCTCGCCGGCCTCGACATCGGTGCTGAAGGGCGCAAGCGCCGAGCCGCCGCCAACCCGAATTATCGCAAGCTGCCTATCGCTGACAAACTGGTGGAGATGGGGCGCTACGGCCAGAAGACCGGCGCCGGGTGGTTTCGGTATGAGAAGGGTGACCGCACCCCGCACCCCGATCCCGAAGTCGCCGCGATCATCAAGCAGGTCGCCGCGGATATGAAAATCCCGCAAAAGACCTTTACCGATACCGAAATCCTGCAACGCCTGCTGTTCGCCTCAGTCAATGAAGCCTGCCGCATCCTGGAGGAAGGCAAGGCATACCGAGCCAGCGATATCGACGTGATGTGGCTTCACGGCTTCGGGTTCCCGCGCTACCGCGGCGGCCTGATGTTCTGGGCGGACGGCATCGGTGTGCGCGAGGTCTATAACCAGATCGCTTCCTGGCATCAGCAATACGGCGAACGCTGGGCGCCTTCGAAATTGCTGCGCGACCTGGCCGAATCCGGCACGCCTTTCCGCGAAGCCAAGCCAGCGCCGTTCGTCTGACGCCAGCGTTTGCCAACCGCAGCCGTCCGGCTGCGCCTGAACCGGCTTCAGCTTCGAAGGACGTCGAGCCGCCCAAGTCGGGCGGCTGCGAACTCGACGAAGGCGCGGACGTTCGGACGCATCAGCCGGCCGCCTGCGAACACCAGGTGCACTGGTTCCGGTGGTGGCTCGTTTGCGACCAGCAGCCGGACCAGGGAGCCGTCCCGCAACTCCTGCACCACCTGATATGACAGCGCTCTGGCGATGCCGTGGCCGGAGCGGGCGGCCAGCAACATCGCCTCGATGTCGTTGACCAGCAGGTTTGGGGTCACGCGCACCGGCCGGTCGCGGCCGTGCTCGCGCAACCGCCACTCCAGCAGGCCGCCACGGGTGAAGGCCACAATCGTGGTATGGCCATCAAGTGCGGCCGGCGTCATTGGGGTGCCATACATGGCGAGATAGGCGGGGCTGGCAACAAGGACGCGGCGGACAGCGCCAATCCGGCGGGCAGCAAGCCCGGAGTCGGCCAGAGGACCGATACGGATGGCCACGTCCAGCGTCTCCTCGACGAGGTCGAGATTGCGATCGGCAAGCTCAAGTTCGACTCGCAGGCCGGGATGTCCGGCCTGGAATACCAGCACGCAGGGCGTGACGTGCCGGCGCCCGAAGACCACCGGCGCAGTCACCCTCAGTGTACCATGCAGGGCGGCCTGACCGGGAAGCTGCATCGCCTCGGCATAGAGTTCCAGCATCGAGCGGGCGCGGGCAGCAAGCGCCGATCCGGCCTCGGTCGGTGCAAGGCGGCGGGTGGTTCGCTCAACCAGGCGGGTGCCGACGCGCTGCTCCAGCGCCGCGATCATGCGCGTGACGGCCGGCGGTGAGCGGTGGAGGCGACGGCCGGCGGCAGCGAGACTTCCGGTATCCAGAACGGCCACGAGTACCGCCAGTTCGTCCAGTCGGTCCATGACACTCTTCTATTTTCAGGAAGATTGAGTTCCAGAAATGCAGGCTACTACACGCTGGGTGGAAGAGCCAACTTGACCGCCATGATCAACACCTTGTTTCACCCCGGCGAGCGAGCGGCCCAGGCATTTGCCGGTGTCGCAACGCCACATCCCGCAATTCGCGACTACATGCCAGAGCAGCACCGTGCCTTCTTTGGGATGCTGGGCTTTCTGCCGATCGGGACAATCGACGCGAAGGGTGCGCCGGTGGCCAGCATCCTGACCGGGAGGCCTGGCTTCGTCAGTAGCCCCGATCCCAATACCTTGCGTCTCGGCGCACATGCTGATCCCGCCGATCCCGTAGCCGGTTTGTTGGTGCCGGGCGCGCCGGTGGGCGTGTTGGGCATCGACCTGGCGACGCGGCGGCGCAACCGGGCGAACGGCATCCTACAAACGGTGTCGCCCGAGGCGATGACGATCGACGTGACGCAAAGCTTCGGAAATTGCCCGCAATATATTCAGACCCGTTTTTGGCATGATGCGGACGCCGCTCCTGGACCGGTGGAGGTGGTGCGTGGGCTGGACGACGCGGCGCGGGCGATCGTCGATACAGCTGATACATTCTTCATCGCCAGTGCCAGTGGTACGGGGGCAGGGGCGATGGGGGGCGTCGATATCAGCCACCGTGGCGGGCGGCCGGGCTTCGTCGGCATCGAGGGCGATGGGCTGATTGTCCCCGATTTCCACGGCAACGGCTTTTTCAACACCCTGGGCAATCTGCTGCTGGATCCGCGGGCGGCCTTGCTGTTCGTCGACTGGTCGACCGGGTCGTTGCTGCATCTGACCGGGACGGTTGAGGTCCTTTGGGGTGAGACGCGGGGTTTTGCCGGCGCTGAACGGCTATGGCGCGTTTCGGTCGAGGCGGGATGGAGACGGCAGCGTGCCCTGCCGATGCAATGGTCGTTTGGTCAGTATGCGCCGCAGCTGGCGCGGACGGGAACATGGGCCGGTTTAAGCTGACCAGGAGCACGACCGATCGCGCCGGTCGGTCATGCTTCTTGTGTTGTGAACCGTTATTGTCGAACCGTGAAAGTCAGACCCGCATCGGCATCAGCACGTACAGCGCGCTGCTGTCGCCGGCGTCCTGCACGACGGTGGGGGCGGAGCCGTCGGAGAAACGGAATTCCACCTGGTCGGGTATCTGGTCGGTGATGTCGTTGAGGTAGCGGGCCTGGAAGCCAATCTCCAGCGGGCCGGCATCGTACTTGACGTGGTCCGCATCCAGCTCCTCGCTGGCGGTGCCCTGTTCCGGGCTGGACGCCGACAGCACCAGAAGATCGCGTCCGAGGGAAAGTTTGACCGGTCGGGACCGTTCGGAGGAGATCGCCGCGACGCGTCCGACGGCGTCAGCGAAGTCCTTCTTGCCGACGCGCAGCACCTTGTCGTTCCCGCGTGGGATTACGCGCTCGTATTCCGGAAACGTGCCGTCGATCAGCTTGCTGGTGAGCAGCATCTGATCCGCCTTGAACTGGATGCGGGTATCGGACAGAGCGATCTCGACATTGCCGGTGACCTCGTCGAGCAATTTGCGCAGCTCGTTCACCGTCTTGCGCGGGATGATCACGCCGGGCATGGCCGCGGCGCCCTCGGGCAGCGGTTCCTCGACGCGGGCGAGGCGATGTCCGTCCGTTGCAACCGCGCGCAGCACCGGCGTCCCGTCGCTATCGGCGTGGTGCAGGTAGATGCCGTTGAGATAATACCGTGTTTCCTCAGTGCTGATGGCGAACCGCGTGCGGTCGATCAAGGCGCGCAGGGTCTGCGCTGGCAGGTCGAACTTGTGCGGCAGGCTGCCGGCGGTCATCGAGGGGAAATCCTCGACCGGCAGCACCGTCAGCTTGGTGTCGTATCGGCCGGCCCTCAATGCAAGCTGGGCATCACCGCCAGGATGGTCGAGCTCGATCTCCGCGCTGTCAGGCAGCTTGCGCACGATTTCGTAAAGCGTCGCAGCCGGCGCGGTGCAGGCACCGTTGCGGTTGGACGCGGCCGGAACGTCCTCGACAATGGCGATTTCCATGTCGGTGGCGGTCAGCGTGAGCTTGCCGTCGCGCACCGCGATCATGACGTTCGCCAGGATCGGGATGGTGTTGCGCCGCTCCACCACACTCTGGACGTGGGCCAGCGCCTTGATCAAGGTGGCGCGGTCGGCCTTGAGCTTCATGGTCAGTTTCCTACCTAGGTCCGGCCCCCGCTTCTGGCCCCCAGACGGCGGGGAAGCAAGCGAATCGCATTGGCGAGTGTAGCAATACGGGGCAATATCCGCCAAGGACCGTCACGCAATCGCCAGATTGCCCGAGTCCCGCCCTACAGCGGCCCTCCGCGGCTGGCATTGAAGCTGAAACTGCAGATGTCGCCGATAATCACCCCTTGCATCGCCCCGGCTGTGACGGTGCCGGCCATGGAATCCGGGCCGGATCGCGCGTCGAATGCGCCGTCCGGGCCGATTATTGCGTTGAACAGGATGACCGGCTGCCATTCCGCCTGAGGTTGATTGAGGTGGTAAGTGAAGGCGTGATTGGCCACGTGCAATGTGATCGGATTTTCATTGCCGCATGCAATGGCTTCGCCGCGGTTCAACTGCATGACGCCGCCGTAGGTGCCATCGAGGGGCGGGGGCGTCACGATCGCAACTGCGGCTGGTGCGGGCGGTCCGCTGCAGGCGATCAGTGTGGTGCCAAGGCAGAGCCCCAGCATGGCGGTTACGACTGACTTGAGCAACGGGCTACCTCCGGCGGTCTTGGACATGGTCATGGTGCGCGACATCATATGTCACAAAACCGATTCGCAGTCCGGCGCGAGGATGCGGATGGAACGGCCGGTTCGAGCCGGTAAGGGCTCAGCTGCTGGCCCCATGGCTGTCAGTGGTTCTTCGTGTTCACTGTGGTAAATGTCTTGTTCTTCAGCGGCAAGTTTGATCTCGCCGCCGTCAGCGAAGGGCAGGCTGAACACGCAGATGTCGCGGGTGGCATCACCGAACGCGGGCCCCCATGTCTGACCGACACATGTCACGGGGACCGCGCCATGGCCGCACCGGAAAACTTGCTTGGGCAGGAAACCTCGCCCTACCTGCTGCAACATGCCGCCAATCCGGTGCACTGGCGGCCGTGGGGCAAAGCGGCGCTGGACGAGGCACGGGCGGCCAACAAGCCGATCATGGTTTCGATCGGCTATGCGGCGTGTCACTGGTGCCATGTGATGGCGCACGAATCGTTTGAGGACGCGGATACCGCAGCGCTGATGAACAGCCTGTTCGTCAACATCAAGATTGATCGCGAGGAACGGCCGGACATTGACCAGATCTACATGTCGGCGCTGCATGCGTTAGGCGAACAGGGCGGTTGGCCGCTGACCATGTTCACCACGCCGGATGGCACGCCGTTCTGGGGCGGCACCTACTTCCCGCCGGAGCCGCGCTGGGGGCGGCCATCCTTCCGGCAGGTGCTGCAGGGGGTGGCGAACGCGTTCCATTCGGGCGCCGAGGCGGTGACGCAGAACACCAAGGCGCTCAGCCAGGTCCTCACACGGCAGGCGGCGGCGTCGGTTGGCGATGCGCCGGGACCGGCGCAGCTGGAGGCAGTGGCGCAGGCCTATCTGCGCATGACCGATCCGGTCCAGGGCGGCCTGCGCGGAGCCCCGAAATTTCCCAACCCGCCGATCTACCGGTTGCTGTGGCAGGACGCATTCCGCAGCGGCCGGCCGGCAGGACGGCAGGCGCTGCACCTGATGTTGGAACGAATGTCGCAGGGCGGTATTTATGATCACCTTGGCGGCGGCTATGCACGGTATTCCACCGATGATGTCTGGCTGGTGCCGCATTTCGAGAAGATGCTGTATGACAATGCGCAGTTGCTGGAGCTGCTGGCCCTGGCGCAAGCCGATGCGCCTAATGTGCTGTATGCCGAGCGGGCGGCGGAGACGGTGGGCTGGATGATGCGCGACATGAGTGCGCAGGCAGTCGACGGAAAGGCGGCGTTCGCCGCCTCGGAAGATGCCGACAGTGAGGGTGAGGAAGGCCGCTTCTACGTCTGGTCAGTGGCCGAGGTCGATGCGTTGCTGGGCCCGGATGCGGCTTCTTTCAAGCAAGCCTACGACGTAAGCGCGGCGGGTAACTGGGAGGGGCAAGCCATTCTGCGGCGGGTCGCGCCGTTGGGTTCGGCGGCGCAGGAGGCTGTGTTGGCGCGATGCCGCCAGGTGTTGTTCCAGGCGCGCGAAAACCGGGTGCGGCCGGGGTGGGACGACAAGGTGCTGGCCGACTGGAATGGCCTGGCGATTGCCGCGCTGGCCCGCTGCGCTGTGGTTTTCGGCCAGCCCGCATGGCTGGCGCGGGCTCGTGATGCCTTCGAATTCGTCATGACCCACATGGCGGCCGACCATGGCGGTGTAGCGCATGCCTGGAGGCTCGGGCGGGTCACCGCCGCTGGATTGATCGAGGATCAAGCCGCAATGGCACGGGCAGCCCTGGCCCTGTTCGAGGCAACCGGCGAGGCGAATTACCGGGCCTCAGCCGAACGGCTGGCGGCCACGGCGGACGCGGCATTCGCCGACGGGCATGGCGGGTATTTCACGACTTCAGCGGATGCGGCGGATGTGCCCCTGACCCGTCCACGTTCGGCGGCGGACAACGCGACGCCCGCGGGCAACGGGATGATGGCGGAGGTTCTGGCCCGGTTGTACCACCTGACTGGAGATGCCGCCTGGCGGGCACGCGCCGAGGCCGTGGTGCGGGCCTTCGCCGGCCAGGCTGATCAGCTGGCCGGCATGCCGACCTTGCTGGCGGCCGCGGATCTGCTGGAGGAGGCGGCGACGGTGGTGATCGTCGGGGCTGAGCCGGAGGCATTGTTGGCGGCGGCGCTGGGGGCACCGGACCCGGCAGTTCTGGTGCTGCGGGCGACTGATACTGCGGCGCTGCCGGAGGGCCATCCGGCGTTTGGCAAGGGTGCCGAACCGGGGCGTGCAGCGGCATTCGTGTGCCGGCGTAATGTGTGTGACTTGCCCATGCACGACGCCGACAGGCTGGCGCAAAGTTTGCGCTCCCGTGGATGATCGCCTCACTGACCGCTGCCGCCTGCTGCGTTCCGTTGGCACATCTGACTATAGTGCCAGCCTGCGGACAAAAAACGTTTCGGCTGGCGGTGGGGTTGCTGGTATTACGGTGGTTGCGCGCGCAGCCGCTCCATCGATCCTGCGCCATACGAAGCAGCTTAATGAAAAAGGAATTCAGCGCGTGACGGAGGAGGTGAGCAGGTTCGCGGGCAAACTGGCGGAACCATCGATGCTGGTGAACGTGCCGCGGCTGGTGACAACGTATTTCAGTGGCCGGCCGGATCCGACGGTGACAGCGCAACGTGTCGGCTTTGGTACTTCTGGACATCGCGGTTCGGCATTGAACCATTCGTTCAACGAATGGCACATCCTCGCAATCAGCCAGGCGATCTGCCAGCACCGGTCGGCGCAGGGGATCAGCGGCCCGCTGTTCATCGGGATCGATTCCCATGCCTTGTCCGAGCCGGCGCTGGCAAGCGCGTTGGAAGTGTTCGCGGCCAATGATGTCGAGGTGATGATCGACGCGCAGGGCGGCTACACGCCGACCCCAGTCATTTCACACGCGATCCTGGGCTACAACCGGGGCCGCATCAGCGGACTGGCCGATGGGGTTGTAATCACCCCATCGCATAATCCACCAGGCGATGGCGGGTTCAAATACAATCCGCCCAACGGCGGGCCGGCCGATACCGACATCACGGCCGCGATCGAGCGAACGGCGAACGGTTTGCTGGAGGCAGGACTGAACGGGGTGCGACGGATGCCGTACGATCGCGCGCGCCGGGCAGCCTGCGTGCATCAGCATGATTTCATTACGCCCTATGTCGCGGAGCTGGGGCAGGTCATCGATATGGATGCCATTCGGTCGTCAGGCGTGCAGATCGGGATCGATCCGTTGGGCGGTGCAAGCCTGGCCTACTGGCAGCCGGTGATCGATCGTTACGGCATCGCGGCAACAATCGTCAGTGAAGTTGTCGATCCGACCTTTCGGTTCATGACCGTCGATTGGGATGGTAAAATCCGCATGGACTGCTCGTCGCCCCATGCCATGGCGCAGCTGATCGGAATGCGCGACCGCTTCGACGTGGCCTTCGCCAATGATACCGACGCTGACCGCCATGGGATCGTGACGAAGTCGGGCGGCCTGATGAATCCCAACCATTATCTGGCGACGTGTATCGCCTACCTGTTCGCCAACCGGCCGGATTGGCAAAACGCCCGCGCCGTCGGGAAAACCATCGTCAGCAGCGGAATCATCGATCGCGTTGTGGGCCGTCTGGGTTGCCGGCTGGTGGAGGTCCCGGTGGGGTTCAAATGGTTTGTCGACGGCTTGATCGGCGGGACGTTCGGGTTTGCCGGGGAAGAGAGTGCCGGCGCATCGTTTCTACGCCGTGACGGATCGGTCTGGAGTACGGACAAGGACGGGCTAATCCTGGGGTTGCTGGCGGGCGAGATCTGCGCACGAACCAATCGTGATCCGAGCGAGGTGTTCGCTGGGCTGACGGCGGAGTTGGGGATGCCGTTTTACGAACGGATCGATGCGCCTGCGACAGCGAAACAGAAGGCGGTGCTGAAGGCTGCGACACCGGAGCAGCTTGGAATGCGGGATCTCGCAGGTGAGGCGGTTGTTGCCGCCATGACCACCGCCCCGGGAAACGGCGCTGGTTTCGGCGGCATCAAGGTCGTGGCGGCCAATGGCTGGTTCGCGGCACGTCCCTCGGGCACCGAGGACGTCTACAAGATCTATGCGGAGAGTTTTCTCAGCGAGGCGCACCTGCACCGGGTGCAGCTTGAGGCGCAGCAGGCGATCGGGACCCTGTTCTCGGCGGCTGATTAGGCCACCGGGAAGCCGGGGTTCGAGTCAGATGCGCCCGCGGTAGATTGGACTCCATGCCAACAATAGTCCGCTCTTCTGAAGAGCGGACTATTGCGCGAAGCCAGA
Organism: Rhodopila sp.; assembly: GCA_965200665.1. Classification (GTDB taxonomy): domain Bacteria; phylum Pseudomonadota; class Alphaproteobacteria; order Acetobacterales; family Acetobacteraceae; genus Rhodopila. The sequence goes on along the minus strand of OZ241370.1, from coordinate 5,335,763 downwards.
TTAAGTTCGCCGGTTGATGGAGATGCGGCCGACGCGCGCCCTATGCGGCGATCGGCTCCCCGAACGGGACCCAGGCCTTGCCGTCAAACCGTTGCAGCCGCAGGCGCTTTATCCCGAGGTAGTCGGTCGCTGTGGTCGTGTAGCGGATACCGTTCTGGAACATCGGCAATTGGACATCGAGGTTCGCCGCCTGGCGCATGATGTTCTCCCGCGACAGATCGTTGCCGCATTGTCTGAACACCTGAACCCCGGTTTGCGCAGCGCAGTAGCCATAGACATTGTTGATGTCGGTCAGATCCGCCTCAGGCTGGTACTTGCGCATGAACGCCAGCCAGTCCTGGTAACCGGGATCGCTTTTCCACTGCGGGTCGGACGGGTCCTTCATGTAGGCACCGGTCACCAGGCCGGTGGCTTTGTCCAAACCGGCCGGCGCCAGACCGGATGACACCGATGAGGCGGTGGTTGTGATCACGTAAAGCGGGTCCCAACCCAGGTCCCTGACCTTGCGCAGCGCCATCGCGCCGAATTTCGGGATGCCACCCATGAATACTGCGTTTGCCCCGGATTCCTTCATCGCAACGACTTGCGAGTCGACCGTAGGGTCAGTCGTCTCATAGCTCGTCGTCATCACCAGTTGCCCGACCTTGCTCCCGAGGCCGTCCTTGAACCCTTTCATGAAGTCGCGCCCAGAGTCGTCGTTCTGGTATAACATCGCAATCTTGGCGTTGGGCATGGTGTCCAGGATGTGGTGGGCATAGACGCGGCCTTCGATCTGGTAGCTGACCTGCCAGCCGATCGTCCACTTGTAGTGTTCGGGATCGCCAAACTGCGTGGCGCCGGATGCGACGAAGATCTGCGGCACCTTCTTGGAATTCAGGTATTTGCGGGTGGCCGTGGCGCAGGGGGTGCCAAGCTGCTGGAAGATGCAGGCAACGCCTTCTTCCTCCACCAGCTTGCGGGTCTGCTCGACTGTCTTGGGTGGGCTGTAGCCGTCATCCAGTGAAAGCAGCTTTATCTTGCGGCCATTGATGCCGCCTTGAGTGTTGATCATATCAAAATAGGCGACTTGAACCTTACCGATCGGGGCATAGCTCGACGCCGGCCCGGAATACGGCATGGTCTGGCCGATCAGGAACTCGGTGTCGGTGACGCCGGGGGCCTGCTTGGTTTGGGCGATGGCAGGCATCGCGAGGGTCGTGCCGGCGACAGCCAGGACGCGGCGGCGGGTAAGGGCGGACATCAGGCTTGAACTTTCCGTTGATAGCGGTTCATGCGGATAACCAGCAGGTCACGCAGGCGCGGGCGCATGCGCTCGGTCCACGCGGTGTTCGAGGCGTTGGACCACGCATCGGAGCGGGAGACCCCCGCATCCTGCAAATGGTAAAGCGAGAGGTATTTTCGCTCTGACTCCGTGTCGCTCGCGCGGAACCGCCGGGCGCTGAGGACCCCCGGCACGCGGGACAAACCGGGCAGATGTTCGTTGTCGTACCAGTCGTTGAATTCCGCTTCGGCACCGGGGTCGGGCGTCATCGAGGCGACCAGCAACGCGGCTGCGCCGGTCGGGGCGATCTGCTCGCCGGGGGGCAGTTGCTCACCTTCGTAGCGCATGATCCGGCGGCACATCGACGTCACCCGCTTGGTCCAAACCGACTGGTTGGCGCCGCCCACCGCCCTGTACGGGGCCGAAGAAAGGGTCGTCGGGCTGTCGAGGTCGTAGGTGGCCACGTGGACCATCGGGTTGTCATCGGCAATCCAGCGTTCGGCGTTGAGGAACCCCGGAACACGCAGGCGCTCGGGTACGTGCTCATGATCGTACCAGTCGTGGAACTCGTCGGCATGGGCCGTCGAGAAGTCGAACGCCATGAACAGCAGGCCTTTTGGCATGCCGGCTTCCTCCGTATGTATGGTTGCGTGCATCCTGCACGGAAAGTGGCGGCGTTGCCAGTGTGCCGGGTTTGCGGCATGCATGTCGGGCATTGTTGGAGTGCGTCAAAAAATGCCCTTTCTGACCGAACCGGAGCCGGAGCGCGGCGCCAATCAGCCGGTTTTGCCCGGCATTAGCCGGATTGTGGCCAACAACCCCAGCCCGATGACCTATTTCGGCACCAACACCTACCTGATCGAGGCGCCGGAAGGGCTGGTGGTACTCGATCCCGGGCCGGAAGAGCACCCGGAGCATATCGAGGCGATCCTGCGCCACACCGGCGGGCAGATCGCGTTCATCCTGGTCAGCCACACGCACCACGACCACGTCGGTGCGGTGCCGGCTCTACAGGCGGCGACCGGGGCGCCGACGGTGGGATTTCGGACCAGCGGGCTGGAGACGTTCGAGGCGGACGTCAAGCTGGACCATGGGGCATCGTTCGCGGGGATGCAGGCGCTGCACACCCCGGGCCATGCGTCGGATCATCTGTGTTTCGCCCGGGTCGGACCGGATGGTGAGCGCGTGCTGTTCAGCGCCGACCATGTGATGTCGTGGTCCACCAGCATCGTCAGTCCACCGGGCGGCAACATGGGAGACTATTTCGCCAGTCTCGAATTATTGCTTGGCCGTGACGATGATGTCTATCTGCCAGGGCACGGTCCGGCGTTGCGTGGACCCCGTTCGCTGGTGCGGGAGATGTTGACACACCGGATGATCCGCGAGCAGGCAATTGCGAAGAAGCTGACGGACGGGTCGTTCGACACCTACACGATCATGGACGCGTTGTATTCACAGTTGAACCCACGGTTGCGCCGCGCCGCTGAGCGTAACGTGCTGGCGCATCTGTTGAAAATGGAGGCGGAAGGCAAGGTGCTGCGCGATGGGGAATTGTGGCGCGCGGCTTAGCGGGATTTAACCGCCTCCTCATTGCATGTTTTGCGCCCGCCAGCGACGGCGGGCGCGCTGCATGGCAATAGGGTAGCGTGCCGGGGACTTCAGGATTCCAGCAGAAAGCGGTGGTTAATCGGCTGTAACGGCCGGGCGTTCAGCGGGAAAAGCTGGGCGAAGGTGCGGATCTGTTCTGGCGATGCCTCGATTGGCGAACGGAATACGGTCCAGGTCAAACCCTCCGAACAGGGCGGCGTCGTCAGTGAGCCCATGTAGCGGAAGTAGTGGCGATCGGTCGGCAGCAGCAGGTCCGGGCTGATGGTGACGCCGGCGATCGGCTTGGGGGCGGCCTCGTGCGGCGGCATTGCGGACCAGATCGGTGCCAGGGCAGCATTGGTCTCGCCCGGCTGGATGAAGACGCCGACGACGGCGAGGTCCCCGCTGGCTGATTTGTGAACAAAGTGCAGCTCCATATCGAAGCCTTTCCCGGCGAGCAGATGCTCACTGGGATGGTGAAAGTGGAACTGGAGCAGGTCATACTTGGTGCCGCTGAGTATCAGGCTGCTGCCCGGCGGAGTGTTCACCTGGACCGTGTGTCCATTGTTGAGGATCGTCAGGGGCATGGCCTGGTAGCCGAAGTCCACCGACCCGCTCTGAGCCTTGACGGCAGCCTTGAGATCGATCGGTGTCTGTTCCGCGCCCAGTGCGCAGCCTTTGAAGTCCGGGGACAACGTGCTCCAGTGCGTCGGTCCGTCCTCGCCTTCATAGGTCCAGTGCGGAGCGTGACCGTCCGCGGCGTTGGCAGAGCGTGTGGCACAAAGCGGGCACGCGGCGAGGGCGGCGGCAAAACCCAACAACGAACGACGGGTCGGGATGGCGGGCATGGACGGCTCCTGACAGGTGGAACCGACGATTTCGCATTAAAAAGTTAACCAAACGTTACTTTTGGCTTTGACTATCAACATCATGCCACATCATGCATGACGGCGGCCGGCGGGGTCGCGAACCACACCGTCCGGATCGCGATAGTCCGGGCCGATCGGAACCTTGCCGTGACCGCCGGGGATATCCAGCACGTAGGTTGGCCAGGCAAGTCCGGTCACCCGGCCACGCAGGGCCTCCAGCAGGGCGCGGCCCCGCTCGATCGGCACATGGAACCGGGCGGTGCCGGGTGCGGCATCCAGCTGGTGCAGGTAGTATGGCTTCATGCGGTGCGCGATCATGGCCCGAAACAGCGCCTCCAGCGCGGCCGCATTGTCGTTGACGCCGCGGAGCAGAACCGACTGGCCGAGCAGGGGGATGCCGTGGGCGCGGACGTGGCGCAGGGCGGTGGCGGCAGCCGGGGTGAACTCACTGGCGTGGTTGGCATGAACAACCAGCCACATCGACCGCTCGGTTTCCATGGCGGCGGCCAGTTCCGGGGTCAGGCGTTGCGGGTCGGCGACCGGCACGCGGGAGTGGATGCGGATGGTCTCGATATGCGGGATTGCCGACAGCGTCGTGACAATCGCGCCCAAGCGGCGGGGTGACAGCATCAGCGGATCACCGCCAGTCAGGATGACCTCGGTGACGGCCGGATGACTGGCAAACCAGAGGTAGGCCTTGTCCAGTTCGGCCCGGGTCAGCACGCCGCCATCCGGACCGACATGCTCGCGGCGGAAGCAGAAGCGACAATACACCGGGCAGACCAGCAGCGGCTTCAGTAGCGCCCGATCGGCATAGCGATGCACCACGCCCTTTACCGGCGACAGGGCGTCGTCACCGATCGGGTCGGCACGTTCGAAATCGGCGGTCAGCAATTCCGCCGGGTCGGGAATGAACTGACGGCCGATCGGGTCATTGGGCGCCTTGATCAGGGCGCGCATGGCTGGCGATATGGCGACGGCGTAGCGAGCCTCGGTGGCCGTCACGTCGGCCAGTGCGGCGGCATCGATCAGGCCGGCGGTGAGCAGATCGCGCCCGCGGCGCAACGTCAGGTTTTGATCAGCGGGCAGCCCAGCGTCTCCATTGACTGGAACGCCTTGTCCTGCGGTACCGTTGCCAGCAGCTTGAACTGATCCCATTCGCCCTTCGATTCAGCTTTGGATTTGGTCACCCATACGCGGTTGGCGTGGACAAACTTGCCATCCGCGCGGACCACACCCGTGCCATACAACGGATCGGCGACCGGGATCGCCTTCATCTGTGCGACGGCAGCCTTGCCGCTGGCCTTGGCCTTGTCCACACCCATTGCCGCGACCGCCTTCAGATAATGCGTCACCGCGGAATAGCTGCCGGCGTGATAGTAGTTCGGATAAGCCTTGTGATAGCGCGGGGCGAAGCGTGCGGCGAAGGCGCGTGTGTCGTCGTTCATGTCCCAATAGAACGGCATGGCGCCGACAATGCCTTCGGCCAGATCCAAGCCGACGGAGCGGCTGATATAGTCCTGGTAGACCAGGGCAGCGATCTTCACCCCGGACTGCGGCAGGCCGAACTCATGCGCCTGCTTGATGCAGTTGGCGGTGTCGTCACCGGCGTTGGCCAGGCACAGGACCTTCGCCTTGCTGGCCTGGGCCTGGACGATATAGGCGGAGAAATCGGTGGTGCCGGGGAACGGATAGGCAGCCTTGCCAAGGACCTTGCCGCCAAGCTGCTCGACGATGGTGCTGGTGTCCTTGGTCATGGTGTGACCGGAGATGTAGTCGGGGGTGATGAAGAACCAACTGTCACCACCGGCATTGACCAGGCCGCGGGTGATGGCGTTGGCGTTGCTCCACAGGTCGTAGGTCCATTGGACCTGGTTCATCGTGCAATATTTACCCGTCAGGTCGGGAATGCCGGCGGCGGTGAAGATGACGACCTTGTCCTTTGCCTTGGCCACCTCGCCGACGGCGATGGCGACGGCTGACTGGGGGATGTCAAAGATCGCGTCGACCCCATCCTGATCATACCAGCCGCGGGCGATGGATGCTCCGACATCCGGCTTCAGCAGCATGTCGCCCTGGATGACGTCGACATGAATGTCAGGGTGGGTCTTCATGAAATCTTCCGCGGCCATCTGGGCAGCGAGAAAGTCGCCGGGGCCGGATGCCTCGGCATAGGGACCGGACATGTCTGACAGCACGCCGATCTTGATGACCCCCGCTGCCCGGGCGCGGCGGATTGCCGGGAGCGAAATCGCGGCGGCGGCCCCCGCGAGAAGGGTTCGGCGGGGGATCGACATGGACGTCTCCGGAGGTTTTTCTTGGTGCATGCGCTTTGCCGGCCCAACGGGTGATTGTCAACCGGTCAGAGGCGGTCGCAGCTTTGTGGTGATGTCGCGCGTACAGGTTGCCCCTGCGCCGCCACTCCGCGTCCGAAGCCTGGGCAAGTCACAGATCCAGCAAACCGGACTTGATCCGGCGGGACACCTGCTGAATACCGGCGTCCTATCAGCCCCAGCCCCAGCCCCAGCCTCAGGATCAGGATCAGGATCAGGATCGGCACGCCTACGTGGTCGGCACCGATCCGCCTTCCTTCTCCGATGCCCAACCCAGGCAGGAATGGATGCACGCGCTGGTGCCTCTGGCGGAGCAGACCCGCTAGCTGCGCTGGATCAGGCGGTTCCGGCTTGGCGGCGGCAAGCTTGGCGCGCTCTTTGTACGGCATGGATCCGAGAACGCAGCGTTCATTCGGATCAGGTTCGTTTCTGAGCAGTTACCCAAATGCGCAATGTTGCGCTGTGCCGCGAACGTCTCGACGCGCGCCTCGAAAATTGAAAATTGATGTATATCATTGTCTGACATGAGCCCGAATGTCACCGTGGTTAACACGAAACGACGTTGATCAGTCGGTCGCGCGCAAATCCAGACTGGCGCGTCGGCGGATTATTGGTCTTCTAACAATTCGGCCGAGGTTTTATCGTGGTTTTCCGGACAGCGAGAGCACAGAATCCTATGTCTAAGGCGTCTTCTTTCCCGGGCCCGATTTGGCGGGCCTTCGTCCATCTGCGAACCCGTATTTACCAGGACATGAATTTGGTTTGATACTTCAGCAATGGCCCACGGGCGGTTGGATCGGCGACCAGAGAGCGCGAGATGCATGAGCGACCATTCTTCTGATTTCAGCAGTACTGACCTGACAACCTGCGACCTAAAACCGATTCATATCCCAGGCTCAGTGCAGCCGCATGGCGCTTTGCTAGCGCTCAATGCACAGGATCTGCGGATCGTTCATGCCGGCGGTGACACGATGGGCATCCTGGATATGACGCCGGCGATGCTGGTGGGGGCGCCGGCGACCGATGTGCTTCGGGTGGATCAGGTGCATCGGCTGCGCGCGCTGATCAACGACCGCTGCACACTAAGCCGGCCGGTGTTCGCTTTCAGCATGGATAACGCCATCTACGGCGTAACCGACGTCCTGGTGCATATGGTCGACGGGCTTCTGATCCTGGATTTTGAGCCCCGTCGTGTGTCGGTCGTTGAAGATGCGCTGGCGCTGGTGAAGGCAATGATGCACCACGTGCAGCGATCGGCTTCATTGCCGGCATTTCTGAATGCGGTCGCGAATGAGGTGCGTGCGGTGAGCGGCTTCGAACGCGTCATGGTCTACCGGTTTGCGGCAGACGGCAGTGGCGCAGTGGTAGCCGAGGCGCGCGGCAAAGCAGCCTATTCGTTCCTTGATACCAACTTTCCGGCCAGTGACATTTCCCAGCAGGCCCGCGAGCTGTATCAGGCGAACTGGGTACGCTACATCCCTGACCCGCGCTACGCGCCGCTGCCGATCATCCCGCCGCTGAACCCGTCAAATGGCAAGCCCCTCGATCTGAGTCACAGCACGCTGCGCAGCGTGTCCCCGATGCACCGGCGGTACCTCGCCAACATGGGTGTCGTCGGATCGATGTCGCTGTCTCTGCTGCCGGGCGGGCAGCTATGGGGCCTGATTGTCTGCCACCACTATACGCCGCGTTATCTTTCGCATCGGCTGCGCGAAGCCTTTGAACTATTCGCCGAAATGACATCGTCCCATCTGCAGATGAGACTGGTCGAAATCGATCTGGAGGTGCAACTTCGTTCCCTGCGTGTCCATGAGGCACTGGTGGAACGCATGAGCCGGGAAGCCGATCTGGCCAACGGTTTGATCCGGTTCCGTCCCAACCTGCTGGATTTGGTGTCGGCGTCCGGCGTTGCGGTATGGATTGAGGGGCGACTTAGCGCGATCGGAAGCACGCCGGACCACGCGCAGGTCGCGGCGTTGGTGGATTGGCTGAGTTGCACCGTTGAGGCAGGGGTGTTTCACACCGACTGCCTCTCGGCGGTCTATCCGCCGGCCGCGCAATTCCCGGAAATTGCCAGCGGGCTGCTGGCGCTGTCGGTATCGCGGACGCCGCATGACTACGTGCTATGGTTCCAGGCGGAGGTTGCTACGAAGCTTTTATGGAGCGGCAGTAGCAAGAAAATGGCCGGGCTAAACGCGGATCAGGAATCGCTGATGCCTCACCGCGGTTTTGCGGTATGGCAGAATGAGGCGCGGATGCATGGGCGCCCCTGGCTTGCGACCGAAATCGATACGGCGCACCGGCTCCGCCTGTCGCTGCTGGAGATAACCTTACAGCGTATCGACCAGGCCGCGCGTGAACGCGAGGAAAGGCGACAGCAACAGGAAAAACTGACCCAGGAACTCGATCGCCGCCTGGCGGATTTGCAAAGAACGGCAGAGGCTTTGAAGCAGGAGACCAAGCGGCGGGCAGTGCTGGAGGCTGAGTTGTCGCAGGTGCTGCGGCGGACTGTTGCCGATCAGGAGGCCGAACGGCGGCGGATCGCACGTGAACTGCATGACACGCTCGGCCAGTCGCTGACGCTTCTGCAACTTGGCCTGAATGAATTGATGGGCACGACAGCCGGAAGTTCGGCATTCCTCACTGGCCTGACCTCGCTCAGGACCGTCACTGCCGGACTTGGCCGCGATCTGAACCGACTGGCTTGGGAAATTCGGCCCAGGGAGCTGGACGATATGGGAATCCAGCCGGCGATCCGAAACCTGCTGAAGACCTGGAGCGACCGGTCCGGCATCGCATTCGACCTGCACCTGAGGCTGAACGACGAGCGGCTCTCCGCGGATATCGAAACAACCCTGTATCGCGTGATGCAGGAGGCGCTGACCAATGTCGTGCGTCATGCCGATGCAACCCGCGTGGGCGTAATGCTGAACAGCAGCGACCAGCAGGTGATGATGATCATCGAAGATGACGGGCACGGCTTTTTCAGTGACAACACCGACCTTGGTAATCTGCCGCCGAAGCGTCTGGGGCTACTGGGCATTCGCGAGCGGGTTGGCCTGGTCGGCGGCTCGCTGGAGATTGAATCGTCGCCGGACAGAGGAGCCACGGTTTTCGTGCGCATCCCGCTGGCATGGCGATGAGCGAAGCGGTGCGGGTGTTTCTGGCGGATGATCATCCTTTGGTGCTGGAAGGCATCAAGGCGCTGATCCTGGCCGATGTGGGTTTGGCGCTGGTGGGCGAGGCGCGCGACGGGGAAAGCGCGCTGAGGCGCGCGAGCGAATTGCAGCCGGATGTCGCAGTCCTCGATTTGTCGATGCCAGGGTTGAATGGGCTCGAGGTGGCTTGCAAGCTGCTGGAGGCATGTCCGCGGTGTCGGATACTGGTCCTCTCGGTGCATGAGGACGGCGCCTACCTGCGGCAGTTACTCGAGCTGGGGGTGGCCGGCTATGTGCTGAAACGGTCCGCCGCGGAGGAGCTTCGGCGGGCGATCCATGCGGTCGCAGCGGGTGGAATTTACCTGGATCCGGCAATCGCGGCCCGGGTAATCCGGCGCGGGGCTGACGTTTCGCCGCCGGTGTCGACAGGTGGACCGCTGGCCGATCTCAGTCCGCGCGAAATCGAGGTCCTGCGCCTGACGGCGATTGGGCACAGCAATAAATCAATCGCCAATACGCTGGGCATCGGCGTGAAGTCCGTCGATACCTACAAGGCGCGCGCGATGGAAAAGCTGAACTTCCGCAGCAGGGTCGAGGTTATACGGTTTGCCGTGAGCAACGGTTGGCTCGGTGGCCCCTGAGTGCAGCAATGATGGTTTGCTGCAGGGCATCTGGGCTGTCCAGGATGCCGCCAACCCGGTTGTTATGATGGTTGGCGATGCCGCCCCGGCCGGAACGCAGGTCGGTTCGACCGCGTGCGGTTGGTCAACGCCGCTTTGGTCCGGTCGCTGCTGGGTCAGGGGCGGCTACCTTGCTCGTGAAAGCTGGTCGCCCTAGGGTCCGCGCCATCGCATCACCTACGAGGAGTACAAGCCATGGTTGAGGTCCCGAACCGCCCGGAATATCAAAGCGACCTGTTCAAGAAGGGCCTTGCCGTGCGCCGGGAGGTTCTCGGGGCGGAGTATGTCGACGGCTCCCTGGCGCGCGCTGACGATTTCAATGCGGTGTTCCAGCAGATGACCACCGAGATGGCCTGGGGCATGTGCTGGACGCGGCCGGGGCTGGACCGCAAGACGCGCAGCATCATCAACCTCGGCATGCTGTCGGCGCTTAACCGCGGTGCGGAACTGCGGCTGCATCTGAAGGCGGCGCTAACCAACGGTGTCAGTCGCGATGAGATCAAGGAAGTGCTGATCCAGGTGGGTGGCTACTGCGGCATCCCGGCAGCGCTGGAGGCGTTCAAGATCGCCACCGAGGTGTTCAAGGAAGTCGACGCGGCGAAAGGGTAACCGACATGGCGCAAACAGTCGGTTTCGTCGGCGTCGGCAACATGGGCTGGCCAATGGCCGCATGCCTGGTGAAAGCCGGTTACACCGTCAATGTGAACGATTCCCGCCAGGAGGTCGCCAACAATTTTGTCCAGCAGGTCGGCGGGTTCGCCCCCGATTCGTTGCGTCAATTGGCCGCGTCGTCAGATGTGATCGTCACCATGCTGCCAACCAGCGTGATCGTTGAGCGCGTCCTGGCCGAGGGTGACGACAATCTGTTGGCCGGGATGAAGCCCGGGACCATCATTATTGAAATGAGCTCCGGCGTCCCTTCGGTTACGCAGCGGCTGGCCGAAAAAGTGACGGCGCTCGGCGGTCTGCTGATCGACGCACCGGTATCGGGCGGCGTGCCCCGGGCCAAAACCGGGCAGCTGGCCATCATGGTTGGTGGCGACTCGGGGGTTATCGATCGCGCGCTTCCGGTTCTGTCGGCGATGGGAACCTCGGTGTTGCGCACCGGTGCGGTCGGGTCGGGCCAGGCAATGAAGGCGCTGAACAACCTGGTCAGCACCGGCGGGTTTCTGATCGGCATTGAAGCGCTGCTGATCGGGCAGCGCTTCGGGCTGGATCCGGCAATCATGACGGACGTGCTGAATGCGGCGACCGGCATGAACAACTCGACGCAGAAGAAGTTCAGGCAGTTCGTGTTGTCGCGGAAGTTCGATGCCGGATTCACCATGGGTTTGCTGGCTAAGGATCTGTCCATCGCCATGCAGGTCGGGCGGGAAACCAGCACCGCAGCACCGATCTCCGCGCTTGTGAACGAGATGATCGTGGCCGCGCAGTCGCGGTTCGGTGCCGATGCCGATCACACCGAAATGGCCAAGCTGTGTGAGCTGCTGGCGGGATCGGAGCTGGAGGCGGGGTGAATGGCCGGCTGATGCGGCTGGTGCTGGCAGCGTTGCTGCTGGCACCACTGCATGCACATGCAGTCAATCCGTCGACACTATGGAATATCGTCCACGGCGAGTGCGTGCCGCATGAAGAGTCCGACCGCGATCCGGCACCATGCACCGAGGTCGATATCGCCACGGGCGGCGACAAGGGCTTTGCTTTGCTCAAGGACATCAGGGGGATAGGACAGTTCCTGTTGATCCCCACCAAACGGATCAGCGGGATCGAAGATCCGGCCATCCTGGCGCCGGGTGCGACGAACTACTGGAGCGCGGCCTGGAACGCCCGCTTCTTTGTCGAGGAGCGGGTACGTGCCGACTTGCCGCGTGACGCAGTCGCGCTGGCAATCAACTCGCCCATGGGGCGGACGCAGAATCAGTTACACATCCACATCGACTGCATTCGTCGCGATGTCCATGATGCGCTGGCGGCTGGCTTGGATAAGGTTGGGACGCAGTGGGCGGAATTTCCGCTGCTGTTGACCGGGCATGCCTATCGCGCGATCCGGATCGATCGGCGGACGCTTGACGAGGTTAATCCTTTTCGGGTGCTGGCCGATGCGGACCCCGGCATCGACATGGGCCAGCACACCTTGGTCGCCGTGGGTGCGACGTTCGCGGATGGAAGCCCCGGGTTCATCCTGCTGGACGACACGGTGGACCTGGCAGCGGGCAACCGCGGATCGGGTGAGGAACTGCAGGACCACACCTGCGCGATCGCAGGGAAGTAGCTGCCGCGACTGGCGGCCGGCCCGACGCCGCCCGTAATGTCATGCATCGCCAGGTTCCTCCTGTAGATCGATTATCTGCCGGCAGCTGCGTGGCGGCGGCGAAGGAAGAGTGATGCGAGGTTCGGTCGATGCGGTCAGTCAAGCCAGCGTGCACCGGTTCAGCAAGCAGCCCCGGATGTGGATTAGGCTGCTGGCCGGGCTGGGTGTGGAAGGTGATGCCCATCTTGGCAAAACGGTGAAGCATCGGTCGCGTGTGGCGCGCGATCCGTCGCAGCTCAATCTACGGCAGGTGCATCTGCTGCATCGCGAACTGCTGGAGGAACTCGATGGAAAGGGATTCACTGTAGGCCCGGGAGACATCGGCGAGAACATTCTGACGTGCGGCGTGGATCTGCTCGGGCTGCCAACCGGGACGGTGCTGCGAATTGGGACAGCGGCGGAGGTTCGCCTGACCGGGCTGCGCAATCCGTGCCTGCAACTGAACCGGTTCCGGCCGGGATTGATGGCGGCAACACTAGGCCGGGATTCGGCAGGCAATCTGCTTCGCAAGGCCGGCGTGATGGGCGTGGTGCTGGCGAGCGGTGAAGTGCGGCCGGGGGATGCGATCGTGGTGCTGCTTCCGGAGATACCGTATCGCCCGCTGCAACCGGTGTGACGCGCGGGCGATTTTTTCGGCTGATCCGGCGTCACGAATAGCCCCCGACGAACTGGAATTTTGCCAACGCCGCTGTGCAGTGATCCACTCCCGCCGAGAGGGAGAAACATCATGGAAAGCACGTTCTTCGGTCTGGCAGGAAAGAAGGCGCTCATCATCGGCGGTGGCCAGGGTATGGGCGAAAGCGCTGCGCTGTTTCTGGCGCGGGCGGGATGCGATGTGGCGTTGGTTGATCTGGTGACGGATCGTGCCGACGCGGTGGGCCAGAAAGTCTCGGAGTTGGGGCGGCAGGCGTTTACCATTGCGGGGAATGTGCTGGATGACGAACAAATCCCTTTGATCGTCGGCGAGGCCGGTGCGAAGCTAGGCGGGCTGGATGTGATGGTGTCGATCGTCGGCGCAGCGACGTGGGGCTCGTTGCTCGACACCACGGCGGCGGTTTGGGACGACCAGATGCGGCTGAACCTGCGCTACTTCTTCCTGGTGGCGCGTGAGATGGCACAGTCGCTTATCCGACGCGGGCAGGCCGGCGCGATCGTTGGGATTGCCTCGGTGGACGGGCAGCGGGCGGCGCCGATGCGCGGTGCATATGGGGCAGCGAAGGCGGGGCTGATCAGCCTTGTGCAGACCATGGCAGTGGAGTGGGCACCGCACGCGATTCGGGTGAATGCCATTGCGCCGGGGCATATCGTCACGCCGCGGCTGTTCGACACGCCACAGCGGGTGGAACGGTATGCGGCGAGCCTGCTGCCGATGCGTCAGCGAGGCACCCCGGACGATATCGGGCGAGCGGCGCTGTTCCTGGCGTCGGATATGGCGCGATACATTACCGGGACCACCTTGGACGTCGATGGCGGTTTGCTAGCCGCGAACCTGTTCCCACACGGATTGCCCGGAAACAACCAGGCCTGATCGGTCGCGGAAAAAGAAACGCGCGGGTGTCACTTCACAATTTTGACGTTCGCTGGCAATTTGCGGCTGGGGGAAAATCACATGAACTTCGACTTCTCCGACGACCTGAAGCAGTTGCGCGACCAGGCACGACGGTTTCTGACTGAGCAGTGCACGCCGGCAGTAGTGCGGCGCTCTCTGGACGGGCAGGAGACGCATGCCCCCGGCCTGTGGCGCGCGATCGCCGAACTGGGATGGATCGGCGCGGCGATCCCGGAAGAATTCGGCGGCGCAGCCCTCGGTTATGAGGGCCTATGTGTGCTGGCCGAGGAGATGGGGCGCGCGGTGGCGCCGGTGCCTTTTGGGTCTACGGCATATCTGGCCGCCGAGGCGATTCTGACCGCTGGGTCGGACGCCCAGCGGCACGATTATCTGCCGCGCATCGCAGAGGGCTCGCTGATCGGTTGTTTCGCCCTGTCGGAGGGCAACGGCAATCCAGAGCCGGCCGGTATTCATGCCCGTGTTGTCGGAGGCCGCCTGACCGGGGTGAAGTGGCCGGTGGCAGACGGCGGCATCGCGGACATTGCGGTCGTGGTGGCGTGCGACGAGCATCGTCAGCCCGGCCTGTTCGTGGCCGATCTGGCTGGGGTACGGCGACGCGATCTGAAGACGCTCGATCCAACAAAAAACCACGCTCGGCTGGAGTTCGATTCGACGCCGGTGCAGGCGTTGGGATCCAGCGGATGGGGTGCCGTGCAACGGGTGCTGGATCGCGCCGCGATTTTGTTCGCATTTGAACAGGTGGGTGGCGCCGACGCCTGCCTGCAAATGGCGAAGGATTATGCACAGGAGCGCTTCGCGTTTGGCCGCCCGATCGGGTCGTTCCAGGCGATCAAACACAAGCTGGCCGATATGTACGTGGCGCTCGAGCTGGCGCGCTCCAACGCCTATTATGGTGCGTGGGCCATAGGGGCCGACGCTACCGACCTGCCGCTGGCCGCCGCCACCGCACGGGTGTCCGCGACAGAGGCCTTTCACCTGGCGTCGAAAGAAAACATCCAGGTTCATGGCGGCATCGGCTTCACCTGGGCCGTCGACTGCCACCTGTTCTACCGCCGCTCCAAACAGCTTGGGCTGGCGATCGGGTCGGCGCCATTCTGGAAGAACCGGCTGGTCGACCTGCTGGAAACTCGCAACGCTGCCTGAACCTTGCTGCGCCCGGCGGAGCGGCGAAGGCGTGTGATCATCGGATTGAAAACAGGGGAGTGCTGATATGGACTTCAATGATACGCCCGAAGAAGCCGCATTTCGTGCCGAAGCCCGCGCGTTCCTCAGCGCCAATGCCGAACTCAAGGCCCGCGCGAAGCCCGTGCTGCGACAAAGCGGAATTGATGCCGAGGCCGTGCAACGGTGCAAGGCGTGGCAGGCGAAGAAAGCGGCGGCCGGGTTCGCAGGACTGACCTGGCCGAAACGATTCGGCGGCAAGGAAGCATCCCCTATCCTGCAGGTCATCTACAACCAGGAGGAAGAGAATTACGTGGTGCCGCGCGGGCTGTATGAAATCGGTCTGGGTATGTGCATCCCCACAATGATGGCCTATGCAAAGCCGGAACAACTGGATCGTTACGTGAAGCCGGCACTGCATGGCGAGGAAGTGTGGTGCCAGTTGTTCAGCGAACCGGCCGGCGGGTCCGACCTGGCGGCGCTGCGGACACGGGCTGAGCGGGACGGCGACGACTGGGTGATCAATGGGCAGAAGATCTGGACGTCGGGGGCGCATCTTTCGAATTTCGGCATCCTGGTCGTGCGAACCGATCCGAATGTCCCAAAGCATGAGGGGCTGACGTTCTTCTTCCTGGACATGAAATCGCCGGGGATCGAGATCCGGCCAATTCATCAGATGTCCGGCGCGCGGCATTTCAACGAGGTGTTCTTCACCGATGTGCGGATACCGGACACGCAGCGGCTGGGTGCGGTGGGGCAGGGCTGGAAGGTGTCACTGACCACGCTGATGAACGAACGGCTCGCGGTGGGCGATGAGCAGAGGCCGGGCGTCGATGACCTGATCGAGCTGAGCCGCAAGGTGCGGATGGACGGCAAGCCGGCGGTTCAGAACGCGGCCGTCCGCGAACGCATTGCGGAGTGGCATGCACGCTCCCAGGGCCTGAAGTTCACCCGGTTCCGCACCATGACGGCGTTGTCGAAGGGCGAGACGCCAGGACCGGAGAACTCCATCCACAAGCTTGTGAACGCATCGAAACTGCAGGACATCGCCAGCTACGGGATCGATCTGATGGGTGCCGGTGGGCTGGTCATCGACGAGGATCTGGTGGAGTCGTATGCGATGTTCCAGGCTGCGCTGCTGTCGTCGCCGAGTTCACGCATTGCCGGTGGGTCGGACGAGATCCTGCGCAATATCATCGCTGAACGCGTGTTGGGCCTGCCGTCCGACATTCGTGTGGACAAGAACAAGCCGTTCAACCAGGTCGCGACTGGCAAGCGGTGAGCCGGCTCGCAACAACCGTCGGGACCTTCTCGCTGGTCAATCCGGTGATCTGCGGAGCGGGCGAGCCGGTGATGACGGAGGCTGGAATCCGAGCGGCGCTGCGGGCGGGGGCGGCGGGGGTTGTGGCAAAGTCGGTGAATGAAAATCCGGCCGGCGGGCGGCAACTGGACAGGGCGGATTACGCGCGTCTGGACAGACACGGCGTGCCGACGGTAGGGCAGGGGATTTCGCTGTTCAACCGGTCGGGCCTGTCGCAGCGTTCCGTCGGCGCGTGGTTCGCCGCAATCGGCGCGCTGGATCAAGAGGCGGCAGCCGATGGCCGGTTCGTGGCGGCCAGTATCGTTTATGGCAGTGCGGATGGGGCAGTGATGATCGCCTCGGCGGCGCACGCGGCTGGGCTGCGGGTGCTGGAGCTGAATGTCGGCGCGCCACACGCGTCGGAGGCGGCGGCGGGTGCGATCGTGCAGGAAACCGACCCTGGGCGGCTGGCTGATCTGGTGCGCCGGGTACGGGCGGTGACGCACGGAATGCAGTTGTGGATCAAGCTGACCGGGCTATCCCCAAATCTGCCGGCGCTGGCAATGGCGGCGCGGCAGGGGGGCGCGGACGCGGTGGGCATGATGGGGCGGTTCATGGCGCTGGTGCCTGATCTGGACACATTCGCGCCGGTGCTGGGCACCTCGGCAGCCTACGGCGGTAAATGGGCGCTGCCGATCGTGTGCCGGTTCCTCGCCCTGACGCGGGGCGCAACAGGCGCGGGATATCCGTTGATTGGCACGAACGGCGTGCGATCCGGCGATGACGTCATGCGCATGGCGCTGTGCGGGGCGTCTGCGGTGGAGGTTTTATCGGCGGTCATGCATGAGGGATTTGCCGCGGTGACCCGGATCGTGGCGGAGCTTGACGGGTTCCTTGCAGAGCGCGGACTGGTGTTTGCCGACACCGTCGGGCAGACCGCAGATGCGTTGGGCCGTTACGCCGATCAGCCGGAGACACCGGGCCGCTGGCGGGATTTCGTGCCGCCGGAGACGCTGGCATGAGGCCGCTGCACCACCTGTCGGCGCTATGGACGGAGGCCAATCTGCCGGCGGATGCGTTGGGCGATGTTCGCCTCATCGGTGTTGATCCGGTGCTGCCGTCGAGCTTTGCGGTCGGCACGGCGGCGCAAGTCAGTATCGCGGCTTCGGCGCTGGCGGCTGCGACGGTCTGGCGGCTTCGCGGCGGCCGCAAGCAGTCGGTCACGGTGGACATGCGCCACGCCGCGATCGAGTTTCTGTCGGAACGGTTTGTCGGGATCGAGGGCAAGGCGCCGGAGGATCCGTGGGATCCCATCGCCGGTGCCTACCAATGCGGTGATGGGCGCTGGGTCCGGTTGCACACCAATTTTCCGCACCATCGTGACGGCATCCTGCGTATCCTCGGTTGTGCCAACGAACGCTCGGCGGTGGCGGCGGCGCTGCAGTCCTGGACAGCGTTTGCGCTGGAGGATGCGGCCGCGGCGGCGGGGATGTGCGCGACGGCGATGCGCAGTTTTGCCGAGTGGGATGGTCATAGGCAGGGGCAGGCGCTCGTGTCGCAGCCGGTGGTCAAGCTGACCCGGATTGGTGATGCGCCGCCGCGCAGCCTGCCGGCAGCGGCGCGACCGCTGGGCGGTGTGCGTGTGCTGGACCTGACCCGGATAATTGCCGGGCCTGTATGCGGCCGCACTTTGGCGGCGCATGGGGCGGAGGTGCTGGCGATTGCCAGTCCGAACCTGCCGAACCTGCCGATGCTTGTGATCGACACCGGGCGTGGCAAACGGTCGGCGGGCCTGGAGTTGCGCGACCATCACGACAACGCGCGCCTGCGGGCGTTACTGTCGCAGGCCGATATTTTCATCCAAGGCTATCGCCCCGGCGGGCTGGCCGACCTCGGATTTGGCCCACAGGATGCAGCTCGGCTACGTCCCGGCATCGTGTATGTATCTTTGTCGGCCTATGGTCATGTTGGTCCATGGGCCGGGCGCCGCGGCTTCGACAGCCTGACGCAGACTGCAACCGGAATTAATCACGCGGAGGCTCAGGCCGCCGGACAGGCAGCGCCCAAGGTGCTGCCTTGTCAGGCGCTGGATCACGGATCAGGCTACCTGCTGGCGTTCGGCGCGCTGATCGGCTTGATGCGTCGGATGCAGGAGGGTGGAAGCTGGCACGTCCAGGTGTCCCTCGCCCGCACCGGGCGGTGGATCCGCGACCTCGGCCGTGTGCCGAACGGCTTCGCCGTCGAGCTGCCAACAGCGAAGGCCGTGGCCGATCTGATGGAAACCACGGATGCACCGGGGCTTGGTCGTATCCACGCCGTGCGGCATGCCGCCGAACTGGGCGAGACGCCGGCGTATTGGGAGCGGCCACCAGTGCCGTTGGGCACCGATCCTGCGACCTGGCTATTACCCTGATTCTGTTTGCGGAATAACATCCTTGTAACAACCGAAACCGTGAGCCTGGCACTATCGTTGCGACCCGTGGCACAGGCCCGAGGAAAACCGAATGGATGATTCCGTAGTCAGAACAAAAAGCGGCGCCGTCACGACAACCGGCATGACAAACGTCAGGTGGCGGATCTTCTTCCTGATCCTGGGCACGGTGGCGATCAACTATATCGACCGGGCTTCGCTGTCCGTAGCGATGCCCATGATCAGCAAGGAGTTCAGTATTTCGCCGGCGATCCAGGGCATTCTGCTGAGCAGCTTTTTCTGGACCTATTGCTTCATGCAGATTCCCGGCGGGTTGCTGGCGGACCGTTTCCTGCCGCGAAGCGTCATCGCCGGGGCCACAATCGGCTGGGGAGCATTTGCAGCCTTGGCCGCGGCGTCGACCGGGTGGATCACCATGCTGCTGACCCGGCTTGGGCTGGGAATGGCCGAGGGGCCGATCTACCCGGCAGGGGCCAAGCTGATCGGAATGTGGATGACACCGACGGAGCGCGGTCGGGCTGCCGCGCTGTTGGATGGTGGAGCACCGTTGGGCACCGCCCTTGGGTCCTTGATCATTGCTGGGTTGATCGCTGCACTGGGTTCCTGGCGGTTGGCCTTTCTTGCGGCCGGCCTTGGCACCGTGGCCTGCGGCGCGTTTGCTTGGTTCTACATCCGCAACCACCCGCACGAGCACGATTCGGTCAATGATTCCGAACGCGACCATATTCGCGAGGGACTGCGGCAATCGGCTGATGAAGCCGGCCAGGCCGTTTCCATAGGCGAGGCCTTCAGAGCGCCGTCAATCTGGTTGCTGTTCATCGGCTGGTTCTGCTTCAATTCGCTTTGGTATGGTTTTTTGACCTGGGTGCCAAGCTTTTTGGTGAAGACGCAGGGGTTGGACATCGGGGCGCTGGGGTGGGCGTCGTTTGTGATTTTCTTTGCAGGTTTTGCCGGTGAACTGACTGGCGGGCAACTGCTGGATTACTTCCTGCGGCGGACCGGCGCGACCCAAACAGTGTATCGCGTGTTGTTTGGTTTCGCCGCCGCATTGGCAACCATTGCGGTATTCCTGGTGGCATTCGTGCATGACGAAGCGACCGTGATCACGTTGCTGGCAATAACGCTGTTCTTTCTGCGCTGGTGCGGGATGTACTGGACGCTGCCGGCTCTGTTGATTGGCGACCAGAAGGCGGGGCTGCTGGCCGGATGCATGAACTTCGCCGGCAACATCTCCGGCATCGTCATCCCAGTGATTGTGGGCCTGATCGTCAGCCTGACCGGGTCGTACTATCTGGCGCTGATGACCTTCGCCGCGGTAGGTGCGGGGCTGTTCCTGTGTTCGGTTGGCATGCGCTACCGCCGTGCGCTTTAATGCCGCAGCAATCGAACAGGAGCGCGCCGATGAAACTGATCGACCTTAGTCGCGAGATCCACCACAAGATGGCGCGACTGCCCAACCATCCGATGGTGATCATCGCGCCGTTTTCCACCCACGAGGAAAAGCGTGTGGCGGATGGCTATACGTTTTCGTCCGCCGTGATGTCGCTGAACATGGGTGACCATTCCGGCACCCACGTAGATGCGCCGGTGCATTTCGATGAACGGCCCGGCGCCAAGGGCATCGACGAAATGCCGCTGGAGAATTTTTTCACCGAAGCGGTCTGCCTGGACCTGTCGCATAAACCGCTGAAGTCGGATATCTCGATCGCCGATCTGCAGGCGGCCGAACAAGCGGCGGGGGTCGAGATCAGGCCGAAGGACACCGTGCTGCTGCATATGGATTTCTATCGCCGAACGCATGGAACCGAGGCGTTCATCACCGACTTTCCGGGATTGACCAAAGACTCCGCCACCTGGCTCGGCAACAAGGGCATCACCATGTTCGGCGTCGAAGCAGTCAGCCCCGGCCAGGTCGCAGCAACTTCGAGGTGCACCATGTCTGCAGGGACATGGGCTTCACCCACATGGAAGGCCTGGTGAACCTGGATCAGTTGGTGGGCCAGGGTCGTTTTCGCTTTATAGGCTTTCCATTGAAAATTCGCGGCGGCAGCGGCAGCCCGATCCGGGCCGTGGCATGGCTCGACACACCTAATGGCTGATCGCAGGTGCCGGCAAGGCCTGGTGAACCTGGATCAGTTGGTGGGCCAGGGTCGTTTTCGCTTTATAGGCTTTCCATTGAAAATTCGCGGCGGCAGCGGCAGCCCGATCCGGGCCGTGGCATGGCTCGACACACCTAATGGCTGATCGCAGGTGCCGGCACTAAACGGACACTAACAAGATCTGTTGAGCCGCCTTTCGTGAGAATGAACGCTTCCCCGGCCTGGTCGTACCGGCTGGGGAAGCGCCCATCTACCAGCTTTTACCGGTTCGCCTTTTGCATGAAGTCGGCGATTTCATCGAGGACCGGAACGACCTTGTCAGCCCCTTCGGATTCGAGGTTGAACACGACGCGCTCGACACCGAGGTCCATGTAGCGCTTCATCAGATCGATCTCTCGGCGGGGAAACCAGACCGTGATGGCGATCTCGTCCGGGTTGCGCCCGGCTTCCGTGGCCATCTTGCGGAACTCAGGGATTAGATCGCCAATCTCGCTGTAGCTGCCGCGCGCAGCCTGGGGAATCCAGCCGTTGCCGTAACGGATGGCGCGCCGCGCGGAATAAGGGAAGGCGCCGCCGACGATCACCGGGGGGTGCGGCTTCTGGACCGGCTTGGGCCAAGTCATCATTGGATCGAAATTCACGAACTCGCCATGATACTCCGCCTTGGTTTGGGTCCAGATCGCCTTCATCGCCTCGACCCGCTCGCGGGCCACCTTGTGACGGTCGGCGAATTTGACGCCATGATCTTCCAGTTCGTCCTGATTCCAGCCGTTGCCGATTCCGAACAGGAACCGGCCGCCCGACACCTGGTCGATCGAGGCCACCAGCTTCGCGGTCTGGATCGGATCGCGCTGCGCCACCAGGCACACGCCCGTTCCAACCATCAGCTTCGACGTTGCCGCCGCGGCCGCGGTCAAGGTTACAAACGGATCCATCGCGTCGTAGTATCGCTTGGGCAGGTCGCCGCCGCCGGGGAATGGCGACTTGCGCGACAGCGGAATGTGCGAGTGTTCAGGGGCCCAGAGCGACTCAAAACCACGCTGCTCAAGAGCCACGCCGAGCGCGGCGGGCGGCATGGAATAGTCGGTAAAAAACATTGAAACGCCGGATTTCAGCATGTTGGTTTCCTCCTGCTGTTTGATAGCGCGATGATGTGCCATCCGGCGCGGTTGTCCAGACCCCGAGGCTATTTCAAGCGGCGTAGTCCTGATCGCTATGCACAGGGGTTGGCATAGGGGCCGCGCACGGGCTGAGTTGGCTACCAGCCGGCTGACCGCAGCCCCGTGAGTTGGTCTTCGGGGCGAGCTGGTTAACCCGTTTGTAATGGCGCTGGCCGGATTGACGGTGGCGCGCTAAACTGATGATCCCATGCGCGCTCGACCCAAGTGCGCTTAACCCGAAATACGCCAATTAAGGAAACCGACGTGGACGAAACGGCGCGCGGCCCCGCCTCACGACCCGTGCCGGTGAAGATCACCGATGTCGCTGCCGCGGCGGGCGTGGCGCCGATGACTGTCTCTCGCGTCATCAACACACCTGATCGCGTCTCGCCGGAAACCACCGCAAAGGTGCAGGCGGCAATCGAGCGGTTGGGCTACGTGCCGAATTTGATTGCCGGTGGGCTGTCGTCGCGCAAATCGCGCATGGTATCGGCCATCGTGCCGACCATCGCGCACCCGATGTTCGCAGGGCTGGTGCAGGCGTTCTCCGCCGCCATGCGACACGCCGGGTATCAGGTGATGCTGTCGATCTGCGGATACAACGACGACGATGACGAGGCGTTGTTCCGGGCGATTCTGGGCCGACGGCCGGATGCGATGTTGATCACCGGTTCGGGCTATAGCCCGGCGGCGCTGCAAATGCTGATCGAGGCGCGAATTCCGGTGGTCGAGATCTGGGACGTGTCGAGCCGGCCGATCGATATGATGATTGGGTTCGACCATGCTCAGGTCGGCGCAGAAGTCGCTGGGTTTCTGCGTGCCAAGGGCCACGATCGGTTCGCCACCATGGTGGCCAGCGACACGCGTGCGCAGGCTCGCGGCCGTGGGTTTACTGAGGCAGTGGCCAAATTCGGCGGTACCGTCGTAATGGACGCGGTATTACCGGCGCCTAGCTCGATCACGGCCGGACGCGAAGGGATGCGTGCGCTGTTGCCGTTGCTGGATCAGCGGTGCGGCCTGTTCTGCGGGTCGGATCTGCATGCGTTCGGCGCGTTGACCGAGGCACGGCTGCACGGCATCGCCGTGCCGGATCAGCTGGCGATCTGCGGCTTCGGCAACATGGAACTCAGCGAAATGAATGAGCCGCCGATTTCAACGGTCAGCCTGGAGGGTGTGGGAACAGGCCAGTCAGCCGCTGCATTCCTGCTTCGTCGACTGGCCGGGGAGATGCCGCGCGAGGGGGATCGGATACAGGTGCCGTTTCACATAATCGAGCGGGCCACGACATAATGATTGGGGCATTGTCAGGCTGACTACCGACAGTCAGCCCGCAAGCCGCGCTATCACCCTGCCTGTGCCCGTCATGGTTATTTTTATATCGATATAAGTCGGTGTTCAGGCAAGTTCCAGCCGCACGGCGACGGCAGCGTTGGCGATCACCGCATTGTCGCCACGTTCTCGGTCGATCACATCCAGGCCGCCCTTAACTGCCTTAACCGTAACGATGCCATGCGGCAAGGAGGCTCTGACCGCCTCGGTATTGACCTTGTCAGGCTGCTGGACGCCGATCGTCACCTCCACAAACATTTGCGTTTTCGAATCTATTCCGAGCGACCGGATCATCGCGAGGGAGGAGTGATGGATAGCGTCCTGGACGGCCCTGAGGGCGGCCTTGGTGTAGTCCCCACCGTGCAGGTCGTTGCCCATGCCAAGTTCGAGAATGACGCGCTTGCGTGCCATGTGTGCGTTCTCCTTCAGGCGACGTCGAGCCAGACGACCGCGGCGGCGCTGGCGATCAGGGTGGAATTCGTGCCTTCGTCGTTCGGGATCTCCAGCCCGCCTTCGACGACAGTCACTGTCCCGGTGCCGTGCGGCAGCGCGGCGAGGACCTCGTCCTTGTTCACCTTCTCGGGGTGCGGCACGCCGATGGTGACCTCGACCTGCATCGAATCGGTGTCGAGGCCAAGCGCATTGGCGACGCCGAGGGAGTTGTGCCACAGCGCGTCGCGCAAGGCGCGCACGGCGGCCTTTGTTGGTTCCGCGCCCCTGATATCCGTTCCCATGCCGATTTCCAGCACGATGCGTTTCAACGCCATCCGTCTCCCCTCCGCCCACGGTCGGAACCCGGTGTTCCGCCCCTCAGGAATGCCGTTCAGGACAACTCCAGAGAGGGGACAGTAGAGCGAGTTGCCCGGAACAGGAAATGGCCAGCCCCAGCGCGATCAATCAATCAATGGCTCCGGCCGAACCATTCCTCGCGGGTAATCTCCCAGAGTTCGGCTGGCAATCGCCCGGATACAAAATCATGCTGGAATGTCGCGGCCATCCGCATGAAGCTGCGCTCCGAAATCCGACGCGACGGCTGGTTGGCAACTGCTTTCACGACCCGTAAGACCGGTTGGTCGAGGTCGTTGAACCAGTAGTCCGTCACCGGTGAGCAGGCCTCGGACATCAGGCCCTGTCCCTGCCAGGCTGGGTCGAGCCAGAAGCCCCGATTGTCATGCGGTTTGAGCCGCAGACAGATCACCCCGATCAACCGGTCCGGCTGGCTGTGCGGCCGGATCGACCAGTACCATTCCCGGCCGCGCTGCATGCCGGCAAGCGCTACGTCGCGAATGTAGGTGAATGCACCATCGTCGGGATAAGGCCAGGGGACTACGGCATCCAGGTAGCGCACGATATCCCATTTCGGGAAACCGTCCTGAACCGCAGGCGCGTCTTGCAGGCCAAGCGGGCGCAGGATCAACCGGGGCGTGGTCAGCGTGCGCATGCCGCTAACCTGCACGGCTCGCGTGATCAGAGCAACATTATCCTGGCCGGAACAGGCAGGGAGATAAACTTCCGTTTGGCGCTTGCGCGGGGGATTGCACCTGGCCGTCATAGCCGCCCAAACGGTGACTGGCTGCCACGGCGGACCAGGCGTGACGCACCCGACGGGCAAGTTCCAGGACCACGAGGCCGACCTGGTGGCGGCGCAAATGCAGGTTGATGGCAAAGTTGGGCAACGCGGGCAGACCGCACTCGCCGGTCAGTATGTCCAGTTCCGGCGGTACCAGTGAGGCCAGCCGTCGTTGTGGTGCGGGGCGGGGACGCTGCTGGCCCGAACGCTGCGCACCGAGCGTCATTGGCGCGTGCTGAACGCGGTGCTCGGTTTGCTGCTGGCAGTAGCGATCGTGCCGATGTGGCGGGACTGAGCGCGAGCAGAGCTTCGCACATCCAGTTCACTTAGCGTCTTGCGGGCCGGCGCGGTCCTCCGCACAATCGCGCCGGACGGCTTCCCTGTCAGGACAATCAAAATATGAATAGACGCCTGCTGACCGCGACGTGCGGCCTGGCTACCCTGTTCGTTGCCGCTGCCTTAACGACCGCCGCTCGGGCGCAGACCCTGCGGGTCGCCTTGCGGGAAGATCCCGACATCCTCGATCCGACCCTGGCCGGCACCTATGTCGGACGCATCGTGTTCGCCGGTCTGTGCGACAAGCTGTTCGACATCGACGAGAAGCTGCAGATCGTGCCCCAACTGGCGCTGGGCTATGAGTGGACCGACCCAAAGACACTGCTGCTTCACTTGCGCCCCAACGTGACCTTCCAAAATGGTGAGCCGCTCGACGCGGCGGCGGTGAAATACACCATGGAGCACTACCAGACCTTCCCCGGCAGCTATCGTCGCGGCGAGATCGGCATGATCGACCATGTCGAGGTGGTCGATCCATTGACCGCTCGGCTGGTGCTGAAAACGCCATCCGCGCCGCTGCTGTCACTGTTCACCGATCGATCCGGGATCATCTTGCCGCCGAAGGCAACGGAAGCGGCAGGAAAGGATTTCGGTCTGCACCCGGTCTGCACCGGCCCGTTCAAATTCACCGAACGGGTGGCGCAGGACCACATCACCCTGGACCGCTACACCGGTTACTGGGACAACGCCAACATCCATTTTGACAAAGTAATATACCAGCCGATGTCGGACCCTGCGGTCGAGCTGGCCAACCTTCATACCGGCAACATCGACATTGCGGAGCGTGTGCTGCCGTCCGATGTAGCCGAAGTGAAGAAGGACCCCAAGCTAAGGATCGTGACGTCGCCGGCCCTGGGCTACAACAGCATTATCTTCAATGTCGCCAATGGCGACCGCGCCAGGACTTCGATTGGGCAAAGCGCGCTGCTGCGCCAGGCGTTCGAGGCAGCGGTCGACCGCCAGGCGCTGGTCGAGGTCGTCTACAGTGGCCTGTTCCAGCCGACCGAACAGGCCGTGACTTCCGCCTCACCGTTGTATGTCAAAGGCTATGAACCGGCGCCGCGCGATATCGATAAGGCAAAGGCGCTGGTTAAACAATCCGGCGCGCAGACACCGATCGCGGTGACCTTGATGGTGCCCAATGTGCCGGACCAGACGCAGCTGGCCGAAGTCATTCAGTCCATGGTGCGTGACGCGGGATTCGAGGTGAAGATCAACCCGGTCGATACGGCGGCGTCGCTGTCGGCGGGCCAGCAGGGCAATTTTGAAGCCTACACCATCAACTGGTCGGGCCGCCCCGACCCGGACGGCAACCTTTATGTGTTCCTGCACTCGGGGATCAACCAGAATTACGGTCACTATTCCAGTCCGGTGGTGGACGCTGCACTGGAAGCCGCGCGCACCGTGACTGATCCAACCGCCCGGTTAACTGAATACAGCAAGATGATGGAGCAATTACGGAAGGATATGCCTGTTATTTACCTTTATCATCCAGTCAATGTGGTTGGGATGTCGGCGAAGCTGACGGGGTTCCGCCCGGTGCCGGACGGGCTGATCCGGCTGCAGGGCCTTGCGGCGGCGAAGTAGACGATGGGGAGCTTCCGCCTCGGCAATCGGATCGCGCAGATTGTCCCGACACTGATTCTGGTCAGTGTGCTGGTGTTCGGGGTGCAGCAGTTGATGCCGGGCGATCCGGCGCTGATGATGGCAGGTGAGCAGGCTGGTGATCCGCAAGTGGTGGCGCAGATCCGTTCGGAAATGCTGTTGGACCGGCCGATCCCGGAGCAATATCTGCACTGGGTTGGCAACGTGCTGCGTGGCAACCTCGGATTTTCGTGGCACACCCGCCAGCCCGTGGCGCAACTCATTGCGCAGAAGCTGCCGGTGACCGCGCAGCTTGGCGTAATGGCGTTCGCCATCGCGATCCTGATCGGTGTACCGACTGGGGTATTGGCGGCTGTCAAACGCAACGGCCCACTTGACTATGTGGCAAACGCGATCGGTCTGGCCGGGCTGTCAATGCCGACATTCTGGCTCGGGATCATGCTGATCCTGCTGGTATCCGTCGATCTTGGATGGTTGCCCCCATCGGGCTACGTGCCGCTGACCCAGGACGTGTGGCAGTCGCTGGCCACCACGATCATGCCGGCATTCGTGCTGGGTAATGCCATTGCAGCAATTCTGATGCGGCATACTCGCAGCGCCATGCTGTCGACGCTAGACCAGGACTACGTGCGCACCGCGCGCGCCAAAGGGCTGTCGAAGGCCCGCGTGGTGCTACACCATGCGTTGCGCAATGCGCTGATCCCGGTGGTGACGCTGGGGGCGCTGGAGTTTGGCACCCTGCTGTCGGGTGCGGTGCTGACCGAGCAGGTTTTTTCCATTCCAGGGTTCGGCAAGATGGTGGTGGATGCGGTGTTCAACCGTGACTATCCGGTGGTGCAGGGTGTGGTACTGGTAACGGCGTTCCTGTTCATCTTGCTGAACCTGCTGACCGATATCCTGTACGTGCTGATCAATCCGCGGCTGCGCCGCGCATGACTAGGCAGGGCATGAGCATGCAGGTCACGCGCAAGCCGCGGACACCGGCGCGTGTCGCGCTCAGCCGCTTCCTCCGACGGCCGGCAGCGGTGTGCGGGCTGGTGGTGATCGTGGTGTTCGTCGCGGCGGCAGCCCTGGCACCGCTGGTGGCGCCATACGATCCGGTTGCCACTTCCTGGAGCGCGATTCGCAAGGCGCCGTCGGCGGCGCATTGGATGGGCACCGATGAGAATGGCCGCGACGTCCTGTCACGCGTGCTGTTCGGGGCCAGGGCCAGCATGCTCGCCGGCCTGGTGTCGGTGGCGATTGCCGCCGGCATTGGCGTCCCGGCCGGCCTGTTCGCAGGATTCATCGGCGGCTGGGTCGACGCCGTACTGTCGCGGATCGTCGATGCGATGCTGGCCTGCCCGTTCCTGATCCTGGCCATCGCGCTGACCGCGTTCCTCGGTCCTGACCTGGCAAATGCCATGATCGCCATCGGCGTATCCACCGCACCCCGCTTCATGCGCGTTGCGCGGGCGGCGACGTTGGAGGTGAGCCGAACCGATTATGTACAGGCGGCGTGGTCGCTCGGCGCAGGGCGGGCGCGCGTAGCGGTGAGGCACATAGCGCCCAACATTGTGCCGCCGGTGCTGGTTCAGGCAAGCCTCTCACTGGCGGCGGCAATCATAGCAGAGGCGTCGTTGTCATTTCTGGGGCTGGGGCAGCAACCACCTTCGCCGTCCTGGGGATCGATGCTGAACGCGGCGCAGCGCTTTCTGACCCAGGCACCGTGGTTGGCCATCTTTCCCGGGGTCGCGATTTTCCTGTGCGTGCTGTCCTTCAACCTGGTCGGCGATGGTTTGCGCGACGCGCTGGATCCCCGGGGACCCTGAGCTACTGCGCCTGTGCCTGGCTACGTTGCGCCTGAAAGTATTGCCAGGTTGCCGCGCGTTGGGCCGGTGTCAATTGCGGCACCCCGTGCTGGTTCAGATAGGCGTCGAATTCCGCCTGCATCTTCGCATTCGCGGTGGCCGGGGTGTCCGCGACCGGGCGGTGCGCCTTCAACCAGGCATCGGCCGGAGCGAACCGCACCCAGCCAGGCTGGGCCGCCGCCAGGTTGACGTTATGCCAGGCGGGGTGGTGCGGCGGCTTCAACAACTCGGGGAACCTGCTGAAGAACGTATCAATAAATGCAACAAGATTTCGATATCGGACCGAGCCTGACGGCCACCCGAATACGGCCAGTGTGACGCCGACACCGATGGTTTCCACGGGCGCATCCTCGGCCACCAGATTGGGATAGTCGGCATGCGAAAGCTGGCCGCCGGGAAGGTAGATTTTCTCCAGGGCTTCATTCGACTCCACCGGAATGAAATGCAGTCCGGTATTGGCAGGGGAATTGGCAAAAAGGCGAACTGGCCTTCCGGCAAAGTAAACGTTGGCGGCGACTTCCCCGCGGCGCAACTTGTCCTGACCAATCGTTGGTTCATCGGTGCGGAAATCGGGCGTGATTCCCAGGATCTTGAACACCGCACGCGATGAAAGATTGGTGCCGGCGCCATCAACGTCGATGTTGACGGGCTTACCTTGCAGATCGGCCAGGCTGGTTATCTCGGGGCGAGCGCAGACATGCATGTCGTTGTCGTAGAGTTTGCAGATATACTGGACCTTCGACAGGTCGCTGCCGTAGAGATGGTTGGCCTGCGCGTAAGTCAGGGCGTCAGCCGCGACAAGTGCAAGATCGACGCCCGGCAGATGCAGGAGGTCGCCGATATTTTGCAGCGATCCTTTGCCGACGATGGGCACGACCCGCATCTGGTCGGAGTTGAGCACGGATGTCAGGTCGGTCGTTACCCGCATGAAAGTGCCGTCGATTTCCCCGCCCATGATCCCAATGGTCGCAGGCGTTGCGGCAGGTGTGGCGGCCCAGGCCGGACGGGCAACAAGAGCCGCGGCGGGAAGCGCCGAAAGGAGGGAACGGCGGTGCATTATTACCTCGCGGCCAGAGCTTGCAGTAGGGGAGTGGCTTGTGCATCGCCCATGGCGACAGCCCGTTCATACCACTGGCGGGCGAGGGTAGGATCGGGGTCGATTCCGCCGAAGGCGGTCTCTTTCAGGTATAAGGGATCATACAGCCTACCCAGGCTGCGCGCTGCGGTCGCGCTGCCTTGGCCAGCCGCCGTGGCATAAAGGCGCCGCGCGCCGGAGACGTCACCATGGCGTTCGGCTTCCTGTCCGCGAGCGAACAACTCCGCCGCGCGCGCGCCTGGCCGGATCGCGACCTGGGCGGGCGGCGTCGCGGGCGGGGCAGTTTCCAGCGCAGCCACAGGCGCGGGTTTGGCTGGGCCGGATTTGGGCAGGACCGGTTCGGGCGCCACCGGTTCGGTTGTTACAGGTCTGTTCGCCACAGCTTTGGGCGCCGACGATTGCGGTGCCACAGGTTGGGGCGCCAGCGCGGGAGCTGACGTGATCGCAGGCCCCAGTGTGGCCAGATCGCGCGTTGGCATAGTGGACGTTTCGCTGACGACGGGGTGACCGAGAGGGGGCTGCGAGCCTGATGCCGGGGAGCGTGCCGGGTCGCTCTCCAACAGGGCCGACAAATCGGCAAGCTGCTTCGGTGTTGCTGTCGAAATCAAATCCATCATTGTGGATATTGTTTCGGTCATGTTGTCGCCCGGCGGCGACCAGCGATGTCCCGAGGCGGCCTGGGCCTGCGCGCGGTTAAGCAGCTCATCGAATGTCGGCCTGGCATCAGCGTGCCCCGGCGATGGTACCGCTAGGGCAGTCGCGGTGAGCAGGCACAGCCGCAGGAGCCACACGGACACAACGTCAGTGCGTTTCTGAGGTGTGGTTTTAGCGATTTTAAGCGGTGCAAACACGCTTTCGACGTCCCCGATTTCGTGATACGGACCGCGCAACAAATCCACGGAACTCTTTCGGCTCCGATCTATGCGACACCTGCGCTACAACCACATTTTCGGGGTCAATGCACGCGAAAGCGTTCTAACATTTCCTTGAGCATGTCGCAGACTTCAGTGAGCCGAACAGTTTCGGCACAATACTTGCGTTATCCTATCCGCCAAAGCGGATTTCATTTCCAAACCGCTTCAGATCGTCAATCCATCACCGCCGCATGCTCCGCTACGGCACCATCCCGCTTCCCGGGGCCACGCATCAGCAGCAGCAACGGCAACATCGGCAGCGCCGTCAGCATCATCAGTTTCCAATCGTTGTTATAAGCAATAATCGAAGCCTGCCGGGTCACCATGTCATTCAACATCTGCGCGGCATGTGCCGTTGTCGGCATCAGGCTCGCCCCCGCGCCCTCAAACGCCCGGTTTAATGGCGTAACAAAACCGCTGAGCACGGAATGTTCGATCTGAGTGTTCTGCGTGACCAGCGCGCCGGTAACGGAGATACCGATCGCACTGCCGATGTTGCGCAGCAGGCTGAGCAAGGCCGTGCCCTCGGTTCGCAGCGCGGGATCAAGCGTCGCAAATGCAATTACCTGCAGCGGAATGAACACAAATCCCAGGCCGGCGCCTTGCAGGATCGTGTTGATCACCATGGAAGTCTCCGACACCGCCGGGGTCCAGTCGGTCATCCGGTACAGGCTCCAGGCTAGCACGATGATGCCAAAAGCCATGATCAGTCGTGGGTCAACGCGATTCGACAGCCGCCCGGCGATGAGCATGGCGGCCATGGTGCCGAAGCCGCGCGGCGCCATCACCAGGCCTGCCGTTTCGACCGGATAGTTGCCGAGTTCCTGCAGCCAAGGGGCGAGCAGGGCGGATACCGACAGCAACACCATACCGACGGCGAACATTACCAGCAGGCCGGCCGACAAGTTACGGTCCTTGAACACCGATGGCGTGATGAACGGCTTTGACGCGGTCAGCATGTGAACGATAAACAGGTAGAAACCCAGCGCGGCGACGACAGCTTCAAGAATGATTTCGGTTGAGCCGAACCAGTCCTGTGTCTCGCCGCGGTCCAGCATCAGTTGGAAGCCGGCGATGCCCATGGCGAACACGCCGAAACCGAACCAGTCGAATTTCAGCCCCGATGTCGCCTCGGTCCTTGGCAGGAAAGCAGCCATACCCGCGGTCGCCAATATACCGAACGGCAGATTGACGAAGAACACCCAGCGCCAGTTGTAGATTTCGGTGAGGTAGCCGCCGAGGGTGGGGCCGAGGATCGGGCCGACCATAACGCCCATTCCCCATATCGCCATCGCCGATCCACGCTTTTCGGGTGGGTAGATGTTCAGCATGGTCGACTGCGACAGCGGCACCAGCGCCGCGCCGAACACGCCCTGCAGCAGGCGGAACACGACCATCTCGGGCAGTGAGCCAGCGATGCCGCACAGCATCGATGCAGCGGTAAAGCCGATCATTGAGACCAGGAACAGGTTTTTCAGTCCAAAGCGGGCTGAGATCCAGCCGACCGGCGCCGTCATGATCGCAGCGGCCGTGATGTAGGATGTCAGCACCCAGGTGATCTGATCGGAGCTGGCGGAGAGGCTGCCCTGCATATAAGGCAGCGCGACATTGGCGATCGTCGAATCGAGCGACTGCATCAGCGTCGCCATCATTGCACACACGGTGATCAGCGCCCGGTGCGGAACGACCTGTTCCTGTTGACTTGGCATGTTCAAACCCCGAGCCCGACTAGAACAGGTCGGACACGCTGCGCACGTGACCGGTATCGATGTCGACATCAGCGCTCATGCCAGCCCGCAGCGGCGGATCGCCGGCCTGGGTATCGACCCGGATGCGAACCGGAATTCGCTGCACCACCTTCACCCAGTTGCCGGACGAATTCTCAGCCGGCAGCAGCGAGAAGTTCTGATCCGTGGCGGGTGCGACGCTCTCCACCACACCCTTCCAGGTGCGGCCGGGATAGATGTCGAAGCTGACATCGACGGGATCGCCGTTGCGGGCATAGGTCAACTGGGTTTCCTTCGGTTCGGCCTCCACCCACACATGGTCCGTCGATACCAGGCCGAAGGCGGCCGAACTGGCACCGAGATACATGCCAAGCTGGAGCTTGTTCACCTGAGTAACGATTCCGTCGTAGGGCGCGCGGACGACGGAGTGATTCATTTCGCGTTCGGCTTCTGCCAGCTGGGCCTGTGCCTGCTTGAACGACGGCATCTCCTCCACCGCGATCTCCGGATTGCCACTCAGTTTCGCCAGCAACGCTCGGGACTGGCTTTCCGACGCCCGCACGGCCTGCTGGTCGGCGGCAAGTTTGTAGCGCGCATCATCGGTTTCCTGCTGCGTCACCGCGTGCTGTTTAACCAGGGACGCATAGCGGCCGTAGGTGGCCTGGTCGGCGTTGACCTGCTGTTGTTTTGCTGCGGTGTCGCGCAAGGCCGCCTGATAGTCCGCCTTTGCCGCTTCAATATTGAGCCTGACCTGGGCGAGGTTGGAGCGGGCATTATCCTGGGCGATCTGAAATTTTTCCGGATCCAGGGTGAACAGGATCTGCCCCTTGGTCACCGCCTGGCCCTCGTGGATCGGGATTGAGGCGACTACACCCGACACATCGGTCGACAAGGTCATGCTGTCGGCCTGCACATAGGCGTCATCGGTATCGACCCACCGGCCGCCGGTCAGCCAGTACAACCCGCCACCGATCACCACGGCCAAAACGCCGCCGGTCATCAACCCCAGGCGCAGCATCTGTTTGCGCGACCGGCCCTTGATGGCCGGGACGGTCGCGGTATCCTCTCGATAGGTGGTGGTGGCATTGGACATCGAAGACAGCTTCCGATCGTACTGACTGATGATAGTAAGCTAGCTTATGATCTTCCTTTCGCAAGCCATTGTGCCATGCACAATCAAGCTGCCTCGGGTGCGAAGCCTGCGCGGCTGCTCACGGTGCGGCTGTCAGCGGCTGCGTCCTGATCCATCATGTTGTTGTGGTACCGCCGGCTGAGGCGCCCGGCTGGACGCTTACAGGAACCCGATGCTGATCCAGGGAACCGCGGCGACAACAACCAGCCCTGCCAAAACCGCCAGCAGATACGGCCATATTCGCCGCATCGCGGCATCCGGGGACACGCGGCCAATGGCGCAGGCAGCGTAATAGCCGACGCCGAACGGCGGTGCGAACAGCCCGATGCCCATCGCCAGGATCACCACCATCGCGTAGTGCACCTCGTGAATGCCAGCGGCCTTGGCGGAGGGAAACAGCAGTGGGCCGAACAGTACAATCGCGGGGATACCCTCCAGCACGCTGCCAAGCACGATGAACGCGACGATCGAGACGACCATGAAGCCGGCGGCGCCGCCTGGCATGGATGCCATCGCGGCAGCGAGCTGGCGCGAGAAGCCGGACTGGGTTAGTGCCCAGGCCATGCCGGTGGCGGTGCCGATGATCAGCAGGATCGCGCCGGACAGCGCCGCGGTTTCAACCAGCATCGGGTAGAGCCGCCGCAGCGGGAATTGCCGGTAAACCAGGACACCGGCGGCTACAGCATAGACGATGCCGATGGTAGATACTTCGGTCGCGGTGGCGACACCCTCGATTACCGCGGTACGGATCACGAAAGGCAGCACCAAGGCGGGCAGGGCAACGACCAAGGCCTTGCCGATCACGCGCCAGGGCGGGCGCACGACGCCGCGCATGTCCTCCTTGCGTCCGCGCCAGCGGGCAATGAAGGCCAGGGCCGCGGCCAGCACCGCCGCCGGCATCAGGCCGCCGGTGAACAGCGAGGCTATCGAAACACCGGTGACCGATCCGATGGTGATCAGCACCAGTGACGGTGGGATGGTCTCGCTCATCGCCCCGGACGCCGCCAGCAGCGACACAAGCTCGCCTTCGTTCGCACCGCGCCGCTTCATGTCGGGGAACAGGACGGGCGCGACCGCCGCCATATCCGCCGCCTTTGATCCGGAGATGCCGGAGACCAGATACATCGCGCCCAGCAGCACGTAGGACAGGCCGCCACGGATGTGGCCCAGAAGCGCGGACAGGAACCCCACCATTGCCCGCGCCATCCCGGTCATCTCGATCAGCAGCCCGAGGAACACGAACAGCGGGACCGCCAGCAGGATCAGCGAGCTCATGCCCTCATCCATGCGCGACACCACGACGGTAAGCGGCGTACGCGTCAGGGTGGCCAGATAGGCGAGCGTTGCCAGCCCGAAGGCGAAGCCGATCGGCACCGACAGCAGCACCCCCGCACCCAGCAGCAGGACAAAGAATAGTACCAGGTTCCAATTGCCGAAGCCCCTCAGCCAGGGACCGGCAAAATGCAGCAGCACGGCCAGGACCGCGATCACGGCGACGCCGAACAGCGCGTCGCGCCAGGACAGCATCAGCAGCCGGCTCAACGACGTGATCACCATCAGGCTGGCACCCACGAGGATGGCCATCGCGCGGTAGGTGTCGTGGATGCCCAGTGCCGGGGTCTCGATGAACCATTGGTCCGACGCGTAGTCCCACGCCGCGGGCACCACCATCAGCAGGAACAGCGCCACCGCGGCGGATGCCAATGCTTCGGTCCGCGCCCGCCCGGCGCGCGACATGCCGCCCACCAGCGCTGTCAGCCGCATGTGCTCCGCCCGTTGCAAGGCGATCGCGGCCCCCAGCATCGCCAGCCACAGGAACAGGATTGATGCCAGTTCGTCCGTCCAGACCAGCGGCGCGTGGAACACGTAGCGGGCCATCACCCCCGAGAACAGTACCACGACCTCGGCGACCACCAGGATCGCGGCGGGGATCTCGGCCAGCATCCGCACCAGCACGGCCAGACGCGCGCCGAACATGCCGGCGTCCATCAGCTTCGCGAACCCTTCACTGCCGCCGGTTCGTCATGACAGCGTGCCGACTTCGCCCTCCAGAATGCCCCAGGCCTCGTCGCCGTACTTCTTCTTCCAGTCGGCATAGAAGCCCGCCGTCTTCAGGGCGTCGCGGAAGGCCGGCTTGTCGACCTCGACAAACTCCAGGCCCTTGCCCTTCAGCGCTTCGGTGACAGACCCGTTCAGCGCTGCGATGTCGGCGCGCTCCTGCAAGGCGGAGGCATTGAACTCGCGCGCAACGATGGCCTGGGCATCCGGCGGCAGCGACGCGAAGCCGCGCTTGTTGGCCAACAGCCAGAACCCGTCCCACATATGGTCCGTCATCGAGACGTATTTCTGCACCTCATACAGCTTGGCGATCTGGATCAAGGACAGTGGATTCTCCTGGCCCTCGGCGATCTTGGTTTGCAGCGCCGAATAAACCTCGGAGAAATTGATGCTGATCGGGGAGGCGCCGAGCGCCTGGAACATGCTGGTCCACAGCGGGGACACCGGCACGCGGATCTTGAAACCCTTGAGGTCCGCGGGCTGCTTGATCGGATGAGTGGAACTGGTGATCTGGCGGAAGCCGTTGTCCCAGATGCGGTCCATGGCGGTGAGGCCACGCTTGTCGATCTCGGACCGGACATAGGCGCCGAGCTTGCCGTCCATCGCCTTCCAGACGGTGTCGTAGTCCTTGAAGGCAAAGCCGATGCCGTTGATCGAGGCGGGCGGCACCAGCGTCGACAGGATCAGGCCGGACAGCGTGAAGAAGTCGATCGCGCCAGACCGCAACTGCGACAGCATGTCGGTGTCGGAGCCCAACTGGTTGTTCGGAAACAAAGCGATCTCGACCGCGCCGTTGGTGGCCGCCTTGATCCTGTCCGCGGCCTGTTGCTGGCGCACCGATTGCGGGTGGGTCACCGGCGAGTTGTTCGCCAGCTTCAGGCTGAACTCGGCGGCGCGCGCCCGGCTGGTGTTGATTGCGAACAGCGGCAGCGCGGCCCCGGCGAGTAGGGTCCGGCGTTTCAGGGCGATCATGGGTGGGTTCCTAGACTGTCTTGCTTGGGCGTTTCCCAGGGCGTGATTCTCGGGTGCCGGCGTTCCGGCGCGGCAAAATACCTGTTGCCAGGGGTGTGGCAAGAGCCACTGCATCGGGTTAGCGTTGCGCCATGACAGACAGCCCGTATTTGTTTCCCGCCGCAGACCATCCGCTGCATGCCGCAACCGATCGCCTGAAGGTGCGGGAAGCCGTGTCCGGTTTCGGCATCGCTCTGCGTTATCAGGAACGTGCGCCCGATCCTGATAATGGGCCGAATAACACCTCAGAAGGGGCGTGGTGCGAAACGGGCCACTCGATCTTCATCCTCTCCGGGCGCATCCGCTACCGTTTCGACAGCCACGTGGTGGAGGCAGGTCCTGGTGACATGCTGCACATCCCGGCCGGCCCCGAACATCGCCACAAACCCACGGTACCGGGCCCTGAAACCGTGCGCTACGTATTGACCGAATTCGAATAAGCCGCGGCCCGTAAAGGATTTGGTAAGGGTACAGGCGTAGGGTCTTTACTTGGAGACCTATGATGCTGCCTGCTGCGGTACGCCACCTGTTGGGACGATTCGGCCATCATCCGTCTGATGATGTCGTTGCGGATCTTATGCACGCCGCCGCCGACCCGGAACAAACCGACACCAAATCCGAGGCACATCGGCAGGCAGCATGGCCAGCGGCGCGGCTGGCGATGGTGCATATGTTATGGGGTGAAGGCTACGTCTTCCCAGGCGGTGAAATCGAGACGTTGCGCCTGGCAAGGCCGCTGGGTGTATCGAGTGCGACCAGCCTGCTGGTGATCGGGTCGGGCAGCGGTGGGCCGGCAATTTCAGTAGCACGCGAGCTGGGAACCTGGGTCACCGGACTGGAAAGCGATTCGGAGCTGGAGGCCGCTTCGATCAAGCTGGTTCGCAAGGCGCAGCTACAGAAGAAAATCACCATCAATACGTGGAACCCGGCCAATCCC
The DNA here is from genome assembly GCA_965200665.1 of Rhodopila sp. GTDB lineage: Bacteria > Pseudomonadota > Alphaproteobacteria > Acetobacterales > Acetobacteraceae > Rhodopila. Next base: position 5,298,278 of record OZ241370.1, on the reverse strand, counting down.
AAGTTCGAAACCAGAGCCTACCATCACTGCCTGGCGCTGGAGCCGCTGCTGGGATCTCAGCCCGAACCAATTCTGGACGGCGTGGCTCGGGCGCTGCGGCCTGGTGGACATCTGGTGCTGACGGCATTGGCCACCGCCGCGCCGCTAAATCTGAACGATCCAACAGTGAAACGCTGGGCGGCGCTGGAACGGCGCAACCCGTCGGAGATCCCGGCCGCACGGGCGTTGACCCGCATGCTGAGCCGGGTCGGGCTGGATGTGCGGATCGCCGAGGACGCATCAGTCCGCCACGTGGACAACGCGATGCTCGGATGGCGCGTGCTGCTACGTGACCTGCGCGACAACAAGCCGACGCGACAGCAGGCCGCGAAGTTGATCGCCGAGGCCGAACTTTGGTTGCTTCGCCGCCGGCTGATCCATGACGGGCCGCTGCGGATGATGCGTTGGCACGCGATCAGCCGCGTGTCGATCGTCTGATCAGGCGCCGCCCGGGGTGCCGTTGGTAAAAGGCTTCAGCACCGCGTAAAGTACCTCATGCACCGGTGTCGGCACGCCCAGTTCGCGTCCCAGGGCGACAACCTTGCCCGACAGCCACGGCAGTTCAATGCGGTTGCCGCGTATCAGGTCGTGCGCCATCGACGCCATCATCGTCGGTGGTGCGGATCGCGTGAAACCGGCCACTCGCGCAGCCACATCGTTTGGTAGCTTGACCCCCCGAGCGCGCCCGACAGCGGCAACCTCGGCGGACGCCCGCTCAAACATCGGGGCGATGTCGGGGTCGTCCCGCAGCATGCCGACAGGCGTTCGTGTCGCGGCGGTGATTGCAGCATTCGTCGCCAGGAGGATGAACTTCATCCACAGCTCCGTCATGATCTGATCGCTGTGGGCGGCGTCGAAGCCGGCCTTCTGGCACAGCGCGAGGAAGGCCTCGCCACGGGCGCTTTTGCCGCCTTCAAGCTCACCGAAGATCAGCTTCATAAAGGTTCCCACCTGCCGGACAATGCCAGGCTGGGCGATGGTTGCACTGATCTGAGCGACCCCACCCATCACCGCTTGGGCGCCGAGGATGGGAATCAGCCGTTCGGACGAGTCGATGCCGTTCTGCAGCGGGATCACCGCTGTGGTAGGGCCGATCAGCGGCTTGATGGCGGCACCCGCGGATTCGACGTCCCACAGCTTGACGCAGAACAGGACAAAGTCGACCGGGCCGATGGAGGCCGGGTCATCGGTCGCCTGGGTCGGTGCCACGGCAACATTGCCGCGGGGGCTTTCGATGCGCAGCCCGTTGTCACGCATCGCCTGCAGATGGGCGCCGCGGGCGACAAAGGTGACATCGGCGCCAGCCGCGGCAAGAGCCGCGCCGAATGCGCCGCCGACGCCGCCGGCTCCAATTACCGCTATGCGCATGCTGGAAACTCCCGGTCCTTGGAGGGGATGAGGTCGTAGGGCAGGGCGAAGCGCGGCAGGGCCTTCAGCCGCTGCGACCAGCCTTCGACGTTGGGCCAGTTGGCGATATCCATGCCGCCCTCGGCCATGAACACCATGCGGCCCCAACAGCCGATGTCAGCGATGGTCGGGGCATCACCGACCAGCCAATCCCGCCCTTCCAGGGCTTTGTCGACGAATGTGATGGCGGCGTCGGCGAGCGGGCGGAAGTAGTCCATCACTGCGGCGTCGACCTTACGGAAACGACTGTAGTGGCGGACCTTGGCCACGTTGGTGATGTTGTCAGCCTCCCACGACAGCCACTCACGCGCAGTCCACCGGTCCTGTTCGGTGGCGCCGGCAAAGTGGCCGGTGGCGCGGGCCAGGTAATCCAGGATGACGTTGGACTGGACGACGGTCAGGCCGGCGTGACGCAGGGCGGGAACCTGACCATAACGGTTGACTGCCAGGTATTCAGCTTGTTTCTGTACGCCATTCTTCAGGTTTACGGTGCGAAAGCTGAACGGCAGGCCGGAGAGCGCCAGGTACAGCATGGGCTTGTACGAGGAGCTGGAGGTGAAGCTGCCGTACAGGGTCAGCTGGGCGGGGTCAGGGATCATGATCCGACCAGGATGCTTGGGATTGAGGGCAATGGCAAATGCCGCCCAACGGGCTTGATCGCTTTTGCATGCATTGTCTGCGGCCGGCGCGATCTAACTTTCGCACTATGGCCAGATCGTCTTCCAAAGCCGTCATATACGCCGCCCTGGGCGGTAACCTGCTCGTCGCAGCGACCAAATTCGCAGCCGCGGCCTTTACCGGCAGCGCAGCCATGTTGAGCGAGGCCATCCACTCGACCGTGGACAGCGGCAATCAGCTCCTGCTCTTGCTCGGCATCAGTCGCGCTGCCCGGCCAGCCAATGCGCGCCATCCCTTTGGCCACGGCCTGCAGCTTTATTTCTGGACCTTTGTCGTGGCTGTGTTGATTTTCGGCGTGGGCGCCGGCGTCTCGGTGATCGAGGGCGTCAGCAAGATCAGGGCGCCGCATCCGGTCGAAGATCCCTGGATAAATTACACCGTGCTGGCGGCGGCGCTAGTTTTCGAAGGGGCCGTCTGGATCGTAGCCCTGCGTGCGTTCCGGCGCGCCAAGGGTGCGCTTGGCTGGATTCACGCCGTGCGGCAGAGCAAGGATCCCACCGTCTTCACCGTGTTATTTGAAGATACCGCTGCGATGCTGGGTCTCCTGGTAGCGCTCATTGGCCTTGCCCTTGGCCAACTGCTCGACATGCCGGTGCTGGATGGTGTCGCCTCGCTGGTGATCGGTCTACTTCTCGCCGGCACAGCGGCATTCCTCGCCTTCGAATGCCAGTCGCTTCTTACCGGGGAAGGCGTGTCGCCCGAGGTGCAGGCAAGCATCCACGAGATTGCCGCCGCGGAACCCGCCGTCGCACGGCCCAACGAGATCCTCACCATGCATTTTGGACCCGAGGATGTGCTGGTCGCTCTCAGCCTCGACTTCCGCGACACCGGCACCGCAGCCGAAGTCGAACGAGCGGTGACCCGTATCGAGCGTCGCATCAAGGCGGCCCATCCCGAGGTCAAACGTGTCTTCATCGAGGCGCAGGATCGTGATGCGCATTCGCGAAGTCAGCCACCTCTTGAGGCTATTCCGGCAGCGTCGGATATCGGCCCGTAAGCACTTGAATGAACACGCGATGGCGGAATCAGGTTTTTCCGTCCCCTGAAGCTGTTGGTCGTCCCCCCGATGTCGTCGCGTCAGCTGTTGGAGCCAATCGGCTGACGCAATGCGCTCCGATGCTGCGGTAAGGCAGGCCGGCGATCGGCAGGCTGCGTTGCCGCGCAGGGCGTGTGATGCTGCGCCCTTGGCTTGCGCGCATCGATCCTGCCGGGCGAAGGACGGCTTTACCGTCAGGCACCCGGCAGCCCACGATGATTAGCTCGGCTTCAGTTGATCCCCATCAGACGCGCGGCCGTGCCGCCGAGGATGGCGACGCGCTCGGCATCCGTCAGGCCTGGTGTATTGAGCACGAGATCGACCTCGGTGCTGGTCCAAGGAAACGGGTAGTCGGTTCCGATCATGATCTGGGCAGACCCGGTCTCAGCGATCAGATGGCGAAGCGCTTCCGGGGTAAAAACGATTGTATCGAAGAACAACTGACCGTCTCGCAAATAGGCAGTGGGTTGCTTCTTCGGCAGCGGCCCAACGCGATTAGGGAAGGTGCGGGTGACCGCGTCGGACCGGTTGGCATAAGACGGCAGGAAGCCGCCGCCGTGGGCAGCACAGATTTTCAGCCCCGGGAAGCGGTCGAGCGTGCCCTCGAAGATCAGATGCGACAGCGCAATGGTGGTTTCCAGCGGGTTGCCTATGGTGTTTGTCAGCAGGCCGCTGCCGTCGAGCCGGCCACTGGGTTCCAGCTCACGGGTGCCAAGCGGATGCATGAAGACCAGGACCCCAAGTTCTTCGCATTTCGCCCAGAACGGATGGAACTGGGGATCGGCAAGCTCCTTGCCGGCGACGCTGCCCGCTACGCCGACGCCGCGAAAGCCAAGCTTCTTGACCGCATGTTCGACCTGTTCGGCGGCGAGTTCGGGGTACTGCAGCGACGCAGTTGCGAACGCAACAAACCGTTCCGGATTGGCGGCACAGAATTCCACCAGGGACTCGTTCTGAATTCGGATCAGCTCCGCCACCGCGTCGCGTTCGGCGCGATACCAGTACGGGTTGATGCTGAGCGCCTCGACATCGATGCCCTGGGCGTCCATCGCCGCGATCCGGGTGCTGGTGTCGTCCATCAGCAGGCCGGGGGCCTCCAGCGGGTGGCCAATGACGGCGGCTGCTGCCGGCACGATGCAGTGTGCGTGGATGTCGATGGTCTTGATCCGCTTGCCCGCGACAATCGTTTCGCGACGCTTCGGCTGGGCAGACGGTGGCTGTGCGGCGCTCGTCATGCCGCAGCCCACGAATGCGATGCCTGCCAGCGCACTGGTCAGCAATGTCCCGGCGATCGACATGTGCCCTCTCCTCCCCAAATGTGTCAGTAGAATACTATGCTTTGGCGGGGCGGCACAGTCGTGATGGCGTTGCTGGCGTGTTACCGTCGCCAGGGCTTAGCAGGGCAGACCGTCGAATGACCGCGACAATCAGATGGACTCAGGCCGACGCGCCGCGGCTTGACGGCAGGTATGCCATCGTCACCGGCGCGACCGGTGGTCTCGGCTACCAGACCGCGCTTGGGCTGGCCCGCCAAGGGGCAACCACCATTCTGGCGGGGCGAAACCCGATCAAGGGCACGCAGGCGGTTGCGCGTATCCAGCGCGAGGTGCCCGGTGCTTCGGTCCGGTTCGAACGGCTTGACCTGGCAAGTCTATCATCGGTTGCCCGATTCGCGCAGGCTCAGCCCGCCGCGGTCGACATCCTGGTCAACAATGGCGCCGTGATGGCACTGCCTCGACGCGAACAAACCGAGGATGGGTTCGAACGTCAGATCGGCGTCAATTACCTTGCCCATTTCGCCCTCACCTTAAGGCTGCGTGTGGCCCTGGCCCACGGCCGTATCGTCAATGTCGCCAGTCTTGCCCACCGACGCGGCAGACTTGGCCTCGACGATTTCCAGTCGGAAACATCATACAGCTCAATGGGGGCCTATCGGCGCAGCAAGCTGGCGATGCTGATGTTCAGCCTCGAGCTGCAACGAAGGGCAGTGCGGAATGGATGGAACCTGACCTCGGTCGCGGCTCATCCGGGCTGGGCGCGGACCGATATCATCCCGAACGGGATAGGCAGCGGTGGCGCCAATCTGGCTGCGAGGTTGATCGAGTTTGGCTTCAACCTTGCCGCACAACCGTCGACGGACGGGGCGCTGCCGATGCTGCTTGCCGCGACGGCACCGGAGGTTGAAGGCGGAACCTATTATGGTCCAACCGGTCGCGGCGAACGCCGTGGCCACCCGGGATTAGCTCGCATCTTTCCGCACGCTGCCGACCTGCAGGACGCTGTGCAGTTGTGGGCTTTGTCGGAACGCCTCACCGGCGTGTTGGCGTAACACCAGACCATCTGGAACCATGGCGATTGATCAATGATGCGGCAGATTTGGATTTGCGGGCGCAGCGTTGTTATCCCCCAAGCCTGTGGATAACCCGGTGGAAGACTGACGTTGAAATCGCGTAAATAGGCCTTGGACCAGGGCATGTTGGTGAATGCCGAATCTTTCGGCAGCAGGCTAAGTCACTGATCTTGTGTGATATGACCGTTCTGTGAACGGCTCGCGTTAACACGTTGTTAAGCATTGGTTCGGCCTGGGGACGATTCGCGGCACACCCATCCTACGAGCGCACTTGTTGTTGCTGAACAACTCGCGAATGGCGAGGAACATTTCGGTGGTCCATATGACCGTTATCCCGGACGAGCAGACCATACGCCATGGTTGCTGATTGATGTCCACCTCGTGACTCGCGGGCGGCTGTGCCTGAAAACCAGCACATACCTCTGGTTGACCCATGCCAGCTGCGATTACTCCCCGCTATCCACAATGCAACACGCTGGTAGCGTTAGGCGCCGGTGTTCCGTCCGCGCTAGAATGCCGGCGTGGATACCATAGACTCACCGCTGTTCGGCCTGTCTCAACGCCTTCCCCCGTCCAATGTTCAGGCGGAGCAAGCTCTGCTCGGCGCCTTGCTCGCCAACAACAAGGCCTACGAGCGGGTTTCCGAATTCCTCGCCGCGGAGCATTTCGCCGACCCGGTGCACGGCCGCATCTACCAGGCGATCTCCCGCCGGGTGGAAGCCGGACAACTGGCCGATGCCGTAACCCTCAAGGCCGAGTTCGAGCACGCCGGCGTGCTGGAGGAAGTTGGCGGCACCGCCTACCTGACCCAGTTGCTGACCGCCATGGTCGGCATCATCAACGCCGGCGACTACGGCCGTGCCATCCTGGACACCTGGATGCGCCGCCAGTTGATCGATATCGGCGAGACCGTGGTCAACAACGCCTTCGGCGCCGACCCCGAACTGGATGGCGCGCTGCAGATCGAGGCGGCGGAGCAGTCGCTGTTCGATCTGGCGGCAGACAACGGCACCGGCGGCGGCTTCGTCACCTTCGAGCGGGCGTTGACCGATGCGATCCTGGGCGCGGAACGGGCGTTTCGGCGCTCTGGCAGTGTATCGGGCCTGACCACCGGGCTGCGCGACCTCGACAGCAAGATGGGCGGGCTGCACCCGTCGGACTTGCTCATCCTCGCTGGGCGCCCCGGCATGGGAAAGACCGCGCTCGCCACCAAGATCGCCTTCGGGGCGGCCAAGGCGCTGCAGGGCGATGCCCGTCAAAGCGATCCCAACGGTGTAGCCAAGGCCGCGGTCGCGATCTTTTCGCTGGAAATGAGTTCGGAACAGCTCGCCACCCGCCTGCTGAGCGAGGAAGCCCGCATCTCCGGCGACCGCATCCGCCGCGGCGACATCGGTCAGAAGGATTTCGACAAGTTCGTCCAGGTGTCGCGGGAGATCGCTTCGCTGCCGATCCAGATCGACGATACGCCCGCTATCACCATGTCGGCACTGCGTACCCGCTGCCGGCGCCTGAAACGCACCAAAGGGCTGGCGTTGGTCGTGGTCGACTACCTGCAGCTCATGCGGCCGGCTGCGGGGACCAAACCTGAGAGTCGGGTGCTGGAAATCAGCATGATCACCCAGGGCCTTAAGGCATTGGCAAAGGAACTGGCGGTTCCGGTGCTGGCACTTTCGCAATTGTCGCGTCAGGTGGAGAACCGCGACGACAAGCGGCCACAACTGTCGGATTTGCGCGAATCGGGATCGATCGAGCAGGACGCCGATGCCGTCATGTTCGTCTACCGCGATGAGTATTACCTCGAGCAGAAGATGCCCAAGGAGATCGCCTTCGAAGGCAATGGCGAGAAGTTCAATGCCGCGATGGACGAGTGGCAGCAGCGGATGGCGAAGGCACACAACCGTGCCGATCTGATCATCGCCAAGCAGCGGCATGGTCCCACCGGGTCAATTCCGCTGCTGTTCGAGGGCGAGTTCACCCGCTACGCCGATCTGGATCTCGTTCATTCCGAATATGTCGAATGAAACCGCAATCCTCGAGGTCGACCTTGGGGCAATTGCGGATAACTGGCGGATGCTGTCCGTCCGTCACCCAGCCGGGCCGGTTGCCGGCGTCGTCAAGGCCGACGGCTACGGGCTCGGTGCGCGAGAGGTTGCCGGCGCGTTGTATCAGGCCGGCTGCCGGTTTTTCTTTGTTGCCTACCTGAACGAGGCGCTGGCGATCCGCGAAATTGTGCCAGGCGCGATGCTGGCTGTGCTGAGCGGGCTGGTGCCGGAGACAGAGGCTGCGTATCGGGCGCACGCCCTGGTGCCCGTGCTGGGATCGCTGAATGAGATTGACCGCTGGCAGGGCGAGGCGATCCTTCACGTCGACACCGGCATGTCGCGGCTGGGTCTGTCGCCGCATGAAATGGCGGTGCTGGCGCAGGACCCTGGCCGGCTGGGACGACAGCAAGTCCGCTATGTGATGACGCATCTGGTGTCCTCCGAATATCCGGACGACAGGCTCAATGTGCTGCAATGCGAGCGCTTCGCTGCGGCGCGCGCGATGCTGCCGCCTGCGCCTTGCAGCCTTGCCAACTCATCCGGAATTTTCCTGGGAGCCGCGTTCGGGTCGGACTTGGCCCGCCCAGGTGCGGCGCTCTACGGTATCAATCCGACACCGGGAAAGCCCAACCCGATGCGATCCGTGGTGCGATTGTCCGTTCGGGTGCTGGCAGTCCGTGAGGTCGCGGCCGGTGATTCGGTGGGCTACAACGCGACCTGGACGGCCAGGCGCCCGACCCGCATCGCAACGGCTGCGCTAGGGTATGCGGACGGCTTTCATCGCGCCTTGTCCGACCGAGGGACGGCGTATTTTGACGGCAGCCCTGTTCCGCTGGTAGGCCGCGTGTCCATGGACCTGACCACATTTGACGTAACCGATCATCCAGCAGTGCAGCCGGGTTGTTGGTTGGAGGTTTTGGGCCCACATGTGTCGCCAGACGACGTGGCCGTCGCGGCCGGCACCAACGGCTATGAGGTGCTGACCTCGCTCGGCCGCCGCTTTCATCGGGTGTATCGGACAGCGTGACCAAAATTCTGGACTTCCTGGCGGCCATCGGCCGAACGGTGATCGGCCTGTGCCGGGGCGCTGGCGCGTTGGCGCTGTTCGGTGTCGAGGGGCTGTCGCACCTGGTTCGTCCGCCGTTCTATGGCCGGCTGTTCGGCAGAGCGCTGCTGGAGATCGGATACTTCAGCCTGCCGGTGGTGGCGCTGACGGCGGTATTCACCGGGATGGTGCTGGCGCTGCAATCGTACACCGGCTTCGCGCGGTTTTCGGCCCAGGGCGCGGTGGCCAATCTGGTGGTGCTGTCGGTGACACGGGAGCTGGGGCCTGTCCTGGCCGGGCTGATGGTGGCTGGACGAGTCGGTGCGGCGATGGCAGCGGAACTTGGCACGATGCGGGTGACCGACCAGATCGACGCGCTGTCGACGCTGTCGACCAATCCGATGAAATACTTGGTTGCTCCGCGGCTGGCCGCCGGGATCGTCGCGCTGCCGATCCTGGTGCTGGTTGCCGATGTGCTGGGCGTGATGGGTGGGTTCATCGTGTCGACGCTGAAGCTGGGGTTCAACGTCGACAGCTATTTGGCCAACACGGTGAACTTCGTGCAGATGGACGATGTGGTCTCCGGCCTGGTGAAGGCCTCGGTGTTCGGGTTTCTGATCACGCTGATGGGCTGCTACCAGGGCTACAACAGCAAGGGCGGCGCACAGGGCGTCGGGTCGGCAACCACGCTTGCAGTGGTCACCGCCTCGATCCTGATCCTGGCCTTCGACTACGTTCTGACCGAGATGTTCTTTGCGCAGTGAGCGGCGCTCCAATCAACGTCTCGGTCGTAATTCCATGTCTGCCTTGAAGCCGACTTTTTCGGCAGCGAGTCAGACTGGCAATCATAGCTGGCGGCACTGAACCAACGCTTTTGGCGCGGACGAGACATCAGGCCAGCGCGTCATCCAACTGTTTTAGAACGATCTCTTCGGCACTCGAAATCTTGCGGCCAAGACGAAGGAACCCTCCTGCGGCTTCGGCTACATTACGGGCACGGGTAAGCAGTTCCGATCGGAACGCCTGCTTTGCTTCGGCGGTCATTTCGCCGGAGACGGCAGATACATAGCCCTTCCACGACGCAAGCAGTTCCGGCGGAGGCGGTGCAAGCAGCCAACGGCCTAGCAATTCGTGGCCCGGCTCCTGCTCTGCCAAACCAGACGCCGCTGCCGCAGCGAGCACTGCATCACGTTCCTTGCTGTCAATACTACCGTCGGCCCAAGCCACTCCCACCAATGGGATCAGCGAGATGGCAGCAAGCGTTTCGCTACTGATGTTTAGTCCGACCAACGTGTCCAGCACCTCAGGGTTCGTGATGCCCGAGGACGCCGAGAGCGCTTCCCGCTTCGCCGCTGCCTTATCCTTCTCGATCAATCGCTGCCTTAGCGCCTCATTCTGCTTGGCAAAGAAGGCTTCTTCCAACGCTCGTCTGCGGTCGTCCAGACTATTGTCGTTCAATGTTTCCTCCCACGTCTGTCCGCGACAGATGGGGATGAAGTATTGCGGGGCCTAGGGTGCCGCCTACCACTTTCATACATCACGCGCGATTGTTCGCGGTCTAGGGCGGTCTAGGGGCGTCAGCAGGCGTGGGAGGGGTCGGCCGCGTAGGGTGAGCGGTCATTGGGTGGCTACGCTCGTTGGATTCCGAGGGGACTGCCTGACTGCACCTCGCCGTGTTCGGCTTATTCAGCCGCCGCCGGCAGGCGCCAGGCATCGCGCTCAGGGATCGGCAGGCCGAGGTTCTCCCGCAGCGTCGCGCCGCTGTACTCCTTGCGATACAGGCCGCGACGCTGGAGTTCAGGGACGACGAACCGAACGAAGTCCTCGAAGCTGCCGGGCATATGGGTCCCGGCGATGACGAAGCCGTCGCAGGCGCGCTCAGTGAACCAGTGCTCCAGCCGGTCGGCGATATCCTTGCCGCTGCCGACGATGGCCTCCCGCGGGCGGCCGCGGCGGGTCACCTCCAGGAAGTCGCGCACGGTCGGGTTGTGGCCGATCACCCGCATGACCCGATCGCGCATCGCTTGCATACCGGACATTCCGGCAAGTTCCTCGGTGGTGAAGGCTTCGTCCATGCCCTTGGTCTTGAAGTCGAAATTCATCGCTTCGGACAGCAGCGACAGGCCGTCGACCTCCTTGTACAGCGAGTCGATGACGGCCATCTTGTCCTCGGCCTCGGCGCGGGTTTCAGCAACGACCGGATAGGCGATGGTATTGACCGTTGTCAGGTCCGGGTTGCGACCGAGGCGGGCGACCTCGGTCTTGAAGTCGGCATATTGGCGCTTGCCGTCTTCAAGGTCGGGATAGCCGACGAAAACGGTTTCAGCCCAGCGCGCGGAGAACGTCTTGCCGCGGTTGCTGGCGCCGGCCTGAATCACCACCGGATGGCCTTGAGGGCTGCGCGGCACGGTGAATGTGCCCGATGAATTCAGATACTTTCCCTTGTATTCCAGTCGATGGACCTTTGTGGGATCGGCGAACAGGCCGGTCTTCTTGTCGACGATCAGCGCGCCGTCTTCCCAGCCGTCCCAGCAACTCAGCACGATTTCCATGAACTCGTCGGCGCGGTCGTAGCGCAGGTCGTGCTCCATGTGGACGGCACGGCCCATGTTGTGCGCCTCGCCATCGTTCACCGAGGTGACGACATTCCACGCCGCTCGCCCGCCCAGCATGTGATCGACCGTCTGGAACCGCCGTGCAACATCAAACGGCTCGTAGTACGTGGTCGAGGCGGTCGAGCCGATACCAAGATATTTGGTGCCGAAGCCCATTGCCATCATCGTTGCAACGGGATCGATCTTGACCACGCGCACGCCGTTGGCGACGACCTCGGCCGGGTTACCGCCATAGATGTCCGGCATCGCCAAACGGTCATCGAAGAACGCCAGCTGAAACTTCCCTTCCTCCAGCACCTGGCCGATCTTCTGGTAGTAGGCCGCCGACGTGAAATCGCTGCGGGCACCGGGGTGGCGCCAGGCGCTCGCGAGCGTGGTGCAGTTCTGGGCCTGCAGGAAACCAACCATCACCATTTGCCGCATCGTTCCGCTCCGTCTTCTTGTGGTCGTATGAGAGATCAGAATTGGTAGCGGCGCAAACCGCCGTCGACCGGGATGACGGCCCCGGTGATGTAACGGGCCAAAGGTGAGGCGAGCCACACTGCCATGACGGCGAGGTCTTCGGGTTCACCCCAAAACTTCACCGGTATCTCGGTTTCGGCAAAGTGCTTGCGGTAATTCTCGGGATAGTTGCGGCGGATCTGCTCACTCATGATGCGGCCGGGCGGGATCGAGTTGACGGTGATCCCATACTGGCCGACTTCGCGGGACAGACCCTTGGCCCAGGCGTGGATGCCGGCCTTCGCGGAGAAGGCGGCGTTCAGGTGCTCCGGTTCGCTCTTGCCGGTGATGTTGATGATGCGGCCCCAGCGGTTCTCGATCATCTTCGGCAATAAGGCGTGGGTAAGCTGGCGGGGACGGGTGAAGTTCAGCGTCATCGCCTCGGTCCAGCGTTCTTCGGGAGCGTCGATCGGCAGCACGCGGCTGCCGCCGGCATTGTTGACCAGGATGTCGATGTGGCCCACCGCTGCCAGAGCCGCGGCACTGATCTGAGCGGCGGCATCCTCCTCCATGACGTCCTGTTTCAGCAGGATCGGGCGGGGATGCTGGCCGGCTTCGACCTCATCAGCCATGACCTCCAGAAGCTCGATGCGCCGAGCCACGGCGACGACCTGCACACCTTCGGCCGCAAGCGCTTTGGCGATGGCGCGGCCGATCCCCATGCTGGCGCCGGTTACAAGGGCGGTCTTGCCGCCAAGCTGAAGGTCCATGGCTTATCTCCTGCGTCGCTGATCGACCGCGTCAGGTTTCGGCCGAAACCGAATCCGCGGCAAGGCTTGCTCCGACTGGCAACCGGGACAGTCCTGCCATAGCTTCCGACCAGGGTCCGGGGCAGGGCCGGGAGGAAAGAGCATGTCTATTTTTGAGCAGGACCTTGGACGGCGGCCGGCGAATTATGTGCCGCTGTCGCCGATATCGTTCCTGTCCAGGGCGGCGCACATCTATCCGAACCGGGTGGCGGTGATCGATGGTGAGCGGCGGTTCACCTACGCGCAGTTCCTGGAGCGGGCACGGCGACTGGCCTCGGCGCTGGCCGCGTCCGGGGTGGGCGTGGGGGATACGGTGGCAATCATGGCGCCGAACACGCCGCAAATGCTGGAGGCGCATTACGCGGTGCCGATGCTGGGCGCGGTGTTGTGCGCGATCAACATCAGGCTCGACGGCGCGGCCATCGGCTTCATCCTTCAACATTCGGAAGCCAAGGTGGTGCTGACGGATACCGAATTCGCCGGGGTCATGGCGCCAGCGCTGGCGGCGAGCGAGCTTCTGGTGGTGGATATCGACGACACGGCCGGCAAACGGATCGGTACAATCGAGTACGAGACCTTTATCGGGCAGGGCGACCCTGAGCATCCGGTGCGGTTGCCGGACGACGAGTGGCAGGCAATCGCGCTGAACTACACGTCCGGAACCACGGGCAACCCGAAGGGCGTGGTGGCGCATCACCGTGGCGCCTATCTGAACGCATGCGCCAACGCGCTTACGTTTGGGCTGTCTCCGCAAAGCGTGTATCTGTGGACGCTGCCGATGTTTCACTGCAACGGCTGGACATACACCTGGGCGGTGACACTCGCGGGCGGCACGCATGTTTGTCTGCGGCGGGTGGAGCCGGAGCGGATCTTCGCGGCGATCGGCGAACACGGCGTGACCCATATGTGCGGGGCCCCGGTGGTGCTGTCGATGCTGATCCATGCCCCGGCGGGTATACGGCGGGAGTTTGGCCAGGCGGTGAGGATCGCGACTGGCGGGGCGGCGCCACCGTCGACGGTTATTGCCCAGATGGAAGGGATGGGGTTCACCGTGACCCATCTGTATGGGCTGACGGAAAGCTACGGTCCGTCAACCGTATGTCTGTGGCAGCCCGGCCTGGACGATCTTCCGATTGAAGACAAGTCAGCGTTCATGTCGCGCCAGGGCGTGAACACGCCGATGCTGGAGGCGGTCGCGGTGATGAACCCGACGACAATGGAGGCGATGCCGTCCGATGGGGCGACGATGGGCGAGCTGATGCTGCGGGGCAACACGGTCATGAAGGGGTACTTAAAAAACCCCGGTGCGACGGAAGAGGTCTTCGCCGGAGGATGGTTCCACACCGGCGATCTGGCGGTGATGCATCCGGATGGCTATGTGGAAATCAAGGACCGAGCCAAAGACATCATCATTTCCGGCGGTGAAAACATCTCCTCGCTAGAGGTGGAGGAAGTTCTCTACAAGCATCCGGCAGTGATGGAAGCGGCTGTCGTCGCCCGCCCGGACGAAAAATGGGGTGAGACACCACAGGCGTTCGTTACGCTGAAGCCGGATGCGGAGGCCGTGTCCGAGGCGGACATCATCGCCTGGTGCCGGCAGCATCTGGCTCACTACAAATGCCCGCGATTTGTGACGTTCGGCCTATTACCAAAGACCTCCACCGGCAAGATCCAGAAGTTCGACCTCCGGGAGAAGGCACGTGCCGGCGGGTGATGCGCCGGCGCCTGGAATTCACTGCGCGGCGACGCCGGTCTTCTCCAGCGCGGCTCGAATGGCAGCCAGGGCGTCGTCGGCTTTCGCTGCGTCGGGACCGCCGGCCTGGGCGAGGTCAGGCCGGCCACCGCCGCCCTTGCCGCTAACCGCTGCCGCCCCCGCGCGCACGAAATCAACGGCACTGATCCTGCCGGTCAGGTCGGGCGACACTGCAACCACGATGCTGGCCTTGCCTTCAGCAGTCGAAACCAAGGCCACGACACCGGAACCCTGCTGTTTGGCGATGGCATCGGCAAGGCCCTTTAAATCGCGGGCCGGAACCTCGCCGAGGTTACGGGCGGCCAGCTTGACCCCGTTGATCTCCTCGGCCGCCGCGGCGCCGCCGCCGGTTGCAAGCTTCTTCTGCAGGTCGGCAACCTGGGCCTGCAATTTCCGACGGTCCTCCTGCAGGGTGGCGATACGCTCCGGCACTTCGGCAGGGGCAGCGCGCAGGGCGCCGGCGGCCTCGTTCAGCCGGGATTCGGTCGCGGCGACCAGGGCTTCAGCGGCCGCGCCGGTGACTGCCTCGATACGACGGACGCCGGCGGCGACGGCGGTTTCGCCGACAATACGGAAATAGCCGATGTCGCCGGTGCGGCGGACATGGGTTCCGCCGCACAGCTCGATCGACCAGGCGGCCTTGTTGCCGTCGGGCACACCCATGCCGACAACGCGGACCTCATCGCCGTATTTCTCGCCGAACAACGCCATCGCGCCAAGCTCGACAGCGGCGTCCGGGGTCATCAGTCGGGTGGTGACCTCAGAGTTTTCGCGGATTCTCAGGTTCACCTCGGCCTCGACCCAGTGCAGCTCGTCTGATGTGATCGGGCGTGGCTGGGATACGTCGAAGCGCAAGCGGTCCGGGGCGTTGAGGCTGCCTTTTTGCTGCACGTGGGTACCTAGCTTCCGGCGGAGCGCTTCGTGAAGCAGGTGGGTGGCGGAGTGGTGGGCGCGGATTGCGGTGCGCCTTGCGTGATCGACGGCGGCCACGACGGGAATGCCGGGACGTGCTGTGCCGCCTTGAACGCGGCCGATATGGACGAACAGGTCGCCTAGCTTCTTTTGCGTGTCAGTGAGCTGGATCAGCAGTCCGTCGGGGCCGCTGATGGTGCCGGTGTCGCCGACCTGGCCGCCGCTTTCGCCGTAGAACGGGGTCTGGTTCAGGATGATGGCCACGTCAGTGCCTGTGGGCGCGGACATCGCCTCGGCGCCGTCGACGACGACAGCCAGGATCTCGCCCTCGGCGCTTTCGGTGCCGTAGCCGAGGAATTCGGTGGCGCCTGCCTTTTCCTTGATCTCGAACCAGACGTTTTCGGTCGCGGCGTCGCCGGATCCGGCCCAGGCGGCGCGGGCGCGCGTGCGTTGTTCCTGCATGGCTGTCTCAAAGCCCGCGAGGTCGACGCTGCGGCCTTGCTCACGCAGGGCATCCTGAGTGAGATCGAGTGGAAAGCCGTAGGTGTCGTAGAGGCGGAAGGCGATGGCGCCAGGCAGCGCTTCGGCATCGCCGAGCCGGTTGGTTTCCTCGGTGAGCAGATGCAGTCCGCGATCAAGCAGGGTCTTGAAGCGGGTTTCTTCCAGTTTGAGCGTGTCCTCGATCAGGGTTTCAGCTTGGCCGAGTTCGGGGTAGGCGGCACCCATCTGGCGGATCAGGGTGGGCACCAGGCGGTGCATGATCGGATCCTTCGCGCCCATCATGGTGGCGTGGCGCATCGCGCGCCGCATGATGCGGCGCAGGACATAGCCGCGGCCCTCGTTCGAAGGCAGTACGCCGTCGGCCATGAGGAAGGACGTGCTGCGGAGGTGGTCGGCGATGACGCGATGGCTGGTCTTGAATGGACCGTCAGGCTCCTGGCCGGTGAGTTCCGCACTGGCGAGGATCAGGGCACGAAACACGTCGATGTCGTAGTTGTCGTGCTTGCCCTGCAGGATAGCGGCAAGGCGTTCAAGGCCCATGCCGGTGTCGATGGACGGGCGGGGCAAGGGCACGCGGGTGCCCGGCGGCCCTTCCTCGAACTGCATGAACACGAGGTTCCAGATTTCGATGAAGCGGTCGCCGTCTTCGTCCGGGCTGCCGGGCGGGCCGCCGGGGATGTGATCGCCGTGATCGTAGAAAATCTCGGAGCAGGGGCCGCAGGGGCCAGTGTCGCCCATCCGCCAGAAGTTTGCGGAGGTGGGGATACGGATGATCCTGTCGTCGGACAGGCCGGCAACCTTTTTCCAGATCGCGGCGGCGTCGTCGTCTTCCGAGTAAACGGTGACCAGCAGCTTGTCCTTGGGCAGGCCGTAGTCCTTGGTCACCAGGTCCCACGCATAGGGGATGGCGCGATCCTTGAAATAGTCGCCAAAGCTGAAATTGCCCAGCATTTCGAAGAAGGTGTGATGACGGGCGGTGTAGCCGACATTGTCGAGGTCGTTGTGCTTGCCGCCGGCACGAACGCATTTCTGTGCGGTCGTGGCCTTGTTGTAAGGGCGCTTCTCCTGGCCTGTAAAAACGTTCTTGAACTGCACCATGCCGGCGTTGGTGAACATCAGCGTCGGGTCGTTCCTCGGGACCAGGGGAGAACTCGCAACCGGCGTGTGGCCGTTGCGGGCAAAAAAGTCGAGGAACGCGGCTCGGATGTCGTTGCTGCTGGCCATGGCGGTCAGGTTTTTCCCGGTGTGTCACATAAGAGGGAGGGACGTAGCGCACGGGCAGGGCTGTGTCACGGGTGGGCGTGGGATCGCGCCGGTTCAGCACCGGGCGCAGCCTGAAATCACCGGTGTCGAGGGCCGCCTCTGTCCCGCCGGCCCGCGCCATGGCACAGTTTGGGCGATGAAAGACTCAGTCGAAACCTGGCTGGCCACCGGCCCGGATCTGCAAACGGACCCGATCCCCGGCATGCGGGCAGCTGGCCTGCTGGCGCCGGCGCCGGATTATGTCAGCATCGCGAACACCAAGGCCGTGCTGGTGGAGCGCACGGGCCTGCTGGGTATTGGTGGCGTGTGGGGTGGGCAACAGCTCGTGTTTCGTCATTTCCTGTCGTTTGGGACCGACGCGCAACAGGCGGCATGGGCTGGCAAGGCGGTCGCGGTCGCAATTTCCGAGCCTAAGGTTGGGGCGCACCCGAAGCTGCTGACGACACGCGCCGAGGCGGTCGACGGCGGCTTCCGGATCACCGGGCAGAAGGCTTGGGTCAGCAACGGCCCGACTGCGGATGCGATCATCGTCTTCGCGATCACGGCCGAAGAAGCGGGCCGGAAACGCTACAGCGCCTTCATTGTGCCGCGCGAGGCTGATGGCCTGACGATAGCGGAAATGCCCGGGTTCCATGCGTTGCGGCCGTCGCAGCACTGCCTGTTGACGCTGGACGCCTGTTTCGTTCCGGTGGCGGCAGAGCTGGGTGACGCCGGTTCGGCGTATGAACGGATGGCGCTGCCGTTTCGCGATGTCGAGGATGCGGTGGGGACGTTTGGCACGCTCGGGGCGCTGCGCTACGCGATTGGCCAGTTTGCTGGGGTCGCGGCGGAGCAGACTGCCGAACTGGGTGCAATCGTGGCGTTGACCGCGGTGTTTGCTGCCGGTGCCAAGGCGGTGGTGTCATCGCTGGATGGCGGGCGGTTCCGCACCGGTGATCCGACATTGGTAGGCCTGCGCGTGCTGGCGCAGGATTCTGTTGCCCGACTGCGGGGGCTCGCCGCTAACGCGCCGCTTGATGGGATACTGGCGGATCTTGAGGCCACGTTCGGCATCGCCAGGGGGCCTCGCCTGGCGCGCCAGATCCATCTTGGTGAGGCTGCGCTTCGGCCGAGGGAGGCGCGCGCGTGAAGCGCTGCCATTGGGCCGAGAATGTAGGTGTGCAAATGCAGGCCTATCATGACAGCGAGTGGGGCGTGCCGCATCACGACGACCGGGCGCTGTTTGAGCTGATGACTCTGGAGGGCGCTCAGGCGGGGTTGTCGTGGCGGACGGTATTGGTCCGGCGTGAGGCCTACAGGGACGCCTACCTCGAGTTTGACATCGAGCGCGTGGCGGCAATGGCGGATGCGGAACTGGAGGCGCTGCTGGCGGACTCGCCGCTGATCCGCAACCGGCTGAAGATCTTCTCGGTGCGCGACAACGCGCGTGCGGCATTGGCCGCGGCGGCGCAGCATGGCAGCCTGGACCGATATCTATGGTCGTTCGTGGGCTATACACCAGTTTGCAATGGCTGGACCGAGCGTTCGCAGGTGCCCGTTACCACACCGGTCTCGGACGCAATGAGCAAGGCGCTGAAAAAGGCAGGGTTCCGTTTTGTAGGCTCAACCATCTGCTATGCCTTCATGCAGGCAACCGGAATGGTGGATGACCACTTGGTCGATTGCTTCCGTCACACCCAGGAGTAACGCGATGCGTAACGCTGAGGATATCTGGCGTCTGGTGGACGCCCATCAGGACGATTTCATCGCCCTGTCCGATCGCGTCTGGGAAATGCCGGAGCTTTGCTATACCGAGTTTCGATCGTGCGCCGAACATACCTCGATCCTGGAGGCCAAGGGTTTCCGGGTGACGCGGGACGTGGCTGGCATTCCGACCGCGGTAATGGGGGAGGCCGGTGAGGATGGGCCGGTGATCGCGATCCTCGGGGAATATGATGCGTTGCCGGGATTGTCGCAGGAGGCTGGGCTGGCTGAGCAGAAGCCGCTGCCGGGGCCGGGATTTGGGCATGGCTGCGGGCATAATCTGTTGGGTTCCGCGTCGATGCTGGCGGCCACGGCGGTGAAGGACTTCCTGGATGCCAACGGGATCAAGGGCCGTGTGCGGTATTACGGCTGCCCCGCAGAGGAAGGTGGCGCGGCGAAAGGATTTATGGCTCGGGCGGGCGCCTTCAGCGATGTGGACGTGGCAATTTCCTGGCATCCGTCGTCGTTTTCCGGCGTTAATCCGGCGAACTCGCTGGCCAACACGCGGATTGATTTCGCGTTTCAGGGTCGGGCGTCACATGCTGCTGCCTCGCCGCATCTCGGGCGCAGCGCTCTGGACGCGGTGGAATTAATGAGCGTCGGGGTCAACTACATGCGGGAGCATATGCCGGATGATGCGCGGGTCCATTCGGCGATCCTGGATGCCGGTGGTGTGGCTCCGAACGTGGTGCAGGCGTTTGCCAAGGTGCGATACCTCATCCGGGCGTCAACCCTGCCGGAACTGTCGGCGCTCATTAGACGGGTGCGAAAGATCGCTGAAGGGGCGGCGCTGATGACGGAGACGAAGGTCAGCGCGCAGGTGGTCAGCGCGGTTTCCAACCTGCTGCCGAACACGCCGCTGGAACGGGCGATGCAGGACAATCTGGAGCGGCTGGGCCCGCCACCGTTCAATGAGGCCGATCGCGCGGCCGCGGCAAGGTTCCAGGCGACGCTCACAGACGAGGACATCGATGCGTCCTATCGCCGGGCAGGTATCCCGGTGCGGCCGGATACGCCGCTGTGCGATCTTATCATTCCGTTGGATGCCAGGCCGAATGGCGGTGTCGGGTCGACCGATGTTGGGGACGTGAGTTGGGTGGTGCCGACAGTGCAGGCGCGTGGGGCGACGTATGCGGTCGGCACGCCGGGGCATTCGTGGCAATTGACCGCTCAGGGAAAGATGCCGGCGGCGCACAAGGGGCTGGTGCATGTGGCCAAGATCATGGCTGGCACGGCGCTGGATGTGATCCGCGACGAAACGTTGCTGGCTCGAGCGAAAGCGGATCACCAGGCGCGGGTCGGCAAGACACCTTATGTCTGCCCGCTGCCAGACGAGCTGGATCCGCCGATCAAGATGTCCGCCTGATGGCGACGAAGCCGGCAAAGGCCAGGGCCAGACGGGCGGCGGACGGCGACGACGCCAGGGCGCATGAATTTGGCAGCAGTTTCGTCGGACAAGGTGATGGGCCGATGGACGGCGTTGCGCGTTGCCGGCACGTTGTGGCCGGGTTTGCCGAAGCGCTGGGGAATATGCAGCGAGCGGCCGAGGGAGGTTGACCATGGCGAAGCGGTTGACGGATGCCGAGCGTGCGGATCTGGGGGTAACGGTGCCCGGCTGGGCGCCGGCGCTTGACCGCGATGCGCTGCGGCGGGACTTCAAGTTTGCGGATTTCAGCGCCGCATGGGGGTTCATGAACCGCGTGGCGTTACTGGCGGAGAAACTTGACCATCATCCTGACTGGTCGAATGTGTGGAACACCGTGCGGATCGAGTTGACGACGCACGATGCTGGCGGGCTGTCGGATAATGACGTGCGGCTGGCCCAGGCGATCAACGCGCTGCTGGGGTGATGGACGGCATCGGATTTCCCGAACGCACGTTGCTGGTGCGCCGCGCGGCGGCCAGGTTGTGCCTGCGGCTGGGGTGGGCGCCGCTGCACGAGGTGCGGTTGGCCAATGGCCGCCGGGCGGATATCCTGGCGCTGCAGCCCGGATGCGGTTTTGTTTGCATCGAGGTAAAGTCGGGATTGCGCGATTATCTGACCGACGCGAAGTGGACCGAGTACCAGCCATTCTGTGACCAGTTCTTCTTTGCCGTCGACTGTGATTTCCCATGTGACATCCTGCCGCCGGAAACCGGTTTGATCGTGTGCGCCGGACGTGAGGCGGAGGTGTTGCGCGAACCGCTGGCGGTCCGCCTGGCGCCGCCGCGGCGAAAAGCGCTGCTGGAGCGCTTTGCCTGGCTGGCGGCGGGTCGGCTGGCTGCGCTTGAGGACCCGCACGGCGTGGCGGACCTGGCGCTGGGTCTGAACGAAGATTGAGCTACCGCGATGTCGACGTCGCCGTGACGGGTGCCTTGTCGGGCAGCCACGCATCGGTCCATCCGTCGTTCCACGGTTGCCCGGTGGTTGGTTTGACTTCGGTCTGGCCGGGCGTCTTGCGCTGCACGATCGTGATGGGGGTCGGTGCCCGGACGACCTGGCAGTCGACCGGTCCGTCGACAGGCTGGCCGGACCGGCGGCGGGCAAGGCGACTGAGGTCGTCTTCGGAGCGGCACAGGACCGCGCCGGCATCAAGGCGAGGCCACGCCAGAGGCTGGGCTTTTACGTCAGGTGCGCCGGGCTTGGGCTTCTTGATCAGAAGGCCTGATTCGAAGGAGACATTGCTGTCAGAGGGTTGCGCCTCGGCCGGCGCGGCAACTGCCAGGGTTCCGATACAGGCGATTGCTGTCAGGATCTTCTGCGTCGATGTCATGCTGTGCTCCACCGATTCCAACGGCGCTGTCTATGCGTCCAACGCGGGCGCCGGGCAAGACATCGCTTAGGGCGGCATCATGCCTTTCTCGATCAGGACGGTCTTCGCCGCGGGACTGGCAAGGGCGCTGAGAAAAGCCCGAGCGGCGGCCGATGCGGCGGTGTTCGAGGCGACTGCACCGGCGTAGATAGTCTCGCTTTGAATTTCGGCGGGCAAGGGGCCAAGCAGGGTGATGCCGGGCACGCCAATGAGCTCGCTGATCTGCTGGACGACCATCGCGGCTCGGTTATCGGCCACAGCCTCGGCTGCGAGGCCGCCGTTCACCAGAACCGATTTCGGAGCCATGGCGTCGGCTATGCGATGGCGAGGCCGCTTGATCCGCCGGATTTCGGATCAATGTAGGCGACGGAAGGGGCACTCAGCATCGTGGCCTTGAAGGCGGCGACCGTGCCAATGTCGGGTCTGAGAGAGCCGGCTTTCACTGCGACGCCGATCCCAACCTTAGCCAGGGTCGTGATGGAATCGGATGCAATCCTGTCGTTCAGTTCGCTCAGGCCGGCAGGTGACAGCAGGACGACGTCGAATGGTTCATCGGCCTTTATGCGATGCAGCAAGGCGCCGATGGTGCCGTTGCGCAGGATCACCTTGTCGCCGGTGCGAGCCTCGAAGTCCGGGATCATCGCGGCGGCCATCGGTTTGAATGCGCCGGCGGTCAGCACCGTGATGTCGGCCGCCCGCGCGGGCAGGGCGAGCATCAGGGCGGCGACGAGCCAGAGGATCACCGAACCGTAGCGGCGGGATGACTAGCGGGCAGGCGCGGGCCTCGGCCAAACAGTTTTTCGCGCAATGTGCCGGGCGCGTAGTCGTGCTTGAACAGGCCGCGGACCTGAAGTTCCGGAACAACGAGGTCTGCCAGGTCCTTGAAGGTTCCCGGTGTGAGTGCGTAGGCAAGGTTGAAGCCGTCGACGTCGGTTTCCTCGACCCAGGCGCGCAGTTCGTTGGCGACTTCTTCGCCGGACCCGATGATGACCGGGCTGCGGCCACCAATGGCCGCGTGGCGGGCGATGTCGCGCACTGTCCAGGTGCGGTCCGGATCAGCGGTGGTGAAAGCTTCAAGCGCTGAGGTCTGGGCGTTTGCCTTGTCGTCGAAGCGGACGATCTGGTCCGGGTCCATGGCGCCGAAATCGAGCCCGGTCCAACCGGACATCAAAGCCAGGGCGCCATCCTCGGAAGCATATTTGAGATAATCCTGGTACTTTTCGCGGGCAACCTTCGGGGTGGTGTCGGTGATTACGGTCATCATCGCGAAGATGATCAGGTCGTTTGGGCTGCGTCCGGCCGCGGTGGCGCGGGCACGCAGGTCGCTGACAATGTTGCCGATGACCTTCTTCGAGGGGCCGTTGAGGAAGACGCACTCGGCGTGGCGCGCGGCGAAATCGCGGCCGCGCTTGGAAGCCCCGGCCTGGAACAGGACCGGGGTGCGCTGTGGCGAGGGTTCGCAGAGATGGATGGCATCAACCTTGAAGTAGGGCCCTTCGTGGTGGATGCGATGGATCTTGCTGGCGTCGGCGAAGCGGCGGCCCTGTCGATCGCGCAGCACGGCGCCGTCTTCCCAACTCGCCTCCCAAAGTTTGTAGGTCGCCTGCACGTAGTCCTCGGCCACGTCATAGCGGTCGTCGTGGTCGCGCTGCTGGGGCATCCCCATTCCGCGGGCAGCGCTGTCGAGGTAGCCGGTGACGATGTTCCAGCCGATGCGACCCTTGGTCAGGTGGTCCAGCGTACTCATGCGGCGGGCGAACGGGTAGGGGAGTTCATACGACAGGGCACAGGTAACGCCGAAACCAAGGTTCTGCGTCACCGCGGCCATTGCCGAGATCGGCATCAGCGGATCATTGACCGGGACCTGGACGGCCTGCTCAAGCGCCGTGGCCGGCGAGTTGTGGTAGACGTCATAGATGCCCAGCACGTCAGCGAGGAACAGGGCGTCGAATTTGCCCCGTTCAAGGATGCGGGCCAGGTCCGTCCAATAGTCCAGTGTGTTGTAGCTGTCGGCGCGGTCGTCTGGATGGGTCCACAGGCCGGGCGACTGATGGCCGATGCAGGCCATGTCAAAGGCGTTGAGGCGGATTTGTCTTGGCTTCGTTCCCTTGGGCATGGTTCCCTCGGGCATTAGTGGGGACTTTCGCGGCGGGGGAACTGCATCGCGATCAGTTCGGCGCCATCTGGGCCGGCGGCGGCCTGAAAGGCAGGGTCGTCCGGGTAGACGAAAGCGCAGGACAGCTTCGGCAACGGTTCGGCTGCGTGAACCAGGCTGCCGGTGGTCACCACCCAGTATTGGCCGCGGCCGTTGGCCGGATCGGGACCTGTGACGGGTTGGCCAGGGGCCAGGCTATAGCGCCAGGCGGACATACCGTCGGGGTCCGGACCGAGCAGGGTCTCGGTCGCGGTCGTGGGGGCGGGAAGCGGGCCGGCGACGGATTCACGGTGGGTGCGGCCGGGAATGGTGCGCAGCGCGGTACGGTTTTCCGCAATGGTCATGAAGCGGGCGCCGGGATCGAAGCCATTGCGGAGGGTAAAATACCAAACGCCTTCATCCTTGCTGGCCTTGATCGGGCCATAGGCGGTGTGGGCGCCGGTAAAGTGAACGGTAACAGGCCGTACGTCGTGCAGGCCCAGCGTGCCGTAGCCGCCGACAACAAGCTGGAACTGATCCTGCTGGTGGTAGTGGGCGTTGGCCGTGCTGCCGGGGTCCTGCTCGACCAGGAAAGCCATTGGAAACAAGGCGTCCGGAGCGGGATCAGGCGTGCCCGGCGCCATGTTGTAGCGCGTCGTCCCAAGGTAGAGCGTGTGCCAGAAGGTAACGCCGTCGGCCGCGGTGCCACGGCGGCGATTGGCTTGGGCAGTTTCGGCGGATGCGATCAGCGTCATGCGGCGGTTTCCTGCTGCTGGAACGTTGTTCGTTTTAAACCGATTTGCCGGGGCCTCAATAGCTGGTGCGCCGGGTGCGTCTGCCGGACGCGGCGTTCTGACCGTGAGGGCAGCCGGCGCGGCAAGCATCAGGCCTTAATGTCCCGGTGCCATAGCGGCACGGTTGGACTTGTAATCTCCGGCAGGACCGCGAAAGTAGGCCGATGAGTTCCACCGAACGGGCCTTGCGGTCGTTTTGGACGTATAGAATAGGGAGGAAGGCGCTTAATTGTGGCCGCGCAGCCGCGTGGGAGCAGGCGGGGTCCAGGGTCACGACTGGCTGCAGTTGGGCACCACTGTTCGGCTTGACCGAAGCCATTCGGCCAGGTCGGCGTCAATACGAGCGACGACGTCCGACCAATCCTGCCCGGGCCGAGCCTGGCGATAGAGGCGCACGCTGGGATACCAGGGCGAGTCTGTGCCATCCAGCAGCCAAGTGAAATAGGGCGCGAAGGGGATCATGGCCCAGGTCGGCACCGCGAGCGCACCAGCGAGGTGAAGCGGACCGGTGCAGGAACTGATCATCAGGTCCAATCTGGACATGATGGCGGCGGTCTCGGCAAGGTCGGTGATGTCGCGCCCGAGATCGATGACGTTGGGCGGCAGTAGCACGTTGTCGAGATCGCCGCGGCCTGGTCCGACCTGCAGAATGACGAAGTCGATGTCGCTGTTGGCGAGCAGTGGGGCAATGCTGGCGAAGCCCGGGGAGCGGATACGGTCGCGCTTGGTGGCGGGGTTGCCGGCCCAGACGATGCCGACGCGGGGGCTTTGGCCTGCGATCCGCTGGCTCCAGCGAGTTTGCTCGGCTGGGCTGGCATTCAGATACGGCACGGTGGCTGGAATTGTGTCGAGACGGGTGGCGAAAGCGCGTGGCAGGCTCATGAGCGGACAATATACATCGAACCGGGGCAGGTCGGGCTGGTGGACCGGGACGATGGTAATGCCGTCGATTGAGGCCAGGATCCGTTCCACGCCAGGGTGGGCGGCGACGATGACATGTGCAGCCTTCTGCACCACCAACGGCAGGTAGCGCGCAAACTGGATGATGTCGCCGAGGCCCTGTTCGGTGTAGATCAGGATCGTTTTTGTGGCGATGTCCTCGCCGGTCCACACGGGTTGCGCGAAAATGCCGTGCGTGGCGGCAAGCCATGTGAAGTCGGGGAGCTGCCAGCGCCAGTCATACTCCGGCCATCCGTTCTCCATGTCGCCCTGCAGCAGCAGGATGTGGCCGAGATGGAAGTGATATTCGGCGGAATCGGGCCGCAGCGCGATTGCTCGTCGGGCGGCGTCGGCGGCCTCCTGCGGGCGGTTCAGGGCCTTCAACGCGTGGCTCAGGTTGAAATGTGCGTTGGGAAGCGCCGGATCCAAAGTGATTGCCTGTTGGCAGAGATGCGCCGCCTCAGCCCATACGCCGAGCTCCAGCATGGCGCCGCCGATGGAAGCAAAGACGAAAGCGCTTTGTGGCTGCAGTGCAATGGCGGCCCTACAGGCGGCCAGAGCCTCATCGTGCCGCCCGAGGTGGAGCAAGGCGGTGCCGAGGTTGGCGTGGGCAAGGATGTTGGAGGGGTCAAGTGCAATGGCACGCTTCGTGGTGGCTACGGAGCCGTTCCAGTCGTGCGATTCCAGCAGCGCACTGCCCAGATTGGCGCTGACGACGGAATTGTTCGGGTCGTGTTCAAGGGCATTGCGGTAGGCGGCGACTGCCTCATCGATCCGGCCAAGGTCCTGGAGCGCCTTGCCAAGGTTGACGTGCGCCATGGCGTTATCGGGACAGACGAGGATGGCTTGGCGATACAGTTCGACGGCCTGTTCACGGCGGCCCAGGTCCAGCTGCACGGCGCCCATGTTGATCAAGGCATCGACATAGCCAGGGTGAATGGCGATGGCGTTGGCATAAGCGTCCATCGCGTCCTGCAGCCTGCCCGCTGCATGACACAGCACACCGAAATTGTAGCTGGCTGCGGCGTAATTGCCACCGGCGGCTATAATGCGTCGGTAATCACGTTCGGCCTCGGCAGAGCGGCCGGCCTGGTGGTGTGCGATGGCCTCGGCAAGGATGCAGTCAACGTCGATCGGATCCGCAATTGGCATAAGCGTCCATCGCGTCCTGCAGCCTGCCCGCTGCATGACACAGCACACCGAAATTGTAGCTGGCTGCGGCGTAATTGCCACCGGCGGCTATGGAATGTAGGTGGATGTCGGCGCATGCGTCGGTAATCATCTTGGCGTGCATTGGCGCAACGCTGGATAGACCGCCTTGTTCCGGCATCATCATTGGCTTCCAGGATGACGCGCTTCGCTGACGATGCGGCACCAGGTTGCTTCAAAAGCAGCGGTAAAATCGGCGATATTGCCAATTGTGCGGGCCCACGCCAGGGGCGTGAACAGGGTCTTGTATTGGGCGTAACGGACAGGATCGTTTGCCAGTCGAACCGCTGTGCTGATGTATTTGGCTCGACTGGTCGTGATGCCCGCAGGCGCGCCGGCGGCGTAGAGCAGGCTGGCGGCCATGCGCGAGGCGAAGGCGTCGCCGCAACGGGTGATCAGGGGCAGGCCCATCCGGATCGCGTCGCTGGCGACCGTACCGGCATTGTAGGGGAAGGTGTCGAGGAAAAGGTCAGCGACGGCCAGACGGCTGAGGTAGAGATCGGGGTCGGCCCGTTCCGAGAAAATCAGCCGGTGACTGGCGATACCGGCGCGTCCGGCAGCGGCGAGTAGGTTGGTTTCCGAACAAGGGTTATCCTTGGCCAGCCACAGCACGGTGCCGGGTGATTGCTGGAGTATGGACATCCAGGCGGCAAACATGTCTTGGGTGATCTTGTAATGCCGGGAGAAGCAGCACAGGACGAAGCCGTCCTCCGGCAGGCCGATCTCGGCACGCGACACCGGCCGGCCGATGGTACGCTTGCTGTCGTTCGCCTGGTAGATGGCCGCGATCGGCAGCGGTTTGGGTTGGTAGGCAGCTTCGTGTTCGGGTGGAATGACGATCGTGTCGCAAAGCAGGTAGTCGATTTCCGGCATCGGAAGGGGACCGATGAAGCCGAGATAGGTGGCCTGGATAGGTGCCGGCTTCCACCGCAGGACCGCCACCCGGCTGCCGTCGGTGATACCGTTGAGGTCGATGAGGACGTCGATTTCGTCATCGCGAATGCGCTTTGCGACTTGCTCATTGGACAGGGAGCGGATCTCACGGTGGTGGTCGAACGCGGCAAGGACGCGCTTGCGAAGGTTGGTGCCGTCCTCAAAGCTGGAGTCGTAGCCGTAGACCCGAAACCGGCTGCGGTCGTGACGCTCGAAAAGTTCGGTAATGAGATAGCTCATGGCATGGCTGCAGAAGTCGGAGGACATGTAGCCGATGCGGATGCGATCGTGAGGATAGGGGCCCGAGGGAGCCAATCGGAGTGGTGCCGGCTCGGTTTTACGGGTAACCCATGCGGCCGCGGCATCGCGTTGAAGCGCGATATCGTCTGTCAGAGCAAGAATGCCGAGTGGTCCAGATCGGCGCAGGAGGTCTTCGGCGACAAGGCCGGGCATGGTGTCGGGTGTAACAGGCCAGAGGCAGGTTTTTGCCGGATGTGGACCCAATGATGGAGCACGTCCGGCTGTTCAGGGTTGGCGAGAAGGACTTTTCGAAGGCATTCCTCTGCTTCCTCGAAACGACCAAGCTTTTCGAGTAGTCGTCCCTGCTGGATTTCCAGGGCGAGGCGGGCATCGTCGGGTTGGACTGCACGTTTCCAGGCGGCGAGTGCCTGTTCCGGTTGACCGGTCTGTTCAAACAGGAGACCAAGGTTAATGGCAGCGCTGTGCATATCCGGGCGCAAGGCCAGGGTATTGCTATAGGCGACAGCTGCGCCGAGGTGGTCCCCACTCGCGGCGAGTTGGATCCCAAGGTTGAACCAGCCGGCGTAAAGCAAGGGAGAGAGGCCGACATTCGCGTCGATCCATTGCTGGTAGAGAAATATTTCGGTGGCACGGGCTATAGTGGGGCGGCTGCGTTCGATCGCGGAGAGCAGGACGTCGAAAGGTGTTTGCGCCAGATGCAAGCGCAGCGTTTCAGCATGCAGTTGTTCGACTGTGTTGGCCGCGAGCGCGGCGATGAGCTTGTCCGGGGTGATCGTCTGGACCTCGACCGTTGAGGCTTGGTCCGCCGCGGCAATGTCCGGTTTCGGTTGAAGACTTCCCATTCTTTGGCATCCTGCCGCAAACCGAAAGGTTCGATGTAGCCGATCAAAGCTTAAGATGATGTTAACGCGACGCCTGCGCCGGGTCGTCTCCGCAGCCCGTGCGCAAGGCTGCGGAACGATGCCGGATTGGACGGCGCTACAGCGATGAAAGCTGAGCGGTCGTCATGCTCGCTACCTGGGTGTCGGTAAAATATGGCACCTGCGTGTTGGTGAAATAACCCATTTGCGTGGTGGACAGGACGCTGATCTGAGCAGTGGTCAAGGCTGGAATCTGCGCCGAGGTAAAGCTCGTTATTTGGGTGGACAGAAGCACTGACACGGCTGCGGTGCTGAGCGCAGCGGTCTCCGCAGTGGTAAGGGCGCTGATGTCGGCGGACGTCAGGCGTCAGGCCCGGTTGCCTGACTGGTCGCCGCTGGGACGACAAGTGAAAGCCAAGGCGGCCGAAGTTCAGTGCCGACATGACGAGTGGTCAATGCCGTGAACTGGGACGGCAGCAAGTGGAGAATCTTGGTGTCCAAGGCTGACACTTCGGCCGAAGTCAGACCAGCCAGGGCGGCCGAGGTCAGTGCCGACATGTTGGCGGTAGCGAGTGCTGCGACGTTGGTGGTGCCGAGGGCGGCCAGCTGGCCGGACGACAACGCGGCCAGCGCCTGGGTGGTGAGCGCGGCGACGGCGGATGTGGCAAGACTGGCCATGTCGGCGGACGACAGGCCCTTGATCTGGGTGGAGGTCAGCGCGGCGGCCTGACCGGTGGTCAGCGCCGCGGCGGCACTGGTGGTCAGTGCGACCAGCTGGGTCGAGGTCAGGCCGGCGAAGGCGGCGGTGGTGATCGCGGTGACCTTGTTGCCGATGCCGGCCAGCGCTGCGGTGGTAAGCGCGGCAACCTGGCTGGAGCTGAGCGCGCCAACCTGGCTGGTGCTGAGCGCTGAGGTCTCGGCCGAGGTCAGTCCGGCAACCGCCGC
Source organism: Rhodopila sp. (assembly GCA_965200665.1). Lineage (GTDB taxonomy): Bacteria > Pseudomonadota > Alphaproteobacteria > Acetobacterales > Acetobacteraceae > Rhodopila. The sequence continues at coordinate 5,268,777 of OZ241370.1, read as the reverse complement.
GGCGGTCAGTGCCGACATGTTGGCGGTGGCGAGTGCTGCGACGTTGGTGGTGCCGAGGGCGGCCAGCTGGCCGGACGACAGCGCGGCCAGCGCCTGGGTGGTGAGCGCGGCGACGGCGGATGTGGCAAGACTGGCCATGTCGGCGGACGACAGGCCCTTGATCTGGGTGGAGGTCAACGCGGCCGCCTGACCGGTGGTCAACGCAGCGGCGGCACTGGTGGTCAGTGCGACCAGCTGGGTCGAGGTCAGGCCGGCGAAGGCGGCGGTGGTGATCGCGGTGACCTTGTTGCCGATGCCGGCCAGCGCTGCGGTGGTCAGGGCGGCAACCTGGCTGGAGCTGAGTGCGCCAACCTGGCTGGTGCTGAACGCTGAAGTCTCGGCCGAGGTCAGTCCGACGACCGCCGCGGCGGTCAGTGCCGACATGTTGGCGGTGGCGAGTGCTGCGACGTTGGTGGTGCCGAGGGCGGCCAGCTGGCCGGACGACAGCGCGGCCAGCGCCTGGGTGGTCAGCGCGGCAACGGCGGATGTGGCGAGACTGGCCATGTCGGCGGACGATAGGCCCTTGATCTGGGTGGAGGTCAACGCGGCGGCCTGACCGGTGGTCAGCGCCGCGGCGGCACTGGTGGTCAGTGCGACCAGCTGGGTCGAGGTCAGGCCGGCGAAGGCGGCGGTGGTGATCGCGGTGACCTTGTTGCCGATGCCGGCCAGCGCTGCGGTGGTCAGGGCGGCAACCTGGCTGGAGCTGAGTGCGCCAACCTGGCTGGTGCTGAACGCTGAAGTCTCGGCCGAGGTCAAGACTGGCCATGTCGGCGGACGATAGGCCCTTGATCTGGGTGGAGGTCAACGCGGCGGCCTGACCGGTGGTCAGCGCCGCGGCGGCACTGGTGGTCAGTGCGACCAGCTGGGTCGAGGTCAGGCCGGCGAAGGCGGCGGTGGTGATCGCGGTGACCTTGTTGCCGATGCCGGCCAGCGCTGCGGTGGTAAGCGCGGCAACCTGGCTGGAGCTGAGCGCGCCAACCTGGCTGGTGCTGAACGCTGAAGTCTCGGCCGAGGTCAGTCCGACGACCGCCGCGGCGGTCAGTGCCGACATGTTGGCGGTGGCGAGTGCTGCGACGTTGGTGGTGCCGAGGGCGGCCAGCTGGCCGGACGACAACGCGGCCAGCGCCTGGGTGGTCAGCGCGGCGACGGCGGATGTGGCGAGACTGGCCATGTCGGCGGACGACAGGCCCTTGATCTGGGTGGAGGTCAGCGCGGCGGCCTGACCGGTGGTCAGCGCCGCGGCGGCACTGGTGGTCAGTGCGACCAGCTGGGTCGAGGTCAGGCCGGCGAAGGCGGCGGTGGTGATCGCGGTGACCTTGTTGCCGATGCCGGCCAGCGCTGCGGTGGTAAGCGCGGCAACCTGGCTGGAGCTGAGCGCGCCAACCTGGCTGGTGCTGAGCGCTGAGGTCTCGGCCGAGGTCAGTCCGGCAACCGCCGCGGCGGTCAGTGCCGACATGTTGGCGGTGGCGAGCGCTGCGACGTTGGTGGTGCCGAGGGCGGCCAGCTGGCCGGACGACAGCGCGGCCAGCGCCTGGGTGGTCAGCGCGGCAACGGCGGATGTGGCAAGACTGGCCATGTCGGCGGACGATAGGCCCTTGATCTGGGTGGAGGTCAACGCGGCGGCCTGACCGGTGGTCAGCGCCGCGGCGGCACTGGTGGTCAGTGCGACCAGCTGGGTCGAGGTCAGGCCGGCGAAGGCGGCGGTGGTGATGGCGGTGACCTTGTTGCCGATGCCGGCCAGCGCTGCGGTGGTCAGGGCGGCAATCTGGCCGGAGCTGAGCGCGCCAACCTGGCTGGTGCTGAACGCTGAAGTCTCGGCCGAGGTCAGTCCGACGACCGCCGCGGCGGTCAGTGCCGACATGTTGGCGGTGGCGAGTGCTGCGACGTTGGTGGTGCCGAGGGCGGCCAGCTGGCCGGACGACAACGCGGCCAGCGCCTGGGTGGTGAGCGCGGCGACGGCGGATGTGGCAAGACTAGCCATGTCGGCGGACGACAGGCCCTTGATCTGGGTGGAGGTCAGCGCGGCCGCCTGACCGGTGGTCAACGCCGCGGCGGCACTGGTGGTCAGTGCGACCAGCTGGGCCGAACCCAGGCCGGCAAAGGCGGCGGTGGTGATGGCCCCGATATTGGTCCCCAACCCACTCACCGCGGCGGTGGTCAGGGCGGCAATTTGGCTGGAGCTGAGTGCGCTGACTTGGCTCGTGGTCAGCACCGAGGCTTCAGCCGACGTCATTCCCACCAACTCGTTCGTGGTGAGGGCTGATATGTTTCCTGCGGCAATCGCGGTGACGTTATTTGTGCCGAGGGCGGCAAACTGTGCGGAACTCAGCGCGGCCAGTTGCGATGTCGTCAGCGAATTGATCGTTGCCGTCCCCAATGCGGCGATCGTGCTTGTCGGCAGGCCGGCAATTGCCGACGGCGAAAGACTGGTAAAAGCGGCCATAACGTAAAATCCTATGGTTGCGTAAAATTTGACGCTTTTGCAGTCATCTTCCAGCGGCTTGCAGACGCCCCTGATACCGACAGATCACTAACAAAATATTAATGACGGGGCGCCGGCACAGTATTTTTGGATAAACCGAAGTCAGGACTACGAGCGCATGCTTATCGGCAGCAGCTCGTGTCGGTTCACCTGTCTTTGGGCTGCTGCTTGCCGCATCGGTTGAAACGGTGAAAAAGGACCGCGGGCAAAACCCAGCTCGGAGGAACGATCATGAAAGTTGGCGTCATCGGTCTCGGCAACATGGGCATGGGCGCAGCGCTCAACCTGCTGCGCAAGGGCCACGACGTGACGGGTTGCGAGCTACGGGAGGAGACACGCGCAGCCTTTGCGTCGGCGGGCGGCAAGGTCGTGGCCTCGCCGGATGCGCTGCCGACCGGCCTCGAAGCGGTTGTAACGTTCGTCGTCAACGCGGCACAGACCGAGCAGGTGTTGTTTGGGGAAAAGGGCTGCCTCGCGCAGATGGCAAAGGGGGCCGTTGTATTAAGTTGCGCCACCGTCGCCCCAGAGGCTGCCAGGGCACTCGGGCGCAGGATCGAGGACGCAGGCTTCCTGATGGTCGACAGCCCCGTCTCCGGCGGAGCGGTCGGCGCTCAAGCAGGAACGATGACGGTCATGGGTTCCGGATCGAAGGCAGCTTTCGCCAAGGCCGGGCCGGTGCTGGAGGCAATTTCGACAAAGGTCTGGCGCCTCGGCGATGAGGTTGGCGTGGGCAGCACGGTCAAGATGGTCAATCAACTGCTGGCGGGCGTGCATATCGCGACGGCCGCCGAGGCGCTGGCTCTGGGCATACGCGCCGGCGCGGATCCGGAGACCTTGTTCAAGGTGATTTCGGAGTCGGCTGGCAGTTCCTGGATGTGGCAGAACCGCGTGCCGCACATCCTTGCAGGCGATGACACACCATCATCGGCCGTAAATATTTTCGTCAAGGATCTGGGGATTGTGCTCGATCAGGCGCGGGCGCTCACATTTCCGCTGCCGATGGCTGCCGCGGCGCACCAGTTGTTTCTGGCGGCGGCGGCGAACGGCCAGGGTCTGAAGGACGATTCCTTTGTTATACGAGTGTGGGAGGCGCTAACCGGCATTGCACTGCCAGAGAAGAAATGATCCTCCGCCGGCAGGTATTGTCGAAGGATCACGACTGGCTGGTTATTCAACCGTCACTGATTTTGCGAGGTTCCGCGGCTGATCGACGTCGGTGCCCTTCAGCACCGCCACCTGGTAAGCCAGCATCTGCACCGGAATGGCATATAGGATCGGCGCCACGAAGGGGTCGACATCCGGCAGCACCACGGTTGCAGCGGCAATTCCTTTTAGCTTCGCGGCGCCGGCGGCGTCGCTGAACACGATCACCTGACCGCCACGGGCAGCCGCTTCCTGAAGGTTCGATGCGGTCTTCTCGAACAGCGGACCAGAGGGAGCAATGGCGATGACCGGGACGGCCGGATCGATCAAGGCGATCGGGCCGTGCTTCATCTCGCCGGCGGCATAGCCCTCGGCGTGGATGTAGCTGATTTCCTTCAGTTTCAAGGCCCCCTCAAGCGCGATGGGAAAGCAATTGCCGCGGCCGAGGAACAAGACGTCGCGGGCCTTTGATACCAGCAGCGCGATCGATTGAATTGCCTCAGCATTGTCCAGCACCTCTGCGGCGCGGCCGGGAACTTCCAGCAGGGCCGCTGTCATCCGGGCTTCGTCGTCGGCGCTGATCGCGCCGGTCGCCCGGCCGGCCGCCAAAGCGAGACAGGCCAGGACAGAAAGCTGGGCAGTGAAAGCCTTGGTGCTGGCGACACCGATCTCCGGCCCCGCCACGGTCTCCAGCACGGCATCGCTTTCCCGCGCCATGGTGCTTTCCGGGACGTTCAGGATCGACAGGACCTGTTGGTCTTGTTCGCGCATGTAGCGTAGCGCGGCCAGTGTGTCAGCGGTCTCACCGGATTGCGACACCAGCAGCCCAAGGCCGCCTTTTGCCATCGGCGGAGTGCGATAGCGGAACTCGCTTGCGACATCGCCATCGGTGGGAATCCGAGCGATCGCCTCGAACCACCAGCGGCCGACCAGGCCGGCGTAGAATGCGCTGCCACACGCGCTCATGGTGATGCGCGATACCTTGCGAAAATCGATGCCGAGATCGGGCAGGGCGACGGCTCTGCTGCCGGGGCTGATCATCTGGTGCAGCGTATCGCCTATCACTGCCGGGTGCTCGTGGAGTTCCTTCTCCATGAAATGGCGGAAATTGCCTTTGCCGATGGCCGCTCCGGTAAGCCGCGTGAGCTTGACCTCCCGCTCCACCTCATTGCCGTCGATATCGAAGAACTTCGCGCCTTGGCGGTCGACCACAGTCCAGTCGCCATCGCGCAGGTAGGCGATACGACGGGTTAGCGGGGCGAGCGCCAGGGCGTCGGAGCCGACAAACATCTCATCGTCGCCAAAGCCGACCGCGAGCGGGGCGCCATGCTGAGCCCCGACAATCAACTCAGGATGGCCGGCAAAGATCATCGCCAGGGCATAGGCGCCCTCCAGTCGGCGCAGAGCGGCCCCGGCGGCCTGGATTGGCTGCATGCCGCGCTTCAGGTTCAAATCGACCAGTTGGGCGACCGTTTCGGTGTCGGTCTCGGTGCTGAACTCCTGGCCCTCGGCTTCCAGTTCGGCGCGCAGTTCGGCGTGGTTTTCGATGATGCCGTTATGCACCAGCGACACGCGGGCGGTGCCATGCGGATGGGCGTTGCTCTCGGTGGGTGCACCGTGGGTGGCCCAGCGAGTGTGGCCGATGCCAATGGTTCCGGGCAATGCTGCGCGGTCCAGCGATTCGGCCAGGTTGCCCAACTTGCCTTCGGCGCGACGGCGATCGATGTGGCCGTTCACCAGGGTCGCGATCCCGGCGCTGTCATAGCCGCGATATTCCAGCCGGCGCAGCGCGTCCAGGATGACCGGGGCGGCGGGATGGACGCCGATAACTCCGACAATGCCGCACATCTATCGATTTCCCTTTCTGGCCGCAGCCCGCATGTCGATTGCTCGCCCTGGTTTCTGCACCTGGCGTCCACGTGCCAGCGCGAGCGAGCCCGGTGCAACGTCTTCGGTGATCACGCTGCCGGCCGCGAGGATCGCACCGTCACCGATGGTAACCGGTGCAACCAGCGCCACGTCGGAACCGACAAAGACATTCGCGCCGATCGTGGTGCGGTGTTTGTGCGTACCGTCATAGTTACAGGTAATTGTCCCGGCGCCGATATTGGTGCTGCTGCCAACCGCGGCATCACCGAGGTAGGTCAGGTGGCTGGCCTTCACCCCGGAGGCGAGGTGTGAGGCCTTGATCTCGACAAAATTGCCGATGTGGACATCGTCCTCGAGCTTGGTGCCGGGGCGGAGGCGGGCGAACGGACCGATGATGCTGCCCGGACCGATCACGGCGCCCTCGATGTGGCAGAACGCACGGATGATGACATTGCCGGCAACGGTGACACCGGGCCCGAACACCACGTTCGGCTCGATCGTCACATCGGGGGCGAGCTGCGTGTCGGCGGAGAGGAACACCGACGATGGGTCGGTCAAGGTCACGCCGGCGTCCATCGCATCTTGGCGCAGCCAGCCCTGAAGCACGGCTTCGGCCTGGGCCAGCTCGCTGCGGGAATTGACGCCGGCGAGTTCTTCGGCGGGGGCCTCCACTGCCTGGATCGGCCGACCATCGGCCCGGGCCTTGGCGACCAGGTCGGTAAGGTAATATTCGCCCTTGGCGTTGTGGTTGTCGACGGCCCGCAACCAGCGCTGCATATCGGCGGCTTCGGCGCATAGGACGCCGGCGTTGCACAGATTGATGGCGCGTTCGGATGCGGAGGCGTCGGCATATTCGACAATGCGTTGCACCAGACCGTCCACTTCGGTGATCACGCGGCCATAGCGGCCCGGGTCGGCGGGGCGAAAAGCCAGCAGTGACAGGCCGGCCGCGGTATGGGTATCAAGCAGCCGCTGCAGTGTGGCAGGGCGGATGAGGGGGTTATCAGCATAAAGCACAGCGGTCTTGCCGGAACCGAAATGTTCAGCGGCCTGGAGGGCAGCGTGTGCGGTGCCTAGCCGTTCCTGCTGGACAACGCAGATATGGGGCGCCGCTTCTTGCCGGACCGAATCCATGTCGGGACCGAGAACGACAACGATGCGGTCGAACACTGTCTCACAGCTCGACAGCAGATGACGCAGCATGGACCGGCCTGCCAGCCGGTGGAGCGTCTTCGGCAACGCCGATTTCATTCGGGTGCCAAGGCCGGCTGCCAGGATAATTGCGGTTGTTTGCATACACGGCCCTTGCTTCGCTCGTGCGAGTGGCGTAGCGGCGACGCCGGAGCAATGTCAAAGGCCACCGTTATGCTATTGGTTCAATTCACGTTTCGGAGTGCAACATAGTGGGCAGGACGTTGCTGCTCGACCTGGATGGGACGCTGGTGGACACTGTGCCGGATCTGGCGGCGGCACTGAATCGCCTGATGCAGAGCCGCGGATTGCCGGATTTCAGCCATGAGCAAGTTGCCAAGATGGTCGGCGACGGGATTGCCGTGCTGGTGGCGCGTGCGTTCGCCGCACATGGGCGTGAGCCGGACGAGACGGCGGTGGCGGCGATGAATGAAGACTACACGGCGCATGTCGCGATCGGGAGCAAGCTCTATCCGGATGTGCTGGCGGTGCTGAAAGAGCTTACCGGTGCGGGCTGGCGGCTGGCGGTCTGCACCAATAAGCCTGAGCAGGCAGCCAGGCGCCTGCTCCGGGCCGTGGGACTGTTGGATTGCATGGTGGCGGTCGGCGGCGGCGACAGTTTTCCAGTCCGAAAGCCCGATCCGCGCCATTTGCTTGAGACGCTGGCGCGGGCTGGCGGCCGGCGGGATGCAGCGGTGATGTTAGGCGACCACCGCAACGACATCGCCGCCGCGCGGGGTGCCGGCATTGAGGTCATATTTGCCACCTGGGGATACGGGACAATTGCAGCGACCGACGATTGCGCCAGCATCGCGAACGATATGACGGAGGCTGCTGCCGCCGCAAATCGCTTGCTTCCTGATGTCACGATGCCGGATTGATGGTTCGTCGTCACTATTGAGTGACGCGAAAGAGCGGATGAGCCTTGGCTTCAGATGAGCCACGGCAAGATGGACGGCTGCCGGCCGGGAAGGGGAGAAGGATTTGTCAGGGATGAATCTGTCGAAGGAAACGACGTCCGAGATCTCCACCTTCACGACCGCAGGCGGCGAAATGGCCGCTCTCATCGGAGCAGCCGACTGGGATAGCACCGTGCTGGGATCGACTGATGCATGGCCGCAGAGCCTGAAGACCATCCTGCGCATCCTGGTGACGTCGCGCTATGCGATGTGGATGGGTTGGGGGCCCGACCTGACATTCTTTTACAACGATGCCTATGCCCCGACGCTGGGTGTCAAGCACAGCCGAGCGCTGGGCCAGCCGGCGCATGTGGTCTGGGCGGAAGTCTGGAAGGTCGTTGGCCCGCGAGCCGAGTCGGTGATGCAGACAGGGATGGCCACCTGGGACGAGGGCTTGCTGTTGCTCCTCGAGCGCAGCGGATACCCGGAAGAAACCTATCACACGTTCTCCTATAGCCCTTTGCCGGATGACGATGGTCGTGTGGCCGGCATGCTGTGCGTGGTGACCGAGGAGACTCAGCGCGTAATCGGTCAACGCCGGCTCGATACCCTGCGCGACCTGGGCAGTGCACTGGGGGCTGTGCGATCCGAACCTGAGGTCATGCAGGCGGTCGAGCAATCGCTGGCACGCAATGACAAGGATCTGCCATTTACGATCATCTATCTGCTGGATGAGACAGGCGCTGTCCGGCGGACGGCGGCGACCGCTGGAATCGACGCCAGCACCTCACCGGAGCAGGCGGGCTGCGCTGAGGAACTGCCGTTCCCGATTGCCTCAGCGCTGTTTGGTTCGGATGGGCAGGTGGTTCACGATGTCACCGGGCCGGCTGGCCTGGTGAGCGGGGCTTGGGACCGGACGCCACGCCAAGTCGTGATTGTGCCCATTGCCCAGCAAGGCCAGTCGCGCCCCGCCGGCGTCTTCATAACCGGGCTCAATCCGTACCGTCCGTATGATGAGGCTTACGCCGGCTTCATCGATCTGGTGGCGGCACAAATCGCCTCGGGCCTGGGGGCGGCGCGCGCCTATGAGGCGGAACGCCGGCGGGCCGAGGCGCTGGCCGAAATCGATCAGGCGAAAACGGCATTCTTCTCCAACGTCAGTCATGAATTCAGGACGCCGCTGACGCTGATGCTGGGGCCGCTGGAGGAGGAAATCGCCGACCTGGAACAGGGCTACCCAGACGCGGCAAAGCGGCTGATGATGGTTCACCGCAACGGCCAGAGGTTGCTCCGGCTGGTCAATACTTTGCTGGATTTCTCCCGGATCGAGGCTGGCCGGGTGCGGGCACATTTTCAGCCGACCGAACTGGGCGCCTTTACCGAGGAGCTGGCGAGCAACTTCCGCTCGGCCTGCGACCGCGCCGGCCTGTGGCTTCGCACCGTCTGCACGAAGCTCGACCAACCCGTCTATGTCGATGTTGAGATGTGGGAGCGGATTGTCCTTAATCTGGTATCGAACGCATTCAAGTATACGCTCGCCGGCGGAATTACCGTTGCGCTGCGAGCCGCACCGGACGGCCAGTCGGCGGTGCTGACGGTGACTGACACCGGTATCGGTATTCCGGAGGCGGAATTACCGCATATCTTCGATCGGTTCCACCGGATCGAAGGGCAGCGAGGCCGCACACTTGAGGGCACCGGCATCGGTTTGGCGTTGGTCAATGAGCTGGTGCGCCTGCATGGCGGCACGATCGAGGTAACGAGCCAGCTCGACCGCGGCACGACGGTGTCTCTGCGGGTGCCGTTTGGTGCGGCGCATTTGCCGGCCGATCGGGTCAGCAACACCGCCGAAATGGCCGTGCCGGAAGGCATCGCGACGGCCGTGTTCGTGGAAGAAGCCCTGCGCTGGCTGCCCAGGGAGGGCGAGTTGCAGGCCGAGCCGATGCTGGAACCATCCAGCATGATGGTTCCCTTGGGGGCGGAGACCGTGACGACCGGCCACGTGCGGCCTCGGATTCTGCTGGCAGACGATAATGCCGATATGCGCGATTACGTCGTGCGACTGCTGCGCTCGGGATATGAGGTTGAGGCCGTGGGTGACGGGCAGGCGGCGTTGCTTGCGGCGCGCGCTAATCCGCCGGACCTGATCCTGTCGGACGTAATGATGCCGCGGATGGATGGGTTCGGCCTGTTGGCCGGCATACGGGCTGACCCGACCAAGCGTGACCTGCCAGTGGTGCTGCTTTCCGCGCGGGCGGGGGAAGAGGCGCGGGTCGAGGGCCTGGAGGCCGGGGCGGACGACTACCTGGTTAAGCCTTTTTCGGCACGTGAATTACTTGCCCACGTTCGATCGAACCTGGACCTGGCGCGGTTGCGCAAGCAGGCGCGGGATACCTTACTCCACGCGAATGAGATGCTGGAACACCGCGTTGCCGAAGAGATGGCCCAGCGGGCGCGGGCTGAGGAGTCGTTGCGCCAGGCACAGAAGATGGAGGCGATAGGACATCTTACGGGCGGTGTCGCGCACGACTTCAACAACCTGCTGACGGTAATCGGGGGCGGGGTCGAGACCGTGCAGCGCATAATGGCGGCGACGCCGGCGGGTTCGGATGATGCCCGGGTCAAGCGTGCACTGGGGATGATCGGTCAGGCGGCTGATCGTGCGGCAACCTTGACCCATCGATTACTGGCGTTCGCACGACGTCAGACGTTGGACCCGCGGCCACTCGATCCCAACAAGCTGGTGGCCGGGATGTCGGAACTGCTGCGCCGCACGTTGGGTGAGGCGGTCGCGCTCGAAACCGTGCTTGCCGGTGGGCTTTGGCGAACGGCGGCGGATGCCAATCAACTGGAGAACGCATTGCTCAACCTGGCCGTAAACGCCCGCGATGCGATGCCTGACGGCGGGAAGCTGACGATCGAGACGGCGAACACACACTTGGACGAAGCTTACGCCGCGACGCATGACGACATCGTGCCGGGCCAGTACGTGATGATCGCAGTCAGTGACACCGGGGCAGGCATGAACCAGGCGACACTGAACCGGGTGTTCGAACCGTTTTTCACCACCAAGGACATTGGCCAGGGAACCGGGCTTGGGTTGAGCCAGGTTTATGGGTTCATCAAGCAGTCGGCAGGCCATGTGAAGCTGTATAGCGAAGAGGGGCAGGGAACGGTCGTCAAGCTTTACCTGCCGCGCCTGATGACCGACCGGGTGGAGTTCAGGGCGACGTCTGAAGACCCGCAGGTTCCGACAGGGCAGGGGCAAACCATTCTGGTGGTGGAGGACGAACCGGCGGTGCGGGAGCACTCGGTTACTTCGTTGCGTGAGCTTGGGTATCGGGTGTTGTCAGCAAGCGAAGGCCACGCCGCACTGCGGATCCTGGCGCGGGAGATCGAGGTCGAGGTGCTTTTTACCGATGTTGGCTTGCCGGGCGGAATGAGCGGGCGCCAGTTGGCAGAGGCAGCACGGGTCCTGCGGCCGGGTCTGAAAGTGCTCTATACCACCGGGTACGCGCGTAATGCGATCGTGCATGGCGGGGTTCTGGATCCCGGTATTGAGCTGTTGCCGAAGCCGTTCAGTTACGGAGCGTTGGCGGCAAAGATTCGGGCTGTGCTGGATTCATGATGCCGACCAGCCTGGTCAGGCGCTGGATGCTGCGGAGAACAGCCAAGGGTGCATGAAGCGCCCTTCAAGCCGTATGTGGCCGCTAATTCCACCACGCTGGCTGTGCCAGCCACGGTGGTGTTGGCTTAGTCGTCACCTCTTCGGAACGGTGAATCCTCGGCCAAGGCGGTCATGTCCGACAAAATTCCGGCACGCTCTTCCTGCAGGAAATTGCCAACTGCCCGGCGCAGTCCGGCATGGGTGATCCAATGGGCCGAATAGGTCGGTTTCGGCAGATAGCCGCGCTGAATTTTGTGGCGGCCCTGGGCGCCGGCCTCGACACGCTTCAGGCCATGTTCGATGGCCCAGTCGATGGCGCGATAATAGCACAGCTCGAAGTGCAGAAATGGCCAGTCGCCCCGGCAACCCCAGTTGCGGCCGTAAAGCGCCTCGTCGCCAGCCAGGTTCAGCGCCCCGGCCACAGGCTTCCCGTCGCTTTCCGCGTACATCAGGACGACCTTATCGCCCAGACGCTGGCCGAGCAGGGAGAAGAAAGATCGAGTGAGGTAGGCGGATCCCCATTTGCGGTCCACGGTGGACTGATAGAAGGCGTAGAACGCGTCCCAATGGCGTTCCGTGATGTCAGCGCCCGACAATGCATGGAATGTCAGGCCAGCAGCGTTGGCATCCCGGCGCTCCCGCCGCAAGACCTTGCGCTTGCGCGATGACAGCGCGCCCAGGAAGTCTTCGAAATTGCTATAGCCCTGGTTCTCCCAATGGAACTGCATGCCGATGCGCTGCAGCCAGCCGGCGTCACCCAGGCCGTTCCATTCATCCTTGGTGCAGAACGTGACATGGACCGAAGACAGGCCATGCGATGCACAGGCTTGCTCCAAGGCACTGGCCATTGCAGAGATCGGGATCCCGCTGCCGGGCCGGCGCAGTAATCTTGGGCCCGGCACCGGGCTGAACGGGACCGCAGCTTGAAGCTTGGGGTAGTAGTCCTCGCCGATGCGCTCTAGGGCGTTTGCCCAGCCATGGTCAAAGACATATTCGCCATAACTGTGCGATTTCGCATACATCGGGACGACGCCGACGATCTGCCCACATTCGTCGCGCAGGACGGCATGTTGAGGCAGCCAGCCGGTGCGCGAATTGGCCGATCCGCTATCCTCCATGGCGCTGAGGAACTCGTGGCTGACGAATGGATTGTCAGCCCCGGCGCAGGTGTCCCAATCAGCCGGATCGATGTCGGCGATCTTGGCGTGCAGGGAAAGGGTCAGCGTGGCTGAACCATCTGGCATGGTGAGGCAACCTAATCGATTTCAAACAGGCCTTCCACTTCCACCGCCGCGTCGGCGGGCAGCGACGGAACGCCGATCGTGGTGCGGGCGTGCCGGCCAGCCTCGCCAAACACCGCAACCGCGAGGTCGGAAGCGCCGTTCATCACCAGCGCGTGCTGGTTGAATTCGGATGGCGCGGCGACGAAGCCACCAAGGCGCACGACTCGCCGCACGCGGTCGAGGTCACCGCCGCACGCCGCCTTCAGATGCACCAGCACGTTGATGAAGCAGAGGCGCGCAGCTTCCTTCCCCTGGTCAAGCGAGACTCCCCAACTGACTTTGCCGGTGATCGCGATCTTGCCGTCGATGGCCGGAACCTGGCCGGAGACCACAACGAGGTTGCCGGTCACCACGTAGGGCACGTAATTGGCGATCGGTTGCATCGGCCGGGGCAGGGTAATACCCAATTCCGCCAGTTTCGCCTCGATCTGACCCGCCATCGCGTTGTTCCTGTCCGTCGTTGAGTGGCCTGCTTGCGCCGGGGCCGTCGCCAACGTGTCGAACGCCGGAGGCAGCACCAGGGTGCGATGCAGCGTAACCCATGATCACGCTGTTCCAAAGAGAGTATGGCCCCAAAGAGGGTAAGGTCCAGGCGTAGAGTAAGGTCCAGGCGGGGAGTAAGGTCCCGGAGAGAGTATGGCGCAGGAGCGGGCGCATGGGTCGCCCTTGTCCGGCGGACCGAGGGCTGGCATCACGCCGCCCATGGTTGCCATCTCCCGAACTCGCGTTGTCACCGATCTGGAACGCATCGCGTTGTGCAGCATCATGCTGTTGCCGTTGCTGCTGCTGCATGCGCACGGGATTGCCGAGGTCGCAATCGGCGTGACAGACCTGTGCTTCCTGACGCGCTGTGCGATGACGCGGGATTGGGGCTGGCTGCGAATGCGCTGGCTGTGGTTCTCGGGAGCCTGGTGGGGCTGGCTGGTTTTCTGTTCGTTGCCGATACCGGCGCTTGGGCTGGGTGAGGGGGGCGAGGGGTCTTTGCTGCAGGCGTTGGCGACCGCACGGTTCCTGCTGCTGGTCGTGGCGCTTGAGTGCATGGTGCTGCGCAGCCGTGCGGCGCTGACATGGATGTACCGTCTGGTCGCTGCCTCCGTCGCCTGGATCGCGCTGAACAGCGTCATCCAGTATGTGTTCGGGCGGAACCTGATCGGCTGGCCGCCGGGACCCGAGGGGGAATTGACCGGTCCATTTGGTGCCCCGCGTGCCGGTCCGCCGATGGCGAAGATCATTCTGCCTGCTGTGCTGCCGGCGGTAGCGGGCTTGCTCGATCGTCCGGGTATGCGTCCGGTGCTCGGAGCTTACACATTGCTGGCGGCGAGCGTCGTGATGATGGTGATGATCGGCCAGCGGATGCCGCTGGTGCTGACGGTCTTCGCGCTCGCGATCGTGGCCTGCCTGGTGCGGCGGCTGCGGCCCGCGGTGCTGGCAACGGCCGTGGTGGCCGGACTTGTGCTGGCGGCTTCGCCGGTCGTGGCACCGTCAGCCTACCACCGGCTGGTGGAAAAATTTTCCAGCCAGTTGGAGCATTTCGGTGCCTCCCCCTATGGGGTGCTCTACGCGCGGGCGGGGGAGGTCGGGCGGTTGAACCCGGTGACCGGCATGGGCTTTGACGGGTTCGAGACAGGGTGCCCGCGGCCGGCCTATTTCCGCCCGACATTCGATGGCAGCCTACCTGATGGCGGCGGCGCGAAGATCTGCTGGCACCATCCGCACAACCATTATCTGCAGGCGCTGGACGACGGCGGCTTCATCGGATTGGCCCTGTTCGTCGCGATGGGAATTGCCTGGCTGGTGCCGCTGGCCCGCGGTCTGGGTCGCGATTCGGACCCGTTGCGCGCTGGGCTGTTTGCGGTCGTCTGTGCCCAGGTGTGGCCGATCCAGTCGACCACGGCGTTTACCAGCATGCCGGTCGGAGGCTGGTTTTTCCTTCTGCTCGGGTGGGCGTTGGCGGAGGCTCGGCAGGCCAGGCGCTGATCATTGATCCGATTGCGGACTTCGCCTCTCTACCGGTCGGACAGCAGCGCCAGCACGGCAAAGCTGGCCAACCAGTGTTCACCCATATAGTCGTCGTTGACATGCGCCAGGCTGGCGTCGATGTGAAACTGCGCGGTTCGTCGCGTGACCTCTGGGTCCGGGGTGAACCGTGCCAGGGCGCGCCAGCACCAGGCCCGGCTCAAATTCAATCCGTCCAGATGGGCGATCTTGCCGTCGCTGCGGTCGCTGACGGTGGCCGGGGTAAACAAGGTCGCCGGCAGGCTCTGGCCCAGGTGCGGCAGGAAGCCGTCGAACCAGGGCTGGAACGCATCTTCGGGAAGCATCACGCGCATGCATTCCGCTTCGATGAGCGCAGGCGAAAGGAACTCGTCGCCGCCAGGTTCCCAGGCCTGGCAGTCTCGATCGGCGGAATACCACCGCCAAGCAGCGTCGGTGAGGGCGGCTCGTAGGGCGGTGTTCCGGTAATCGGATGCGAGGCGAAGTGCGAAAGCGGTGTTGCTGTGCACGCCCGCCCGCACTGGGTAGGTGGCCCGGGGCAGGAAGGCGATGAACCGTTCGGCGAAGATGCTTGCCAAGGGTGCGAGCGCGGATGACCAACGACGGCCCTCCACCGTTTCGTGGTCCGCAAGTTCGGCTGCCAGCTTGAGCAGCCAGGCCCAGCCATAGGGCCGCTCGAACCCGCCGGAGGCGGGGCTGGCCAGGTAGGCACATTCCCCGGCGATCCGGTCGGGGACGAAATGGGCATCGAATAGAGCGCGAATGGATGGGGCGTTCGAAATTGACGGAAATCGCCGGTAGAGGTGGGCCAGCATCCAGTAGCCATGGACGCAGGAATGCCAGTCGAAACTGCCATAGAACACCGGATGCAGGCCGCGCGGGCCGCGCGCATCGCCGGGGCCGGAAAGCACATGGTCCAGTTTATTCGGGTATTCACGGGTCACATGGCCGAGGGCGACACCGGCAAGTCGATTGGCAAGATCGGGCGTCACGGCTTCAGCGCCAGAACGAACATGCACGTCTTCCCGACAGCTTGAGGTGGACGCTATTGCTATCACGGCTGGTGCCCGCGGAGACCGGATTTCGGCGATAACTTTTTCGCCGCTGCAGAGGCCTGTCCATCTGATGCTGGACGGCTGGCGAGCAGCATCAGGCCGGACCAGGCAAGCGAAACCAGCAACGCGATGGCCAAGGCGCGTACCGCACCCCAGGGCTGGATTGCAAGATGCAGAGCCAGCAGCGCAAGGCCGAAGCCAAACATGGCCCGCAGCGCGGTTACCGCAAACCTGGCAAGTGCAGGACGGCCAAGGCGGGGCTGCAGCATTACGATCAGGCTGTTGAGCCCGATTGGAAACACCGCGGCTATGCCGGTGGTCTGCGGACCCAGGGCGGCACTGGCAACGACCACGCCGCACACGAAGGTTGCAACCAGCCCGGCGCGCAGCGGCAGGTCAAACCAGCGCTGCTGTGGGCGGACGTGTTGAGGTGCGGGCTCAGTGATGCGGCAGATCAGAAGGCCGCTGCCGTACACGACCAGGTTCAACAGCTCTGCCGTCGCGGATGTCCAGTGGACCTGGCGGATCGCCAGGCTGGCCAACAGCCACGTACTGACGGCTGCACCGAGGCTCCACCAGCCTGGTAGTCGCCGGACCGTCACGGCGTAGACAATCAGGAACATTCCGGTCGCGGCGTTGGCGGCGAGACTGCTGAGCGCGCTGCTGGCGACAAAACCGCTGTCGTGGCTCATTGCCAGGAACACGTAGGCCGGTCCAGCCGCGACCGGAAGGCTGGCGATCAGAGCGCCCCACACTGGCCCGAAAATCTCGGCCAGCACGGCGGCACAGGCCACGATCAACGCGGTCAAGACAGCCTTGATGATGATGGGCCCAATCAGGGTGGACCCAACAACGATAGACCCAACAACGATAGACCCAACAACGATAGACCAGGAGGCGCCCATGTGAATACGATCCTTCCGCCTGCCGGGCGGACCACGGTGCCCTTCGACAGGACTCGGCATCGGGTGGGGATCAGGGACGCTGCTCCGTGCAGCGTTGATGGGCTGTCCTGATGGCCGTGAACACTGCGGTGGTCAAGCCGGTTGGTGCCATGGCTGATCTGCGTGACGAATGCGGGCCGGGGATGTTTGCCGCTTCGTCCCGACACTGCAGAACAACCACGCGCGCGATGTGGAGCGGGTGCATTTGTACGGTGCGGCCGGAGTTTGCAAAGTGGAGGCCCGCTACTTCGGGCGAGCGCCGGCGCCCCAGTTGCGTTCGAGGTTGTCGATCAGGGCGGGGCTGAAGTGGCACAGCGCCTGTTCGCGGGCGTAAACGGCGCAGTAGCGCCGGAACAGATCGAGCGGCTCGACGCCAACGCGGAAGGCACGGCGGTTGCCGATCGCGCCTACCGCACCGGCGCTGGTCAGCATGTCGACGGTGCGCTCGATGGCGCTGTCCATGTCGGTGCCGGGAACGACTTCGTCGCAGATCAGGCGGCCTTCCGGACTGTCGCAGTCAAGGCGTCTTTCGGCCTGGATCAGTTGTCGCGCGAGACGGTCGCCGGTGAAGCGCGGCAGGCGGAGGTTCGCGGCGCCGGGAATGATGCCTTCCTTGCGAGCCGGCAGCGTCATGAAGGCGTCCTGGGCCGCGAGAACGTAGTCCATCGTTAGCAGAATCTGGCAGTGGCCGCCGATCGCGAAGCCCTCGACGGCAGCGATCCACGGCTTTTCGATTCCGAAGCCATTCACGTCGTCGGGCAGTATGTCAGGGGTGGCCACGCCGCGCAGGTATTTGTGCACGAACCCCAGTTCACGCTGCATGTACCACAGGAACGGAATTGCGCCGTGGTACAGATGGGTCAGGTTGATGCCGGCGCCGAAGATGCGGCGGCCGGCGTATTTCGGGTGCTCGACCGGCTGTCCACGCAGCACGGCAATTTCCGTCCCGGGATCCAGCGTCGCCACATCAACGCCGATTTCCATGGCGTCGATCGTGTCCTGATCCTCGGCGTTCAGGTAGCGGCGGTTGCTGCTGAGCAGATGCGCGGCCCGGCCGTGCCGTTCCACCCGGACCGGGCCGAGGTCGACGAAACCCTGCGCGGCGAGGGCAGCCAGCGCGGCGCTCGTCTCCGGCCGTGGCAGCAGCATCGCGTGGCACAGATGGGTGCCGCATCGAGGGTCGGCCAGAATGTGCGATATCAGCAGGCTCTGGTCGATTTCGCGCTGTTGCTTGTCCTTGAGTGGGCGGGTCGCTTCGGAAGCGAGTTCCTCGCGCGTAGGCACCAGACCAGGATAGGCCAGCGCGGCGGCGCTGACGAGATCCTGCAGCCGCACGGCACGGGTCAGGCCATCGGTCAGGGTGTGATAGACCGCCTCGATATTATCGCCGAGAAACGAGTCGCGCGCGGCGCGGTCACGAAAGAGCGGAGGCATCGGTTTCAGTCCTTTGGCCGAAGATCGAGGACACGTTTGGCTTTGCCCTGCGAACGTTCGAGTGTTCCCGGTTCGACGACCCGGACTTTCGCGGTGATGCCGATAAAGGACTTGATTATATGTTCGGTCTGACGTTCCAGGTCGGCCATCCCTGTGGCGCTCGATTGGCCGCCGGGGGAGGAGCGGAGTTCAACCACGACGTCCAGCTCATCGAGGCTGCCAGGGCGACGCAGTTCCAGCAGGTAATGCGGCGCGAGCCGTTCCTCCTTTGCCAGGACAGCCTCGATACTGGAGGGAAAGATGTTGACGCCGCGGATGATCAGCATGTCGTCGCTGCGTCCGCTGATGCGCTCGATGCGACGCATGGCGCGCGTCGCAGGTGGTAGCAGGCGGGTCAGGTCGCGTGTGCGGTAGCGGATGACCGGCATGCCTTGCTTGGTGAGCGTGGTCAGGACCAGTTCACCCGCGCACCCGTCCGGGGCCGGTTCGCCACTCGCCGGGTCGATAATTTCGGGGTAGAAATAGTCTTCCCACAATGTCAATGCGCCGGGGGAGTCGGCGCATTCCTGGGCGACGCCAGGTCCCATGACTTCGGACAGGCCGTAGATGTCGAGCGCCTGCAGGCCCAGACGGCGTTCAAGTTCGCCGCGGATTCCCTCCCCCCACGGTTCGGCGCCAAAAATTCCTAGACGCAGGCTGCATGTGCTTGCGTCGATGCCCTGTCGGTCGAACTCATCGGCGATCGCCAGCATATAGGACGGCGTGACCATGACGATGTCGGGCTTGAAGTCGTTGATGATCTGCACCTGGCGTTCGGTAAACCCGCCGCTGACGGGAATGACGGCCGCGCCGAGGTGCTCCCCGCCGTAATGTGCGCCCAGGCCGCCGGTAAACAAGCCATAGCCATAGGCGACATGGATCTTGTCGGATGCTCGTCCGCCGGCCGCAGCGATCGAGCGGGCCATCAGCATCGACCAGGTCTCGATGTCGCTTTTCGTGTAGCCGACGACGGTCGGTTTACCGGTGGTGCCGCTGGAGGCGTGGATACGCACGATCTGGTCCATCGGGACGGCGAACATGCCGAACGGGTAGTTCTGGCGCAGGTCGTCCTTGGTTGTCAGCGGAAATTTCGTGAGGTCGGTCAATTGATGCAGATCGTCCGGATGGACACCGGCAGCGTCGAATTTTGCCCGATAATGGGGAACGTCTGCATACGCATGATGCAGGACGGCGCGTAGGCGGCTCAGTTGAAGAGAGTGCAATGCATCGGCGCTGGCGTGCTCGATCGGGTCGATGATGCCCACGATGCTCTTCCTCCCGTCCGCGCCGGATCAAGGGGCGGTCAGCCGGCTGACAGGATCGGGCGCGGCGGATGGCGCGTCAACCGGGATGCGATACTTCACAAAGAGAGCACATTTTGGGCGGGAGCGGTGGTGAATGTGCTGGGCGTCCCGCCGTCGTGGCTGGCGCCGGCCGTCTGACCCCGCATCTTTCGGTGCGGCATCGGCGCCGAAGGGTTGCCCCCGGAACGCAACTGATCCATGCCAAATGTGACCATGTCGAAGCAGCTTCTCGTATCGAGGTGGGCGTATCCCGCTTTGACCCGGGGACGACCGCCAGCGATCGCCCGTTCCGTCATTGTTGTATCGTCTCCAGCCGACACCTTTATCGGGTAGTACGCGCGGAAGTTGCTAGCGTGATCACGGCGCCGTGAGAGCTGCGCCGATAGTACTAGAAATTTTTGCGCGATGCCGTAGTTTCGTGCGTTCTCGGCACAGGATTCCACACAATTATGGCCATTCCCCCAGCGTCGCGCATTCCGACCATCCTGTCGGGGTCAGCGGAACAAATTATCGCTGACTGGCTTTCGCGGCTTGGCGCGGCGCCGGATGCGAGGCTGCCGACAACCGAGCTTCAAAGCCAGTGCGACACCATTGTCAGGAGGCTGGCGCAGGCGTGCCGTGATGGCAATGTCACAGACATCGACGGGTCATCGTTCGCCGCGCTGCGGGAGATTCTGGCTGATATGTCGCGCACCCGTGCGCAAGCTGGCTTTTCACCGACGGAAACGGCGACATTCATTCTATCTCTGAAGCAGCCCTTGTTCGCCCGCCTGAGTGCGGACAAGGGCAGCGCACCGGAACGTCTTGCCGAGGACTTGTTGACCGCCAGCGAACTGATCGACGCGCTTGGCTTGTTCATGATGGAGTCGTATCAGCGGGCACGGGAAGAGGTGATCATCCGTCAGCAGACGGAAATCGCCGAACTGTCCACGCCGGTGGTGAAACTGTGGCAGGGCGTGCTGGCGTTGCCTTTGATTGGCACGCTGGACTCCGCGCGCACCCAGGTCGTGATGGAGAACCTACTGGAGAGTATTGTCCGTTACGAAGCGGATATAGCGATCATCGACATCACCGGTGTGCCAACGGTCGACACGCTGGTAGCCCAGCATCTGCTGAAGACCGTGGCTGCCGCCCGGCTGATGGGTGCGGACTGCATCATCAGCGGGATCCGGCCGCAGATCGCTCAGACGATGGTCCATCTCGGTGTTGAGCTGAACGTCATTTCCAAGACCAACCTGTCGGACGCCTTTGCCGTGGCGCTGCGGCGGCTGGGCAAGGTCGTCGTGAACCAGCGCCGGGCCGTCCCCGCCGATCCGGCTTGAGGCCGACGATGGATCGGATCCCTATTCTAAAACTTGGCGAGGCATTGCTGGTCACCATTCAGGTTGACATGCACGATCGCCTTGCAATGGCACTGGAGGAGGACCTGACGGCGCAGATCGTCGATCATGCCGTCAAAGGGGTGCTGATCGACATCTCGGCGCTGGAGATCGTCGACAGCTTTATTGGCCGCACCCTGGCCAACATCGCTATGATCGCCAAGATCCTGGATGCTGATACTGTCGTTGTCGGCATGCGCCCGGCCGTGGCGATCACCCTGGTGGAACTTGGCCTTTCGCTGCCAGGCGTCCGTACCGCGCTGAACGCGGAGCGGGGGATGGCTCTGATTCGCAGACGCGTCGACGACGTCGAGATGATCACAGAAGACGAGGATGAGGGTGGCCTCTAACACTGTGCTGATCCGCACTGGCGAGGATGTGGTGCGGGTTCGCCAGGAGGTCCGCCGGATGGCGATCGAGGCGGGGCTCGGCTTGGTGGACCAGACAAAGATCGTCACCGCGGCTAGTGAACTGGCACGCAACACGCTTGATTACGGCAAGGGCGGGGAAGCCGTCATCGAGATCGTGCTTAATGGCGCCCGCCGGGGCGTGAGGATCTCATTCGAAGACAATGGACCAGGGATCGCCGACATCGAACTGGCGTTGAAAGACGGCTATACCAGCGGCAAAGGGATGGGGCTCGGTCTCGGCGGCGCTCGGCGTTTGTGCAACGAATTCGCCATTGTTTCGGAGGTCGGGAAAGGTACCCGTGTCACCATCGCGCGTTGGAAGTAGGGCCATGGAAGCCATCGCTGTTCGTGATCCGACCGATGTAGCCGATGCACGCCGGCGCATTGGCGCGCTGACGGCGCGGCTTGACTATGATGATACCGCCGCCGGACGTGTGGCGATTGTCGTGACGGAGCTTGCGCAGAACCTCATAAGGCATGGCGGCGGGGGCGAGATCCTGGTCGGCGCCGATTCGCAGCAGCCAGCAGGCCTGGAAATTCTGGCGCTGGATCGCGGACCGGGCATTCCCGACGTCGCGGCCAGCCTGCGTGACGGCTATTCCACCGGCGGCACCAGTGGCAACGGCCTTGGCGCCATCAAACGCCTGACCCATCAAATGCTGTTCCACTCCATGCCACAGAAAGGCACGGCGGTGCTGGTGCGGATGGGAGGGGCTGCAGGCAGCGGTCCCGAGCGAGTGACCGCGGAGCTCTGCGTGCCGAAAACAGGCGAAAGCGTTTGCGGTGATACCGCTGCGATACATTGGAGACCGGACGGCAGGATTGGTGTGCTGCTGGCGGATGGCCTGGGACACGGACCGCTGGCTGCTGCTGCTTCCGGTGAGGCTGCACGGCTGTTTCTCACGCACGGCAGCGGCGGCCCGAAGGAAATTCTCGCCACGCTCCACGCCGGGCTGCGTGCGACCCGCGGCGCGGCGATTGCGACCGCGGTCATCGATCCGAAATCAAAGCAGGTCACCTATGGCGGGATCGGCAACATCGCGGGATTCATCACCGATACGGGGGGCGTTCGCCGTATGGTGTCACACAGCGGCACCGCCGGCCATACGGCGGGACGGTTCCAGGACTTTCACTATCCACTTCACAGCCGTCCGGTTCTTGTGATGTATTCCGATGGTCTCGCAACATCCTGGTCGCCCGAAAGTCATCCTGGATTGTTCGCACTGGATCCAATGTTGATCGCCGGCGTGTTGTATCGTGACCACTCCCGCGGCCGGGACGACGCGTCCGTGGTGGTGTGGAAGGGCTGAAACCATGGAATGGCCTCTGCTGTCGGTCGCCCTAAGCGAGCCGGAGGACATTGTTGTCGCCCGCCAGCGCGCCCGACAGGTGGCCTCGCTGGTGGGGCTTGACGCATCGAGCCAGACCAGACTGGCGGCTTCTGTTTCGGAAATCTCTCGCAATGCCCTGACCTACGCCGGAGGCGGCCGTGTGGCGTTCGCAATCGTGCGCTCAGCGCCAAGCGTGCTGTGCGTGCGCATTTCGGACAATGGACCTGGTATCGCTGACTTGGATGCGGTGTTGGAGGGCCGGACGTCTGGCCAGGGGATCCCAAGTGCGCGTCGGCTCGTGGACGACTTCACCATCACCAGCGGAGCAGACGGTACCAGCGTCATGCTGGCGCGGCGTTTGCCCGATGGGGTTGTCATTTCGGCCGGCGATGTCGCTCGCATCGTCGGCGCGCTACGTACTGGGTTTGCACCGAACCCGGTCGCCGAGCTGGAGACTCAGAATACCGAGCTGATAGCCAGCCTCACGGAACTGCGAACGCGGCAGGATGAGCTGGTGCGGCTGAACACCGAGCTTGAGGACACCAATCGCGGCGTCGTCGCCTTGTATGCCGAGCTGGATGAGCGGGCCGAACAACTGCGCCAGGCCAGCGAATTGAAATCGCGCTTTCTGTCGAATATGAGCCACGAGTTCCGCACGCCGCTGAACTCGATCCTGGCGCTTTCGCGGTTGTTGATGGACCGCACCGATGGTCCGTTGACGGCCGAACAGGAGCGCCAGGTCACCTATATTCGGCGGTCGGCGGAAAGTCTGACGGAACTGGTCAACGACCTGCTCGATCTGGCCAAGGTGGAAGCCGGCAAGCTGGAGACCCGGCCGCGCTACTTCACCATCAGCGAGCTGTTCGGTGCGTTGCGCGGTGTAATGAAGCCGCTGCAGCAGAACGACGCGGTGGACCTGATCTTTGAGGACAGGACCGATTGCCCGGCACTTTTCACCGACGAGGCCAAGGTGGCCCAGATCCTGCGCAACCTGATTTCCAATGCATTGAAGTTCACCGAACAGGGCGAGGTGCGGGTCACCGTCGCTTTCGATGCACAGACACAGCATTGTAGCCTGGCCGTGGTCGACACCGGCATCGGGATCGCCCCAGAAGACCACGACGTTGTCTTCCAGGAATTTTCGCAGGTGGCGAACATGTTGCAGTATCGGGCGAAAGGGACCGGTCTTGGGCTGCCGCTGTCGCGCCGGTTGGCGGAACTCCTGGGCGGAACCCTCAGCCTGGACAGCACGCCAGGGCACGGGTCGGTGTTCACATTGCGCATACCGATGTCATTGGGCCAGGCGCCGGCCGCTGCTCCTGTTGTCGTGTCCCAACCGGGCAAGCTGCGCGGCGTTCTAATGATCGATGATGAAGAGACATCTCGCTATGTCTTGCGCCAGATGCTCACCGGATGCGGCCCCCTGCGTGTGCAGGAGGCTGAAACCGGCGCTGACGGCCTACGGCTGGCGCGCAGTTGGCGGCCGGATCTCATCCTGCTCGACCTCCGCCTGCCCGATGTCGATGGGTTCGACGTGATGGACCGTTTGTCCGGTGATCCGGCCACGGCGGGCATTCCGGTGATTGTATGCACATCGTCTGTTCTGACCCTGCAGCAGCGGGGGCGTCTGGCACATGGGCGCGCAATCCTGTCGAAGGCGACGATGACGCGCGAGATCATGCAGCAGGCATTCAATGACGTCTGGGCGACCGAACTGTCGCTGGCGCTGCCGGAGCGCTTCGAATGAACGTCATCCCGGTTTCGCAGATGCGTCCATTGGTTCTGAATGTCGATGACGATCCGGCGAACCGTTACGTCAAGACGCGCTCGCTGATGATGGGCGAAATGGAGGTGATCGAAGCAGCGTCCGGTGGCGCCGCTTTGGCTTTGATTGCCGAACGCCAGCCACTGCTGGTGCTGCTTGACGTCAATCTGCCGGATGTCGGCGGCTTGGAGGTATGCCGGCAGATCAAGGCTGAATGGCCCGATATCATCGTCATCCAGATTTCCGCCACCGCTATCAGCGCCGCGGAAAAGGTCATCGGCCTGGAAAGCGGGGCTGATTGCTACCTGACGACGCCGGTCGAGCCGATTGAATTGATCGCGGTTGCGCGGGCGATGCTGCGCCTGCGACAGGCGGAGGCTCAAGCGCAGGAAGCCAGCGAACGCTATCGCATGATCGTCGAGAGCGCGGTCGACTATGCCATTTTCACCTGCGGACTTGATGGCCGCGTCACCAGCTGGAACTCCGGCGCGCAGGCCATCCTGGGCTATCTGCCGGAAGCGATCATCGGCGAGTCGTGCGCGCGCATATTCATGCCTGACGACGTGGTCGCTGACGTGCCTGGGGTTGAGATGCGGGCAGCGCATGAAGGCATCAGCGTGCGGGCTGAACGGTGGCACCGTCGCCGCGATGGCTCGCGATTCTGGAGCAGCGGCCGGATGGTGGCGTTACGGGACCGCCGGGGAGACGTGGCCGGTTACCTGAAAATTCTTTATGATCGGTCGACGGAAAAGCATGCGCGTGATGCGTTGGAGGCGTTGAACGCGGAGCTCGAGCGGCGGGTCGCGGCGCGGACCAGTGACCTGGCCGAAGCGAACGAGCGGCTGCGAACCGAAATCATCGAGCGCGAAAAGGCCGGCGAACAGATCCGCCAGCTACAGAAGATGGAGGCGCTCGGTCAGTTGACCGGCGGTATCGCCCATGACTTCAACAACCTGCTAACCGCCATCCTGGGAGGATTGGAGGTTACGCGCCGGCGGACGGAGGATCCGCGAAGCCTCAAACTCATTGACAGCTCGATCAGTGCGGCGCAGCGGGGGGCGAAGCTGATCGCGCAGTTGATGGCGTTTGCGCGTAAGCAGAACCTGCAGATCGAATATCTGCCGTTGAATACGCTAGTGCACGAAATGCGCGAGTTGCTGGAGCGGAGCGTCGGCGCCTCGGTGCGGCTGGCGTATGAGTTCGCAGCTGATGTCTGGCCTGTGATGGCGGACGCAAGCCAGGTCCAGACGGCCTTGCTCAATCTGGCGATCAACGCGCGCGATGCCATGCCGGAGGGCGGGACGCTTCGGATTGAGACCGGGAACCAGACGTTGGCCGTTGCTGAGGCGGATCTACCGGCGGGCGACTACGCTGTGTTGTCGGTTCAAGACACTGGCACCGGCATGTCCGAAGAAGTGCAGGCCAGGCTGTTCGAACCGTTTTTCACCACCAAGGATGTCGGCAAGGGAACCGGATTGGGGCTGGCGCAGGTCTATGGCTTTGTCCGCCAGTCGGGTGGCGGTGTGCGCGTGAGGAGCGTGGTCGGGCAAGGGACGACGTTTACCATCCTGTTGCCGCGCGCGGCGGCGGATGAAGCGGTGCAACACATCGACTGACCGCCGGCTGAAGGATCGCTTGCCGGGTGACTGAGGTGGTCCCGCTTCATCGGACAGTTTGGCGGCGTGGCTAAGCTCGGTTCTGATTGTCGTCATGCCGCCAGTTTTATCGTCCCTGTTGCCTTGTATGCCTCGTCGGGCGTGCGCCCGGCCAGTGTCGAATGCGGGCGGCGGGTGTTGTAGTAGGTGATCCACGAGGTCAGTCCGGCACGCAGGTTTGTTCCGGTCTCGAACGCATGCAAGTAGATGCATTCGTATTTCAGGCTGCGCCAGAGCCGTTCGATGAAGACGTTGTCCATCCAACGCCCCCGACCGTCCATCGAGATGCGCACGCCAGCCGCCTGCAATACGCCGGTAAAGCGCGGAGAGGTGAATTGGCTGCCTTGGTCAGAGTTGAAGATGTCCGGGCGGCCATACCGTGCCAGCGCTTCTTCCAGCGCTTCAATGCAGAACGCGGCATCCATGGTGTTCGATACCCGCCAGGACAACACCTTCCGCGTCGACCAGTCCATCACCGCAACCAGGTAGAGGAAGCCGCGCCGCATCGGAATGTAGGTGATGTCGGCGCACCAAACCTGGTTGGGACGGTCAACGACCACCTCCCGCAGCAAATACGGATAGATCCGGTGTCCGGGATGCGGGATCGTCGTCCGCGGCCGCTGATAGATCGGCTCCAGTCCCATCCTAGCCATCAGCCGACGCACCCGCTTTCGGCCCACCGTATAGCCCTCGCGCCGGAGATGGCGGGCCATCTGCCGTGAGCCATACCAGGGCGTTTCCAGGAACTGCGCGTCAATCAGCTGCATCAGCGTCAGGTTCAGCGGCGTCTCCCCAGCAGGGCGGTAGTAGAACCCGGACCGGCTGATGGAGACCAGTTCGCATTGCCGAACGACCGACAGCCGAGGGTGTTCAGGCTCGATCATCTGCCGCCTCCGCTCGATGCTCATCGACCGGAGGCTTTCGCTAAAAAATCCCGTTCCACCAGCAACTGACCGATCTTGGCGTGCAGCCTCTCGACGTCCGCCTCAGACGCCCTGGCCGTTTCCGCGGCTGCCGAGCGGTCCGAAAACACCGCCGTCAGCCCTTCCATCGCCTGCCTCTTCCATTCCCCCACCATGGTCTGGTGGATACCGTGCTTGGTCGCCAGCTGCGCCGTCGTCAGCTCGCCACGCAGCGCTTCAAGAGCAACCTTCGCCTTGAAATCTGCTGAATACCGCTTCCGTTTGCCTGTCATTCAGGTTCGTCCTTGTCAGGAGCAAACCGAGCTTAAGCCGCTGTCCGAATTTCCGGGACCACCTCAGACTGGCGGTTGAGTGGCTAGCGGTTGAGTGGCTGGCGGTTGAGTGGCTGGCGGGTGCGTGGACGGCGTTTGGTTATAATTCTTCAGGGAACACCGGCCCAATAGGCCATCTGGAAGCATTGCTGGCGGCCCGGCTTGTCCTGACTGGCGCGGGATGCGATGGTCTGGCCGTTTCCGCACGCCGGGGAACCGGCAACGGCTGTGCTCCGCCCGAGAGGATATGATGGCAAAAATTAAGGTTAAGACTCCGGTTGTCGAGTTGGATGGCGATGAGATGACCCGCATCATCTGGGGTTTCATCAAGGAAAAGCTGATCCTCCCATATCTCGATATCGATCTGAAATACTATGACCTCGGCATGGAGTATCGCGACCAGACCGACGACCAGGTAACGGTGGATGCGGCCAATGCCATCGCGCAATATGGCGTCGGCGTTAAATGCGCCACGATTACCCCCGATGAGGCTCGGGTGACCGAATTCAACCTGAAGCGGATGTATCGCAGCCCGAACGGCACGCTGCGCAACATCCTGGACGGCACGATCTTTCGTGAGCCAATCATCTGCAAGAACGTGCCGCGCCTGGTGCCGCACTGGACCAAGCCGATCGTGATCGGCCGCCATGCCTATGGCGACGTCTACCGGGCTGTGGAAATGAAAGTGCCTGGCCCGGGCACGGTCACCATGAGCTACCAGCCGGCTGGTGGCGGTCCGGTGCAGACGCTGGAGGTGCAGAAATTCGCCGATGGCGGCGGCGTCGCGATGTCGATGCACAACACCCGCATATCGATTGAAGGCTTTGCGCGGGCCAGTTTCAACTACGCCCTGATGCGTGGCTGGCCGCTGTATTTCTCAACCAAGAACACGATCCTGAAGACCTATGACGGCTTCTTCAAGGATATCTTCGAGACGATCTACCAGACCGAGTTCAAGACGCAGTTCGACGCGGCCGGACTGACTTATGAGCACCGGCTGATCGACGACATGGTAGCCTGCGCACTGAAGTGGAACGGCGCTTACGTGTGGGCCTGCAAGAACTACGACGGCGATGTGCAATCCGACACCGTCGCGCAGGGGTTTGGCTCGTTGGGCCTGATGACCTCGGTTCTCCTAAGCCCGGACGGCACGAAGGTCGAGGCGGAGGCGGCGCACGGCACGGTGACGCGGCATTATCGGCAGCACCAGCAGGGCAAGGAGACATCGACCAATCCGATTGCGTCGATCTTCGCCTGGACGCGCGGGTTGATCTACCGCGGCAAGTTCGACAACACCTCGGACGTGACGGCTTTCGCCGAAACGCTGGAAAAGGTCTGCATCGAGACGGTGGAGGCTGGCCATATGACGCGCGACCTGTCGACGCTGATTGGCCCCGATCAACCATGGATGACGACCCAGGCCTTCCTTAGCAAGTTGGACGAGAACCTGCAGAAGGCCATGAAATAAGCTTTAGGAAACGGCGATTGCTGGACGCCCGCCGCTGCGATAGGGGCGGGCGTCTGCATTTGGGGGGAAAGCGATGGACGACGTGACCGAACTCATGGGCCTGAGAAATTACCCGCTCGCGCGTCGGGGCATGCTGATGACCGGGCTGATCAGCGGCCTCACACTGGCAACCGAACGCGTTGAGGCGCAGGTGATCCATACGGACACAGCCGGCATCGTGGCGGGTGAGACACAGATCCCGACGACGGATGGCGAGCTGCCGGCCTACTACGCCAAGCCAGCGGGAAATGGACCGTTTCCGGTGATCCTGGTGATCGAGGAGATCTTCGGCGTCCACGAATACATCAAGGACGTCTGCCGGCGCTGGGCAAAGGCGGGCCACTTGGCGGTCGCCACGGAATATTATGCGCGGATCGGCGATCTGTCGAAGATGACCGATACGCAGCAGATTTTCCGCGACGTAATCTCCAAGGCGCCCGACGCCCAATTCATGGCCGACCTCGATGCGACCGCCGCTTGGGCGCAGCACAATGGCGGCAGCGCGACACGGCTTGGGGTGATGGGGTTCTGCCGCGGTGGTCGGCAGGTATGGTTGTATGCGGCGCATAATCCGAAGCTGAAGGCGGCAGTGGCGTTCTACGGGCCACTGGGGGGCACGCCATCGCCGATCCAGCCGCACACCGCGCTGGACCTCGCAGCGCAGATCCACTGCCCACTGCTGGGCCTGTATGGGGGCCAGGACCAGAGCATTCCTGCCGATCTGGTCCGGCAGGCGGAGGCGAAGGCAAAGGCGGCGCACAAGACCGTTGACATCTTGATCTACCCCGACGCGCCGCATGGGTTTCATGCGGACTATCGTCCGAGCTATCGGCAGACGGACGCGGAGGATGCGTGGAAGCGGACATTGGCCTGGTTTCACCGGTTCGGGGTGTAGTTGCCGTTGTAACCACAACATCCGCGGGACAATCGGCGGGCCGGCCAACGCCATGCGCTCGTCCACTTGGCAACATCGGAAAGGACCTGGATTTGAGGCGGCACGCGGGGCGATATGTTTCATTATGGGCGACTGGATTGCTGATGCTGGCGCCGGCGGGCTTCGCTGCCGGACCGTCGGCGACACTGCTGCCGGCCGGTGATTTCAGTACGAAAGGTAACCAGATTATCGACCAGGCCGGACGCCCGGTCAGGCTTGCCTGTATCGGCTGGAATCAGGTCGACGAGACCCGGTCCCTGGATGACCAGACGGCGCTGATCGCTGCCCATGGTTTCAATTGTATCCGCCACGCCTGGGCCAACGCGACCAAGGATAAGGAGATCGCGGTGGTCGACCGTATGGCGGCGGCGGCCGCCAAGGTAGGGTTGCGCATCATCATAGACAACCACACCAACGAAGCCGGCCACGGCGAGCGCGACAATTGGGGGGCGCAACAGAAGAACGGCTTGTGGTATGATCTGGGCGGCGGGTCGGACGGGACCGATGGCGGCGGCAACAAGGGCACCGTCACCGATGCAATTTTCCTGGCAGACTGGCAATCGGTGGCCGGGCACTTTGCCGGCAACCAGACGATCATAGGCTATGATATCCGAAATGAGCCTGCTGACTGGCCGGGCATGAGCGTCTGGGGCGGCGAATCGGATCGTGACATTTCGGCGATGTACAAGCGGGTCGGCGATGCGATCCTGGCGATTGATCCGGCCAAGTTGATCATCATTGAACCGCCGACGAGCAATCTCAGGGGGCCCCGCAAGTATCCGCCGAATTTGGCAGTACCCCACAAGCTTGTTTACTCGGTGCACGAGTATCCCACCGAAATCAGTGGCCAGAAGATCAGCAGTGGACCGGAACTGGTGAAGCGCATGAACGCGCAGTGGGGGTGGGTCTACAACGAAAACCTCGCACCCATTTTCGTCGGGGAGATGGGTTCGTCAATGAAGACCAAGCAATCGCAGGCCTGGGCGGCGACGATCGTGCCCTATTTGAACGGCATCGGGCCAGATGCCTTGCATGTGCCTGCGGGAGGCCAGCCGGCGTCGACGGACTGGTGGGACTGGGGACACTTACCGGGACAAAATCCGGAAGGAACGCTGGAGTCGGATTGGAAGACCCCAAGACCGGAACAACTGGCAGTTTATTCAAAGCTGCGGCAGCGAATCCGTCCAGGTCACTGAGGTAGCTTGGAGCGGATGATTTCGACCAGGCGCTCCGCCCGCTGTTCCCATGTTATCGGTGTGTAGGCCGGCTGCTTTGCAAGCCGGCCTGCTCTGATCGCGGTCAGCGTTTCAGCGCAAGTCGTTACGTCCGATACGACATGGATCTGGTCCTCCATGTACCGGGCCTGTGGGATATCGGTCGACACGACTTCCAGACCAGCGTTCAGGCAATGATAGAAGCGTAAGGGATCGATGTACCGCGTCAGCAAGTCCCCCATGCGATAGGGCGCAACGCTGATCCGGTACTGGCTCAGGATGCCGGGCAGTTCCGCCATCGTATACGCGCCGTGATAGCGGACGTTCGGATGGCGAGCCGCGAGCGATTCGATTTTCGCCTGTATCGTGACGTCGCCGAACTGGGCCCATCCATGCAGATGGAAGCGAAAGCGGGGGCACGCCGCTGCGAGCTGGTCGAGGAAATCAAAATCAAATCGGCCATCGAAGCTGGCCAGGATCAGAACGTCGGTATCAGCCGCCTGATCGTTACTCGCCAAATCGTTGCTGGTCCCGATCGGCCTTTGCGCAATGTCGGAAGCGTTCCCCAAATGCTGCGAATCCGGAAATAGCTCCTGTAGCGTAGGGGCAGCATGCATGGTCACATGAGAAATGCGCCGAAGCAGTGATATGATGCTGCTTTCACGCCAGCGCTTCAGGCCAGTGTTGTGGTAGCGAAGATCGTCGTGCATGTCCAAACACCAGATGCCTGGTCTTGCCAGCAGGCGAAGGCAAACCATGGTGGTGGGGAAGTAGGTGTTCGTGCTGTTGAAATAGACGTTGGTCCGATCGTCTCGGCGAAACCGACGCAGGAAGCGGAAAAGCGCCAGCACTGACATTTCGACTGGCTGGTTGTTGGAGTCGGGACCGGACACGACGGGGCGACGGCGCAGCCAAATGTAATAGGTCTGGTAGCGGTGGCGCAGCGCATCCACGAGCGGCAGGCGGAAATCGCTCTCCGGCCCGCGGCAGGTGAACACGAAGAAGCGAAAGCTGTCAGATGGCATGCCGGCGCCGCAGGGCAAACATCGCGAAATAGACCTTCAGTTGCCGGAACGAGGGGGGGCAGAGCAGCACGATGATGGGTACCGCGAGATCCCAGTATCCGAGTTGCCGCCAAAACAATCCGATCGCGATGGCGCTCCACCAAAGCGCGGATATGCCGTAGGTGGGTGATCCGACGGCCTTGCGGACTGATCTATGGATGACCGGATAGCTGAGCAGGGCGACCATCTCGGCATAGCCGTAGCCCAGGATCCCAAAGCGATCGACAAGGATCCAGGCGGCGCCGGCGAACAGCACGACGTGCACAATGTGAAACCATGTCACTGCCCAATTACGGTGTAGGACATACAGAATGGATGAATGGATGTTGAACTGGGCATTGGTGAGGTAGCTCAACGCCAGATAGGGATAGATCACCATCACCGGATCCCACCGGTTGCCGAACACCAACGACAGCAGCAGACCACCGAACCAGGCGAACCCGATGAGCACAGGACCCAGCGCCAGCGTCTGCAATCGCATCCCGTCTGTTGCCGCCTCGACCAGTTTGGCCGGGTCGTGCTGAACCTTGGCCAGCACGGCGACGGACAGGCGATAGGCGACGGTCTTGGTGAAGGACAGCAATTCCAGCATGCGGATCGCGAGCCCAACCTGGCCAACGGCCTCCGCGGACAGGAAGTGTCCTACGATCAGCGGATTGACCAGACCGCGAAGCTGCCACAGCCAATCCGACGCGGCGTAGCCCAGGGTATAATTCAACATCGCGCGCACGATCGCGCTGTCCCAGGCGAGTTTCGGGAAACGTCGTGCGGCGACGTGGAAGGCAACGCAAAGGAAAAGCTGTTGCAAGCTCCAGCCGGCGACAAGCGACCAGACGCCGAAGCCCATGAACACCAGCGGCAAGGAGCAGGCGTAATAAAGCAGCTGCCCTGACATTTCGATCAGCGCGACGCTGCGGAAGTCCAGTGCACGTTCCAGACGCGCACTGGCGCCGACGGCGATGGTCTGGAAGATCACCGAGATCAGGAGGACAGCCAGCAACGGTGGCAGGCCGGGCATAGGAATCCACTGTGCGATCAGACCAAGGCCGGCTTCCAGGATCGCAACCAACCCAACGGCCGAAATCAGCAGCAAAGTTGTCGCCACATCGAACGTGCGGTCGGTTACCTCGCCGGACGCTCGGACCAGGTAGACCCCGATGCCGGCCTGGCCCAGGTTTTGCGCGTATTGGCAAATGCCGAGCGCTGCTACGTAAGGGCCATAAGCGGCCGGTCCGATGATCCGGGTAATCACTAGAAGGCCGATCAGGCTAAGGCCCATCGAAGCCAGTTGGCGGCCCATCAATAGGGCGCCGCCCTCCAGTATGCGTCCTCTCAGGCCCGGGCCGGCGGGTTTGACCGCGTCGTCGTCTTGCATCAAGCACCTGGGTGGACGGAATGGGGGAGTGGCGGCGATCAGCCGGATACGCGGCGAAGTTCGCCGATATCGATCTGC
Source organism: Rhodopila sp. (assembly GCA_965200665.1). Classification (GTDB taxonomy): domain Bacteria; phylum Pseudomonadota; class Alphaproteobacteria; order Acetobacterales; family Acetobacteraceae; genus Rhodopila. Next base: position 5,235,487 of record OZ241370.1, on the reverse strand, counting down.
CGCGTCATTTTGACAACGCTAGCTAGCACCGGGCGAACGGAAAATCCTCATCAAACTCAGTTTATGAGCTTCTATCCGAAAAGCTGGCTCTCCAAAAAGCTGGCTCTCCGAGAGGCTAGCTATAAAGTGAGGGTCGGACCATGCGGCGCTTGCAGCTTGCGGTTGAAGATGGTCGGAGCGGCGGGATTCGAACCCACGACCCCCAGTCCCCCAGACTGATGCGCTACCAGGCTGCGCTACGCTCCGACCGCGGGGAGCGCTCGTTTAACAGCCTCGCAGCCCAACCGCAATGCGAAGTCTGGCGTTTAGCCGCGTCCGGGCCACATGTTAAGGTATGATTGCCTTTGCTGCCCTGTTGGAGCGCCTGGTCTTCACGCCCTCGCGCAATGCGAAGATCGCCTTGTTGCGGCGGTACTTCGCCACGCAGCCGGATCCTGACCGGGGCATCGGGCTCGCTGCAATCACCGGCGCGCTCTCCTTTACAGCGGCAAAGCCTGGCTTGATCCGCGAATTGGCGGCTGCGCGCACCGATCCAGTGCTGTTTGACTGGTCGTACGACTACGTCGGTGACCTGGCGGAGACGGTTGCGCTGATGTGGCCTACCGGCCAAACCTCAGTTGATCCGCCCGGCCTGGCCGATGTGGTCGAAACCCTCGAGACAGCGCCAAAGGCCGCTCTGGCAGGACTGGTGGCGGAGTGGCTGGACTGTTCGGATGCCTCCACCCGGCTGGCTCTGCTGAAATTGATTACCGGTGGGCTGCGCGTTGGGGCGTCTGGGCGGCTGGCAAAGATTGCCCTGGCGGAGCTTGGCGGCGTCAGCGCCGACGACGTGGAGGAGGTGTGGCATGGCCTGGAACCGCCATACCGCTCGCTGTTTGCTTGGCTGGAGGGCCGGGGGTCAAAGCCGGATTCCGCCGATGCACCGGTTTTCCGTCCACCCATGCTGGCCCACCCGCTGGAGGCGCCGGACCTCGCCGCCCTGAAGCCCCAGGATTGGCGGGCGGAATGGAAGTGGGACGGCATTCGCGTCCAGTTGGTCGCGACAGCCGGGGGCAAGCGCCTGTATTCGCGCGGAGCCGACGATATATCCGGCGCATTTCCTGAAATTGTTGACGCGATGACATTCGAGGCTGTGCTCGACGGTGAACTTCTGGTGGTGCGCGGCGGTGTGGTGGCGCCGTTCGCCGACCTTCAGCAGCGGCTGAACCGCAAGGTTGTCGGCCCGAAGATCATGGAGCGCTTCCCAGTCGCCATACGGCTGTATGATCTGCTGTTCGACGGTGCCGAGGACCTGCGGAGCCTTCCGTTCGATGAGCGCAGAACCCGCCTGGATGGCTGGTTCGCGCGCGTGGCACCACAGCGGATGGAGCTTTCCCCGCTGATCCGGTTTTCGTCGTTGCAGGAGCTGATGGTGCTGCGCGACGGTGCCCGCGCCGCATCGATCGAGGGCTTGATGTTGAAGCGCGGCGACAGCTCCTATCTGCCAGGGCGGGTGAAAGGCCAGTGGTGGAAGTGGAAGCGTGATCCGCTAACCATTGATGCTGTGCTCATGTATGCGCAGCGGGGCCACGGCAAGCGCAGCAGTTTCTATTCGGACTACACGTTCGGGCTGTGGCGCGGTGAGGAACTGGTTCCGGTTGGCAAGGCCTATTTCGGCTTCACCGACCAGGAGCTTGCCTTCTTGGACCGATGGATCCGCAACAATACCACCGCTCGGTTTGGTCCGGTTCGCGAAGTGGAGAAGGCCATGGTGCTGGAAGTGGCGTTCGATGCCGTCCAGTTGTCCAATCGTCACAAATCCGGTGTGGCAATGCGGTTTCCGCGCCTGGCTCGGATTCGCACTGACAAACCGGCTGCCGAAGCGGACCGGCTGGAGACACTGATGGCGCTGATCGAGGATCGGCAAGTCGCGGCCGATTGACCGCCGCGGCCGGCCATGCTGCGTTCGGCGAAACTTAGGCCGGAAACGAAGTTATGCCCCTGACGCAAAACACCACCAAGCGACGGCTTGCAGCCGGAAAAATGGCCCTTGGCTTTGGCGTGCATCATTTGCGCACGATCGCCGCTCCGGTTCTCGCTGGCGCGACCGGGCACGACTGGATGTTCATCGATACCGAACACGGCGCGTTCAATATCCAGGAGACCACGCAGCTTTGTATTGCGGCCTTACCGACAGGCGTCACACCGATCGTGCGGGTATGCGCCGGTGCGCTGGACGAAGCGACACGCGCGCTCGATAACGGGGCGCTGGGGATCGTGGTGCCCCATGTGGATACCGAGGCGGATGCCAAGCGTATCGCGGACGCATTCCACTATCCGCCGATGGGGCATCGAAGCTGGGGCGGACCACCAGCCGTGTATGGCTACCAGGCGCCGTCAACCGCCGAGGCCCAGGCAGCGATCAACGCGGAAATCCTGACCGTTGTTATGCTGGAAAGCCCCCAGGCAATCGCCAATGCCGATGCGATCGCGGCGGTCGCCGGCGTGGATGTGCTGTTCATCGGCACGTCTGACCTGACGGCGGAGCTCGGTATATCAGGGCAGATGGGCCATCCGAAGGTGATCGACGCTTATCAGGCGGTTGGTGACGCGTGCCGCCGGCACGGCAAAACCCTGGGCATGGGCGGCGTGTATGACGAGGAGAACGCCGCCCGCTATGTGGCGATGGGCGCGCGTTTTCTGCTGACGGGTTCCGATCACAGCTACATTGTGTCCGGCGCGAGCCAGAGGTCGGGGTTCTTCGCCGGCCTGCCGGGTGCGCAAACCTGAAGGAAGGTTAATGCGACTGTGCCGCCGCGGGCGACGTTCTTGGCGGCATGGCAACACTCGAATCTCTCATCAACGGCTTTAACGCCGCCACCGATCCCACGACGCCGGCGACTGTGCCGGTCACGCCGCCGGCGCTGGGAGCGGACATGCCAATGCAATTTGTCACAGAGAACAATGTGTCCGCTCCGGCTGGCGGGTTCAGCACAGTCTACGCGTTCGGTGACAGCCTGTCGGATGCCGGGAATGTCTCCCTGGCCACGCTGGGCAACCTGCCCGTAGGCGACATTTATAGTGGCGGGCGGTTCACCAACGGCAATGTCTGGGTGCAGGATTTGGCTCAGAACCTCGGGTTGCCGGCGCCAAAACCCAGCTTGGCGGGGGGAACCGACTACGCCTACGGCGGCGCTGAGACAGGCGGAACGTCGGTCCATGCGGTCAACCCGACCGATCTGCCGGGGCAGCTCGGACAATTTGTCGCCTCGGTTCCCGATCCATCGCCGACCGCCCTGTATACCGTTTGGGCCGGGTCAAACGACGTACTGGATATCGCCAATTCCACCCAGACCCCGGATCAGCAGCAGGCTTCGGTGCAGCAGGCCGTGAACAATGAGGTCGGGGCGATCAACGGGCTGATCGAACACGGTGCCAAGAATTTAGTGGTTATGGGCGTGCCCGACCTGGGCCGGACGCCATATGAAATGGCTCGTCCGGCCAGCGCTGCGGCCTCCAGTTCGCTGGCGCAGAACTACAACACCGATCTCGGTTCGGCTTTGCAGCAGATCATGGCGTCGGGAACTGCGTCAATCGATTATATCGACACCTACGCGATGCTGAATACGGCGGCCGCAGATCCGGCAATGTACGGGCTGAGCAATGTCACCCAGCCGGTTTGGAACGGCAACCTGACTGACAGCAATAGCGGCCACCTGGCGGCGTCCGGAGCGGCGCAAAACGGCTATCTGTTCTTCGACGATCTGCATCCGACCGCCAGTGGCCATGCCTTGCTGGCCGCTGGCGTGACACAGAGTCTGACCGGAACCGTCTAGTACCTCGTCACGGTGATTTTGACCGGTTCAGCGTCTCTCGGATTGAGCTCGGGCAAGGCAGACCGTTCGAGCAGGATCGCTATGCTCCGCGGGACGCCAGGCTTGCGTGAGATCAGCCCGGCCTTCTCAAGGCCGAGCACCATCTGGTGAACGCTCGGCGGTGTAACGCGGAAGAACCGGATCATGTCCGCTTCCGCGGGTGGGCGTCCGTTCACCAATGTATAGGCGTGAATGAACGCGAGATACTGGCCCTGCTTTGGGGTGAAATCTCGTCGCGAATCAGCGGCCCGATTCATCGTGGTCCTCAACATTGGGGGATCAGCGATGAACATACGATACCGGGTCGATCTGAGCGACACCGAGCGTGCCCAACTCATGGCGTTGCTCAATGGCGGCAAGCACGCGGCGCGCAAGATCAAGCGAGCACAGATCCTGCTGGCGGCCAATGCCGGTGTCAGCGATGAAGTCATCGCAAGCAGCCTCTCGGTTGGCGGATCGACGGTCTACCGAACCAAACGGCGCTTCGTGCAAGGCAACCTGGAGCTGGCGCTCAGCGAGGAAGCCCGTCCTGGGGCAAGCCGCAAGCTGTCGGGCAAGGAGACGGCGCTGCTGATTGCCACCGCCTGCTCCAACCCGCCGGAGGGACGCAAGCGCTGGACGCTGGATCTGTTGGCTGGGGCGATGGTCCGACTGACCGAACATGAAGCGGTGTCGCGTGAGACGGTGCGCCGGCGTCTCGCCGAGGACGATCTGAAGCCGTGGCGGCGGGACATGTGGTGCATTCCGCAGGTTGACGGCACTTATGTCGCGCGGATGGAGGACGTACTTGATCTCTATGCCGAAGAGGCTGATCCGAAGTGCCCGGTGATTTGCTTTGATGAGAGTCCGACACAGTTAATCAGCGAAGTGCGTGAGCCGATCCCACCTGAGCCGGGTCAGCCGGAGCGCTACGACTGTGAATACCGCCGTAATGGCACCGCGAACCTGTTTGTGTTTCTTGATGCGCATCGTTCCTGGCGCCATGTGAAGGTGACAGACCAGCGAACCGCACAGGATTTTGCCATGTGCATGCGCGATCTGGCCGATATCCACTATCCGCGTGCCGACCAGATCCGCGTTGTGATGGACAATCTTTCGACCCACACCGCCGGGGCCCTGTACGAAGCATTCCCGGCACCAGAAGCACACCGCATTCTTCAGCGGCTGGAGTTTCATTACACACCCAAGCACGCCAGTTGGCTGAATATGGTGGAGATCGAGATCGGCGTCCTACGCGGGCAGTGTCTGGATCGGCGCATTGGTGACCGCGCGGCCCTCAACACCGAGGTCGCAGCATGGCAGTGCCAACGCAATACGTCGGGCGCACGCATCAAATGGAGGTTCACCACGCAGAAGGCGCGCCAGAAGCTGGCCCGCGCATATCCAGACACCGCCAAAGAGTCGAGATCACTGTGAAGAGGTACTAGCCGCGGGTGACGTTGCCGCTGCGTATGGGAATGCCGGTTTGCTCGTAACAGACACGCGCAAGTTCTGCGACGCCATCGCGGATCGTCTGCTTGCTGGGCATTGCGAAGCATAGGCGCAGGCAGTTACTGGAGTTGTCGGCGCTGACAGCCCATTCAGGGCCGGGATTGAAGACGATACCTGCATCGGCGGCGGGCTTCACCAGTTTCCGGACGTCGACCAGGGCCGGCAGTTTGATCCAGAGGAAGATGCCTCCTTTCGGCGCCCAACACTCGGCGGCGGCCCCGAACTCACGGGCGACAGCCTCCATCATGGTCTCCAACTTCTCGTGCAGCACGCCGTTCAGGTGCCCAAGGTGCTGATCAAAGTTCTTCGAGAAGTACTCGGCGACGACCATCTGGTCCAGGGCGCCGGTGCCGCTGTCGCCTTTCAGCGGCAGCAGCCGGCTCATGATGTCCCAGCCGGCCACGACGTAGCCGAGCCGAAGCGCCGGGGCCAGCGACTTTGAAAAAGACCCGAGGTGAATGACGCAGCCGGGATCCAGCGCATATAGGGCCGGCGGTGCCTCGATGCCTTCCCACAACAAGTCCGCGTAGCACTCGTCCTCGAAGATCGCGATGTTATACTGGCGTGCGAGAGCGACCAGTGCCTGGCGCCGGTCGAGTGGCATGATGCTGGCGGTCGGGTTCTGGACCGTCGGGATGGTGTAGATGAATTTCGGTGTGATGCCCCGCGCCTTCAGGGCTGCGAGTTGATCAGCCAGAGCATCGATATCGATCCCGTCGCCGTCCAGCTTCATGCCCTCCAGCTTCGCGCCGATCTTGCGAAACCGGTTCATCGCGCCCTGGTAACAATACTCCTCGACCAGGACTGTATCGCCGGGGTTGACCAGCAGTTTGCTGATCATGTCGATGCCTTGACCCGACCCGGTGGTGATCATGATGTCGTCGATCGGAGCCGCCATGCCGCGCTGGCGGGCGCACTTATCAGCAACGAACTGGCGAAGGCCCGGGTAACCTTGTGGCCCAAGGCCCAGATTGTAGATCGCCAGTTTCGAACCTTCCCGCCGCAAAACCGAGCTTGCTGCTTCGATTAGTCCCTCGATGGGAATTTGTTCGGGATCGTTGTTGCCGCCGATGAAGTAGTACTTCGGAAACGGTGCCCATCGCGGCGCTGCCGGCGGAAGGTCGTCACTGAATAATTTGGCGTAGTCGATCGTGGCGGCACTCATCCTGGCATCCCTCTGGCTTGTTGCCGGAAGGTTAGCACCGAATGGCGCGCACACGAAGCCTTGGGTGTTCTGGCTCTATCGTATCGTGTTGACGATCTGTCGGTAAGCCTCTTCCGGGAACGCCTTCATCGACACGGTCCGGACGTTTCCCAGCTTGCCCAGCATCAGGGACAAGCGAGCGGCGACTGCGTCATCCGCTGCGTCATAAGTAATGACGAGGTCATACTGCCCCATGGTCATGTAGACCGACAGAAACCGGCCGCCCATATCCTCCAGCGCCTTACGAGCGGTGTCGATGCGCTTAGGGCTTTCGTCGATGGCGCGCATCCCCTGATCGGTCCAGTTCGCCAGCATGACATAATTTGGCATCGCGACTATCCTCCTTGGAAGCGCCGGTAATCAGACGACCGAACCCAGGGGGATAGCAAGCCATGATTGAGCCAGAAGCCGCTCGCAACATAGCTTTTGTCGGGCATACCGATCAGGGCGGGCGCGGCGACGGCGTGCAGGTCATGGTCAATCGCGGTTATGCATACGTGGGTACACGCGTTAGCCGCGGCGTGATGGTCACCGACGTGCGTGATCCGCGGAACCCGAAGCCGGTCAACTTCGCGCCCATCCACCCGAATTCCTGGTGCATGCACCTGCAAACCGCCAACGACTTGCTGTTGTGCATTGAAGAACTTGACCTGAAGGCACTGTTGTCGATCAAGGATTACTACGGCAGTTCAAATCAGGTCGATTCCTCGCGCTATGGCAAGCGCGGCGAGGATTTCTCGGCCGGCATGCGCGTCTATGACATATCCGACCCCGCTAATCCAAGATCTATCGGCTTTATGGAGGTCGAGGGTCTGGGGTTGCACCGGATCTGGTGGACAGGCGGCCGCTACGCCTATGCCTCGGCGCTGCTGGACGGGTTTCTGGATCATATTTTGATCAGTATCGACATGGCGGATCCGACGCGGCCGCGGGAAGTGGGGCGCTGGTGGATCCCCGGGATGAACGTCGCCGCTGGGGAGGTGGCGAACTGGACCGGGCGGTGGGCGCTGCATCATGCGGTGGTGGAGGACGACATCGCCTACGCGTCCTGGCGCAACGGCGGCCTGACGATCCTGGACGTGAAGGATCCGGCGCATCCTGAACTGATCGTGCATCGCAACTGGTGCCCGCCGTTCGGCGGCGGTACGCACAGCGCATTGCCGTTGCACGACCGGAACCTGCTGGTGGTTGCCGACGAGGCGACGATGAACATCGACCAGGAGCAGATGAAGCGAACCTGGATTTTCGATATCCGTGACAAATCCAATCCGGTTTCGGTTGCAACCATGCCGACCCCATCCGACCAGGACTACATCGCGCTCGGCGGGCAGTTCGGCCCGCACAATCTTCATGAAAATCGTCCAGGATCGTTCCGGTCGTCAACTACGATTTTTGCGACTTGGCAAAGCGCGGGGGTGCGGGTGTTCGATATCGCCGATCCGTTCCGCCCTGAGGAAATCGGCTTTTTTGTCCCGCCGCAGCCAACCCGATGGATGGAGCCGTTGCGCGGGCGCGCGAAGATCCGCCACACCGCCGACCTGTTCGTGGCCGAGGATGGGCTGATGTATGTGACCGACTATGATGCCGGATTGTACATCCTGCAGTGGCAGGGGGCGTGACTTGATGATTGCTGCGATCAGCCTGATCCGTCGCCGGCAGGACGTGTCGGTGACTCAGTTTCGCCGCCACTGGCTGGATGTACACGGTCCCCTGGTGTGCGGTTTCGCTGGCCTGCAGCGGTACGTGCAATGTCACGTTCTCGCTTCGCCGGTGATGAACGCAGCCGCTCGCGCCATGGATCTCGACGGCTTCCCCATCCTGTTCTTTGATAAGGATGCCGCCCGGGCGGAGGCGCAAGGCTCGCCGGAAATGGCAGCGTGCAACGAGGACTCCCGGTTGTTCATCGGTGCCGTGTCACGGATCGGGACCGATGTCGACGTGGTAGTGCCCCTGGCACCGGAGCGCAGCCCGATCAGCGTGATCGCATTTTCACCGGCCGGCCAGGACATCGACTTGTCGGCATTTCGCGACCTGCCGGGCCTGCGGGGCCTGATCCACTATCGCGTGGGCAAGCAGGGACGTGCGCCCAACAGCACGATCGACCATCTGCAAGTGATGATCGGCGGTGCCGCACAGGCTTGGTTCGACAGCCTGGTTGGTCTGGAAGAAGCGCTGACTGGCTGGCAGTTTCCCGACATCGCGCTATTCGTTGTAGAGGAGCACTGGCTGCTTCCGCCCCGCTAGTGCGGGTTGCCGCGATGTGCGCCACGCCGCACACTGCGGTATCCATTTGGAGGAAACAATGAAGATTGGCTTCATCGGACTCGGCATGATGGGCGCCGGCATGGCGTCCAATCTGCAGAAGGCCGGCCACGACCTCGTCGTGAACGATCTGACCCGGCAAGCGGCATCGCGGCACCTGAATGCGGGGGCGACCTGGGCGGACTCCCCAAAGGCGGTGGCGGAGGCGTGTGACATCGTCTTCACGTCACTGCCGACGCCGGCCGATGTGCAGAAGGTGGGCACCGGCGAGAACGGTCTGATTGAAGGTTTTCGCAAGGGTGCGGCCTGGTTCGACCTGTCCACCAATGCGGTTGATGTCGTCCGCGCGCTGCACGCGACCTTTGCGGAAAAAGGCATCGATTTTCTCGATGCGCCGGTCAGCGGCGGCCCCAAGGGTGCAAACAGCGGCCGTCTTGCCATCTGGGTCGGCGGCGATAAGGCCGCCTTTGACCGCTGCGCGGCGGCACTGGCTGCCATGGGCGACCAGGCCGCCTATATCGGCCCAATCGGCGCCGGGTCCATCGCCAAGCTGGTTCACAACGCTACGTCGGCCGCAATGGGGGTGGTGCTGTCCGAAGTGTTCACCATGGGCATCAAGGCAGGGGTCGAACCGCTGACCCTGTTTCAGGCTGTTCGTCAGGGTGCCACCGGGCGCAGCCGCACATTCGATCGCCTGGCCGACCACTTCCTGACCGGCAGCTACGACCCGGCCGACTTCGCCCTGCGCTTGATCCACAAGGATGTTTCGCTCGCCTGCCAGCTGGCCCGTGACGTCCAGGTGCCGATGCGGCTGGTCAACATGACCTTGATGGAATTGACCGAGGCATTGAACCGCGGCTGGGGCCAGCGAGACTCACGCGTCGGCGCGCTGCTGCAACAGGAACGCGCAGCCATCCCACCACTCGCCGTGTCGCCGGAGAAGATCAAGGCTGTTCTCGAAGCCGATACGAAATAGCGGAGGTTAGACCATGCAACTCGGCGCACTTATTCCGTTCGGCGATACGGGTGGCGATCCCGCCACCGTTCGCGAATACGCCCAGGGCCTTGAAGCCTTGGGCTACGACTTTCTGGAGGCACCTGATCACGTGCTGGGCGGCAACCCAGGCGGCGATCCCCGTGCCGCCATGGCCGGTGGCATGTTCCACGACCCATTCGTACTGCTGGGGTACCTGGCGGCCGTCACCAGCAAACTGACGTTCTCCACCGGCGTTCTGATCGTCGCACAGCGGCAGACCGCTTTGGTGGCGAAACAGGCGGCGTGCCTCGACGTGTTGTGCGATGGCCGCTTTCGGCTGGGCATCGGCGTCGGCTGGAACCCGATCGAGTTCACTGGCCTAAACGAGAATTTCCACAATCGTGGCCGCCGCTCCGAAGAACAGGCACAGGTCATGAAGGCGCTTTGGGCAGAGCAGTACGTGACGTTCAAGGGCAAGTACCACACCATTGACAATGCCGGCATCAATCCCCGGCCGGCATCGGGAAATATCCCCCTGTGGTACGGCGGACATCATGAACACACGCTGCCGCGCATCGCCAAATGGGGCGACGGCTGGATGCCCAACGCCTATGCGCCCGATCAGGAGGCGCTCAACATCTTCGCTCACCTGCGTCGCCTGACCGAGAAGGAAGGCCGCGATCCGGCATCGGTCGGGATCGAGGTCTGGACCTCGGTTGGCGAGGAGACGGAGGCGGATTGGTATAAGGAAGCCGCGTTCTGGAAGCAGGCTGGGGCAAGCCATTTGTGCCTGACAACGACTTTCAACGGCCGCGCGCGGCACAAGCGAATCGCCGGAAAGACACTGGGCGACCATTTGGCCGCGGCCAGGCGATACCGCGAAGTCATCGGCGATCTGCTTTAGCAAGGAAACGCAATCATGCAACTTGGCGCAACGATCCCCGTTGCCGATGTCGGCACCGGTCCGGCGGAAATCCGAGACTATGCCCAAGCCGTTGAAGGCCTGGGCTTCGACTACCTGCAGGCGCCCGACCATGTGCTGGGCGCCAACCCGGCAACCGCGACGCCAGGTGTCCGTATCGGAACCAATGAAAACCCCTACCATGACCCCTTCGTCCTGTTTGGCTTCCTCGCCGCATGCACCAAGACGCTCGGTTTTGCCCCCGGCGTGCTGATCCTGGCGCAACGGCAAGCCGCCTTGGTGGCAAAGCAGGCTGCCTGTCTGGACGTGCTTTCCAACGGCAGGCTCCGCCTGGGGGTCGGTGTGGGCTGGAACAAGGTGGAATTCACCGGCCTGAACGAAGTGTTCTCCAACCGCGGACGCCGCTCCGAGGAACAGGTCGAGGTTATGCAGGCGCTGTGGGCGCAGCCGCATGTGACGATGAAGGGCCGCTACCACACCATTGAGGACGCCGGCATTAATCCTCGTCCTGCCTCCGGCCGCATCCCGGTTTGGTTTGGAGGCCATCACGAAGCAACGCTGCAGCGCACCGCCAAATACGGCGACGGCTGGATGCCGCTCGCTTATCCCGCCGACGAGACGGCGTTGGCCGCGTTCGACAAGCTCTGCGGTCTGGTCAAGGCTGAGGGTCGCGACCCCGGCAGCGTTGGTCTGGAAGTCTGGCTGTCGCTGGGATCAGGCGATGAGACCGCTTGGCACCGCGAATTCGCGTTCTGGAAGCAGGCAGGCGTCACCCACGTGACGGCGCACACAACCTTCACGATGGGCCACCACAAGCGCATTGCCGGGCACACCGCGGCCGATCATCTGGCCGCGATTACCCGCTTCAAAGAGGTCGTGAGCGATCTGCTTTAGGACAAGGTGGCGAAGATCTCGCCCAGTCGCCGGATCGAGCCCAGGACTTTGTCCTGCTCGAGTCCCGGCCACTGGCTGCGCATGATAAAGTGGTCGACGCCGAGTAGTTCGGTATAGCGCAGGATTTCGTCCCTTACCGACTGCTTGTCGCCGATGATGAAGCGGTCCTTCGCGAAGTCATCGAAATTCGTGCCTTCCAGCGGGCTGGTCATGCCCCAGGCCGCATAAGCTGCATATTTGTATTCCAGCGCGGCTTTACATTCGGCGTAAGCGGATGCTCTGTCGCTGCCGACGTAGCATTCCCGGGCAATCGGAAACTCCAGTGGAGTGCGGCCGTATTCCTTCAGCGCAGCGCGATAAGTATGCATCTGCGGCGTGATCTCCTGGATCGAGGATGCATTGGCGATCAGCCACGCGTCGCCGATCCGCGCGGCGCGGCGGACGGCGGAATCGACCAGGCCAGCGACGTAGATCGGTGGGCCGCCGGGGCGGGCCGGCTTCAGGCTGATGCCCGCGTCCCGTACCGTGAAGAACTTTCCTTCGTGGGTGATCTTTCCGCCGGCCCACAGCTTGCGCATCAACGTCACGCTCTCGGAGAAGCGCCCGGCGCGTTCCGCCAGCGAAATCCCGAACGCGGTGAATTCCGGCTCGCGGTAGCCAAGGCCGGCGCCGAGGACGTAGTTGCCCCCGGTCAGGACGTCGAGTGTAGCGGCTTCCTCGGCAACGTGCATCGGGTTGAGCAGGGGCAGTATGAGGATGTTCGGACCAATCACCATTCCCTTTGCCTCGGCCGCCAGAAACGCCATTGCGGGCATGATCTGCAGCATCTGCATCGGCTCGGTTAGCCAGTGATGCGGAAACCAGAGCGACTTGAAACCGGCATCGCGCGCGACGCGCACCTGTTCAACCAACGCGGGAATTTGCGCCGGTACGTCAACGTCTTCCGGGTATTGCGTGTTGATGAATAGCCCAACTTTCATGGTAAGCATCCCTGCTGCTGACCACATTGTATGGCCGGGCTTGAACCCACGCCAGGGGCGGGCCACATCGGTGGCATGAACCAGCGTCGTCCCCCTGAACTGGACATGACGATCGAGGGCGATTTCGTCTCGCCGCCGAAACCCCCGGTCATGGGCCGTATCCTGATGTGGGTGGTAGTGATCGCGATTGTCGCTGGCGCGTTGTCGCTAGCGGCGTTTGCGTTGTGGCTGGCCTTGCTGATCCTGCCGGTGGCGATCGGTGCCGCCATCGTGGCGTGGGCAATGTTGCGCTACCGACTGTGGCGCGCACAGCGGACCGTTGGACAACAACAAGGCGTCTGGCGCCCGTAGCGGTCGTTACTTGGCCGTCATGCCCATCGTCGGCATCATCTCGTTGGCGAGCAACGTATAGGAGCGCCGGCGCGCTTCAGGATCATGCAACGTTGTCAGAATGGCAATTTCTTCCACGGCATGTCCCGCCGCCAGCTCTTGCAGTTTCCCGGCCACCACGTCAGGCGTGCCATAGAAGGACCGTGCACGCAGTCGCTCGATCCGGGCCTGCTCGCTGTCGGAAAGGGTCTCCGCCGCCGCTTCGTCCGGCGACCGTAGCGCCGTAAACAGCCCGCGATCACGGTTGAGCCGCCAGACTTCGCGGGAGCGGAAATGATAGGCGGCTTGCTCGGGGGTTTGCGCGGCCATTGCCCAGACGCAGATCGCAGCATGTGGGGTGGGGTTTGCCACGCTGGGACGATAGGTCTCACGATAGACGCCAAGCGCCTGGTCGACGCCGCGCCCGTCACTGATGAAGTGGGCAAAGCAGAAGGGCAGTCCGAAATACGCGGCGACCTGGGCCCCATAGTCAGAACTGCCCAGGATCCAGACGTCCGGTGATGTTGGTCCGGCTGGCTGTGCACGGATGTCGCGGAACGGATGGCCGTCAAGCAATTTTTCGCCGGCCAGCCACGCCAGCAGATCGCGCACATCTGCCGGGAAGTTGTCGGCCGCCGTTTCCGCCCTGGGGTTCAGCGCGTATGCCGTGCGCCCATCCGATCCGGGCGCGCGACCTAGCCCCAGATCGATGCGGCCGGGCGCGATCGCATCCAGAACGCGGAACTGTTCCGCCACCTTCAGCGCCGAATAGTGCGGCAGCATTATGCCGGCTGATCCCACGCGGATACGCCGGGTGGTGGCGGCGATCGCTGCGATCAGTATTTCCGGCGCCGTGCCGGCCTGGCTGTCGGAATTGTGGTGTTCGGCGCACCAATAGCGAGCATAGCCCAAAGCCTCACAATGCTGGGCGAGGGCAATGCTTTCCCGGATCGACGCGTCGGGGGAGCGGCCGGAGACGATGGTCGATTGATCAAGAACCGAAAGCCGTACCATGCCTGCCCCCGTTAGAAATGAGTATGCATGAACATCGTATCCAGCACGGCATAAAGCAGTCCACCGATCAGGAACCCCACGATCGTCCCGTTCATACGGATATATTGCAAGTCGCGACCCACCCGAAGCTCCAGCCGATCGACGATGGTTTCGGTATCCCAGTTGGCGACAACCTGGCCGATGAACTCCGCGATACGGATCTGGGCGCCGGGCAACAGCGACCGGATAATCCCCTCCGCCGCCACCTGCAACCTGGCTCTGGCGGCAGGATCGGCTTCCAGGATGGTCCCGAGGTTGCCCAGCGCGTCCTCGACATAGGCGACCACACGGCCGTTCGGCTTGGTGATATCGGCCTCCAGTCCGATGCGAATGCGTGCCCAGATATCCCACATCCAGGCCTGGATCGTCTCATGCGCCACAACACGGCGGATCGCGACGCCAACTTCGGCCGCCCGCTCCGGTTCTGTCTCCATGCGGTTGATCTCGCGGCGGATCCATTCGTCGAACGCCAGCCGCAATTCCGATCCGTCTGGACTCATTTTGTCCAGCTCCGAGTTGATTAAGCCCAGGACCCGTCGCGCGATCGAGGCGCCCAGAGCCCATCCGACAAGACGACCGCCCTGCTCGCGCACGCGGTCCTCGATCGCCGTGCGCAAGGCGTCTTCGCGGCTGGCCAGCACCGTCTTCAACTGGCCCAGGATGAAGCCAAATACCTCCTGGTGGCGGCCCCCGTCGACGAGGTTGTGCAGCGCCCGGGCGACGACATGGCCGGAGGCTGGCCCACCAACGATGCGCGGGACGACGCGTGCAAGCACCCGCCGTGCGCGGCCGTCCTCAACCGTTGCCAACAGCTTGGGCAGCATGCTGGACAACGCGACCGCAGCCGGACGAGCTGCGGCCGGATCCGCCAGGAAGCGATGCACGATGCTTGGCAGGTCGAGCCGCACCAGGACTTGGGATACCTCCTCGCTGGTGAACACATGGTTGGCGACGAACCGGCCAAGCGCGGCCCCCAGCCGGCCGCGTTGGTTGGGGATAATGGCGGTATGGGGAATTGGTATGCCAAGGGGATGCCGGAACAATGCGGTTACCGCAAACCAATCCGCAATCCCACCGATGAACCCTGCCTTTGCCGCAGCTTGCAGAAGGCCACCCCACCAACCCGGCGGCAGATAATAGGTAGCGATGGTTACAGCAGCCATCAGAACCAGCAGGCCGGTGGCAAAGAGGCGGTGATTGCGCAAAGTGCGCCGCGCAATGGCGTCGGGATCGGGATCGTTCATTGCCCCGTGTTTAGGCGCGTGCCTCTCTTCCGTCCAACCCGGCGCAATGTTATACTGTAACCCATGATCGACCCGCTATCCCCAACCGCCGGCGCCGCGTCCCGCCTGTTTCTGGCGGCTGGCGTTCTCGCCCTTGTGTGGCTGGCCGTGGTGTGGGCGCTATGATCACCTTGCATAGCGTCGAGTTGCGCCATGGTGCACGGGTTGTGCTGTCGGGTCTGAACGGCCGCCTCGAATCCGGCAGCCAAACGGCTCTGATCGGCGCGAACGGAGCCGGCAAGACAACATTGCTGCGAGCGGTTGGTGGCCTGCATCCGCTGTCGGCCGGTCGGATCGACTGGGGCGGTCTGCATCGCGCCGAGATCGCGCTGCTGGCCCAGGGCAGTCATCTGGATCGATCGTTTCCCATCACCTGTCGCGATGTCGTCGCCCTGGCGGCAACCCGGCTGGGTCCGTTCCGATCAATCGGCAAAAGCCGACTCGCGACGACACAGGCGGCGCTGCAGCGGGTCGGGCTCGCTGACCTGGAATCAAGGCCGATCGCGGCACTTTCCGCCGGCCAGTTCCAGCGCGTGCTGTTCGCCCGCACGATCGTGCAGGACGCCCGCCTGATCCTGCTGGACGAACCGTTCACCGCCGTGGATTCCGCCACCACGCAGTTGCTGATGTCGGTGATCGCGGACTGGCACGCACAGGGGCGCACAGTCATCGCCGTGCTGCACGACATGGACCTGGTGCGGCGCTGTTTTCCCCATACGCTGCTGTTGAGCCAGCATACCGCTCAATGGGACAAACTCCCGGACCCGAACCTGCAAGCGGCCTGATGCTGAACATCCTGCTGGAACCCTTCGCGCTGGGATTCATGCGCCGAGCGCTGGCGGGGTGCCTCGCGCTGTCGGTGGCGGCGCCGCCCCTGGGCGTGTTCCTGGTGCTTCGGCGCATGAGTCTCATGAGCGACGTGCTGCAGCACGGCGTGCTGCCGGGCATCGCGGTCGGTGCCATCCTGGCCGGCTTGTCGGTTTGGGCGATGGGTGTCGGCGGGGTGGTTGCCGGTCTGGCGGTCGCGGTCGTGGCCGGCTGGCTGGCACGCCGGACCGGCGGGCGAGAGGACAGCCAGCTCGCGGGGATGTACCTGCTGGCGCTGGCGGCTGGCGTGGCCCTGATCTCAGCTCAGCATAGCCTTGATCTGACCCATATCCTGTTCGGCAATGTTCTTGCAGTCGACGACGCGGCATTGTTCGCCATGGCGGGCGTGGCATCCGTGACCTTACCGGCTCTGGCGCTGATCTGGCGGCCGCTGGTGCTGGAAAGCCTTGATCCTGGATTTATGGCGGCCACGGCGGGCAAGGGCGGCGTATGGCACCTGATCTTCCTGATGCTCGTCGTCCTGAGCGTCGTCTCCGGCTTTGTCGCATTGGGCACCTTGATGTCAGTCGGCCTCATGATGCTGCCAGCAATTGCCGCTCGACATTGGTCCAATTCCCTCAGCGGGCAGGTTCGCATGTCGGTGCTGCTGGCCTGCGTGTCATCAATCGGCGGCCTGGTCCTGTCATTCAATCTGGATATTCCGGCAGGCCCGTCGATCGTGCTGACCGCCGGCGGGCTTTGGATCATCAGCTTGATTACCGGACCGTTCGGCAGCCTGCGGCGGCAAGCCATTCCGAGCGCGTAAAGTCGCTGTAAATTTGCCATTTTGTGGCATGACATGCTCGCCTCACGATAAGGAGCCGTCATGAACTGGGTCGGACAAAAGGTTTTCGTTACGGGTGGGGCCGGATTCCTCGGTTCCAATCTTTGTCATGCTTTGGCAGGCCGGGGCGCGAGGGTCACCGCACTGGACGGATTTCTGTTTGGCGGCGGCGCCAACACGCGCAACCTGGACGGGGCGGACGTGGACTTTGTCCGTGGCGACATACGGGAGTTGGATTTGCGGCCGCTCTGCGAGGGGGCCGCCGTTATCTTCAACCTTGCCGCGCAGACCAGCCATATGGGCGGGCAAGCCGATCCGCTGGCCGACATCGCGGTAAACGCCGTCGCGCAGGTGCGGCTGATCCAGGCGGCGCGGGAGGCCGCTCCGGACGCGATCGTCGTGCATGCATCCACCAGGCAGTTCTACGGCCGGGTGGAAAGACTGCCGGTCGATGAAAACCAGCCCGTCGCCCCGCCCGATGCTAACGGCGTGTCAAAATTTGCCGGCGAGCAATATTGGATGCTGGAGCACCGCGTACGTGGCCGTCCCGTGGTGTCATTGCGTCTGACCAATTGCTATGGCCCGCGACTGCGGATCCGCGACGCGCGCCAGACCTTCCTGGGGATCTGGATACGCTGCGTGCTGGAGAACCGGCCGTTCGAGGTGTGGGGCGGCGACCAGTTGCGCGACCTGACCTACGTCGACGATGTCACCGCCTCGTTCATCGCGGCAGCGGAATGCGCCGACTGTCACGGCCACATCTACAATATCGGCGGTTCACCGCCGGCATCGCTGCACGAGCTGGCGGAAATGATGGTGCGCCTGTCCGGCGGCACTGGCCTGTATACCACGCGGGAGTTCCCGGCAGATCGTGCGCGTATCGACATCGGTAGCTACCATGCCGATGACGGTGCATTCCGGGCCGCCTCGGGTTGGAGGCCACAGACATCCCTGGAGGACGGCATTGGGCGCACCTTGAACTGGTACCGCACCCGGCTGGCGGACTATCTATGATCCCGCAAGCCAACCCCGGCGCCGGCTATCGCGCCTTGAAACAGCAGATCGACGAGGCCGTTGCGCGTGCGCTGTCGTCCGGCTGGTATATCCTGGGCAACGAACTGCGTGAATTCGAGACCGAGTTCGCGGCTTGGTTAGGCGTTTCCTCGGTCGTCGGCTGCGGTAACGGCACGGATGCGATCGCGCTGGCGCTACGCGGTTTGGCTGTTGGTCCGGGGGCGACCGTGGTCACGGTCTCTCACACCGCTGTGGCAACCGTCGCGGCCATCGAGATGGCGGGCGCTACACCGCTGCTGATTGACATCGATCCTGTCCACTACACGATGGATCCCGATGCGTTGAAGCAGGTGCTGGAGCAGCCACCACCGGGGCTTCCGCCTATCAAGGCCGTGCTGCCGGTACATCTTTATGGCCAGCCGGCGGATCTCGAACGGATCGTGCCGCTCTGTCGGGCCCATGGCGTCGCACTGATAGAAGATTGCGCCCAGGCGCACGGCGCACGCCTGAATGGGAAGCGTGTCGGCACGTTCGGAGACGCCGCCACGTTCAGCTTTTACCCAACAAAAAACCTTGGCGCGCTCGGCGATGGGGGCGCGGTCGCTACCAATAAGCCTGCCCTGGCGGAGCGGATCGCAGCGCTACGGCAATACGGCTGGCAAAAACACTACATCAGTGACGACATCGGCGTGAACAGTCGCCTGGACGAAGTGCAGGCTGCCATCCTGCGCGTCAAGTTAACGCACCTCGATCGCCAGAATGCGCGCCGTGCAGAGATCGCCGCGCACTACACTGCGGCGCTGCAGGGCGTGCCCTTGAAGCCACCCAAGCAGCGCCCTGGCGCCACCCACGTCTATCATTTATATGTCACGCGATCAGCCCAGCGAGACGCATTCCAGGCTGCCCTGAAAGACACAGGGATCGGAACTGGAATCCACTACCCGGTCCCGGTCCATTTGCAGCCTGCATACGCGGATCGCATTGCGCTCGGCGGCTCCGGATGTCCGCAAACCGAAGTCGCGGCAAGCGAGATCCTGAGCCTGCCAATTTACCCTGAGCTGACCGATGGCGACGTCGCGACGGTTGTAGGCGCCCTGAAAAAGCTATTTCGGCACGACTGAGGGATTGCCGCCCGGCGATCCTGGCGGCGGGATGACAGGGGTCGTTGCTCCGGTATGCGCCGGCGGATGCACGGTCATGTTAGGATCGACGTTTGGCGGCGTGATTGTGCCCCGCTGCTGCGAGAGACGGTCACTCATGCCCTGATTAGGTGGTATGCCCTGATTAAGGGGTATGCCCTGACTGGGTGGTGCGATCTTCTCGGGCGGGGCCGCCGCACTTGGTGGCGCGACCTGAACACCCTGGTTGGACGGCGACGTCGGCTGCGGATTCTGTGCCATCGCCGGTGCCGCCATCAGAATTACAGCGGTAGCCGTAAGCGTGCGCAACATGAATAATGCCCTCGTTTCCACCTTGGCTTAACGCGTCAGCGCTCCAGGCGTTGCCGGTTCGGCATCCGCTGTGTTGTCGCATGCCACTGCGTCCGGCTGAGCGAAAAGCGTCAGCCTCCCGGATCAGCCAATTAATATGGCCCAGCGATGCCACCCCAACTCCGGCAACTAGGGAACCGGCATGCCGGGAGAGGCCCGGCATCGTGGCGCGGTGGAATTTCTTGACGCGGTGTAGGTGCGCGCCTAGACGCAGCGTCGGGTCACGTCCCCCCACCGGGACGCTATTCTTCTGTAAGGGAGAACCGCAATGGCAAGCGCCACGACACCGGACAAGCGTCCGGCGAATCCCAATTTTTCCTCCGGTCCCTGCGCCAAACGTCCCGGCTTCACGCTGGATGCCTTATCGGGCGCGCACCTCGGCCGCAGCCACCGTGCTGCGGACCCCAAGGCGCGACTGAACGAGGTTATCACAATGTCCAGGTCCATCCTGGGCATGCCGACGGACTGGCGGCTAGGGATTGTTCCAGCGTCCGACACGGGTGCGGTCGAGATGGCGCTGTGGTCGATGCTGGGCGCGCGTGGCGTCGATATCCTGACCTTCGAGAGCTTCGGTGAGGGCTGGGCAACCGATATCGTCAAGCACCTGAAGCTGACGAATGCCCGGGTTTTGTCGGCGGCCTATGGCGCGCTGCCGGACGTGGCGGCGGTCGATCCGGCAAATGACGTGGTGTTCACCTGGAATGGCACGACCTCCGGCGTGCGCATGGCAAACGCCGACTGGATTGCCGACGACCGCCAGGGATTGGCGATCTGCGATGCCACGTCAGCCGCGTTCGCGATGGCGCTGCCCTGGGCCAAACTGGATGTCGTCACCTGGTCCTGGCAAAAGGTGCTCGGTGGCGAGGCGGCGCACGGTATGCTGGCACTGTCACCGCGCGCCGTTGAGCGGCTGGAGAATTACACGCCAGCCTGGCCCCTGCCGAAGATCTTTCGCCTGACATCGAAGGGAAAGCTTTCGGAGGGTGTCTTCAAGGGCGAAACGATCAATACGCCGTCGATGCTGTGTGTCGAGGATGCACTCGACGGGCTGCGCTGGGCGGAGCGGATCGGCGGTCTGGACACCTTGATCGGCCGGTCCGAAGCGAACCTTGCGGCGGTGGCGGCCTGGGTCGCCCAGAGCAAGTGGGCGGCGTTCCTCGCGGATGATCCGGCCACGCGATCCTGCACGTCGATCTGCTTGAAAATCGTGGCACCGTGGTTCACGTCGCTGCCACCCGACGGCCAGGCGAAGGCGGCCAAACAACTGGCGTCACTGCTGGAAAGGCAAGGCGTGGCCTACGATATCGGCGCCTACCGCGATGCGCCGCCTGGGCTGCGGATCTGGGGCGGTGCCACGGTGGAGACCGATGATATCGTGGCGTTGCTGCCCTGGCTTGACTGGGCTGCTGTCCAGGTCGCTGCCTTTTTTGCTCCAGCCCGGTAAGGATCGTCCGATGCCAAAGGTATTGATCAGCGACAAGCTGTCGCCGGCTGCTGTCGACATTTTCCGCAACCGGGGGATCGACGTCGATCTGAAGCCTGGCCTGTCGCCGGCCGATTTGCGCGCTATAATCGGCGTGTATGACGGACTGGCGATCCGGTCTGCCACCAAAGTAACGAAAGAACTTCTGGACGCGGCCGCCAGCCTGAAGGTGGTTGGGCGCGCGGGGATCGGTGTCGACAATGTCGATATCAGGTCGGCAACGGCACGTGGCGTGGTGGTGATGAATACGCCACACGGCAACACCATCACCACGGCCGAACATGCCGTGGCAATGATGTTTGCCCTTGCTCGGCAAATCCCCGAGGCCACGACTTCAACCAAGGCCGGCAAATGGGAAAAGAACCGTTTCATGGGCGTCGAGCTGACGGCCAAGACGCTGGGTCTGATCGGGTGCGGCAACATCGGCTCGATCGTCGCCGACCGCGCCGTTGGGCTGAAAATGCGTGTCCTGGCCTATGACCCCTATCTGACCGAGAAGAAGGCCATGGACCTCGGGGTTGAGAAGGCCGATCTGGACACATTGCTGAACCGGGCGGATTTCATTACGCTGCACACGCCGCTGACCGATGCGACGCGGAACATCCTGTCGCGTGAGGCGCTGGCGAAGACGAAAAAGGGCGTTCGCATCATCAACTGCGCGCGCGGCGGTCTGCTGGATGAAGCAGCCCTTGCCGACGCCATCCGGTCGGGCCACGTCGCCGGCGCAGCGCTCGATGTGTTCGAAACAGAACCGGCCATCGACTCGCCGCTGTTCGGGCTGGAAAACGTCGTTTGCACCCCGCATCTTGGCGCGGCTACGCAGGAAGCGCAGGAAAATGTGGCCCTGCAGGTGGCGGAGCAGATGAGTGATTTCCTGCTGACCGGGGCGATCACCAATGCGATCAACATGGCCTCGGTCTCGGCCGAGGACGCGCCGCGTCTGAAGCCCTATTTGGAACTGTGTCGCTTGCTGGGCGCCTTCGCCGGACAACTGACCCAGGCGCGGGAAGGGGCGATCAGCAAGGTTACCATCGAGTTTGAAGGCCAGGCCGCAGGGCTGAACCAGCGCCCCCTGACAGCGGCGATGCTGGCGGGCCTGATGTCGCCGTTGATGGAGGGGATCAACATGGTCAATGCCGCGGTTGTCGCGCGCGACCACGGCATCGATGTGGCGGAAACCGTGCATGACCGGCCGACCGAATATCTGACCCTGGTGCGCGTGACGGTCGAGACCGCCGGCTTGACCCGATCGGTGTCCGGCACATTGTTCGCGGGGTCGCGTCCGCGCATCGTTGAAATCAAGGACATCAAGGTCGAGGCTGATTTCGCCCCGTACATGCTGTATGTGACCAACCAGGACAAACCCGGCTTCATCGGTCGCTTTGGTGCCACTTTGGCCGGGGCCGGGATCAACATCGCCACCTTCCATCTCGGCCGTTCGGGGCAGGGCGGTGATGCGATCTGCCTGGTGTCGGTGGACGAACCCGTGCCGGAAGCGGTGCTGGAAATGGTGCGGACATTGCCGTTGGTGATGCAGGCGACCGGGCTGGCGTTCTAGACTTGGTGACATAAGCAAGTTGCTGACCGGCTTGAGATTTCCGAGGTTGACTCGGCCGCCGCCATCGCTATAACGCGCGCTTCCGGCCGCCGGCTTTAATTGCCCGTGCGGACCGCATCGTTCGTAGAGAAAGTTTGGTCCCATGTTCGCTGTCATCCGCACCGGCGGAAAGCAGTACCGCGTAACGCCTAACGCGGTCCTGAAAGTCGAGAAATTGGACGCCGAGGCTGGCGGAACCATCACATTCAATGATGTTCTGGCGGTTGGCGTCGATGGCAATCTGACCATTGGCTCGCCGATTGTGGCCGATGCCTCGGTCACCGCGACGGTGATCGCGCAAGATCGCTTGGACAAGGTCATCATCTTCAAGAAGCGGCGTCGGCAGAACAGCCGCCGCCGCAACGGCCACCGCCAGCACGTCACAGTGCTGCGGATCGGTGGCATCAACGCCAACGGCCAGACCTACACAATGGCGGCTGAGCCCGAAGTGGGACACGCACCTGCCGCCGCGGTCGATGCAGCCGAATCCCTCGCCATCGTCTCCGGTGAGACCCCCGAAGCTGTCGAACAAACGCAGGAGTAGTCCGCCATGGCCCACAAAAAAGCAGGCGGCTCGTCCCGCAACGGTCGTGATACCGAAGGCCGTCGCCTCGGCATCAAGAAGTTCGGCGGTGAGGCCGTCGTGGCCGGCAACATCCTGGTGCGGCAACGCGGCACCAAGTGGTATCCCGGTACCAATGTCGGCCTCGGCCGTGACCACACGATTTTCGCCCTGGTCGATGGCAAGGTGAAGTTCACCCGCAAGTCCGAAGGCCGTGTGCATATCTCCGTGGAGCCCAAGGTTTCGGAGCAGCCGGCACTCGCCGCCGAGTAGCATCGACCCCATTTGACGTCTGTTCGGGGGCCGGTGCATTGCCGGCCCCCGTTTCATTTCCGGACCATCCATCATGAAATTCCTCGATCAGGCCAAGATCTACCTCCGCTCCGGCGACGGCGGCGACGGGGTGGTCGCGTTCCGCCGCGAGAAGTTCATCGAGTTCGGTGGGCCGGACGGGGGCAATGGCGGCAAAGGCGGCGATATCGTGTTTGTTGCTGAACACAACCTCAATACGCTGATCGACTTCCGCTATACCCAGCACTTCCGAGCGCGCAAGGGCGGCAATGGAGCAGGGTCCGACAAGACCGGCGCCGGGGCAGAGGATGTCGTTATCAAGGTGCCGCTGGGCACCCAGATTTTTGCCGACGACCAGGAGACGCTGCTGGCCGACCTGGATACTGCTGGCAAGCGCGTAACCTTGCTGCGCGGCGGTGATGGCGGATTCGGTAATGCCAGCTTCAAGACCAGCACGAACAGGGCCCCACGGAAGGCACTGCCGGGTTGGCCGGGTGAGGAACGTTGGATCTGGCTGCGCCTAAAGCTGATTGCCGATGCCGGATTGGTGGGCCTGCCCAATGCCGGCAAATCCACCTTCCTGTCGGTTGTGTCCGCGGCGCGGCCGAAGATTGCCGACTACCCGTTTACCACGCTGCATCCTCAACTCGGCGTCATCCGGCTATCCAACTCGGAGGAGTTTGTCCTAGCCGACATCCCGGGCCTGATCGAAGGTGCCCATGAGGGCGCCGGCTTGGGTGATCGCTTCCTCGGCCATGTCGAGCGTTGCGCGGTGCTGCTTCACCTGGTCGACGGTGCGGCAGGGGATGTGGTCACAGCCTGGCGCACGGTGCGCGGTGAGATGGCAGCCTATGGCGGTGGTCTGGACAAAAAGCCTGAAATCATTGGTCTCAATAAGGCCGATTCAATGACCCCGCGTGAGACTTCCGCCCGTCTGGCGGCGCTTCGCAAGGCATCCGGTTGTCCGGTCCACCTCCTGTCCGGTGCCACCGGCCAGGGCGTGCCGGAAATCCTGCGCGTCCTGCAGAACACCATCAACGCTGCGAGGCAGGAGCAAGCGGCGTGATTCCGTCCATCGCCACGGCCCAGCGGATCGTCGTCAAGATTGGCAGCGCGCTGGTGGTGGATCAGAAACTGGGTGCCCCGCGCGCTGCTTGGCTCGACAGTGTCGCCGCCGATGTCCAGCATCTGCGGGCGCGCGGGGCCGAAATCATTGTCGTATCGTCCGGCGCGATCGCGCTGGCTCGGCGCAAGCTGGGGCTGACCCAGCGGCGGCTGAAGCTCGAGGAAAAGCAGGCCGCCGCGGCGGTGGGACAGATCCGGCTGGCGCAGGCCTGGGCGCAGGCATTGTCCGCGCGCGACCTGACGGCGGCGCAACTGCTGCTGACTTTGGGTGACACCGAAGACCGCCGCCGCTACCTGAACGCCCGGGAAACGTTGAACACGCTGCTCAGTCTGCGTTGTGTCCCGGTGATCAACGAGAACGACACTGTCGCCACCGCCGAAATCCGTTTTGGGGATAATGACCGGCTGGCAGCTCGGGTCGCTGAAATGGTGCAGGCGGACCAACTGATCCTGCTGTCTGATATCGACGGGCTTTACACGGCAGACCCGCGGCGGGACCCGAACGCCACCCATATCCCGGTGGTGGAGGCGGTGACGCCGGAGATCGAGGCGATGGGCGGCGAGCCTCCGCCCGGTTACTCCTCTGGCGGTATGCGGACCAAGCTGGTCGCCGCCCGCATCGCGACCCAGGCCGGCTGCGCCATGGCTATCGCCATCGGCAATGTCGAGCGGCCGTTGCAGTCGCTGGAGCGGGGCGCCCGTTGTACGTGGTTTCTGCCGGCCCCCGAGGGACGCACCGCCCGCAAGCGCTGGATCGCCGGGTCACTGTCCGCGCTGGGTGTGCTGACGGTCGATGCGGGTGCAGCGAAGGCACTTGCCGGTGGGCGGTCGCTGTTGCCGGCCGGCGTGCGCGTCGTTGAAGGCGCGTTTGAGCGGGGCGATCCGGTCACCATCTCAGGTCCGGACGGTGCGGTGCTGGGACGTGGTCTGTCGGCCTATGCCAGCAGCGATGCCGAACGGATCGCCGGCCACCGCTCCGATCAGATCGAAGCGATCCTGGGATGGCGGGGCCGCGATGAGATGGTTCACCGCGACGACCTTGTGCTTGGTTAGGCGCGTGCTAGCCTGATCCCTGGACCACGGTAGGGGAAACGACGATGGCTATCAGCTTCAACCACGTGCATATCAAGACCCGCGATGTCGCCGCGACGGTCAAGTATTATGTGGACAATTTTGGCGCGACGGTGAAGGCGGAAATGCCCGGTCGCGGCTGGCAGCTCGACCTGCTTGGCACCCAGCTCAACATCACCGTCATCATCGCCGAACAGAATCACGAGCAGGCGTACGGCATCGAGCATCTGGCCATCAATACCGACGATTATGCGGGAACGATGGCAAAGCTGCGGGAGAATGGGGTCGCGGTGCTGGAGGAAATAAAGGGTGGCAGCGGCAATCGTGTCGCATTCGTTTCTGCCACAGACGGTTCACAGATGGAAATCATCGAGAAGGTCTAACATGGCGCTCAAGGACCTGATCCCATTCGGGATGTCGTTGCCGCACCGGTCGCCTGACCGGATCGATGTGGCGACCGTACGCGCGGTGGCCACACGGGCGGAAGCACTGGGTTTTCGGGATCTTTGGGTAACCGAGAACAACCTCGACCACGTGACCTCCTTCGATCCCGTGGTCGTGCTGACCTACGCAGCGGCGGTGACCACCCAGATTGGGCTTGGTGCCTCAGTGCTGGTGCTGCCGGTGCATGATCCGCGCATGGTGGCGCATCAGTGGGCAAGTTTGGACTATCTCAGTAACGGTCGGGCGATCATGGGCGTCGGCATCGGCCGCCCCTTTCACTTCGAGGAATTCGAGGTGCCGCAGGACGGCAGGGTTGCCCGGTTTCGCGAGCAGATCGGCCTGATCCGTACACTGTGGGCGCAGGACAAGGTGACCCACGACGGACGCTTCTATCATCTGCATGATGCCAGGCTGGGCATCCGGCCGGTCCAGGCGCCGTTGCCAATTTGGATGGGTGTTGGTCATCCTGACGCGATCCGCCGGTCGGCGGCGTTGGCGGATGGTTGGATGGGGGCAGGCGGGTCAACCTCGGAAGATTTCCGCAAGGCCGTGCCCCTGCTGCGTGAGGCACTGGAGAAAGCGGGCCGAGACCCTGCCAAATACCCGATTTCGAAGCGAATTTTCATCAGTGTCGACGAGAAGGCGGAAACCGCACGGGCGGAATTGAACCGCTGGTACACCGAAGTTTATCACAACCCGCCGGGCACTGACTCATCCGGCATCCATGGAACCCCCGAACACGTACGCGCTTGTCTGGAAGAAATGGTGGCCTCAGGCGCCAACCATCTGTTGTTGAATCCGGTTGCCCGTCACGCCGAACAACTGGAGGCACTGGCCGAGGTCGTTGGACTGTCCTGACCCCAGTGGCTACAGGGCGGCTTCCAGGGCTGAGAACTTGCTCCGCCGACAGGCCGAGTAGCCTTGAAAGGCCGCGTGATTTGGCGTCCGGACCCACCTGTCTGTAAGCTTGCCGGTAATCCGGACAGAGGACCCGCGCAGGATGAACGACCAGATGACTGAAGATCCGCAAACCACCGTGGACCGCGTCCAGCAACAGGCGGTCCGCTACGAGACCCCTTGCGGCGAAGGCAAGATGATCTGGCACCTGTGGGACGAGTCCGGCGGAACGGCCCCCGTGGTAGCGCTGTTCCACGGCGGCGCCGGATCCTGGCGGCACTGGATCCGCACTATTCCGACCTTGGTCAAAACCTATCGTGTTCTGGTCCCGGACCTGCCTGGCCTCGGCGAGTCTGATTTCCCACCCGACGGTGAAGACGCCTTCGCTATCGCTACGATCGTGGCCAATGGCATTGACGCCATCATTGGCGACGAAACGACTTATGAGGTCGTCGGATTTTCCTTCGGCGGGACCATGGCGGCCTGCGTTGGTGCGTTGCGCGGCAAGCGGGTTCGCTCAATCACGATCATCGGCTCATCCGGCGTGGGTGCGCTCGGGTCAGCGGTCAAGCTGGAGAAGGTGCGTCACCTTGAGGGGCAGGAGCGGCGCGATACCCACCGCACCAACCTCAACCGCCTGATGATCGCGGACCCGGCGAAGATCGACGACCTTGCAATCCTGATCCAGGACTGGAACACGGTCCGGTCCCGGCTTCGGACCCCCGCCATTTCCCGCAGTGGCGCGATCATGCGGGCGATCGACCAGCTGCAGTCGCCGCTGAATGGGATGTGGGGCGAACTGGATGCACCAGCCAATCCAAAGGGGCCGGAGCGTGTCGCCACGCTGCAGGCGCATTGCCCGACAGCCGACATCCGGCTGATCCCGAAGACTGGCCACTGGGCGGCCTATGAGGCCGCCGATATTGTTAACGCGACCCTGCTCGAAATGCTGGCGCGCACGCGGCCTTGATCAGCCGCGTCTGGAGGAACCTAAGCAATGAATGAACGATCGACCGGTCCTGGCGAGATGATGGGCGATGCCGGACCCGGTATGCTGCAGGGCCTGCGTGTCATCGAAATTGCAGATGAACGCGCCGAATATACCGGTTTGCTGCTCGCTGGCCTCGGTTGCGACGTGGTCAAGATCGAGCCGCCGGAGGGCAATGCGACGCGCCGGATCGGTCCGTTCCTTGATGACGAGCCCGGGCCGGAGCGCTCCCTGTTCTTCTGGAACTACAACCGCGGCAAGAAATCCATCGTCCTGGATATCCAGTCGGAGCCGGACGCATTGCTGCGCTTGCTGGAAGGAGCCGACATTCTGCTCGACTCATCCTGCGGCGCGCTCAACACCGCGTTGGGCCTGGACCGGGCCGCCCTTAACGCCCGTTTCCCGCAGTTGCTGACTGCGCGCATGACACCGTTCGGTGACGACGGGCCGTGGGCGGATTTCAAGGGGTCCGACCTGATCCATCTCGCGTTGGGCGGGATCATGATGAACTGCGGCTACGATCCCAATCCGAAGCTGGAATACGATACGCCGCCGATCGCACCACAGGTGTGGCACGCCTATCATATCGCGGGCGAGCAACTTGCCACCGGCATTATCGCTGCGCTGATCGCGCGCCACCGCACCGGTCGCGGCCAGGATGTGTCGGTCGCGATACATGAGGCGGTGTCGAAAAATCCCGAGCTGGACATCATGCATTGGGTGATGCGCCGGGTGCCGTTGTGGCGGCTGACCTGTCGGCATGCGCTGGAGGTGCCGAACCACTCGCCCAGCATCATGCACACCAAGGACGGCCGCTGGTACATCTCCCACGGCATGGGCGCGCGCGACCTGAATAGCCTGGTTCCGTTACTGACAAAATACGACATGCAGGCCGATCTGCAGCCACCACCGCCTGATGCCGATCTGAAGGCACGCGCAGTACCGGGTTCGACCGCCAGTGACGAGGGACGGGCCCACATGATCGACGTGGTGCAGCGCTTCGCCCGCGCCTGGACCTACAACGACATGCCTTGGCTGGAGGCGCAGGAAGCAGGCCTGCTGTGGGCACCGATCCGCAAGCCGCACGAGAACGCCCTTGATCCACATTGGCTGCAACGCAAATCCTTCGCCGATGTCGACCATCCCGAACACAACCGCTCGTTCCGCTATCCAACCAGCAAGTGGCTGACGACCAGAACAAGCTGGCAGATCGGCCGCCGGGCGCCGCTGTTGGGCGAGGATACCGAAGCGGTCTTGCAGGAGGCATCCCGTCGCCCGAGCGTTCCTGCCCAGCCCAAGGGCCATTCCAGCCCGGCGCTTTCGGCGCTGCACGGCAAGCCGTTCCCGTTGCAGGGCGTGAAGATCCTCGATTTCGCCTGGTTCCTTGCCTCGGCGGGTGGAACGCGATTTCTCGCCGCGATGGGTGCCGAAAGCTACAAGGTCGAGTGGAAGGACAATCCGGACACCCGCCTGGCCGCCATGGCTCCGGTGGGTGGAAGAGCGGCGCGTGACGCGGCGACCGGCCCGCTGCCGGGGGTCAAGGATCCGGACATGGGCGGCCAGTTCAACAACAAGAACGCCGGTAAGCGTGGTATCTCCTTGAACATTCGCCACCCAAAGGGCCTGGCGATCGCCAAGGACCTGGTCCGCGTCTGTGACATTGTCGCCGAGGGTTTCTCCCCCGGCGTGTTGCAGCGGCTGGGTCTCGGCTACGACGTCCTGAAGAGGATCCGGCCGGACATCATCTATATCCAGCAAGCCGGCATGGGCGCCCACGGCGTTTACGGCCGGATGCGCACGGTGGGCCCTGTCGCGGCGGCGTTCGGCGGTCAGGCGGACATGTCAGGGCTGCCGGAACCGGCAATGCCCGTCGGTTGGGGGTATTCCTACCTCGACTGGATGGGTGCCTACGGCTACGCCCTGGCGTTGCTGGGCGCGCTGTACCATCGCGACCGCACCGGCGAGGGTCAGTGGATCGATGCATCGCAATGCGAGTCCGGGCTTTTCCTGACCGGCACATCGATTCTCGACTGGTCGGCCAATGGTCGTGAATGGCGTCGTTACGGCAACCGTTCACCATACAAGCCGGCCGCTCCTCATGGCGCCTATCGTTGCAGGGGAAATGACCGCTGGGTTGCAATCGCCTGCTTTACGGAGGCCGAGTTTCACGCGCTGGCCGGTGTTGCCGGCCATACCGAGTGGCTGGAGGATGCTCGTTTTGCAACCCTCACCGACCGGCTGGCGCACCAGGACGCCCTTGACGCTGTAGTAGGCGCCTGGACCGCCACCCGCATGGCCGAAGACATCATGACGGCGCTGCAAAACGCCCATGTGCCAGCCGGCGTCTGCCAGAATGCCGAGGACCGTTGCGACAACGATCCGCAGTTGCGCCACCTGAACTGGCTGACAGAGGTAACCGGGACCAAAATCGGCACCTGGCCGGTCTATGAACTGCCCATGAAGTTCTCCCAGACGCCCGCCTATATCGGCGGCCCGATCGACCGCGGCGCCCCAGGATATGGCGAAGACAACGAATGGCTGCTGACGACGATGCTGGGCATGTCGAAGTCGGACGTTGAGAGATTGGCAGAGGAGGGCGTGATTTGACGGATGCCAAACCGGACGACCAGAACGAGAAGACCGGGAAGGACACAACCAGTCCGGCGGAGGCGACGGGATTGCAGACCGGCGTCGACCAGATCCTGGTTGATCACGAACTGGAGCAAGGCACGACGGTCAAGATCAAGCAACCGAAGCGGCGTCGGGTCGTCTTCAAGTACTAACGGCCGTTTATTTCCGCAGATACTGCCCCAAGCGAGCCTGAAGGCCGGCGACGCCGTCTGGATAACCGGCGGCTTTCAGGGCTCTGTCGGCAGCGCCCAGCAAGCCCTCCGGTGACTGCGCAGCCGGTGCCGACTTCACCGTCGGCACCGGCGTCGCTCCCAGGATACGCAGCCGCACCAGGGCATCAGCGGTTCCGGCCAGCGCCATCGATCGTTCCTGCGGGGGCAGGGGACTAATGCCCGCGATCGTCAGCGCCACCCTCACGGTCGCCTGCCGAGCGGTTGCCAGCCCTGCCGCCAGTTTTGCGGCCGCCTCCCCGTTCGGCGCGCAGATATAACCGGCCTGGCTGATCGCGCAGTCCAGCGTCTCATGCGTGCCGGCGGCAAATTGCATCGACACCGAAGCACGGCCAGCCATGCCAGCTGCGGTCAGCAACTCACTGGACAGCCCGCGCAGTGTCAGGACCGGAACCAGGGCGCGCCCCCGCGCCATGACTTCCAGATCGCCCGTGACACCCGCCTTGTCCAGGACGTGCATGTTGAAGCGCATGACGCACGGCCCGCTGCCGGGGCAATTGATGACCCAGCTGCCGACATGCTCCTGTGTCGTTGCCGCCAGTAAGCTGGGCGCAGTCAAGATCAACAGCAGCCCGCAACTTAGCGCTGTTCTCATTTTCTTGGCCGCAACCTCTTCCGTGTCGCACGGATATCTGTAAGCGTATCGGCATGAACGACGCCCTGCAGCCTGACGCGCTCTCGATCCATCGAAGCATTGTGACGCTGGATACCCATATCGACATCCCCTGGCCGACCGGTCCGGACCCGTTCCAGGATGGCGCCCGGCGGGTCGATTTGCCAAAGATGCTTCGCGGTGGCCTCAGCGCGGCCTGTTTTGTGGCCTACGTGCCGCAGACCATCCGAACTCCAACCGCCGAAGACGCCGCCTACGGTCGCGCGATCGCCATGCTGGACCAGATCAACCGGATGCAATACGCGGGCTCGCCGATCCCGCTGCGCATTGCCAACCGCGCCGACGCCGTCGCCGCAGCCAAACGCGACGGGGTGCTGGCGATCGTCCCTTGTGTCGAAAATGGGTTCGCGGTTGGGGCAGATCTCAGCCGGATCGCCGAGTTTCGCCGGCGCGGCGCGATATACATGACGATGACCCATAACGGCCATAATGCGTTGGCTGATTCCTGTAATCCCCGTCGCGATCTCGGTGACCGGGAGATCGAACATGGCGGGCTGTCGACCTTTGGCCGGGCGGCGGTGGTGGCAATGAACAAGGTCGGCATGCTGGTCGACGTGGCTCACACCTCTCGCGACACCATGGTGCAGGCCGCGGAGGCCTCGCGGTCGCCGATCGTATCGACCCATTCCTGTGTCAGTGCGTTGTGCGACCATTCCCGCAACATGACGGATTGGCAGCTTGATGTGATCCGCGACGTGCGAGGGGTGGTCCAAATCACCGCCGTCTCGGCATTCCTGAAGCCGAATGCCAAGCCGGAAGAGGTCACCGTTGCCGATTTCGCCGACCACATCGACCACGCGGTAAGACGGATCGGCATCGACCATGTGGGGATCTCCTCGGACTTCGACGGCGGCGGCGGATTTTCCGGCTGGCACGACGCTGCTCAAAGCCCAAACATCACGATCGAGCTGGTGCGGCGCGGTTACGACCGCGGTGCTCTTGAAAAATTGTGGGGCGGCAACTTCCTTCGGGTGATGCGTGTGGCGGAGGGATTGGCGGATCGATGAAGACGGTCACACTGCCAGGCGGCGAAACCGTGGCGGCCCTTGGCCAGGGAACCTGGTACATGGGCGAGCGCCGCGCCGATGCGGCCAAGGAAGCCGCGGCGTTGCGGCTGGGCGTTGATCTGGGAATGACGCTGATCGACACGGCGGAGATGTATGCCAGCGGCGGGGCCGAACAGGTCGTGGCCCAGGCCGTGTCGCGGATTCGCGACCAGGTCTTCATCGTCAGCAAGGTGCTGCCGCAGAACGCCTCCCGCGCCGGGGTGCTGGCGGCCTGCGAACGCAGCTTGCAGCGATTGAAGACCGACCGGATCGATCTGTATCTGCTGCACTGGCGGGGCGGTCATCCGCTGGCGGAGACGGTGGCGGCGTTTGACGCCCTCAAGGCGCAGGGAAAGATCCGTTACTGGGGCGTGTCAAACCTCGATACGGCGGACATGAACGAACTGTTCAGCGTTCCAGGCGGCAACGCGTGTGCGGCCAATCAGGTGTTGTATTATCCGGATAGCCGCGGGATCGAATTCGATCTGCTGCCGTGGTGCGCGAAGCACGCAGTCCCGGTAATGGCCTATTCGCCGCTGGGCCATAACGCGCGCCGGCTGTTGGGATCTTCGGCGTTGCAGGCAGTGGCCACGCGGCTCGGCGTTACGCCGGCGCAGGTGGCGCTTGCCTGGAGCATGCGCAATGGCAATACCATTTCAATACCGAAGGCGGCGGATGCAGCCCATGTGAGGGAGAATGCGGCCGCCGCGGACCTTGCGCTGACCGCGGCGGACCTCGCCGCGATCGACGCCGCACACCCGCCGCCGAAGCGTAAAGCCGCGCTGGATCTGCTATGAGTGCGCATTGCTACATCACCCCGGTCGCGCCAACTGGGGCCTTGTCATTGCAGGCGAAGCTCCGCAGTTCGGCTGGGTGTGCGGCTTCCGATCGCCGCGCCTTCTGTGCCGGGTGGGTGACAAACATCACCCCGCTCGCAGATCGGCTTCGAAGCGGTCGCGCCACTGCTCAAGGCTGTTTCGGCGGATCACCGTCAGCATCGCCTGATGGCGTTCCTGTCGCTCTTCCAAGCCCATTGACAACGCCTGGTCCATTGCCCGCGCCATTCCCGCCTCGTCATATGGATTGACCAACAGCGCGGCATCCAGTTCGCGCGCAGCGCCGGCGAATTCGGACAGGATCAGCACGCCCGGCTCTGTGGGGTCCTGGGCGGCAACGTATTCCTTGGCGACCAGGTTCATGCCGTCACGCAGCGGCGTGACGAGACAAGCCTGCGCCTCAGCGTAAAGCGGCATCAGCACATTGCGGGCGAAGCTGCGATTGAGGTAGCGCAGCGGCACCCAGTCGACCTCGGCAAAGCGCCCGTTGATGCGCCCGGCCTCGCCTTCAAGCTCACCACGGACGCGCTGGTAGGTTGCGATGTCGGAGCGCGACGGCGGCGCGATCTGCATGAACGTGACCAGGCCGTGATGAGCAGGAAACTCGGCGAGAAACCGTTCGAAGGCCGCAAACCGCTGGCGCAGACCCTTCGAGTAGTCCAGGCGGTCGACGCTGAGGATCAGCCGCTCCATCAGGTTGGCCCGCATCCGCGTGGCCTGGCGCCGGTTGACCGGGGTTTCCGCCTGGGCGCGGACCTCGTCGACATGCACGCCGATCGGATAAACGCCGGTGCGTACCGTGCGGCCAGACACCGAGATTGTGTCCGGACCAACCGACACGCCGCCCGCCTGGCGCAGGACGTAGTCGACGAACGCCGTGCGATCGACCTCCGTCTGGAAGCCCAGCAGGTCGAATGCGCACATCGATCGCGCCAGCGCCGCGTGCGAGGGAATGGTCATGAACACGCCGGGGGCGGGGAAGGGCGTGTGGAGAAACAGCCCGATCCGGTTGCCAAGACCGCGGGCGCGCAAGGCGTCGGCGAGGCACAGCAGATGGTAGTCATGCACCCAGATCAGGTCGTCGGCGCGGACCAACGGGGCCAGTGTGGCGGCGAACAGGTCGTTCACGCGGCGATAGCCCTCGAACTCCGGCCACTCGAAATGCCCGAGGCCGATCTGGTAGTGCAGCACAGGCCACAGCGTGTCGTTGGCGAAACCACGGTAGTACTCGTCGTAATCCCGGCGCGACAGGTCGATGGTGAACAAAGTGATCGGGCCGACGTTGCGCTCAACACGCGTCGGTTCAGGCTTGGGCTCGCTGCTGGCGGTGACTTCGCCGCTCCAACCGAACCACAATCCGCCCTTTTGCTTCAGCGCATCCAGCACCCCGGCGGCAAGGCCCCCGGCGGTTGCCTCACCCTCCTGGATTGGGGCGACGCGGTTGGAAACGACGACGAGGCGGGACATGGACGGATCGTTTTCCCCGGTGAGGCGGCATCTGTGGCAGCGTGCTCAGCTTAGGGCGAAACCGGCGGTGCGGCTATCGATGTGAGGGTCGGCAGTTGTTGCCGCCTGCCGATTCGCAATCCTACGCTGGCCCTCAACCCTCTCTTCCAATCAGGAAGCGCCCCGACGTGGATCTGTTCCAGTTCGACCCTCCGCCTGTCATCCGGATCGAGAAGCCGTCGGCGGAGCCGAAGCGCCCGGAAGGTCCCCGCGCCATCCACGTCTCGGGCTACGAGCGCACACGGCGGGATTTCTATGCAACCCCGTCCTGGGTTACCGAGGCATTGCTGCGTCATATCCAGTTCCGTGGTCCGGTCTGGGAACCTTGCTGCGGCGATGGCGCCATGACCCGCGTGCTGGAAGGCCGCGGCTACGACGTTGTGTCGACCGACCTTGTGGATCGCGGCTTTGGCACCGCCGGCATCGATTTCCTTGCCTGCCGCGAGGTGCCGGCGGGTTGCCGCAGCATCATCACCAACCCGCCGTATGGCGATACCGGATCGCAGGCGGGGCAGTCGCGGTCGCCGACGGCGATGCTGGGCTTCCTGCGTCACGCATTGACGCTGACGGCAGCGACCCAGGGACAGCTGGCGCTGTTGGTCCGCCTGCAATGGATCGCCGGGAAACGCGCCGCCGACACTTTATCGTCTGGCCCGTTTGCTGCCGTGGTCGTGCTGACCCACCGAATTCGCTGGTTCGACAAGGGCGAGGACACGAATGCCGCGCAGCACCACCACGCCTGGGTGGTGATCGACCACGCTCACCCGCCTGGTCAGCCACCCGCCATGCTGTTCGCCTGAAGCGGTCGCATCAGGCCGCCACCGCGTCCACCGGGTCCATCCGCTGCTTGCGCAGCAATTCCCGGTACGGACCAGGGCGCGCGGCCAGAACGGCAGGCGAGCCGTCGTCGACAATGCGGCCTTTGTCCATGACGATGATGCGGTCGAAGCTTTGCAGCGTGGACAGCCGATGGGCGATGGCGATGACCGTGCGGCCGTCCATCAGCCGGTCCAATGCCTGCTGGATCGCCTGTTCGGATTCGGTGTCCAGCGCGCTGGTGGCCTCGTCCAGCAACAGGATTGGGGCATTCTTGAGCAGCGCGCGGGCGATTGCCAGCCGCTGACGCTGGCCGCCGGACAGCTTGACCCCGCGATCGCCGACCATCGTCTCAAACCCTTCAGGCATCGCTTCGATAAAGTCGCGGCAATGGGCCATATCGGCAGCGGCGAGCACTTCGGCCTCGGTCGCATCTGGCCGGGCGTAGCGGATATTCTCCAGCACGGAGCGATGGAACAGCGAGATATCCTGCGGCACCACCGCCATGACGCTGCGCAGGCTGTCCTGGGTGACGTCGCGGATGTCATGGCCATCGATGGCGATGCGGCCGTGGCCGACGTCGTAAAAACGCTGCAGCAGTGCCAGCACGGTGGACTTGCCGGCGCCGGAGAAGCCAACGAGGCCCACCCGCTGCCCCGGCGTGATCGCCAGGTCGAAGTCCTTCAGCACGGCCGGCCGGCCGGGATAGGCGAACCGCACGTGCTCGAACGCGACCTTGCCCGATCCGGGGGGCAATGCCTGTGCGTCCGGCCGATCCTTCAGCTCGTGCGGCGTCAGCAGGGTGGCAGTCGCTTCCTGCAGCCGCGCGATGTGCTGTGTCAGATCGACCAACGCGACGGCGAGATCGCGTGTGCCGTGCAGGATGCCGAATGCCAGGCCGGTGATCAGCACCAGGTCGCCAACCTTGGCTTGACCATGCTGCCACAACAGGATCCCCCAGGCGATGACGCCGGCGGTCAGAATCGCCGTCAGCACCGCGTGGACCAAGCGTATATGCTCCAGGTAATACAGGCTGCGGCGGCGGGTGGCCATTTCGCCGTCCATCTGGTCGCTGATCCGGCGCTGTTCGCGGAAGGTCGCACCGAACGCGCGCACGACGTTGAAGTTGCCTATGATGTCGACCAGTTCACCGTCAACGCCCGCGGCTTCCCGCGCATACTCACGGTGCCGCTGGGAACCCTTGCGGGCAAGCTGATAGACGATGGCGCCCAGCACGAGCGAAATTGCCGTCAGCGTGGCAGCCAGGGTGACGTTGACCGATCCGATGAAACAGATCGACAGCACCAGAGCGACCGTGGGCGGCAGCACGTTCCAGGCGCCGGTGTTCTCTACGGTGAACGCAGCGTTGGCCGTCGACGTGATCCGGCTGGCTAGCGCGCCGGGTAGCCGTTCGGTGAAATAGGTTGGAGCGTGGCCGACCAGGTGACGAAACAGGTCGCGGCGGATGTCACCGGTGACGGCCACGAACGTGCGGTGCGCTGCATAGCCGCCAACGCGCCAGGACAGATTGTCTGCGGCCACCAGGCCGCATAGCAGTGCGAAAGCCCCCCAGACCTTATCGCCTGCCGCCTGCTGGCCAGTGGCGACGATGTCAATCAGGTGCTTCATCCCATACTGCGTCGAAACGCTGGCGGTCACCGCGACCAGCACTGACAGCAACACGGTCAGGTGTCCGGCGGGATGACGGCGCACGTAGGAAAACAAGAAGGCCAGCGGCCGGCCACGCAAGGCCGGAAACATGTCTGCGTTGGGGACCGTGGTCCCAACCGGGTGCCGCATGACGACGACGAACTCCTGCCGGGATAAGGACGCAGACCCGGACCGCGCGTGGTTTTGTTTCGTCGCTTCTCGCCGCCGGGGCAGATGCCCAGACATTGCGGCAGCCACGCCGACATTTCGCCACATTCCAATCGTATAACCTACAATTGATAGGCGCTTTTGGAATTTGAAGTCAAGCCCAAGTTTTCGGGTCTCGGTCACAAGGAAAAAGGCGCCTGGAGTCACTAAACTCATAGTCCAGACCGGGGCAAATTACTTATGCGTATTGCTCAGATATCGCCTCTATTCGAGGCGGTGCCGCCAAAGCTGTACGGTGGTACCGAGCGGGTGGTCTATTCGCTGACCGAAGAACTGGTCGCGATGGGCCACGATGTCACACTGTTCGCCAGTGGCGATTCTGTGACATCGGCCACCCTCGCGCCCATGCGGGAGAAGGCATTGCGGCTCGATCCGACAGTCAAGGATTGGGTCGCCACATATTATCGTATGG
This sequence comes from Rhodopila sp., assembly GCA_965200665.1. GTDB lineage: Bacteria > Pseudomonadota > Alphaproteobacteria > Acetobacterales > Acetobacteraceae > Rhodopila. The sequence goes on along the minus strand of OZ241370.1, from coordinate 5,197,558 downwards.
TGGAACTCATCTATCGCCGCAGGGAAGAGTTCGACGTTCTGCACTTCCATATCGACTATTTTCCCCTGGCACTGTTCAGCCGGCAAAAAGTGCCGTTCCTGACGACCATTCATGGGCGGCTGGATCTGCCGGAATTTGTCGAGACATATGAAACCTTCGCAGAGGCGCCATTCGTTTCGATATCCAACAGCCAGCGGCGTCCGATCCCCAACCTGAACTGGGTGCGCACGGTCCTGCACGGAATACCCGCCAAACTGCTGACGCCGCAGCCGGTGAAGCAGGACTATGCAGCGTTCCTTGGTCGTATTTCCCCCGAAAAGGGCGTCGACCGCGCGATCCGGATTGCCGGCAAGGCCGGAATGAAGCTGAAGATCGCAGCTAAAGTTGATAATGCCGACAAGGAATATTACGACAGCCAGATCAAGCCGTTGATCCAGGACAACCCGGATGTCGAGTTCATCGGTGAGATCAACGACGCGCAGAAACCGGATTTCCTGTCTGGCGCCCACGCGCTCATCTTCCCGATCAACTGGCCGGAGCCGTTCGGTTTGGTGATGATCGAGGCGATGGCATGCGGCACGCCAGTCATCGCGTTCGACTGCGGTTCGGTGCCCGAGGTGATGGACGACGGTATCACTGGTTTCGTTGTCAACGACATCGATGAGGCGGTGAAAGCCACCGGCAAGATCCACACCCTGGATCGGGGTCGGGTCAGAGCCACGTTCGAACGACGCTTTACCGCTCGCCGGATGGCCGAAGACTATCTCGACCTCTATGAGGAACTCGCCCAACCGGCTCGCCATCTGCATGCCGTGACAGCCTGACGCGGTCGACCCAGCTTAAAGCCATCCCGCCCGAAGCCATGCAGCTTCAATATCGCACGGGCGGATGGCTAATATAGAACCGGCGCCGGTCTCGCGGTTGCGGCGCCGGTTCCAGGATAGGGCGGAATGCGTGGTCAGCTGGGCCTAAAGGGCCTCAATTTCTTCACCGCGGCGGTGCAGGCCGGGTTCGGGCCGTTCATTGCAGTCTGGCTTACGCAACAGGGCTGGACCGTGGCCGCGCTTGGGGTTGCGCTGTCAGTCGGCACATTCGCCGCGCTGCTCTGCCAGTTGCCCGGCGGCATGCTGGTCGATCACATCCACCCCAAGCGCTTCGCCGCGCTCGGCGCGCTGATGCTGATGGGGCTGTCGGCGATAGCGTTGTGTATGTCGTCATCGGCACCTGTCGTTTGGGGGGCCGAAGTGGGTCATGCGCTGGCGAGCAGCGTCATGACGCCCACCATCGCCGCATTGACCTTCGTAACCTGCGGCCACAGCAGTTTCGGGGAAAGGCTTGGCCTGAACACCCGCTACGCCGCGCTCGGCAGCGCAATGTCGGCCGCGCTGTTGGGTGCAGCCGCATCTTACTTTTCCGAACGAGCCGTGTTTCTCGTGACGGCGGCACTGGTGGTGCCGGCGATCATGTCCGCATTTGCGATCCAGCCTGCATCCGACCTCGCCGATGACCATCCCGCGCTGAGCCATCCCAAACAGCGCGAGCACAAGTCGTGGCTGGCCTACAAGGACCGCCGCATGCACATCTTTGCGGCGTCCATCGTCCTGTTCCAGCTTGCCAACGCAGCGCTACTGCCGCTGGCCGTGAGCGATCTGACGCGGCGTAATGATGCGCCTGGATACCTGGTATCGGCGATGATCATCGTGCCACAGGCGATCACCGCGATCTTTGCGCCGGCGGCCGGGCGGCTGACCCAGAGGATCGGTCGCCGGCCCGTGCTCATTGCCGGCTTCGCCGCCGTTTCATTGCGCGCCCTGTTGTTTGCCACCTCGCCAGGCGCGGTGGCGCTCGTGGTCTACCAGGCTCTCGATGGGATAAGCGCGGCCGTGCTCGGCCTGATGCTGCCGCTGATCGCGGCCGACCTCACCCGACGCACCGGCCACCTCAATCTCGCCATCGGCTCATTCGGCCTGGCCGCTGGCCTGGGCGCCACGTTCAGCACCATCATTGCCGGCTGGATCGCACAGCATTTTGGCGCGATGGTGATGTTTCTCATTCTGGCAGCCGTGGCGGCCAGCGCCATCGCGCTGATCCTGATCGCAATGCCGGAGACAGGGTCGCTGTCCAAGGGGCCGAAACAGGACGCGCAGCCGGCGCACGCAAAAAATGCAACCCTGCCAGCTTGATAAGCAACCGTTTCGCCGATGCGGGTCTTGCGCGATCGGGCCTGCCGATGCCTGATGGCGACAGCATTCGTTAGAGGGGAAGTCATGGACCAGGCAGAAGCCAAGCATCTGTTCGAGCCGACAGGGGATTTCCAGTGCCTGCATGAGTTCATCCCAGCGGCACGGGCCAAGCTGTCAGACCACATCTGGGGTTATCTGGTCGGCGCGACGGAGAGCGAGACCACGCTGCGGCGGAATCGTCTGGCAATCGATTCGCTGGCGCTTCGTCCCCGGGTCTGCGTGGATGTCTCGCAGATCGATGTGACCACCAATCTGTTTGGCCGCAAGCTGCGGATGCCGGCGATATTGGCGCCGGTCGGCTCGCTCGAATCGTTCGATCCGGGCGGCGCGGCGACTGCGGGCCGAGCCGCCTCGGCCTTTGGCGTGCCGATCATGGTCAGTTCGGTCACTCATCCGGGCCTGGAGGAAGCCGCTGCCGCGGCGACTGGTCCGAAGATTTTCCAATTGTATGTCCGCGGCGACAACGCCTGGATGGATGATATTGTGAAACGGGCCATGGATGCGGGCTACGACGCATTCGCCATTACCGTTGACACGGCGGCTTATTCGCGCCGTGAGCGCGACATTGCCGGTCGTTTCGTCAAGCCATGGCGAGCCGTAGCCACCGGACAAAGCTACCAGGCTGGGTTCACGTGGGACAACGTCAAGCACTTCAAGGCCAAGCACAACATCCCGTTGATCCTGAAGGGCATCGCAACAGCCGAGGATGCCGCGCTGTGCTGCGAGTATGGCGTTGACGGGGTGTATATCTCAAACCATGGCGGGCGGCAGCTTGATCACGGCCGCGGGTCGATGGATGTGCTGCCGGAGGTGATGGCGGCGGTGCGCGGGCGCGCCAAGATCATTGTCGACGGCAGCATCTGTCGCGGCACCGACATCGTGAAGGCGATCGCTTTGGGCGCCGACGCGGTAGCGATGGGACGGATGTACTGCTACGCCCTGGCAGCCGGCGGCGACGCCGGCGTTCATAAGATGCTGGAACTGCTGGAGCATGAATTGGGCGTCGCCATGGCCTTGGCGGGCGCGCGCAGCCTGGCGGAGCTGCATCCGGGATATGTCTTCCGTAATGCACCGGTGGTGGCGCAGCCACACGCCCACAGTGCATTTCCGCTGTTGCAGACAACGCCGGAATACCAAGGCTAAGTCTGGCGCACGTGACAGGATGGCGAACAGCGCATGGTGCGATGCAACGGTGCTAATGTTAAGACCGTTAACCACGCGCTTGATCGTCACCGAGAGGCTCCATGGCACGCACAACGGCTGGTACCGCAACCCGCAATCCACTTTCCGTTGACCCCGAACACGAACACCGCGTGCGTGAGCGCGCCTATCTGTTGTGGGAAGCGGACGGCAAGCCACACGGGCGGGATGTCGAATATTGGGAACGCGCGCGTTCCTTGGTCGGGATGGAGGAAAGTGCGGGTAGCGGCTTGCTGCCGAACCCGGCAACGACACCCGATTCGCCGCGTGAAACGGGTATTGAGGAGGCTTCGATCCAGGAGAACCTGGGTGAATTTCCCGATCGTTTTGCCGATCAGGGCGAGGTCAGGCCAACCCCCGCGCCAAAGCGCAAACGTTCAGGCAAGACGAAGAAGTAGGCTCAAAGGCCGTGCGACGCGAACGCGGGCGGCGACGACCGCCTTGGCTAGAATCCAAACATGTGATCCAGCGAAAAGCCGCCAGCGTCGTCCATCAGCCCATGGTAACCAAATAGCCGGCAAGTCGAATCCCGGATCAGCACGTAGCCATCGGCACCCGCGGCCGCCAGCGCTGCCGCGTCGAAGGACACGTGTGGCCAGACGATAAATGAGCCGCAGCAGGGGATGGCGACAGGCGCCTCGGCCACCAGGTCTCCGTCGTTGTTGTGCAGCAACAGCGTAGTTTCCGACATGCTGTGCCAGGCGGCGGATGCCGGATAGATCAGGGCGGCAAAACTGCGGCGCTTGGCGTCGCCAAGCTTCAGGAACAACCGGGTCGACAAGCCGGGAGGCGGACCCGAGTAGGATTGCGGCTCGTCGCGGTAGGTCATCGCCGTATTGAAGATATGCGCGCCGAAACTGGACTCCGCGACATGGCCGGATTGGCGATCCTCATAGCGGAACAGCGCGTGCAACCAGCCGTCGGCCACGCCGCCGTCGCGAAAGTCGTAGACCAGCTCGCCGTGTCCCTGTTCGACGCCGAATTCCTCCAGATCCATTGCCAGGCCGTGGTTGCGCGCCAGGCAGCCGAGGAAGCGCTCTGCGCGCTTGACGCCATCGGCGCTGAACACGTCCAGCCGAAGCGGCAGTGTCGTCTGCGCGGTCGACATGGGGGTGGGTTGAAAAACGGTGCGGAAGCGCGACGCCGGCAGGATCGGAAACGGCAACAGGTAGCCGCGTCCCATCTGCGCCGGCAGAGTGGCAATGCCGGGATCGGCACGTAGATTGTCGCGTTCGACGTTCACATGCGCGATCCGCACCCGGTCGTTCTGCGTGATCTCGTAGCGTGGCCGAACCACGTGCCGACCTGCGCGAACCTCAACCTGCGCCGGCCATTGCAGACCGGGCATGTAGTCCGCCAGATCCATGGCCACGGTGGCGAAAGGCCCGACCATCTGCTTCAGGGTCACCGGGTTCTCCGCGCCCATGCGGTCGAGCGCCACGGTTCCGGCCGGAATCGGCACGGCGTGGCTGTTCTGCAGCCACAGCACCACTTTCTCATCCGGTCGCGGTGCGGGCAGGCCGGCGAAGCGGTCGGATGGCCACGCATTGGCGTCATGGGTGCAGGACAACGAGGTGCCATTGCCCGAGGCGTAGGTGTCCAGCGCATATTTCACCACATCATGACCGGCGATGCCGATGGCATGGATGAACAACTGGCCGGTGAACGGATCCAGCCCAAAGCGCTCACGCACCGCGCTGCTGTCGATCGAAAAACCGCCGGGGCCTGACGGCAGGGCTTGCTCCCACGTCGCCAGGGTGCACCCGTCCGCGTCAAACAGGCGCAACCACAGGCGCACCTGCGCCGCGCCGTAGTTGGCCCAATAATTGGCTGACACCAAGCGGGTATGCAGGCCGTCCGCGTCACGGAAAAACGCGAAATTGGTCGCAAAGTTCAGCTTGTCGAGATAGCGGGACCGCGCCGTCAGCAAGCCGTCCGGCAAGCGGACATCGTCCAATGTCAACACGGTTGCGTCCGGCGGTATCATATGGGCGATGCGTGCCACGACCTTAGCCGCATCGAAGGCGGCCACCAGCACGGTCCGAACCCCGCTAGCCTGTAGCCCGGTCAGCGGTTCGGCGATCATGCCCGCCCGGTTCTCGCCCACCGCGCTTACGTCATGCACGAACAGCATGTCGAACGGGCCCGGATACATCGCCCCAAGGGCATCAGCGATGCCGTCAGGATCGTACAGTGCAACCGGTGGTTGAAGTCGCGAATACACACGTTCGATTGCTTCCGCGGCCAGCGGATGGGCCAACGCCTTGTAGATGACATTTCCCCCGGATCGGGCATCAAACGTCTGAATTTGCAGCATTTATGTCCTAAAGTCCAAGACGGCGAGACATTTCGGCCGCCGCTTCCTGAGTGTCGTTGATTGGATTGACCGGCCAGGTCGAAAACCGGCCCCCAAACGGGCGGATGCGGTCTTCGTCCAGCAGCGGCTTCATAAACAGACCAAGCCGGCGCCAGGAGCCAGGTAACGCAGCGAACATCACCGGAGCGGTCGTCGCCACCGCCTCGGACAGCATCGATATGCTGTCTTGCGTGACCACGATCAGGTCGGCCAATGCCAGCATGGCGAAATATGGGTTTTCTCCGCTGAAATCCCACACCCAGCCGCCACTGGGCGCCAGGGTCGTCCGGATCAGGTCAGTCACCACCGGATCGGTCCGACGTGACGGCGTCACCACCACGCCGACCTTGTCACGCTCTGCCATGGCCGCGAGATCGGCCGCCAATTGGGCGCCGGAGTCGCGATCCAGTCGGAACCGGCCATTATTGCCGCCCAGCAGCACAGCGACCAATGGCCGCCGATACGGCGCGAAGCGCTCCCGCCACAGTTCCGCTTCCGCTGCCAGGCGCTCAGGAGTCACGCGATGCAGCGCCGTGCGGGCCACGAAGACATTCGGCCCGGTCAGCTCATCATGGTGGTTGGCGATGATCAGGTCGAAGCGGTCGATGTCCATGCGTGGGTTCTGTATCTGCACGACACGCATGGACTTCCGTCGCAGCGCAGCCAGCACGGCCCCAGCCATGCCGCCGCAACCAACTGCCAGGGCTGGTAACGGTGCCCGGACCGCATCGGATACCGCAGCCAACGGGTTGGGCCATAGCTTGGCCGTTATCCACTTCCATGGCGCGCGCGGTTTCAGCTCGCGGAACTCGGCCGAAAGGCCGGCCGCTTCGGTAAGGCCGAGCGCCTGGGAGCGCAATCCGGCCAAACCCTCACTGATGATCCAGGGCGCAGCGATGTTGGACATAAGCGGGCTTTTCGGCGCCCTGTCATCCAACGTCAACGTATAAGGGACGGCTCGCAACGCAGCTGGGCGCCCTGTAACCTGCTCGCACCACAGGACAGGACCCTGCATATGGACCGCGATCTAATCGGCTATGGCGCCAACCCACCCAATCCGAACTGGCCGAACCAAGCCCGCATTGCGGTCAACTTCGTGCTGAACTTTGAGGAAGGGTCGGAACCCTCTGTTCCGGACGGTGATCCGGCGTCCGAATGGGCGTTGACCGAGTATGGCGGCAACAACCCCGGGGTCGTCGGACGCGACCTCGCGGCAGAGGGCATGTTCGCGTATGGCAGCCGCGCGGGTTTTTGGCGGGTCATGCGGCTGTTCCAGGAGCGTGACCTGCCATTGACGATATTCGGCTGCGCGCTGGCGCTGGAGCGAAACCAGCCGGCGGCCGATTTCATCAAACAGGCCGGCTATGATGTCTGCTGTCATGGCTGGCGCTGGGAAAAGCACTTCGAGATGACGGAGGATTTTGAGCGGGACCGGATTATACGCGCCGTCGCCTCATTGCAGGCCACAATGGGTGAGCGCCCGCTGGGCTGGTATTGCCGGAGCGGACCCGGCGTCAACACCAGGCGCTTGCTGATGGAAGAGGGTGGGTTCCTCTACGATTCCGACGCTTACGACGATGACTTACCATATTGGACCAAGGTCGGCGACAAGCCGCATCTAATCGTGCCTTATAGCCTGTCGACCAACGACTCGAAGTTCGGCCGGGGCACCTTCGGCACCGGCGATGATTTCTTCCATTATTGCCGCGATGCCTTCGATTTCCTTTACCAGGAAGGCAAGACGCAGCCGAAGATGATGTCCATCGGGTTGCATATGCGTTTGATTGGTCACCCGGCCCGCGCCGCAGGGCTGCAGCGGCTGCTGGACCATATCGGACGATTTGCCGGCGTGTGGGTGACCCGCCGTCTTGATATTGCCCGGCACTGGAAAGCGCATTTCCCCGCACCGGTTGCCGACTCACCGACGCACTGATAGTCACGGGCATGAGCCGGTCTGGACAAGTGAATAGACACGTCGGGCCTTTGAGCACTGACCGGCAGAACGTCCTGATCGTCAAGCTGGGGGCATTCGGCAATATCATCCTCTCACTCGCGGCCTTCGCAGCCATACGTCGCCATCATGCGGGTGCTAGGATCAGTGTGCTGACCAGCCGGGCCTATGCAGAATGGCTGCGGACCTTTCCCTATTTCGACGATGTGTTGATAGACCCGCGCCCGGCGTGGTGGGACCTGCGCAATACCCGTCGGCTCGGCCGGATGCTGGCTGACGGACATTTTAGCCGGGTCTACGACCTGCAGACCTCGACAAGGTCGTCACGCTATTTCGCCCTGTTCCCGGCCAAACGGCGCCCGGAGTGGTCGGGCATTGCGTTTGGCTGCTCGCATCCCGATCGTGATCCCCGGCGCAACATCCTGCATGACACAGCACGGCAGCAGGGCCAGCTCCGCCAGGCCGGTATCACCAACTTTCCGCCTGCTGATCTGTCCTGGTGCACCGGCGACCTGGCTCGCTTTGATCTGCCCCCGGATTTTGCTCTGCTGGTTCCGGGCAGCTCGCCCGATCGGTTGGGCAAGCGATGGCCTATTACCCGCTATCACGCACTCAGCCAGCGGCTGGCGGACCGGGGGATCGCCTCGGTCATCGTAGGGGCGGCGGCGGAACAGGGTTTGGGGGCGGGCATTCCGTTGGCGATCGACCTGATCGGACGAACCGGCTTCGGTGATCTGTGCGACCTCGCGCGTGCGGCGAAATTTGCTATCGGCAACGATACGGGGCCGATGCATTTACTCGCTGTTGCAGGCTGCCCGGCCATCACCTTGTTTTCGAACCAGTCGAACCCTGCGCAGTGCGCGCCGACCGGGCGGTGGACGCGCATTCTGCAACGGCCTGATCTTGCCGACCTGCCGGTTGAGGCAGTACTGAAGGAATTGCCTGACTGATGGCTGACATCCTGGTTCCCGTAAGGAATTTTGGCGCGGCCGAGCCCGACGGGGTGCCGATGCCGCAGCGCATGTGGGCAATCCTGACCATTGGCCTCGGGCTGACACTGGCCGTGCTGGATGGCGGCATCGCCAATGTCGCGTTGCCCACGATTGCACGCGAGGTCAACACCTCGCCGGCTAACTCGATCTGGGTGGTGAATGCTTACCAGCTGGCGGTGACGATTTCGCTGCTGCCGCTGTCCTCGCTGGGTGAGATCTACGGCTACCGGCGGATCTATCAAGCCGGACTGGTGCTGTTCACGCTGGCGTCGCTGGCTTGCGCCCTGTCATCCTCGCTGACCACATTGATCATCGCGCGCATGCTGCAGGGTCTCGGTGCGGCCGGCATCATGAGCGTCAACAGCGCGCTGATCCGTTTTATCTATCCGCGCCGCTGGCTGGGACGCGGCGTTGGGCTTAATGCAACAGTCGGATCGATCGCCTCGGCGCTTGGACCATCGGTCGCCTCCGCCATCCTGGCCGTAGCGCCTTGGCCATACCTGTTTGCTGTGAACGTGCCGTTGGGCATCCTTGGTGCGGTCATTGCCTTGCGTACGCTGCCGTTGACCCCGCTGTCGGGCAGTCGGTTCGACCTGCCCAGCGCGGCGCTGCAGGCGGTGGCATTCGGCACGCTGCTGTTCGGCGTGTCGGAGATGGGACACGGCGATTCATGGATCCGTGTCGGCGTGGAGCTGGTGATCGCGGCGATCTCGGGCTTCGTCCTGGTCGTCCGACAATTAAGCCGTATCGCACCGCTGTTGCCTGTCGACCTGCTGCGCATTCCGCTGTTTGCGCTGTCGGTCGCCACGTCCATCTGCTCATTCATCGCGCAGGCCATCGGCCAGGTGTCGATGCCGTTCCTGTTCCAGCACCGGTTCCAGCTCGACCAGGTTACAACCGGGCTTTTGATGACACCGTGGCCCCTGGTCGTGGCGGTTATTGCCCCGTTTTCGGGCCGCCTTGCCGATAAATACCCAGCGGGTCTGCTCGGCGGATGTGGCCTCGCGGTGATGGGCCTTGGGTTGTTGGCCATGGCGCTGCTGCCGGACCATCCCTCATACTTGGATATTGCCTGGCGGATGACGGTGTGCGGCATCGGGTTCGGCTTTTTCAATACCCCAAACAACCGCGCCATCATTACCTCCGCGCCGCCAATCCGCACCGGCGGGGCGAGTGGCATGCAGGCAACCGCGCGGCTGCTGGGCCAATCGATGGGGGCCGCACTGGTGGCGCTGGTCTTCACGGCGTTCCCGCTGAACGGGACGACCGTTGCATTGTTCATTGCCGCCGGCGTGGCGATGGCGGCATCCTGCGTCAGTTTCAGCCGGTTGGCGACCGACTGAACCAGCCGGCCAGAAAATATATGTGTAACGGGAATCTCGCTTTCGCACGATAATTGCCGATTTCAGTCCTGGATTATTGCTGTAGGCTAAATTAGCAATGGTGCCGCGTGTGGCCCCAGCCAGGGAGGTTCGAAAATGGCAACGCTGACCGTCGGAAGCGGTAGCGGCTTTGGCTACACCTCCCTCGCGTCTGCGATCGCGGCGTCACGGGATGGAGATGTAATCCAGGTGCAAGCCGGCACCTACACCAATGACTTCGCCACCATCACATCCAGCATAACCATCGAAGGGGTCGGCGGCATGGTGAACCTGGTCGCTACCCAGCCGCCGCCAAACCTTCAAGGCATCCTGACGATCGGCACGCCAGGCGGTCCCGGACCCACCGTCACACTCAACAACATGGAGTTTTCGGGAGCCGCGATTGAAAATTCCGACGGGGGAAACGGTGCCGGCATCCGTTTCAAGAGTGGTAACCTGACGCTCAGCCACACCTACTTGCATGACAACCAGGAAGGCATCCTGGCGGACAATGATCCCGCCGGGACGATCACCATCAACGACTCGGAGTTCGGCAACAATGGAAATTCCGATCCGCCACCCGGCGTCGAGCACAATCTGTATGTCGGGGCGATTCAACGACTGACGATCGACAACAGCTATTTCTACAGCCCGATCATCGGCCACAACATCAAGAGCCGGGCGGCGAACACAACGATCGAGAATTCGCGGATCGACGATCCGAACGGCACCGGCAGCTATGAGATCGACTTGCCGAACGGCGGCACGGCGGTAATCAGAAACAACGTCTTCGAAAAAGGCGCCCATGCGCTGAATTCGAACTTCATCGCCTATGGCGAGGAGGGATTGTTCTATCCGGCTAACACACTCGCCGTGACGGGCAATACCGTTTTGAACGACTACGGCACCGGTGCCACCTTCGTTGCCAATAATACCGCGATACCGGTCAGTGTGACCGACAATATATTGTATGGTCTGACGGCTGGGCGGGTGGCCAGCGGCCCGGTGATCGACCCGGCGAACAACACGCTTTTGCCACGGTCCAGCGAACCGGCACTTGACACCTCGTCGCCTTATCTCCCGGTTATTCCGTTCTCATTCGCTTGCTTCGCGGCGGGAACGCGGATCATGACGACGGCAGGTTACGTGCCTGTTGAGGCGCTGCGTCCGGGGCGGCACGTTGCCGTCACTGGCGCCGGAGCAGGCGTCGTCACTCGGCCCATCGTCTGGATCGGTTACCGCCGCATTGACCTGATGCGCCATCCGGATCCGGATCTCGTTCGGCCCATTCGGATCGCAGCCAATGCGTTCGCTGACGGCCAGCCCAAGCGCGATCTGCTAATTTCACCTGATCACGCACTCGCCGTTGCCGGCCTGTTGATCCCCGCGCGGCTGCTGCTGAATGGCGCGACGATCACCCGTGATGTCCGCCTGCGGAGCGTTCAGTACTTCCATGTCGAACTTGATCGGCACGACATTCTTCTTGCCGACGGGCTGCCGGCCGAAAGCTATCTCGACTGCGGCAATCGCAGAGTTTTCGAAAATGCCCCGACGCCACTTGTGCTGCATCCCGACCTGTCGCCGGACCGACAGCAGGAACGGCGCGAACACCATTGCTGTGCCCCATTCGCAGCTGATGCCGAGAGGGTAAGGCCGGTCTGGCAGAAATTGTCGATGCGCGCCTGGCAGATGGGTCACACGCCGAGGGCTCCCGAGACCACAGCGGACCCCGGCTTTCATCTTCTGGTCGATGGGGTTGCCCGCTTGCCGATGAGCAACGTGGACAATCGCTTTGTCTTCACCCTGCCGGTGACTGCCAACGACGTTTGCCTGGTGTCGCGCGTGGCCAAACCGTGCGACCTGACACCGTGGGTCGAAGATCAGCGCCGGCTTGGTGTCGCGGTGAAGCGTATTGTGCTGTCAGGCGGATCGGGTGTCGTTGAAGTGCCGGTCGATGCGCCATGGCTGGCGGACGGTTGGTGGGGCGTGGAGCGCGCGGGCGGCCAAATCTGGCGTTGGACCGATGGTCACGCCCGGCTGCCGCTGCCGCCTTTTGTCGCCAGCATCGAGATCCATCTCACTGCAGGACATCACTATCCCGTAGCGGGTGAAATCTCTGCTCCGAGGGCAGCCTGACGGGCAGTGTCGCCAATCGCGGCGGATGGACCTATCGTCGGTGATCGATCCGACGAACAAAAGGTCTCCACCAATGACGACTCCCCTGGCAGGTATCACGGTCCTGGATTTTGGCCAGATCTTTCAAGGTCCGTATGCAACCATGCTGATGGCTAAAGCCGGGGCCGAAGTCATCAAGATCGAGCCACCCGGCGGTGAGCCGTTACGGCGCCGCGTTATTGCAGCCGGTGGCGAAACTACGCTGCCGATCGCCATGCTGAACGCCAATAAGCGGGCAGTGACGCTGAACCTGAAGTCGGATGCCGGCAAGGATCTGCTGAAGCAGATGGTTGCCCGCGCCGACGTGCTGCTGGAGAATTTCTCACCCGGCACCCTGGATGGCCTGGGCGTCGGCTATGACGTGCTGAAGGACATCAATCCCGCGCTGGTCTACGCCACAGGCACCGGATTTGGCATTTCCGGCCCCGATCGCGACAATCTGGCAATGGATTTCACCATCCAGGCCGCCTCCGGCATCATGAGCGTTACCGGCGATCCGGATGGTCCTCCGATGAAAGCCGGACCAACACTGGTCGACTTCATGGGTGGCATACATTTGTATGCGGCCGTCGTGACCGCCTTGCTGCAGCGTGCTGCCACCGGCCAAGGCCAGTTGGTCGAGGTCGCCATGCAGGAGACGGTGTATCCCTCACTCGCCTCAAGTTACGACTACCATCTGCGAACCGGGAAGGTGCCGCCACGCGCCGGCAACCGACAGGCAGGGTTGGCCAGCGCGCCATACAATGCGTTTCAGACCCGGGATGGCTGGGTTGCGATCCACGTCGTCACCGAGGCCCACTGGCAAAACCTGCTGCGAGCGATGGGCCGCGATGACCTGCTGGACGATCCGCGCTTCAGCACCAATCCGGCACGCACCGAGAATATGGCCGCAACCGAGGCTCTCGTGACCGCCTGGACCCTTGGCCTGGGCAAGGCAGAAATCGTCGCGGCGGCGAAGCGTTTCAAGATTCCGGTGGCCCCGGTACGCAACGCTGTCGAGGTTATGAACGACGCGCACATGCATGAACGCGGCATGTTACAGCATGTCGACCATCCGTCGCTGGGTCCCATAGTTCTGCCGAACTCGCCGTTGCGGCTGCATGGCGCCGATCGGGTCGAACCCGTCGCCAGCCCCCTGCTCGGCCAGCACAACGCCGAAATCTACGGGACCTGGCTCGGTCTCGCACCACAGCAGGTCGAGGCGTTGAAGCGGGCAGGGGCGATTTAACCCCTCCGCCTGCGGACCTATTGATCATTAGGGGTATATGCCCATAAATGTTTCCGGAGACGCCTTTGCGACCAACCTGTGTCGCGGGCGCCAGCAGTGGAGACACAAGGCATGCGCATCTTGGTTGTGGGCGCCGGTTCGACCGGCGGCTATTTCGGCGGACGACTGGCGCAGGCGGGGCGGGACGTGACCTTCCTTGTGCGGCCCCAACGGGCCGACGCACTTCGTAGCCACGGGCTACAGATCGTCAGCCCACATGGCGACGTGACCCTGGCTCCCGCCATCGTCACAGCCGGCGAGATCAATGGGCCCTTTGATGCCGTGTTGCTGACCGTGAAGGCGTTCGCCCTGGATGCGGTGATGGACGACTTTGCACCTGCCGTCGGTCCTGACACGATGATCCTGCCAGTGCTCAACGGCATGAAGCACATGGACATCCTGACCGCGCGTTTTGGGCAAAACGCGGTCGCCGGATGCGCCTGCAAGGTGGCGACGATCCTCGACGACGCCGGCCGCATCGTTCAACTCAACCCTCTGCAGGACCTGGTCTACGGCGAGCGCGACGGGACGTCTTCGAAGCGCATGACCCGCCTGGATGCAATCATGCAGGGCGCCGGTTTCAATGCCCGTCTGTCGTCAAGCATCGAGCAGGAGATGTGGGAGAAATGGATCCTTCTTGCCACGCTTGGCGGTGTCACCTGCCTGATGCGGGGCACCATTGGCGAGATCGCGGCGGTCCCGGGCGGGTCGGACTTCGCGCTGGGCTTGTTGAGCGAGGTTGCAGCCATCGCTGCCGCCGTCGGCACGCCGCCGACTGAAACCTTCATCACTGCGGCCAAGGCAACAGTGACCCAGAAAGGTTCGCCGCTGACGTCTTCGATGTATCGCGACCTGCTGAAGGGACGACCGCTTGAAGCCGAACAGATCATTGGCGACCTGCTGGTGCGCGGATGGCAGGCCGGTGTCGCCGCGCCATTGCTGGCAGCCGCGTTTGCCCATCTATCTGTTTATCAGAACCGCGCGGTCACGCCGTAAGCCTGTCGATCTCGGTCAGGTCATCCTTTGACAGCGTCCATGCGCCCGCCGCGACGTTCTGCTCAAGTTGCTCTGGCCGCGTCGCCCCGGCGATCACGCTTGCCACAGGGCTTTGCGACAGCAACCAACTGAACGCCAGCTCCAGCATGGTGCGACCACGGCTTTCGGCGAAGTCCCCGAGCTTTTCCGCGACCTGCCAGTTGCGTTCGGTCAGGTAGCGGTCAGCCAGCCGCTGTGTCTTGGCCAGTCGCGTCCCCGCCGGAAGGCTCACGTTGCGGCGATACTTGCCGGTCAACAAGCCGCTCGCCAACGGGAAATACGGCAGCAGTCCGAACCCCAGCTTGCGGGCCGCCGGCAGCAGTTCGGCCTCCGGCGCGCGATGCACCAGGGAGTATTCATCCTGACAGGAAACGAACCCGCTCACCCCCGCGGTGCGGGCCGTCCAGGCCGCCTCGGTCATCTGCCAGGCGGCGAAATTTGAACAGCCGATATAACGAACCTTGCCCTGGCGGATCAGGTCGTCCAGGGCACGCAGTGTCTCCTCAATCGGCGTGCGTGGGTCGACACGGTGCATCTGATACAGGTCGATCCAATCGGTCCGCAGCCGCCGCAGACTGTCTTCAACCGCCTTCATGATATAGTGCCGCGACCCGCCTTCCATCTCACCGCTGTCGTCCATGGGTGCGGCGAACTTGGTCGCCAGCACGATCCGCTTGCGGTCTTCGCCCAGGATGCCGCCCATCACCGTTTCGGAACCGCCGCGATCGCCGTAGACATCAGCCGTGTCAAACAGTGTGATGCCAAGGTCCAGCGCCTTGTAGATCACCGCTTGGCTGGCTGCCTCGTCGATCCGGGCGCCGAAATTGTTGCAGCCCAGTCCGATGGCGGACACACGCAGGCCGGACTGGCCGAGGTTACGAAGTTCCATGGCAACAATCTCCGGGTTGCTTCACCGACAGGTTCGCCGCCATGTCGCGGCTGTCAAACCCTCAGAACACGATCAATTTGTCGACGTCGCGGCTGCGCTCAGCCGGAGCCGCGAAATCAAGCGCCGGCCCGACAGGCACGATCCCAGTCGGATTGATCCGCCGGTGGCTCATGTAATAGTGCCGCTTGATGTGGCCGAAGTCGACGGTTTCGGCGATGCCCGGAATTTGGTACAGATCACGTGTGTAGGCCCATAGGTGCTTGTAGTCGACGATCCGCCGCACGTTGCACTTGAAGTGGCCGTAGTAGACGGCATCAAACCGCACGAGCGTGGTGAACAGCCTGATATCCGCTTCGGTCAATTTCTCGCCGCATAGGAACCGGGACTGCGACAAGCGGTCCTCCAGCCAGTCCAGCGTGTCGAACAGCGGCGTGACCGCGGCCTCATAGGCGGCCTGGGTCGTGGCGAAGCCCGATTTATAAACGCCATTGTTCAGGGTGTGGTAAATTCGTTCGTTGGCGGCATCGATCTCGCCGCGCAATTCCTGCGGGTAATAGTCGCCCGGCTTGGCGCCGACCTGATCGAACGCCGATCCGAACATCCGGATGATGTCGGCGGATTCGTTGTTGACGATGGTCTGAGTGTGATGATCCCACAGGATCGGCACCGTCACCCGTCCTGTATAGGCTTCATCGGCGCGTGCGTACAGTTCATACAAGTAGCGGCTGTTGTACAGGTCGTCTGCGACCACGCCGTCCCCGGGCGCGAATGTCCAGCCATGGTCGGCCATGAGCCAATGCGTCACTGAAACCGGGATGACCGCTTGCAGGCCCTTCAAGGTGCGCATGATCAAGGTGCGGTGCGCCCAAGGGCAGGCCAGCGAAACATACAGGTGGTAGCGGCCGGCCACCGCGCGGAAACCATCCTGTCCGGTGGGTCCCGGACGGCCGTCAGGCGTAATCCAGTTGCGGAAGGACGTTTCTCCGCGCTCGAACGTGCCCTCCTTGGTTTTCTCCGGTTCGTGCTCTTGCCACTCGCCGTTAATCATCAGTCCCATTCAGGTCTCCCTGTTGCCCTACCGGTCGCTCGCGAACCTCGTCGCCGGCGGTCCGACGGCGATCTCCTCAACCAACTTGCGCGTCATCGCCTCGCCAAAGCTGGCGAAGTCATGCACCTCCAGCACAAAGCTGCCCGGTCCACCAGTGACGTTCTCCCGGTAATAGTTTGGCAGACCTCCCGGCGGTTGCACATGGGCGAACGTCCACGACACAGGGTGGTCATTGATAATCGCAAGACCATTGATGGTAATCCCAGCCTTTACCGCATCGTCACGTGCATCCGCGGCTTCACGCCCGGCGTTGTTGGTGCCGTCGCCGCACACGTCGATCACACGGCGTGTGGCGCTGACACCGGCCTCCGCCAGAAGCTGCGCCGCCCGGTCAATCCCTGCACTGATCGCGGTGCGGCCCCAGAACGAGCGAGGCGCGGCGGATAGGCGGTCGACGAAGGCCTGCGCCGAGACCTTGTCCTGGATCACCGTCCAGTCCAGTACGGCACGCACCTCGGAGCTGCTGGAAAATTCCACGTAGGCAACCGCTATCTTGCCGGTTGGGCCATTATGGATCGCCTCCAGAACCTTGGGGCTGGTGAATGCGCTGGCATAGCCATTTTTCTCCAGCGCGAACTCGCTGTCGTCGACGCTGCGGGACACGTCCGTGACCAACACCAGGGCGACATCCACGTCATCCGCTCTGGCCGGCGCCGTATCCAGCATCGCCAGCAGCAGCAAAGCGGCCATTGAAGCCAAGGCGATCCGGCCCATCTGAGCAGCCCTCCAGCACCGATCTGACGCCGTGCAGCGCTGTTTCGTCAAAGGAAATCCGCCCAAGGCGCCGGGGCAGGAGCCGTGATATTTGCTGGATCAGGGCTTATTGGCTAGCCCAGACAATCCGATGGATCCAGTTCACGTCGGACAGGTCGAAGCTGTAGTCGGGATGCTCCGGGTTCAGGCTTTTCAGCTCGACACGACGGGCGGACCGGCGTGCCAGTTGCTTTGCCATAACCTGTCCATCCGCAGTGCGGCATACCACGCGGTCACCGCGGCGGATCGGCGCGGAGGGTGACACGATGACCAGGTCGCCGTCGCGGTACACCGGCTCCATCGAGTCGCCGCTGATCTCCAGCGCGTAGGCATTTGGATCGGCGATTTCCGGCAAGCTGACTTCATCCCAGCTTCCACCGACCGGGTAACCCCCATCATCAAAATAGCCCTCGCCGCCGGCCTGGGCGAGGCCGATCAGCGGCACCCGGCGTGATATCGTCCGCGAGCCGCCGGCGCTTGTCAGCGCTCGGGCGCCGGACACCAGTGAGGTGAAGCTTTCGAGCGACGCCCCGGTTGCAGCGAGCACTTTTGCTACACTCTCCGTGCTCGGCCAACGCGCGCGTCCATCGGGCATTGTCCGTTTGGAGGGGTTGAAGGTCGTCGCGTCCAGGCCGGAGCGCTTGGCCAGTCCGGAAGCGGACAACCCATTTTCAGCGGCGAGCGTATCGATGGCGCGCCAGACATCCTCGTGCTTCATCGTGCGGCTCCTGTCGGCCCCAGGCGGCGCTGGGGCGCCAGATCTCGGGCTGTGGTTCGGACTCGGCTCGACTGTAGTATGCTAGGAATAGCTGCCAAATGAAATAGGAAAATCAGCCACTTTATCTTGCATGTGTATGCAACCTGTGGTTATGTGTCTTCCTTTGTAGCTCGCGTTTTGATTTAAGGGGATGCCCTTTATGCCACTTGTAGCCCGCCAGTCCCTTCTTGCCGCGAGGCTTCCCTCGCGAACGAACCCGCATACTCAGCCATTTGAGGATGCCGAGCACGCCTGGATGTGGACAATGTCGGCGCTGATCGCCCGCCGCGAAGGCGCGCGATACACTGCTAACAAGGGTGCCATTGCCAGACCCTGCGATCCGGATGACGTGGTCAGGTGTCTTGATACGCTCTATCGCCAGGGACGCATCAGCCTGGTCCATGCCCGCGTATTGCGCATTTGGGGCGAGCGGCAGATGCCACCCAATCCGGCGGTGCCGGCGGAACGCCAGGACTGCAGGTTCTGGGCCGAAGCGTTGGAGCGGCTAGCCTGGCCACTTCGCGCGAAAGGAATTCTTTAAAGACTTTTTACCCAATTAGGAAATTTATCATTGACACCATGTCTGATGTTCCTCTAATCTTCAGCTGTCAACGGGCGAACTGCGTCCATCGGTAGAACGCCCCCCCGCCACAATCCATTGAGCCGCTGCCCCCTGGGGTGGCGGCTTTTTTATTGAAAGGTGCCACCATGGCATTCGCCATCCGCAATCTGTCAGTGCTCGCCTACGCCAACGGCTTCACGCTCTGGCATTACAAATCCGGCAAGGACAAGCTGAATACCGTCAGCAGCGGCAATTACCTGGCCGACGCTAGCGACATGCTGACGGCGGGGGACCTTGTGATGATCACTGCCGCAGATGGTGCACGTATCGTTTGCGTCACCTTAGCCGACATTGAAACCGTGGTCACCGCGCCGCTGTCCTGACACGGCCAGCGCTGCGCGTCAGAACCTCGGCTTCATGTCGCTGCACGCCTTCGGCAGTTATGCCAAAGCGTCCATCTGCCCGCCGCTCACACAGTCCCATCGCCGCCATGCGCGTCAGACAAGCGCCATCCGGCAAATCGACGGGCCGGCCGGCCGAACCGCTGAGATGAAGGCGGTGCAACGCGGAGCGGCAACAGGTCTCCAGGTAAGGTTGATTCCACACCGGCGCAGGCTTCTCCCTGTCGCGGGAGAACGCAAGCCCCGACCAAGGTCCGCGTGGGTTTGCAAATCAAAGGATGCTCCCCCTCGACAGGGGCCGAGAGCCAGAACCCAGGACGCTGCCCGGGGGGCAGCCGGTTGGGGCCTGACGAAGTCCCGAGTGTCGACGTTACGTAGTCCATTTATCTCGACCAGGTCTTCTTTTCCGCCCCCTCGGTGGAACGATCGCCTGGCAAGCAGGAACCCAACATGCCGCCAGACATTCCAGTTTTGAAAAGTTCCCGCGGATCGGATAATCAGATGCGCCAGCACTTGGCGCGGCGCCATGAGGCGCAACGCCTGGCGGCCGGTGGCCTGATCCGGCGTCTGCTCACGTCGTTTCTCGACCAGACGCCTGGGGCAACACAGATCAGTCTGAGTATCCGCGCTCCGGATGCGCAGCAACAGAAGAAGCAGCGCACCCAATATTGCGTCATCAAAAAAGCATCGTCAGGCAAAACCTCCGCCGCAACCCACCTTACCCTGGTTGCCCGGGACCACGAGGTAGCGCTGGCGCCACGGCAGGGCAGGCAGTGCGCCCCGCCGCCCGCGGGGAAGCATCAGCCTGATCGCCCACGCAACCGCCTTTCGCGAGGACGCGCCACTTTCGTTTTGGCGTGTCCCTCAGGCGATCTGACCGGTGCGATCATCGTCCTGTTCGACCCCTGCGAACAAGCGCCTCAGGGAATGAAGCTGCGCCGGCTGAAGCGAGACGGCGCCCGCCTCGGCAGCCAGATCGCGGCCGTGCTGGATCTTGTCGGGCAGCTGCTCGTTCTGCCACCACACGCCGAAGGCGCCCAAGCCGGTGTAAGCTCTTTCAGACAGTGGCCGTTGCGGGCATAACCCAAACCGATGTTCTCACGTGTTGCCTCCGCGGCGCTGCCAGCGCTTCGCCTTCTGGACCCGGAGCGGGCGCATGCAATCGCCTTGTGGGCGTTGTCGCGAGGTCTTGTCTCATCGTCCAGTGACGTTGATCATCCGGCGCTCGCGGTTAGCGTCCTGCAGCGGCGTTTTACTAATCCGATCGGCCTGGCAGCCGGCTTCGACAAGAACGCAGTCGGTGGTCGCGCCCTGCTTAATCTGGGTTTCGGCTTTGTCGAGACAGGCTCCGTCACGCCGCGACCCCAGTCGGGCAATCCCCGCCCGCGCATCTTTCGCCTGACCGAAGACCTTGGCGTCATCAACCGGCTTGGTTTCAACAATCTCGGCCTTGCGGTCTACGTTCGGAATCTGGCCAGATTGTCCGACCGGACGATACCACTGGGCGCGAATGTCGGCATCAACAAGGAAGGTGCCGATCCGGTCCGGGACTACCCCGCGCTGATCGAGGCGGTCCGCCCGCTGGTCGACTATGCCGTAATCAATGTGTCCTCGCCAAACACACCCGGCCTGCGCGACCTTCAGTCCGAGGCGCAGCTTCGCGCAATCCTGCAGGCGGTTGCTGCGATCCAGTTCCGGCCACCGATCCTGGTTAAGGTCGCACCCGATCTGTCCGCGGAAGGTCTCGCCGCGGTTGTCGAGACCTGCGTTGCGGAAGGCGTACAGGGCCTTATCGTTGGCAACACGACGATCTCGCGTCCTCCTGGGCTGAGGTCACGCCATGCAGGCGAGTCCGGCGGTTTATCAGGAAGGCCGCTGCAGACGCTTTCGAACACGATGCTGGCGCGCGCATTCCTGCTAGCGCGTGGTCGGCTGGTGCTGATCGGCACCGGCGGGATATTCACCGGGCGTGACGCGCTGACGAAGATCGAGGCCGGCGCATCGCTGGTCCAGCTTTACTCCGCCTTTGCGTTCCATGGCCCGGCGCTGATCCCGCGCCTGAAAGCTGAACTGCTGGGGGCGCTGCGTGACGCACGCTTCGCCACGGTGCAGGATGCGATTGGCACCCGTGCGGAGGAATTGGCGGCTTGATGGAACATTTGTCTGGATTTGCCCCGCTCGCCGAGCGCTATGAGGGCTTTGTGCTCGACCTCTGGGGTGTGATCCACGATGGGGTCAACGCCTTCCCGCATGCTGTGGACACGCTTCGGCACCTGAGGGATGCCGGAAAGCGGACGTTGCTGCTGTCCAACGTGCCGCGCCCAAATGATGCGGTGCAGACGATGATGCGTCGCATGGGGATCGAAGATGGGCTTTACACCGGCATCCTGACCAGCGGCGAAGCGGTCCGGCGGGCGCTGCAGGATCCTCCGGACCTGTGGTGGGCGGAGCTTGGGCAGCGCGTGTTCCATCTGGGTCCTGACCGCGACAAGCCGGTGCTGCAAGGATTGCCGCTGATCGTGGTCGCAACGCCCGGCGACGCGGACTTCGTATTGAACACGGGACCGGACGATCATCGCGATCCCAGCGACATGGCCGAATTCGAGCCGACGCTGCAGGAATGCGCACGCTACCGGCTGAAGATGATCTGCGCCAATCCCGACCTGGAAGTCATCCGCGGTGGAATCCGCGTTTTGTGCGCGGGCGCACTCGCGCTTCGCTATGCGACGCTTGGTGGCGATGTCCGCTCACTGGGCAAACCCGATCCGGCGATCTACCAGCCTGTGCTGCGACAACTCGATTTGCCCCCTGAACAGGTACTGGCCGTTGGCGATTCGCTGCGCACGGACATCGCCGGCGCGATTGGTGTCGATCTGTCCGCCTGCTGGGTGCTGGACGGCATACACGGAGCTGCCCTGAAAGCGGCAGATGGACGCTTTGATCCGGTTCGGGCGGAGGCGGCGGCGCGTGACGCCGGGGTCGCGCCAATCGCCACCTTGCCCCGGTTCATCTGGTAACCAGCCCTGCTAGAGCAACATCACCCTGACCGGAATGGTCAGGGTGATGAAGTTGCTCGCGCAAACAACGAGATAGAGCGCGCTGACTGTTTACAGTCAGGCTGAAAGCGCTCTAAAGGCATGCTGTCTCTGCCCCGGCCGCTGCACGCAGCTGAGTAAGCAGGCTTTGCAGTTCGCGGATCGTGAATGGTTTGCGCAGCAGTCCAGCTAACTCGCCGGCCGCCACATCCGCCTCCGACAGCTCCGCATAACCCGTGACCAGGGCGATCGGCGCGGTCACGCCGCGTTCGCGCAGTGCACGGGCAAGTTGCAGGCCATTCATTCCCGGCATTGCGTAGTCCAGCAGAATGAGCTTTGGCGTCAGCTTGTCGATCAGCGCCAGCGCCTGTTCGCCGCCGGATGCCTGAGCCACCTCGCAGCCAAGGTCACGCGCCATCTCCACCGTGACCTGCCTGACGGCGTGGTCATCATCGACCACCAGGATCAATTCGCCAGGGGTGCCCGGGCGCGGCAGACTGACCGCTTGTTCGTCGGCGACCACGCCGGTTTCTTCGATCGCCATAGCTCGGGGCAGGGACAGGGTCACGCGGGTTCCCTCACCCATGGCACTATCAATCGTCACGTTGCCGCCGGACTGACGCGCCATCCCGTAAACCTGGCTCAGTCCCAATCCCGATCCGGCCCCCGGTCCCTTGGTGGTAAAGAACGGATCGAAGGCGCGCGCCTTGACCTCGGGCGACATGCCCGTCCCGGTGTCTGAAATGCAAACCTGGACGTAGGATCCGACCGCAAGATGGTTGTCGGACCCCGACTGATTACCCGCGATAATCATCAGGTTGGACGTCTGCACCGTCAGGCGGCCACCATCCGGCATGGCGTCGCGGGCATTCAGGCACAGGTTGAGGATGGCGGCCTCGACCTGGCTTGGATCCACCATTGCCGGCCAAAGATCCTCCGCCAGCTCCGGAACCACCTGAATGCGGCGTCCGAGGGTGCTGGTGGCCAGCGTGATGAGCTCGCTCAACAACGCGTTTACGTCGGTGGGGCGTGCAGCCAGCCGCTGCCGGCGGGAGAACGCCAGCAGGCGGGACGTAAGCTGCCCACCGCGCGTGACAGCGCCGGTCGCGCGCTCAATCAACCTCAACAGCCGGTCACAGTCTGCTTGGGTCCAGTCCTCGGCGGCCTGCGCGACCCGCCGCTCCATCAACTCAAGATTGCCCAAAACCGTGGCAAGCATGTTATTGAAATCATGCGCTATACCACCAGCGAGCTGCCCGACTGCCTGAAGCTTTTGAGCCTGGTGCAAGGCAGCCTCGGTCTTCTCGCGGCCGGCGATTTCGACCTGCAGCCGATTATTGGTCTCCGACAATTCGCGCGTACGCTCGGCTACCTGCGACTCAAGAAAGCTAGATTGCATACGCCGTTCCATCTCCCGAGCCTGCAATCCGGCCGCCATCGCGTTGAATGACTGGGCAAGCGCTGAGAATTCCGACCCGGCATCCATTGGCTGGGCTCTGGCACCCAGATCGCCTTCACGCCATTTGCGCGCTGCTTGCAGCAGCGCTTCGGTCGGCTGATAGATGAAGCGCCGTCCGGCAACCCAGGCCAGCATCAAGGCGACGATGGCGGCGCCGCTGATGACCAACAGATCCTGGTATGTGGCTTGGTCAATATCGGCCGTCAGTTCCGGCAGCACAAGCGCGTCGATGACCGACAGCCCGTTGGGCGGCGGCACACTGGGGACGTAGGCGGCGATGATGGTGTGGCCCTCAGGATCCGTCACGGTCTGAACGTCCTGAACATCACGATTGGTCATCGGGCGCAGCCAATCGGGCAAGCTGCGTTCGAATCCCTCGGCGCTACCCGGAACCCGGCCGATGATCGTGCCAGCTCGATCAGCGACTATCAGCGCCGCGCGTGAAACCGCGCTGGAACGCTCCACCCGAGCCGCCTCAAGATGGCGCATCAGCCACTCGGTATCGAGCCCCGCTACCAGCACCATCGGGCGTGTTCCAGAGCCTGCGCTGGTCAGATGGATCGCGATCGGCAGGGTACGTTGCTTGTGCTCCGGGTCAATCAATACTGGGCCGATCGCCAGATCGGATGTCGTCACTATGTCTGCGAGCCAGGAGGATCGGGCCCGCGCCAAGCCATCAGGGCTGCCGTCCGATGCACAAAGCAGGGCTCCGTCCGCAGGTGAAAACAAGGCGAGGAAGCGGTACTGGGTCACGCTGCGGCGCAACGTCGTCAATTGCTGGCCGCAATGCTCATCGACATCACGTACCGATGGGAATTGACCCGCAACCAGGCCAAACTGCCGTACGGCATCCATGATGCTGGCGATGCCCGAATTCGCCAGTTGTGCCTGACGTAAGACCAAGCCGCTCAACTGGTCATGCCGCTCAGCGTACAAGTTGACCTGGGAATAAACCTGCGCCGTCAGAATCGGCAGCAGACACCCCAGGATCAGCAGCACGAGACGGGTGGAAAGTTTCATGCCCGCAAGCCCCGATCCACCGTTCCTGAACGGAAGGATACTTGTAACGTCGACGCGGTAGCCGCCGGCTCTATCTTACCCACCTGCGACCCTTCGTGCTTTTGCCCAGTCTGGCGAGACGCCTAGGAGCACATTGGCTATGGTTTCTAAACGGCCACGATGCCACTTCCGGTACGGACAAGAACACGGATTCGTGCTCTAATGCGAGGGCATTTAACCGATTTCAGCCTTCACATTTTAGAGACTGTTTTAACGAAGTTATCACAGTCAACGTTCCTGGCAACTATCGAAGGATTATCCAGCGCTTTAAGGCGTATATGAACTGATAACGGCTTCATAAAAGTAATGCAGCTTCCCGCCAGGGGTGAAACAGTCCTGCTCGCGGGATGACGGACCTCGATCCATGCCACTCCGAAGAAGCCGAACCCATGCGTAACGCTCCGAAAGCCCTTCCAGATCAACCATGACGAGCCGAGTCGGTCGCACCGGCTGCCGCTGGGACCAGCGCGACGTCCCTCTCCGGTCCCAGTTCATTGATCGCTGATGCGACTCGAGTGACTTCTCGGGTGGAGTCGTTGCAATTCAGACGGAAAGCTGGACCGGAAGCGTCGCACAGCGCAACGCGACGATCCCGGATGCTACTTCAGCGGCACGCTGATGCTCAGTCCAGGCGTCTGGATCGGCTTACGATCCTCGGTCGATTGATAGTGTGATCCGGGCACAAAGCCTGCGCTTGGGTCATACATTCGAATACGATAGAGCCGGACATTAACACTCGGCCCCTCCGATGACGGCGTGACAGGTGCCTCAGCATCGAGATTGGGCACCGGCGCAGCGTCCCCGATGGCTGGCAGGACTGGCGGGATTGGGGGCACCGGAAGGGTGTCCGCCATAGCCGCAGAAGCCGTGACAGCCAGAAGGGCCACTACCAGCGCAATCCTCACAGCGGTGCACACGATGGCGGCGTGGGTGCGGAGGACACCATCCGATGCTCACCGCGGCGATCCTCTGGCGGATTGCCGGCTGGCTTGCCAAGCAAACCGTCACCTGACGCGCGCCAAGCATTAAGCGCCCAGTGGACGGATGGAAACGCTATCTCAGCCCAAGGAATTTCGTTAGGGGCAAACAGCCGTACCTCCAGGCTTTCCGCGCCAGCGCCATAAGTTGGAAGATCAGGATTGGCGAACCGCGCCCGAAAAATCACCTGCACCTGTCCGATGCGGGCGATGCTGAAGACACCCAGAATACCATCGATGGCGATAACCGCTTCAGCCTCTTCGAGTGCTTCGCGAGCCGCCCCTTCCTCCAGCGTCTCACCCAGTTCCATATATCCGGCCGGAAGGGTCCAGAACCCGCGGCGTGGCTCGATGGCGCGACGGCACATCAGCACCCTGTCACCGGCAACCACCACGGAGCCGACGATGACCTTGGGATTTTCGTAGGCGACGTAGCCGCAATCCCCGCACACCATGCGTTCGCGGTTGTCACCCTCCGGAATCTGCCGAACGAACGACGTCATGACAACCAACCTGATCGTTCACCAGGCCGGGATCAAGTCTGAAAGTTGGCAGCCTCCACCTGATCGTGCGGGTTAAGCAGGAATTACACACTCACATCGAGCAACGAACCACGTGGAAGATTACGTGGAGGCGCGCTTTGTGGACTCGGGGAGACCGGTACTGGAGGTCGCGCGCCGCCGCCCGGCGGCAGGATCGATGGTCCGATCGGTGGTGTGGCTGGGATCCGTGCGCGTTGGACCAGCGTCTGCCCCATAGGCGGGACGCCGTGCGAAGTCGGATTTGCGCTGACGGACGTCGGGCGGACAGGTGCGGCGTGACCCGTGGGCGCGATCGCTTTTGCAATGCCGACGAAGGTTGCGGGGGACAACATGCCGTTGACTGTAGCAAACAGGCGTAAATGAAAGATTAACGGCGGCCCGATCAATCCTGCCGATAATTCGGCGCTTCGCGGTCGATGGCCACGTCGTGGACATGACTCTCCCTCAGCCCGGCGCCGGTCACCCGCCGAAAGCGTGTTTGGGTTTGCAGGGTCGCGACATCGGGGCTGCCGGTATAGCCCATACCGGCCTTAAGGCCGCCGACCAACTGATGCACGACATTGCCGACCGGCCCCTTGTATCCGACCCGACCCTCGACGCCTTCAGGCACCAGCTTGAGTTGATCCTTGATATCCTGCTGGAAATAGCGATCGGCCGATCCCCTGGCCATCGCACCCAGGCTGCCCATCCCGCGGTAGGACTTGTAAGACCGGCCCTGATACAGGAACACCTCACCTGGTGCTTCGTCGGTACCGGCAAACAGACTGCCGATCATACAGCAATCAGCCCCTGCCGCGATCGCCTTGACCACATCGCCACTTGTTCGCATGCCGCCGTCGGCGATCGACGGAATCCCAAGTTCCTTGCAGGCTGCGGACGTCTCCATTACCGCGGTGAACTGAGGAACGCCCACGCCCGCCACGATCCGCGTCGTGCAGATGCTGCCCGGTCCAATTCCGATTTTCACAGCGTCAACGCCGGCTTCGATCAGCGCCCGCGCACCTTCCGGGGTGGCGACATTTCCGCCGATCACCTGGACCGTGTTGGACGCCTTTTTGATTGCCTCGACCGCCCGGAGCACCCCGTCCGAATGGCCGTGCGCGGTATCAACGACAATGATGTCAGTCTCGGCTGCGATCAGCACGCGCGCCCGCGCATCACCGTCAGGGCCAACCCCGGTGGCGGCGGCAACGCGCAAGCGACCCAGTTCATCCTTGTTCGCCAGCGGATGCGACTCTGCTTTGTCCATATCCTTGACCGTAATCAGGCCGATGCAGCGATAGGCGTCGTCGACCACGATCAGCTTCTCGATCCGGTGCTTGTGCAGCAGTTGCCGTGCACGATCCGCACCCACGTCCGCGGTTACCGTGACGAGGTTCTCCCGCGTCATCAGTTCATACACCTTCAAGGTCGGCTCGGTCGCGAACCGGACGTCCCGATTGGTGACGATACCAACAAGACGATTCGTCTCGCGCTCAACCACCGGGATCCCGCTGATCCGCTGCGTCGTCATCAGCAGCTTCACATCGGCCAAAGTCTGGTCCGGATGAATCGTCAATGGATTGACCACCATTCCGGACTCGAATTTCTTCACCCGCCGCACCTGCGCCGCCTGTTCCTCCGGCGACATGTTCTTGTGGATCACGCCCATGCCACCAAGCTGGGCCATCGTGATCGCCATCTCGGCCTCGGTCACCGTGTCCATGGCAGCCGAGATCAGCGGGATGTTCAACGTGATTTCGCGCGTCAACCGTGTAGCGGTGCTGGTGAGTGAGGGCACTACCTGAGAATAGGCTGGAACCACCAGGACGTCGTCGAACGCCAAGGCTTCCTCAACCCGGGATATTGGCCCTGGATACGACGCGGAACCAAGTGTTTGCTGGGGTGTGTCAAATGCCATAGGTCGGCAAGCCTTTCCGCTACCTTGGCGCCCCCACATAGGCGGGTGTCGATGAGTCTGCAAGCGTCAGCTTCATGACGCGGTCCGCACCGTCTCATGCCATGATCCAATCGTACAAGTATTAGCTGCCATGCTGCAAACGCGAAACCATGCGCTTGCTTTTATGTTGCGCTGCACAATATCAGAGATCGGAATATTCGCGGCATCGTTATCGAGGGCTATGGCCATGTTACAGCCGGACCAGCATGAACCAAGTCGGAACGGTACCCAGCAGGGGACAGGTCTGGCGGCATGGCTTCCGGTGCTGGCTGCCGTGGCAATCATGCTCACCGGTTGTCTCAGCACTTTTCTGGTCCTGCAGTTGGATGAATTCCGGCCGAAGCTGGGCGACATCGTCGTGTTCAAGGCGGGTTCGCAGGATGCCGATATGTGGCAGATGACAATTCCCGCCACCCTGCTTTCCGCCGCTGGAGCACCCGGTGGCACATGCTCGCTGGATCCGAATGCGATGGCTGAATATGGCGGCAGCCTGGTGGTTGAGGGCCTGGAAGCGCAACCTTCACTGCAATACCGTGTCCACTGGTCCGGTGCCGCTTCGGCAAAGGCAATGGGGGGATGCGGCGCAGCAGCAAACCTGTTGGTTTCGCGTACGGACCTGCAACGGCTTGCGAACGCCGCCGGCGGGTTTGGCGTTGGCGACAAGGGGATTGTCCCCTAGGCGATCCGATCTGCCACCGGCTCTGGATATCGGGTTCGGTGGTCTGCTAGTGTGGCTCGATGTCACCCGACCAAGCACCGGCTTTTGAGGCTCTTATCGCGCCCTATCGCAGCTTGACGCCGAAGGGGCTTGCCTGGGTCGTCGGCCTGTTCTTGGTGCTGAGCGCCGGAATCGCGTTTCGGTTCTGGCTATGGGGCGCATGGCCAGTGGTGGCATTTAGTTGTGCCGAAGTGCCGCTGCTGGTTTTGCTCCTGGCAGTTAATCAGCGGCGCGCCCGAGCCAGTGAGCTGATCATGCTGGACCAGGGGCACCTGACGGTAATTCGCACCGATGCCTCAGGCCAGCGGGCGCGCGAGGAATTCGCGGCAGCTTGGCTACGCATCGATCTCGACACGACGCGCGGTATACCAAAGATCCTGGTGCACAGCCACGGACGAGCCTGCGAGGTCGGCGCTTTTCTTCATGAACCGGACAAGATGTCCTTGTTTGAGGCACTGAAGGCCGCGCTGCACAACGTCCGGAATCCCCGATTCAATAATCCCCAGCTAAGCGAGGACTAAATCGTCAGGCGTCGGCTGGGCCCATCGACTTAATCAGGTCGAATACGCGCTTGCGAACGGATGGATCGGTGATCCGGTAATAAGCGCGAACCAGTTCCAGGGTCTCACGCCGGCTGAGCGTATCGTCCCCAAATGGATCCTGGGCTTCTGAATGACCGCCGGCGCGCCGGCCGGGCAGGCCACCAAAATTCGCAGCAAGGCTGTCAGGCATGTCGTCGAAGAAAAAGCTTATCGGCACGTCAAGCACACGCGACAAGTCGAACAGGCGCGACGCCCCGACCCGGTTCACACCCCGCTCATACTTCTGCACCTGCTGGAATGTCAGGCCAAGCGACTCGCCCAGCCGCTCCTGGCTCATTCCCAGCAAGGTGCGGCGAAGACGAATACGCGAACCCACATGCACGTCGATAGGACTGGGGCGACTTTCTCGTTCGCTGCCCAGCACCTGTTCGGCCCCTGCCATGCTTCCAATCCTCTTTCCGTGCATAGTCCTAGAGTGGCTCCTTCACTGAATATGCCACTGATTATGCCAAGGCGAACTCAATGACGGAACCTTAATGCAAACTAGAGCGAACTTGCGCCCAGTGCAACCAAAAATTGTCAACTAGCCAGAAATTTTGTGTTATGCGGTAACATATCTTCGAACTACTCTAAATATTGGCACGGCGGCGCTGCCATCCCGAAGGGTTCCCGAGTAGACCAGCGATTGTGCATACCAAGGCAATGCCCGCAGGTAGCAGCAGTCCGATCCGCGCATACAAGGGCACCTCAAGCGCTCCCGGTAAACGAAGGCGCAGAACGCCTGTCATATTGGTGCTCAATCGGCCGAGTTCGCGTCCCTTCGAATCGAACCCCGCTGATATACCAGTATTAGCCGCACGCATCAAAGGTAGCCCCTCCTCGACGGCCCGCAACCGCGCGGCTGCCAGATGTTGTCGCGGACCGGTCGAGTCGCCAAACCACGCATCATTCGTTACGTTGACCATCCACTCGGGCCGGTCGCGCCGGTCCAGCACCTGGCTGGGAAAAATCGCCTCGTAACAAATCAGCGCTCCAACGGCCGGAAGGCCCGGAATGTGCATCGTTTTGGGGCCGGGGCCACGGGCAAATCCGCCATTCGGCATCAGACCAATTCCCAGCGGCAGCCAATCCGGTTGATACTCGCCGAATGGCACAAGGTGCCACTTGTCGTAGATCCCCTCGATCAGCCCGCCGGGTCCGATGGCGAACAGGCTATTGCGCGGGCGGTCCGCCTCGTCGAACCGCACCGATCCCGCGAGCACCGGAACGCCGCCGGCCGCTTCGGCAATTGCTTCTCGCGCCTCCACGTCGGACTGCAACTGCGCAGGGCTCGCGGTCTCCGGCCAGACGATCACCGCCGGGTGGCCATCGGCCTCACCGGCCGCTTGTCGTGTCAGGGTCAGATAGTGGCGGAAAATGGCCACCATCAAGTTGCGGTCCCACTTCTGGCCCTGCGCAACGTTACCCTGAACCAGCAACACGGTCAGGTCCGGGGCAGGCGGCGGGGGTTGGTCGATGCGGACCATGCCAAAAATAAACCACGTCGCCAACAAAGCCATGCCGCCAGCACGCCATGCCCAGCCCAATACCGGCAGCGACGCCAGAAGCACCGTTGCCAGGGTCAACCCATGCGCACCAACAAGCGAAGCGGGTTGGATCATGATGTCGCCCAGTCGGCCGGGAAATTCCCAGACGCTGCCCAGGGGGTTCCAGGGAAAGCCGGTTGCAACGAACTGGCGGGCAAGATCGGCAAGCACCCACGCGCCGGCCAGGGCGAATACGGTTTGCCAGCCCGCGCGAGCACGCCATGCAATGGCTGTGGCGAACGCGATGAAGATCGCCAGCACGGCGGACAAGGCAGGAACTGCAAGCGGAACCAGCCACCAGAAATGGGCAGCTTCAATCAGGATTGCTTCGGTGATCCAATAAAGGCCCACAAGATTCAAGCCGAAGCCAAACCACCAGCCGCGCCTCGCCGCGGTCAAGGGTCTGCCAACCCCCCGGATCAGGCGAATCAGGACGGGAAAACCGACGAGCAGGGCCGGCAGCACGAATAACGGTGGAAAGGCCAGCGCCGACAACAAGCCGGCTAGCAGTGCCGCGCCGTCCGCTCGCCATCCGCTCAGACTTGATATTTGCTTGGTCCACACGGACGCCATCGCCAGAGTGCTCAGCCCTGATCCTCGCGCGCCTGACGCTCGTAGTGTTTATAGTACTTATCAGTTACAAGATCGGTCTGCACAACGACCGCAACATCTGTGGTGTTGAACTGCGGGTCGATCACCGCACCGTCCCCTACGAAACCGCCGAGGCGCAGGTAGCCCTTGATCAATGGTGGCAACCTGTTCAACGCGGTCCTCGGATCGACGGCGTCACGGTCCAGCCGTCGCATCTCCACGTACCGATGCGGCAGGGCGCGGGGCCGGATCGCGTGCGGCGCTAAATGGTTATAGTAGAGGTACGTTAGCTCCATCGCCAGGGCTTCCGAGTCGGTGCCTGGCAAACTGGCGCAACCAAACATCAGCTCAATCTTGTTCTGAAAGACGTACGCGGCGATGCCACGCCACAGAAGCTGCATCACCGCTCGGCTGCGATAGCCGTCATCCACGCACGATCGGCCCAGTTCAAGAATGCGACCGCGGGTGGCTTCGATCGGGGTGATGTCATATTCGCCCGCAGAATAGAAATTTCCGATCCGCCGCGCCGCTTCACGTTGAATCAGGCGATATGTGCCGACGACGCCGGCGGCCCCTTCGCCCCGGCTGTGATCGACCACCAGAAGATGATCGGCAACCGTGTCGTAGACGTCGTGGTCGCGGCGCGACGCAGCCATGGCCGCGTCCGGGCGCGCTCCCATTTCCTGGTAAAACACACGATAACGAAGCGCCTGCACCGCATCGATCTCAAGCGAACCGGCAGCAAGCCGCACACCAAGATCACCGCTGCGGATTTCGCCGGATGGCCGGGAAACCGCAAGATCCTCGGTCATGATTCCGCTTCCTTGATGGTGTCGGCTACCGCGGTTTCCGCCTGACGGGCCGAGGGTGCCACTCCGCGGCGCCGTCCAAACAGCTCCAGGCGCAGGGACACCACATCGAACCCAAGACGCGCCGCGATGGCGTGCATTAGCCGTTCGTGCTCGGGGTCCTGGAATTCAATGACTTTGCCGGTCGCCACATCGATCAGGTGGTAATGCGGACCATCCTCGGTCGGTTCGTAGCGGGCCCGGCCACCGCCAAAATCCCGGCGTTCAAGGATGCCTTGCTCCTCGAACAGACGCACGGTGCGATAGACGGTGGCGATGGAGATGTGCTGATCGAGTGCCGAGGCCCGCCGATACAATTCCTCCACGTCGGGGTGATCGCCGGCCTCGGAGAGAACGCGCGCGACCACCCTGCGCTGGCCGGTCATCTTCAGCCCACGTTCGACACACAGGCGCTCGATGCGCGATTCCATTCGGTTCCTTGTGCTCAGTCCATCCGGGCAACCTGATCGGAAAGCCCGTCAGGGAAGCCTAGAACCACGGCATACAATGCCAGGGCATGACCAGGGAAGGGCCTGGCTTTCTATGCTCCACCCATTTCAAGGCTGGCAATTCGAATGCTGATGGAGTGCGCCGCCCCATCCGTTAGGTGACGGTCATAGCGGATGGGGGCAAAGTGAAGATTGGGTAGTTCAGCGAGCAGGGGTGCGATGTGTGCCCAGCCCGATCTGCTTGGCAAGTTCGGACCGCCGTTCGGCATAGTTGGGCGCGACCATCGGGTAGCTGGCGTCCAAACCCCATTTGGCCCGGTACTGCTCCGGCGTCATGTTGTACGAGGTCGAGAGATGCCGCTTCAGCATCTTCAGCCGCTTACCATCTTCCAGACAGATGATGTAGTCGGGGAACACAGACTTGCGTATAGGGACCGCGGGCTGCGCTTTTTCGACCGGTGCCGGCGGCGCCTCACCAATGTTAACCAATGTATCATAGACTGCCCGTATTGCGTTGGGCAAAGCGGTCGCACCTAGTTCATTGTGGGCCACATGGGCGGACACGATCTGGGCAGTCAGCCCAAGGATAGCGGGGTCAACCGGCTTTTCAGCCATTTTCGGACCTTCCTACTCATCAATGCTGCGTCTATATATGAAGCCATCCCGCTGTTTCACAACAGCGACTGGACTAGTAGAATAAAGAGGAGTCGTGTCATCCATGCAAGATGTAACCCGCGAAATCGACATTACAAATGAAATTTGTCCGATGACATACGTCAGAACCCGTCTTGCCTTGGATACAATGAGACCAGGACAGACTCTTCTGGTGAGACTGAAGGGCGAGGATCCTTTGAAGAATGTTCCTCGGACAGCAAAGGAGCAAGGTCACGAGGTACTGTCACTTGAGACGAATGCTGAAGGGATCAGTCAATTATTGATTCGTCGTGGTAAGTAGATGGTCGTATCGGCCAGTTAATCAGGTCGGTTCAAGGTCCAGTCGCATGACCAGCGCATCCGACAGATCCGAGTAGTAGTGCCGTCGTCGGCCGACTTC
Source organism: Rhodopila sp. (assembly GCA_965200665.1). Classification (GTDB taxonomy): domain Bacteria; phylum Pseudomonadota; class Alphaproteobacteria; order Acetobacterales; family Acetobacteraceae; genus Rhodopila. The sequence continues at coordinate 5,163,709 of OZ241370.1, read as the reverse complement.
CTGAAATCCAGCTTTCGTATACAGCGCATAAGCGCTAATATTTCTGACGGAAACCTCAAGAAACAGGGAGCGCACACCTAGCGATCTCGCCAGTTCCGTTGCTTTCATGACCAAAAAGTAACCTCTTCCGCGACGCCTTTCGTCTGGTGTCACCGCCAAGGTCAAGATCTCGGCTTCGTCGGCTGCAACACGGATCAGGATAAAGCCTCCTGCCTCATCCAGCAGCGCAAATACATTGACCAGCGCCAACTGCAAGTCGAACACGTCACGGCTCCAGGCATCGGGTGCCCCAAAAGCCGAAGCGTGGATCGCCGCCAGAACATCGCTGTCGGACCGAGTTGCCCGGCGCATGTGCCTCAGCCGGTTCCAGCCGGTGGCAACTTGCCAACCGGCAGCTTCGCCTCCGGTGGATCGACGTAGAGGGGTTCGGCGGGCAAGGGCCGGATCACGCCAAGAAGGCGCCGCTGCGCGACCTCGGCAATGTGGCGGCCGGTTGGTAACCGGGCATCCGTCAGCATCACGTTGGCTCCACGCGCGGCGAGCCGGCTGGCGATGTCCGGTGCGGCGGCACCGGCGACGGCGACAGGGCTTTGAGGGGAGGGTAGGGCAGTGATGGCGCAGGACAGCACAGTCGCACCGATCTCCAGGAATATTCGCCCGGCCCGGCTGGGCGTGGAGCACCACAGCGTTCGGCCACCGAGCACAGGTAGCGAATCGGCCAGTGCCTCACCGACTGTAACGCCGATAACCGGCCGGCCGGAGGCGACCGCGAGTCCCTGGGCCAAGGCGAGGCCGCCGCGTATGCCAGTAAAGCTGCCTGGGCCTACAACCACTGCAATCGCATCGCAGTCACCTGATCGCAGGCCCGCATCGCGCAGGCAGTCACGCACCATGATGGGCAAGATCCCGGCGTGGCCTCGTGCGACGTCCTGCTGGTGCGCGGCTACAACCTCGCCATTCGCGACGATTGTCGCCGAACAGCGGCCCGCGGCCGAATCGAGGGCAAGGATGCGCATGATCGGGTCAGGCTAGGCCAATTTTCGGCCTGGGCAAGCACGTCGCCAGCCCAGGCAATCCGGCATCAGGCCAATAAGCAGGCTTCGTCAAACGGAAGTCGCGGTGAGCGATCGAATACGCCTGATGGATCGCCGTGACCCAAATTGACCAGGAAGTTTGATCGCCAGCCATTATGGGCAAAGAACGCCGCGTCCACCTTGGCATTGTCAAAGCCGGACATGGCGCCGGTATCGAGGCCCAGCGACCGGGCAGCGATCATCAGATAGGCGCCCTGCAGCGTGCCATTGCGAAATGCCGTCGTCGCCGCCAGCGAATCGTTGCTGGTGAACCACGAGATCGCATCCTGGTTGTGCGGGAACAGGGTCGGCAGTTTCTCGTAGAACTTCGGGTCGTAGGCAACGATGACGGTGACCGGCGCGCTCATGGTTTTTTCCATGTTGCCCGATGACAGAGCCGGCGCCAGCTTGTCCTTGCCTTCCTTGGTACGGATGAACACGAACCGGGCCGGCGACGAATTCGCGGATGTCGGGCCGAACTTGAGAATGTCGTACAGCTCGTGCAGCGTGTCGTCGGCAATCGGCCCGTCGTGCCACTTGTTATGGGTGCGCGCTTCCTTGAACAGCAGGTCGAGACCGGCGGCGTCGATCGTCATAAGCCACTCCTGATTGTTGTGCGGCGCAGCGTGAAAGATGCGCCAGCCGGCGTCAACAGGTCAGAATTCGACCTGTTCCACCGCGACGACTTCCGGTACGTAGTGCTTCAACATGTTCTCGATGCCATGCTTGAGCGTCGCACTGGATGATGGACAGCCGGAGCAGGATCCCTGCATGTGAAGCCGGACAATGCCGTCCCGGTAGCCGCGGAACACGATGTCGCCGCCATCGCTGGCCACTGCCGGGCGCACCCGGGTGTCGAGCAGTTCCTTGATCTGGTCGACTACTTCGCGATCAGACTCGTCGATGTCCTCTTCGTCGAGGTCGTCGCCGTCACTGTCGATCACCGGAAGGCCGGCAACGAAATGGTCCATGATGACGCCCAGGACCTGCGGCTTCAGTGCCTGCCATGAGAGCTCATCGGTCTTCGTGACGCTGATGAAGTCGCCCCCCAGAAACACGCGCGCAACACCCGGCAGGGCAAACAGCCCGGTTGCCAGCGGGCTGCGAACGGCGCTGACGGCCGAGGCGAAGTCGGCGGTCGAAAAGCCCATTACGTCACGACCCGGCAAGAATTTCAGGGTCGCGGGATTGGGGGTACCTTCGGTTTCGATGAACATGGCGGCGGCCTGTCCTGTGCTGAATGATGGTTAATCCGGACCGCAGCGGTCCGATCTCGTCGGACGGATACATCGGTCCAAACCGGCAGTCTGACAAGGGTAAAAGCGGGCCTGCTAGTCGGCGGCGATCGAAACCCCACCGAGGCGTGCGGTCTCGGCATAAGCGCGCACCGCGGCGCCAAACTGCTCGAAGATCGCTTTCGAGAGCGTGTCGGATCGCCAGTCGTATTCCGGATGCCATTGGATGCCGACAGCGTATCCGATGGCTGGGCCCGCCTGGCTCGCCACCACCCGCACCGCCTCGATCGTGCCATCCGGGGCGACACCCTCCGCGACCAGGCCGGGGGCCAGTTGGTTAATGCCCTGGTTGTGCAGCGAATTCACCGCAATTTCAGCCGTGCCGGCGAGACGATGCAGCCAACCGCCAGGGGTTACCCGGATTGCATGTGCCTTGCTCTGGCGAAGCCGCGATGACGGCTGCATCGGTGTCGAATGGTCCATCCGGTCCGGCAGATCCTGCAACCGTTGATGCAAGGATCCTCCCAGCGCCACGTTCAGCTCCTGAAACCCGCGACAGATTGCCAGCAGCGGAACGCCACGGGCGACCGCGGCCCGGATCAACGGCAACGTAATGCCGTCGCGGGCAGGGTCCTCCGGTGTACCCTCGGCGTGCGGCGGTCCATCATATAGCGTGGGCTGTACATTCGAACGGCTGCCCGTCAGGATGATGCCGTCCAGTCGATCAAGCAGTGTTTCGATGTCGGCCGCTGGCCCGTTCGCGGGCAGCAGCACAGGCACGCCACCGATCACCTCATCGGTGGCTTTCACATACGTATCGGACGCCGCATGGTTCGGCATCCCGAACACGCCAAACTGTTTGGTGCAGCAACTGATGCCAATCAGAGGCTTGACGACGCGGGGGGACCTCATGTCGGAAAAGATCATCCCCCAGTTTCGCGGCGAAAAGAAGACCTTTTCTCCCAGCTGGTACACATGACCGTCATGCAATTGCCATCTACCCCGCTTTGGCGGCGGGTGTGATGACCTGCTCGAACAGTTGCGGGTCGAAGCTGCCGCCGGTCTGGGCATTGGACAGGGTCACATGGGTCTCGCGCCGCTGCGCATCGACCACTGTCCATTGCCGCAGGGTCAGCGGCTGATCGGCAAAAATCAGCGTCAGGCTGCCGTCGCCGGGGCTATCGGTCCGCACCAGGGTCAGCTGAAGCTGGCCAGGCAGCCGCTGGATCCCGGTCACTGTGACGCCGCCCGAGAGCACCACGCGATCCGCCAGCAGGATGCCGAGAGGGGTGCGGCTCAACGGAATGTTGCTGGTCTGCTGCAGGGACGAGTCGTTGAAGATCAGCACGCCATGGGCTGCGATCAGCGTGAACGGCGCCGGCGGATTATATTGAAAACGCATACGCCCCGGTCGTTGCAACCAGGCAGTGCCCTCGGAGATGCCGCCATCCCCGGTCACTTGCGTGAAATGCGCCTTCAGTGACCTTAAACCGTTGAGGTAGGTCTCCACCCGCGCGATATCGGCCTGATCCTCGGCCGATATCACAAGCCCGGGCGCCGCTCTGGCCTTCAGGCCAAGCGGCAGAACGCCGGCGGATAAGCCGGATGCGAACAACAAAAGGGTGCGTCGGAACATGCCGCCGGATGTGGCGCGTCCCGACCCGGTTTGCAATTCGAACTTGCTACTCGGCCGCCGCTGGTACCGCTTCGGCCCATAGATGCGGCTCCAGCTCCTCAGGCCGGTTCGGAAAGAACAGCGCACAGCCCAGGGTCACCACCGAGAACGCCGACAGTACGATGGTAACGGCGGCTACGCTGCCGGTGTGCTCATACAGGCCGGAGACGACAGGCGCGGCCGCCGCAGCACCGAGAAAGCCGACGAAGAACCGCACGGAGTAGATCCGGGCGCGCAGGGCAGGGGAGATATAGCGGGCGGCCATCGTCTCGTTGACCGTCACCTGCCCAAAGATCGCGGCTGCGACGGCGCCGGCCAGTGGCAGCACCAGCCAACCCTGAGCGAACGACAGCGCCAGCATCGCCGGCGCCAGCACCAGGCTGACCGGCAGGAACACCTGCTTCAGCGTGTTGCGGTCGATCATGCGGCCCACGCTGAACTGTGTCAGCGCACCGCACAGCGTCACCAGGAACGCGGCCACGCCCACCAGCGGCAGCAGCGTGGCGTTGTCGGCCAGCCGTTCCTGCATCAGCTTTGGCAGCAGCAGGGTGAAGGCGTTGAACACCAGGCCCGAAGACATCGCGATCAGCATCAGCACGGTCACGGCGCGACGAACCAGATGGCGCGGGATTGGCGGAAACGGCTTGCGGTTGATGTGGGTGCTGGCCGCTGCCAGCGGCGTGCGTATCCAGGCGACGCCCGCGACGACGCACAGCACACCCGGGGCGATAAAGGCCAAGCGCCAGTTCGCCGCATTGGTCAGGAACGCGGTCACCACCGGCGCCAAAGCCACACCGATATTGCCGAACACGCCATTAACCCCGATCGATCGACCGGGTTTGTCACCCGCCGCCTCGACCAGCATTGTCGTCCCGATCGGATGATAGATAGCAGCGAACCCACCCGCGATGGCCAGCGCGATAGCCAGCATCACCGGTGAGTGCACCAGGCCGGCCGCGATCAACCCGCCACCGGTGCCTACAAAGAATGCGGTCATCAGGATCTTGCGGCCGAAGCGTTGAGCCAGCCATCCCTGCGGCAGCGACAGCAGGCCGTAGAGCACAAACATGCCAGTCGCCAGCGCCAGGATCGGCCCATAAGTCTCACCGAACGGACCGCCCGGCACCGCCATCGCCAGCACAGCGGTCGGCAGGATCAGCAAACTGTAATGGGTAATCGTATGCGCCGCATTGATGAACACGATTTGCCGTGTTGCGGGGGTCATGGCGGTTTCCTCTGCTGCACGGCGATTGTAAGCTGTCGCGATGGCAATGTCTGGCCAATCTTTGTCGCGAACCGGCCAAGCCCGGCTGCAACCGTTCGAACAAGCGCCCCGGCCGGTGGCCGGGTATTCCCATGATTATTCATCTGCCCACCAAACCGGCCTGCACCGTCATCCGCGGGCGCAGTTGCTGTTCGCGACCGCGGGTGTGATGCGGGTGACGACAGAGGCGGCGCTCTACACCGTGCCGCCGGGCACCGGGTTATGGGTTCCCGCCGATACGCTGCATGGTGTGCGGATGGATGGCGCGGTCCGTATGCGCGCGCTTTTCCTCCGCTCCGACGCGGCCGCATCAGGCCCGGCCGACACCACCGTGATCGCGGTGTCGCCACTGCTGCGGGAACTGATCCTGACAGTCTGCGGTGAACCCGTGGTTTGGGACGCACAAGGGCCGATCCGGCTGGTCGTAGCACTGGTGCTGCATGAGATTGCCCGTGCCGGAACCCACCCGCTTGGCCTCCCGGCATGCCGCGATCCGCGTCTGGTCCGCGCTACGGTCGCATTGGTCGAAAACCCCGCGGACCCACGAAACCTCGATGATTATGCCGCCGCTGCCGGAGCCTCGATCCGAACGCTCGCCCGGTTGTTCAGGGCTGAGACCGGGATGAGCTTTCAGCAATGGCGGCGGCAGTTGCGCATGACCGAGGCGCTTGCCCGAATTGCCCAGGGAACCGCTCCCGGGCGGGTCGCCCGATCGGTCGGCTATGCCAGCCTGCCCGCCTTCGGCGCTGCGTTTCGGAAGATGTTCGGCACCACGCCGGCAATGGCGGCGCCGCGGCCAGACGGTGACTTGTTGCGGAAACGGCCGCCGCGCGATCAGATCACCAGCCCGCCGTCGACATGAATGGCCTGCCCGGTCACGTAAGACGCCTCAGGGGAAGCCAAAAATGCCACCACTGCGGCAACGTCTTCAGGCAATCCGATCCGGCCAAGCGGAATCCGAGCCGTCTGGTCGGCCAGCATGCCGGGGCCGATGGCGCGGTGGGCGCCCGTATCCTTGCGGATGAACCCAGGCACCACCGCATTGACCGTCACGCCCGCGGGACCCAGTTCAATCGCCAGCGCCCGTACCAGCCCCTCGAGTCCAGCCTTGGCCGCGGCCGAAGCGGGAAATGTCGTGAGGTCCGTACGAAACGCGTGGGCGACAAAACTTGACACCGCAACGACCCGCCCGTCGCGCGCTTCCCGCAAAACCGGCAGGGCTGATCGCACCAGACGGAAGAACGCGCCCTGGATTGCTTCGGTTGACGCCCTCAGCGCTGCATCGGAAAGATCAGCGAATGCCGAACGATCGGCAAATCCCGCGTTGCTGATCAGCACGTCGCAACCGCCAAAGCGCGCCACCATCGTATCCAGCAGCATGGCGGCAACCCGCACCTCGGCAAGATCGCCCAGCGCCACCTCGGCCTCGCCACCGGCCGCCCGCACCTGCCGCGCGACCGTCTCCGCTCCGTCTCGGTTACGGCGCGTATGCACCAGGATCGCTATGTTGGGTGCCGCCATCGTCCGGCAGATCGCCGCACCGATTCCGCTGGCGGCCCCGGTGACCAAGATCCTGCGTGGCAGATCCATCGAAGCTATCCTTGAGTTGTCCCGACACCGCATCCGGAAGACGAGCACTGATCTGTCATCCGCCGCATTGCAACGCCAGGCACGCGACCACGTTGGATCTCCCGCAACAATCGGAGGTGTTGATGCGACGGATTATTTTGGCTGCCATTCTGATGGGCTTCACTGTTGGCGCGCATGCCGCCAGCGATACGGACAAGAACCCGGCTGGCGCGGGCAAAGGCGCCGCCGTCGGCGCGGCGGCCGGCCACGAGATGGGCAGCGGCCACGCCGTAGCGGGCGCGGCAACCGGTGCGGCCATCGGCCATCATCAGACCAAGAAGGCTGAGGAATCGAAGTCGAAGTAGGGCGCCGATTGCGCCCGTGGCGGTCGCGTTCTAGGAGGGTTCAACGCCATCCGGGATGCGACCGCCATGACCACTGCCACCGTACTGTATTCTGAGAACAATTATCCTGACGACAGTGTCGAGCGGCGGATCTTCGGGCCCGACGTGCGTGTCATCGTGCCGGCCAAGGGCGCTACGTCGCTTGCGGAGTTGTCCGATGAGGACTGTGCCGCCGCCGAAGGCCTGATGATCCTGCGCTTCAAGGTCTTCGCAGCTGACCTGAAGCGTTTCCCGCGACTGCGGGCGATCTGCCGCATGGGTGTAGGCTACGACAACCTGGACCGGATCGCCGCGGCCGAACGACAGATCATGATTCTCAACGTGCCGGACTATGGCACAACCGAGGTCGCCGATCACGCGATGGCGCTGGCCTTGTCATTGCGGCGCGGCTTGCTGCTGCACCATGAAACGCAGCGCGCGCAGCCACCTGCTGCCTGGCGCTATATCGACGACCCGCTGGTTCGCCGCTCCTCCGTGCAGACCTTCGGTATTGTCGGCATGGGGCGGATCGCCACGGCCGTCGCATTGCGTGCGAAAGCATTCGGCTTTCGCGTGGTGTTCTATGATCCCCATTTGCCCAACGGCACGGAGCTTGGGCTTGGCATTCAGCGTGCGCCGACCCTGGAAGCGTTGCTGGCCGAGACCGATACCTTGTCGGTCCACACGCCGCTTACCCGCGACACCCGCGGCCTGCTTGGTCTGAAGGAACTTTCACTGCTGCCGAAAGGGGCGGTGGTGGTCAACACCGCGCGTGGCCCGATCATCGACATCGACGCTTTGGCGACCTTGCTGAAAAGCGGCCACCTCGCCGGTGTCGGATTGGACGTGGTGCCGGTGGAACCGCCTGTCGAGCCGGTTCCCGAACTGATCCGCGCCTACCGCGCCCGCGAGGACTGGACGCTGGGCCGGCTGATCATCACGCCGCACTCGGCATTCTACACGCCACAGGCGTGGGACGACATCCGCTCGAAATCCGCCGAAACCATGCGCGCCGCGCTGCTCGGGCCCCGCGCCCAGAACGTCATTCCTCCGGAAAGCGATTGAGGTTCAACGGCTTTTTGAGCTCATCGGAAACGTCTTGACCAACGTCACTACGTTTCCGGTCACGGTGTTACCTGACAACTGGACTGTGGCGTCGCTGCTGTTGCGCACAAAGCTTGTTTTTCTGCCGACATCGCTATGGAATACGTTGTCCCGCACGACCAGCGTGCCGGTCGGATTCGTCAACCCCTCAACACCGATCGAGATAGCCGCCGCGGGATTACCCGTGTGCACGCCCTTTTCCATGATGTTGCCCTGGATCAGCACATTGCCGCCGTTCGGAATGTCGATCAGGTAGCTGGACGTCCCTGTCGGGCCGTCCTCGATGCGGCTGCTGCGGACAATCGTGTTGCGCGCCCGCGACTTGATATGATGGGCGATTTTCGTGTCGAGGAAGACACAATGCTCAATGTCCAGCAGTAAGATCGGCGCGCCCGCATAGACGCCATGGGCGCAGGCAGCGATGCAACTGCCGTTGCCGATAAACGCGCTGTCGGTAATGCGTACCACGCTGTCGCTCCCGCCGCCGGCCAGGATGCCGTTCTCGTTGTTCAGGAACCGGCTGGCTTCGACGGTCAGGTTCTGACCTTCCGCCCGGATGCCGGCAGCGTTGTGCCAACCGACTGTGGCGTCGGCAAAGGTGATGCCACGGATGGTGATATCGTCGCCCTGGGTCACGAAGATTGCCTTTTCGCCGCAGACCTTGCCCGCGATGCGCACGCCCGGACCCGATGCCTCGATCAGCAGCCGTGAAGCGCGCCAGAACGCGCAGTCTACATAGGTGCCAGGATCTATTCGCACGGTATCGCCGGTGGTTGCGACCATGGCCGCCTGACTAGGGGTTTTGAGCATCCGGTCCGGCCCGACAACCAGCACCCGCGCGCTGGCAGGCAGCGCGCCAATACAGATACAAACAATTGCGGCAGCGAAAGTGATTGCGGTAATGGTCAACCGGATCATGATCATGCGTGTCGGCGCAACGCTTGAGGTAAGTCAAGGTGAAATCGCCCTCCGCACGGTCGCATGACGATGCTTCAGCCCCGTTGCTGCTGCACGTGTTTCCCAGCTTCGCCGTGGGCGGGGCACAAGTGCGTTTCGCCGCCATCGCCAACCATTTCGGCCGCGAATTCAGCCATATCGTGGTCTCGCTGGATGGCGATCTGACGTGTCGAGAGCGCCTGAGTCCCGATCTGGACGTTCGCTTTCCATCGGTGATGGCGGCCAAGAACGCGATGATGCTGAACACCTGGCGGTTCCGTCATATGTTGCAGGACTGGAAGCCGCATGCGCTGCTCACCTATAACTGGGGCGCAATTGAATTTGCGCTCGCCAACCTTCTCCCGCTGACCCGCCATTTGCACGTGGTCGACGGCTTTGGACCAGAGGAGCGCAACACCCAGATTCCACGTCGTGTATGGATGCGCCGGTTCGCGCTCAGCCGCACACCTGTATTGCTGCCGTCGCGCACCCTGGTTCGCATTGCCAGCGACATCTGGAAGTTGCCGGCGAAGGTCATCCATTATGTACCGAACGGGATCGACCTAAATCGTTTTGCCAATGACGGCCGACAGCGCGGCGTCGCCGAACCGGTCATCGGCACCGTGGCTGCGTTGCGCCAGGAAAAGAACGTCGCCCGCCTGCTGCGCGCCTTTGCCCCCTTGGCGACCGGCCGGCTGGTGATTATCGGCGATGGGCCGGAACGCCCGGCGCTGGAAGCTCTGGCCGGATCGCTGGGCATTACGCATCGGGTCCACTTCGCCGGTCATCGTCAGGACACGCCAGCTTTCTATGCCGGCTTCGACATTTTCGCGCTCGCCTCGGACACCGAGCAGATGCCGCTCTCAGTAATCGAGGCGATGGCCAGCGGCTTGCCCGTGGCGGCGACCGCAGTCGGCGATGTTCCATCCATGGTGGCGGCACCCAATCAAGCCTTCATCACGCCGCTCGATGATGTCGCGCTGAACGCGGCCCTTGCCGCGCTGGTTACCGACGTCGACACCCGCCATGCGGTTGGCCTCGCCAACTTATCCAAGGCACAGCGCGATTTCGACCAGGCCGCGATGTTCAACGCCCATGGCGCATTGTGGCGTGGTTGATGTTCAGATCAGTGCGGTCAAGGACTTCGCGGCGCTGGGCCTGCAATGGCGTGATCTTGAGCAGCGCGCGAATGGATCGTTCTTCCAGAGCTGGACCTGGGTCGGTTGTCTCGTCGCGGAACGGTTCGCCGATCCCATTCTGGTGCAGGCAACCGAAGCGGGGCGTGTTGTCGCGCTTGGCCTGTTCAATCGGGTCCGGCGGCGTTTCGGTGCGGCTACCCTTTACCTGAATGAGGCCGGGTCGCCGGAGCTCGACACCCCGTATGTCGAGCACAATGGGATCCTCACCGAAGCGGGTCGTGAAACGGAACTGACCGAGGCATCCCTCCGCCCGCTGGCCGCCGCGTTCGATCTGGTTCTATCCGGGGTCGGTCGAACGGTCGTGCAGGCGGCGGAAAGCGCGGCTGCCCTGGTCCACACGACGCGTCGTCAGCCTGCATGGTTCATTGATCTCGCCCGGATCCGTGACGCCGGCGGCGACTATCTCGCGACCTGCAGCGCCAATACCCGCCAGCAGTTGCGCCGTTCCAACCGGTTCTTCGAAGCAGATGGCCCGATCACGTTGCAGCATGCCGAATCGCTAAAATCAGCCCACGCCATGCTGGACCAGATGGCCGCGCTGCATCAGGCGATTTGGGAGCGGCGCGGCAAACCGGGTAGCTTCGCCGAACCGTGGTTCGGACGCTTTCATCATGCGCTGATTGAGGCGGGATTTCCCCGCGGGGAGGTCACGGTCGCCAGGATATCCTCGGGAGAAAACATCATCGGGTTTCTGTACAATTTTACATGGCAGAAATGGGTGTCGGCATATCAGAGCGGTTTCGTCTATCGGGATGACGAAAATCGAGCAAAACCCGGCCTGACCTGCCACCTTGCCGCGATCCGTGACGCGTTGGAACAAGGGTTCGAAGGATACGACTTCCTGGCAGGGGACGATCGTTACAAGCGCAGTTTGGCGGACGAGTCCAACTCGCAATTCTGGTTGGAAGTCGGTCCATTCTGGTCGACACGGCTGTTACCCAAGGTCCTGGTGCAGCGCATCCGCTGATGCCCGCGACAACAGCAGGGCGTGGCATCGCTGCGAACACAGGATGGGCTCCAGCACCTGATACCAATTCGGCTGCCATGATCTGCGTTGGCTTGGCGGGCGCGCTGCCACTAGCAACCCGAGGTTAAGCCGGACGGTGCGACCGTAGACGTCGGCCAAGCCGGCCGACGGCGTGACGACCAAGGGTCGCCAAGCCGCTGATGCGCCACGGATTAATTAGCAACAGCCCGATCCGCTGCTGCCGCTGTCCCGCCCAACCCCGCTTATACTCATCGTCGCCGCGCCCGAAATCGATCCGCGCGACATGCTCGTTGTCCAGCAGGTGACGGATCATCATGGCCGTCAGCACCGTGCCAGGTGAGTGCGCCTTGTAGGCTTCGTCGTGCGCCAGCTTCAGGACAATGGCGTGACCGTTCCTGACAACCCAGAACTGGACCGCAACCGGCACCGGTCCAATTGTCCAAACACCCAGGCGCAGCCACCCGCACGCGGAAACCGCCTGCATCAAGGCAACATTGAAGTCAGGGTAGGGTTCAGGCTGCTTCCAACTGCGGGCATAGACCGACTCGAACGCCGTCGCCGCCTCCGCCAACTGGTCGGGCCGGGTCAGCAATGCAAAATGGGCATCCGGCACAGTCTCAGCCCGCCGCAGCCGGCGGCGGATTGTCTCCCGCAACGCGCCAGCCCGGTGGGCCAGGTATGTTGCCCACGAAATGCCCGCGACATCCTCAAACCAATTGCCGAAATGGTCGAAGCGAAGCGGCGTTAGCCCGGCTTTCCGGCTGCCGGACACCAGGTCGGCCACCGTGGCGTCATCGGCGGGCAAGCCATCCAGCCGCACGATCCCGGCGCGGCGGCAAAACCGGGCAAACGCGGCCATTGCGGCGATCCGGGCAGGCTCAGCCGTCCCGGTAGCGACCAGGGGGCAGTAAAAGCAGGTATATGGGGTCGTCAGGCTGCCCAGTTTCGGGCCGGTTTGCTGCAGTGGCAGTACAACCACCACGTCCTCCCGGTAACGAACAACAACGAAAACCGCGGCCGACCCCGGCGACATCGCATGCGCCAGCACCGTCCGCCACCAGGGCGTGCTGTCGAACAAGCCCCCCGCGCCATCGATCAGGGCCCGCGCCTGCGACGGCAGCGCCTCGATCGTGGCGAACGTTTCAACGACCCAGTCAGCGCAGCTTGTACCACGCATATCCAATCCATTCATGGACGGCGAAGTAGCCTGTCTGCCACCCGCTCGGCCGCGGGAAGAAGTCATGGAGATCAGGGCCAAGCGGATCGTCCAGTGATGTCGGGAAGGCGGTGACCGCCAGGCCGGTGTCCTTGAAGGACAGGACAGCGCGCCGCATGTGCCACGAGTGGGTCACCACGTAGATCGAGGTGATACCCTGGGTGCGCAGGATGTCAGCGCTGAAATGGGCGTTCTCCCAGGTGTCGGCCGATTTCGGTTCGATCCAGCGTGCCGGCGTCTGAAAGTCGTCCTCTAAACTCTGTTGCATCACCACGGCGACCGGGGGCGTCTGCGGCTGCGTTGTGCCGCCGGTCACCAGGATCGGCAGGCCGGTCCGCCGCTGCAGTGCGGCCGCGGTGCGCAGCCGGTCGAGTGTCAACAACCCCGGCCTGGTGCCGAGAGGCTCACCCTGCGCGGGAATGACCTCCGCACCCAGCACGACGATCGCCTGCGGTGGATGATCCGCCGCCGGCGTCATCGGCAAGCCGGTCTCCAGCGCGAGCAGCATGCTGTAGGATACGATCGGCATGCCGAACAGCAGCAACAGGATCAGCCCCGCCCAGGCAAGCCAGCGGCCCAGGCGACGCCTTACCCCGCCCAACAGCAGCCCGAGGATAATGAGCACGACGAAGCCGTTGGGCGGCATGACGAGAAGCAGAAATAGGCTCTTCACGGAGCGTCTATGGCGTCGGCTGGTTCAGCCAGGCAAGCACCTCATGCAGGCCGGCGCGCAACGAAGTCCGCCCGTTGAGACGGAGCACGCGATTGGCCAGGTCGGGAACGCCGAGGGAATGCCGGATCTCACCCGCCCGCGCCGGCCGCACCTCCACATTAAGGTTCCTGCCGGACAGCTCCGCGATCACCCGCGCCAGTGCTTCGACTGAGGTCGACACACCACCGCAGACGTTGAACACCGGCGCGTCGGCTGGTTGTAATGCCATGCCGGCCAGCAGCGCGCGGACCACATCGCCGACATAGACGAAGTCACGGGTTTGCTGCCCGTCGCCGAAGATGGCGATTGGCTGTCCTCCGGCGATTCGCTCACAGAAGATGGAGATGACACCGGAGTAGGGGGATTTCGGATCCTGGCGCGGGCCATAGACATTAAAGAAGCGCAGCCCGACGGTCGGAATATTATGCACATGACTGGCAACCCGGGCATGCAGCTCGCAGGCCAGTTTGTCGGCGCCATACGCCGACAGCGGCATGCAGCGCTCGGTCTCAGCAATAGGCACCGTGGCTGCATCGCCATAGACGGCGGCGGAGGATGCATAGACGACGGGAATGTGGCTGCCATGGCGCCGGACCGCATCGAACACCGTCACGGTGCCGGTGATGTTGGTGCGATGGGTACCGAGCCAGTCGGTTACGCCTTTCTCGACCGAGGCGATGGCGGCAAGATGGAAACAGCCATCCGCGTCTGCCATCACCCCGGCGACCAAGGCGGCGTTGGTGATGTCGCCGACCACGAGCTCCGCCGCGGCCGGGACATTCCGCCGATGGCCGGTCGACAAGTCGTCAAGCACCCGCACGCTGTCGCCCCGCGCGATCAAAGCGTCGCACAGATGCGAGCCGATAAACCCGGCGCCTCCGGTGACGACGTAGGTGCTCATGGGCCGTAGTCAGGCGTGCGGCTGAAGCACCTGGCGCAGGACAGACCCGTCCGACAGCCGGTCGAAGCCCTCGTTGATCTCGTCAAAGGTGATGGTTCCTGAACGCAGTTTCTGCACCGGCAGCTTGCCACGTTGATACAGCCCAATGAAACGGGGAATGTCACGCTTTGGCACGCAACTGCCCATGTAGCTGCCGAGGATGCTTTTCCCGTCACTCACCAGGGCGGAATGCAGATAGGAAAAGGTCGCCGTCGAAGCCGGCAGGCCGGCGCTGACCACCGCGCCGCCCCGGGCAGCAATGGCATAGGCCAGGTTCATCGCCGGAATCGATCCGGCCGTCTCGATCACGTAGTCCAGTCCGCCGCCGGTGGCCTGACGGATTTCCTCCACCACATCGGCGTTGCCTGCCAGGAATGTGTCGGTGGCACCAAGCTCCCGGGCAATCCGCAGCTTGTCGGCATTGAGGTCGACCGCAACGATGCGTTCGGCGCCGGCGACCACCCCGCCAAGCAAGGCGTTCATCCCGACCCCGCCAAGCCCGACAACCGCCATTTGTCCACCCGGCGGCACCTGGGCGGTGTTCAGGACGGCGCCGACGCCGGTGACCACCGCGCAACCGAAGATCGTGGCATCTTCCAGCGGTACATCATCAGGTATTTTTATCAATGCGTTGTGCGAAACAACCGCGTACTGCGCAAAAACCGACAATCCGCTGTAGTGGTAGATCGGCTCGCCATTCAGCGACAGGCGGCGGGCGCCGGATATGAGCGTGCCGTTGCTGCGCGACGTATTGGAACTCTGACACAGGTTCGGCCGGCCGCCGTTGCAGTAGCGGCAGTCATTGCAACTGGTGACGAACACGCTGATCACGTGATCGCCCGGCTTCAGCGCCGTGACGCCGGCCCCGACCTCCTCCACGATGCCAGCCGCCTCGTGGCCCGGGATCGTCGGCAACTTGCGCGGCCGCAAGTTTTCGATCGTGGACAGGTCGGAGTGGCAAAGCCCGGCGCCAATGATCTTGTATAGCACCTCGCCCGGGCCAGGTGGGTCAAGGTCGACCGTCTCGATGGTCATCGGCAGGCTGGTAGCGTATGGGCGGGGCTTGCCCTGAGCGCGCAGCACGGCGGCTTTCATCTTCATCAATTAAATCCTTTCAAGCGGCTGGCTTCGAGTGCGATGGCTTGAGGCGGGGAGCCGAAAAGCTTGAACGGCCTTTTAAGCAGGAGCTTGCAGACCATGAAGGGGAACCTGGCTTTGTCATGATCTAGCGTCGCCGCTCGGGCATTGGCGGCAAGGTTTCCGCCGCCATCATCGTGGTCGTCATCCGGCAATCATTCGGCACATTGCCGGGGTAACGGGTCCAGGTCTGGGTCTCGCCCAACAGCGGAATACCCAGGAACCCGCGCAGCGCGAGCTTGCCACGTGGATCGGCGCTGAGTTCCACGCCGAACACCCTGCCATCGCGCGGATCGAGGATGTGACCCTTCCAGAGATTGGCACCGATCGGCTTCGCATCTGAAACCAACCTCAGATGACATTGGGAAATGCCGCGATAATCCACCGGAGTCGGGTCGGACGCATGGTCCAGGACAACGCCGGCAATGTCCACGCACAGGCCGCCGTCACAGGGTGACACACGCATGACGCCGTCATGGTCTTGGGTTAGCCACAGCCCGACCAGGGTGTTGGCATAGTCCGGACCGGCGGCGCGCACCGGGCCGGCACAAAGAAGCACGATGGCGAATGCAAGGGCGCGGACCATGCGGACCTAGATAGCGCTGCTGTGGACAAAGCGAACGCCCACCTCGGTCAACCTGTCGCGTGCCGCTTCGATGGTTGTTCGCCCATCCGGCGTTGGCAGGCCGATGCCGCGGCAGCCATCTTCAACGATGGTCACGTCGAACCCCAGCCGCGCGGCGTCCTCGGCCGACCATGCCACGCAGAAATCCGTGGCGAGGCCGCACAGGACCAGTCGCGAGAAGCCGCGCTGGCGCAGCCATCCGTCCAAACCGGTCGACGTCCGGTGATCGTTTTCGAAAAACGCGGAGTAGCTGTCCAGCGCCGGATCAAAGCCCTTGCGGATGATCACTTCGATCCGCGACTGATCCAGTTGCGGATGGATCGCCGCGCTGTCCGTGCCGGCAATAGCGTGGTCGGGCCACAACACCTGCTCACCATACGGCATTTCGATAACGTCATATGGCCGCTTGCCGGCATGGGCGCTGGCAAAGGAGCTGTGTTGCACGGGATGCCAGTCCTGCGTCGCAAACGCATGCGCCGTCCGGCCCAGAAGTCGGTTGACGATCGGAATGATAGCGTCACCCTCGGCCACTGGAAGTTCGCCCCCCGGCATGAATGTGGGCTGGACGTCCACCACTCCCAAAATATCGGTCCGCGAATCAAATGGCATGGAACTCTCTCTGTTCAGGGCGCCGCTGTATCGTTAGTTTCGCCCTGTTCGGTTGGACTAACAAGAACACCAGGAGCAATTCCGTATGCGGCGCATTCCGTTTCCCGTCCTGGCCTTGGCGGCTGCCCTCGCGGCGTCACCGGCCACTGCCAAGACCTTCCGCTGGGCCAATGACGGCGACGTCAACGCGATGGACCCCGCCACGCGGCAGGAGACGGTGCAGCTCAGTTTCCTCTCCAACATCTATGAACCGTTGGCGCGACGGAACCGTGACCTGAAGCTGGAGCCTGCGCTGGCCACCTCCTGGGAGCAAACATCACCCACCGTGTGGCGGTTTCATCTGCGGCCAGGGGTGAAGTGGCAGGATGGCTCCCCGTTTACCGCCGACGACGTGGTCTTCACGCTGAAGCGAATCCAGTCGGAAAACTCTTCGATGCGCGCGCCGATGTCGCCGGTGAAGGAGGCCCGCAAAATCGACGATCTGACGGTCGAGTTCGAAACCTTCGTGCCTGACCCGATCTTCCTGCAGGAACAGACCAACCTGATGATCATGTCGAAAGCGTGGTGCGAGGCGCATAACGCCGCCGAACCCGTGATCATCGGCAAGGAAGACAACTACGCCCTGCATAACGCCATGGGGACTGGCCCATACAAGCTCGTGTCGCGTGAGCCGGACCGCAAGACCGTGGTCGAGAAGAACCCGACCTGGTGGGACAAGCCATCGGAACTCGTGGATCAGGTCGAGTTCGACGTGATCGCTTCCGCGCCGACGCGGGTTGCGGCGCTGCTATCCGGCGAAGTCGACATGGTCTACAGCGTGCCGCCGCAGGACATGGCGCGCATCAAGCAGGCCGAGGGTCTGCATTTGCTGGAAACACCGGAACTGCGGACGATCTACCTTGGGTTCAATCAAAGCCGCGACCAGCTGCCAAGCTCCGACATCAAGGGAAAGAACCCGTTCAAGGACCAACGGGTGCGCGAGGCGGTGGCCCTGGCGATCGACGAGCCGACGATCGTCAGTCGCGTGATGCTGGGTCTGGGGCACCCGAGCTATGAAATGTGGGGGCCAGGGGTCAATGGTTACGACGCAGCGCTGGACGTGCGGCCGAAGGTCGATCCGGCCAAGGCGAAGCAACTGCTGGCCGATGCGGGCTATCCGTCCGGCTTCCGTGTCGCGCTCGACTGTCCGAGCGACCGTTATGTGATGGACGAGCAGATCTGCACCGCCATCGTATCGATGCTGGCCCGCGTCGGCGTTAAGGTCGACCTGAACGCTCAGACAAAGGCAAAATATTTCAACAAGATCCTGTCGCCGAATTATGATTCGGACTTCTACATGCTGGGCTGGACGCCGGCGACATACGACGCGCACAACGTGCTTCTGACCCTGCTGTCGACCCGCGATGGCAAACGAGGCGAGGTCAATGTCGGCGGCTATTCCAATCCCACGCTCGACACGTTGATCGACAAGATCGGTGTGGAGACCGACCCCGCCAAGCGCAACGCGATGATACATCAGTCAATCGAAATCCTGCAGAAGGACGTGGCGTCACTGCCGCTGCATCAGCAGGTCATCGTGTGGGCTGCGAAGAAGTCGGTCGACATCGCCCAGCCGGCGGACAATACATTCCCATACCGATACATCCGTATGAAATAACGGCGCAGCGCCAGGGGCCAGAGGGACTTCACACGGAGCAAGCGCGGACACCGTGGGACCGTCACTCTTGCCCCTCCGGCGCGTTGGTCCGATCCTGCTGGCCGGCGGGCAAGACCCGCGGTTAAGGGGAGAAACGGCATTGGCTATCTTCGTCATCGGCGGCACCGGATTCATCGGCATCCGCGTCATTCCACTACTGATCGCACGCGGCGAAACCGTCGTGTGCATGGACATCAACCCGAATGCGCCGGCGCTTGCCGGACTGGGCAACAAAGTCTCGGTCGTGCGCGGCGATGTCACCCAGTTCGACGACGTCATCGCCAACATGGAGGCCTCCAAGGCCGACCGTGTCATCAACTTGTCCTATAATCTCGGCCAGGACCTGCCGCCGCATCGCGCCACCAAGCTCAACATCGTCGGCATGGACAACTGCTTCGAGGCCGCCCGTCTGCTTGGTATCAAGCACACCGTGTTCGCCAGTTCTCTCGCCGTGAACGGCCAGCAAAGCCATTACGGCGAACGCCCGGTCACCGAGGACGACTACAAGCACGCCGTCGTCCAATACGGCTCGCACAAGGCGTTCAACGAATTCCAGGCCAAGGACTATATCGACAAGCACGGCATGACGATCACCGCCGTGCGCCCGGCCAACGTCACCGGTCCGGACAAGGTGCGCGGGTCCGTCGACCACGTGAACATCATCACCCGGCCGGCGCGTGGCGAGCCGATCTCCTTCCCGTTTGCCGACGCCATGCGTTGCCCGATCCACGTCGACGACATCGCCGAGGTGTTCGTCCGCGTGCTGATGACCGACAGGCCGCAACACGCGGTCTACAACTCTGGCGGCGTGGCCGTGTCATTGGCCGAGATCGCCGATATCGTGCGTGGCTACCTTCCCGACGCGAAGATCAGCTTCGACAAACAAACCGGCGGTCGGGGCTCATCGGGCAACTGGATGATCGACAACAGCCGCCTGGTTCAGGAGTTCGGTGTGCAGTACCGCCCCTATCGGGAACGCGTGCTGCAGATCATCAACGACTGCCGGGCTGAAAACGGCCAGGCGCCGATCAAGGCATAGCATCGGTCGTGCCTCGGCGATGGCCGGGGCACGTTTGGCACGCAATACGCCGCTGGCGCGTTCGGCACGGATGCCAGCCACGGACCCCACGCCATCACCCAACCGTCTCGACTCCCACCGGGAACAGCGCGTCGGCGTCGTCAACGTGCAGCAGGTGATAGACGCTGAACCGGTAGGCAGGCCCCAGCGACACCTCGGGCGGGGTGAACGGAAACGCGATGTTGCCCGCTGTCGACAACCGGCCGGGATAACCGAAATGCAGCAGGTACTGCTTGCAGGTACGCACCACCTCCGACGCCCGTTCGCGGGTCGGCGCGATGCATTCCCCCATGATGAAGACCTCACCGGGCGGCGGCTCGTTATCCGGCACCACCATGCGCACGCCATCAATACCATAAACACGAAACCGTAATGTGTAGTCCGGCGTCTGCCCATCGCATACTAGGCTCTGCACCAGATCGGACACTTTCGGCAGCAGCGCCTTGCACTGCGCGATGAAACGTGGGTCCGCCGACCCGCACAGCAGTACCGCCCGCTCACCGATCTTGCACGCCCCCTCCAGCTTGATCGTCGGCTGCGTGCCGGCCCGCCAGGTCGCCCCGCTGACCCGGGTTCGCCGATCATCCACCGCGTCATAGCGGGCATGGGTCAAGTCCAGCGTGCCGTCCGGTTCCTGCATGGTGAACGGATCGGACTGCTCATAGAGGTTGTGCGCCGCCACTGAAGTCGGCGTCGCCCGCCGCTCCAGGTTCATGCTTTCAAGCACAAATCCATCGTGATCGAGTTCCGCCAGGATTGGGTCGCGACCGCCGGGGACGCAGCACAGCGAGCCACACTCGATGATCTTCGCCATATGCATGGCCAAGCCGGTCGGGAAGCCCAGAACCACCGGCAGCGACGCAAAGATCGCCGTGTCACACGCCCGTCCGGCCACAATGACATCGACGTCGGCTTCAAGCGCCGCACGGAACGGCCCCATTCCCATCTGCCCGACGATATGGGCCGCGTCGGCTACGTCGTCCGCGGTCAGTGCGGGCATTCCGTCAAAACTGCTGATCTTGCCAGAGCCAACCGCCTCCAACAGCAGCGGACGCGCAATATCCGCCCGCATCACCGCCATGCGGAAGCGCAGGCCGTCGGCCTGAGCGATCTCGCGGATCATCGCCAGCGTCGCATCCAAATGCGGGCTCGCCCCCGCCGACCCGGCGGTGCCGATGACCAGCGGCACATCCAGCGCCCGCGCGGCTTGCAGCACACGGCGCAGGTCGCGGCGTGTCGCTTCCGGCGCCGTCGCCATCTCACCCTTGCCCAGGTAGGTGGGCCCGATATCGATCGACCCCATGTCGCAGCCGATCAGATCGGGCTGTCGCGCAACGCCGGCTTTAAACGCCTCAGCCGGGATGCCGTACCCTAGCTGGCCGGACGCGCCCAGCAACCGCATCGGACGCGGCGCGCGCCTGATCGCTGCGATGACCCTGCCGGAGGCGCTCATAGCTCGATCCCCAACAGCGGCGCGTGCTGCTGCGCGCCATATACGTCGTAGTCACCCGGATCGCCCGCCATAATACTGCGGGCCATAATGATCTTGATCGCGCGGCCGACCGGCTAGGGGATGATGGTCACCGCCTCGGCCGGCACCCGGTATAGCCGTCCAACCTCCGCTGCGCTCAGCGCGTCGGATTGCAGCACGCGTTGATAATCCGCGTCCGAACCGAACATGATGTCCAGCGTCAGCCGCCGTGGGCCGGCGTTCTTGCTGCGGATCACCTGTGCGACGTCGGACAGTTTCATGGCCTGTGCAGTTCCGTCCGTGGCCGCGTCACAGTACGGACCCCATTCTTGAACACCACCAACGGCGCCTTGACCTCGGCGATGGCTTCTTCCGGCGTGGCCGCGTCGAAAATCACCACATCAGCCGGATTACCGACCGCTATGCCATAATCCCTCAAGTTCAACAGCCGGGCCGACCGCTCGGTCAGCATCGCGAAGCATTCCCGCAGACGATGCGCCTCGCCGATCTGGCACACGTTTGCCTGCATGTTGGCGATCCGGATCAGGTTGCCGTCGCCCAGAGGTGTAAACGGATTCAGGATGTTATTGCTCGAGATCGAACAGTTCACTCCGTTTTCCACCAGCACGTTCGCGTTGGCCACGCCGCGCTGCACGCTGTGGTCCTGGTCGCGACCCATCATGTAAAGATCGGTCGCTGGCAGCACCGTCACCGCGATCCCCGCATCGGCGATCTCAGCCGCCAGCTTCACCAGGTCCCCCGGTGGCAGCGTCGAGTATTTGCAGCCATGCCCCACCGCCACGCGCCCACCCAGTCCGTATTGCCGGGTCAGTTCGCAAACCAGGTGAATGTCCATGTCAGCCGGGCTGTTGCCGGAATCCAGATGCATGTCGATGTCGACATCGTATTCGCGCGCCAGTTCGAAGATCCGGTGGATCTGCCCGCGCTTGTCCGGGTCATAGTTCGGCGCCGCCCCGATCACCCGCGCCCCACGCTTGAGCGCCACGACCAACAACTCGTCAGCGCGCTTGTTGTTGGTCAGCCCCTCCTGCGGAAATACACACAGCTCAATGTCGATCGCCCAGGCGTAATCCTGCTGCAGACGTTTCAGCGCGTCGTAACTGCGCATCTGGACGCCGCCATCCAATTCCACATGCGTTCGCATTCGTGTCGTACCATGCTTGATGCAGTTTTCCAGCGTCGTGCTGGCGCGCCGGTAGACATCCTCTTCGGTGAACGTGGCCTTTACCGCGGCGACCCGCGGCACGGCGTTGGCATTACGGCCGTCCTCGGGCGGGCATCGGTCTATGATGCGGGTCTTGTCCAGGTGGATATGAGTTTCGACCAGCCCCGCGCAGGCCAGACGATCATCGGCGTCGTAAATCGGCCCATCCGTCGCAAGTCCGCGCTCGATTGCCACGATCGTACCGGCCTGGATGCCGATATCGACCGGCGCCGCGCCAAAAACCCGCGCGTTGCGGATGACCAGATCCATGCTGCCCCCTTTTGACGATACCCATCACCGTGCCAGTGCAACGCCGCGGCTGTAAAGCGTCAGATCCGGCCCAGAAGCCAGCCCGCATAAGTCGCCAGCACACACAGGACAACCGATCCGGCGCCGTAGCCGAGCGCAGGAACCACGTCGCCGGCCTGGAGCAGTTCGAGCGTCTGCAGGCTGAACGCAGAAAATGTCGTGAACCCGCCGCACACGCCCGTCATCAGGAAGATGCGGATGTCAGGATGCACCCCCACCCGGCCGGGGGTGAGCGTGAACCCGCCGACCAGACCAATCACGAACGATCCCAGCACGTTGATCAACAGGGTTCCCCACGGATATCGCGGACCCGTCAGCGCCGTCATCACGCTCGCCAGCCAGAACCGCCCGACGCTGCCTATCGCGCCACCAAGCGCCACGGCGACCCATGCTCCCATCAGCTTACCCCTGCCAGAAGCAGCCAGATTGTCATCCGAACCGGCAGATGGCGATGCCTAGGCGAAGCTTCCGGATATCGGCGTTGCGCCAAGCGCATAACAAATGGGCTGGCCCTTATATAATAACGCGCCTTATGATGAGCAGGACCGAGGGAAATGCCATTTGGACGAGTTTCATCGCGACCTGCTGTTCCTGCTGCACGATGTCGCGCGGTTGCTCCGCGTTGATGCGGACAAACGCGCCCGCCTGCATGGAATGACCCGGGCGCAGTGGGCAATCCTGATGTGGCTGGAGCGTCAGCCGGGCATTTCGCAAAAGGAACTCTCGGAAATACTGGAAGTGGAGCCGATCACGGTCGCCCGGCTGATCGACCGCCTGGAAGCGCGTGGCATGGTTGAACGCCGGCCGGACCCGCGGGACCGGCGGATCTGGCGGCTGCACCTGCTGCGCCCGGCGCGCGACGTGCTGCACGAAATCGACGACCAGCGCGCCGACATGACGCGCATGGTGACAGCCGGAATCGACGAAAACGACATCGAAATCATGACTGAGGCACTCATGCGGATGAAAGCGACGCTGACCCAGGAGGCCCATGCATCGCGCCGGGGCGCCGATCCGATCGCAGCCGATCCGATCGCGGCCGCTACGCGGGAGGCCGTCTGATGTCGCAGGCCGCGATGTCCGGTCCGGCGCCACGCGTGTCCGACCGGGTGACCGACGCACCATCCCGTCGCCGTATCAGCCGCACCCTGGTTCGCCCGATCCTGATGCTGGGCGGGATCGTCCTGGTCATCGTCGGCGCCGGGTACTACTGGCTTACGGGTGGCCGGGTGGTCTCGATCGATGACGCCTACGTGCGGGCCGCCAAGGAGGTCATTGCAACGGATGTGTCCGGTCTCGTTGCCTCCGTGCCGGTGCGTGAGGGCCAGCGCGTCAACAAGGGCGACGTACTGCTGCGGCTTGATCCCCATCCGTTCGAGATCGCCCTCGCAGGCGCCACCGCGAACCGCAACGGCATCGTATCCTCCCTCAACGCCATGAAACTCGACTACAAACGCATGCTGCGCGAAGTCGACGTCAAGCAGGCGAAGGCGGAATCCGACCAGGCAAACTTTGACCGCTATGCCGGGCTGATCAAGAACGGTGGCGTGACCCGCGCCGACTATGACAATGCCCGCTACCTGTTGATGGCGGACCGACAGGCGGTGGAGGCATTCAAGGTCGCCGCCAGTGCTCAGCTTGCGCGCCTCGGCGGCGATCCCGAAGTCGATGTGCATACGATGAACGATTACCTGCAGGCGCAGGCCAAGGTGGATGAGGCGAAACGACAGCTCGACCATACCGTTATCTATGCGCCATTCGGCGGGATTGCGACGCAGGTGGAATCCGTGCAGCCTGGGATGTACCTCGCAGCAGCGACCGCGGCGTTCGGGCTGGTGTCGACCGAAAATGTTTGGATTGAGGCCAATCCGAAAGAGACCGAACTGACCCACGTAAAGGCAGGCGATCCGGTTGAGGTTTCGGTGGATACCTACCCGGGCCGCACCTGGAAGGCCAAGGTCGAGTCGATCGCGCCGAACAGTGGTTCTGAATTCTCCGTGCTGCCGGCGCAGAATACTTCCGGCAACTGGGTGAAGGTGGTCCAGCGGATCCCGGTGCGCATCAAGGTCGAGCGCAAGGCCGGGGATCCGGAACTGCGCACCGGCATGAGCGTGGTCGCGGACATCGACACGGGCCACATCCGCAGCTGGCGCGATCTGTTCTAACACATGGTCTCGGTTCCCCAGGAACGGGTTCCACATCGCCTGATCATCACGCTCTGCACCGTCGGTGCGACGCTGATGCAGGCGCTGGACCAGACGATCGCCAACGTGGCGCTGCCCTACATGCAGGGCAGCCTCTCGGCGACCTTCGACGAGATCACCTGGGTCTTGACCTCCTACATCACCGCAGCGGCGATCATGACCGCCCCGGTCGGCTGGCTGGCGTCGCGCTTTGGCCGCAAATACCTGTTCATTACCTGCCTGATCGGCTTCACCCTGACTTCCATGATGTGCGGCGCGGCGCAGTCGTTGACGCAGATGGTGGTGTTCCGGATCTTGCAGGGGGTGTTCGGCGCCGCGCTGGTGCCCCTATCGCAATCCACCATGATGGACATCTATCCGGTCGAGCAGCGCGGCAAGGCGATGGCGATCTGGGGCGTCGGTGTGATGGTCGGGCCGATCCTGGGGCCGACCCTCGGCGGCTACCTGACCGAGATGTACAACTGGCGCTACGTCTTCTACATCAACCTGCCCTTCGGCATCCTGGCCACGCTTGGTCTGTTGTTTTTCATGCCGCGCTCGTTCGGCAACTTCAACCTTCGTTTCGACTGGATCGGCTTCGCCGCGCTGTCGCTTGGCATCGGCTGCCTGCAGATGATGCTCGACCGAGGGCAGAACCAGGACTGGTTCACCTCGACCGAAGTCATTGCCGAGGCCGTCGTCGGCGGCCTGGGTGTGTATTTGTTCGTGGTCCACATGATCACCGCGAAGAAACCGTTCATCCCGGTCATCCTGTTCAAGGATCGGAATTTCGCCGCCGGTCTGGTGCTGATGGCTGCCACCGGCACGATCCTGGTGTCGAGTTCATCGCTGATGGCGCCATGGCTGCAGAACCTGGCCAACTACCCCGTGGAGGCCGCCGGGTTGATCATGGCGCCACGCGGCATCGGCACGATGACTGCAATGCTGACCGGCGGCCGGCTGGCAAACCGGTTGGACCCGCGCAAGCTGATGGCCTGCGGGATCCTGATGCTGGCTTGGTCGATGTGGGAGATGACGCGTTGGACACCTGATATCTCCCAGGCCACCATCATCATGACGATCATCATTCAAGGCGCCGGTTTGGGCTTTGTGTTCCTGCCGCTGCAGGTGCTGGCGTTCGCGACCCTGCCGCCGCAATACCGCACCGATGGCGCATCGCTGTTCAGCCTGTTCCGCAACATCGGCGCCGCGGTCGGCGTATCGGTCACCTCCTCGATGCTGGCGCACAACACGCAGGTGCTGCACGAGCAAATCGGCGCGTCGGTGACGCCGTTCAATCGCGCGCTGCAGGGCGGCGGCATGGTGAGCCAGATGTGGAATCCGCTGCATGCCCATGGCGCTGCGACAATGGACCAGATCGTCAATCAGCAGGCGCAGATCATCGCCTATATCGACGACTACTGGATGATGGTCATGACAACCTTGCCGTCACTGCTGCTGCTTCTGCTGCTGCGCCGCCCGCGTACCAACTCCGCCCCGGCGGAAGCTCACGCCGCGATGGAGTAGAGCCACCACTGGGCCAGCCAGTGTGACAGAGCGACTCACTTGGAGCGCCTTCAACCTGACTGTAAAACAGCAGCGCGCTTTATCTCGTTGTTTGAGCGAGCAACATCACCCTGACCATTCCGGTCAGGGTGATGTTGCTCTAACCAACGACATTGAGCGATTGAATGTCTGCAGTCAGTCGGCAACGCCTCAGGCAACATGCTCACGCCGTCGCCGGCAGCCGCATCCAATGCGGCGTCTTCACCGTCAGCACCGCCTGTTCGCAGCGCAGCGGCCCGGCCAGCGCGTCCAGCCGCACCGACGCCAACCCAATCCCGTCGCGCCCGGACCGCATCGTGCCGACCTCGACGCCGTTGCGCAGCACAACACTTCCCACCGCCGGCACCGGTCCGTCGACGACGACCGGCACAAGCCGCCGCTTGACCAGGCCGCGATACTTGGTGCGAGCGGTCAGTTCCTGACCCATGTAGCAGCCTTTCGACCAGGATACGCCGGCGAGCTCATCGAAACCGGCTTCCAGCAGCACCGAACGATCAGGCTCCATATCCTTTGATCCGTCGGGCAACCCGGCTTCCAAACGATACCGATCCCAGTCAGCCGGGGCCGCCGTGGCCACCAGCGTTTCGTGCGATAGCACGCGCCAGGCGAATCCCGGCAGCCGGGGATCGGGTGCGGCGATCGCCGTGACGTCCGGTCGATCCGGCCATGCCACATGAACATGAAGGTCCGGCACCGCGCGCAGGCTTGCCTTCATCCGCAACCGGTAGCGCGACAACCGCTGCATCAGCATCGCCGCCTGGTCGGCCTCGCAATCCAGCAGCAGCGCGTCGGCATCGGCGAACACGAAGAAGTCCGCCAGCCACTTGCCTTGGGCGGTCAGCAATGCGGCCCAGACCGCCTGTCCCGGCCGAACCGCTTCGATGTCGTTCGACACCAGCCCCTGGAGGAACGCAACCCGGTCCTCACCCTCGACGGCTACGACGCTTCGTTCGGGCAGCAGAGTGAGCTTGTTCATGCGATATAGTTAACGCGGCCGAGCCGTGCCGCAAGGCGCCGGCGGGCAATAGCGCGCGCAGCGCCGCGGCGCGCTGGGGTGCGACGCTGGCCAGTGAACCGCTACCGACAAAGGCCTCCCGCGCCTGCACACCCAGCCGCCGGCGCAGGTTCTGGTCACGGATCATCCAGTCCAGCGCGGCATGCCACGCGACAATCGTGTTCGCCACCAACTGCCCGGCGGGACCATCGGCAATCGATCCGCGATAGGCCGGCACATCGGAGGCCAGCACTGCGAGACCCAACGCTGCATACTCCAGCGCCCGCACCGGCGAGCGGCAACGATTGGCCGCAGTATCCCGCAGCGGTGCCAGACCGATATGCCAGCTTGGCTGCGATCGCGTTATCCAGTCGACGAAGCCGGGGTAGGAGCGTGCGCCGTGGGCGGATGGACTTAGCCTGTTCAGGCCGCGCCCCGCAGTAAGCGGGCGCACCATGCCCAGCACGTCGATGCTGATCCGTTCGCCGTAATCCATCACCAGGCGGCTCAACGCGGGCTCGATCATCGCAAGGTCATCGTCCGGCGTGGCTGACCCAAAATAGAGGATGCGGATCGGATCGTCCCAGTACGGTGCCGGCGGCGGCGGCGGGACCCAGATCCGCTCGTCCAGCCGGTCCTCAACAACCTCGGCATCCGACCGGATTGCCGACATCCGATCAGCGAGAGCTTGGGTCGATACCCAAACTGCATCCGCAACCGTCAGCATCCTTCGGGCCGCTTGCTGCTTTTCCTGCGACTGTCGCTGCATGCCCAGCACATCGTCGTCAAGATCGTAAACCAGGCTGCCGCCGATGCGCCGCACATACGCGTTCAGGCGGTCGGCCGTCTCGGCATCCGGAACCGCATGGCGCTGCGTCACGACGATCTCGGCGGCGCAGTCGAACACCGTCTCGATGTCGACCAACACGATCTCGAATCCCTCCCCGATCGCAGGGTGATCCAGCGGTTGCAGCAGGCGAGCGTAGGCGCTGGCCGTCAACGCCTCGTTCTCCCGACGCTCCGGCAGCACGGCGATACGCGGCCTGCCGCACCGCGCCGCCGGCCTGATTGCGGCTTCGGGGGCGAGATACGCCGTTTCATAGAACCGGCTCACCGCATCGGGGCGGCGAACGCGGGGCAGGGGGGTATCAGCACGCAGCCGCTCGCGCACCGCCTCAAACGTAGCGAGCCAGACCGATGCCGGCGCATCGAAATCCACCAGCCATGTATTCGGCCGCCCAGCCAGACGTTCCTTGAACGCGCCCAGATTGGTTGCCACGATCGGCAGCCCGGTGTTGATCGCGGTGGTGAGCGTGTAGCTGTAGGTCTCCGGCGCGGTTGAAGGAAACCAGAACACCTGCGGCCTGGCCTCGTCGAGCAGCGCGTCAAGTTCGTGCTCCCGGTATTTTCCCGTCGCACTGATGAACTTGATTGCCGGTTTCGGGAAGCTCGCCTCAAGGTGGCCGATCAGGTGAATGGCCAGCGATTCGGGCTCCGCTGCCTCGGCGACCGAAGCGACAATCCGGGCGCCTTTGTGATTGGCCAGCACGCCCAGCAGCACCACTTTCAGCGGCGAGACGGGGTCGCCCGGCAGCATCATTGGCCAGTCGCCTCCAGGATGGCGCTCATGCGGCACAACCAGGGCGTTCGGGCCGGCGCCGTAGCGCGACATCCGCGTCCTGACGTCTTCGCTGGGACAGATCACGCGCTCCGCCTTGATGAACTGCCAGTCCTGCTCCCGCCGCCAGAACAGAATTTCCTTCGCATGATGCGAACTGAACTCCGCTATACAGCGATTGCAGCCGGCCCGGTCCGGCTCGCCACAGTAAAGCCCTTCCGGCCAGCGCAGCAGGTTCACCTGCGGACAGATTGCGTAGTAATCGTGGACCGTAACGTCGAACGGCACGCTCAGGCGTTGGATCATGCGTCGTACATCGATCGCCTGATCGAGCAGATGATGAATGTGGACCCGCGTCACGCCGGCTGATCGTAGCAGCATTACCATCTCATCCAGGCGATCGGACGGCAGGATTGCCGGTGGATGATGCGGTTCCTGTAGCACCGATAGGCTGGCACCCCGGTCAGCGCCGGCGAGCAGCAGGAAATGGGCGCGACCGATGTAACGCTCGACCAGGCTGTCGATATGACGCCTGATCCCGCCGCCCAAAGCATGCGACACCATCAGGATCACCGGCAGTCCCGATTGCCGGAACAGCGCTGCGGTGATGGCGAAGCGAAATGGATCAATCGGGTCCGCCCGATGACGTCTTTCGGTTTCCGGCGCAAGGCTCGCGCGTTCGTGGCTCGTCCCGCCATTCCCTGAACCGCACCCGACAAAGGCATCGCAAGCGAGACGATGCTGCCAGCCGGCGGCCGTGGCACGCTTGCAGAAATGGGCCACCGGATCCAGCCCGTTGATCAGCCCGCCGACCGCATCCAGCGCCTCCCGGCGGATATAAAGGCATCCCCCGGATGCCGACAAACTCTCGACCGCCCGCCCGGCATTGACGCTTTGGCAAACTGCTTCGACCTCGGGACCCGTCCGCCCGAACGTCGGAATGCAATGCTCGCCGGCGGCAGGATCGTCCGATAGCGCGCAAACGGTTGCGACCCGCCCGCCTGACCACGCATGGGCCGCAAGGCGGCACAGCGACTCCAAAGAAGTTCGGGCGTCGGCGTGCAGCAGAATGATGTCGTGCGTTTCCGCCGCGTCGATGCCGCGTGCGGCACAGGCAGCGAAACCCAGTCGACGAGGCTCACGGATCAGGTGGATCTCGCCATTGGCCGACAGCGCGTTGAGCCATGACGACAATGGCCAATCCGACTTGCCGTGCTCAATGACGATGACGCGGGCGAGCGGAAGCCGGCGGTGGCCTAGGATCGGCGTCAGGCAACGCTTTGCCTGGTCAACGTCGGAAAAGCCGAATGCTACGACGTCGACGAACACCCCGGCGCGGGCAGCCGGCGGCGCAGCCTCCGACGGCAGGAAGTCGCGGACATCGACCGGTTTTTCGGTTGCAAAGCCGCGCGCGGCACCCAGCCGGACATGGTACAGCAGCGGGTCGGGCGCGGCATCAGGATGTTGTTGAACATACCAGCGGGCATCGAAGTTCGGATGCGGATCAAGCAGCGAGGCTGCGCCCGATTGTAGATAATGCACGATCGGATCAAGTCCGCTGGCCGCGACCTCGGGATACCGCGCGGCATACCAGCGGCAGTCGAAATATGGGTTGGGGTCCCGCCAATCCGTGGGGCCATGCGCCTTGAAGTGCGTCACCGGATCGAGATTGGGGGTCGCCACATCAGGATATCGGTCCCGATACCATGCGGGATCGACAAGCTCACCCAACAGGGGACCAAGATCCTCCGGCTTGTCCCATTCAGGCGGCATGGTCGCGGCGGTCTCCCAGCGCACTCATCCACGCGTTCCGCCATCCCTCGCCGCGTTTACCCAAACTGGCGTAATCGAGGAAAGCAGCCCGCGCGCGTTCACCGACCGCGTGCCGGGTATCGGGATTTCGCATGAACCGGTCTATCGCCGCATACCATGCACCGGTGGTGTTCGTGACGAGATGTCCAGCCAGACCATCCGCAACCGAGCCGCGGTACACCGGCACGTCGGACGCCAGTACAACCAGTCCGAGGGCTGCATAATCAATGCTTTTCAGCGGCGACTTGCAGCGGTTGAACGCGGTGTCCAGCAGCGGTGCCAGGCCGATATGCCAGCCAGGCTGCGTCGAGCTTAGCCACTGGACAAACCCGGGATAGGACCGGGCCGCGCTGATCGGCGTGCCAATTCGTTGCAAACCGCGCGGCAGATCATGCCGGCCGGTCATACCGATGACCTCGATCTCGATTCGGTCGCCATATTCAGCCTTCAGCCGAACGAGTGACGGCTCGATCATGGCGAAGTCGCGGTCGTGCGTGCTTGTCCCCATGCACAGGATGCGAACAGGCGTGTCGGCGGATGGCCGCGTCGGCGCCGTCCAGATGCGCTCGTCGAGCCGGTTTTCCACCACCACCGCATCCCGGCGCAGTCCCGCCAGCCGCTCGGCCAAGCCTTGGGTGGACACCCACACAGTGTCCGCTGCACCGACCATTCGGCGTACAACCTGGGCGCGCGGCCGCAACACCTTCGCATCGGGGTGGCCCGTGGGGATGTGCAGCAGGTCGTCATCCAGATCGAACACCAGTCGCGCGCCGCTGCGTCGGCAATATCCAGCCAGCCTGTCAGCGGTTTCGCTGTCAGCGATCGCGTAGCGTTGGGTGACGACGATGTCCGCTTCGACGTTGAAGACCGCCTTGGCGTCCGTGACCACCACCTCCGCGGCCGATGTGATCGCCGGATGATGCAGCGGCTGCAGCAGGCGGATGTAAGCGCACGGCGTAGGAAAGCCGACATCGAACCGCTCCGGGATAATCGCGATGCGCGGGCGATGCCGTAGCAGCCGATGAATAGCCGGAACGGTGACAACAGGGCTCAAGTAGCGCTTGGCATAGAAATCCTCGACCGCCGTGCGCTTCGGCAGCCTGCCCAGGGGCCTGCCCTGGGTTAATTGTTTGCGAATTTCGTGGAACAGGGTGATCCAATTGGTCGGTGACGTAGCCGCATCGGTCAGCCAGGACAGCGGGCGACCCTCCAGCCGCTCGGCGAATGAACCGATGCGCGACGCAGCCACCGGAACGCCCGCATCGAGCGCGGCGCTCAGCGTGTAGCTGAAGGTCTCCGGCCAGGCCGCCGGAAACCAGATCAGGTGCGGATCGATCTCCCCGATCAGCGTGGCGAGCGCCCCATCCTCGTATTGGCCGGTGATCGTCATCCGTTGGCGGGCAGCCTCGGAGAAGGCGCCTTCGGTATATCCGATCAGGTGAATTTCAAAGGCTTCCGGATTGACCAGTTCTGCCACTGCCGCGACCGTTCGCCCGCCCTTGTGTGGCGGCAACGCACCCAGGACAGCAATTCGCATCCTGCCTTTGCCGAGGCTCGGGATCCGCAGCTTCCAGGCATTGGCCGCCACCGGCTCGTGCGGGGCAAAGACGGCGCGGTCTGCCAACCCATGGCGTCTCAGGCGGTCGACAACGTCCCGGCTGGGGCACAACACGCGGTCCGCCTCGCGAAATTGCCACGCGTGTTCGGCCCGCCACGTCAATATGTCGCGCGCACCGTAGGAACTGCGCCGCGCAATGCAGGCATTGCAACCAGCCAGGTCCGGCTCGCCACAGTAAAGACCGTGCCGCCAGGGCAGCAGGTTGATCTGCGGACAGATGGCGAAATAATCATGCACCGTTACGTCGAACGGCACACCAAGCCTGTGGATGAGCGCCTTTATGTCCATGTCCACAGCAAGCAGATGATGGATGTGCACCCGCGATACATTCATCGAGCGCAGCAGCTCCACCAGGTCGTCCAGCCGCTTGGCCGGCAAGGTCAGCGAGGGATGCCCCGGAAGACTTGCAACTGATAACCGGGCACCGCGATCGGATGCTTCCAGCAACAAAAAATGCGCCGACTCCTGAAAACGCTCGACCAGGCTGTCGATATGACGACGGACACCCCCGCCCAAACCATGCGAGACCGCCAGGATCACCGGCTTGTCGGACTGGCGAAACAACGCAGCGGTCAACGCAAAGCGATACGGGGTGATATCCTCCAGTGCGACATAACGCGCGACGTCGCGCGGATAGGCGGGATACCGTTCCATCAGTAACTTCATCGCCCGCGCGGCAAGCCTGGCTGCCCGACCGGCGAAGCTGACGGACCCTTTATGATACACGAATGTGTCGCAGGCGATCCGATGCCGCCAGCCGATGGCCGCCGAACGAAGGCAGAAATCGTTCTCTTCCCCATATCCAACGGTGAACCGCTCGGCGTCAAAAAGACCAACCTGCTTCAGCGCTTTGCGCCGTATATACATGCAGAACCCGACGGTCGTAGGCGCTTCAACAAAGCGCCCTGCGTTGTCGAT
The DNA here is from genome assembly GCA_965200665.1 of Rhodopila sp. Classification (GTDB taxonomy): domain Bacteria; phylum Pseudomonadota; class Alphaproteobacteria; order Acetobacterales; family Acetobacteraceae; genus Rhodopila. The sequence continues at coordinate 5,130,556 of OZ241370.1, read as the reverse complement.
CCGACAGGCATCATCCATCTGCGCCAGTGTATGATCAAAGACGATCGGGCCACCATCGTTGCTCGGATAGCTGCAGATCGTTGCGTTGTTCGAAAGCGGCGATACCGTCGCGATATCCCGCTCGGCGTAGGCATGCGCCGCGAGCCGCGCGAGCCAGTTTGCCGACCCGGTGCCCGGCGGCACTTCGGTGTCGCTGTTGAGCAGGACGACATCGTTATTGCCCGCATCCTCCATGCCCCGGTTCACCGAGGCTACAAATCCGAGGTTTCGAGCGTTGCGAATCAATCGGATTGCGCCTTGCCCGGCGAGCACCAGCAACCACTTGACCAGCTCCCGGTCCGGTGACCGATCCTCCACCACAATGATCCGCCCAAGCGGCCTTTCTTTTACTTTGAGAACAGATTCGATGCATCGCTGGGTCTCCTCCAGCCCGCGATAGACCGGTATAACGACATCCACGCGCAAACGGGCGGGAAAATGCCCAGGGCCATGGCGTGACGGAAGAAAGTCTTGAACATTGAAGGGTTTTTCCGTCAAATGACCAAGCGCGGCACCAGTGCGGACGTGATACAATAGCGGGTTGGCAGCAGCCTCGGGATGCTGATCCGCATACCAGGCAGCATCGAAATTGGGATGCGGATTGCGCAGTTCCGCCGCCCCGGACTGCAGATAGTGAACCAGCGGATGGATCCCGCTGGCGCTGACATCGGGGTTATGTTCCAGATACCACTTGCTGTCGAAGAAGCGATTGGGGTCGCGCCGTTCCGCGATACCGTGCCGGATAAAATGCGTGATTGGCTGGGAATTCAGCGTAACCGTATCGGGATACGACTCACGATACCATTCAGCGTCAAAAAATCCTTCAAGCGAAGCGATGAGCGCGGCTTCATCTCGGTCGAGTGCGGCGGGCTGCGCCACGAATTTCCTGATCTCGGTCGGCGGTTCGGTCGAATAACCAAGGGAGCGGCCGATTTTGATGTGATAAAGTAACGGACTGATGGCTGCTTCCGGATGTTGCTTTACATACCAGGCCGCATCGAAATGCGGATGCGGATTACGCAGTTCAACGCCGCCCGATTGCAGATAATGGACCAGCGGATGGATACCGCTGGTCCTCACATCGGGGTATTGATCGAGGTACCAGCCACTGGCGAAATATGCGTTGGGATCGCGCATCTCGACGACACCGATCCGCATGAAATGCACCACCGGAGCAAGGCCGGTTGCGGCCACATCGCTATAGCATTCCGAATACCAGACAGGATCGAAGAAATCCGAGAGGTATTGCGCAATCGATTTTTCCTGCTGATCCTGTGCTGGTGGCTTGCTCTGCATGACTCAGGGCCGGCCAAACAAACGGCCGAACAAGCCTCTTTGTTTTGGCGCGATCGCCGCCGTTCCATACCCCGCCGGCGTTAACCTGAATCGTTCCGTCCCTTTGGTCATGGCGCTATCGGTCTCGGAACGGAACTGGCGCAACTGAATGTCGTCGCGCCATGGTACCCGATGGTGCTGCTCGCCCATGCTTTGACAGGCCACCTGGAAATTATGATCGACTTGCGCCTGATCGAAATGACTGTGGCACGCTACCACATCCAGGGCGCCTTTCAGCAGGAAATACCGCACCTGCTCCTGGCCATCGACACTCCGCTCCGTCCCGCCGTAGCCCACCCGCACCAGGCGCCGCGTATGATCGACATGCTCGTGGCCGTACCCTTTGTAGCGTGTGTCGAAATACCCGCCGAAGGTCAGCGCGTTCCAGGAATAGGCCGAACATTGTGCCGTCACCATATTGGATCGCACCGGGTCTTCAGGCGTGCCAGCGCCGGTCAGGAAATATTCGCTCATCCAGTCACCGGCCAGGTTGATGTGCCCCCATTGCCGAACCGACCGGATCCACGCCGCCTCCCACCCCGCGGTGTTCGGCTGTGTGTCGTCTTCAAGCAGGATAACCGCTTCGCAGCCCAACATATGTGACAACAGAAACAAGGCGCGGTTCTTGTTCCAGGCAATTCCCATATTGACGCCGCTGATCACCGGCACCTGTTTGTCCCGCAGCATCGCCGGCGTGCCGTCGCTGGATCCGTCGTCGGCAACCACCAGGGCGGTGTTCGGCTGACGTGTGTAAGCCTTCACCCGATCGAGCGTGTCGCTGAGAATCTGCCGGCGGTTATAGGTGACGATCCCGATACCAAGGGAGAAGGACATGGCCGCGCTCTCGACAATCCGGGGTTGTCCTATAAGGCCAACGATCAGGCGCCAACAAGCAACAATGCACCGCCGCCTAACGCGAGCAGCAGGATCGGGTTGATTTCGGTAAGGCTGAACAGGGCTGTACTGACGATTGTCACGCCCCACGGCACCCAGCCATGTTCCGTCCCGCGCATCAGCGCCAGGCCACTCGCGAAGGTTAGGCCAACGGCGACCGGGGCCAGCGCCCGCTCCACCATCGCACGCCAGGCCGACCGCTCGGCGCGCTGCCAATAGCGGGCGACGATATGAACCGCCAGGCACGGTGGTGCGAACATCGCCACAAAGGAAACCGCAGCGCCCACCATCCCGGCGGCCTTCAACCCGACCAGCACCACAATCAGCGATCCCGGACCCGGCGCCGCGCGGGAGATCGCGAACATATCGAGGAATTCCTTGGCCGTCAGCCAATGTTGCTGATCCACGGCCGCCCGTTGCATATCCGGGATGACGCCGGCGCCGCCGCCAAACGCCAGCATCGACAGGCCGGCGAACAACATCAGCAGTTGCAGCAGCACCGCGCTCATCGCTGGCGGGTCAGCCAAGCCGCGACCAGGCTGACCGGCATCATCACCAGCAGAACGTGCACCAGGGAAAATCCGGCAAGCCCGATCGACAGGCTGACGATCGCGGTGATGACGATCGGGACTGCCCCGCTGATATTGCGTCGCGCCAGACGCACACCGGTTCCCAGGTTCAGCCCGATCGCAACCGCTCCCATCCCGCCCAGGGCCAAACTGATCCACGGTCCGCCCACACCGCCCTGGCTGTGCAGGTACAGGAACCCCAGCGCCAGGACGATGATCAGCGGCAATGCGGTCAGCCCACAAAAGCAGGCCACGGCCCCGGCTGTCCCGCGCATCTGGGTCCCGATGAAGACGGCAAGGTTGACGTTCGTGGCACCCGGCACAAGCTGCGACAAAGCGTAGCCGGACAGGAACTGCTTGTCGTCCAGCCAGCCCCGTCGCTGCACCACCTCGCGCCGGGTCCAGGCAGCCAGGCCGCCGCCGAAGCTCATCATCCCGATGCTGACGAAGCTCGTGAACAGCGACGCAAGTGACGGCGGTTCAGTGTCTGATCGATTTGCCATCGCGGCATTGAACCCCGTCCAGTGTAGGCTCGCCAGAGGCAACATCAGGAGGGAACGGATGGAATACCGGTCATTGGGTAGAAGCGGGCTGAAAGTGTCGCCGCTGTGTCTGGGCACCATGATGTTCGGCGGCGCGACGGACGATCCCACAGCCGCACGGATCGTCGCGCGGGCACGTGATCAGGGGATCAACTTCATCGACTCCGCGGACGGCTACAACGGTGGCAGGTCAGAGGAATCGGTCGGCCGCGCCATTCGCGAGCACCGCTCCTGGTGGGTGGTGGCGACGAAATGCGCCAATCCGACTGGGCCCCAGGGAAGCCGGGATCCAAACGCGCGCGGCCTGTCCCGCCGCCACGTCCAGCACGCGGTCGACGCCAGCCTGCGCCGGCTGGGCGTTCAGGAGATCGACCTGCTGTATCTGCACAAGGAAGATCACACGACCCCATTGGCTGAAACCGTCCGCGTGCTGGCAGACCTGATCCAGGCCGGGAAAATCCGCTACTTCGGCGTCTCCAACTACCGAAGCTGGCGGGTCGCGGAGATCTGCCGGCTGTGCGATGACGCCGGGATCGACCGCCCTGTGGTCAGCCAGCCACTGTACAACGCTCTGAACCGCGAGGTCGAAACCGAACATCTGCCGGCGTGCGGCTATTTCGGGCTTGGCGTGGTGCCATACAGCCCGCTCGCCCGCGGGATTCTGACGGGTAAGTATGTTCCTGACGTGCCACCACCGGCCGGAACCCGGGCCGGACGGCAGGACCGGCGGATGCTCGAATCGGAATGGCGCCCGGAAAGCCTGCACATCGCGCGTCAGATCGCGGATCATGCGCGGGCGAAGGGCGTCTCGCCGGGTCAGTTCGCCTTCGCCTGGGTGCTCAACAACCGGTTCATCACCGCTGCAGTCGGTGGCCCACGCACCGAGGAACAATGGGAGGACTATGTCGCCGCGCTATCACTCAGGCTGGACGCAGCGGATGAGGCGCTGATCGACCGTCTGGTCTCGCCGGGGCACCCCTCCACGCCCGGCTACAACGACCCGGCTTATCCGATCGAAGGACGGGTGCCGCGCGGCTGATGGGCGCAGGCGGCATCCTGCGCGGTGGTGACGGTTCAGGGTATGGTCACGCACCCCCGGCATAATGAGCGCTTGATGCGCAGGAGGGGCTTCGTTTCCGTTCGATTGATGGTATAAAAGCCTGGGTGGGTCCCCGTAGCTCAGCCGGATAGAGCACCAGATTCCTAATCTGGGGGCCGTGCGTTCGAATCGCGCCGGGGACGCCACCTCTCAGGGTAATTTGCGCAGAACTAAACCGCAGCAAGTGGTGATTGCGCGTGTGATCAGTGACAGCTGACCGCGGGATCTGCACAAGCCGGGACAGCCAGCTGGTTTTGCCTTGGCCCGTGAACTCGGCGACCGTAGTCGAAACCCGCAAGACCGGAATCGCGATCATCGAGATAATCTGGGGGCCGTGCGTTCGAATCGCGCCGGGGACGCCACCTCTCAGGGTAATTTGCGCAGAACTAAACCGCAGCAAGTGGTGATTGCGCGTGTGATCAGTGACAGCTGACCGCGGGATCTGCACAAGCCGGGACAGCCAGCTGGTTTTGCCTTGGCCCGTGAACTCGGCGACCGTAGTCGAAACCCGCAAGACCGGAATCGCGATGACACCGAAGATCACGGTGTAGGGCGCATTCAGCATAACACCCCGGTCAGGATATAGCTCCCTGTGACCTCGACGGCAGACGCTGCGGCCCCCGGTGAACAAAATAGGCGCCGGCCCAGGCAAACCCGACCTGCCGCCATGAGTTCCCGTCTCAGGATAAGCGTTCATCAGGGAGTGGTTTATGGCTATCAGCAGTCTTAAAGATGTTTACATCGACGAAATGCGCGACTTGTGGTCAGCGAATGACCAGATGCAGAAGTTCATGAAGAACCTCAGTGCCAAGGCGTCCGATCAGAAGCTGAAGGAAATGCTCGACGTGTCTGCGACAGGGATCGGGAAGCATACCGAAACCCTCAAGTCGATCCTCGAGGCAGCCGGCGGCGGCGCTGGGGCAGAACACTGCAAGGGCATGCAAGGCCTGATCGCGGAAGCAAAGAAGCACGCCGTTGACGAGGATCTTGATCCACCGCTGCGGGACCTTGTGATCATCGCTCAATACCAGCGGATGTCGCACTACGGTTTGGCCGGTTTCGGTACGGCAGCTTCTTACGCCGCGGCCCTGGGCGACAAGGAGGGCGCATCAAAGCTGAAGTCAATCACCAAGGATATCTACAAGGCTGATGAATACACCAGCCAGATGGCACAACGGGCGGAGAAGTCGGCCGCGAAAGCCGGATAACAGGGTTTCCGGCGAAAGGTCCTTCGATGTCGGCGGAACGCTCGTCAATTCCGCCGACATATGCCGCATCCCTGGCAGGGTGCCTGCGACATCTTTTGGTGGAGTTCACGCTGCAGATTACCCAGCGCGCCGCCATACACCAACGCTGGAGATAGCCGTAGAGGGTGCCGCTTGGCGGCGGGTTGCGGGGGACGCAGCGCCAAGCGCAACCGGAACTCAACATGGTGCCGTTGACAACCTCCCTCACGTCAACCTCTCGTCTCGCCGGAGGGATCATTTCCTCGACCTGCAACCGTTCCTTGTCGGTCAGGTCATTGAGGTCGTGCGGCTCGTCCCGGTTGTAGTACTGCCGATTCTCGGCCTCAGATCGCCACATCATCATAACGGACCCGACCAGCCGACATGAAAGTGAGCGGCAGATTGCCTTGTTAGCCGCCGCCATGCCTATACTGAGGCAGCCGCTGGATGATAAATGGCACCAACTTCGGGTATGCCGATCTCAGGCAAGGATCAAGACAATGGCCAATGACACGATGATGGCGCAAATATCGACCAAGGGTGGCTTCATTGCCGCCTTGGACCAAAGCGGTGGATCCACACCGGGTGCGTTGCGCCTTTATGGCATCCCCGACAGCGCCTACAGCGGCGATGCCGAAATGTTCAAGCTCATGCACGAAATGCGCGTGCGTATCATGACAGCCCCGGCCTTCACCGGCGCCAAGGTGCTCGGTGCCATTCTGTTTGAAGCGACGATGGACGGGCAGGTGCAAGGCAAGCCGACGGCCACCTTCCTGTGGGAAGATCGCAGCGTTGTGCCGTTCCTCAAGGTCGACAAGGGGCTTGAGGCCGAGGCTGACGGCGTCAGCCTGATGAAGCCTATCCCCGGCCTCGACACCTTGCTGAGCCGAGCCGTTAAGCTTGGGATCTTCGGCACCAAGATGCGCTCCGTCATCAACATGGCGTCCCAGACGGGCATCGCCGCGATCGCCAGGCAGCAGTTTGAGATCGGTGCACAAATCAGCGCCCACGGCCTGATGCCGATCCTGGAGCCGGAGATTTCCATAAAAAGCCCACAGAAAGCCGAATCGGAAACGATCCTGCGGACCGAATTGCTGAAGGGCCTCGATGCCCTGCCGGCAGGAACCAAGGTGATGCTGAAGCTGACGATCCCCGACGTGCCCGACTTCTACCTGCCGTTGGTGAACCACAAGAACGTGGCCCGCGTCGTTGCCTTGTCAGGCGGCTACACCCGTGCCGACGCCTGCAAGCGCCTGGCTGCCAATCATGGGATGATCGCCAGCTTCTCCCGCGCACTGGTCGGCGATCTGCGCCACACCATGAGCGATGCTGAGTTTAATGCGGCGCTGGCACAAGCCATCGACGATATTCACCGGGCTTCAGTGGAAAAGTCCGGCTAAACCTCCCGCCCCAATATCCCACTCAGATCACCCCGTTCTCGGCCAGCACCGAAATCTCGCCCCGCGACATCCCCAGCGTGTCGCCATAGATTTCGGTGTTGTGCTCACCCACCAGTGGCGCGCGCCGCGTGATCCGCCATGGTGAGCCGTTGTAGATCGCCGGCTCCCCCGGATAGGTGAAACTGCAACCGAGGTCGGGATGCACGACCTGCTTCCAGAAGCCCCGGTCGTGCAGGTGGGCGTCGTCCAGCAATGCCTCCGCCGGTCGCACCGCGCCCCATGTAAAGCCCCGCTCCTGGGCCGCATGATAGATGGTTTCCGCAGGCTGGCTGGCGATGAACGCGGCGAGCAGGTTGTCGATGATGTGCGACGTGTTCGCCGCGATCACCGCTGGATTCTGGTAGCGCTCGTCCGTCAGGTCGCCCGCCATGCCAAAACTATCCATCAGCACCGCCAAAGCCTTGACATTCTTCGGCGTTAGACCGCCTGCGATCAGCGCCGTGACATACAAGCCGTCCTTGGCCTGGAACTGCGTGCGCGGCGTCACCCCGACGGCATGGTGCCGCCCGGTTTGCCGCAGCAACGTCTCCTCCCGGTAGATGTAGTTGGCAATGGCCGATTCGGTGGTCAACGCGCAGGCCTCGTGGATCGAGACATCGATTGCCTGCCCCTGGCCCGAGACCGTCCGGTAAACCAGCGCCGCCATGATCGCCATGGTGGCGTAGTGGCAACCCATATGCCAGGCATTGCCGCCGCCAGGTGCGATCGGCGGTCCGTCAGGCACATCCGCCTCGTCGTAGCCGCAGGATGCCATCTCGCCGCCGGCCGCCATGTGCCCGAGGTCGCAGGACAGGTAATCTCGCCATGGTCCGGTCTGGCCGAACGGTGTCAGCGAACACAGGATCAAACCCGGATTGGCTGCCCGCAGCCCCTCATGGTCCAGGCCAAGCGAGGTCAGATAGCCGGGCCGGAAGGTCTCCAGGATGATGTCGGCCGTCGCCGCCAGCCGTCTGAACAGCGCCCGGCCATCCGCGCTGTCGAGGTTCAGCGTAATGGCACGTTTGGATGTGTTGTAGTACCAGAATGAAATGCTGCGGTCAGGGTTTGGAACATCGTCCAGGAACGGTCCGACGTGGCGGTTTGCCACACCGCCCGGCGGCTCGACCTTGACCACATCCGCCCCCAGGTCACCCAGCAGCTTGCCGCAGAACTGGCCCTTCTCGTCGGCCAGCTCCAGCACGATCAGTCCGGCCAGCGGACCCGGCGCATCGGTCATCGCAGCATCTCCTCCATGTAGGGGAACCGCGCGCGCATTGTCGGCCAGAACGTGCCATCGTCAAACCCGGCCCGCAGCGCGTCATGACTGTAGCCCAGCAAGCCTTCGACGATCTCGCGCGTGTGCTGGCCGATCATTGGTGCCGGTTGATGGTTCACCGCCGGCGTCGCGGAGAGCTTGAACGGCGCATTCTGCACCTTGCGCGCGCCCAGCGCCGGGTGATCAATCGGCTGGTACATCTGCCTATGGCGCAGTTGCGGATCGCGCTCCACGCGGTCCTCGGCACTCTGGACAGGAAGCGCCCGCACGCCGCCGGCCTGGCACCGCTCGGTCAGCTCATACTTGCCCAGCGTCATGCTCCATTTTTCGATCTGCGCGTCCAGTTCCTCCTGATGCTCCAGCCGTGCGGCGACGGTGGCAAATTCGTCTGCGCCAGCCCAGGCCGGGGCGCCCATCACCTGCACCAGGGCCTGCCACTCGGAATCGCTGTGGCAGACGATCACGCACCAATCGTTATAACCGCCGGGATCAGTGCGATAGGCGTTGTGCGGCGCCACGGTCGGACCACGGTAATTGTTGACCAGCGGCGTGCCCGGCCAGTGCGCCCTATTGCCGGGCGGAAACCCGGCTCGTTGCGACCCGCGCCCGTTGACGGTGAAATCAAGCAGCGCCGCGCCATTCAGCGGCACGCTCGACACCATCTGTGCCTGGTCGATGTGCTGGCCGCGCCCGGTCATGTTGCGATGATAAAGCCCGGTTAGCGCGCACATCGCCCCATACATGCCGCCGGTGTCATCCATATAGGACCAGCCCCAGCCCGCTGGCGGCTTGTCGGGCAGCCCCGACAGATGTGTCAGCCCCGACACCGCCTGGGCTACAGGACCGAACGTCGTGTAGTGATGATTGCGGCCGGTATGGCCATAGCCTGACATCGATACGTAGACGATATCCGGCTTGATCTTGCACAGATCCTCATAGCCCAGCCCCCAGTTGCGCAGCACGCGCGACGAAAAATTCTCGATCACGAGGTCCGACACAGCGATCAATCGCTTCACGATCTCCAACCCCTTCGGGCTGCGGACATTCAGGCTGAGGCTTTTTTTGTTGACGTTGGTGTCGGCGAAATTGCCCGACGTGTTCAGGTTGACCTCAAGTTCCTGCGGCGTCGTGCTGCTCGGCAGCCTGCCGCGCTCGCTCTCAGGCCATTCGATCTTGATGACCTCGGCGCCCAGCGCCCCCAGCCAGCGCGTGGCCCACGGCCCGGCGCGAACCCAGCTGAAATCGACAATACGGATGTTTTCAAGCGCCCGTGGCTGAAGCATGAGGCTGTCCTCCCGTTTCGCCAGTGCGCTGGATAATGCAGCCGGCGGCCGTCGATCGCCGCCGCACTCTGCCACGTAACATTGTCCGCTCCCCAGCTTCCGGCCGCGCGGGAACGATGCCCCGCTTACGCCGCAGCTCAGGTTAGCCGCCGACTACGAATTGCCGCAAATCAGGCACCGGGTCGCTTGCCGACAGGACCATGCGCAATGCATCCGTCCGGCCCTCATGCCGTTGGCAGTGCTTCGACCACCGGTGCCGCCTCGTTGGAACCCTATGGCGAAGCGCCCGCTGCCGCGTCTATCGTCGTGGAAAGCCAACCCAGGGAGAGAAGTCGAATGCGCCCGGAAGATGTCATCGCCGATCGCCGTCGGCCTTATACCGGAGCGGAATACATCGAGAGCCTACGCGACGGCCGGGAGGTGTATATCGACGGCGAACGCGTTGCCGATGTCACCACCCATCCGGCGTTTGCCAATTCCGTCCGTTCGATCGCGCGCCTGTACGACGCGCTGCATGACCCGAAACTGCGCGAAACGCTCACCTGTCCGACCGATACCGGCTCCGGCGGGTATACGCACCGGTTCTTCCGGGTGCAGCGTTCGCGTGAAGACCTTGTCGCCGCCCAGGGCGCGATCGCTGCGTGGTCGCGCCTGTCGTACGGCTGGATGGGCCGGACGCCCGACTACAAGGCGGCCTACACCAACACGCTGGGTGCCAATTCCGAGTACTACGGTCCGTATGCCGGCAATGCGCTGGCCTGGTACAAGCGGGCCCAGGAAACCGTGCCGTTCATGAACCACGCTATCGTCAACCCCCCGGTCGACCGTCACAAGCCGGCGGAGGAGTCGAAGGACGTCTTTGTCTGCGTCCAGAAAGAGGTCGACGGCGGCATCATCGTATCGGGGGCCAAGGTCGTCGCGACGTCAGCGGCCATGACGCACTACAACTTCATGGGCCAGTCCTCGAAGACCGCAACCGAGGACCTCGACATGTCGCTGATGTTCCTGGTGCCGATCGATGCGCCGGGGTTGAAGCTGTTCTGCCGAACCTCATACGAGCAGGCGGCGCGGCGAAACAGTCCGTTCGACTATCCGTTGTCGTCGCGGTTCGATGAGAACGACGCGATCTTTGTCCTGGACAAGGTGTTCATCCCCTGGGAGGACGTGTTCATCTATCGCGATCCGGCGCGGGTGCTGAGTTTCTATCCGCGGTCGGGTTTCACCAACGGCTTTCAGTTCCAGGGTTGCACCCGGTTTGCGGTCAAGCTGGACTTCATCGTCGGCCTGCTGGCCAAGGCACTGCGCTGCACCGGCGGTGATGAGGCGCGCGGCAACCAGGTTCTGCTGGGCGAGGCGGTTGCCTGGCGTAACCTGTTCTGGTCGCTGTCCAACGCCATGGCGTACAACCCCAGCAAGTGGAACGGCGATGCGGTGCTGCCGGACCTGAAGGCGGGCCAGGCGTATCGCGTGTTTGCACCGGACGCCTATCCACGGATCAAGGACATCATTGAGCGGACGGTCACATCGGGATTGATCTACCTGCCGTCCTCGGTGAAGGATTTCAGCAACCCGGACATCGACCCTTATCTGCGGCAATACGTCCGTGGGTCGCACGGGATCGAGTACAAGGACCGGATCAAGATCATGAAACTGCTATGGGAGTGTGTCGGCACCGAATTTGGCGGCCGGCATGAGCTGTACGAACGTAACTACGCCGGCGGCTGGGAAGACATTCGGGCCCAGACGCTGACCGGGGCAGAGAAGGGGGGCGACATGGCGAAAATGGAAGCCCTGGTGGACCAGTGCATGGCCGACTATGACGAGAATGGCTGGACCGGCGAGACGTGGATGTAGTCGCCCCCCGCGCACCGATCCGGCGCGCTGCTGCCGGTCGGGGTCTGTGTGGCTGATCCGGGCGGCCGGCAAGCCAATCGCCGCGGCATTCCCCAGCCGAGGCCTATAGCGGTTCGGTGTCCAGGGCGTAGCCGGCGGTCCGCACCGTTCGCACCACGTCCAGTTCGTCCGGGGCGTTGATCGACTTGCGCAGCCGGCGGATATGCACATCGACCGTGCGGGGTTCGACATGAATGTCCGGACCCCAGACCGCGTCCAGCAGCTCTTCGCGTGAGAACACCCGCCGGGGGTGCTGCATGAAGAACTCCAGAAGCCTGAACTCGGTCGGGCCGAGATGCACGCGTCGGTCGTTGCGGTGGACACGATGCGATCCCAGGTCCATCGCGATGTCGTGGAACGCCAGCTGGCCCTTCACCGGCAACGCGTTGGACCGGCGCAGCAGCGCCCGCATCCTGGCCAGCAGGGCTTCGATATTGAAGGGCTTGGTGATGTAGTCGTCGGCACCGGTATTCAGCCCGCGCACCGCGTCCTGGTCTTCCGTCCGAGCCGTCACCATGATCACGGGCAGGTCGCGCGACGATGCCTTGCGGCGGATCTGGCGGCACACCTCGATCCCGGACATCACCGGAAGCATCCAGTCCAGCAGCACCAGATCAGGCTGCGCCTCGGCGATGCGGGTCAGGGCTTCCTGGCCGTCACCTGCCTCCTCAACACGGAACCCCTGCTTTTCGAGGTTGTACCGCAGCATCGTTGCGAGTGCAGCCTCGTCTTCGACAACCAGTACAAGCGGTTTGGGCAGGCTCGAGACACCGTCAAGCATCGTGGTTTTCCCGTTCAGTCTTTAGGTCGAACGACAGCATAGGCGGACGTGTCGCCCTTGGGGCGGACATCCGGAATGACTTCGCCTTCAACGGCGTAGTAGACAGTCTCGGCAATATTGGTCGCGTGGTCGCCGATCCGCTCCAGATTCTTGGCTATGAACAGCAGGTGGGTGCAAGGCGTGATGTTGCGCGGATCTTCCATCATGTAGGTGATCAGCTCGCGAAACAGCGCATTGTAAATGTCGTCGACGACACGGTCGGACCGCCAGACCTCGATCGCCTTGGCGGTATCGTTGGCGCCCAGCGCGTCGATGATCGACTTCAACTGCTGCTGCACCAGGTGCGCCATGTGGCCGAGGCCGGCGAGGGAGTAGGGCAGGTTGAACTGGGCCAGGACGATGCTGCGCTTGGCGACATTGGCAGCGTAGTCGCCGATCCGTTCCAGGTCGCCGGTGATCTTCAGCGCGGCGACGACGCGGCGCAAATCACTGGCCATCGGCTGGCGCAGTGCCAGCATGCGGATGACGAACTGTTCGACCTGCAGCTCCAGCGCATCGACCTTGGGATCCTCTTCCACCGCCCTTGTGGCCGCGGCGCTGTCACGGTTCATGATCGCCTCGGCCGCCATCGCAACCTGGCTTTCGACGATGCCACCCATTTCGGTCAGCATGTCGCGCAGGCGCTTCAGGTCGGCATCGAAGCTCTTGACCAGATGTTCGGTGGAATCAGACATCGAAATGGCCCTTCCTGACTCAGCCGAACCGGCCGGTGACGTATTCCTGCGTGCGCTTTTGCTTCGGCGAAGTAAAGATTTGCGCAGCCGGCGCGCATTCGACCATTTCACCGAGGTAGAAGAACGCCACCTGGTCGGCGCAACGGGCCGCCTGTTGCATGTTGTGGGTGACGATCGCGATGGTGAAATCGTGTTTCAGTTCGTCGATCAGTTCCTCGATTTTCAGCGTGCTGATCGGATCAAGCGCGCTGGTCGGCTCGTCCAGCAGGATCACTTCCGGACGGACCGCTATCGTTCGGGCGATACAAAGCCGCTGCTGCTGGCCGCCGGACAGCCCCATGGCAGACGTGTGCAGCCGATCCTTCACCTCGCCCCATAGGGCCGCGCGGGTCAGCGACCACTCCACGCGTTCCTCCATGGCCGATTTCGACAGCCGTTCGTGCAGCTTCACGCCAAAAGCGATGTTGTCGAAGATCGTCATCGGAAACGGCGTAGGCTTCTGGAACACCATGCCGATGCGGGCCCGCAACGCGTTCAGGTCGACCTTGGGGTCGATGATGTTGATGTCGTCCATCATCACTTCGCCGGTGGCGCGCTGGCCGGGATACAGGTCATACATCCGGTTCAGCACCCGCAGCAGGGTTGATTTGCCGCAGCCGGACGGGCCGATCATGCCGGTAACCTGGCGATCCGGCAGATCCAGCTTGATCGCCTTCAGCGCCCGGTGGTCGCCATAGAAGAAGTCGAGGTTGTCGATCGAGATCCGCGCCCGGTTCATCGCCGAGGTCGCTCTTGCCCGCACGCCGCCGAAGCTGGCGTCCTGGCTCTGTGCCGGTTGGGTCGTCATGCTCATGCCTGTCTCATTTCCCTCGGCGAATGACCAGCCGGGCCACGATGTTGATCGTCAGCACGCCGAATGTGATCAGCAATGCCCCAACCCACGCCAGTTGCACCCAGTCCTCGAACGCCGAACCGGCGTATTGGTAAATGGTTACCGGCAGGCTGGCCATTGGCTGCTGCAGACTGATGGACCAGTTCAGGTTTCCCAGGCTGGTGAACAAAAGGGGCGCGGTTTCGCCGGCGATGCGCGCGACCGCAAGTAGCACGCCGGTGGCGATACCGTCCAACGCCGCCCGGTAGCAGATCAGCACGATCACCTTCCATTTCGGCGCACCGAGGCCGATCGCGGCCTCCCGCAGCGACGGCGGGATCAAACGCAACATGTCCTCAGTGGTGCGCACCACGATCGGGATGACGATCACCGCCAGCGCGATGCAGCCGGCGACGCCGGAGAAACCCCCGAACGGCTCGACGGCGAACTCGTAGACGAACAGGCCGATCAGAATGGACGGGGCCGACAGCAGTACGTCCGAAACGAAGCGGACGGCGTTGGCAAGCGGAGAGCTTTGGCCGTACTCCGCCAGATAGGTGCCGACCATGAGCCCGATCGGGGTGCCGACCAGGGTGCCGACCGCCGTCTGGATCAGTGTCCCCACGATCGCGTTCAGCAACCCGCCCCCGGAGCCCGGCGGCCTTGTGGTGTGGGTGAACACCGTCAACGACAGGCCGGCGGCACCGCGCCAGATCAGGGTCAGCAGGATCGAGCCCAGCAGGACCATGCCGATGATGGTCGCACCCGTGCACAGCACCTTGATCAGCAGATCGGTGCGGTGGCGGCGGCTGCCAAGCGCCCTGGCGACCTTGATATCCTTGGCCGGACCTGGAACCGCGCCGGCCGATGTGGTGGTGGCGCTCATGTCAGACTTTCAGGCGCGGCCGCAGCAACGTGCGGGAGATGGCAAGGACGATGAACGAGATCACGAACAGGATGAAACCAAGCGCCAGCAGCGATGACAGTTTCAGGCTCCCGGCGGGACTTTCAGGGAACTCCAGCGCGACGATCGAGGCGATGGTATTGCCGGAGGAAAACAGGCTGGGGGAGATCCGGTTGGCGTTGCCGATGACGAATGTCACCGCCATCGTCTCACCAAGCGCTCGTCCGAAACCCAGCATGATGCCGCCGACGACCGAGACGCGGGTGTAGGGAACCACGATCGAGCGCATCACCTCCCATGTCGTGCAGCCGACCCCGTAGGCGGATTCTTTGAACACCGCGGGCACCGTCTCGAACACGTCGCGCATGGTGGCGGCGATGAACGGGACGACCATGACGGTCAGGATCAGCGCGGCGGTGAAGATGCCGGTGCCGAACGGCGGACCGGCGAAGACATCCTCCAGCACCGGGATGCCGTCGAAGATGTTGATCAGCGTCGGTTCAACGTACTGCGCCATGATTGGCACGATTACGAAGAAGCCCCACATGCCGTAGATGATCGAGGGAACCGCGGCCAGCAGTTCGACCGCCACACCGACCGGACGCTTCAGCCAGGACGGTGCCAGTTCCGTCAGGTAGAAGGCAATGCCGAACGCGAGGGGCACCGCGAGGATCATCGCCAACGCCGACGTCATCAAGGTGCCGTAGACCGACACGCCGGCGCCGAAAACCTCCTTCACCGGGTCCCACGCCGAGGATACCAGGAAGCTGGCGCCGAACTGGCGGAAGGCGGGAAGCCCGCCGATGAACAGCGACAGGATCAGGCTGCCCAACAGAAGCAGGACGAAGATGCCGGACGCCCGTGCGATAGCGGCAAAGATGGCGTCGCCCGGGCGGAACCTGCGTTCAATCACCGATGGGGCGCTGACGGCGACAGCTTGCTGCACGTGCCGGATGATCCTTGTCTGTTTACGTGGCATGGCGCGCTTGCGACGCGGGATCGGCACCCGCTGCATCATGCGCCCGGCAAGCCGGCCATGACGCAGCAAGTGCCGACATCGTCACATCGTGCCGGGAACGCCCTTCAAGGCCGTCCGGATCGCATCCTGCACACTCGCCGGCAGCGGAATGTAGAGCAGCCCCTTGGCAACGTCGCCGCCATGGGCAAAGCCCCATTTGAAGAACTTCTTCACCGCCGCGCTTTGCTTCTCATCCTTCGGATCGGTGGGCAGCAGCACGAAGGTGGCCGATTCGATCGGCCAGCTCTCGGCGCCCTTCTGGTCGTTCAGGTCGATGGCGAAATTCTTCACTTTTGACCAGTCGGCATTGGCAGCCGCGGCTTCGAACGCCACCATGGTCGGGGCAACGAACTTGCCGTCGTGGTTGCGCATCATGACCGTCGTCAGATGGTTTTGTTCGGCGTAGGCACTCTCATCATAGCCAATGCCGCCGGGGATCTGGCGCACCGTGGCGGCAACGCCGTCGCTGCCCTTGGCACCCGCGCCATTCGGCCAGCTTACGCTGGTGGAGGCGCCGACCTTGTCCTTCCACTCGGGGCTTTGAATGCTCAGATAGTCCGTAAAGACGAAGGTGGTGCCGGACCCGTCGGCGCGATGCACTGGCGCGATGGCGGTGCTGGGCAGTTTCAGCCCGGGATTGATCTCGGCGATCGCCTTGTCGTTCCACTTGCTGATCTTGCCGAGGTAGATGTCGGC
This sequence comes from Rhodopila sp., assembly GCA_965200665.1. Lineage (GTDB taxonomy): Bacteria > Pseudomonadota > Alphaproteobacteria > Acetobacterales > Acetobacteraceae > Rhodopila. The sequence goes on along the minus strand of OZ241370.1, from coordinate 5,113,957 downwards.
CAGGACCGGACCGGTCAGCTTCAGCTCGTTTGGCTTGATCCCCGGCAGGTTGACGATGATGTCGACACCACCGATCACGGTCGGGAACTGCATCAGCTTGTGCGCGGAGAGCTGGTCGGCCGTCACCGGCATATCGGAGGCACCGAAATCGACCGTGCGGTTGTTGATCTGGTTGATCCCCGCGCCTGAACCGACGGCTAGGAAGGGATGGTAGTTCAATTGTATGCCGGTCGCCCCGCTGGAGGCCTCGCCCCACTTGGAATAGATCGGCGCCGCGAAGCTTGACCCTGCACCGGTGATCTGTTGGGCCATCGCCTGTCCCGCAGGGGCGGCGACAGTGAAGCCGGCCAGGCCAATGGCCACGGCCGCTACAGTGAACTTCATACTCATTCCTTCCATCGGAGTCTTTGCCGGTTGGCGTGAGCGGACACTAGGAAGGGATGGTGATGTCCATATTGCAGTTTTATGACAGTTTGATGACAGTGACAGTCGGTTACGGTTCATTACCTCCGTAACATTGGGCTAGCTGCGCTTCTAAGCCTCCGCGCTCGCCTCACGCCCTCGGATCGGTCACCGGCTCAATATTCAGTGCACGCTGCCTGATGGCCGTGTCGGGCGAACGGCTACGACTGCCGTCCTCATTGCCCTCGCGGCGCAGATGCTGATGGCGGCCTGCGGAGACGCTACAGCGCTGCATGCGCTATGAGCGGCAACGGGCGGACGGCGAACATGGAACGGCATTTGGCCGCGACAATGCAACTTGGCACCGCGGTCGGTTCCTGCATGATCGCAATCGGTTGAATAGCATCCGTCATCAGCGAGGAAGTGCCGCTGCGCCTCGCAGCCGTCGCGACGATCGAACTGGAATTCCGTCATTATCCTTCGACCGGCCCTGCGGGTTCCGGTGATGGTCATTGTCTTCATCCGGGCGCGCGACTACCGCTTCAGTGCAATTGCAGCATTCGTGCTGACGATCATCGTGTTTGGCGCCGCGCTGGGCGTGCTCAAGGCTGGCGCCTACCCGACGCCATAGTCGCGCTTCGCGGCCCCGGCCGACAGATAGCCCAAGCGGACGTCGCGCCTCACCGCGTCCCGATCGCGGTCGGCGGCCTTGCCCATCCCGCCTCCGCCTGGCATCTCGATCACCAGGCGTTCACCGGACGGCACCACCTGCAGCCCTTTCGGCTTCAATTCGACGCCGGACTTCAATGATACGCCGCCAAGCTGCCCGGCGCCGCCGCCGTCGCGCCCGCGTGCGGGAAATTTCACCCGTTCGAATCCCGCGAACAGGCCGAACGCGGCATCCTCGCGGGAGCTGACCTCCATCACCTGGCCCAACCCCCCACGGTATTGTCCGGCACCGCCGGAATCCTGGCGCAGCTCCTTGCGCCAGATCACCAGGGGGGTGATCGCCTCAGTTGCCTCAACCGGAACGTTGCGGACGCCTGAGGGAAACGGCGTCGCCGACAGCCCGTCCTGGGCCGGCCGCGCGCCGGCGCCCCCGGAATGGAAGCTCATGACCATGAACGGGGTGCCGTTGCTGCCGACGCTTGTCAGGCCATGACCGGCGATCATTTTCAGGCTCCATAGGTTGGAGGTGCCCTCCGCCGGAACGCGGCCGGGAATTGCCTGTTCAAGCGCGCCGTAGACGACATCCGGCATCATGTGGCCGATCGAGGACCGTGCATACACAGCCGCCGGATAAGTGGCACTGACGATGGTGCCGGGCGGTGCGGTGACCTTGACCGCCGCCAGGGTGCCGGCGTTGTTCGGGATCGTGGGCGCGACGACGCAGTTGATCCCGAACGTCGTGTAAGCCTCCGTGTAGCACAGCGGACAGTTGATGGCGTAGGTCGACATGCCTGATGTGCCGGTAAAGTCGACGTGGATCGTGTCCTCGGCAATGGTTACAGCCGCAACCAGATCGAGCGGGTTTTCATAGCCGTCGACCCGCATGGTGTTGGTCCAGGTGCCTTTTGGCAGCTTGGCGATCGCATCGGCCATCGCCCGGCGGCTGCGCGTGATGATTTCCTCCGCCAGCATGTCCAGCTCATCCAGCCGGAACTCGCGCATCATCGCAACCAGGCGGCGGCTGCCAATGTCGTTGCAGGCAATCAGCGCATAGACGTCGCCGATCACCTGCACCGGCTCGCGCACGTTGGCGCGGATCATCGCCAGCAGATCTTCGTTCATCTCGCCGGCGCGGGCCAGGCGCAGCAGCGGTATGAACAGGCCTTCGTGCCAGATCTGGCGGCCCTCGGGCGTCTGGCCTACGCCGCCCATGTCAACCAGGTGGGACGTGCAGGCGAACAATGCGACGATGCGGCCGTCCATGAACGTGGGTGAGACGACCACCAGGTCATACAGATGGCCGGTGCCCTTCCAAGGATCGTTGGTGATGTAGACATCGCCGTCCTGCATCTCAGCGACCGGAAAGACCTCCAGGAAGTGACCGACCGAGGCGGCCATCGTGTTGATGTGGCCGGGGGTCCCGGTCACCGCCTGGGCCAGCATGCGCCCCGTCAGGTCGAACACGCCGGCGGAGATGTCCCCCGCCTCGCGGGCAGAGGTGCTGAAGGCGGTGCGAACGAGTGTCTGGCCTTGCTCCTCAACGACGGAGAGCAGGCGGTTCCACATGATCTGCACATCAATCTCGGAGATGTTGCGACGGCCGGTCATGCGGCTTCTCCCTCAATGATGATTTCGCCGCCATGGGCGATGCGCGCCATGAAGCCCATGGGAATGATGGTGGTGGTGCCAGCCTCGGTAATCGCCGCGGGGCCCGTGAGCGCAACGCCAGGTGCCAGCGAGGCCCGTGCGTAAACCGGCGCTTCGGTCGTCTCGCCGCTCGTGGATTCGATCATGGCGCGGGTCTGCTCCACGATGGCGGTTTCGGCACCGGCAATCTCAGGATCGGGGGAGGGCAGGGCATAGGGTTGCGACAGGCCCAGGGTCCAGGTGACCGCCTCGATCTCCAGGCGGGGAATGATGCGGCCAAACAATTGCGTATAGGTCCGTTCGAACGCGACACGCAGGGCGGCGGGGTCGAAGGCGGCGCCATCCAGCGGCACGGCGATCTCATGTCCCTGGCCGCGATAGCGCATAAACGCGGTGCGCCGTTCGGTCAGCTCGCCCTGCGGCACGCCCAGGCGCACGACCGGTTCAGCCTCGGCGCGCATGTCGACGAACAGGTCTTCCACCGTGTCAGGGTCAAGATTGTCCAGGCGCAGCAGGAAGGTGCGGGCGACCTCGTAGGCAATAGGCGCATCCAGGAAGCCGTGGGCGGAGCCGACACCGGCATCAACCGGAATGATAACACGGGTGATGCCAAGCTTCTGCGCCAGGCGGGCGGCATGCAGCGGGGCGGCGCCGCCAAAGGCAATCAGGGTGCGGCCGGCGGTGTCCTTGCCGTTCTCCACCGCGTGCACGCGGGCGGCGCTGGCCATCGTCTCATCGACCATCTCTATGATGCCGCGCGCGGCCTCCGCGGCAGACATGCCCAATTTCGTGCCGATATCCTGCAGCACCGCGGCCCGGGCTTTCGATGGGTCCAGCGCAATCTTGCCGCCGGCGAACCGCACGGGATCGATGCGCCCAAGCAACACATCGGCGTCGGTGACGGTGGGCGCGGCGCCACCACGGCCGTAGCATGCGGGACCCGGGTCGGACCCGGCGCTGTCCGGCCCGACGGCAATCCGGCGCAGGGCGTCAACGCGGCCGATGGAACCACCGCCGGCGCCGATTTCGACCATGTCGATCACCGGGATACGGACCGGGATCCCGCTGCCCCTGGCGAAGCGATACGCGCGCGCGACCTCGAAGTGCCGCGATTGCTGCGGCGTGAAATCATCGATCAAGGTGATCTTGGCCGTGGTGCCGCCCATGTCGAACGACAGCGCTCGGTCGTAACCACCGAGCGCTGCGATGCGGCGCGCCAGGATAACGCCGCCGGCGGGGCCCGACTCGATCAGGCGCACAGGAAAGCGGGTGGCGGTCTCGACGGTGCAGATGCCGCCGGAGGACATCATCAACAGCAGCGGGCAGGTGACGCCGATGCGGGCCAGCCCGTCCCGCATGCGGCCAAGGTAGCTGCCCATCAGCGGCAGCACGTAGGCATTGGCAACGGTGGTCGAGGTCCGTTCGTATTCACGGATCTCGCGGCAGACCTCGCTCGACAGGGTGATCGGCAGGTCCGGCAGCGCAGCTGCCAGAATGTCGCGGGCGCGTTCCTCGTGGGCTGGATTGACGTAGGCGTGCAGGAAACTGATCGCCAGCGCCTCGATCTTATGCGCTTTCAGGACCGGGACCAGCGACAGCAGGGCCCGCTCATCCAGGCCGAGCAGTATGGAGCCGTCTGCGGCAAGCCGTTCCGGGACCTCCAGGCGCAGGTCGCGCTCCACCAGCGGGGTCGGGCGCTCCATATACAGGTCGTATTGCTCGAACCGATGCTCGTAGGCGATCTCCAGGGAGTCGCGGAAGCCTGCGGTGGTGACCAGGGCGGTCCGCGCGCCTTTGCGCTCGATCAGCGCGTTGGTGGCAAGGGTGGTGCCGTGGACCACGAGATCCAGGCCGGTGCCGCTGACCCCAGCTTCGGCAAGGATGGTTTGGGCGCCGGTGATGACCGCTTCGTCCGGCGCGCCGTGGGTGGTGAGAAGCTTGGTGGAAAGGGTTCGGCCGGGTAAGGCGAGCACGAGGTCGGTGAAGGTGCCGCCGATGTCGACGGCGAGTCGGGTCCGAGCGGTCATTCAGGCCTCTGGCTGGTTTGGAGGCAGGCTATCGGATTCTCGGCCTGGGACGAAATGGCAGGCACTCGAAATCAGGGTTCGTGCAGCCGCGTGCCGCAATCGTTGCGGGTGTCGTGGGGGTCAGGCGCATGCCTCGCCCCCACTCACCGGGCTCCTGATGTGGCAGGGTTTCCGGATCAACGCACGGCGCGACCCGGCTACACCGCCGACAGCGGCGGCGCGACGTCCTCCAGCGAGCGCCGTTCGGCATTCGCCGCCAGGAACCCCGCGACGATTGCCGCCACAACCATCAGCACGCCCCCCAGCAGATACCCGTAGAAGATCGACACCCGCGACCCGCTATCGATCAAGGCACCGAACAGCAGCGGGCCGATGACGCCGCCAAGGCCGGTGCCAAATGCATAGAACAGCGCGATCGCAATCGCTCGCACCTCCAGGGGGAAGCTTTCACCGACCGTCAGATAGGCCGAACTGGCAGCGGCCGAGGCGACAAAGAAGATCACCGTCCAGGCCAGGGTCTGTTGGATCGCGTCCATCCAGCCCATGGCGAACATCCATCCCGTCAGCACCATCAACACGCCGGAGACGGCATAGGTCGTTGTGATCATGATCCGCCGGCCGATCGTGTCGAACAGCCGGCCCAGCACCAGCGGGCCGAGAAAATTGCCGATCGCGAATGGCAGCATGAACAAGCCGACATTGCCGGACGAAATGCCGTAGAACCGGGTCAGCACCAGCGCGTAGGTAAAGAACACCGCGTTGTAGCAGAACGCCTGTGCGGTCATCAGGGTGACCCCAAGCCACGCCTGTCGGCGATACGTCGTCACCAACGCTCGGGCGCCAGCCCCGAACCAGGACTGCACGTCGGTGCGCAATGTCAGTGTTCCGGGCGGCACCGGTGGTAGCGGGCGGCCCGTTTCACGCTGCACCCGCGCCTCGATCTCGCCGACGATCCGTTCGGCTTCCTCTGGCTGGCCGTGGGTCATCAGCCAGCGCGGGCTTTCCGGCAGGAAACGGCGCAGGAACAGAACGATGAACCCCAGGACGCCGCCTATGATGAACGCCGCCCGCCAGCCGATCTCCGACGGCATGATGGCCGGATCAAGCACGACATAGGCGCCCAACGCCCCGATCGCCGCACCAAGCCAGAAACTGCCGTTGACGACCAGATCGGTGAACCCACGGCGGCGGGCCGGGATCATTTCCTGAATGGTAGCGTTGACCGCGGCATACTCGCCGCCGATGCCGGCGCCGGTCAGCATGCGGAAGAACGCGAACGACCAAAAATCCCAAGATAGGCCGCAGGCGATGGTGGCAACCAGGTAGACCAGCACCGTCAGGGTAAACAGCTTCTTGCGGCCTAGACGATCGGTCAGCCAGCCAAAGAACAGCGAGCCGGCGACCGCGCCGATCAGGTAGGCGCTCGCCGCGGCACCCACCTGACTGGCGGTCAGATGCAGCGCGGGGCTTTCCGACAATGCGCCGGCCAGCGAACCGACCACCGTCACCTCCAGCCCATCCAGGATCCAGGCAATCCCAAGGGCGATGATGACCAGCCAGTGAAAGCCGCTCCAGGGCAGGCGATCCAGCCGATTTGGCACATTCGTTTCGTAGACGTCCCGCCTGTCCGGCATTGCCCCTCCCATCTTTCTGTTGCCTACTGCCCGGGCAAAACTGACCCGGAGTACCGACAGATGGGTGCGTTCGAGACCTCGATTGAAGCAACGATCGCGCGATGGTTCGCAATCGCGCCGCCGAATGACCCCGCGCGTCGCCTGGCCGCGGAGCTGCAGGCGACCGTTGCGGCATTCGAAGCCCTGCGCGGCACCATCGCATTCGAAGACGAGCCCGCCGGTTTTGAGGCTGCCCTTCAGGCAACGAAGGAAGGCGCGTGATGAACGAACTTGCCGGGATGACGCTGGTTCAGGCGGCCGACATGGTGGCCGCTGGCCAGATCACGTCGCTGGAACTGTTGCACGCCTGCTGGGCCAATCTTGATGCAGTCAACCCGAAGGTCAATGCGGTCATCTGGCAGCAACGTGAACAGGCCGAGGCAGCGGCGCGCGCCGCCGATGAGGCCGTACGCACCACGATAAAGCCGGGGCCGCTGCATGGTGTGCCGATGGCGCACAAGGACATGTACTACCAGGCGGGCAAACTCTGCACCTGCGGTTCGGCCTTGCGGCGCGACTTCCGCCCGACTGTCACCGCCACGGTGATTACCCGCATGGCGAACGCCGGCGCCTATACCTTCGCCGGCCTGAACATGGCCGAGTTCGCGCAGAACCCCACCGGCCACAACAAGGCTTTCGGCGACTGCCATAATCCCTGGAACCTGCCTTACATCACCGGCGGGTCTTCGTCCGGATCAGGGGCGTCCGTCGCCGCGCGGTTCAACTACATGGCGTTGGGGTCCGACACCGGCGGCTCGATCCGGTTGCCCGCGTCGGCGTGCGGGGTGACCGGCCTGAAGCCGACGCAAACCCGGGTGTCACGCTACGGGGTAATGCCGCTCTCCTTCTCGCACGACAATGTCGGACCGCTGGCCCGCACCGCTCGCGATTGCGCCCGCGTACTGCAGGTGATCGCGGGCTATGATCCGCTTGACCCCACCGGCTCGCGCGAGCCGGTGCCGCCGTACGAAGCGGCAATGACCGGCGATCTGCGCGGACTTCGAATCGGCGTGCCGACAAATTACTTTCTCGACGACGCCGATGCACCTGTTCTCAAGGCCATGGAGGCGGCGCTGGCTGTGCTGAGTGGCCGCGGTGCGGCGATCAGCCGTTTTGCCTTGCCGTTGATGGACGCGGTGAACGCCTATGGCGGCATCGTGTCCCGCGCGGAGGCGGCGCCGATCCATGCCGAGTGGATGCGTACGCAGCCGCACGCCTACGGCGCCCATATCAGCGGCCGGATGTATCCGGGCTATGCCATTCCAGCGGCTTATTACATCGAGGCGCTGAGTCGCCGCGGCCCTGTGCTGAAGGCGTTTGCGGCAGACGTGTTTGCCAAGGTCGACGTCCTGGTGACGCCCACCATCCGCACCTGCCTGCCCACGCTGGCGGAAACCGATATCGACCACGGTCCGCCGGGAACCGAGACCCGGTTCATGGCGGTTTCCGCCAACACGCGCCCGTTCAACTACCTCGGCTTGCCCGCGATCAGCGTCCCTTGCGGATTCGATCCGAACGGTTGCCCGATCGGCTTGCAGATTGCCGGCCGCCCGTTCGCCGAGGGAAGGGTGCTGAACGTCGCCGGCGCCTACCAGCTGGACACGAGCTGGCATTGGGAGTTCCCCAATATCTTGAGGACAGCAGCATGACCCGTCCGAAAGTCGCATTCATCGGCACCGGCGGCACGATTGCCTCGCTGGGGCGTGGGCCGCTGGATCTGCAGGATTATGCGGCGACAGGGAACATGATGCAGGCTGACGAAATCCTGGCGCGATGGCCGGAAACGGCGTTGGTGGCCGAGGTGATCCCGGTGCGCTACCGCGCCATCCCCAGTCCCGCAGTCGGGTTTGCCGAATGGAAGCAACTGGCGGCGCTGTGCGGGAAACTGCATGCCGATCATCCGGATCTGGCCGGGATCGTGATCGGCCACGGCACCGCAACGCTGGAGGAGACCGCCTATTTCCTTGGGCTGACGGTCAAGGTGCCGGTGCCTGTCGTTCTGGTCGGCTCCCAGCGGCCGTCGAGTGCGCTGTCCAGCGACGCCGGAATGAACCTCGTCAACGCAATCCGTGTCGCTGCCAGCCCGAACGCCCGCGGCATGGGCGTGCTGGCTGTGCTGAACGACGAAATTCATGCGGCGCGGGAGGTGACAAAGACCTCGACCCTGCGCCTGCAAACTTTCCGCACCCCCGATTTCGGCGTGCTGGGCCACGCGGATGGCGATGCTGTCGAATTCTACCGCCGGCCGGTCCGCCGTCACGCACCCGACACCGAGTTCGACGTAGCGGCGGTTGATAGCTTGCCGCGCGTCGACGTCTCCTACTCTTATGCTGGCGGCGACGGTGTCGCCGTACGCGCATTCATGGCCGCCGGCGCTCGGGGCATTATCGCGGCTGGGTTCGCGCCGGGTTTCTGCCCCCCGGGCGAGATCGAGGCGCTGACCGAGGCCGCCGGCAAGGGGATCGTCATCGTGCAATCCACCCGGGCGGGATCCGGACGAACGTTCCGCGGGACCAAATTGCGCGAAGCCGGTTTTCTGATTGCCGATAACCTCAATCCGCAGAAGGCCAGGATCCTGCTGGCCCTGGCCCTGACGGTCACCAGCGACCCCGAGGCAATCGCGCGGATGTTTCAAACCTACTGATCGGCGGCCGCCGATAGGCCGCTGAACAGAAGACGCTTGACATTTGCCCTATTATATGATTTTATTCTTAGATCTTATTCTACCACTGCCCATATTGCATCCCATCCAATCTTAAAGAGCCTCAATTGCTGATTGAAAATTCCGCTCTCGGGCCGATGACCGCATGCCTGGCCCACTGAACCTTATCAAGGACTTTCTTCCGCAAACCTCAGCCGCCCCCGCCGTTGCCGCCGCCGTCACAGTGCTTCACGGCGCATTCCCGCCGCCCCTGAAACTGAACGCGGCCTTACGCGCAGTCGCGCCGGATCTGTCGGACGTCGAGCGGGCTGGCTGGGTCGCGCTCCTGGGCGCGCCCTTGCAAAAGGCCGCTATCACCACGCCGCGCTGCCTCGCCGCGTTCCTGGGCCAGTGCGCCCATGAAAGCGCCGGATTTCGCGCCCTGGAAGAAGATCTTAGCTACAGCGCGATGCGGCTTTGCCAGGTCTGGCCGAGCCGCTTTCCCACCCTTCAAGTGGCCGAGGCATGCGCATTGCAGCCCGAGTCGCTGGCCAACCGAGTCTATGCCGACCGCCTGGGTAACGGTGGGGCGGAGACCGGGGACGGCTGGCGCTTCCGTGGCCGTGGACTGATCCAGATCACCGGCCGGACTGCCTACCAGCACTTTGCCCGCTCGATGGGCATGACGGTCGACGCTGCGGTGGACCATGCCGCCACCCAGGCCGGTGCCGCCGACAGCGCCACCTGGTTCTGGACGGCCAACAATCTCAATGCCTTGGCCAGAACCTGGTCAATCGATCTTCTGACCCGAAAAATCAATGGCGGCATGGCCGGGGCGGCGGAACGCCTCCGCCGTTGCGAAGCCGCGCTGCGTGTTCTTGGAAGCTGAAATGTTTGCACTCCTGATCCCATTCGTACTGCAGTTGGCGCCGCAACTTGCCGGCATGATCTTCGGCTCGAAGGGCGCCGACGCTACGGCGAAAGTGGCCGATGTGGTCCAGACCGTCGTGGGCACGACCGCGGATCTCACCGCACCCGGCGGCGTAGCCGCGGCGGTCGCCCATCTCCAGTCCAATCCACAGGCGGCATCCGAACTGGCGGTGAAACTCGGCGAGCTGCACCTGCAGATGCAGAAGGAACAGGATGCCGAGGCGCAGGCGCAGCGGCAGGACGTTCTGGACGCGCTGAGGGTGCAGATTGCGGATATCGCATCGGCGCGCGACACGACCCTGGGTCTGGCCCAGGCGCACAGCGCTTTGAGCTATGGCAGCACCGTCGTCTCCGTGGTGATCGTGCTGGCGTTCGGTTGGACGACCTACTCCGTCCTGGCCAACCATCTGACCCTGTCGGACGGCCAGTTCGGTTCGGTGCTGGTCGGCACCTTGGCCGCGATGGCCACCCAGGTTGCCAACTATTGGCTCGGTTCCAGCGTGGGAAGCTCGACCAAGAACGCATTGCTGGCGAGCGCCCAGAACAATCTGGCGTCCAGCGTGCCGGCCACGCTGATGAAGTCGGGCGGCCGGAATTAGCCGGCTGGTTGAAACCCCATGGCCAGTGCCGCCATGACCCGTTGCAGCGTGCCCGGCCAGTCCCCGGCGGTCGACTGGCGGAACAACCGCGCCGAATGGTACCACGGACTGTCGTCGCGCCCGAGCAGCCAGCGCCAGTCAGGAGCATGCGGCAACAGGATCCAGACCGGTTTACCCAGCGCACCCGCCAGATGGGCAACCGACGTGTCGACAGTGACGATCAGGTCCAGGGTCTCGATCAGGGCCGCCGTTTCGGCATAATCGGTCAGCCACGACGTCATGTCCGGCAGGTCGAGTTGACGCGCCGCGGCGCCATATTGCAGGTTGACGAAGCTCAGCCCGGGCGGCGCGCGGAGCTTGTTCGTCAATGCCGGCGGTATCGAACGCCTTCGGTCAGCCGGATGGTTCGGGTTACCGACGAATGCGACGCCCACCTTTCGCCCCTGCGGCAAACGGGTCCGCCAGGCCGGGACCCGCGCGGCATCAGCCTGTAGATAGCCCGCCGGGGCAGGGATGGTGTCGACAGCAGTGGCGAACAGATGCGGCAGGCTCGCCTCATCGATCCAAACGTCATGCGGCGGAATGGCAGCCGACGGTGCGACGGCCTCGACGCCGCGGATCGATCGCATCAACGGCACCAGCGACGGCGTACATATCAGGATCGGCCTGCCCCCAGCGGCCGCGATCAGTGGCAGATTGCGTGCGAACTGGATGGCATCGCCGCATCCCTGTTCGGCGCGCACCAGGATGGTCAGGCCGGCAGGGTCCGATCCGTCCCACATCCGGCCGGGCAACGCAGGAAAATCCGTTCGATATCGGGCATGATGCCTGCGCCATTCATACCCGGCAAACCCGCCGCGCAGGTTGCCCCCCAGCAGCGTCGCGATCGCCAGATTCCACTGCGCCGGGACGAAGTCGGGCCGAACCCGCAGCGCGGTCTCACAGGACGCGATGGCTTCCTGCGGCTTCCCTTGCTGGGTCAGCAAATGGCCCAGGCTCGTGTGCGCCTCGGCCAGTGCCGGATCGAGCCGGACCGCGGCGCGATAAAACACCTCAGCCGATGCAAGATCGTCGAGATCCGCCGAGGCGTTCCCCATGTTCAGCCAGGCCGCCGCGTGATCCGGCTTCAGCGTGAGGGCACGCGCAAAGGCGGTGCAGGCTTTTGAATGCTGCCCCAGGGCATTGAGTGCCGTGCCTCGGGCAAAGTGCAGTTCTGCATCGTCCGGCGCCCCGGGCAGCGCCGCCGCCGTCTGCGCCACAACCTGCTCCCAACGTTTGGCGACCAGCAGGGCCCGCACCAGGTTGCGCCGCATGCCGGCGTGCTCCGGCGACCATCGCAGCGCCTCCGTGAGCAGACGGCTTGCTCCGTTCGCGTCGCCGTTACGCAGCGCCAGCAGCCCGCTGACATACAGCGACCTGCCATCGTCTGAACCAGGGGCGAAGCCGGGTTGGGCAGGCTCCGCGTTCATGAGACTATGCATGCGGCGATTGTGGCGCCAGTTGCGTTCCCAAAAGGTTAACCGCCGCTCGGTAAGTCGGAGAATATTCTATGGCAGATGGACTGGACGGCATCGTCGCGGCGCAGACGATCCTCAGCCACACGGACAGGGCGAATGGGATGATCTGGGTGCGCGGCCACGATCTGCCCGCCCTGGTCGCCGGGCACGGTTTTGAGGGCACCATCGCCCTGCTGTGGAATGATTTCGCTGCGTCCGGCCTGTCCCGACCCGGTGTCGCCGCATCGCTTGGCGAGGCACGCCTTTCGGCCTTTGCAGCCCTGCCGCTATGGCTGCGCCAGGCTGCCGGGCGGCCGCTGTTCGAAGGCATGCGGATCGCGCTCGCGGCCCAGGCCGACGTCGCGGATAGCTTCGCACTGCTCGGTGCCTTGACCGTCGCGGTGCCGGCGCTGGTGCGTCAGGCTGCCGGTTCGTCGCCTTTGCCACCCGATCCCGCCCAGGCCACAGCCGCCGATCTGCTGCGCATGCTGCATGGCAGCGAACCCGGCCCCGCCGACGTCGCCGCGCTTGATACGTATTTCACCGTCATGGCCGAAAGCGGCCTGAGCGCATCGTCTTTCACCGCCCGGGTCGTGGCCTCCACCCGGGCGTCGCTGACCGCCTCGGTGCTCGCCGCCTGGTGCGCATTCACCGGTGCACTGCACGGCGGTGCACCGGGGCCGACGCTGGACATGTTGGACGCCGCCGCGGCAATGGACGACCTTGAAGGCTGGATTGAGGCCAAGTTGCGCGCCGGCGAACGGCTGATGGGTTTCGGCCATCGCGTGTTCAGCGGCAACGATCCGCGGGCCGAAGCGATGCGCCACGCGATGCAGGCAATGGGCCCGCGCGCCGGGCGGCTGGCACTTGCCGACCGGCTGGAAAAAGCAGTCGCGACAGCGGTGCAGCGGGTCAAGCCGGGCCGCGCCCTGCCACCGAACGTGGAGATCATGGCGGCGCTGCTGCTGGATGCGGTCGGCATTCCGCGTGACGCCTTCACCCCGGTGTTCGCTGTCGGGCGCAGTGCCGGCTGGCTGGCACATGCGATGGAGCAGCAGAAAACCGGCCGGATGATCCGGCCCATCTCGGCTTATGTCGGGCCGCCAATCCCGCGATAAGAAATTTATCGCCCAGCGACGGCAAATCGTGCTACAAATATCTCCGGATCGGACGATACGGAGGCTATCATGATCTTCCGCCAGCTTTTTGACGCCACATCAGGGACTTATACATACGTTCTGGCGTCCCGCCGGGGCGGTGAGGCACTGATCATCGACCCGGTGCTGGAGAAAGTGGACCGCTACCTGACACTCATCCGCGACCTCGATCTGCGGCTGGTCAAGGCGGTCGACACCCATCTGCACGCCGACCACATCACCGGGCTCGGCGCGCTGCGTGACAGCACGCGCTGCGTCACCGTGATGGGTGAGCAATCGAGCGTCGATGTGGTCTCGATGCGCCTGTCGGATGGCGACAAGCTGCGGATCGAGGGGCTTGAGCTGGAGGCGATCTACACCCCCGGCCACACCGACGATTCCTACAGCTTTTGCATGCAGGACCGCGTCTTCACCGGTGACACGCTGCTGATTCGCGGCACCGGACGCACGGACTTCCAGAATGGCTGTCCCCGCATGCAGTACGAGTCGATCTTCAACCGCCTGCTGCGCTTGTCCGATGACACGATGGTGTTCCCGGCGCATGACTACAAAGGCGACACCGTCAGCACGATCGGTGAGGAGAAGCGCTGCAATCCTCGTCTGCAGGTGACATCGGTCGAGGAATATGCCGCCCTGATGAACGGGTTGAACCTGTCCAACCCAAAGATGATGGATGTCGCGGTTCCCGCCAACAAGCGCCAGGGCCTGGCGCAGGATGAAATCGCCCGCCGTGGCTGGGCGGTCGATGTCATGCAGGCCCGCACGATCATTGGGCACAAGGACAGCGTGCTGATCGACTTGCGGGAGAGGACGGAACGCCAGAAGCACGGAGCAATCCCCGGTTCGCTGCACGCGCCGTATTCGGATCTGGAGGAAAACATCCAGCCGGGCGGCATGTTGTATGAACTCGCCATGGCCACCGAACGAAAGCTGGTGTTCTACTGCGCGTTCGGCGAACGGTCGGCGATGGCGGTGCGGGCGGCGCATGACGCTGGTTTGGAAACCGCCTGCCATATCCATGGTGGGATCGATGCCTGGAAGAAGGCAGACGGCATGCTGACGCATTGAAGTCCGCGGACTGTTAGGCGTGCGGACTAGCCCGCCAGCCCCAGTGTCCAGCCCGCCGCAGCGCCAAGTAACACAACCAGCCAGGATGGTGCGGCCCACAGTGCGAGCAGCAGAAAGGCGACCAGGCCAACGCCGAAATCCGCCGGCGTATGCACCGCGCCGGTCCAGATCGGCGTAAACAGCGCGGCCAGCAGCACGCCGACGACAGCCGCGTTCACGCCGCGCAGTGCCGCCCTGACCCCATGACGGTGGCGCAGCGTGTCCCAGAACGGCAGCATGCCGCCCACCAACAGGAATGATGATGCGAAAATCGATACCGTAGCCACCAGCGCGCCAACCCACCCGTTCGGTGACGGCGCTTCAACGGTCCCGAGGAACGCGGCAAACGTGAAGATCGGGCCTGGCATTGCCTGGGTCGCACCATAGCCGGCGAGAAACGCATCCTGTCCGACCCGGCCGGGCGACACCACAGACGCCTGCAGCAGCGGCAGCACCACATGTCCGCCGCCGAACACAAGCGATCCAGCAAGGTAAAACGCGTTGACCAGACCAACGAAATGGCTTCCGCTTGCGTCGGCCAGCCACGGCAAACCGACCAGCAGTGCCGCGAACGAAATCAGCAGACCTGCGGCCACCGGGCGCGGAACACCTACCCGCAATGCTGCCTGCGGTTCCGCAACGGCATCCGGCTTGCGCAGGAAGGTCACGCCGGCAGCC
Source organism: Rhodopila sp. (assembly GCA_965200665.1). GTDB lineage: Bacteria > Pseudomonadota > Alphaproteobacteria > Acetobacterales > Acetobacteraceae > Rhodopila. The sequence goes on along the minus strand of OZ241370.1, from coordinate 5,098,931 downwards.
CCGCCCAGCACGATCGCCACAACCTGGCCCCAGGAGGACGGGATGGCCAGCGCCATCAGGCAAGCCAGCACCGCGACCGTCGCCCGCGCGCGATCCGGTGCCAGTGAGCGCGCCATGCCCCAGACCGCCTGGGCGACCACCGCCACCGCAACAAGCTTCAGCCCATGCAGCCAGCCGGCATGCGACACATCGCCAATGACGCCGATACCATAGCCGATCACGCACATCGCCACGGCCGAGGGCAGGGTAAAGCCCACCCACCCGGCAAGCATTCCCAGGGGTCCTGCCCGTAGCAAACCGAGCGCCATCCCGGTCTGGGAGGAGGCAGGTCCAGGCATGAATTGGCACAGCGCCACAAGGTCGGCGAAAGTCGCCTCGCTGACCCACTGCCGCTTGTTCACCACTTCCGCCCGGAAATAGCCGAGATGGGCGACCGGCCCGCCAAAGCTGGTGCAACCCAGCCGCAAAAAGACCAGGAAAACCTCCAGCACGCTGCCGCGCGACGCCGGCTCCGTCATGGCCGGCCGTGGCGCCTTTCTACCCTTCTGCTGCTGCCAGGTAGTTCATCGCTGCCTGGACGCCGCCCGACTTATGCGGCACGCCCGCGGCACGTAAGCCCATCTCCACGCCAGTCAGCGTCCCGGTGAACGACAATACGCCCAGGTCGCCCATGTGGCCGATGCGGAACACCCGATCGTCGATGCGGCCCAAGCCGTTGCCGAGGCTCATGTTGAAGCGGTCGAGGATCACCCCGCGCAGCTTGTCTGCGCTATGGCCCTCCGGCATGCGGATCGCGGTCACGCCAGGCGCACAAGCCGACGGATCAGCGCATTGCAGCTCCAGGCCCCAGGCCGCAACCGCAAGTCTGGTGGCGTGCGCGTAGCGGCTGTGCCGGGCGAACACCTGAGGAAGACCCTCTTCGGCCAGCATATCAAGCGCCTCGTTCAGGGCGAACAACAGGTTGATCGCGGGCGTGTACGGAAAGAACCCGGTCTTGTTCGACGTCACCAGCGGTTCCCAGTCCCAGTAGCTGCGACGCGACCCACCGGCGCGTGCCGCAGCGAGCGCCTTGTCGCTGATCGCAGTGAACGCCAACCCAGGTGGCACCATCAGCCCCTTCTGTGACCCGGCAATCGTAACGTCGACCTGCCATGCATCATGGCGGTAGTCGGCACAGCCCAGGGAGGAGATCGCATCCACCATCAACAATGCCGGATGCGCGGCCCGGTTCATCGCCTCACGCACGGCAGCAATGTCTGTCATGCAACTGGTAGAGGTCTCACTGTGAACCGCACAGACCGCCTTGATGCGGTGCTCGCGGTCCTGTTCAAGCACCTGGCCGATCGCGGCGGGATCAGCGCCGCGACGCCAATCGGTCTCCAGCGTCACCACGTCCAACCCCAGGCGCAGGGCCATCTGTTCCCACAGATGAGAGAACTGGCCGGTCCGGCTGATCAGGATCCGGTCGCCCGGCACCAGACTATTTGCCAGCGCCGACTCCCAGGCTCCGGTGCCGGAGGCCGGGAAGATGCCGATGGTGGCCGCTGCGGTCTGGAACACGCCGCGCATCTTGACGACGATTTCGCGCCCAAGGGCGCCGAACTCCGGCCCTCGGTGATTGACTGCGTTGCGATCCATCGCGCGCAGCACGCGGTCGGGCAGGTTGGTCGGCCCTGGCGTCTGCAGGAAATGCCGGCCGGAAACGAAATGCGACATTACGAACGTATCCTCCAAGGGCCGCGTAACAACCATGTCACGGGATCGTTTGCAACACCGATCGCGAACGAGCATCGGGTAGCCGCCGTGCCTGGGACCCGATATGTCGCTGATCACAGTTGCTGCAAGGAAGCACCGGACATGCCCTTACTGATCCTCACCGTCGTCGGTCCTGATCGCCCTGGCCTTGTGCGTGCGCTCGCCGGCGCTGTTGCCGCCCACGGCGGCAGTTGGCTGGAAAGCCGAATGGCTCGGCTCGCCGGTCAGTTCGCCGGCATTGTCCTGGTGGATGCTCCAGACGCTAAGGCGCCGGATTCCGCAGCTGCAACCGCTGTGGCCGAAGACTCATTGGCCCGGGACCTGCAGGCACTGACCAGCGAAGGGCTGCGCATTACCGTCGAGGTTGCGACCACGACTGAGCCAGCCTCACCGGCGTCGCCGCTGTTGGTGCTGGAGGTTGTCGGCAACGACCGGCCCGGCATCGTCCGGGATATCTCCAATGTCCTCGCCGCCAGCCTGGTGAACATCGAGGAGCTCACCACCCACGTGGCCAGCGGATCGTTCAGTGGGGAGACGTTGTTTCGCGTCAACGCCTTCGTGCGTGCGCCCAATGCCGTAGCCGTCGACACCGTGCGCGCGGGGCTGGAGCAACTCGGCAATGAACTGATGGTCGATATTCAGCCAGCCGCCGGGTAGGCGGCGCAAATATCCGCAGACGGCATCTATCCGGAACCCCGCCAACAGGCGGCTTATCCGAACTCCGCCTTGATTGCCGCACTGTGCGCCCCGATTGCAGGCACGCTACCCAACGCCACGGTTTCGCCTACGCGGATTACCGCCGGTGCGACAATCTTCGCCACGCCACCATCAGGCAATGTCACCGGCGTCCGGCGTAGTGCCGGATGATGGCGCAACGCCGCCAGACCGTTCACGAAGCCATAGGCTGTGTTCGACGCCCGCAGCTTTGCCGCAGCCTCATCGCGGGTCAGCGCAGCGAAGCACGCTCCCACGCGCGCATCGACGGCGGCGCGATTGGCCACCCGCACCGTGTTGCTCTCGAAGCCGGTCTGCGATGGCAGCGTCTGGTCATCCAGGAACATGGTGCAAAAGGCCACCCACTCCCGCTCGTTCTGAATTGATATCAACACCAGTGACCCGTCTTTCGTCGCGAACGCGCCGTAGGGACAGATCGATGGATGCGCCAGCCCCATCCGTTGCGGCGCCTTCCCGGTGCCCTCAAAATACAGCAGCGGCACATTCATCCAATCTGCAACGGCATCGAACAGGCTGACCTTCAGCCCCTTTCCGAACCCGGTCCGGTCGCGTTCGATCAGCGCCTCCAGGACGCCCGTGTAGGCGTTCATCCCGCATCCGACATCCGCGATCGACACCCCGACGCGCCCGGGCCCTTCCGGCCGACCCGTCACCATCGCCAGCCCCGACTCCGCCTGCACCAGCAAGTCATAGGCTTTCATCGTGGCATATTCCCCGGTTTCGCCGTAGCCGGAGATGTCCACCGTGATCAGCCGCTCGTGCCGCGCGCGCAACGCCTCCGACCCAAAACCCGATCGCGCCGCGGCACCCGGCGCCAGGTTCTGGATGAAGACATCGGCTTTCGCCAACAGTCGGTGCAACAACGCGGCGTCGGCCGGCTGCTTGATATCGGCGACCAGGCTTTCCTTGCCCCGGTTCAGCCAGACGAAATAGCTCGACAGGCCCTGGACTGCGCTGTCGTAGCCGCGCGCAAAGTCGCCCTCTGCCCGCTCGATCTTGATCACCCGCGCCCCGGCATCGGCCAGCCGGGCGGCGCAGTACGGCGCGGCGACGGCTTGCTCCAGTGAGACGACGAGCAGGCCCTGCAGTGGTTTGGTCATGGTCCGGGTCCTTTCAGTCGCCGAAAGGACCACGCGGATCTGGTGCGGGCAAGGCCGCGTTGTTCCAGCCTGTCCGAATTCCGGGTGGTGGAATCGCGCCCGTTTAGGCCAGCCCGTATTCCACTTCCGGGGTATAGACCGATGCCTCCTTGCCCAGCTGCGAGCTGAACAGGGTAAAATGTTTCACCGCCACCGGTTCGGCACGAAACAGATTATGCGCCTGGACATACGACACCAGCTTGCCTTCCGGCACGTTGTCCAGGCGAGCCAGCGTCACGTGCGGCTGGAATCGCCGCCGCTCGGGCTCCAGCCCGCACCGCTGCAACGCTGTCTCGATCTTGTTCTGCAGATGATCAAGCTGGGGATTGCGCTCCACCCCCACCCACAGCGCGGTGCTGCGGCCGCCCTTTGCAAAGGTGCCGACTCCTGCCAGGGTCAGGGTGAACCCCCGAGCCCGCAGGCCAGCCAGCGCAATGTCGATGTCTTCCGCCCGGTGACCCGGCGTTTCACCGATGAACCGCAGCGTCATGTGGTAGTTTTCCGGCGGCACCCATCGTGCTCCCGGTAATCCGCCGCCGGCCAGCGCCGACAGCCGCTCCCGCAGCGACCACTGCAGGTCGAGGGCGACAAACAATCTCATTCTGTCTACCTCACCCGGGATGGACCTCAGCGAGCAACTGTTTCACCAGCGGCAGGAGTCGCGCAACCTCGACCTTCACGCCTTCGGCATTCGGGTGCAATCCGTCCGCCTGAAACAGGTTTGGATGCAGCGCCACGCCTTCGATGAAGAACGGGTCGTACAGTATGCCGGGGCGCTTTCCCAACCGGTCGAATACGGCGCGAAACGCGGCCTGGTAATCGGGCCCGAGGTTGGGCGGAGCATACATGCCGGTCAGCAGCACCGGGATGTGCTCGGCCGCCAATCTGTCCAGGATGGCACCCAGATTCGCCTCCATGTCCTGCGGCGGCGACCCGCGCAATCCGTCGTTGGCACCCAGCTCAACAATCGCCGCGTCTGCCCCGTCAGCCAGCACCCAGTCCAGTCGCGCGCGGCCGCCGGCACTGGTATCGCCGGACACCGCACCGTCGATGATCGTCACGTCATGGCCGGCGGCTTTCAGCGCTTGCTGCAGCACGACCTCGAAGCCATCCGAATGCGCCAGCCCATATCCCGCGGTCAGTGAATCGCCCAGCACCAGCAGCCGCGGTGCCGCCGCCGATGCCGGCCCGGAAGCCACGACGGTTAACGCAATCAACACGAGCCAGGCCTTTCGCCGCCATCCCGATCGCCGATATACACGCAAGATGGATGCCATTTCGCCACTCCCAGCCCAACCGCTCGTGCGTGTCAGAAATCTCGTCCTGACCGTGCCGTCCACCGCCGGGCCGGTCAACATATTACGCGGCATCGATCTCGACATCGGAACGGGCGAAGCGGTCGGTCTCGTCGGTCCCTCCGGATCGGGCAAGTCGAGCCTGCTGATGGTGCTGGCGGGCCTCGAGCGCGTCACATCGGGCAGCGTTGCGCTGGCCGGGCGGGAGATCACCGGGCTGAGTGAGGATGCTCTGGCAAAGCTGCGCCGTGAGCAGGTTGGCATTGTGTTCCAGGCATTTCACCTGATCCCCACCATGACCGCGTTGGAAAATGTTGCCATTCCCCTCGAACTCGCCGGCGTCCGCAATGCCGCCGAGCGGGCGCGCTCCGCCCTTGCGTCGGTTGGCCTGAGTCATCGCCTGACCCACCTTCCGGGCCAGTTGTCCGGCGGGGAGCAGCAGCGCACGGCCCTGGCGCGCGCCTTCGCCCCCGAACCGGCCCTGCTGCTGGCCGACGAACCAACCGGAAACCTCGATCATACAACGGGAGAAACGGTGATCGACCTGCTGTTCGCGCTGCGCCAGCGTGCCGATACGACGCTGTTGCTGATCACCCACGACCGGGAACTCGCCGCCCGTTGCGACCGCCAGGTCCATCTGGCCGATGGACGGGTCGAGCAACCCGCGCAGGCCGCGCCCTTGCCGCAGTAGAAACAGCGATGGCGCACGGGGCCGCGCCACGACAGGTGATACCACCAGGACATCCCGCTGCCATTGCTCCAGTCAGCCGACCACTACCGCTCGCGGCAGGTTCCGGCCGTCCGCACCGACTGCCTGGGATCTTGCGGCGGCAGGTAGCATTCCAAGTGATTTCGCGACATAACTGCGCGCGAGGAGACCATCAATGCCCACCATGAAGCCTGCCAATGCCGTCCAGGCGCGTCCTTGGGATCCAAATTCCTGGCGCGATTGCCCCATTCGCCAGGTCCCGGTCTATCCGGACGTCACCCGGCTGGAAGAGATGGAGGCGCGCATCGGCAAATACCCGCCGCTGGTGTTTGCCGGTGAGGCACGTCGGCTGAAAGCCCATCTGGCGCTGGCCGCCGAGGGCAAGGCGTTCGTCCTGCAGGGCGGGGATTGCGCCGAAAGCTTCTCCGACTTCACCGCCAATGTCATTCGCGACACCTTCCGGGTGCTGCTGCAGATGTCCGTGGTCCTGACCTTTGGCGCTTCCCTCCCGGTGGTGAAGATGGGGCGCATGGCTGGTCAGTTTGCCAAGCCGCGTTCGTCGGACACCGAAACCCAGAACGGCGTGACCCTGCCCAGCTATCGCGGCGACATCGTCAACGGCCCGGAATTCACCGCCGAATCCCGCACCCCGGACCCGGCACGCATGGAATTCGGCTACTTCCAATCGGCCAGTACGCTGAACCTGCTGCGGGCGTTCTCTTCCGGCGGCTATGCCGACCTGCATGAAGTGCATCGCTGGAACCTCGACTTTGTCAACCGCTCGCCGCTGGCTGAACGCTACCGCGATCTGTCGTCGCGTATCGATGAGACGTTGTCGTTCATGGCCGCCTGCGGCATGACCGGCGCCACGCAACGTGACCTGCGGGAGACCGATTTCTACATCAGTCACGAAGCCCTGCTGCTGCCATACGAGCAGGCTATGTCGCGCATCGATTCCACCACCGGCGACTGGTACGGCTGTTCCGCCCACTTCCTGTGGATCGGCGACCGCACGCGCCAGCTTGAGGGCGGCCACGTCGAATTCCTGCGCGGCCTGCAGAACCCGTTGGGGATGAAGGTCGGGCCATCCCAGGAACCCGACGACCTGCTGCGTATCCTCGACGTCCTCAACCCAGGCAACGAAGCCGGCCGCATCACCCTGATCAGCCGCATGGGTGCCGACAAGGTGACGTCCAGGCTGCCCGCGCTGGTCCGCGCGGTGGAACGCGAAGGTCGCAAGGTGCTGTGGCTGTGTGACCCGATGCACGGCAACACCATCACCGCCAGCAGCAAGGTCAAGACCCGCAATTTCGACTCCATCCTGGCGGAGGTGCGGGGCTTCTTTGATGTTCACGCCACCGAAGGCTCCTGGGCCGGGGGCGTTCATGTCGAGATGACCGGTCAGGATGTCACCGAATGCATCGGCGGCGCCCATGGCCTGTCGGAACTCGACCTGAGCGCGCGCTACGAGACGTTCTGCGATCCGCGGCTGAACGCCGAACAGTCGCTGGAGCTTGCCTTCCTGGTCGCCGAGGAGCTGAAGCGCCGCCGCCTGCCACTCGCCGTGCCGGCACTCGCAGCGCAGTAGGCCGTGTTGTGAGTCGCACCGGCGAGGATCTTGGGGCTGACATCACCGCAAGGACCGACAGTTACTTCAACCGCACCAAGACGATCGTTGGCCGGTACGGTGATAAGCGGGTTACCTACGCGCTGTTCCTGCGCCGGCCGGTGATCTGTGCGCCGGGGCTGATGCTGGACTGGCTGACGACGGTGGCGGATCGGCGTGGCACCGCGATCGACGTCGATCTGGTCCACCAGGAAGGCGACTGGGTCGGCGCCGGCGAGCCCATCGTCTATCTGACCGGCAGCATGGTGCATCTGTCGGATCTGGAAACCATCCTGCTGCAGAAGATCGGCCCGGCTTGCGTCGCCGCACATAACGCCTACCAGATGTGCCTGTCGCTGCCGGATGTGTCATTCCTGGCGATGGACGCGCGCCACTGTGCCGGCGCCGAGATGCAGGCCATGATGTCCTACGCGGCCTCAGTCGGCAGCGGCGCCGCCAAGCGGGAAGGCGCTCGGGGCTTCATCGGCAACGCCAACGACGGCACCGCCCACTGGTTCGGCGCCGTCCGAGGTTTCGGCACGATGCCCCATTCGCTGATCGGTTATGCCGGTTCCACCGTGCGTGCCGCCGAGATGTTCCGCGAGACCTATCCGGATGAGCCGATGACCGTTCTGGCCGATTACTTCGGCCGGGAGATCAGCGACGCCCTGGCGGTGTGCGCGCGGTTTCCACAGCTGGCTGCGTCGGGTGACCTGTCGTTCCGGTTGGACACCCATGGCGGGCGGTTCCTGGAAGGTCTGGACCCGGCCGAGAGTTATGCGGTGCTGGAGCGGCATGCCCCCGGCGCCATCCGCCGTTATCGAAGCGACTCGGAACTGCGGTCGCTGGTCGGCACCGGTGTGTCCGCCGCCGCGATCTGGCACATGCGGGAGGCGATGGATCAGGCTGGGTACGGGAAGGTGCGGATCGTCGCATCCTCGGGCTTTGGCGTTGAGAAGTGCCGGGTAATGGCGGATGCCAGGGCGCCGATCGATGTTGTCGGCACCGGCAGCTTCATTCCGGATTCCTGGCACGAGACCTACGCAACGGCCGACATCGTCGAGTATGACGGCGTGCCGATGGTGAAAATTGGACGCGAATTCCTGTTGCGCAAGAATGTGGCGCGCAAACGCAACGGCCATTGATCCGCCACCGGCGTGCCGAACGCCGCCCCATAGCCATTGAAGGCCGTCTGCGCCGACGCATCCCGCTCATCCCAGCGCGTGCGATCCATTTTCCCCGCCGGTTCCCCGTATCCGCAAACCGCTCTACACTGCTGCATCGACCAAGAAGGCAAAGCAACGAACATGCAACACGGACCCTACGAACACATCGCCGTCGACACCGCCGGCAACGTCGCCACGATCGAGGTCCGCCGCGGCCCCAATAATTTCATCGACACCGATATGGTGGCTGAAATCGCCGACGCGCTGGAACTCTACGACCGCACCCCTGATGTCCGCGCCATCGTGCTGTGCGCCCAGGGCAAGCATTTCTGCGCCGGTGCCGATTTCGGCAGCCGCGGCCCGGATGGGGTTGCCCGCACCGCCAAGCGCGGCCGGCACCTCTACAAGGAGGCACAGCGGCTGTGGCGGACGGGCAAGCCGATCGTCGCCGCGGTTCATGGCGCGGCGGTCGGTGCCGGCGTCGGCCTTGCGGTCATGGCTGACTTCCGCGTTGCCTGTCCCGAGGCACGGTTCTCCACCAATTTCACGCGGCTGGGATTTCATCCCGGATTCGGCCTCACCGCGTCGCTGCCGCGCCTGATCGGCATGCAGAATGCCTCGATGATGATGTACACGGGGCGGCGCCTCACCGGTGACGAAGCGCTCACCATCGGCCTGGTTGATTACGTCGTTCCGCAGGATCAGGTTCGCGCCAAGGCAGCCGAGGTTGCCGCCGAGATCGCTGGTTCGGCCCCCCTGGCGATTATCGCCACCCGCGAAACCCTGCGACGTGGCCTCGCCGATGCCGTTGCCGCCGCGACGGAACGTGAATACGAGGAACAGAACTGGCTGCGTGACACGGCCGACTTCAAGGAAGGCACCAAAGCCATGGGCGAGCGCCGGCCGCCGAACTTCCAGGCGAAATAGGTCCTTTAACCATAAGTTAAGACTTTCCCGCTACCACCGGCGCCTCCAGAAAGGAGGCCCCGGTGAGCCGATCGCTCCGCATTTTGCGCATCCATCTGGCCGCCTGGGCCGACACGGCGCTCTGGCGTGCCTTGGCGTGCGCGCGAGCGTTGCATCATCACTCACCCTGGACCGCTCGCCAGCTGCGCCGTCTGCTGCTGCTTGCCTGGTGGACCTGCACCCTCCAGCTGCACACCCACGCGCGCTACTGGCTACGGGCGAGACGCTTGCGCCGTGCTACGCCTGCACCAATCCCTGCTGCGCCGCTTATCACAACTGTTGATCCGCAACAGCTGAGAATACCGTCGGCCAGCCAGCCCGTTGTTTCGGTTATCATACCAACCTACGGCCAGATCCAGTTTACCCTACGCTGCCTCGCCGCGATCGCCGCCCATGCGCCTGGCCTGCCGATCGAAGTGATCGTCGTCGATGACGCCTGGGCCGGTCCGGACGCCGCACAGTTGCTGCAGGTCCGTGGCATCCGCCTGATCCGCAACACAGCCAACCTCGGCTTCCTGCACAGTTGCAACAAGGCCGCCGGCCTCGCCACCGGGCGCTATCTGCTGTTCCTCAACAACGACACCGAGGTGCTGCGGAACTGGCTGGAACCGATGGTCGGTCTGTTCAGCCAGCGCCCCGACACCGGCGCGGTGGGCGCCAAGCTGCTGTATCCGGATGGGCGCCTGCAGGAAGCCGGCGGCATCATCTGGCAGGATGCCTCGGGCTGGAATTTCGGGCGTCTGGAAGATCCTGCAAAGCCCGAATACAATTATGTGCGTGAGGTGGATTACTGCTCCGGCGCGGCGCTGATGGTGGAACGCGCGACCTTCGCGCGTCTGGGCGGTTTCGATCCGGTCTATGCGCCCGCCTATTTCGAGGACAGCGACCTGTGCTTTCGCCTGCGCCGGATCGGGTTGAAGACGCTTTATCAGCCACTGGCCCAGGTCATCCATCACGAAGGCATTTCGCACGGCCGCGATACCGCGGTCGGCATCAAATCCTACCAGGTGACCAACCGCCGGACTTTCGTGGCGCGCTGGGCGGACCAGCTGGCCAAAGACCACTTTCGCAACGGCGACAACGTGTTTCGTGCCCGCGATCGCGCGATGCACCGCAAGGTGGTGCTGGTGGCCGATCATTATGTTCCAACCCCTGATCGGGACGCCGGGTCGCGCACCGTCCTCGCCTTCCTTGAGATCCTGCTTGCAGCCGGGGCGATCGTAAAATTCTGGCCGCATAACCTCAGCTACAGCCCGGGCTATACGGAACGGCTTCAGGCCATGGGGGTCGAGGTTCTCCACGGACCCGGCCAGGCGCCGTTCGAAACCTGGATCAAGGCGGTCGGCAACCAGCTTGATACAGTCCTCGTCAGCCGCCCCGATGTCGCCGAGGACATGATGCCCGCGATCCGCCGCCACTCATCGGCGCGCATCGTCTATTACGGTCACGATCTGCATTTCCAGCGGATGCAGCGTCAGGCGCAACTAAGTGGTGACGAACGCCTGCTGCGCGCGGCTCACCACATGCAGGACCGCGAACGCACGATCTGGCGCCAGGCCGATCTGTCGCTCTACCCGTCGCAGGACGAAGCCGACGCGGCCACGGCGCTGCAACAGGATGCGGCCATAGAGCCGATCGTCCCCTATTTCTTCGACCGCTTCGCTGACCTCCGCCACGCATCGCCGCACCAGGAGATCATCTTCGTCGCCGGCTTCGGGCACCCGCCGAATGAGGATGCCGCGATCTGGTTTGTCTCTGAAATCCTGCCGTTGATCCGCGCCGATGTCCCGGCAACCCGTCTCTCGATCATCGGTTCCAATCCAACCGAACGCGTCCGTGCGCTCGCCGGTGAAGCCATCACGGTGTTTGCCAACGTCGCAGAGGCGGAGCTGTCGGCGGCCTATGGCCGCGCCCGCCTGGCCGTGGTCCCGCTGCGCTGCGGCGCGGGCGTGAAGCTCAAAACCGTGGAGGCGCTACGCGCCGGCGTGCCGCTGGTCACCACAACCGTCGGCGCCCAGGGGCTGGCCCACCTGGCCGCCGTAGCCGCCGTTCGCGACGATCCCGCATCCTTCGCCGCCGCCGCGATCGCGCTGTTGTCCGATCCTGCCGCCTGGGATGCGCAATCCGGCGCCCAGATTGCCTACGCGCGTTGCCATTTCTCACGCGACAGCATGGCGGCCTCGCTGCTGGCAGCCGTGCTGCCAACATTGCCAGATGTTGCCGCCCGTGGCTGGATGGCGGCTGAATAGCAGGGCAAGCGGGAGACGATGCCATGGCCAGTGCAGGGACAGAGCGGCAGCCGTTCCATCATCCTCGGGTTCGACCGGCCTGGCTGGCCAAGCCCATCTGACCGAGGACATCATCGATCCGGTCCAGCCCATCATCGATCCGCACCACCACCTGTGGAAAGCCCGCCCGGATCCATATCTGCTGGCCGACCTCGTGGCGGATCTGCGAACCGGCCACAACGTCCAGGCCAGCGTGTTCATCCAATGCCGATCGGAATACCGCGTCGACGGCCCGGAGGAGATGCAGCCGGTTGGCGAAACCGAATTCGTGGCCGCCGCGGCCCGCCAGTGCGAAGCCCAGTACGGCACCCTGCGTGCCTGCGCCGGCATCGTCGGCCACGCCGATTGCCTGTTGGGTGAGCGCATTGACCCAGTGCTCGAAGCCCACATCGAAGCCGGCGGCGGCCGCTTCAAGGGCATCCGCCACAGCGGTACCTACGATGCCGCCATCGAGCCGACGGCCCCACCCGGCGCGCCCCCGGGACTCTACCGCAACCCGGCCTTCCGCGCCGGATTCGCCCGGCTGCAGCCGCTCGGCATGACCTTCGAAGCATGGTTGTATCATCCGCAACTGGCTGATCTGCTCGACCTGCTGCGGGCTTTTCCCGACCAGAAGGTTGTGCTGAACCATTTCGGCGGCCCGCTGGGCGTCGGCCCCTACGAAGGGCAACGGGCAGAAGTGTTTGTCCAGTGGCGCGCCTACATGAAAGAGCTCTCGACCTGCCCCAATCTGCACGTCAAGCTCGGTGGACTGGCCATGAACGTCAACGGCTTCGGCTATCATCATGAGATCCTGCCACCCTCGTCCGGAGAGATGGCCACCGCATGGCGGCCCTACGTGGAAACCGTAATCGACCTGTTCGGTGCGGACCGATGCATGTTCGAAAGCAATTTCCCTGTCGACAAGGGCATGTGCAGCTATCCGATATTGTGGAACGCGTTCAAGCGCATAGCAGCGGGCTGCTCGGCCGACGAAAAGGCGGCATTGTTTCATCGCACGGCGCAACAATTCTACAGTCTGCCGCCAGTACAGTAGCCGCCGCCTGCATCTGGTCAGGTTTACTTGTCCGGCATCCCGGCGCACCCTCCGTTGCTAAAGAAACCAGGGAGCGTCCAACAATGATCTACCGTCGCGCGTTGCTTTCGGCTGCCGCCGCGTTGCCGTTGCGTACAGCCCGCGCCCAGGCCAGCCAGACCATTCGCATCGGTGTCCTCACCGATCTCAACGGACCCAATTCCGCCTCCTCCGGCCCAGGTTCGGTGGTCGCCACTCAACTCGCCGCGGAAGACTTCATGGCAGCTCATCCTGGCGCCAAGGTTGAAGTGCTGGCCGCCGACTACCAGTCCAAACCCGACATAGCCGTGTCGATCGCGCGCGACTGGTTCGACCGGCAAGGGGTCGATATCGTTTCCAACGTCAACAATTCGGCAGCCGCGCTCGCAGTCGCCAATCTGGTCAAGCAGAAGGATAAGGTGGCGCTGTTCACCAGCCCTGCCAGTTCGGCATTGACCGGTACCGCCTGCGGCCCCAATCACGTCCACTGGACACACGACACCTGGGCGTGCGGCAAAAGCACCGGCGGCGCCCTCGTCGCACAGGGCGGCGGCAGCTGGTATTTCATCGGCGCCGATTACGCCTTCGGCCACCAGCTCGCGACCGATACCGCCGGCTTCGTCACTGAGGCAGGCGGCAAGGTGCTGGGAACCGTGTTCACCCCGTTTCCGGAGACCACCGACTTCTCATCCTACCTGGTGCAGGCCGCTGCTTCCGGCGCCAAGGTCATCGGGCTGGCAAACAGCGGCATCGACACCGTGAACTGCGTGAAGCAGGCGCACGAATTCGGCCTGACCGCGAAAGGCACCCAACTTGCAGCCCTTTTGATGATGCTGCCGGACCTGCAGGGTGTCGGGCTGGAAACCGCGCAGGGGCTGATCCTGTCGGAAGCGTTCTACTGGGACCTCAACGACGGCACGCGCGCCTACGGCAAGCGCTATGGTGCGCGGATGAACGGCTGGATGCCGTCAATGGTCCAGGCAGGCGACTACGCCTGCAACGCCCACTGCCTCAAGGCGATCGCGGCGCTGGGATCTGGCAAGGCGCTCAGCGGCAGGGCCATCGTGCAGCAGATGAAGGCGATGCCGACCGATGATCCCTTGTTCGGCAAAGGCAGCATTCGAGCCGACGGCCGAACGCTGCATCCGATGTATTTGTTTCAGGTGAAATCACCCGCCGAGAGCCGCTACGCCTGGGACTACTACAAGACGCTGCGCATCACCGACGCCGACCACGCGTTTCGGCCGCTCGCCGACGGGCACTGTCCGATGGTGCCCGCCTGACGCCGCCCTAAACCTCGCCCCAGACGTCCAGGGCTACTTCGACACCGCGGGACAGTTTCGCCCACTGCTGGTCTTCGGTCAGCGTATTGCCCTCCTCGGTGGAGGCAAATCCGCATTGCGGCGACAGCGCCAGTTGTTCCAGCGGCAGGAACCTGGCCGCCTCGTCGATCCGCCGCTTCAGCTCGTCCTTGGTTTCCAGCTCGCCGGTCTTCGAGGTCATGATGCCCAGCACCACCATCTTCTTGCCCCGTGGCACGAAGCGTAACGGTTCGAACCCGCCGGCGCGGTCGGAGTCGTACTCCATAAAATACGCATCCGAATTGATCTGGTTGAACAGCACTTCGGCCACCGGCTCATACCCCCCCGACGCCACCCAGCTGGAGCGGAAATTACCGCGGCACAGATGCATCGAAACAATCATGCCCTCGGGCTTGCCGGCAATCGCCTGGTTCAGCATGGCGGCATAGATGCCCAGCAGGTTGTCGACATGTTCGCCGCGTGACTTCAGCATCGCGATCTGTTCGGGGTCGCACAGATAAGCGATGTTTACCTCGTCCAGCTGCAGGTACCGGCACCCCGCCGCACCGAACGCGGCGACCGCGTTGTTGTAGGCCAGTCCCAGGTCGGCGAAGAACGGCTCCAGCGTCGGATAGCTGGTCCGGTCGATCGCCTGACGGCCGCCGCGAAAGTGCACCACCGACGGCGACGGAATGGTCTGTTTCGGCACCGAATTCCGTACATGCGCCGCGAGGAACTGGTAATGATCGATCATCGTCGGCTGTGTCCAGCCGATCTGCCCGTTCACCCGCAACATATGGGTCAACGGCATCCCGCCCTTGAACTGGATCTTTTGCTCCGGCTCGTAGATCTCGACGCCATCCAGTCCCGCAACGAAATCATAATGCCAGTAGGCCCGGCGATATTCGCCGTCAGTCGCCGCGCGCAGCCCGATCGCCTCCTGCCTGGCGATCGCGGCGGTGATGCACTGGTCCTCAACCTCACGCAGCGCCGCGTGGGGCAGGGTGCCTGCTTTCCATTTTGCACGCGCCTCCTGCAACACTTTCGGACGCAGCAGGCTGCCGACATGATCGGCGCGGAACGGCGGATTGGTCACGACACGGCCTCCTGTTCAGATCGTCCGGGTCCAGTCACGCACGGCGCGGACCACGGCTTGGGGTTGTTCGGGAATCAGGGCATGGCTCGCATCCGGGATCACGACCACGCTCACCCGGTCCGGACCCAGATCGTCCCGGATGCCATTGCGCGTATGCGCGGGCCGCCAGGGATCGAGCTCCGCCTGGATGTCCAGCACCGGCGCCGACCCGGCGCTCCACCAGTCGTCCTGGGATGTTGCCGCGCTCGCCGCGCGTTGGCTTTTGGCAGCCACAGGATGCCAGTTGCCCAGCCAGGAAGACGGGTCATGGCCAGGTGCGAAGAAAGCCACCCGCAGCGCGGCCAGGCGCACCGCATCCGGAAGGCTGGTATCGACACATTTCGCCAGTTCGTCGCGCAACGCGGGATCGGTTGCTTTCGCCGCCGCTGCCGCCAGGATCATCCCACGCACCAGCTTCGGATGGTCTGCAGCCACACAGCGCCCAATCCACTGGCCGAACGCGTGCCCCAGCACAAAAGCCGATCCACCGGCCAGCCGTTCGATCACCACGGCCACGTCGCGGGCGTAATCGTGCAGCGTCAGGCCCTCAAGCGGCCCGGCGCTGCCGCACATCCCCCGCGGCTGCGGCCGCAGCACCAGAAACCCCTCGGCTGCGAACATGTCCGCAATTTCATCGAAGTCTTCGGAGTCGCGTGACGAGGATGGTAACAGCACCAATGCCCCCGCCGTGTCCGTCCCGTTGAGGATCACGTCGATGGAGACCGTGTCGTATGCGACAGAAACCCGCCGGCGCACGCTCATGCAATTATCCTCCCAGTTCTTGCGGTGATCCTAGCGCGCCGCGAAGCCGGGCGGAACCGGGGCCGCTGTCCCCGCGCGGTACGTGGCCCTGTCCGGAATCTGGCGTCCGGTGATCCGGCCAAACTGGGGTCATAAAGCCGCTGATTGCCGCAGCACATGGACGCGTGGTGGCGGAAACAGCCGCGACGGCTGGGAACGCCCGCAAAACGTGAATCAGTATCCCCCCGGCAGCGCGATCACCGTCGGTGCCGCAGGCAGGGTCTCACGTGTGATCACCAGCACCGGGCTGTCGCGGAGGTCGATCGCATATCGCCCGCGCTCGATGTCCAGGAAGCGATTCAGCACGTCACGGGTGAAGTAGTGCATCGGCAGCACGATACGTGGCTGCAATTGCTCCACCACGGCGGCGGCATCCTGCTGGCTCATCGTCCATTCGCCATCGACCGCGACCATGACGATGTCGATGTGCCCCAGGGTGTTCAGGTCCGCCCGCTCCAGCAGATGATGCAAGTGGCTGAGATGAGCGATGCACAGCCCCCCGGTCTCAAACACGAAAATCGAATTGCCGTAGCGTTCGGTGCCGCCGTTCCAGGTGCGGATGTTGGTGGGCAGGTTGGTGATGTGCAGGTCGCGTTCGGTCAGGTCGACCACCGGCATCTGGCCGTCCTCGGCCCAGCCATGCAGCACGTGGCCGATCCGCGGATCCGGGTTCAGCGTGTAATGGGTCGAGTGCGCGTGGTTCATCGTCGCGATATCGGGGGGATCGCGCGGAATGTTGAAGCCGTTGTAGTCGGTAACCGCCCGCACCCCGGCAGGCGACTCGATCTCGAAGCTGGCGTGGCCGAGAAAGGTGATCTCGACCGTGTCGTCGGCCGCCGCCGCATGCCAAACCCTCGGCGTGCCCATCGCAATCGGGGCGCACCCCGCCCACGCCGAACCCCAGGGCGCCAGAACCATCAGGCACAGGACAAGGGGACGTCGCATTCGGTCACCTTTCGGCCAGCTCTTGCGCCAGCATGCCGCTGATGCGCGTGTTGATTCAATCCCCGTTGGCCTGTAACCGCTACGGGCAATGATCGAACTCGCCCCCGCCCCCGCCACGCTGCCCCCCGGCCGGCGTATCTACGCCATCGGTGACATTCACGGCTGCGCCCGCCAGCTCGACACCCTGCATGTCCGCATCGCGGAAGATTTGTCCGCGCGCCCGGTTGCCGCCCCGTTGTTGCTGCATATCGGCGACTACGTCGACCGTGGCGCCGACACCGCGGGTGTGATTGCCCGTCTGGTCGACGGATGCCCAATACCCGGCATGGATATGGTCAACCTGATGGGCAACCACGAGAGCACCATGCTGGATGCAATCGCCGGGGAGCGGGCGGCCGGGACCGACTGGCTGTTCGCCGGCGGAAAAGCGGCGCTGGAAAGCTATGGCATCGATCCCGAAGGCCCGCGTGACCGGTGGGCTCAGATAATCCCGCAATCGCACCAGGATTTCCTGCGCAGCCTCGTTCTGATGCATCGCGAAGGCGGCTACGCCTTCATTCACGCCGGCGTGCGGCCGGGAATCGCGCTGGAGAACCAGGCGCGTGACGACCTGCTGCGGTCGCGCCAACCCTTCCTGTACTCAGAGCGCGATTTTGGCGCCGTGGTGGTGCACGGACACACGCCGGTGAAGGCGCCGGTGGTGCGGCATAACCGGATCGCCATAGACACCGGCGCGGTGTTCGGCGGCAAACTGACCTGCGTGGTGCTGGAAGGCGATACGATGGGCTTCCTGACCGCCGATCCGCTCGATCCGCCGGTGTCCATTGTCCACCGGTAGGATTCCAGCGGTAGGTTTCCCAGGGCCGCGCTTCCTGCTAGCTAGCGCCCCCCGGAGATAGACACACACCGTCATGTTCGATTTCGCCTGGTCGGAGATACTGCTGATAGGGGCCGTCGCGTTGATCGCGATCGGGCCCAAGGATATGCCGGCCGCGATTCGCACCGTCTCCAGCATGGTGAAGAAGGCGCGCCGGATGGCGGCCGAGTTCCAGACCCATGTCGATGAGATGGTGCGCGAGGCCGACCTCGGGGACGTGAAGAAAGCGTTCAGCGACATCCGCAACCTCGACCTGGCCGGCGCGCTGGAAAAGCACGTCGACCCTGATCGGTCGATCCGCAACACCTTTGCCGAAAACCCGTTCGAGCCGACTTATCCAACGCCGGCCGAGGTCTCGACACTGGATGAGGTTGCGGTAACCGAGAAGCCGGCGGTCGAGGCCGCGCCAATGCCGGCCGAACCGCAAAGGCTCCCCGAACCGGATAAGCCGCTCGCCCCGGCGTTCATTCCGCCTGGCATGGTGCCGCCGCCACCGCCGCCGGTGGCAGCCGAACCGGGTAACGCGCCAGCCTTCATCCCCCCTGAAGCCGTGCTGCAACGGAAAGCCGAACGTGGCAAGAACTGAAGACGATCCGATCGACGACAAGCCGATGCCGCTGCTCGATCACCTGATCGAGCTGCGACGGCGGCTGATCTGGTCGGCGGCAACGTTCCTGATCTGCTTTGGCGTGGCTTACTATTTCTCCGGGTCGATATACTATTTCCTGGCGGAACCGCTGGCAGAGGTGCTGCGGTCGCAAGGCAATCCTGATCCGCGTCTGATTTACACCCAGCTCTACGAGGCGTTTTTCACCAAAATCAAGGTGGCGTTCTTCGGAGGCATGTTCGTCGCATTCCCGATGATCGCGATCCAGTTGTGGCTGTTCGTGGCACCGGGTCTTTACCGCAGCGAGAAGCGGGCGCTGCTGCCGTTCCTGGCGGCTACACCCATACTGTTCGTGATGGGCGCGGCGCTGGCCTACTACTTCGTGTTTCCGTTCGCTTGGCGGTTCTTTGCCAGCTTCCAGGACCCTGTCGCCGGCGGCGGGATACCGATCGAGTTGTTGCCGCGGGTCAGCGAATATCTGGACCTGGTGATGAAGCTGATCTTCGCATTCGGAATCACCTTTCAGTTGCCGGTGGCGCTCACGCTGCTGGCCAAGGTCGGCATCACCAGTTCCACGCAGCTGAAGAAATTACGGCGCTATGCCTATGTCGGCATGTTCGTGATCGCAGCGATCCTCGCGCCACCCGATGTCATCACCCAGACCGGCCTCGCCGTGCCGCTGATCGCGCTATACGAAATCTCCATCATTTCGGCGCGTTGGGTTGAGCCGAAGCCAGTCGAGGTCTGATTGCGATGCACGACATCAGGGCGATCCGTGCCGCTCCGGCGGCGTTTGATGTGGCGATGAGCCGGCGAGGGCTACCGCCGGTATCGACCAAACTGATGGCAATGGACGCAGAGCGACGCGGCGCCCAGACCGCGCTGCAGGAAAAGCAGGCCCGTCGGAACGCGCTGGCGAAGGAGATTGGGCAAGGCAGGCGCTCCGGCC
Organism: Rhodopila sp.; assembly: GCA_965200665.1. GTDB lineage: Bacteria > Pseudomonadota > Alphaproteobacteria > Acetobacterales > Acetobacteraceae > Rhodopila. The sequence goes on along the minus strand of OZ241370.1, from coordinate 5,079,603 downwards.
TGGATACCGCTGTGCTGGAGGCTGAGGCGACCGTGCTGCGCACCGACATGGACGGGCTGGAAAAGCTTGTGCCGGCGCACGATGCCGCCATCCGCGGCATCCTGGAGAGCCTGCCCAACATCCTGGATACATCCGTACCCGACGGCCCGGACGAGTCAGCGAACGTGGTGCTGAAGCTAACCGGCGAGCCGCGCGCTTTCGATTTCAAGCCAAGGCAGCATTTCGACCTCGGCGAGTCGCTGGGAATGATGGATTTCGCCACCGCCGCGAAGTTGGCCGGCGCTCGCTTTACGTTGCTGCGCGGCAAGCTGGCGCGGCTTGAGCGGGCACTGGGCCAGTTCATGCTCGACCAGCACACGCAGGAGCGTGGCTACGAGGAAACCGCCGCGCCTTACCTGGTCAATGCGGCGGCCGTCTATGGCACCGGCAGCCTGCCGAAGTTTGAGGAAGACCTGTTTAAGACCACGGATGGCCGCTACCTCATCCCGACCGCCGAAGTGCCGCTGACCAATACCGTTGCCGGTGACATCGTGCCCGAAAAGGCGCTGCCGATCCGGTTGACCGCGCTGACCGACTGCTACCGCAGCGAAGCCGGATCGGCCGGCCGCGACACCCGCGGCATGCTGCGCCAGCATCAGTTCAAGAAAGTGGAGATGGTGTGCATCGCGCACCCTGACCGAAGCTGGGATGAACATGAGTGGATGACCCGGTCGGGTGAGATGATCCTGGAAAAGCTGGGGTTGCCCTACCGCCGGGTGTTGCTGTGTGCAGGGGACACGGGCTTCGCCTCGGTGCGGACCCACGACCTGGAAGTCTGGTTGCCGGGGCAGGGCCTATACCGCGAGATCTCCTCCTGCTCCAACTGTCGGGACTTCCAGGCTCGGCGCATGAACGCTCGGTTTCGCGGCTCGGATGGCAGGACCATCGCGTATGTACACACGCTGAACGGATCCGGCGTCGCCGTCGGCCGCGCGCTGATCGCGGTCATGGAGAACTACCAGAAGGCCGACGGCTCGATCGCTGTGCCCGATGTCCTGCGGCCCTACATGGGCGGGCTGGAGGTCATCGACCGGGCTTGAGGATGAGCCTGAGGCGACAGAGATTTGAGGCGCCAGAGATATGAGGCGCCAGAAATAGAGGCGACAGAGATAGTGGCACCAGCGTGGACGAAGCGATCGCCGAACGTGGGGTCTGGCCTGGACGCCAGCCACATCCGTAGCCGGATGGGCAACGTCCTTGGCACCGGAAGCCATTGACTGCGGGGACAAAAGCCAGCGACTGCGCTGGCGCGTTGACCCACCGCGCGGTGCATCCGCCCGCTAGGAGCCTGTCCGAGAATTTGCTAGCCGAAGCGGTAAAACTTCGATTCTATGCTGCCTATGAGCAAGACCTTTCGTTCATGGGATGTAGACCAGAGCTGGCTTCTTCCGCGTTCGGTGCATGATTTCGTTCCCCCCGATCATCTGGCGCATTTTGTGCGCGATACGGTGCGTGAGGGATTGGATCTGTCGGCGATCCTGCTGGCCTACAGCGAAGAGCGCGGGCAGCCCCCGTACCACCCCGGTATGCTGGTGGCGTTGCTGCTGTATGGCTACAGCCGCGGTGTATATTCCAGCCGCCAGCTCGCCCGCGCCTGCGAGGAACGCATGGATTTCATGGCGGTGACGGGTCTGAACCGGCCGGATTTCCGCACCATCAGCGACTTTCGCAAGCGCCATCTTCCGGCCCTGTCGGATCTGTTCGTGCAGGTGCTGCGGCTGTGTCAACGGGCAGGCCTTGTGAAGCTCGGCCATGTGGCGGTGGACGGCACCAAACTGCGGGCCAACGCCAGTCGACACAAAGCGATGAGCTACCAGCGGATGGTGACGCAGGAACCGAAGCTGGCCGCTGAAGTGAAGGCCTGGCTGGACGAGGCCGAAGCGGCTGACCAGACGGAGGACGCCCAACACGGCCGTGAACGCCGGGGCGACGAGATGCCGGAGTGGGTGGCGAACAAGCAGCGCCGGCTTGAACGCATTCGCCAGGCCAAGGCACAACTGGAGGCCGAAGCGGCCGGCGATCCGGCTGATCTCGATCCGGATGGCCCTGGCCCCTCCTCAGGTATGCAGCAGCGGGGTGCGCGCAAGACAACGCCCTCAGACACACCGCCGGACAAAGCGCAGCGCAACTTCACCGATGGCGACAGCCGGATCATGCCGAGCCAGGGAGGCTTCATCGCGGGTTATAACGGCCAGATCGCCGTCGATGCCGCGCATCAGGTCATTACGGCTCACCGCCTCAGCACCAATCCGGCTGACTTCTCCGCGCTGGTGCCGTTGATCGATCAAACCCGAACCAATCTCGGCCGCACGCCGCGGGCGGTTTCCGGCGATACGGGCTTTGCCAGCGAGGCCAACATTGCCGCCATGCAGGATCGCAAAATCAATGCCTATCTTTGCCCGGGCCGGGTCCGCCACGGCAGCACCGATCCCACCGCCCGGCGTGTGCTGAAGCGCACGCCGTTAATGCAGGCGATGGCTGACAAGATACGAAAGGCCGGACGACGCAGCCGATACCGATTACGCAAACAGGTGGTCGAGCCGGTCTTCGGACAGGAAAAAGCAGCCAGAGGCTTCCGACAGTTCCTCCTCCGCGGTCTCGAACAGGTCAGAGGCGAGTGGGCGATGGTCTGCACCGTGCACAATCTGCTGAAGCTCCACACCGCTCGGCCATGAGCGGTGCTGCCGGCGGATCCAAACACCTTGCCTCCGCCTGCCAAGAAACAACGCCAGCGCAAGGATCGACGGAAATGGCAATTCTCGGACAGGCTCCTAGAGCGCTTTCAGCCTGACTGTAAACAGTCAGCGCGCTCTATCTCGTTGTTTGAGCGAGCAACTTCATCACCCTGACCATTCCGGTCAGGGTGATGTTGCTCTAACGATGGGTCATATCGTCGCCGCGTCCTCAGTCCGGACCCACGCTGTCAGCCCATGAGTCCGGCAATCGTCTCCAGCTGACTCGGGTCGCCGGACGGGACGACTAGCAACGCATCGTCAAGTCCGGTGTCCTCCAGCCGCTTAAGCCGATCCCGCGCCTCCCGCGGAGAGCAGAACAACGTGATCTTTGGCACATGGGCAAAGGGCGGGGACGCCGGCGGATCACGGAAATCGGTGAAAATATTCGCCAGCACAGCACGCTTCCCGCCGGCTGCGCGGAACATCCTGATGCCGATCTCAAGGTCCTCCCACGATGAGTGAATACCGGAGGCAATCCAGCCCTGCAGCACCTTGGCCGACAGATTGATCCAACGCTCGCTGCGCCAGGCGCCCAATAGCACCGGCGGACCACCCTCGGTGCCCGGCCAGTTCGACAGGGCAGGGCCATACACCGGTTCGCCGGCCCAGACCCGGCGCATGACATCCAGAGACGCCGTCAACGTCTTGAACCGCGCGTCGTAATCCGCCTGCACCGCATCGAAGTCATGCTTGGTCGAGCCGCTGCCAACGCCGAAACGAAAGCGCCCCTTCGACAGCGCGTTCAGCGTCTGCACCCGATGGGCATGCTCCACCGGATGGCGCAGCGGGACCTGCACCACGCAAGTGCCAAGTTCAATGCGCGATGTCTGGGTCGCGATCGCGCCCAGCAGGATCAGCGGATCCAACGTGGCCTTCCCGCGGGCAAAGGCATCGGTCACCCACAGCCCATGAAAACCGAGCGCCTCGACCCGGCGGGCAATTTCGACGACGTGGTCGACGACCTCGGGTCCGGTCTCGATCGCAGAAGGAATGGTAACGATACCTATCCGCATGGCGTTTAGTGTCCCTTGAAGTTGGCAACGCGCTTTTCGCGAAACGCAGTTACGCCCTCTTCGTAGTCTTTCGTCAAACCCGCCTGGCTCTGCAGTTTCGCTTCCAGATCGAGCTGGCCGCTGAAGGTGTTCTCCAGGCTCTGCCAATACATTTGTCTGATCAAGGCCAATGACTTCGGCCCGGCAGCCAGCCCGCGGGCGAGTTCCATCGCGCCGGGCATCAGTGTCGCATCATCCTCGATGCGATTGATCAGGCCCCAGGACAAGGCGGTTTCGGCTGGCAGTCGTTCGGCCAGCAGCGACAACTCCATTGCGCGCGCCATGCCGACCAGGCGCGGCAGCATCCAGGAGGATCCGCAGTCGGGCACCAGGCCAATACGGGCAAAGGCCTGGAGGAAGGATGCGGACCGCGCCGCAATGCGGATGTCGCCCATCAGGGCCAGGCTCATGCCAGCGCCGGCGGCAATGCCGTTGATGGCGGTGACGATCGGGATCGACAAGCCGCGCAGCCGCGTGAACATCGGGTTGTACCAGGATTCCAGATCACCCTTCCCATCGCCGCGTGCCTCGGCGGCGCGATCGCGTGGCTGCCGATCGGGATCATTCAGATTGGCGCCGGAACAGAACGCCCGGCCGGCGCCGGTGATGACGAGGCAGCGGGCGGACCCGGCCTCGACCTGGTCCATGGCGATGCTCATGTCCTCGCGCAATTTTTGGCCGAACGCGTTCAGCACGCTTGGGTCGTTCAGCGTCATCACCGCGACGTCGCCGGTCGTTTCAAGAACTATCCTACCGTTTTTCATCGTATGGCTCCTCCGGTCCGGTTTGCGATCCGGCTCAGGCTGGCTACGCTACTATCCAGTCGCGGAGAAGCGTGAACCGAAGGCCGACAGCAGACCACGATACGCCCCGCTTCTCGTTGGCGCGACATTACCACCGATGCGAATGAAAACCAGGGAGGATGGGATGAGCAACGCAGACGAGCGGCAATACGTGGACTACGAATGCGACGATCATATTGCTCGCATTATAATGAACAGGCCGGAGAAGTTGAACGCGGTCAGCGACGAAGTGGTTCGTCAGTTGATGGCGGCCTTCCGCCGGTTCGATACCGACGCGGACGCGCACGTGGCTATTCTATGCGGTCGCGGACGGGCGTTCTGCAGCGGCGCGGATGTGCATCAGCGGCAATTGCGCTCCCGTGAAGAATTTGAACGTCTGGGCGGCCCGCAGGGACGCGGTGCCAATTCGGGCGATCTGCTGTTTCAGTCCGTGAACTGGAAACCTGTCATCGCGGCCGTCCATGGCTACGTGCTCGGGCTCGGCCTGGGGATGGTTCTGGATTGCGACCTGATCGTTGCGGAAGCAGGAACGCGGTTTCAGTTGACCGAGACATCCCGTGGCCTGGGTGCGGCAAAGCATTGGGCTCAATTTCACTTTCGCGGGGCTGGCGCATTCGGCGACGAGGTATCGCTGACTGGGCGCTACTTCACCGCGGAGGAAGCGCTGGCGGCAAATGTGATCAACCGCGTTGCGCCGAAGGACCAATTTTTGGAGGCAGCCTTGTCATTGGCGCACGCGGTGGCTGCAAATCCGCCGCTGTCAGTCCGCGCAACAGTGCGGGCCCGGCGATGGTTCCTCGATCGTTACGCGAAGGAGGCGGCATTTCAGCAGGCGCCGATGCGATTATACTTGACTGAAGACTTTCAGGAAGCGGCGCTGGCATTCAAGGAAAAACGCAAGCCGCGGCCATTCAAGGGTCGATAAGGCGATTAACAGACAATAGCGTGATTGCCGCCTGGGAAGGCAATCACGCTACTGAACGCTCATATTGAAACAGGCGCCCGGACGGCCGTCTGTCTGTCATTTCATCTGCTACGCGCGGGCACCAGCTTTACGACCTGCTTTGCGGCTCGCCTTCTTCGGCGGCGGCGCAACTGTGCGACTGCGGCCCAGGCCCATCTTCTTCGCCAGCGTAGACCGAGTCTCCGCATAATTCGGTGCTACCATTGGGTAGCTGGAGGGCAAGCCCCACTTCGCCCGATACTGGTCGACCGTCATGTTGTGCTCAGTCATCAGGTGACGCTTCAGCATCGTCATCTGCTTACCGTCCTCTAGACAGACAACGTAGTCCGGGAACACCGACTTCGTGACCGGGACAGCTGGCTTGGCGGCTTCAACCGGAGCAACGGCTTCGCCAACACTGGCCAACGTCTTGTAAACCTCACGGATCAGACCCGGAAGATCCTCGACCGACACCGGATTCTTCGTAACGTGAGCGCTTACGATCTGGGCGGTGAGCCCCAACACATCTTCTGACATACATTTCTTTCCTGCTGCCCAGTCCGGACAATATAGGGACGCCGGGTGAATAAAGCTATAGTGCTGTGGTGATCTTTCTCAATTTGATCGGTTCAACAGCCTCCTGAATTTCAAATCCTCCGCTCTACCCAAGGCTCGACTGAATAACACAGGGGGACAGACTGTGGAACTGGAATTGAACGGAAAAGTTGCGTTGGTAACCGGTGCAAACCGACAAATCAGCTGACAATGTCGATAGAACTTGCCGGAGCCTACAGACATGCAAAATGCATACGACTGCACGTCAAGCCCAGCGACTCGCAAAGACGAGCGCAAGTCTCTAACGCATTGCTGATCTACCCGCACATGTCATTTCGGCAAATTTGCGGCAGCCGAACGCAGGGCGGAAGCCTTCACTGACACAGCGATCCGGACATTCGCCGGCATGCCACGGCATGACGTCTGTAGGCAGGGTGAAGGTATTTCATCATGCCCGACTGAAACTAGCCTGCTGAATTCCTGCTGAAATTTCACGTCGATTTGAAACTGCGCAGGCGTGGCTGAACCGAATGTTGGTTCAAGCAGCTGGAGCGACCGACATCGCATTGCAGGATTCTGCAGAATTGCCGGCGGTCGTTCGTGCGATTCAATATAATTAACCTCGGATTGGTCGACTTCGACCGTTGCACCCGCAATGCAGAAGGCGTTCTCGGCGCGGCGCAAATGGCCATGGCGTTGCCTGGAACCTCGCCCTGTGGATAGAATTTGGAAAGAAGTGCCTTACCGGCTTGCCGTCCGTCTCTTCGATCGACCGCAACTGTTCAATGAAAAACCGCAAACGTCGGCCGCGACGCAATCGACCTGATGTCGCGGCTTTCACTGCAAAGGCTGCAGGTGGTGCGACGCGCGGCACCATCCTGCATAGTAGCGGCATGGGTTGGCATCACGCGTCCAGCACGCTCAGCGTCGGTTATACGGAATTCCACAATCGCGCGATAAGTCGTTTCGACTTCTAGCAGCTCCTGTCGGAGCAACATCACCCGGCGCGGCAAGGGTGGGTAAGACGAGCTGCCGTTCCTAACGCAGCTGTCGGGAACGCCGGCGACACACTGACTCACTATACTAGTACTGTCGTGGGCTGTTGATCGCGCGCCCCGGACGCATGACATCCTGCCCGCCGCTCTGATCATTGTCCCGCGACAGGTATCTACGGTCTCACGGAACCTGCGAACAGTTTATGGTGCATCTCAGCGCGGCGGCGGGATACGCGCTCAGCGCCGTGCCGGCAGCACCGCCTCCGGGACCCTGCAACACCCCAATGCGGGCCGCTGCCTGTCCGCCCGTCGAACTGCGCGACAGCGCCACCAGGCGCGGCGCGTAGTTCGGGGATCAGACGCGGATCAGCCCGGTCATCGCATCCGTCCCACCGCTGCCTGGAAACACCTGCCCCAGGGCGGTCGACGATAAGCCGAGGTGGGCGGACAGGATCCCCTTGGCCACAGCGCGCAGGTCAGCCGTCGGCGCCAGGTCCCGGTTCTCGAACAATTGGCCAGTGGCAAGCCCGGGCCAATTGGCCTTGACCAAACCTCCGGCGACAGCGCCGCCCAGGACAAGGGCCACCGAACCGGTGCCATGGTCGGTGCCCTTGGTGCCGTTCACCCGCGCGGTGCGGCCGAATTCCGTCATGACCAGCACTGCGGTTTGCGCCCAGGCGGGACCCAGCGCCGTCTTCAGCGCAACAAGCCCATCATCGAGTTGCCGCAGCGCCTGGGTCAGCCGGTCGGTCTGGGCAGTGTGGGTGTCCCAGCCGCCAAGCTCCAATGCCGCAATTCGGGGTCCGTCCGGCGCCCGCAGCATCTCTCCGGCAGATTGCGCAAGGGCGGGAAAGGCAGATCTGTTCTTGGGCTCGTCGTCCTCGGCCATGACCGAGGCGCTGAAGCCACGGGCGCGCAGGCCCTCGGCAATCGCCGGGCCGGTGACCGGGTCGTTCCGGTTAAGAGCGGCAATCGCGGCATAAAGATCAGGCGCGGGTTGAGCGAAACCATGCGGTGCCCAATTCGCCACCGGCGCTGAACCGCGCAGCAGCAGCGGAACCGTAATGCCGACCGCCAGGGCTTCTCCGTCCAGGCCGCTCACAAGCCCCGATGGCAGCGCCGTGACCACCCGGTTCAGCCAGCCGCTGGTCATCCGGTGATCGGCGCCGGATTCAAGATAGTCCTGCGCCTCGAAGTGGCTGCGCACGCGATAGGCTCCGGCAACCGCGTGCACTGGCAGCAACTCGTTGGCCAGATACATCGCGTGCAACCCGACGAGGGCTGGATGCAGCGCGTAGAAGCCGCCAAGGTCCAGCATCCCGTTGGGTTTGCCGGGGGCAGGGGGCATGATCTCGCCGCGCAGGACAGCCAGCCCAGGATCGCCATACGGGATCACCGCGGCCATGCCGTCCAGCGCGCCGCGCAGGATGACGATGATCAGGCGCTTGTCGGTCTGGGCAGCGGCTAGCGCCAGTCTCGTCTGGCCAGCCATGCCAGCGGCCAATCCAAGCAGCGTGGTCCGACGGGTGAGGTTCATGGGTTAGCGCCTCTGGAACTCGGGGCAGGTCAGCAGCAGGGTCATCGCCTCGCGACGCGAACCGGCGTGGCGGATTGCCGCGCGGGTTTCCGCCCGCAGCAGCGGGCCGACGGTCGCATCGGCAATCTGCATGACGTCGCGATCGCCGATGTGGCCAGCAAACCCGCTGGCCCAGTCGACCCGGCGCAGCATGGCCTCCGGCCCGGCCCAGTCGGCTGCCTGATCCGGCCATCCGTTGGGCGCCGGGGCCGCCCAGACTGGCTGTCCCAGTCCGGCAAGAATAGCCGCCAACGGCACCTGGTCCGGGGCAACCTCCAGCGCGCGGGCGCTGGCAATGACGTATTCCATTGGCGTGCGTAATTTGGTTTGCGCTTCCCACGCTGCGTCAAGGTGAACCAGCGCCGCGGAAGCCGCGCCAAGGTCGCCGTTCGTCTCGCGCAGCACTGTTTCGACCTGCCGCACCGCATCCGCGGGTGGGTCGTCGGCGACGAAGTGGCGCACCAGCTTGGCGGCAAGAAAGCGGTGGGTCGCCGGATGATCGGCCAGAAACGCCAGTGCCGCGACACCGCCGGCCTCGTCCGGCGTAAATCGCCGTTGCAGCACTGTCTGGACACCGGGTTCATGGGCCTGCGGCCGGTAGCGGAAGCCCGGCGGATCGGCTTTCAACGCGACCGACCACCCGGTCAGGACCTTGGCAAAGGACGTGACATCGGCCTGGCTATACCCGGCCGAGGGGCTGACAGTGTGCAGCTCAAGGCATTCACGAGCCAGGTTTTCGTTCAGGCCGCGATGGGTACGCTGGCCCAGCGGACTGTCCGGACCAAATGAGGCTGCATTGTCGAGATACAGCAGCATGGCCGGATGGCGCATGACCGCCAGCACCATGTCGCTGAACCGGCCGGTTACATGCGGCCGTATCGCCTCCTCGACAAAGGCGCCAATAACGGCGGCGCACTGGCCGCGCCTGACTGACACCGAAAAATGGTTGGTCCAGAACCACACCAGGCGCTCGCGGTATGGCGCGGCTGTGGTGACGGCGTTGGCAAGATGGGCCGCGGCCTGTGCCCTGAACAGCGCCCTCGATTTGGATTCGCTCCGCGATGGCTTTGTCTCACGATCGTCACGCAAGGCGGAAAGCCCGCCGGCGGAGGTTGGCGGATCCGCCGGATGGATCGGGTCCGGTTGCCGCAGCTGGCCCAACAGCCAGGCGATGGGATCGGGGGGCAGCGGTTCGCAGCCTCGGCGGCCGAGGCCGAACCGCACAAGAGCCTGGGCGGTGCGTGGGTCCATGGCGCGGTTCTACCCTTGCACCATGTATCGGACTGTGATGAATCGTTGGGCCAAGGTCGCTGCCTTGCAGGCGCTGCATTGAATTCGCACTTGCAAAACCGCGCGCACTGTCGCATTTCCCGCAGCACATAACCGGTCGATCGCTCGACCGGCACCGTGGGCGGGCGCGCGGGGGTAGACCCCGGATCCAGCAATGGGTCACGCGCCCTTTCTGATATGCCCGCTCGTTCGCTCGATGGTAGGAGGTTTGCCGTGTCTGTTACGCCGCTCGATAGAATTAGAAACATCGGAATTACCGCGCACATCGATGCCGGCAAGACCACCACGACCGAGCGGATCCTCTATTACACGGGGGAGTCGCATAAGATCGGCGAAGTTCATGACGGCAACACCACGACCGACTACATGGACCAGGAGCGGGAGCGTGGCATCACGATTACCTCCGCCGCCGTGACATGCCAGTGGAACGACCACCGCATCAACATCATCGACACGCCCGGCCACATCGATTTCAACATCGAGGTCAACCGCAGCCTGCGCGTGTTAGACGGCGCGATTTTCATCATCGAGGGTGTCGCCGGCGTACAGCCGCAGTCCGAGACCAACTGGCGTCTGGCCGACCGCTACAACGTGCCGCGCATCATTTTCATCAACAAGCTCGACCGCACCGGTGCCGATTTCTACCGCGCGTTCGATACGTTGAAGGAAAAGCTCGACATCGTCGCGCTGCCGCTGCAGCTGCCGATCGGTGAGGAAGACCAGTTCCTCGGCGTCGTCGACCTCGTTGAAATGAAAGCCATCATCTGGGAAGGCGGCGAGCTCGGCGCCAAGTACCACTACGAGGATATTCCCGCCGACATGGCGGATAAGGTGGCGCAATACCGTGAGGAACTGCTCGATACCGCGCTGTCGGTCGACACCACGGCAATGGAAGAATACTTCGACAAGGGCGACGTCGCGGTCGAGACGCTGAAGAAGTGCATCAAGCGCGGCACGATCGACGGCACGTTCCGCCCGGTGTTGTGCGGCACTGCCTTCAAGAACAAGGGCGTGCAGCCGCTGCTGGACTCGGTGATCGATTATCTGCCGTCGCCACTCGACGTGCCCGGAATCGCCGTCGCGGTCGAGGAAGGTGACGATGAGGCGCATATCGCCAACCGGCGCCGGATCAAGGCCGACCCGAAGGCGGCGTTCGCGGGCCTCGCATTCAAGATCATCAACGACAAGTACGGCACGCTGACCTTCGTGCGGGTCTACTCCGGCACCCTGAAGTCGGGCGACATGGTGATGAACACCACGAAGGATCATCGTGAGCGGATTGGCCGGATGTTCCAGATGCACGCCGACAAGCGGGCCGAGATCAAGGAAGTGGAAGCCGGCGACATCGCGGCATTCGTCGGGCTGAAGGATACCGGCACCGGCGACACCCTGGCCTCGGCCGACGATCCGGTGGTGCTGGAGCGGATGGCCTTCCCGGTTCCCGTGATCGACATCTCTGTCGAGCCGCGCACCAAGGAAGCCGTCGAAAAGATGACGCTGGGCCTGCAGAAGCTGGCGGGGGAGGATCCCTCCCTGCGGCTGCGCACCGACCAGGAAACCGGCCAGACCATTCTGTCCGGGATGGGCGAACTGCACCTGGAGATCATCATCGATCGGCTGCGCCGTGAGTATGGCGTGGACTGCAACATCGGTGCGCCTCAGGTGGCATATCGCGAAACGATCTCCAAGACGCATACCGAGACCTATACGCACAAGAAACAGTCCGGCGGATCGGGCCAGTACGCCGAGGTCAAGATCATCTTCGAGCCGCTGGAGCGCAACACCGGCATCGTGTTCGAGAACAAGGTCGTCGGCGGGTCGGTGCCGAAGGAATACATCCCGGCAGTCGAAAAGGGCATCCGTGTGCAGGCCGACACCGGTGTGCTGGCCGGATTTCCGACGGTGGACTTCAAGTACACGCTGGTGGACGGCAAGTACCACGACGTCGACTCATCAGCGCTGGCATTCGAAATCGCCGCCAAGGCATGCTTCCGCGATGGCATGAAGAATGCCACTCCGATTATCCTGGAACCCATCATGGATGTGGAAGTGACCACGCCGCAGGACCACGTGGGTGATGTCGTCGGTGACTTGAACCGCCGGCGCGGCATGATCCAGAATCAGGAAAGCTCTGGATCTACCGTCATCGTGCGGGCACATGTGCCGTTGAAGGAGATGTTCGGCTATATCTCCCATCTGCGGTCGATGACCAAGGGACGTGCATCGTTCACCATGCAGTTCCATCACTATGACCCGGTGCCGCGCAACGTGGCCGACGAGATCATGAAAAAGAGCGCCTGATTTCCTCAGGCCGGTAGTGTGCAAGGGCGCGGACCAGGCCAGGTCCGCGCCCTTTTTGTTGCATTTGGCAGCGTCGCACGCTTACCGATGGCTGGCTCTGTCAACCCGCACCACCCGCCCTCTCGCCTGAAGCAGACCCGCGATACCATCGACGTGTGGTCACCGGACTGAAGATGAATGGGAACTTATCCGCTTCGATTGCGTTACGGATGGCGCTGCGGGGAAGCAGCCGCCGGAAGCGCCTTTGGGCGAAGCCGCGGCGGCAGACGATGCTGGCTGCACCGGGTCGGTAATGCCGCCAACTTCCTATCGGATTATCAATGGCTTGTGATTTGTTCACCCGTTAACCATCCGTTCCGGCGCCCTATATACCGACAAGTTCTGCCCGACACGGCAGTCTCTGCATTGCGATGCAGCAATGCGTCCGACCTTCGTCGAATATAGGAGCATGACAATGCGCCATTTATACTGTTCCCGACTACCTGCTGCCGCGACCGCCCTTGCGTTGGTGGCGGGCATCAGCGGGTCCGCGTTCGCACAAAATTCGACCGTGATCATCGCACCCAGCGCGCCGCCGCCGCCACGGGTCGAAACGATGCCGCCGCCCCCGCCGACCGGCGCCACTGCAATGAGCTGGCAGGCTGGCCATTGGGCCTGGAACGGCGGCGCGTGGCAGTGGGACGAAGGCCATTATGTGCAGGCCCCACAGGCCCAGGCAGTGTGGGAGCCCGGCCACTGGGAACAGCAGGCCGCCGGCGGCTATGTGTGGATCGACGGTCGCTGGCGCAGCTGACTACGGCCATAGCGGAAAGCCTCCCTCGGCCTGTTCGGTTGATGCCGCAGGCCCGACCCGTTCGCTGTCCCGAAGCCATTCCCTACAATGAAGCAGACCATGCGCGCCATTTACGCCATGCCGATCATCGTGCCCGCCATGCTGGGCTTGGCTGCCTGCGGCTCACCGCCCCCGCAAACCACCCAGGTGATCGTGCAACCAGCCCAGACGGCTATCGTCCCCCAGGCCCCGATGCCGCCGCCACCCGCAATGTCGGAGCTGGTGCCGCCACCGCCGGTCAGCGCGACGCCAACCGTGTGGCAGCCGGGCCATTGGCGTTACAGTGGCATTGCCGGCAACCCATGGAACTGGGAGAGCGGTCAGTATGTCGCCGTTCCACCGGGGGCAAGCGCCTGGGTTCCGGGCCAATGGCAGCAGCAAGGCAGCGGCTTCGTCTGGCGCGAAGGCCACTGGGCCTGACCACAACCGGCCACTGGGCCTGACAAGCGGGCCTCACGGCAACAGCCAGATCGGCTCCTTGATGCGTGCAAGAAACGCAACATGCGCGGCCAGCGCCGCTTCGCTCGGTATGATCGGGTGCGGCGTCCGTGGCCCGGTGTGCACGTAGACCGCAACGCGTCCGTGTGCGTCGTGCGCCGCGAGCGATAGCCCGCGCTGGCGGCCGCCGGTCAGTTCGACATACACCTCCGCCAGCAGCTTGCAGTCGAGCAACGCGTTGTGCGTGGTCCGCGCCGACAGGTCGATGGCGAATCGCCGGCACAGCGCGTCAAGACTGTTGGGCATTCCCGGAAATCGGACCTTAGCCAGCGCCAGCGAATCGATCATCCGATCCCGGCCCAGCGACGGCAGCCCGGCTCTGCCGAACTCCATGTCCAGGAAGCCGAAATCGAACGGCGCGTTGTGGGCGATCAGCTTGCTGTCGGCAAAGAAAGCAGCCAACGGCTCAGCGATCGCAGCGAACAGCGGCTTGCCGGTAACATCAGCACTGGTGAACCCATGCACGCGTGACGCCTCGGCGGGGATATCACGCTGCGGATCGATCAGGGCGTGAAAATGCTTGCCGGTAGGCAGGTCGTTCAGCAGCTCCAACGCCGCAACCTCAATGACGCGATCGCCATTCAGAGGGTCCAGGCCGGTGGTCTCGGTATCGAATAAAACAGAGCGGATCATGCCCGCAATGTTTGGATGAACCGGTTGAGGATTCGCAAGGTGTGATTGCGCGACAGACCGGTGCGAACCACCAGGTCGGCGCGCCGGCGCTTCTCGGCGTCCGGCATCTGCCGCGCGATGATCGCCTCGATGTCGGCCTTGTTCATGCGCCGGCGCAGCCCAACCCGGTGGATCTGGATGGCGCGCGGGGCCGAAACCACGACCACGGTGTCAACCCGCGCATCGCCCTTGACCTCGAACAGCAACGGGATGTCGAGCACCACAGCCCGCCGTCCGGCCCGCCGGGCCCTGCCGACAAAAGCCCGTTCCTCGGCTTCCACCATAGGGTGCAGCAAATGCTCAAGGCGCGTCAGCGCCTCGCGGTTGCCCAACACGGCCTGGCGCAGCGCCGAACGATCAACCGCGCCATTCGCGGTGGTCCCGGGAAAGGCTGCCTCGATCGCCTTCACTGCCCTGCCGCCCTTGGCCTGCATCCGATGCACCGCAAGGTCGGCATCGAACACCGGGATCCGGGCGCGCCGGAAGGCGGCGGCGGCGGTGGATTTGCCCATGCCGATACCGCCGGTGAGGCCGATGACCCTCATGCCGGCAACAGGTCGGCCGCGACGAAGCGGCGCAGCGCGTCGTCAACTGCCGGGTCGACGCCGAACCAGGCACGAAATCCGGGCACAGCTTGATACAGCAACATGCCCAGGCCGTCGACGTTGCGAATGCCGCGTGCACGGGCATCCGCCAGCAACGGTGTTTCCATCGGAACGTAGACGATGTCGGTCACCGTCAGCCCGGCCGCAGCCCGGTCCAGGTTGATTTCCAGCGGCGGATTGCCGGCCATGCCCAACGAGGTGGTGTTGATCAGCAACGCCTGGTCGGGCACCGTTTGGTCGCGGATCTCCCAGTCAACGACCTTAAGCCCAGGCAGCTCCCGCGCAATGGCCTCGGCGCGGGCGCGCGTCCGGTTGCAGATGGCAACCGCGATACCGAGCTCCAGCAGCACCGCGGCAACCGCGCGCGCCGACCCGCCGGCGCCCAGGATCAGCGCCGGGCCGGCAGCGGGATCGACGCCATGGGCGCGCAGGTTCTCCAGGAATCCCCAGCCGTCGGTGTTGCTGCCGGTGACGCGGCCATTCTCGAATACCAGGGTGTTGACCGCGCCGGCGCGGCGGGCCGAGGCATCGACTGTGTCACACACCGCAAAAGCCGCCTCCTTGTGCGGGATCGTGCAATTGGCGCCGGCAAAACCCGCGAACATCAAGCCGCGGATCGCCTCAGGGAACTGCGCGGGACTGATCGGCAACGGCACGTACGCCCCGTCGATCCCATAGCGATCGAGCCAGAACCCGTGCAGCCGGGGTGAGCGCGAGTGGCTGACCGGCCAGCCGGTGATGCCGGCCAGCCGAGCGTTGCCGGAAAGGATGGCCATCGTTCAGTCCAGGAACTCACCGGTCCAGGCTTTGTATTTGGCGTCGCGCGTGACACGGGCCATCAGGTCAGCCGACGCGATGCCGGTCAGTTCGGCAGGCTTGGTCCCCTCGCGCAATGCCTTCAAGGTGTCGTGAATGGCCTGCACTGCGGCCGAGAACGGCTGATGCCCCTGCAGCGCCACACGCACGCCACGGCTGGCGAGGTAGTCCTTGTCCTGCATGTCGCCGGACACACCGCCAAGCATGAGCGGGATCCTCACCTCGGCGGCAATCGCGTCGAGGTCGGCGCGGGTCAGGCCGCCGGCAATGAACAGGGCGTCGACGCCGGCCGCTTCGTAAGCCTTCAGGCGTTTGATCCCGTCGGCCAGACCGGTGATCGACGGAGAACTGGTGCGTCCAATGATCGTCAGCGTTTTATCCTCGCGGGCGGCCAGCGCGGCCCGCATCTTCCCGACGCCTTCCTCCAGGGAAATGACGGTGGGTTTCTTCTCGCCGAACGCGCGCGGCAGCAGCGTGTCCTCGATCATGATCCCGGCCACGCCCGCGGTCTCCAGCTCCTGGATCGTGCGCATCACATTCAGCGCGTTGCCATAGCCGTGATCCGCGTCGACCATCAGCGGCAGCTTGCCGGCGCGGTTGATCCGGTAAGCCTGGCCGGCGAACTCCGTCAGTGTCAGCACGATCAGGTCCGGGGCGCCCAGCACGGTGAATGAGGCGATGGACCCGGCAAACATGCCGATCTCGAACCCGAGGTCCTCAGCGATTCGCGCAGCGATGGCGTCATGCACCGAGGCTGGGTGAATGCAGGCCGATCCTGCGATGGTGGCGCGGTAACGCTCGCGACGATCGGTCCAGTGCATGGTTTCCCCCTTTTCGGTATCACCGCATCGTAAGAGCGTTCAGGGCGATGGGGAAGGGAGACAGGGCAATGGAACATCATCACGCCGACCTCGGGGATGTGCGGTTGCACTACGTGACAGCGGGCAAGGGGTTTCCCGTCGTGCTGCTGCATGGCTGGCCGCAAACCTGGTACGAATGGCGCAAGGTGATCCCGGGGCTGGCGGCACACTTCCGGGTAATCGCCCCGGATCTGCGCGGCCTGGGGAAGTCGTCACGGCCAGCCGGCGGCTACGACAAGAAGACGGTCGGCGGCGATGTCTGGCGCCTGGTCCACGATACGCTGGGCCTTGATGCGTTCTACCTCGTCGGGCACGACTGGGGTGGGCCAACCGCATACGCGGTGGCGGCCGCGCATCCGGACGCGGTTCGGAAGCTGGCGATCCTGGATGTGACGATCCCGGGCGACGGCAGCCCCGGCATCAGCCAGGGTGGCCGGCGCTGGCACCACGCTTTTCATCAGACGCTCGATCTGCCGGAAGCCCTGGTGACGGGCCGCGAAGACATCTACCTCGGATGGTTCTACCGCAACTATGGCGCGGTGCCGCTGCCGGATGAGGACATCGCGGAGTATCTGCGCGTGTATCGACAGCCCGGCGCGCTACGGGCCGGCTTTTCATATTATCGGGCGATCCCGAACGATATGGCGGACAATGCTGCCATCATCGAACGGTTCAAGCTGCCGATGCCAGTGCTGGCGCTGGGCGGCGACCGGTCATGGGGACGGCGGATGGAGGTCGTCGAATCGCTGCGGCGTGTCGCTACAAATGTCCAGGGCGGGGTCATCGACAATTGCGGACACTGGATGCCGGAGGAACAGCCGGTCGAGTTGCTGCAGCGTCTGATGGCATTTTTCGACGGCGGATCGTAAGCGAGGAACGGGAGCCGGCCTGGGTCGAGGCCGGCTCCTGGCTCCAGCCAGCGCATGATCACATCGGGCGAACCGGTCGAAGTAGCCGGTTCATGCGCTCAAGCAACGAGTGAAGCGCGCTGGCTGCCTGCCGACATCCCGTAGTCGCTTTAGCCGCCGCCGCCTTCCATGCCCGACTCGCCCGGGCCGTTTCCGGTGTCGTCATAGGCACCGGAATGATGGGTCGACTGCGGAAAACCGCGGGTAAAGGCATTCGCTGCCGGGGCAATCGCGACGCCCAGGCTCAGGGCCGCAAAAGCCGCCAGAAAAATAGTCTTCATCACACTTTATCTCCTATACCGGATAGCGCGGAATGGCGCGTCTTCCGGTTCGCTTCGTCCCGAACGTCCGTGTTGCTGGCCGTTTCGAAGACAACAGCGAATTTGGGGCGTTGTGTGCAGTGCACAATAAGCCTTACGGAACGTTAATGCGCAGGATGACTGAAGTGCAGGGCAGACATGCGCCTCATTCTTCCTGCGAACACGATCGTGAGTTTGCTTCTGTCGCAATCGTCGCGTGTCTTTCTACGACATCAATCCGCTTGTGCTGATGCAAATGAAGAAATGAGATGAAGACGATGTTATGGGGCCGCGTGTTTTTCGGCCGGCACCACGCCATCAGTGTCGCCGGCGGTAAGCGTCGGTTCCAGCCGAATGACAGTAACCCGGCATCCCGGGCCGGCATCGGCGATCGTAAGCTCCATGCCGTGCAGGCGCGCGACCGCCGCCACCAGCGCGAGGCCAAGGCCGCTGCCAGGGGTGCGCCGGCTTTCCTCGGTGCGATAGAACCGGCGCTGCACCGCGTCGCGCTCAGCCGGCGGAATGCCCGGCCCGTTATCCTCGACCTCAAACCCCACCGTTCTGCTGTCGGCGATACATCGGACGGTGACGCAGCCTCCCGGCTGGGTGAATTTCACCGCGTTGTCCACGAGATTACCGACCACTTCGAACAGCAGGTTGGGGTCGCCGCGCATGACAGGGCGCTCTTCCGGGGCTGCCAGCCACAGGCGAATGCCCCTGGCCTCAGCCACAGGCTCATACAACTCGACCGCATCCGCCAGGACCTCGGCCACGTCGGTGTCCGTGAAGCCGGCGCGGCGGGCTCCGCTCTCAACCTCCGAAATGCGCAGCAGCGCAGCAAAGGTCTGCAGAATGCCGCGCATCTCGACGATTGCCTCGTCAATCGCCCCGGCATGCTCCTCAACCGAACCCGCGCGCCGGCGCGTTCGCTCCAGCCCGGCCAGCAAGCGCGTCAGCGGCGTTCGAAGGTCGTGGGCAATGTTGTCACAGACGCCCTTGACCTCCTGCATCAGGCGTTCCAGCTCGCTGAGCATGTCGTTGATGACATGCGCAAGGCGGTCGAAATCATCGCGTTCCCCATGCGTCGGCAGCCGCTCCGACAGATCACCGCTGACGATGCGCCGCGTCGCCAGGGTGATACCGTCGATCCGGCGCACCGCGTTAGCCCCGACGACCGCCGCGCCGGACAGACCCAGCACCGCGGTGAACAATCCACCCCAGATGAACGCGCTCACCAGGATATGGTCGAAGCTGCGTGCATCGGCCATGTCCCGTGCCGCGAGCAGCAGGTTGCCGGTCTCCCGCTCATGAACAAGCCCGCGCAGGCTGATGGTGCGGCCATCCTGGTGGACACTGAAATCCGTCAGGGTCTCGCGCGGCAGCCTGAGCAGATCCGCCGGCGTTACATTCAGCACGGTGCCGGCGAGCCGATTTCCCGACGCGTCGAACAAGGTGAGTGGACGCTCCAGCGTCGGGTCGGCAGTCATGTGCGCCGTCAGGCGCTGCTCCAGATCCCCACGGTCCGACAGATGGAAGTATGTCTGCTCGCGTCGCAGCCAGTCGTCCACCCGATCCGTCACATAGTCGGCGGTTTGCCAGAAAAGGAATGCGAACAGCCCGAGAGACGCCGCGCCGAACAGCACCATGAACCGCAGCGCAAGCTGGAAACTCGTCGTGCGCGGAAGTTCAAGCAGTCGCACGAAGCATGTATCCCGCACCGCGAACAGTGCGAATGATCGGGTCGGAACTCTCCGGATCCAGTTTGCGGCGCAGTTTGCTGATGTGCATGTCGATCACGTTGGTAGGCTCAACGGACCGGTAATTCCACACTTGCTCGAACAGCATGGTGCGGGTGACGACCTGATCGGCATGGCGCATCAGGAACTCCAGCAGGCGGTACTCGCGCGGCTGCAATTCGATCGTCCGTCCGCCGTAGCGGACAACATGGGTCAGCAGGTCCATCTCCAGCTTGCCGGCGCGCAGCACGGACTCACGCTGCGGTGCGGATTGCCGGCGCAGCAACACATCCAGCCTGGCCGTCAGTTCCAGAAAGTCGAACGGCTTGGTCAGGTAGTCGTCGCCTCCGGCGCGCAGGCCCCGCACCCGCTCATCCACGCCCGACAGCGCGCTCAGGATCAACACGGGTGCATCCACGCCGGCGGTTCGCAATGTGGCGAGCACCCCCAGCCCATCGAGCCCGCCCGGCAACATGCGGTCGAGGATGATTGCATCGAACCCCCCTGTAGCCGCCTTCAGCAAACCTTCCCGCCCGGAATCGGCATGCTCCGCGGCGAAGCCATGGTCGACGAGCGCAGCGATGATCTCCTCGGCGGTTTGGGTGTCATCCTCAACGATCAGCACACGCGTCATGATTGCTCCGGTTGAAGAGTTCGATCACAATCGGATTTTGGCATCGGCCGGGCATAACCGGCTTCGCCCCAAGATTAAGACTGTGTAATCCTGGGGCTGGACCCGAAGCGGTCGGCGACCGGGTGCCAGGCCCTGCACTCGGCACCATCGGACCGGTCGCACCTATTCGCGGCACTTACCGGCGGCACCCTACGGAGCAAACGTGCGACTACTGATCGTGGAGGACGACGACCGTGCCGGCGCCTACCTGGCGCGCGGGCTGACCGAGAGCGGACATGTCGTCGATCGAGCATCCGACGGGGAACTGGGCTTGGCGCTGGCGTCGGAGGGTATCTACGACATGCTCATCGTTGACCGTCGCCTGCCCATCCTGGATGGGCTGTCGCTGATCCGCCGGTTGCGCCAAACCGACGCGCTGACGCCGATCCTCGTTTTGAGCGCCATCGGCAGCGCTGCGGATCGGGTGGAAGGAATACGGGCCGGCTGCGACGACTACCTCGCCAAGCCCTATGCCTTCTCCGAAGTTCTCGCTCGGCTTGAGGCGCTGGCGCGGCGGGCCGACCGGGCACGGAGGTCAAGATTGCTGCGGGTCGCCGACCTGGAACTCGATACCGACAGCCGGCGCGTCTCCCGTGCCGGACGCGAGATCCGGTTGCAGCATCGCGATCTGCTGCTGCTGGCCATGCTGATGCGTCACGCCGGCCAGGTGGTAACCCGTTCGATGCTGCTGGAGGCTGCCTGGAACTACGATTTTGAACCGCGCGGCAACATTATAGACATGCATCTGTACAGACTGCGGCAGCAGGTCGATTCCGGGTTCGACGTCGCGTTGATCCGTACGGTGCCTGGCGCCGGTTATATGATCGCGGAACCGGATGGCACGCCATCAGATGTCCCTGCAATCGTAAATCGGAATTTATGATAACGCGAAGCGAACCTTATGCGCATGAGCGCATCGTGGCGCCACACCAGCCGGAGATTGCGTCCGGCCCGTGAGGGAGACACGAACGATGAAGACAATGATCCTTGCCGCCGTTGCGGCGATCAGCCTGACCGCCTTCGCACCGGTCGCGCATGCGTTTATCGCAGGCTCGCCCCATCCGGCCCATCACACGGGCCCATACGACAACACCCAGGCCGCACAGCGCAGCCAGAACATCAGCGGCAGCGACGCGCCGGGCAGCTAGGGTGCAATAGCCTGAGGCTGAAGGCCAAAGGCTTAAATCGCTTCTGAGATTACGGACTTGCAGACGCTGATGGGGGTCAAGCTGACCCTATCAGAGTCTGAAGCAACATTGCCCTGGCTGACACAGGCAGGCCGATGGAGTTGCTCGCTCACACCACGAGATCGACCACGCTGTCGGGTCACGGTCAGCCTGATCGGGCTCTGCCCGTCCGACGCCACTCGCCAATGCGGGCCGATTTCGGTTGGCCCCATTCGGCTTCTCCGTTGAGCCGGGCTGGGGCGTGACGCCCGCCGTCTCGTGTTGTCACCGTCTCGCGTTGTCATCACCTCGTGTTGTCACCGGCAATCGCCGCCAACGCCCGACTGCGCCTCATCCCGCAAGTGCGCCGGCGATAGCCCCGCTCATGCACGTCGCGAGCGTGCCGGACAGGATGCTACGGATCCCAAGCTCGACGATCTCGCCGCGTCGCGCCGGGATCATCGCGCCAAGTCCTCCAATGACGATCCCCAGGCTGCCGAAATTGGCAAAACCGCACAGCGCATAGGTCAGCACGATCCGCGTCCGCGACGAGAACGTGTCCGGCGGCATCTGCGAAAAATTAAGGTAGGCGACGAACTCGTTGAGCACGGTCTTGGTCGCCATCAGCATTGATGCTGTACCGGTCTCCGCCCAGGGGACGCCGATCAGCCACATGACCGGACGGAAGGGCAGGGCGAACAGCCGCTGCAAGGTGATCGCGGCGCCACCCCACGCCGGCAACAGGCCAAGCGCGCCATTCGCCAGGGCCACCAGGGCGACCGTCACCAGTAGCACGGCGATGATCGCAGCCAGGATCGGGATGCCGTCGATGGTTCCCTTGACCAGTGCGTCCAGGCTGCTGTGCGGCGGATCCTCGATGACCAGTCCGGCTTCGGGTCGGGCGGATGGTATGAACGGGACCATCAAGGCGGCCACGGCCAGGCCGGCCGGCGTGCTGATGATCGAGGCGATCAGGATGTTGCCCAGCGCGTTCGGCACGAGCGGCGATAGAAACGACGCGTAGATGATCATCACGGTCCCGGCGACGCCCGCCATGCCGCACGTCATCAGGGCAAAGAGTTCGCCGCGCTGCATGCGAGCCAAATAGGGACGCACGAGCAGCGGGGCCTCCACCATCCCGACGAAGACATGCACCGCCGCCCCCAGCGCCAAAGCACCGCTGATCCCCATTGAACTGCGCAGCAGCCACGCAAACCCACCGGTCACCCGTTGCAGCACACCCCAGTAAAATAGCAGCGAGGCCAGCGCGCTGATCGTCAGCACCAGCGGCAGGGCCTGGAACGCCAGGATGAAGCTGGCGCCGGAATGGGTTTCGGCGAAGGCGGGCGCACCGCCGCCGAGATAGCCGAAGACGAATTGGGTGCCGGTCAGGGTCGCGTCGTGCAGGGCGTTCGCGGCATCGTTCAGCCAGAACATTACGCGATTGGTGCCCGGTATGCCGATCAGGACAACCGCGAACACCAGTTGCAGCACAACGCCCGAGATGACGGTGCGCCACGGGATCCGGCGCCGGTCCTCGCTGCAGAGAAACGCCAGCAGCAAAAGCGAACCGACCCCGAGCCCCGCACGCAGCACCTGCTCAGCCGGCCGGCTTCTGGTTGAACGGATAGTAGGCCGGGAAATCGCCCACTGCCGTCATGTCGACCTCCACCATCGTCAGCCCTCTGACCGCCAACGCCTGGGCAACCGTCTCACCGAACATATCGGCCTGGGAGACCCGGAAATAAGGGATGTCCGAAAGCCCGGCCAGTTTCTGCAGATCAGGGCTTTCCAGGTCGGCATAAAAACGGCGGCCTTGCGCTGTGGCGTCCTGGATGCGCTTGATCACGCCGTAGCCGCGGTCGTTCATGACGATGACGGTGACGTCCAGATCCTCCTGCACCGCGGTCCAGAGCTCACCGACATTGAGGAAGAACCCGCCATCGCCGGTCATGACGACCGTCTTGCGCGGGGAAGCCGCGGCAGCCGCCCCGATCCCCAGGCACAGGCCCTGGCCGATACCCGCACCGACCGGGTAGACGTTCTGGTTCGGCGTGTTCAGCGGGAAACTGCGGTTACCCCAGGTGGTGTTGTTCTGCGTCACGTCGCGCGCCCAGATCGCATCCTGCGGCATCACTTTTCGAAGCTGCGCGCTGAACGTGCCATAGGCCCCCAGCGTGTCGATGAATGCCGCCTGGGCATCACGCTTCAGGGCCTCGAATTCCTGCGGGTATCCCGGCGCGATGTTCAGCTTGCCCTCGATCCGGGCGACCAGCGCGTCCAGGGTCTTCTCGGCATCGCCACAGACGAAATACCGGCTTGCGTAGGTGCGGCCGTTGGCCCGCGGGTCCGCATCGATCTGGACCAGGTTGGCGGGCAACGGCACCTGGAAGTCATTGGTCTCGTGGCCACGCACCCGGCAGCCGACCACCAGGCACAGATCGACCGTCTTGTAGAAATTCTCGATGATCGGCATGCCGCTGCCGGTCAGCCCGCCGAGGTTCCGTGGATGCGTTTCCGGCACCGTCGCCCGCCCATTGAAGCTGGTGACCATGCCGAACCCCATGTCGAGCAGCTTGGCAGCGGCGCGACCGGCCTTCTTGGCGCCGTTGCCCAGCCACAGCATCGGGCGCTTGGCGGCAATGACACGCGCAGCCAGCTCATCCAGTTCAGTGTCGGTCGGGACGCGCGGCGGCGGCACCGGCAGGACGAAATTGTCCAGCATCGCCGGCCGGTCGAGCTTGGTGCGCTGCAGGTCGATCGGAACCTCGACACTGACCGGGCCCATCGGCGCGCTCAGTGCCTCGGTGGCGGCCTGGGTCAGGGTTCCCAGCGCGCTTTGGGCCGAACGAATCCGATACGCGCCTTTGCAGACCGAGGCCATCATCCCGAGCTGGTCGACCGGGTCGTGCACGGATCCCATGCCGCGATCGACGAATTTGGTGGAGGTCTGGCCCGTGATGTGCAGCACCGGCGACCCCGCGAACCGCGCTTCGATCAGGCCGCCGATGGTATTGGCGGCGCCCGGACCGGTCGATGAAAAGATCACGCCAAGGCCCTGGCTGACGCGGGCGTAGCCGTCGGCCATATGAGCACCGCCGAGTTCGCCGCGCGCCATCATGAACCGGATGGTGTTGCGCCGGCCAATGGCGTCCAGCATCGGAATGTTGTGGACCGAGGCAATGCCGAACACGGTGGTGACGCCGCACGCGGACAGGAACTCGGCGACGAGGTCGCCTACGGTATAGTCGGTGGCCATGCTGTGGATGTTCCCCTTTTTGCGACCGGGAAGCTGGAACAGCCCGGCCATTGGGTCAATGGCGGGAGAATCGCATCCAGCGGCCGCCGCGGTTAGACCTTGCGCAACCTTTCGGCCAGGGTGTCGCATTAACCGTTTCGCAAAGTTTGTCTTGTAGGGCGGCTGCGACAATAGCAGGAATGGTTCGAAATGGTCGCGATTGCACCGATGCCCGCGGACGAACGCGCCCGGCTGGACGACCTATATTCTTACCACATCATCGACACGCCGCCTGACGAACGTTTCGACATGTTCACGCGGGTATGCACCTGGATTTACCAGGTGCCATTCAGCGCCATCAACCTGATCGACGCCGACCACACGTTCTTCAAATCCGCGGTTGGCATTCCGGTCTATCGCCCGCGGCGGGGGACATCGATTTGCGCGCATGCCGTGGCGGGAGACGCTGCGATCATGGAGGTGGAGAACCTGACCGCCGACAGTCGTTTTCAGGATCATCCACTGGTAGCCAACGGGCTACGCTTCTACGCCGGCGCAATACTCCGTTCTCCCGACGGGCATGGCCTCGGCACCTTGTGCATCGGCGACTCGCGTCCGCGCCGGCTGGCGGAGCCGGAGCGGGCGATGCTGGCGGAACTCTCGCGCGGCGTAGGCGCTGTCCTGGAACTGCATCGCAGCAGCCGGTTGCTGTTGCACCTGGCCAGTGAGGATGCACTGACCGGACTGTGCAATCGTCGCCTGTTCATGGACCGGCTGCGGTCGATATTGAAAAAATCGGACTCTGATCGACCCAGCACGGTGCTGTGCATCGATCTGGACGGCTTCAAGCAGGTCAACGATACGCATGGGCACGCGGCCGGTGACGCGCTGCTATGTGAGGCAAGCCGGCGCCTGACAGCAACCGCGCGCGCGGGTGATATCGTTGCTCGTCTGGGCGGTGATGAGTTCGCGATCCTGCTGGGCCGCGCCGCGACAATTTCCGTTGCGGAACAGGTGGCGCGCCGAATCCTGCGTGCGTTCGCCGAACCGTTCAGCTTCGCCGGCGCGCCGATCACGCTGCGTGGATCGATCGGTATTGCCGCCAGCCAGCGCCCGGACGACGCGGATGCATTACTCAGATGCGGAGACGAGGCGCTGTATAATGCAAAGCGCGCCGGTCGCGGGTGTTACAGGATATTTTGCGATATCCCCAACGGCTTGGTGCTGCCTGCGGCCTGACCCGCCGGTGACAGCGCCGCCGAGCCGGGATTCCCAGCCCGGCGGTTCAAGGATCGCTGCTTAGCGGGCCGGGCTTTCCGTCCCACCGGTTCAAGGATCGCTGCTCAGAACTTCGAGACGCGGGTCTCCTTCGACGTGATGAACTCCAGCAACGCGGGCTTGCCGGCCTGGGTCTGCGCAATGCCGCGCTGGATCGCCGCCTTGATGTCCCCCGGCTGGGTCACGCGCTCGCCATAGCCACCAAACGCCTTCGCCATGTCGGCATAGTTGCCCGAGATGTCCGTCGACCGGTATTTTTCGGTCGAGATCGGCATCACCTTGAGCTCGATCGCCATCGAGTAGTTGTTCAGCAGGATCGACAGGATCGGGATCCGCTCGCGCACGCAGGTCTCGAAGTCCATGCCGGTGAAACCGATGGCCGCGTCGCCCCACAGGTTGATGCACAGCTTGTCCGGCTTGGCCAGCTTCGCCCCCATCGCCAGGCCAAGGCCCATGCCCAGCTGCGTCGTCTTGCCCCAGCCGATATACGACATCGGTTCGGTCGAGACCCAGAACGGCGAGATCTGGTCGCGCGGACTGCCGGCATCATGGGTGATGATGGTGTTCTTGCCGTCCGCCGTGTTCATCAGCTCCCAGATCACCCGGTACGGGCTCAACGGCGAGTCATTGGAATTCAGCAGCGGGCGCCACTGCTCCATCCACTCCTCGCGGATTTTGGTGATCTCAGCCACCACTGCGGCAGGGTCGCGGTTCGACTTGATGGTCTGGCGCAACTCCCCGATCAGCGCCGCCAGGGTCAGCTTCGCATCGCCCACCAGGCCGACCGCGCTGACGATATCCTTGTTGAGGTGGTTCGGATCGAGCGTGGCGTGGATATAGGTCTTCCCCTTCGGGAACTTGATGCCGAAATTCGTCTCGGTGAAGGAGCAACCGATGCCGATGATGACGTCGGCATTCTGTATGAAGTGATGCACCGGCTTCGGCAGCGCATTGCCGCCCGAACCCAGCGACAACGGATGGTTTTCCGGGAACGAGCTCTTGCCGCCCAGGCTCGTCGTTACCGGCGCGCCCAGCAGCTCTGCGAATTCGCGCAGCTCAGCCCAGGCCTCGGACCACTGCACCCCGGTGCCGGCATAGATCACGGGACGCTTGGCGCCGAGGATCGCAGCCGCCGCCTTGCGGACATCAACCGGGTCCGGCCCGTATTTGTGAATGCCGACCGGCGTGTAGTCGAGCTCGCCGATCTCCTCGTTCCAGATATCGGTCGGAATTTCGACGATGGCCGGACCGCTGCGCCCGTTGCGGATCGCGCTCATGGCGCGGCGCATGATGTTGGAGACTTCGGCCGGCAGGTTCACCACCTCGGCCAGCTTCGACACCCCGCGCATTTCCCGCGCCGACCCGAAATTCGGATCCACCTGCGCGATGCGGCGCGGATACCCCTGCGGAAGCACCAGCATCGGCACGGATTCGGAGAACGCTTGCGCTACGCCGCCGTAGGCATTTTCGGCACCCGGCCCGTGCTGCATGCAGAACGCCCCGATCTTGCGGCCGGAGGTGACGCGGGAAATAGCGTCGGCCATGTGCAGGCCGATCCGCTCCTGGCGTACGATGACGGGGCGAATGTCGGCCGCAGCGGCAAATTCCAACAAGTGATTGACCGGGTAGCCGCAGAGGATTTCGATCCCCTCGCGTTTCATGATCTCAGCGACAGCCTGACCGACCTTCATCGTTCATCCCTTCAGTGGCTCGTTTATCCAGCCGCGGTTGGTTCACCGCGCCGTGGCCGGACGGTAGGACCGGGCGGGGCGTCTGGCAAATCCTTACCGCGCCAATTCCGGCGTTCCGCGCCACCTCCGGTGCGCCGCGACCGAACACGGTCATCAGACCGCAACACTATCTGTTGCGCGGGACCGGTCAGCGAACCACAATGGGTGGGATCAGACGATTCGGTGCCGAACTGGCCCGCTGCACAGGAACAGGACAAACTATGGACGGGATTACCCGCACGACCGACGAACATCCGATCCGCTTTGACCTGCTGACCGAAAATCCCGTCTATAAGCCGTTCCGCTATCCATGGGCATATGAGGCCTGGCTGACGCAGCAGCGGGTGCACTGGCTGCCGGAAGAGGTGCCGCTGGCCGACGACGTGAAGGATTGGCACCGCAACCTCACCGACGCCGAGCGCAACCTGCTCACGCAGATCTTCCGCTTCTTCACCCAGGCGGATGTCGAGGTGAACAATTGCTACATGAAACATTATAGCCAGGTGTTCAAACCCACCGAGGTGCTGATGATGTTGTCGGCGTTTTCCAACATCGAGACCGTGCATATCGCGGCCTACAGCCACCTGCTCGACACGATCGGCATGCCCGAGATCGAATACACGGCATTTCTGAAATATAAGGAAATGAAGGACAAGTACGACTACATGCACGGGTTCAGCGTGGAGTCGCGCTTCGAAATCGCCAAGACCCTCGCCGCGTTCGGGGCCTTCACCGAAGGGCTGCAGCTGTTTGCCTCGTTCGCGATCCTGCTGAATTTTCCGCGGTTCGGCAAAATGAAAGGCATGGGCCAGATCGTCACCTGGTCGGTGCGCGACGAAAGCCTGCACTGCGCCTCCGTCATTAAATTGTTTCGTACCTTTATCCAGGAAAATCCCGAACTCTGGACCGAGGACTTGCGGCGCGAAATCTACCTGACCTGCGCAACAATCGTGTCACATGAAGATGCCTTCATCGACCTGGCGTTCGAGCAGGGGCCGGTCGAGGGGCTGACACCACGGGAAGTGAAGCAATATATCCGCTTCATCGCCGACCGCCGGCTGGTGGAACTCGGCCTGAGCGAGCTGTTCCACGTAACAAAAAACCCGATGCCATGGCTCGATGAAATGCTCAACGCGGTCGAACACGCGAATTTTTTCGAGAACCGCGCGACAGAATACAGCAAAGCGTCTACATCCGGCACCTGGGATGAGGCATTTGGTGAAACCCCAACGCCGCCGCGAGACTCGGAAGGACTGACCCTGATAGGCTGACACCAGCTCTCAGGCCGGCCCGCTGCGGGGAGGTGTAAAAACATCTCTCACGGGTCTCAGAATCTCAAGAGTGATAAAATTCGCTCGCGCGGCATTTTTGACGAAGTTGTCGGCAGGGTTAACGATTTTTTCACGTCTGAGATGTTCCAATGTGCATGATTCATACCGTGCCCTGGGCGACCCGGGTACTGACCAGAATCATCATGTTCGGGCAAGGAGGGTGCACCTTTGCACCAATTGGAGGCTTCGATGGTCAACACCATCATGTCAGGGGTGGCGGTGAGCCAAACTGAAGAGGATACCACCCGCGACGTCGGTTCAGGCGCCGCACCGCGGTACAGCCGGCGTCTGTCGGACAAGATCCTGATTGCCTTCCATCACGCCTGCGACCAGGCGGACTTCGAGGTCGCGGAACAACTTCTCCACATCCTGGAGATGATGTTGACCCGCCGTCCCTTGACGCCCGACGGCACCCGGCGGCGCAACATGGAAAGCCTTGTCGCAGCCCACGAACGGCTTTGGCATCTGCGTCACCCCAACGCCGACGACATGTAGCCCCGGCCGTGCGGACACGTGTCGGGCGATTACACCCGCCAGACGCTCACCTGCGGCCCGCTCACCTGCCGCTCGCTCACTGGCCGCTCGCGCACTGGCCGCCCGCTCATGGCCGGCCGCTTACTGGCCGGCCGGCCGCATGAGCGCTGCATGGAGAGCCGATCGAGTCTTTCGAAACCATCCGGCCCTTAAAGCTCGAACGGCAGGGCAGACCCGGTGCGCAGGACCGTCTCGGCGGCCTCGGAATACGATCCGTCGGCGCGGTGCAGCACCAGGCCCGGCAGGATCTGCATCGGGCCACGCGCGCCCTTGATCCCACGCAGCAGCACCAGCTTCGCCGCCCGTCCGGCCTTGGGCCAGAGCGGCAGGACCGCAGTGCACGGACAGCGTGCTTCGGCCATTATTTGCAGACACGCCGGCACCAGCCCGGCCGGCACACTCAGCGTCAACGTGCCCCGGTGGCGCAGCGCCCCACCAAGGCGCTCAATCCAGCGGCCAATCAACATCGTCGAGGCGCGTTTGGCGGTTTCCTTGCCCACATCCGGCGAGATCGAGCCCTCCGGCCGGTGATACGGCGGATTGGCCATCGCGTGATCGAACACGGCCGGCAGCGCTGCCAGCTCGATCCGTTCCGGGATGATGCGCATCGCGGAAAACCCGTTGCTCGCGGCATTGGCGGCCGCCAGTTCAGCCAACCCTGGCTGCATCTCAACGCCGGTGGCCTGGACGCCCGGAACGCGCATCATCAGGCACAGCAAGGCCGCCCCGGCGCCTGAACCGGCCTCCAGAACATGATCGCCGGGTTTGGCTGGAACCGAGGCCGCCAGCAGCACCGGCTCGATCCCGCTGCGAAACCCCGCGGCGGGCTGGCGGTAGACAACCCGGCCATTCAGCAGATGACCGTCCGTAGTCAGCATTCTCCGGCATCATGCAGCAGTCGACGCGCACGATCGTAATCCTCGGTGGCAACCACCAGCCGGCGCGGGATCGCACCGGCGCTGCCCTCCAGCACACTCGTATGCCCATCGAGCACCACCGCCTCGATCCCGGCATCAGCCAGCAGGACAGTCAGGAACGACAGGCGAACCGGATTATTCGACGTGACGACGACGCGCATCCGCCAATCGTGGTCCGGATGGGGCCCTGGTGCAACAGCCGTAACCAGTGCCGCCCGACCCGTCATTTGCCGGGAATCGCGCCGCCCCGGCGCAACGTTCAGACCAAGTTGGACGTTGCGCCGGGCTCCGGACGAACAGAAGCCCGTCATCCCCGACGATGCCGGCTTGACCCGTCTCAATCGCCACCGATATGAAGGCGGTTCCCACATGGAAATCGGGAGAACCAATTGGGCGACGTCGCCAGTCCCCTTGATCTAGGCGTGGCGCCCCTGTCCGGTTCGACGGTGCGTAGCGGTGAGGACGCATTGTCGGCCCTGATCAACCTCGTCGAGGAAGATCTGGAGGCCTGCAACCGCGTCATCGTCGCGCAGATGGACAGCCCGGTCGCGCTGATCCCGCAGCTTGCCGCCCATATCGTGGCAGCCGGCGGCAAGCGCCTGCGCCCGCTGCTGACGCTCGCCGCCGCCCGGCTATGCGGCTATCCGGGCCAGGAAGGCGGCGCGCGCCATGTCGACCTCGCTGCCTGCGTCGAATTCATCCACACCGCCACCCTGCTGCACGACGACGTGGTGGACGAGAGCCAGCTTCGCCGGGGGTTGGCGTCCGCCAACGCCGTGTTCGGCAACAAGGCCTCGGTGTTGGTTGGCGATTTCCTGTTTGCCCGCGCTTTCCAGTTGATGGTGGACGACGGTTCGCTGCACGTGCTGGCCATCCTCTCCCGGGCCGCCGCAACAATCGCCGAGGGCGAGGTGCTGCAACTCGTCACCCAAAACGATCTGTCGACCACCGAAGAACGCTATCTCGACGTCATCCAAGGCAAGACCGCAGCCCTGTTCGCTGCCGCCTGCCGGGTCGGCGCCGTCGTCGCCGGCCGCCCCGACCACGAGGAAACCGCCCTCGCCGAATACGGCATGAAGCTCGGTATTGCCTTCCAACTGGTCGACGACGCACTGGATTATGTCGCCGATCAGGCCACCTTGGGCAAAACCATCGGCGACGATTTTCGCGAGGGAAAAATCACCCTGCCGGTCCTGGTTGCGTTTGCCGCCGGCGACGAGTCCGAAAAGGCATTCTGGCGACGGACCATCGAGGAACTGGAACAAACCGACGCCGACCTGGACCGCGCAATGGCCCTGATCGCCGATCAT
Organism: Rhodopila sp.; assembly: GCA_965200665.1. Taxonomy (GTDB): domain Bacteria; phylum Pseudomonadota; class Alphaproteobacteria; order Acetobacterales; family Acetobacteraceae; genus Rhodopila. The sequence continues at coordinate 5,047,911 of OZ241370.1, read as the reverse complement.
GGCGCAATCCGGCTCACCCTCGATCGCGCCCAGCGCTTCGTTCAGGAAGCCCAGGCGGCCCTGTCGGTCTTCCCCGATGGCCCGATCCGGCAGGCGCTCACAGGGGTGGCCGATTACACCGTGCAGCGGCTGCGATAGTTTCGCCACGCGTGGCGCAGAATATCGGCTGCATCACCGTTGTTGTTGCAAAAGTCGAAAGCTGCCGTGGCACCTGTCCATCGCCTGTGCCAGTGTGACGCAGGCAGATCGCGGTCGCGAAAGCAGTGGCGAAACGAATTAAGCATCGAGGCAAAGCGGTTCCGCGGGACCAGGAGCGGCCGACGTCTCGTTCCGGCGCCCGCGGCGCTGTTGCCCGATTGCCTGACACCGCCATCGTTCAGGTCACCGGCACCGACCGCGACGGTGATGCCATCGCCCGCCCGGTTGCATGGGAAGGGGGCGCAGGTCCGCCACCGACCATCCTGATGATGCCGGAACGATCAGGCTCCCCCGCGCTTGCACCGGGCGAACGGGTGCTGGTGCGGCTCAAACCGATGGGGCCGGGCCGCTATCAAGGCCGAACCCTGCGCCGTGTGAGTGAGACACCCGGCCGCGTCCTGGGCGTCTTCAAGCGCGGACGGGTTGAAAACCGCATTACCCCTACGGATCGTCGGTCGAAGGCGGAATGGGTCGTTCCATCGGGTCAGGACGCCGGCGCCGAACCCGATGAGATCGTGCTCGCAGAACCACTCGCCCGCGATCCGCTCCTCGGGCTCAAGCCGGCCCGGGTGCTGGAACGGCTGGGTAAGCTGGGCGATGCCCGGGCAATCAGCCTGATCGCGATCCATACTCATGACATACCGCAGGCCTTTCCCGACGCTGCCGTGCAGGAAGCTGCGCTCGCCCGGCAGGTGGTGCTGGGCGACCGCACCGACCTGCGCGATATCAAGCTGATTACGATCGACGGCGCCGATGCCCGCGATTTCGACGACGCGGTGTTTGCCGAACCCGATCCCGACCAACCGGATGGCTTCCGCCTGATCGTTGCGATCGCCGATGTCGCGCATTACGTGCGATCCGGCTCCGCACTCGATCGTGCGGCAGAATCCCGAGGCAACAGCGTCTACTTTCCCGACCGCGTCGTCCCGATGCTGCCGGAGGCGCTGTCCAACGGATGGTGCAGCCTGCGCCCCAAGGAAGACCGCGGCTGCCTGTTTGTGGACATGCGGATCGGCCCTGGCGGCCATAAGACCAGCCATCGGTTCGGTCGCGGACTGATGCGCAGTGCCGCCAGGATGACATATGAGGAAGTCCAGGCGGCCGAGGACGCCCACGACGACCTCGGCCTGCCATTGAGGCATCTGTACGCGGCGTTCCGCGCCCTGCTGGCTGCCCGGCTGGAGCGGGGCACCCTCGATCTCGATCTGCCGGAACGCAAGGTGGTGCTGGGCGACCAAGGCCAGGTGGTCAGTGTCGCACCCGCCCCGCGGCTGGACAGCCACCGGCTCATTGAAGAGTTCATGGTGCTGGCCAATGTCGCCGCAGCAGAGGAACTGGAACGGCTGCACACCCCGTGCATGTATCGCATCCATGCCCCGCCATCGGACGAAAAGCTGGAGGCTCTGCGCGGTTTCCTGTCCAGCATGGGGGTGTCGCTGCCGCCGGGAAACCAGTTGCACCCACGCGATTTCGATCGCGTGCTGCGGCGCTTCGCCAACACCCCGGAATCGCAACTTGTCAGTGAGGTGATGTTACGGAGTCAGTCGCAGGCTGCCTACAGCCCCAACAATATCGGTCACTTTGGATTGGCGCTTCCACGCTATGCGCACTTCACCAGTCCGATCCGCCGCTACGCCGACCTGCTCGTCCATCGCGGCCTGATCAACGCCCTCAAGCTCGGGCAGGATGGCCTGGTTGCCGAACAGGTCTCGGTTTTTCCGGAAATCGGTGACCGGATCACGGAAACCGAACGGCGGGCACAGCAGGCCGAACGCGACGCGGTCGACAGGTATTTGACGGCCTTCATGGCCAATCGCGTGGGGGAGCGTTTCGCCGCACGCATTTCAGGCGTGACTCGTTTTGGTCTGTTTGTTACCGTTACGGACACCGGAGCGACCGGTATCGTCCCTTTCGCGACCTTACCCGATGATTACTGGCACTATAATGAGCAGGATCAGACCCTGACCGGCCGGCGGACGCAAACCGTATACTGTCTGGCGCAGGAGGTGGACGTATTGTTGTCCGAAGCCAACATTGTGACCGGCGGCATGGTGTTCCACGTCCTGGCGAGCGATACGCCCACCAGGAACGATGCGCCAAGGAAACGGTCTCGCGGCCGGTGAAGCGCATTAGCGTCCTTCTGGTGCTGTTCATCATCGGACGTGGCCAGGCCGAGACCGTCGCCGGCTTTGATCGCGACCGGCTGACGGCAGTATATTCCGATGCATTGACGTTTATCGCACCACGTATCCTCGATCCGGTCCCGGTGCCGCTGCTGACGCTTTGGGGATTGCAAGGGTTGGCGGCACTCGATCCCAGCCTGCGCATCGTGGCGACCGATGCCAAAATGCAACTTTTTCGCCAGAACGACATGGTGCAGGAGGTACCCACACCGAAAGACGAGGCACCGCTGTCATGGGCCAAGGCCGCGGCGACGATAACCGCTGCAAGCATGCCGATATCAGGCCCGGTCCGCCGGGCGGGAATGCAGGGCATCATTCAGGGGTTCTTCGACCAGATGTTCGCGCGTCTGGACCCCTATTCCCGCTACGTGCCCCCGGTTGAAGCCAGTGAAGATCGCGCCCGCCGGGGTGGTCGGGCTGGGCTGGGGCTTACCTTGGGCCAGCGCGGCGCGTTGATCGACGTACGCGCCGTGGTGCGCGACAGTCCGGCGTCGATCGCCGGGATCAAGGCCGGCGACATCATCGCCGCGGTGGACGGGCAGCGCACGCTTGACCAGGACCCGGGCACCATCGCAGCGCTGCTGTCGGGCGCTGAGGGATCGGTGGTGACACTGTCCTGGCGCGCGCACGACGGGCGGACGCGCGACGCCCAGCTTGTGCGCGTCATGGTGCCCCCCGAAACCGTATTTGCCCAGCGCCTGGCCGACGTCCTGATCCTGCGGATTACCAGCTTCAGCAACAGCACGGCGTCCCACATTGCCCTTTCGGTGCAGGATGCAATGGCGGAACCGCATCCGGTCAGCGGTATTGTGCTGGATTTACGGGGCAATCGCGGCGGCCTGCTGCGCCAGGCAGTCACCACGGCGGATGCCTTCCTGCCCGCCGGGGTGATGGCCACGACGGTTGGCCGTGATCCCGACGCGATCAATATCTGGCATTCGACTGAAGGCGAGCTGGCCGAGAATGTGCCGTTGGTTATCCTGGTCGACGGCCATACCGCCAGTGCCGCCGAAATCCTGGCCGCCGCACTGTCCGATCGCGGCCGCGCCGTCGTCGTCGGCAGCGCGACGGTGGGCAAGGGCATGGTCCAGACCATCGACCCCCTGCCGGATGGCGGCGAACTGTTTGTTACCTGGAGCCAGACGCTGGCGCCGCTCGGATGGCCCATCCAGGGAATCGGCGTATTACCGCAGGTCTGCACCAGCCTCGGCCCCGACGCCTTGAGCCGCCAACTGGCTTCGCTGTCCACTGGCTTCCAGCCGATGGCCGAGGCGATCCGCCGCTCCCGCGCGGCCAGGCTGCCGGTCTCGGCGTCCGAAGTGCTGGAAATACGCGCGCCGTGCCCGGCATCGGACGCCCGGCCGGGGGACCTGGAGGCCGCGCGGCTGCTGATCGCCAACCCGGCAGCCTATGCCGCGGCCCTGATGCCTCCGATGGTTGATCGATAACGGGCCGTTGGCTCAATCATGCAGGCGGCGCGTCCTGGCGCGCTCTGCACCCGTTCATACCGCGTTATGGTCGGACGAATTTACACCGGATCGATCGATGGCAGCGGAAGCGCCGGAAAAGTCCCGGGGCGCCGTCACATCAGTCATCGGCATGGTTATTGCAAAACCCTAACCGTTTCCGGAATGGGGCGCTCCGGTCAGCGCGGCCTAAAACAGTTGGAGGCGTTATGTCCAATGATCCGAAACCGGCCGTAGCCAAACTGTCGACGCGGGAGCAAGCGAAACTGGCCGCGATCCTGTCGCGACTGGCGTCGTCCTTTGACGGCGAACGAGCCGCGGCGGGTCTGCTGGCAACGGCATTTCTCGCCCGGCACAAACTTGGCTGGGCGGACTTGATCGGCGCGCACCTGCCGGCTTCACCGGGGCCAACCAGCCCGATTAACGCGCCGGCCAAGCGGGATCGCAGGCGTTCAGGCAACAAGGGCTGGCGAGGATACTGTCGCAGGCGATCGATCGGGCGGGGCAAAGCCCTCGACATCGCAGCGTAACACCCCCGCCTGGCTCTACCCGAGATCGATCGCGAACCGGGTAAGATCGGCCAGCCGGCAATGCCGCAATGCGCCTTCTTCGGTCGAGTGCAGCACCACCTTGGGCGCCGCATCAGCCTCGAAGGCCTCCTGCCAGCGGGGCGCGCACAGGCACCAGCGATCGCCTGGCTTCAAACCCTCGAAGCCGAATTCCGGCCGCGGGGTGGACAGGTCGTTGCCCTGCGCCTTGCTGAATTCAAGGAATTCGGTCGTCATGACCGCACAGACGGTGTGGCTGCCCATGTCCTCAGGGCTGGTCTCGCAGCAGCCGTTGCGAAAGAAGCCGGTCATCGGGTCGTTCGAGCAGACACCGATTGGACCGCCAAGCACGTTGCGTGACGGCCGCCGCCCAGGGCGCCGGCCGGTTTCATCGAATGGCATGCCGAAATCCTCAGATACTTACGATTTTGTTTACCATTGGCCGCGACACTGCAGCCATGACCAAACGTATTCAATCCTCCAGCATGGCCGTTGCCAATACCTTTGCGTTCAATGGCATCGAAGCGGTGCCGGTCGAGGTGCAGGTCCAGATTGCCCCCGGCGCGCCCGGCCTGGTGCTGGTCGGCCTGCCGGACAAGGCAGTCGGGGAGGCTCGGGAACGGGTCCGCGCGGCGTTCGCCGCCATGGGCGTCTCATTGCCGATCAAGCGTGTGCTGATCAATCTGAAGCCGGCCGACCTTCTGAAGGAGGGCAGCCACTTCGACCTGCCGCTGGCACTTGGGCTGCTGGCCGCGATGGACGTGCTGCCGCGCGAGGACATCGCCGGCTACGCCGCGCTTGGCGAACTATCGCTGGATGGCGCGCTCAACCCGGTCGCCGGCGTACTGCCGGCCGCCATCGGGGCGTCAGCGCATGATTGGGGCTTGATCTGCCCGGCCAGCCAAGGCGGCGAGGCGGCCTGGGCCGGCCGCATCGAGGTTTTGGCACCGCCCGACCTGCTGAGCCTCATCAACCATTTCCGCGGCACACAGGTGCTGACGCCACCTGGCACGGCCGGCGTGGCAAACACCGGCAGCGGCCCGGACATGAGCGACATTAAAGGCATGGAAACCGCGCGACGGGCGTTGGAGATCGCCGCCGCGGGTGGCCACAACATGCTGTTGATCGGTCCCCCAGGCGCCGGCAAGTCCATGCTCGCGGCTCGTTTGGCCGGTCTGCTGCCAGACCTCGACCCGCGTTCGGCGCTGGAGGTCAGCATGATCCACAGCGTCGCCGGCCTGCTGGACGGCGGCCGGCTGGTGATGCGCCCGCCGTTCCGCGAACCGCATCACTCGGCGTCACAGGCTGCGCTGAGCGGTGGCGGCCACCGCGCGCGTCCGGGCGAGGTCAGCCTGGCCCATCGCGGCGTGTTGTTCCTCGACGAACTGCCCGAATTTCACCGCCAGACGCTGGAGGCGCTACGGCAGCCGATGGAATCCGGGCGAACCACGGTGGCTCGGGCCTCCGCCCATATCACCTATCCGGCGCGATTCCAGCTCGTGGCGGCGATGAACCCGTGCCGCTGCGGCTATCAGGGGCAGGGGGGGCGTGAATGCGGACGGGCGCCACGCTGTGGAGAGGACTATCGTAACAGGGTCAGCGGGCCGGTGCTGGACCGGATCGATCTGGCCATCGAAGTGCAGCCGGTGACCGCGGCGGAGCTTGCGCACGCCCCGTCGGGCGAGGCCACCGCTGTGATCGCCGCCCGCGTCGCGCGGGCGAGGCAGGTCCAGGCGCAGCGCTACGGCGCGGATGGACCCGCCTGCAACGCGGAAGCGGACGCCAAGCTGCTCCACCTGCTGCCGGAAGCCCAGAAGCTGCTGGAACAGGCCATGGAGAAGCTGCGCCTGTCGCCGCGCGGCTATGTGCGAACCATGCGGGTGGCACGCACGATCGCCGACCTTGCAGGGGCGGACATGGTCGGACGAACCCATTTGGCGGAGGCACTGGCTTACCGGCACCGGGGTTAGGGCGTTTCACCCCACAGCGCGCCGCCAGTACATTAATGGCAGGACAGTAATGGCAGACGCTATATTTGATCGGGAATAGCGACGGTCAGGTCTCGATCGTTGAGGGACTTGGCGATGATAGGATAATCAGGCGCCCACCTTGCCTTTACATGCACGCTGCGCGACCATAGGGCACATCAAGGCAAGCAAAGCGAGGAAGCTGTGAACGACCCCACGATCGTCACCGACTCAGTCAAGCGCTTCAAATGGGTGGGCACCCGCCCGATCCGTCCGGATGGTGTGCCCAAGGTTACCGGTCGCGCGCTGTATGGTGCCGACCTGAAGTTGCCCGGCATGCTGTTCGGCAAGGTGCTGCGCTCCCCGCATGCCCACGCCAGGATCAAGTCGATCGATACCTCCGCCGCCGAGAAGCTGCCGGGCGTCAAGGCCGTGATGACCGCCGCCGACCTGCCGACCCAGAAGTTCGACTACATCGGGCCGGAGCGGGTGGCGGTGAACTTCTGGCATGTGACGCGCAACATCATGGCGCGCGAGAAGGTCCTGTACGAAGGCCATGCGGTTGCCGCGGTCGCGGCGATCAGCACCAGCATCGCCGAGGAGGCGTGCGCGCTGATCAAGATCGATTACGAGGTCCTTCCCCATGTCATCGATGTCGATGAAGCCATGGCCGAGGACGCGCCGCTGCTGTTCGAGGACATGATCACCCGCGGCATCGAGCCCGCGCCGACCAAGCCGTCCAACACCTCCAAGCGGCTGGAATTCGCGATGGGCGATGTCGACGCCGGCTTCAAGCAGGCCGACGTCATCATCGAGAAGGAGTTCAAGACCGCCGCGGTTCACCAGGCCTATATCGAGCCCCATGCCTGCGTGGCGAAATACGAGGCCGACGGGCAGTGCGAGATCTGGTCATCGAGCCAGGGCCATTTCCAGATGCGCGCGCTGACCGCCCAGATCATCGGTGCCAAGCTTGGCGATCTGCGGGTAACGCCGGCCGAGATCGGCGGCGGCTTCGGCGGCAAGACGGTGACCTACCTGGAGCCTCTGGCCGCGACGCTGTCGAAGAAGTGCGGCCTGCCGGTGCGGCTGCAAATGACTCGCGAGGACGTATTCCGTGCCTCCGGCCCGACCTCCGGCGCCTCGATGTGGGTCAAGCTCGGCGTCAAGAAGGACGGCACGATCGTCGCCGCCGATGGCATCTACAAGTTCCAGGCCGGCGCGTTCCCCGGTTCGCCGGTGATGAACGGATGCCTGTGCGCCTACGCGCCCTACGACATCCCCAACCAGCGGGCGACCGGCTTCGACGTGGTGTCCAACCGGCCGAAATCCGCGGCCTATCGCGCCCCAGGCTCGCCGATCTCGGCGTTCGCGGTCGAAAGCGTGCTGGATTTGTGCGCCAAGGCGATCGGCATGGACCCGCTGCAGATCCGGCTGAAGAATGCCTGCCGCATCGGCACCCCCACCCTGGCCGGACCGAAGCATGCCCATGCCGGTTACGCTGAGACGCTGCAGGCGCTGATCGATCATCCGGCCTACAAGGTGAAGCTTGGGCCAAACCAGGGCAGGGGCGTCGCGTCGGGCTATTGGTTCAACGGCGGCGGCGAGTCCAGCGCCACGATCCAGATCAACGCCGACGGCACCGTGCTGGTGGCGACGGGCAGCCCCGACATCGGTGGGTCGCGAGCCTCCATGGCGATCATGGCGGCCGAAACGCTCGGGGTTGAGTATGGCACGGTGCGCGCCATCGTCGCCGACACCGCCTCGGTCGGCTATACCCATGTCACCGGCGGCTCACGCGTGACCTTCGCGACGGGCACCGCCGTGGTGAACGGTGCCAGGACCGTGGTGAAGGAGCTGTGCAAGCGCGCCGCCCTGATCTGGGGTGTCGATGAGGAAGGCGTGGTCTGGGACGACGGTTGTGCCAAGCCGGCCTCCTCCAACGTCGGTGACTTCAAGCCGCTGTCGCTGCGTGAGATCGCGGCCAAGGCCGCGGCAACCGGTGGTCCGATCACCGCCTCGGCCGGGGTTAACGCCGGCGGCCAGGCACCGGGGTTCGCCAGCCAGTTCTGCGACGTGGAAGTCGATCCCGAAACCGGCAAGGTCACCATTCTGCGGTTTGTCGCCGCGCAGGACGTCGGCCGAGCGATTCACCCGGCCTATGTCGAGGGGCAGATCCAGGGCGGCGTGGTGCAGGGTATCGGCTGGGCGCTGAACGAGGAGTACATCTACAACGCCAAGGGCTTGCTGGATAATCCGGGGTTCCTGGATTACCGCTGCCCGGTCGCCTCGGACCTGCCGATGATCGATGCAGTGATGGTGGAAGTTCCAAACCCGACCCATCCCTATGGCGCAAAGGGTGTCGGCGAAGTCGGCATCTGTCCGCCGATGGCCGCCATCGCCAACGCGATCGACATGGCAACCGGTAAGCGGATGACTGAACTGCCGATGTCGCCGCCCCGTCTGTTGGCCGCCCTGTCAGCCTGAGATGGCAGCCAGGGTCGTTTTCACCTCGGGCTTCGCACGCCGTTATACCGACGGCGTGCGGGAGTTCGAGGTGGAGGCAAAGAACCTGCGCGGCGTGTTGAAGGCGATGGACGATCTGTATCCAGGTCTCGGCGAACACCTGGAGGAAGAGACCACCGTCGCCATCAACGGCGAATACCATGAGACCGGTTACTTCCAGCCGGTTCCCCCGGATGCCGAGGTGTTCTTCATCCCTCGGATCGAAGGCGGCTGATCCCCGCGCCGGTGCGTCACTGCAAGGCGTATCGGCGACACGGCAGTCTCGCCAGGATCGGCTCCAGATCGTCATTACCCTTGTCTGCGATGACCGGTATGCTCATCTGCATGGCAAGGATAGGCGCGTGATTTGAGCGAACATCACCACGACCACGACCACCACGATCATTCGCACGGCGCGGGTGGCCATAGCCATGCGCCCGCTTCGTTCGGTGGGGCATTTGCACTCGGCGCGGCGCTCAATATCGCCTTCGTCTTCGCCCAGGTGTTCTATGGCATCGCCGCCCACTCGATGGCCCTGCTGGCCGATGCCGTGCACAATTTCGGCGATGTACTCGGGCTGCTGACGGCCTGGGGGGCCGCCCATCTCGCCCAGCGCAAGCCGACATTGCTGCGCACGTACGGCTGGGGACGTGGCACGATCCTCGCCTCGCTCACCAATGCGGTGGTCCTGCTCATTGGGTGCGGGGGCATTGCCGTCGAGGCGATCCGCCGGTTCAACGATCCGGCCCCAATCGCCGGTGCGACGGTGATGGTGGTGGCGGCAGTCGGCATCCTGATCAACGGCGGCACAGCCCTGATGTTCATGCGCGGGCGCAAGGATGACCTCAACATCAAGGGCGCCTTCCTCCACATGGCTGCCGATGCGGCGGTGTCCGCCGGTGTCGTCCTTGCCGGGCTGGTGATCGCCCTGACCGGCTGGCACTGGGTCGATCCGGTCTCCAGCCTCGTGATCGTCCTGGTGATTGTGATCGGCACCTGGGGCCTGCTGCGCGACTCGACGAACCTTGCGCTCGATGCGGTCCCGGAGGGTATCGACATGGCAGCGGTCAATGCCGCGCTGCGTGCATTGCCCGGTGTCGACGATGTCCATGACCTGCATGTGTGGGGGTTGAGCACCACGCAGACCGCGTTGACCGCCCATCTGGTCTGCGCCGGTGGCGATGGTGCGGAGATCGTTCGCAACGCGTCCCTGGCGGTGCGGGACCGCTTCAGGATCGGCCACGCGACCTTCCAGGTCGAGACACTGGAATTGGCTGCAGACTGCGTGCTGCGGCCAGCCCATGTGGTCTGAAGATCAGGCGTCGGCCACCGCCGGGTAGGGTTGCTCCCAGTTGTCCAGGAACACGAAGTCGGACAGCTTGCCCCGGCCAACCGGCCCGAACTTGCCCATCGGATAGCCGATCGGCAGGATCGCGTAGGAATGCACGCCCTCCGGCAGCCCCAGCGCGGCATCGGCTTCCTTGTCGTGCAGCATATGCCGTGTGGTCAGCGTCGAGCCGAGCCCCAGCGCGCGTATCGCCAGCAGCATGTTCTGCACCGCCGGGTAGATGGAGGCGCCGGCACCGCGTCCGGCATTCGGGCCGTCCTTCAGGCAGGCCACGATCCAGACCGGAGCCTCATGGAAATGCTCGGTCAGGTATTCAACGGCACCGTGTTGACGCGTGTATTTTTCACCGGTGACCCCGGGTGGCGGCGCGCTGGTGGCATAACGTGGACCGATGACCTCATCGAATGCCTTCTTGTACCAGACCTGGACGGCTTTCTTTTTCGCCGGGTCCTTCACGACCAGGAAGCGCCAGGTCTGGTTGTTGCCGCCGTTGGCGGCGGCGGTGCCAGCCAGAAGGATCTTCCTGATCATATCATCCGGAACCGGATCCGGCTTCAGCCGCCGCATCGACCGCGTGGTGCCGATAACGTCGAAGATGTCCTGCATGATGTTCTCCTCTACAGCCGTTTCACAGGCGCCACGCCGCCGGACCCGGAACGGCCGCCGTCGATGACGATATGCGTGCCGGTCACGTCGCCGGACAGATCGGAGCAAAGATACAGCACGGCGCCGGCGATCTCCTCCGGCAGCGCATAGCGTCCGGTCGGGATCCCGGCGGCATAGGCGGCATGGACCGCTGCCGGGTCGCCGGCATTCCGTTGCGATTCCAGTGAGCGCATCATACGGGTCTCGACCGGGCCGGGACACACCGCGTTCACCCGCACGCCGAGTGCCGCGACGTCGGAGGATGCGGTCTTGGTCAAGCCGAGGACACCGTGCTTGGAGGCAACATAGGCGGACATGCCCGGTGCGCCGAACAGGCCGGCGACCGAGGCCGTGTTGACGATGGCGCCTGATCCCTGACGGATCATCACCGGCAGGACATGACGAAGCCCCAGGAACACGCCCTTCAGGTTGACCGCGATGACCTGGTCGAAAACCGCTTCGTCATAGTCCTGGGTAGGAACGACCTTGCCCTCAATGCCGGCATTGTTGAAGAAGGCGTCAATCCGACCGTAAGCCGCGAGGGTCTTTTCGACGTAGTCCTTCACCGATGCGGATTTCGTCACGTCGGCTTGCACGAATGCGGCGGCACCACCTCGTTGGGCGATGATATCGACGCTGGCCTGCCCCGAATCGGCATCCGCATCCACCACCATCACCTTCGCGCCACGCAGTGCAAACCCCAGCGCCGCCGCCCTGCCGATGCCGCCGCCACCGCCGGTGATCAGGGCGACCTTTCCTGCAAAATCCACTGTCGTTTCCTTCCTTGTTTTATACGACCCCGGCCGACCGGTTTTATATTACTTTGCCGGATCGAAGCGCGGCGATTTCGTTCGCGTTGTAACCAAGTTCGCTCAGAACGGTGTCGGTATGCTCGCCGGGTTCCGGGGAAGCGCTGCGAATGCTCCAGGGCGTGCGGCTAAGCTCGATCGGCTGGCCGACCACCTCCACGTCACCCAGCACCTTGTGCGGGACAACCCGCGTCATCGCTAGATGTTTCACCTGCGCATCGGCAAAGACCTCGTTCATCTTGTAGATCGGGCCCGACGGAACGCCGGCTTTGTTCAACGCCTCGATCCACTCGGCGGAGGTCTTGTGCCGGGTCAGCGCGCTGATCGCCTGGTTCAGCGCGTCGCGGTTTTCCGAACGGGCGCGTCCGGTGGCATAGCGCGGATCGGTGGCCCACTCGGTGGCGTTCATCGCCTTGCAGAGACGCCCGAAGATGTCGTCGCCGGCGGCGGCGATGTTGATGTAGCCGTCGGCGGTCTGGAACACCCCGGTCGGGATGCTGGTGGGGTGGTTGTTGCCGGCCTGGCCGGGAACCTCCTTGCCGATGGTCCAGCGGGCGGCCTGGAAGTCCAGCATGGAAATCTGGGCACCCAGCAGGGAGCTTTTGATCCATTGGCCTTCGCCTGACTGCTCGCGTTCCAGCAGCGCGATCAGGATGCCCATGGCGGCGAAGATGCCGGCTGTCAGGTCGGCCACCGGAATGCCGACGCGCATTGGGCCGCGGCCGGGCTCACCGGTGATCGACATCAGCCCGCCCATGCCCTGGGCGATCTGGTCGAAGCCCGGGCGGTCGACATAGGGGCCGTCCTGGCCGAAGCCGGAGATGCTGGCGTAGACGATGCGCGGGTTGATCGCCTTCAGGCTTTCGTAGTCCACACCCAGGCGGAACTTCACGTCCGGACGGTAGTTCTCCACCACCACATCGGCCTGCGCGACCAGACGCTTCATCACCTCCACGCCCTGCGGCGCCTTCAGGTTCAAGGTCAGGCTGCGCTTGTTGCGGTGCAGGTTCTGGAAGTCAGGACCATGGCGCTCGCCGCCCAGGCCGGCATCGCCCGCCGGAGATTCGATCTTGATGACGTCCGCACCCCAGTCCGCCAGTTGCCGCACCGCGGTAGGACCGGCCCGAACGCGGGTGAGGTCGATGACCTTGAAGCGAGCCAAGGGGCCAGGGTTCGGGCCTGTCGTCATACGTTCGATCCTTATGAAGCCGGGCAATGTTGGCATGAAGGCGTAGGCTGATCTAGGCGGCTACCGCCTCCCGGGGCTCGAACGCCGCGGCGTCGATCGGCTTGCCGGGCACCACGAAGATGTAGATCAGGGTGCAGACCCCGCCCAACGCAGCGCTGAACAGCAGGGCCGGGACGAAACTGCCGGTGTCCTGCACGATGAAGCCGGTCACCGCCGGAGCCAGTGCGCCGCCGATATAGCCGCCGCAGTTCTGGATGCTGCCCAGCGAGGCCGTGCAATGCTTCGGCGCGATCACGCTGGCCAGGGCCCAGCACATCGCACCGGCCATGCCGTTGAACAGCAGCGCCGTGGAGATCGCGGCGACGGCGACGAAGGTGCTGGGCGTCAGCGCGGCCACGATGGTGAAGCCCGCCATGCCGCTCAGGCCGATCACCACCGGGATTTTGCAACTGTTGACCGGGGAGAAGCCGCGCTTGGACAGATGGTCGACCAGCCAGCCCGACCCGATGCTGCCGATGACACCGAAGGCGAATGGGATCCCGGCGATCCAACCGGTCTTCGGGATGCTCATGTGGCGCTCGATCTCGAGGTAGCCGGGCAACCAGGACTGATAGACCCAGCCCATGTAGACCTCGCCGAAGAAGCCGAACATCATGCCCCAGGTCGCGCGATACGCGAACAGGTGCTTCCAGTCCGCCCAGGTGACGCGGGTAGCGGTGGTCGCGACTTCGCCGTCCGTCAGATAGGCTTTTTCCTCGGCGGTCAGCGCGACCTCGTGCGGCTCGCGATAAACCATGTACCAGACCAGCGACACGGCGATGCCGACAAGGCCCATGATGATGAACATCCAGCGCCAGCCGAAGGTCAGCATCAGCCCGGTCAGCACCAGGGGCGCGATGGCGGGACCCAGTTTGGAGCCGCACAGGCCGATGCCGGTGGGCAGGCCGCGCTGGCGCACGTTGTACCAGTCGCGCACGACCCGTACCAGGCCGGAGAATTGCGGCGACTCCCCAAGGCCAAGGAACACGCGGGCGCCGACGAATTGCCAGAAATTGCCGACCAGGCCGCCGAGCGCCTGGGCCAATGACCAGACGAAGATGCCGGCGCCCAACATACGGCGCGGGCCGATCCGGTCGACCAGCGCGCCGGCGGGAAGCTGGAAGGCGGCGTAGGCCCACAGGAAGGCCGACAGCAGCAGGCCCATCTGGGCGATGGACAGTCCAAGGTCGTGTCGGATCAGCGGGTTGGCAATCGCCAGGGTAGAGCGGTCGACGTAGTTGACCGCGCAGCCAAGGGTGATCAGTGCGATCGAGTTGCGCTGGATGCGTTTGATCCGCGCGGAGGCAGTGGGGGCCGGCATGGTGGTGCTCCTTTTGGAGTCTGTTGGGACGCGTTCGCGAAAGCCTAGGCTGCGTCTTGTGGGATGGCCATAGCTTCCCCGGCGCGCGGCCTGCCCGTAGGGTACGCCCATGCCGTCGCCTGTCCGCAAATCCGTCACATTCTCCGCCGACGATTTTGGCCTCACGGAGGCCGTCAACGCCGGGATCGAGCGGGCCCATCGTGAGGGCGTGCTGCAGGCGGCCAGCCTGATGGTCGGCGCCCCGGCCGCGGCGGACGCGGTGCGGATCGCCAGGGCAAATCCGGCCCTGCGGGTCGGGCTGCATCTGGTGGTGATCGAGGGGCCCGCGGTCCTGCCGCCGGCGGATATTCCTGCACTGGTTGACGCGGATGGACAGTTTCCGTCGGACCAGCTTGGGCTGGGCTTGCGCTATTTCTTTCAACCGGCCGTGCGCCGGCAACTACGGGCTGAAATCGGGGCGCAGTTCGCCGCCTTCGCGGCGACCGGGCTGGCGCTGGACCACGCCAATGCACACAAGCACATGCATTTGCACCCGACCGTGGGCGCCATGATGCTGGAAGTCGGGCGCGGATTCGGGCTGCGCCGCATCCGAATCCCGGCCGAACCCGCTGCGGTCCTGGCGCAGTGCGGAACCCGGGTGGGCTGGGGTGACCGGGCGCTGTATCGCTGGACCGGGCTGCTGCGTCGCCAGGCCCGCGCCGCCGGGGTGGCGGCGAACGACCATTGTTTCGGGCTGGCCTGGAGCGGCCACATGACGACGCAGCGGATCTGTTGCCTGCTGGATCATCTTCCTGAGGGAGACAGCGAAATCTATTTTCACCCCGCTGCCGCGCGCGATGCGGTGCTGGACCGGCTGATGCCCGACTACGAGCATGAAGCGGAGCTGGCAGCCCTGCTGTCGCGTTTCGACCGTGATCCAGGGGGTTGATGCAAAGGAGTCTTGGCGTCGGCGTCCGTCGGTTTTCTCCCCGGCATCCAGTGGGAGATATCGAGGTCGGGTCCTGGCGGCTTGAACGCTTTATGGGGTTTCGGCCAGTGTTGTCATCCCGCCGGCGAAGGCGGGTCAGCCGTTGATAGGGCGGCTGGTCCGGACGGGCTACGGCTGCCGGCGGCACGGGATCCGAGGATCGCATCTTCGATCATCGTGTCGATCTCCGCCGGGCTGGCGTCGGGAAAGGCCAGCGTACAGGCGGCTCGCAGGTTGTTTTCCAGGTTGAGTGCGGCCGGGGACAAGCCGGTGGCGTGGTGGGCCGCGGGGTCGTTCAACGGCAGATCCGGCATAGGCACCGGCATCGCCTGACATTGGGCGGGAGCAGCCTGGAACGCGACCGCGCGCTTTCGGCCCTGTTCAACTTCGGCGACAACCGCGGCTTCGGGTTGCATGCCGGCGGCTGGCAAAGGCGCTTCGTCGGAAACCGTCGGATCGGGGTCGGGCAGGGCACGGCGACATCTGTCGCCGGCGCGGTGCAGGCTGACGGCGTTTCCGCGCAAACGGAGAATGAGGGTTGTAGGAATATCATCATTCATTGAGAGGCTGACGGAATCGATCGTGGCGAGACCAAACGCGATCACCTGGCTGATCAACAGGAGGTCGAGCGGGTTGCGCGCGGTGCAGGATCGGACTGCTGCCAAGGCGGCAGCGTAGGCCTGGTCAACGTCGCCGGTGACAGGCAGGAACAGCGGCGTCAGCAGAGTGACGACCACGTGCAGCAGAACGTCCGTAGTGGGGCAATCGGCGGTGGCCATGCGTAAGCTCCGATGCGGCTTCGGAGCAGATTTACCCAGGAAATAGGAATTATGTCAAGATATTTATTCCTACCGGCGCTGGCCTAAGCTGGGCGCTTCTCGCGTTGACGGTCGCACGACGGACGCCACGGGATTCAGCTACATTCAGGTAATGTTGCCAAACCCGATGGTGAAGCTGGTCTCGGATTCAGTGACTATTGCTCAACTTCTCACTCGATGTCTTCAAGGCTAAACTGTTCTGCTTCTTCATCGTAACTGAACAGTTCGGCGTAGCGGCCCCATGCGATGACTGTGCGCAAAGTGTCGGTCGCGTAGTCCGGCGACATATGATCCTCGAGCTCATCGCGGAAGCGCACCGCCGATGCCCGGTGGTTCCAGCGCTCGTCCAGAACGCCCCGGATCAGGTTTACCAGCGGCACGTGCTGGCGCAGTGCCTGGGCAAAGATCTGCTTGCGTTCATCCGTGTCAGCCTCGACGAACTTGCGGCCGAGGTCCTTCAGCAGGATGTCGCCTTCCTCCAGCACCGCGAAGCCGAACAACTGCAGCGTTTCACCCAGCGGCAACAGGTCGTCGACCTCATATTGCAGGCTGTTGGCCAAGGCGGGAAGATCGGCTCGGCCGTCATAAGGCTCCGCTGCCAGCGTTTCCAGCAGACCCGACATGATATTGGTGCCGACGCGCGGCAGCGGCATCGCCAGCGGGTCCACCGGGATCGTCGCCGCCGTCCTCGGTCCCACCGGCGCGCGCCGGGTCATGATGCCGTAGATATCGTCGACCATCTGGCGGAATTCCGGATCCAGGCGATTGCGCGGATGCGGGAACGGCACCTTCAGTTCGGTTGCGACGCGACCGGGGTTCGACTGGAACACCAGGATGCGGTCGCACATCAGTACCGCTTCCTCGATGTTGTGGGTTACCATCAGCACCGACTTGACCGGCAGCTTGCCTTCCATCCACAGGTCGATCAGGTCGGTGCGCAGCGTCTCCGCGGTCAGCACATCCAGCGCGCTGAATGGCTCGTCCATCAACAGAAGATCGGGGTGCACCACCAGCGCGCGGGCCAGACCGACCCGCTGGCGCATGCCGCCGGACAGCTCCTTGGGATAGGCGTTCTCAAACCCGCCGAGACCGATCATGTCGATCGCGGCCTCGGACAGTTCCTCACGTTCGCTGCGACGAACACCGCGGGCCTCCAACCCGATCTCGACGTTTTCCTGCACCGTCAGCCAGGGGAACAGGGCGAAACTCTGGAACACCATCGCCACGCCCTCGGTTGGGCCGGTCACCGCCTTGCCCCGCCAGGTGACTTCTCCGGCGGTCGGTTTCAGCAGGCCGGAGACGATGCGCAGCAGGGTGGACTTACCGGAGCCGGACCGGCCGAGCAGGGCGACGATCTCGCCTTCGCGGAGGGTGAGATTGACGTCATCCAGCACCACCAGATCGGCGTTGGCATCCTTGTGGTAGGCCTGCCGGCACGACTTTACGTCGATCAGGCAGGGGCGGAGTTCGACCGCTGCATCCATGAAACAATCCTCAGGCCAGGGTAAGGCGCCGCTGCGCGTAGGCATACATGGGGCGCCACAGCAACCGATTGAACAGCACGACGAAGGCGGACATGACCACGACACCCAGCACGACGCGGGCCATGTCGCCTCTGTCGGTGGCTTCGGCGATGTAGGCGCCCAAGCCGTGCGCCTGCAGCCTGGTGTTGCCCCACGATGCCACTTCCGCAACGATCGCGGCGTTCCAGGAGCCGCCGGACGCGGTTATCGCGCCGGTGATGTAGTATGGGAAGATGCCCGGGATAATGACCTTCCGCCACCACAGGAACCCGCCGATGCGAAAGTTGCTGGCGACCTCCTTCAGGTCGCCGGGAAATGCTGCGGCGCCAGCGACGACGTTAAACAGGATGTACCATTGTGTGCCGAGCACCATCAGCGGCGTCAGCCAGATGTCGGGGCTGAGACGGAAGTAAACGATGGTCAGCACGAAGGGCGGGAACAGCAGGTTGGCCGGGAAGGCAGCGAGGAACTGGGCGATCGGCTGGGCGCGGCGTGCCCACACCGGGCGCAGGCCCAGCCAAACGCCGATCGGCACCCAAATGATGCTGGCCAGGATCATCAGCACGACCACCCGGACCAGGGTGATGAGCCCCAGCCCGACCGCCTGACCGACATCACCCCAGGACAGTGCCTGGGAGGCGAAGGTGGCCACCCGCCAGATTGCCAGCCCGACCAGGGTCACCAGCAGGGTGATCCAGATCGCGTCGATGACGCGCGATGGCGGTGGCGAGGACTCCGATCGTACGCGGCCGGTGAACGACAGCCGCATCCCGCCGATATAGGCCGCGGCATCGCCGACAAGACTGCCGATAAACTTCAGCAGCCTGGTGCGGCGCATCAGCCGCAGCATCCAGGGGTCCGAGGCCGTGGCGCCGGCTGTCGTTTCGAACCGGAACTTTGCCGACCATGCCACCAGCGGGCGGAACAGCAACTGGTCGTACAGCAGGATCACCACCAGCATCGCCAGGATTGCCCAGCCGACGGCGACAATGTCCTTCCGCTCCAGCGCCAGGGCAACGTATGAACCGATGCCTGGCAGCTTCCAGTTGTTGTCGCCGACCGAGACTGCTTCGGAGGCGACGACGAAGAACCAGCCGCCGGACATCGACATCATGGTGTTCCACACAAGGCCCGGCGCGGCGAATGGTACTTCGAGCTTCCAGAACCGCTGCCAGGACGTCAGGTGAAAGCTGATCGAGGCCTCGTGCAGGTCGGCGGGGACCGTCTTCAGCGACTGGTACATGCTGAAAGCCATGTTCCAGGCCTGGCTGGTGAAGATCGCGAAGATCGCCGCAAGCTCCAGCCCGAGCACCTTGCCGGGGAACAGGTTCATGAAGAACACGACGGTGAAGGTCAGGAAGCCCAGGATCGGCACGGATTGCAGCACGTCCAGCATCGGGACCAGCACCAGTGCCGCGCGCCGGCTTTTGGCGGCCGCGGTGCCGTAGGTGAAGGTGAACAGCAGCGAGGCGGCGAGGGCTGCGAACATCCGCGCTGTCGTGCGCAGCGCGTACTCCGGCAGGTGGAATGGGTTGAGTGTAACCTCGGTGGCGCCGGGTGCATCGATGCGGGTCATGGTGCCTTCGGCGACATGGCCGACGCCGACCAGCACGCCGATTACACACAGGAACGCCGCCGCATCCCAGAGATTGGGCAGGCGCCATCCGGCGGCCATCGAGTAGCGGGTCGTGGCTGACATATCGCTGGAAGCCGATCGTGGATGGAGGGTTGCGCGCGCGCCCTTTAACCCTGGTTAAGCAGGGCTGTCACGCCTCAATGGTATTGCCGTTGCGTGACATCAGGCCTGGTTGCGGGTGACCAGCCGGCCGGCGCGCGCCGCGGTGGCACCGTCGCCGAAGACGTACGCCGACTGGCCGTTGATCCAGGTCTCCAGGATGCCTTCCGCCGGGCGGGTCGGCGCGTCGAAGGTGGAGGCATCACGGACCGTGGTGAGGTCGAACAGCACAAGGTCGGCGTAGGCGCCTTCGCGGATCACGCCGCGATCGACCATGCCGAAAACCGCGGCGGTATGGCCGGTCATCTTGCGCACGGCTTCTTCCATGCTGAACAGGCCGAGGTCGCGCGCGTAGTGGCCCAGCACGCGGGGGAATGTGCCCCATAGCCGGGGATGCGGGAAGGAATCATGCGGCAGGCCGTCGCTGCCGATCATCGCCAGGCGGTGCGCCATGATGCGCTGTACATCCGGTTCGTCCATCTGGAAGAAGATACCGCCGGCGGGCGTCAGTCGTTCGGCGGCTTCCTTCAGCCCCAGCTGCCACTCCATGGCGATGTCGGCCAGCATCCGGCCGGCGTATTCTGGGTGCGGTATCGACCAGGTGATTTGAACCGGGACATCCGGACGCACCCGGCTTGGCATCAGCACGGTAGAGCCGGCGGCGTAGGGGTAGACGTCGAAATCCACCTTCTGGTCAGCGGCACCGGCATCGATGGCCGGCAAGGTTTCGACGCTGCGACCGAAATTCTCCGGCATCGCGCATTTGTGGTGACTGATGACCACCGGGGCATCCACGGCCTTGCCGATCTTCAGCGTTTCCTGGATCGAGAGCAGGACGTCGTTGGCTTCATCGCGCATATGCGTGACGTAGATACCGCCGGCGGCGCGCAGGGCTTCGGCCACGGCGATCACTTCGGCGGTCGGGGCCATCATGTTCGGCGGGTAGTAGAGGCCGGTGGAGAAGCCCGAGGCGCCCTGGGCAAGAGCGTCCTTCAAGCGGGCCTGCATCTGCGCCGCCTCGCGGTCCGTGGCCGCACGCTGCGTATCGCCCTGCATCGCCTCGATCCGCAGCGCCATGTGGCCGATCAGGGCATATGTATTGACGGGCGACGGATCGCGTTTCAGCCGCGCCGCGTAGTCGCCGAAACTGTCGAAGGTGAACCATTCCTCGCCGCCCAGCAGATCGAGCGGCGGGGCCGGGCGGGTCTTCATCCGCACCGGGGACAGCGAGATTCCGCAATTGCCGACGACGACGGTGGTGACCCCCTGCGACATCTTGCACAGCATGCAGGATGGGCCGCACAGCACCGCACGATCGTCGTGCGTATGGGCGTCGATGAACCCTGGCGCCAGGGCCAAGCCGTCGGCGTCGACATTGCGGTCGGCCTCATAGCTGCCCAGTGCACCGACCGCGATGATGCGGTCGCCGGTGACGGCCACATCGGCTTCGAAGCGCTTCGTGCCGAGGCCGTCGAACACCGTGGCATCCCGAATGATGAGATCGCAGCGCTGTGCCATATGCTTGTCCTGTTCGTCCCGTGCGTGGAGCAGTCTAATTGGACACAGCCGGCGTGACCACCGGCCGGTTCCCGCTGGTCAGTCCGCCGCCCGAACCGGGACCGGGGTGTGCGGGATGTCCAGCCAGAAGGCGGTGACCGCCGCCGCGAGAAAGCCGAACAGCGCCAGGCCGTAGAGGCCACCGGTATAGCTGCCGGTGGCGTCCTTCATTAACCCTACATACCACGGCCCGAAGAATCCGCCGAGATTGCCGATCGAGTTGATCCACGCGATGGCCGCGGCGGCGGCCGGCCCGGTCAGGAACATGCCCGGCATGGCCCAGAACGGACCTTTGGAGCCGTAGAAGCCGCAGGCCGCGATCGTCATGCCGACCATCGCCCACCATGTTCCCATGGTCAGGCCGGCGATCACCAGGCCGAACGCGGATAGCATACACCCGACGAACAGGTTCCAGCGCCGTTCGTTCATCCGGTCCGAGATCTGGCCCCAGGCCAGTTCCACCACGGCCGCGACGCCGTATGGGATCATCGTCAGCCAGCCGACGGTCATGTTGTTTGTCACGCCCAGCGACTTTATGATCTGCGGAATGAAGATGAGCATCCCGAGGCTGGCGGTCACGATCCCGAGGTAGTTGAGCGCCAGCAGCAACACTTTCGGGTTGACCAGCGCCTGCCACAGGCTCATTCGGCCCTTGGCCTCCTTGGCGGCGCGCTCCGCATCCAGCGTCTGCGACAGCCAGTCCTTTTCAGGTTGCGTCAGGAACGAGGCCTGGGCCGGCTTGTCGGTCAGGATGAACAGCACGGCGAAGCCGATGATCACCGTGGGGATGCCTTCGAACAGGTACATGTGCTGCCAGCCGTGCAGCCCAAGCCATCCATCCAGCGACAGCAGGGCGGTCGAGATCGGCGAGCCGACGGCGACGGCGATCGGCAGCCCGACGAGGAAGCCGGATACCACCCGCGCGTGATGGTAGCCGGGCAGCCAGTAGGTGAAGTACAGGATCAGGCCGGGCAGGAAGCCGGCCTCGGCAACCCCCAGCAGGAACCGCAGCACGGCAAAGCTTGTCGTTCCGGTGACGAAAGCGGTTGCGGCCGCCAGCAGCCCCCAGCTGATCATGATGCGGGCGATCCACAGCCGCGCGCCGACCTTCTCCATGATGATGTTGCTGGGAACCTCGAAGATAAAGTAGCCCCAGAAGAATATGCCGGACGCAAAGCCGAAATCAGCCGCGGTCATGTGCAGGTCGCCACGCATCGTCAAGGCGGCGAAGCCGACGTTGATGCGGTCGATGTAGGCCAGCAGGTAGGTCAGGATCGCGATCGGCAGCAGGCGCCAGTAGATCTTGCGAATGGCGGATTGCTCCACGGCCGAACCGACGAAACTCATTGCATCCACGTCGTTTTCTCCACCCTTACCGAATCGCCGGACGCGTCCGGTCCGGGGATGTGTGTTCCTCGGACAGGGTTACGTGTGCCGTATGGCGATTGTAAAGGCGTGCGTCTGCGGCGTGCGATCGTGAGCGAGGCCGTGGCCGCACCGGGCGGTTCGGGATGGCCCAAACCGCCTGGAAAGTGTCCGGTTTCAGTCGGCTTGCGAACCAGCCGCCTGTGGCCGCGTGGCCACAACGTTCGGGATATACAGGAACAAGGCACAGATGATCGCCGCGCCAAGGCACAGCAGCGCCAGGCCGTAGAGCCCGCCGGCGTAGCTGCCGGTGAGATCCTTCATGACGCCGACATACCAGGGGCCGAAAAAGCCGCCGAGGTTGCCGATCGAGTTGATCCACGCGATTGAGGCGGCTGCGGCGGTGCCGGTCAGGAACATTGGCGGCATGGCCCAGAACGGCCCCTTCGAGCCGTAGAAGCCCGCCGCCGCGACCGACATGCCGACCAGCGACCACCAGGTGCCCATCGTGTAGCCTGCAATGAAAAGCCCAATCGCCGACACCATGCATGCGGTGAGGAGGTTCCACCGCCGCTCCTGCATCCGGTCGGAAACGCGACCCCAGACGACCAGCGAGATGCCGCCACAGATGTAGGGAATCATGGTCAGCCATCCGACGGTCATGTTGCTGCTGCCGGCGCCGATCGACTTGATGATCTGCGGGATGAAGATCAGCATGCCCAGGCTTGCCACAACGATACCGAAATAGTTGAGCT
Organism: Rhodopila sp.; assembly: GCA_965200665.1. GTDB lineage: Bacteria > Pseudomonadota > Alphaproteobacteria > Acetobacterales > Acetobacteraceae > Rhodopila. Next base: position 5,024,976 of record OZ241370.1, on the reverse strand, counting down.
GCCAGCAGCAGCACCTTTGGGTTGAACATCGATTCCCACATTCCGAAGGTCCTGACGGCTTCCTTTGCCTTGCGTTCGGCTGCCAGCCGGTTCGCCAGCCAGGTCTTTTCCTCGGTTGTCAGAAACCGCGCCTGCTCCGGCTTGTCGGTCAGCACGAACAATGTCGCGACGCCGATCAGCACGGTCGGTATAGCCTCGGCGATATACATCACCTGCCAGCCACGCAGGCCGAACAGGCCGTCAAGTGCCAGGATTGCAGTGGAAATCGGCGCCCCGGCCGCGACAGCGATCGGCAACCCGATCAGGAAGCCGGACACGATCCGGGCATGATGGTGACTTGGGAACCAGTATGTGAAGTAAAGTACGATTCCGGGGAAGAACCCTGCTTCCGCCACGCCGAGGAAAAACCGTACAACCGCGAAGCTGGTCGACCCGCTCACCAAGGCGGTCAGGCCGGCGAATATCCCCCAGGTGATCATGATCCGTGCGATCCAAAGCCTCGCGCCGACCTTTTCCATTATGACGTTGCTTGGGACCTCGAACAGAAAGTAGCCCCAGTAAAATGTGCCGGCGGCGAAACCGAATGCGGTGGCCGACATCTGCAAGTCCCCTTGCATCGTCAACCCGGCGAAACTAACGTTGATGCGGTCAACGTAGGCGAGAAAGTATGTAAATATCGCAAACGGCAGTAGGCGCAGGTAAATTTTGCGCATCGCCGATTTCTCGATCGCGTCGTCCACCATTGATCTCCCTGTATGCAGCCGGAACAACAGAGGATCGGCGTCCGGCAGCGTTTGTTTTTTGATTATCAGGGATACACTACGATACAGAGCGACGGGCCAGCAACCGATAAGATTGCTGGCCGAAGGCCGTGATCAGGTGCGCAATCTGCGTGTTTCGACGTCATCCACGGTGAAGCTGTCGGTTACGGCGACCTTGTAGAGATCCCGGGCATTGGCCTGTGTCACCAGCCCGTTGCGCACGTCGCGGGCGACCAGGGCCGGGTCGCGTTCGGCCGGGTTGCCCATGCCGGCGCCGCCCGGCAGTTCCAGAATGAGGCGTTCACCGTCGGGGATCACCTGGAATCCCTTGGTTCGCAGCAGCTTGCCGGATTTCTGCGCGACCCGGCCGGGTGCGCCGTTCAGCCCGCCCTCCCGGCCTTTCGGGGCGTTGGCGATCCGGTCGAAGCTCGCATTGACGGCAAACTCCAGGTCGGATTTTGTTGCAAACTCAATGATCTGGCCGACCCCGCCGCGGGTCCGGCCGGCTCCGCCGGAATCCGGCTTCAGCTCCTTGCGCCACAGGATGATGGGGGCGACGTTTTCTGTCGCCTCGACCGGCATGGTGCGAACGCCGGAGGGGAAAGCCGTGGCGTTCAGCCCGTCCTGTGTTGGGCGTGCGCCGGTGCCGCCGGAGTTGAACGTGATGATCTCAAAGTCCGCTACCACCGGCTTGTTGCTCCTGGACTGGCCGGAGATCGCCCCGCCGCCGCGCAGCGGGGGGTTCCACAGCGCCGACGCGCCTTCGGCCGTCACGCGTTCGGGAACCGCCTCGTGCAGACAACCCATCATCAGGTCGGGCAGCAGGTGGCCGATGACGTGGCGTACGGACACAGGGTAGGGACGGGGGGCGTTCAGGATGCAACCGTTTGGGATCTTCATCCGGAACGGTGACAGGGATGCCCAGTTATTGGGAATCTCCGGTGCCACTACACACTTGATTCCAAAGCAGGAATAGGCTCGGCAGTAGGCGGGCGGCACATTGATGCCGCGGGAGGACAGCCCCGAGGTGCCGGCGAAATCCACCTCGATCCCGTCGTCGACGATCTGCATCGACGCAGCCAGCCGCACTGGCTCCTCATAGCCGTCGGAGTAGATTTCATTCTTGTAGATACCGCGTGGAATGCGGGCGATCTCGTTGAGGGTGGCGCGAAGGGAGCTGTCGAAGATGAAGCTGGCCAGCGGATCGAGGCTGGTCATCTCGAACTCATCCATCATCTCGACGAGGCGTTTTGCACCGGCGTCGTTACACGCACAAAGCGAGTAGATATCGCCTTCGAGTTCAACCGGTAGTCGTGATCCTACACGCATAAAATCGAAAAAGGTATCGTTCGCCTTGCCTTGGTCGAAGCATTTGACGATTGGTATATACATGCCCTCTTCGTAGACCGACCGCCCTTCGGGGCCCATGCCCAGGCCGCCGATGTCGATGACATGGGCTGTATTGGCAAACAGCCCGACAATGGCGCCGTTATGGAATGCCGGCGTGACCAAGGTCAGGTCGTGCAGATGGCCGGTGCCAAGCCAGGGATCGTTGGTAATGTAATGGTCTCCGGGGCGCATCGTTAGGGCTGGGAATTTCTGCAGGAAGTGGCCGACGCTTTCGGCCATCGAGTTCACGTGGCCGGGCGTGCCGGTGACCGCCTGGGCCATCATGCGGCCTTGCAGATCGAAGATCCCGGCGGACAGGTCCCCGGCTTCCCGCACGGTTGTGGAGAACGCGGTGCGGATCATGATCTGGGCTTGTTCCTCCACCACCGCGATGAGGCGGTTCCACATGATCTGGCGGTGAATTTGCGCGAGGGCGTTGGTCTCATGGGACATGGCGGGTTCCGTCTGCGGCATTGGTGGCTGGGCCGCACTATAGCGGGACAAGGCAAAAGCGCGAGCGCGGAGAGGGCTGGGCGTGGCGGGGTGGGATGCTGCGAACCTGGATCAGGCTCTCATGGAATGACTAAAAAGTGATACAGAATGTATCAATTAGAATACTAATGTCATATTATTGATATGAGGACCGGAATGTAAGACCGTATTGTAACAATTCGTCACGCGACCCATCCCCTTGCTTTTCGGTGCAGAGGGGGTTGATGAGGAATTGTTACTATGAATTTTGTGCTGGAAAACCAGAAATGGGCAACGCCGCTCAGTATTACCTGGGCCTTTGCAAATACGAACTTCACCAATCCAATCGATAACATTCAATTCGATTCATTCATCACCAATCCAAGTGACCAGGATGTCGTCAGATCGGCGCTGGCCAAGTGGGCGTCGGTCGCGAATATCGCATTCGTTCAGGTCGCTGATTCAGCCAATAACACCAATCCGGCGGATTACGGCGTTTCCCGGTATTACGGGGCCGATATCCGGGTCGGCTATGCTGATTGGAATACGCCCATAACAACGATCCTGGGCGCGACGTCGTATCTCTCACGGGGCGGGGGCATATTCTTTCCCGGTGTCCAGGTTTCCACCGAGAACCCCGCGCTCGTTTCCTACCAGTCCCGCGGCGTGTCGTACTATCAGGTGGTTTTGCATGAAATCGGACATGCACTCGGCCTGAATCATTCGCTTGGCGATGTGCATTCCATCATGGATGCAACGCTGACTTCGTCAAATCCCGATCTTGACGCGAGCGACATCGCCGGCATCCAGGCGATTTACGGGGCGCCGACGCAGTGCAACTTCGCGGTCTACGATAACAATGCCGATGCCTCCTTTCTGGCGCGTGGCACGGCTTATGTCGGTCCGGTCGCGGGCTTATCGAACCAGTTGGTCATCCCCACCGACTTCGGCACATTGACCAATGACAGTCTTTGTATCTCCGCAATGACGCCGAACGTGTTCATTCACAGCGGCAATAGCGATGATGCGATCAACGTGTCCCAGGTCAACGGCAACAATGTCATGGATGGTGGTGGCGGATCGAATTTCCTTGTCGGCGGCAGTGGGAATGACACGTTCTATGTCGATGCCCGTAACCAGACCAGCCCGATCTGGACGACCGCGGTGAACTTTCATTCCGGCGACTTCTTCACCGAATGGGGCATCGATCGGAGCGACTTCCACATCCAGAATTTCAACGATCTGGGGGCTGCCGGCTACACCGGGCTTACGATGATTGCGACCAGCCCGACCGGACAGGTTGCAGCGGTGACCTTGGCGGGCTACTCGATCGCCGATCTCAGCAATGGCAAACTGTCGATCCACGATGGCTTCGACAGCAATGTCGGCGGTGCGTATCTGTATATCCATGCGGTGTGAGGGAACGTCACCCTGACGAACGGGATGCGGCACGACCCTCGGACTGCGGGCATGGATGGACGGCATACGGTGAATTTGCGAGGCTGCCCCCGGAATTAGCCGGTGGGAGCTGAGCGATGCTTGCAATTCAAGAGGGTGGTTGCCATTGCGGACGCGTGCGTTTTCGTGCTCCGGTCGATCTGGACCTGCTGTCACAGTGCAGCTGTACCATCTGCACCAAGAAGGGGATTCTCCATCTCCCGGTCATCCCCACCGATTTTGAGCTGTTGAGCGGCAAGGACGCACTGACAGCCTATACGTTCGGCACAGGCGTGGCGCAGCACACGTTCTGCTCGCATTGCGGGATGCACGCCTTCTACATACCGCGTTCACAGCCGGACCGGATCACCGTGAATGCGCGCTGTCTCGACGGCATCGACGCTCAGGCGCTCACGCCAAGTCGGTTTTTCGACGGGCGGCACTGGGAGGATGCGCAGAGGAACCGGATCGCCAATGGCGGACATACCCCACCGGCGGGGCTGTCGGGCGCGGTTACGTTGCAAGGCATTCTTGACCGTGCGCCGGCATGATGGCTGGTCGGGCCGGTGCCAATGCTCCGGACACGGTAGCGGCCTAACCCTGACTTTTCAGTGACCCCTGAGATGCCCAGGGGCCACTGCGCTGTCGCTGGACGTCAGGATGCCGCGTGGCGGGTGGATGGACAGCCTTCAGCGTGCGGCGGTCCAGCTTTCGGAGAATGCCAGTGCCGAGGTGCTGAACGGGCGACCTTCGCGGTCGCGCGGCCAGGACTGGCCGGCCGCAGCGACGCCATTGCGGGTGAGGCGGGTACCCAGCGCGGGGATAAGCACGGTGCAGACGCCGTATGGGCGGGCAGGGTCGGCGTTGGGCTGGGTGTGGATCAGCAGCGGGTCGCCGATATCATGCCAGGTTAGCGCGATGTCTTCCCCGCGGGCCGTGACGGTTTCGGTCCAGAAATAGCGAGGGTCGCCGGATTTACTGAACACCGCCTCGCTCACCGGTATCGCTTGATCGGCGGTCTCCTGATTCAGCATGCCCTGGACGGTGGATTGCAGCCAGCGGGCCATGGCGATGTTGTCGGAATAGATGCGCCAGCGATTTTCGGTCAGTTCGCTTTGCAGGTAGAGCACATGGCCGGGGCCGGCGGGGCAGGTGATGATGCGCCAGAAGCTGGCATTGGTGGTGGTTGGGGCGCCATCGCTGGCGCTGAGCCGGATGAACGGGTTTTCGCCAGTGAGTATGACGTGATTGGGATCCGCGGTCATGGGACTGTCTCCGATCGGTTGTCTGCTACCCTGCCGCAAATTCGTCTGCAGGGCTATCAGGGTCAGGACAGGCGGCGCGCCGGTGCCGGGCGGGCAACGAATCTGCGGATGCCCGAGACCATGATCAGCACCGGTGCCGCGAGGGCAAGGCAGCCTGCGACGAGCAGGGGCACGACATAGCTGCCGGTGGCGTCGTGCAGCAATCCGGTGAACTGGGGCGCGAAATAGCCCGACATGTTGCCGAACGTGTTGATCACGCCGATGCCCGCGGCAGCTGTTGCCGAACCAAAATATGCTGTTGGCAGGTTCCAGAACACCGGCAGCGTGCAGGACAGGCCGGCAGCGGTAATGCAGAACGCGATCATGGCGAAGTAGACGTTGTCGAGGAGGAAAGCGGCCGCCAGCATGCCAAGGGCGCCCATGCTGAGCGGAACGAGAACGTGCCAAAATCGTTCACCGCTGCGATCGGAACTCCGCGAGATGCCGATCATTGCGGCAGCCGAACACAGACTTGGCAGGGCGCTGACATAACCGACCTGGGTGTTGGACAGCCCCATGCCCTTGATGATCAGCGGCAGGAAGAAACTGACGCAGTAGACACCGTAGAGAATGAACATGAAGGCGATGATCAAGGGAATGATCTGCGGGTTGATGATAGAGGCGGCAAGACTTTTGCCATGGGTGGGCTTTTCGGCGGATTCGCGGTCCAGTGCGTCCTGCAACTGGGTGCGTTCCTGCGGCGACAGCCATGGTGCATCGGCCGGCCGGTTGCGCAGCATGGCATAGCCGAATATCGCCAGCAGTATAGCCGGGAGGCCCTCGGCCAGGAAAATCCACTGCCAGCCGGCCGGCCCGAACCAGCCGTCGAGGCGCAACAGGTTGGCTGAGAGGGGCGCGCCAATGACGCTGGAGGTGGCGCTGGCGGCGAAGAACAGCCCCATCATCCGGCCGCGGTGGCGGTTGGGGAACCAGCAGGTCATGAAGTAGGCGACGCCGGGGAAGTAGCCTGCCTCGGCAATGCCCAGCAGGAAGCGGGCGGTGACAAATGTGGTTTCGTTCGTAACCAGAGCGGTTCCGGCGGAGATCGCTCCCCACGCCGCCATGATGATGGACAGCCAGGCGCGCGCGCCGATCTTGCGCAGGATCAGGTTGGCCGGCACCTGGCACAGCACGTAGCTCCAGAAATACGCACCGGCGGCGAGGCCGTAGGCGCTGACGGTGAGGCCGAGTTCCTTGTTCATCGTCAGCGCGGCAATCGACACGTTGTAGCGGTCGAGGGCGTTGATGACGTATCCGATGCACAGGAAAGGCACCAGTCTGAGTGCGGCTTTACGTACAACGGCGGCTTCGGGATTGATCACGCAGCGTCCTCCAGTTGGCTGAAGCGTCCGCCGATGCAGCCCGCCGCGTCAAGGGATGGCGCCAGAGCGCTCTCAGCCTGACTGTAAACAGTCAGCGCGCTCTATCTCGTTGTTTGAGCGAGCAACTTCATCACCCTGACCATTCCGGTCAGGGTGATGTTGCTCTAGTCGCGGCTGTTCGGCACAGTCGTGATCTTGCAAGGAGCCTGCGATGAAAGTCGGGATGTTCGTAACGTTGGAATGGGAAGCGGCCAACGATGATGGGCGGCATATCCCAAACATGCTGGAACAGGTGAAAACCGCCAGGGATTCGGGGTTTTCGTCATTATGGCTGCCGCAGCATTTCGTCAGTGGCCCGAACATGCGGCAGTTGTCGACCTCGCCGATGCTGGGGCTGCTGGCGGGGATCGCGGAGGGGATGACGTTGGGCACCGGCGTACTGCTGCTGCCGATGCTGAACCCGGTGTTGCTGGCGGAGGAGGCGGCGACGATAGACCATCTGACCGGGGGCAAGTTCATTCTCGGCGTGGGACTGGGGTATCGCGCGGCGGAGTTCCAGGCGTTCGGCATTGAGCGCCGGTCCCGCGTGCCGCGCTTCCGCGAGTATATCGAGGTCATGCGCCTGCTGTGGACGCAGGAACGGGTGACGTTCCATGGCAAGTATTTTCATTTCGATGATATCACGCTGAGCCTGCGGCCGAAGAATCCGGCCGGCATTCCGATCTGGGTCGGCAGTGCGGTGGATGACGGCGTAAAGCGGGCCGCGGAGATCGGCGATGCCTGGATCTGCGCGGGTGCCATGAGCCGCGATGAGCTGCAACGCTGGTGGGCGATGTTCCATGCGCAGCGTGTCGCATTGGGGAAATCCTTGGATTACCCGAAACAGGTTGCGCGCGAATGTTTCTGCGGTCCCGACATGAAAACCGCGGTGGCGTTGGCGGCCGGCCCGCTGGCCGCCAAGTATGGCCGCTATGCGAACAATGGCTGGAGCGGCTTCGACCCCTCGCAGGGCACCTTGGGGTTCAGCGATTTCGCGCGCGACCGTTTCGTTGTTGGCGATGAGGCTTTCGTGCGGGATGAGCTGCAGCGGTATCGCGATGAGCAGGGGGCGAGCGAGTTCCGCTTCCGGATGGCCTGGCCTGGTCTGCCGCAGGACGAAGTGCTGGGCAGCATCCGCCGTGTCGGGCGTCTTGCCGCCGATCTTTGACCGGACGGCCGGCCAGATGGTTACGGGGCGGCCCGGTAGAACGGCGCGCGCGCCCGCACCGGGTCAAGCAGTGACCAGTCGCCCTGTTCGACTTCGAAGCCTTTGGGAAACGGCGCACGGACCTCCATGCCCAGTGACTGCATGACCCGGTCGTCGCGGTAGTAGCACTGCACGATTACCCGGGTCAGCGCGGTCAGGGCGCTGCCGCCTTCTTCTCGCATCGCTGCCGCAGCCGACTGTTGGCGCCCCGGGTCGGCATCGGCAAAAGCGCCGCCGGCCAGCGTGCCCAGGCGGGCGAGCGCCTGCTTCACGGCGACCATATCCTGGCCGATACTGCACAGGACATCGGCAAAGATCAGGTTGTCGTCAGCGCCGGGCACCGCGAAGGCACTGCTTGCGGGGATCATCATTCCGGCTACACACCGTAATGACCGGATTTCGGCCGGTGTCAGGTTTTCCATGCGCTCACCTCAATCGAACAGGGTTGCCAGGCGCTGCTTGATGGCGTCGGCGACGTACAGCGCCAGGGCCTGGATTGTGCAGGTCGGGTTCACGCCGGCCGAGGTCACGAACAGGCTGCCGTCGACCACGAACAGGTTCTTCACGTCGTGGCTGCGGCCCCACTCATTGACGACGGACCGTTCCGGATCGAGCCCCATCCGAGCGGTGCCCATCAGGTGCCAGCCGCCGTCGGCTATCGGCGCTTCGTGGCCGACATCGTGGGCGCCGGCCGCCTTGAGGATCTCGGTGCCGCGGGCAACCGCGTGGTCCAGCATGCGGCGGCTGTTGTCGCTGAGAGTGTAGTTGATTTTCGGCGCGGGGATGCCGTTGCTGTCCTTCAGCACCGGGTCGAGCGTCACCCGGTTATGCTGTTCGGGCAGGTCCTCGCAGATGCCCACCATGCCGGTTCTATGGCAGAACAATTTTCGGTAGGCATCGTGATGCGCCTCGCCCCAGGGAATGCGTCCGGTGCCCATCCCCGCGATCGCCGCCAGCACCGGGCCCTGGCCGCGCGAGAACTCGTAGGTGTAGCCCCGCACGAAGCCCCGCGACGGGTCGGTTTCGTAGAATTGCTGGCTCCAGATACAGTTTCCCGGACCGCGATACCCGTCCATATACGCGTCGAAATAACCCCACACCCTAGCATAGGGATGGAACATCAGGTTGCGGCCCACTTGGTCGCTGGAATTGGCCAGCCCATTGGGGAACCGGCCCGATACCGAGTTCAACAGGATCCGTGGCGTTCCGATGCCGTTGCACGCCATGATAACGACTTCCGCCGGTTGAAACTGCTCGACCCCATCGGCGTCGTAGTAGACCACGCCCGAGGCCATGCCGGTTTCACTGGTGGTGATTTCGCGCACGCGACACCGCGTCCGCAGCTCGACGCCGGCGCGGATGGCAAGCGGCCAATAGGTGATGTCGGAGCTTGCTTTCGCCCCTTGCGCACAACCGCCGGTGCAGTGCCCGAGGTTGATGCATCCGGCGCGCCCTTCGTAGTCGGTCGAGGCGATCGCGCTGTCGGACGGCCACCAGTGCCAGCCCAGCCTGTTCAGGCCCTTGGCCAGGGTAGCTCCGGATTTGCCCAGCGGCAAAGGCGGCATCATCGGGGTTTTTGGCGGATAGGCAGGGTCGCCGGCGAGGCCGGACACGCCGGTCATACGGTCGTTTTCGGCATAGAAGGGTTCGAGCCGGGCGTAATCGATCGGCCAGTCATCGGCCACGCCATCCAGCGAGCGCACCCGGAAGTCCGACGGATGAAACCGCGGGTAGTGCCCGGCATAGAGGATCGTCCCGCCGCCTACGCCGTTGAAGTTCGCAACGCGGATCGCTGACTCGGTCTCGTTGATCGGGTAGTCGGTGACCCGGCCGCGGCGGTTCGGGCTGTAGTTGAACTCGCTGAGCTGGCGGCCTTCCCAGTCGCGCCCGTTGCTGGGGTAGTCGGTCGGCTTTATCCAGTCGCCTTGTTCGAGGCAGACAATTTTCATACGCGTCTCGGCCAGGCTCCAGGCCACGGCACCGCCCGAGGCACCTGCGCCGATGATGACAACATCAGCCATTTCGAGCATCTGTGGACCTCCCTGCCAACGACGGACGCTACTAAGCCACGATCCCGGCGGGCCGGGCAACTTCGCAGAACGGAGGATGGGCCGCACGCATGTCCCCTGTGCCGGCTTTTGACGCCCGCCGCGCGGCGGCGTTAGGTTCGGCAGCGAAAACGCGAAAAAGCGAGAGCCGGGGAGGGCGTGACCATGCTGATGAGCCGCATGCCGGCATCACCCGTTGCAGGGGCGACGGGGCTTAATCGATTGCCGCCATCGCGAGGAAATCAATGAGACAGATACTGATTCTGCTGACGGTGGCGCTGGCCATCCTGCGGCCCCAGGCGAGTGAGGCAGCCGATGCGCCGATGCCGCTGAACATCATCATGGCCGGTAACAGCCTGAACAACTTCCCAGTGCTGTTGGCTCGTCGTGAGGGCTTTTACAAGCAGGCCGGCCTTGATGTACAGATTGTCAACGTCAATGGTGGCGCGTTGGCAATAACGGCGGTGATGAACGGCAATGCCGACCTTCTGAACGCCGTGTTCGACCACACGATTGACATGCAGGCAAAGAAAAAGCCGATGCAGGCGATCTTCCAGATTGCCAGGGTGCCGGGCGCCGCCCTTGCCGTCTCACCCCGATTTACTGACAGGATCAAGACGATCAAGGATTTGGCCGGATTGACCGTGGGGGCCAGTGCGCCGGGCGCGTCATCCGACTTCCTGGTGAAATTCCTGCTGACCAAAGCCGGTGTCGATGTCAGCAAGGTGCCGGTAGTTGGCGTCGGGATTGGTCCGAGCTCGGTTGCGGCGCTGGAGCAGGGAACCGTGGCAGCGGCTGCGATCTATGATCCCGCGGTGTCGCAACTGCTGAGCCGCCATCCCGATCTGCGCATCCTGTCAGATAACCGTGACCCGGCAGTCGCTCGGGCGGTTTTCGGCGGCGATTATCCCGGCACCGCCGCTTACGGCATGACGAGCTGGATCGCGGCGCACCCGGAACAATGCCGCCGTTATGCCGTTGCCATGGTGCTGGCGCTGCATTGGTTGCAGACCCACAGCGCCGAGGAGGTCATGGCGCAGGCGAAAGAAGATTATCCCGGCGTCGATCCTACCGTGTTCCTGGAGGCGATCAGGCATACCATGCCGGGCTGGACCGGCAGCGGCACAATTGATCCCGGCGGTGCCGTCGCCGCACTGGGTGTGCTGCGCCAGTTCCTGCCGGAAGTTGCCGCCGCAACAATCGACCTTGATGCCACGTACAACAACGGGTTCGTCAAGCAGGCTTATGCCACGTTGCAGCTTCCGATGCCGCAATGAGCAGGGCGCTGTCGTTTGACAACGTCACCATCCGGATGGCCGCTTCGGGCGGTGGCGTGCTGACCGTGGCAACCGGCTTGTCGCTGGACATCGAGGACGGCACTTTCGTTGCCATCGTGGGACCGAGCGGGTGCGGCAAATCGACGTTGCTGAACCTCGCGGCGGGGTTGTTGTTCACGCCGGAGGGCAGCGTGCGCGTGTTCGGCGAGAAGCTGGAGGGCATCAACCGTTACGCCGCCTATCTGTTTCAGCAGGATGCGCTGCTGCCGTGGCGAACCGTGCTCGACAACGTCATCCTCGGCCCGTTGATGCGCGGCGTCCCCAATGCCACGGCGCGCCAGGAGGCCCGGCATTGGATCGGGCGCGTCGGGTTGGCGGGGTTCGAGGACCGGTTCCCGCATCAATTGTCAGGCGGCATGCGCAAGCGCGTTGCCCTGGCGCAAAGCTGGATCGTCAACCCGCGTATTCTGCTGATGGACGAGCCGTTCAGTGCGCTGGACGTGCAGACGCGCCAGATCATGGAAACCGAGCTGCTGGCGCTGTGGCAGGAGACGCGGAAGACCGTATTGTTCGTGACCCATGACCTGGAGGAGGCGATTGCGCTGGCCGACAAGGTCGTGGTGTTGTCGGCTCGGCCGGCGCGCATCAAGGGAATTTATCCGGTGGATTTGGATCGCCCGCGCGATGTCGCCGAGATTCGGATGATCCCGCATTTCATCGAGCTGTACAACCGGATCTGGGCTGATCTGCGGGTGGAAGTTGCCAATGCCCAGAACTGAACTCGCCACACTGTCGACGCGGCGGGAGGCCAGGCGCACCACCATCGTCATCCTCCAGGTCGCATTCTTCGTGTTTGCCATGGGAACATGGCAGGTGCTGACCACGATCGGCTGGCTGGACCCGTTCTTTTTCAGCCGCCCCGGTGACGTGGCGCTGCGTATCTGGGACTGGGTCTATAGCGGTTTCATCTGGGAACATCTGGCGGTTACATTGACCGAGGCGATGCTGGCGTTTGTCATCGGTACATTGCTGGGGGTGGTATTCGGCCTGACCTTCGCGCGGGTCCGCCTGCTGGCGGCGGTGTTCAACCCCTATATCCGCATCTTCAACGCCCTGCCGCGGGTGATCCTGGCGCCGATCTTCCTGTTGTGGTTTGGCCTCGGGATTTCGTCGAAAGTGGCACTTGGGGTAACGTTGGTGTTCATGGTCGTGTTCTTCAACACCTACCAGGGCATCCGCGAGGTCAGCCCGGTGCTGCTGAACAATGTGCGGATGCTGCAGGCCTCGCAGCGGCAGTTGCTGCGCTATGTTTACTTGCCGTCGGCGATGACCTGGATTTTTTCCAGCCTGCACACGAGCATTGGATTCGCCCTGGTGGCTGCTGTCGTCGGCGAATATCTCGGCGCCGCGCGCGGCATCGGTTTTGTCGTGGCACAGGCCGAGGGCGTATTCGATACCACCGGCGTTTTCGCGGGGCTGATCCTGACGTCGGTTGTGGTCCTGGGCATCGATCTGCTGATTGAGCGGCTGGAGAACCACCTGCTGCGCTGGCGCCCACCCGCATCCTGATTCGTCTGGCGTCCTGATTGATCTGGCGTTCGATCGTTTTTGCTGTCCTGATGGATTCTGGCGCTTCATGCGACTCGGGATTAGCTTGCGCCGCGCTACCAAACACGATGGGGATGCTCAATGCTCAGAAGAACCATGCAGGCCGGTTTGTTCGGGACCGTCGCGACGCTCGCCATCCTGGCGATTGGGGCCGCCACGCCAGCCGAGGCTCAGATCCATGTCGCCACGGCCGGTCCGATCACCGGTGAATACGCCGCGTTCGGCGACCAGATGAAGAAGGGCGCCGAACAGGCGGTGGCCGACATCAACAAGGCCGGTGGCGTGCTGGGGCAAAAGCTGGTGCTGGACGTCGGCGATGACGCCTGCGACCCGAAACAGGCGGTTTCGGTGGCCAACCAGCTCGCCTCCAAGGGCGTGAAGCTGGTCGCCGGCCACTATTGTTCCGGCAGCTCCATCCCCGCGAGCAAGGTGTATGCCGAGGAAGGCATCCTGCAGATCTCACCTGCCTCGACCAATCCGAAATTCACCGATGAGGGAAGCTGGAACACATTCCGTGTCTGCGGCCGTGACGATGCCCAGGGCAAGGTCGCGGGTGAATACCTCGCCAGCCACTTCAAGAATGAGAAGATCGCGATCCTCAATGACAACTCGGCCTACGGCAAGGGCCTGGCCGATGAGACGGCAAAGGCGCTGCATGCCGCGGGCGGCAAGGAAGTGCTCGCGACCGCCTATACGCCTGGCGAGAAGGATTATTCGTCGCTGGTGTCGCGGCTGAAGGAAGCCGGCGTGTCGGTGATCTATGTCGGTGGCTATCACACCGAGGCCGGACTGATCATCCGCCAGGCGAAAGAGCAGGGGATGAAGGCGACGCTGGTTGGGGGCGATGCACTCGTGACCAATGAGTTCTGGCAGATTGCTGGTGACGCAGGGGCTGGCACCATGATGACGTTTCCGCCTGATCCGCGGCTGATGAAGACCGCCACCGACGTGGTGAAGGAGTTCAAGGCCAAGAATGTCGATCCCGAAGGCTATGTGCTGTACACCTACGCCGCAGTGCAGGTGTGGGCCGAGGCCGTGAAGAAGATCAAGAGCACGGATCCGAAGAAGGTCGCGGCGGAACTGAAGGCCGACGGCAATTGGCCGACGGTGCTGGGGCCGGTCAACTTCGACAAGAAGGGTGACACCACGGGCGGCGGCTACGTGTTCTATGTCTGGAAGAACGGGTCCTACGCAGAGATGTAGGACTGGACGCTGGTGGCCTGGTTGGTCCGGGCCACCTGTTACCAGCCGTCGGCACTGGTCCGACCGCTGGTGCCAAAGACTGGCCGATCTATTAAATGGCCGATCTAATAAATGGCCGGTCCAGGCAACAGCCGGTCTAGGCAACAGCCGGTCTGTAGTTTGGTTTCGCAGCCGCCGGCGGCTGTTCGCTGGTCAGCTAGGTATAGCCACCTTGTGGTAGCCACGTCCGTAGTAGATCAGCCCTTCATGAGCCGACCCGGTGCGCACAGCTTCCACCGAGCAGAAAAACACGTCGTGGGTGCCGACTTCGACGATCTGGTTGATCCGGCAGTCGAAGACGACAACGGCCTGGTCCAGCACCGGCGCGCCGGTTTCCAGCGTATTCCAGGCGTAGCCGTCGAAGCGTTCGTTCATCGTGTGCTGGGTCATCCCGGCGAACACCGGCGATAATCCCTCCTGCGCCGGGGTCAGTGTATTGACGCACAGCACACCGTTGGCCCGCATTGCCGGATAGGAATCGTTGGTTCGGTTTGCGCACACCAATAGCGTCGGCGGCGAGTCCGTCACGCTGGTGACGGCACTCGCGGTAAAGCCTGCTCGCCCACCAGGGCCACCCGTGGTGATCACATTCACCGCCGCGCCCAGGCGGGCCATCGCCTCACGGTATGCTTGCTTCTCCACCGGCACGGCCTCGGTCCTCCATTGACTACCCGGCAGTATGCAGCAGGTATCGCCGCGAGGCCAGACGCGGAACCGCCAGACGCGGAACCGCCAGACGCATTGGCCACCGATGGGGCCCGACCCGCAGGATTATCCGGAACACGCCATCAGCGCCGGTTAAGGCGCGAAACTCCGCATAGCCGGCCATGCGCGAAAATTCGCCCGCTTCGGCGGCGGCTTGCGCTACGATCATGCCACCGCATGGGCGGACGCGATCGTGGATCAGCTTGAGGTGCCAGGTTTGCCAAACTTCAGTCATTCCGTCCTGGACCGGATCAGCGAACCCGCGGCCCATACTTTGGTAGGACATTGCGGCTGATGAGCCTTCCCACCGCCCTGGTGCCACTACGCAACGGCACCTTTCGTCACCTCTGGCTCGCCAGCGTCGTCGGTTGGCTCGGCACCTGGTTGCAAAACACCGGCGCCGGCTGGCTGATGACCTCACTGGCCCCGGAGCCCTTCATCGTGGCGATGGTGCAGGCCGCCACCATCATGCCGGTGTTCCTGCTGGCACTGCCCGGCGGCGCCCTGGCGGATATCGTCGATCGCCGCGTCTTCCTGATCGGCACCCAGATCTGGACGATCCTGGCGGCAAGCCTGCTGGCGATCCTGACAATCCTGCACCTGATGACCGCCGGCTGGCTGCTGGTGCTGACCTTCATGATCGGTATCGGATCGGCGCTGACCGCGCCTGCCTGGAGTGCGATTGTCCCCGAACTGGTGCCGCGCGAGGACATGGTGCAGGCGATCGCCTTGAACGGCATCGGCTATAACCTGACGCGCGCGATCGGACCGGCCATTGCCGGCTTTCTGATCCTGCTGGGTGGTTCCAGCCTCGCGTTTTCGCTCTACGCCGTGTCGATCCTGGCCGTGATCAGTGCCCTGTTCGTCTGGCGGCGGGAGCGTCGTTTCACCGGCCTGCCGCGTGAGCACTTCATGTCGGCGATGCGCGCGGGCATGCGGTTCGTGCGCAACACCTCGGCGATCCGGGCCGCGATGGTACGAACGGCCTGTTACTCCATTCCGGCGTCCGCCCCCTGGGCGCTGCTGCCGTTATATGTGCGACGGGACCTCGACCTCGGGCCTGGCATGTATGGCGTGATCCTCGGCATGATGGGCGTCGGCGGCGTCACCTCCGGCATGCTGCTGCCGATCGTTCGCGGCAAGCTGTCGCGCGGCGCCACGGTGATGGTCTGCACCGCGCTGTCTTGCACCGGCATGGCGGTGGTCGGCGTCTCCACGCACTGGTTTCCAGCCTCGCTTGGAATGCTGCTGTTCGGGCTGGGATGGACGTCGGCCTTCGCGACGATCCAGGCTGCTGCACAGCTGGTCTGCCCGCCCTGGGTGCGCGCCCGCGCCCTGTCAATCTACCAGCTGGCCCAGAACGGCGCACTGACCATCGGGTCGTTCGGCTGGGGCTGGCTGGGCGGTGAGATCGGCATCCCGCACACCTTCCTGACGGCCACCGTGGTTGGGGTGGCCCTTATGGTCGTCGCGCGCTTCTTCAGCATTGAAGCGATTGTCCGCCCGGCCAGCACCATCGAGGACTCGCCCGCATTGCTGCCCGAAGCGCCGGCGCCGGAGCTGGTGCCGCTGCTGCGCAACGCCCACGGCCGCATCATGGAAATGGCCTATTACCGCGTCGAACCACAGCAACGCGTGGCGTTCCTGCGGCTGATGAACGAGCTGCACCATGTGCGGGGTCGGGCGGGGGCGGTGTTCTGGCAGGTCTATGAGGACGTCGCCCACCCGGAAGGTTGGGTTGAGGTCTGGTCAATGGAAAGCTGGACCGAACATCTGCGGGAGGCGATTCGCCTATCGGAGGACGACAAGCGCCTGTTGGCCACGGTTGCCGTCTTCCAGCACGATGCCGGCCGCCCGTCCCGTTATCTGGCAGTGGATCCGCAGGAATATCTTCACAGCCACGCCCCGGCCTCGCCGACGTCCGGCAAGCTGCCGCTCGCGCGCCTTGGCAATCGATGAACTATCAGTGAGATTGGCGGGTGCGTCGGTAGGGGGCTCCCATATCGGGCCGATGGTCAACTGCAGGAAAAACGCATGAAATCCTTCCCAACGAAGAACAATCTGAAATCGAATGCCAAGGCAATTTCGATCGAGCTGCTGAACGCACGGGTCGTTGATTGCATCGACCTGGCGCTGCTAACCAAGCAGGCACACTGGAACCTGAAGGGGCTGCAGTTCATCGGCGTGCATGAAATGCTGGACGGTTTCAGGGCGCAGGTCGACGGTTATGTCGACACCATGGCCGAACGGGTCACCCAGTTGGGCGGCACGGCGCTTGGCACGACCCAGGCAACTGCCAAGGGCACAACGTTGCCGCCTTACCCGGTCGATATCTACGCCGTTCCTGACCATCTGCGTGCCCTGATCGAACGTTACGGCAAGGCGGCAAACAACATCCGCGAAAGCCTGAACCAGGCTGATGAGGCGGGCGACGCGGATACTGCGGATATTCTCACTGAAGTGTCGCGCGGCCTCGACAAGGCCCTGTGGTTCCTGGAAGCACACATCCAGGAGTAGTGGTGGGCGCTGACGACGGTGCCGTTGCGGCCCCGTCGGTCATGCGTGCCGTGCAAGCTCCGGTCGGCGGAAAAGTATGAAATTACTGCAACGATCGCACGATAATGTGCGGCTGCCACGGCGTTGCTTGACGGGTTTGCCGACAACCCGGCCGTGTTTGGCTCGTTGACGCCAGACCGGGTTTTCACAACCTGGGCGCTTCAACAGAAAGAAGAGGCAACCATGGCAGAGCAGCGCCATACCGGGAATCCGGGGAACTTTGCCGAGGATCGCGCAAAGGCGGTCCGTGCCGGCCATATCGGCGGTCAGCACAGTTCCGGCAATTTCGCCAACGATCGGGAGCGTGCCGCGGAAGCCGGGCGCAAGGGTGGGCTTGCCAGCCACGGCGGCATCAACGGCGCGGGCGATCGCGAAAAGGCGCCTGCCGCAGGGCCAAAGGCCGGCCAGCACTAGCCGGCAGTCCTATGGCCCTGGAAGCGGGGCCAGGCGTTGGTGAGGGCGATGCGATCGTTCAACCGAGAGCGATTGGCGACATGAAGTGCGTCAATCCGCAAGAAAGGTGATTGAAATGAGTGATTCGGCGGATCGTAATATTACGATGCGGGAAGTGCGAGCAACCTTTGCCACCCCCGAACAGATGCAGGAGGCTGTCGGTCAACTGTCCGTTTCGGGCTTCGATCGTGCTGATCTGAGCCTGCCCTCGCCGGGACTTCTGGAGGGCACTGAGACGCCCGAAGCCGGAACGAAACCGGCGTCAACCGACGTTGATGCCCAACAGGCGCGAACCTTGGGCGCCAGCACGGCGGCTACCGTGGCGGCTATTGCTGCCGCTGGTATCGTCGTCGCGACAGGCGGTGCCGCGGCGCCAGCGGTTGCGGCGGCGGCGGTGGCCGGTGGCGCGGCGGGCGGTTCGATTTTCGCTGCGCATCGGGTATCTGACACGGTGGAGCAGACCGAGCGGGAAGACCGGGCGGCGACCGGCGACCTTGTGTTGGCGGTCAGGACGCCGACGGCGGAAAAGCAAGCCAAGGCGGAAACCGTGCTACGGGCTGCAGGTGCCACAAGTATCGAAACAAACTAAACAGCCGTTCCGGTAGCCTGCCGGCCTTCGGCAGGCGAGCGGGCGTCAACCAAGTGCCGCCTGGTCCTCACGGATCATAGCGGCTCCTTTTTCGCCAATCATGATGGTCGGGGCGTTGGTGTTGCCGGTCGTCAGGGTCGGCATCACCGATGCGTCCACCACCCTTAGCCCGGCCATGCCATGAACGCGCAGGCGCGAATCCACGACCGCGGACAATCCGTCGCCCATGCGACAGGTGCCGACCGGATGATAGATCGTAGTGCCGTAGCGCCTTGCATAATCCAGGATGGCCTCGTCACTCGTTACATCCGAGCCGGGTAGCGTTTCAGCGACGCTGTGCGCGGCGATTGCCGGGGCCGCGAAGATCGCCCGCGTAGACCGGATGCCGGCGCTCAGCACGCGAAGATCAGCGGGGTCGGACAAGTAGTTCGGCGTAATTGTTGGTTTTTCCGCGGGGTCGGCGCTGCGGGCCATGATCGTGCCACGACTGTCCGGGCGCACCGGGCAGACAGCAACGGTCATTCCGTCCTCACGCTCCAGCTCGCCGAATCTGGCTGCATCGTAGCTTGCAGGCGTAAATAGAAGCTGCAGGTCCGGACTGGCTTTTTCTGGTGATGACCGACAGAAGACCTGGGCGGTGGTGACGCCGAAGGTCAACGCGCCGCGACCCTCCACGGCAAAGCGGACGGCTTCCCGCATCAGCCGGACGCCGCGGGCCAGTTTGTTGATGGAGATTGACCCTTTTACGCGGTGTGATACCCGCGCGACATAGTGATCCTGCAGGTTGGAGCCAACGCCGCGCAGGTCGTGGATCACCGGCACACCGATCGACTGCAGGTGATCAGCGGGACCGACGCCGGAGATCTGCAACAGGTGCGGCGAGTTGATGGCACCGCCACACAGGATGACCTCCCGGTGGGCTTTTGCTTCCACTGTCTGGCCGCGTTGGCGAAAAGCCACACCGACGCAACGATTACCCTCAAACAGCAGCTTCGACGCAAGCGCCTCGGTTTCGACCCGCAGGTTCGGCCGGCTCTGCGCTTCCTTCAGGAACGTCTGTGCGGTCGAGCCGCGCCAGCGGCCCTTGCGCGTCATCTGGGAGTAGCCGACACCTTCCTGCTCGCGTCCATTCAGGTCCTTGCTGAATTTGAAGCCGGCCTGCTGCGCGCCCTCGATGAACTTGTGGGTCAGCGGCAGGATGGTGCGATAGTCTTCGACCTTCAGCGGACCGTCGGTGCCGCGGTATTCGGCGTCCTTGCCTTGCTTATAGGTTTCGGACTTGCGGAAATACGGCAGGACATCATCAAAGCTCCAGCCGCGACAGCCCATTTGGGCCCAGCCGTCGAAGTCGGCGGGGTTGCCGCGCACGTAGAGCATGCCGTTGATCGAACTCGAACCGCCCAGCGTCTTGCCGCGCGGCCAGTGGATGCTCCGGCCGGCAGGCCCATCGGCGGTGTAGTTCCAGTTCACCACCGGATGGTTCAAGAGCTTCAGCACGCCGGCGGGAATATGGATCCACAACAGCGAGTCCTTCGGCCCGGCCTCCAGCAGGATGACCTTCGCTCCGGTTTCGCTGAGCCGGGCGGCCACAACGCAGCCGGCGGAGCCGGCACCGATGACGACGTAATCTGCTTCCATCGGATCAGGCCCGATTGACCAGCGGCAATTCCTCACCGGCAAAGAAACGACGTGGATTGTCTTCCAGGATGGAGTGGATCTCATGCTCGCTCAGGCCGCGGGCCTTCAGCATCGGCACGAAATCGGTGAACAGGTAGGAGTAGTGTGGCGGATATTGCCCTTCGGCGCGCAGGGCTTCGATCTTGGCCTGTTCCTCGGCACTGAGTTGGCGGGCGAACTTGCCGAGCCAGCCGCAGTGACGGTCCTGGGACATCATGATCTGGGCGCGGTAGCCGTTGCGGACCAGGCGCACGAGGTTGTCGGCGCGGACTTCGTCGGGTTGGAAGCGCAGGATGCCGATCCGGTCGAAGCCGATGTAAGACCCGCCGTCGACGACGCGCTGATGGTAAGCGGGATCGGCGTTGCCGCAGCAATGCCCGATCAGGCACTGATGCGCCGCGACGCCGCCCTTGGCGAAAGCCGCCTGTTGGTCCGGCGCACCGAAGCCATCCTGCGTATGGGTGATGATCGGCACGCCGGTCGCTTTCTGTGCGATGCAGGCTGCTTCGAGAAACTTGTGCTCAAGCTTGGTGATTTCCGGGGCGCCGGTGGCGACCTTGATGGCGCCGGCCTTGACCCCGGTGGCGCCGATCCCATGGCTGATCTCGCGTATATACAGTTCAGCGATCTCATCCACCGTGCGGGCCCGCCAGTAAACCGGAAGACCCATTTCCTCGAAGTAGAAGCCGGTCGTGCACACGACGTTCATTTCGGATTTTTCCGAAATTTCCCGCATCAACGCGGCATCGCGGCCGAGTTCGATGGGGCAGGGGTCGACGAACGTGCATACGCCGTGATCCGTGCGCAACCGCGTCAACCTCCGCACGGCTTCTGTAATAAAATCCGCTCGGTCGAGTTTCGCCGCCGGGTCGAATTCGGCGCCGGGAAACGCAATGAACAGATGCTCGTGCATCAGGGTGCGACCCAGCTGATCGAGCCCGATCGGGCCAGTGACGGTCTGGACGTGCATGTATTGTTTCCCCTTAGACGGTGCCGGTAATCTGCTGCCACAGAAGGCGTTCCTGCCCCCGGGGATCGTTTTCGATCCGGCATGAATTGTCCAGCATCAGTGTCGCGCGGTGGGTCGCCTCATAAGGCGGCCAGGCCGGAATTGCCGCATGCGCCGGCTGTCCGGTGCGGGCAAACCCTGCCCACAGCGCCGACATCGTGTCGGCCAGCGCCTGGCCTTCGGGGCTGCCGCCGGTGGCGTTGGTCAGGTCCAGCGTGTTGAACACAAAGGGCACATCCATCGCATGCGGTGCCTTGAGCTTTTTGTTCAGCACCGGCGTCTCCCAATCGAACGAATACATCCAGATCGGGGCCCGATTGAGTGCCGCCCGCCGCTGCGCCAGCACCAGCGAACGGATGCGGAAATTGCAGTCCGTCGTTATCGCGATCAAGCGTTCCGCCGCATTCTGCTCCGGATACAACTGTCCATACAGATCCAGCACGCGCCCGGTATGGGGCCCGGCGATCGCCTCGACGCGGGTTCGCAATTCGTCGGCCGTCAGCGACCGGTCCCACACCTTGTCGACGACGGCGAGGAAATTGGCGGTCTCGGTCTTCATGTCGCCGATGATCACCGGGACGTCGGCGCAAGTATCGGCGGCCATTGGATCGAACGGGTGCGCCGGCAGCACGTCGCCATCCACCACCGGCCCGAACGGGTAACGATCGAACAGCGGGTCCGGCGATGGGCCAAGCGCGTGGGTTGCGGGTTCGACCGCGGCGAGCAGATCCGCCACGGGCACCGATTGGATCGTCTCGGCCGTGGCGCCGAGGTGTTGCAGCACACAGGCGGTCAACGCGGCGGCCCGTTCCTTGGTGCGTAGCCGCACGGCCGCACCGCTTTGGATGATCGCGCGATGGAACAACCCTTTCGCGCGCGGCATCGCCAACAGCGTGCTGACCTTCGCGCCGCCGCCCGATTCACCGAAGATCAGCACGGTTCCGGGATCGCCGCCAAACCCGGCGATGTTGTCGCGCACCCATTCCAGCGAGGCCACCATGTCCAGTGTGCCGGCATTGCCGGACAATGCATGGCCGCCGACGGACGACAGGTCGAGGTGCCCAAAGATGTTGAGGCGCTGGTTGACGGTCACGACCACAACGTCGTTCTGCATCGCCAGGCGGCTGCCGCGCGTGCGGGGGGAATTGGCATTGCCATACGCGAACGCGCCGCCATGAAACCACACCATGACCGGCCGCTTTGCGCCGTCGCACGCGGGCGTCCAGACATTGAGCGTCAGACAGTCCTCGGTTTCCGGCGACGGATCGGCGGCGCCGGAGAAGTTCTCGAGTTCGGGGCGGGTTGGCGGGCGCAGGCCGGCCTGTGGGGCCTTGCCGGAGAACGCGAGACAGTCGCGCACGCTGGACCACCGCGCCACCGGTTGCGACGGGAGAAACCGGTTCGCCCCGCCGGTCGATGCGGCATAGGGGATGGTGCGAAACTCCATCACGCCTTCGGCCATTGCACCACGCACCTTGCCCGATGCTGTCTCAACCACATCGTTCATCGCTGTCTCCCCACCCGGTCGGTGCAACCATGCCGGACTATCGGTTCGGAAGGAACAGAGCCACGCCCTGCCGCGCGCGAAAACCTCTGAAAATTTGTGTTGGAAGAGGCAAGATGGTCCGGACAACCGAGTCGAAGAGCGAGGCGGATGATCAAGCACCCCGAGAAATATCAGGATTTTCAGGATCCTCAGGCGCATCCTCGCTACACCGGGATCGCCAGTTTTTTCCGCACACCGGCGAGCCAGGATCTGGCTGAGGTCGATGTCGGCATCATCGGTGTGCCGTTCGATGGCGGCGTCACCAACCGATCGGGGACGCGGCATGGCCCGCGAGCGGTGCGCGAGCAGTCGACGATGCTGCGGCGGATCAATGCCGCCACTGGCGCGACCCCGTTCGCGGCTGCCCGGGTGCGCGACCTGGGCGATTGCTGGATCGAGCAACCGTTCGAGCTTCAGGGTGCGCTGCAGGAGATCGAGGCGTTCTTCCGGCCACTGATCGGCGCCGGTGTGGTTCCGCTTTCGGTCGGCGGCGACCATGCAATCAGCCTGCCGATCCTGCGCGCCGTGGCGGCACAGCGGAAGGTCGGGATGATCCATATCGATGCCCATTGCGACACCGGTGACGACTACATGGGCTCACGCTTCCACCACGGCGCGCCGTTCCGGCGGGCGACGGAGGAGGGGCTGCTGGATCCCGCGCGGGTTATCCAGATCGGCATTCGTGGCAGCACCAACGACCCGGACATGTGGGGCTTCAGCCTGCGCAGCGGCATGCGGGTGCTGGGAATGGATGAGTTCGACGACAAGGGCTGGCGCTACGCCGCCGAGGAGGCGCGCCGGGTGGTGGGCAGCGGGCCAACCTATCTGAGCTTCGATATCGACAGCCTGGACCCCGGTCAGGCGCCGGGCACGGGAACACCGGAGGCCGGCGGCATCACGGTGTTGCAGGCGCTGCGGCTGTTGCGGGCGTTGCGCGGCATCGACTTCGTCGGCGGTGATCTGGTTGAGGTGTCGCCACCCTTCGACATCGGGTCGCTGACCGCATTCAACGGGGCCTCGATTCTGTTCGAGATTCTTTGCCTGCTGACCGAAGCTCGGGAACGACGGGCCGCCGCACAATAGGCGGTCTGAACGATGGACGGTCAGGAGGAAGGTGGACCTGGCGGGAGCATACGCCGAACCGGACGGTCAGGGTCGGTTTGGGTTGGGCAGTCTGGTGGCCCAGGCATGGCGGATCTTGGCCGCCACGCCTGGGCCGATTTCAGCAGGGACCCGGCATGCCGTTCGAGCAGCTAACCGTCGAGCCCGGCGGTATGACAACCGTCGTGTTCCGCGGTGGCGGGGCGTCGTCATGGAAGCTGAGGCACCCGCTGAGGCTGAGCGGAAGCAGGGCGACCAGCAGCAATTTACGCATATGATGGATCCTTTCGGGACAGCACCACAATCACGTGGCTGTAGCTAAACGCCTGAGGAACGATCCGCTTTCTCAAATAACTGTGCGCATCAGTCGAATATCCGCGGGGTGTGGCAGCCGCGGGCAGGTTTCATGATCGCGGGCGCGCCGGTGGGCTCATGCTCGCCAGCAGCGCCGGGATGAACACCAGGCTGGCCAGCAGAGTGCAGCCCAGGCTGATCAGCAGCAGCTTGCCCATGCTGGCAGTGCCCGGATGGGCCGACAACGCCAGGGAGCCGAAGGCCGTGCCGGTGGTCAGCGCGGAAAACAGGATCGCACGCGCGGTGGCACTGCCCAGCGGGCGCTGTTCGCCGGCCCGCCAGTTCATCACGAAGTAGATGTTGAACGACACGCCGACCCCCAGCAGCAGCGGCAGGGCGATGATATTGGCGAAGTTGAGCGGCAGCGGCAGCAGCACCGCAATCAGCAGCGTGAGCGCGGCCGACATCAGCAGCGGCGCCATGACCAGCGCCGCATCCAGCACCCGCCGCAGCAGCCCCAGCAGGATCACCGCAATCGCGACGACCGCATAAATCGCAGCCTGGCGGAATGCGCCGACGATGGTGTTCGCGGTCGCCGTGATCGTTACCGCCGACCCACCCGCATCTGGCGCCACTGCTGTGACCTGGTCCACAAACGTTGACAATCCGGCAGGGGTCTGCGCTTGCGGCTTCGGATTGACCTGCACCCGGGCGCGGCCGTCCGGCAGCAGCCAGTCACGCGCGAAGTCTGGCGGGATTGAACCTAGCGTCACCGGTTCGGCGCCGAGCGCGGTGCGCAGATGGGCAAGCTGTGTTGGCAGGAAGCGGGTCAGCGCCGCATTGGCGGCCAGCAGCACGGCGTCCGGCGCGGCCTGCATCCGCCGCAGATCAGCCGCCACATCTGCCAGCGGATGACCCGCCGGCAGTTTCGCAAGCGCCGGATCGATCTGCGCCAATGCCGACTTTGCCGCCAGGCGAATATCTTCAGCCGTTATCGGCGCAAAGGAGCCGTGCGGTGCCAAAGTGGGCGCCAGGATGGTGTTGGCATCGGCGATCACCGCCAGTTTCTGCTGCTGGTCGTTCGGCACGAAACTGTTGATGCTGATCACCTGCGACACGCTTGGCAGCTTGTCCAGCTTATCGGCCAGTGCCGCCGCTGCTGGCGCATTCGGCGCCAGAACGTCGATTGTGTAGGGGTTGGTCACCGGGTTGTTGATCAGGTCGCGCAGCGTGCGCATCGCCTCGGTGTCGGGGTTTTTGGTATCCAGCGGATCGGAATCGAATGCCAGGCGCGGAGCCAACGCAATCGCGGCCACCGCCAGCACGCCGAATCCGATCAGGATCGGCGTCCGGCGCCGGACGATCATCGGATCGATCCGCCCGGCGAACGCGAAGCCGACCTCACCGGCTTCACCCCGCGGGCGGAACACAGTGATCGCGGCCGGCAGGAACCCCAAGGTGCAGATGAACGCCATGATCATGCCGGCGCCGGCGATCAGGCCCAGTTCGGCCACGCCCGAGAACGCCGTCGGTACGAAGGCCAGGAACCCCGCGGCCGTGGCCAGCGCGGCGATCAGGATCTGCACCCCGACGCGGCGCGCCGTCTCGGTCATCGCCGCGGCGGCATCGCCGGTTTCGAAGCGGAATTCCCGGTATCGAACGGAAAACTGGATGGCAAAATCAACCGCGATGCCCACGAACAGCACGCCAAAGCCGACCGAAACCAGGTTCAGCGTGCCGACCGCGACCGCGGCGAACAGCACCGTCAGCATCAGCCCCAGCACCAGCGTCATCAGGATCGGCACGATCAGCCGCCAGGAATGCACCGCCAGGAACAGCCACAGCGTGATCAGCACCAGGCTGCCCAGCAGCCCCTCGACGGCGCCTTGCGCGACGGTGGCGAACTCCTCATCGGCCAGCGCCACCTGCCCGGTGATGCGCACCCGCGCATCGCCCGACTGGACATAAGGCAGGGAGGCGATCACGTCGCGCATTGCCTTGGTCGCAGCGCCCCCAGGTTCCAGCACGCCAAAATCCTGACGCGGCTGGACCAGGACGAAATGATAGGGGCCGGCCAGCTCGCTGAGCCCGGCGCCCAGCAGCGTTTGCCACGACAACGGCTTCGGGTGGTCGTCCAGCGCGTCCGACATTGCCTTGTGGAAGCCGCGGATCGGCGCCAGGTACGGGGACAGGTCAGCGTCGCCCTGGGTCACCCCCATTCCCAGCAACGACAGCGCCGAAAACAGCCCGCGCGCCGAGGGATCGGCCACCAGTTGGCCAAGGAATGGTTGCGCGTCGATCGTCTGATCCATCAGTGCCGACAACTGCTTGGTTTGCAGGAACAGCAGGCCTTCCTTTTGCAGGAACGGATTGGCATCCGGGCGGCGCACCGTCAGAAAGTGCGCATGGTCGGTCGACAGCCGCGCCGCGAGTTCATTCGCGGTGGCATCGGCTTCCTCGGGGATGCGGGCATCAACCACGGCCACCAGCAGGTCGCGGAATTGCGGGAAGTCCTTGCCCATTTCCACCGCCTGCTGCCGCCAGGCCAGCGACGGCTTGAACAACAGGTCGGTGTTGGTGCTGACGCCGAGGCGGACCGATGCGACCCAGGCGGCAAACACGGCGAGCAGCACGCCAGCTACAAGCACGGATAGCGCATGGCGGCGGCTGAAATCGACCAGGCGGACAAGCAGGCGAATCAGCATAAGGTGGAACGGCCTAACAGGGTGGGAGGCGGCACCTGATAGTCGCTCCGCCCAGGTGGGTCCACCGTAACCGTGATCAAACTTGACGCTGCTCGATCTGCGGCACCATCTGGGCTTGAGCCTGCGGCGGCACGCCGCTAGAACCTTCCCCCTGCGCGGCCGGTCGGGATCGGCGGTGCCAGTCAAGGAACCAGACCATGAAGCCGGGCATTCACCCACAGTACCACGAGATCAACATCATCATGACCGACGGGACGCAGTTCAAGACGCGTTCCTGCATGGGCAAGGAGGGTGACACGCTGCGTCTGGATATCGATCCGAAGTCGCATCCGGCCTGGACCGGCGTGCAGCGGATGATGGACACGGGCGGCCAGGTCGCCAAGTTCAACAAGAAATTTGCCGGCCTCGGCATCAAGACGTGATGGGCGGGCGCGGATGAAACATGCCGCGCCACCACCTCTTGAACCACTGAAGCGCTCTGCCTAACTCCTGCTGCATCGGGAACGCCCATCCGGGGTTTCCGGGACTGAATGAGGGTCGGCCCAACCGGGCGACCTG
This sequence comes from Rhodopila sp., assembly GCA_965200665.1. Lineage (GTDB taxonomy): Bacteria > Pseudomonadota > Alphaproteobacteria > Acetobacterales > Acetobacteraceae > Rhodopila. Next base: position 4,997,678 of record OZ241370.1, on the reverse strand, counting down.
CAACGTGACCTTGCTTAGCAGGAGGTTTTCCATGACGACCGTTGATTTTGCTCCCTTGTTCCGCACGTCCATCGGTTTCGACCGTCTGGCGCGTTTGGTGGACACCGTTCCGTCCGGCCAGGATGCCCAAGCCTATCCGCCCTATAACATCGAAAAGGTGGGTGACGACAGTTACCGCCTGACCATGGCCGTGGCGGGTTTCCGTCCTGAAGACCTCGATCTGACCGTGAAGGATACCACGCTGGTGGTGTCCGGCCGGGTTGGCAATGACGGCCCGAAGACGGAAGTCTTATACCGTGGCATCGCCGGACGTCCGTTCGAGCGGCGTTTTGCCCTCGCTGACCATATCGTCGTCGAAGGTGCCGATCTGCAGAACGGGCTTTTGCATGTCGGGCTGAAGCGGATCGTGCCGGAGGCGCTGAAGCCCCGGAAGATCGCTGTCGGCACCGGGTCGACCGCTGCCATCGCCAACGATCAGCAGCCGTCGGCGAACGCTGCCTGACCTAAACAGGTCGCCAATGCCGCCTGACCTAGGTAGGTCAGGGGCTCTTGATCGCGGGGACCGCTTCGGCGGCCCCGCTTTTCGTTTGAGCCCTTGATTACGGGCGCTTGAAGAACGCGTCCGCGGCACTCCGGTGGCTGTTCTTGCGTCCGATATCAGCCTCGACCCGCGCGATCTCCGATCGCAGCTCATCGATGTAGAGGCGAAGTTCCTCGATGCCCAGGCTGTCCAGCAGCAATGGTTCCAGACGGCGCCGTTTTACCGGAGGGGCGTCTTCTTCCAGGGCCATTTCAATCTCCTTTGCCGCGTCCTGCGATGTTGTGCCGCGCTGCCATGCGTGCCTAAAGCATCATAATACCACCAAACCCGCTTGACCCACCCCTACCAGCTTGTCATATCCGCCTCTTGGCCGCGGCTACGACCCGTCGATTGCGCTGGTTGGCTCCTTGAGCCAAATCGCCAGTCACGTCGTCAAAACGAATAACATCCGCCGGCGACCTTGAGAGTGTGAAAGCCATGACCCTTCCGCTGATGCCCAAAGCCACCGCGGTGTGGCTGATTGAAAAGACCGCTCTGACCTTCACTCAGATTGCGGAGTTTTGCGGGATGCACCCGCTGGAGGTGCAGGCAATTGCCGACGGTGAGGTCGCGCAGGGAATCGTCGGCTACGACCCGGTGGCCAATGCGCAGTGCACGTTGGACAACATCCGCCGCTGTGAGGCCGATCCCAACGCGCGGCTGAAGCTGATCGTCAACACGTTGCCGATGCCCAAGCGGCTGCGCGGGTCGCGCTACACCCCGGTGGCCAAGCGCAATGACCGCCCGGATGCCATCGCGTTCCTGCTGCGCAATTTCCCACAACTGTCCGAGGCGCAGGTTGGGAAACTGCTTGGGACCACGAAGGACACCATCCAGAAGGTGCGCGAACGCACGCATTGGAACAGCGCGAATATCAAGCCGCGTGATCCGGTGATCCTGGGTCTGTGCAGCCAGACCGATTTGAACGCCGTGGTTACTCAGGCCAATGAGCGGCTGGAGCGGGAAGGCCGAACCGTCCCCGTTCCGCCACCGCCGGAGGCGGATGAGGCTGCCTGACCGGCGTGGCGGGGTAAGGATTACGGTGTTCGTTCAGTCAACCAGGTTTCGTAGCCTCTCCATCTCTTCTTTCAGCCGCAGCTTTTCGACCTTCAGTCGCATGAGAGCTACCGAATCGGGTTGTGGGCGCTGGTCCTCGTCGAAAATTCGGTTTTCGAGCGACGCGTGCCGTTCCTTTAAAGCCTCGAGACGGGTATTCAAGCTCATGGACTGGGTACCTCCGTGTTTAACCGGTTGGCTGCCAGAGGCCACTGCTGTGGCCGTGGCGGTTCAGCGTAACCCGTTTGACATGGTGCTGGCCAGATGCCTGTGGGCACTGGTAGAGAAGACGCAATTTTCTATCGTGGGTTGCAATCATGCTGAGCGATAGGGATTCGCTGCTGCGTAAACTTCATGGCCTGCGCAGCGAGCACCGTGACCTCGACACCGTCATCACGCGTCTCGCGGAACAAGGCGCGTCTGATCAATTGCACCTGCAGCGGCTCAAGAAGCGGAAATTGATGCTGCGTGACGAGATCGCCTGGTTGGAGAGCCGGCTGATCCCGGACAGTATCGCCTAGAATGCCAGCACGGCCGGAAATGCCACTACAGCCTGAAGTGCGAACCGGAACGGATCCAGCGGCGTCATTCGTCGGGATCATCATGGGCAGCCAGTCGGACTGGCCGACCATGACGCATGCCGCCGAGATGCTGAAACGGCTCGATGTCCCGCATGAAGTTCGGATCGTGTCCGCCCACCGGACGCCCGACCGGCTGCGCGAATATGCCGTTTCGGCGCAGACCCGGGGTCTCAAGGTTATCATCGCCGGGGCAGGGGGGGCTGCGCATCTGCCGGGAATGTGCGCGTCCTGGACCCCGCTTCCGGTGCTGGGTGTGCCGATCGAGTCTCATGCGCTGAAAGGGATGGACAGCCTGTTGTCCATCGTCCAGATGCCCGCCGGCATTCCTGTCGGCACACTGGCGATCGGCAAGGCCGGGGCGGTGAACGCGGCCCTGCTGGCGGCGGCGATACTGGCGACGCAGGATCCGGCGCTGGCGCTTCGGCTCACTGCCCTGCGCGCTGAACAGACTGACGCCGTAGCGGACGCCCCGGTCGACTCATGACCAGCTTCCCGCTACCGCCGAACGCGACCATTGGCCTGGTCGGCGGCGGCCAACTCGGTCGTATGTCGGCGCTGGCCGCCGCGCGCCTCGGCTATCGCTGCCACATCCTGACGCGAGAGGTCGACAGCCCGGCCGCCCAGGTGTCCCATGCGGTGACCATCAGCGACTACAGCGACCCCGTCTCGCTGCGGGAATTTGCTGCCGCGGTCGATGTCATCAGCTTCGAGTTCGAGAATGTCAGCGCCGAGGGGCTCGACCTTCTCGCTTCGCTGCGTCCGGTGCGTCCGGCGCCGTCCGTCCTGCGGATCAGTCAGGACCGCATCGATGAGAAGACCTTTCTGAACAATGCCGGCGTTGCGACAGCACCATGGGCGCTGGTGGGCTCACGCGATGAACTGCACGCAGCCGTTGCGCGTTTGGGCTTGCCCGCCGTCCTGAAAACCACCCGCCTGGGTTATGACGGCAAGGGCCAAGCGACGCTGCGGGCGCCGGAGGACCTGGATCCTGCGTGGGAGCGGCTGAGCCCGAAGCCGCTGGTGCTGGAAGGGTTCGTCGATTTCGCGCAGGAGATCAGCGTCGTCGTGGCGCGCGGTGCCGATGGCGCGATGTCGGCTTTCGACACGGTCGAAAACCGTCACCGCAACCATATCCTGGACCTGACGCTGGCGCCGGCGCGCATTGCACAGTCGGTCGAGCAGGCCGCACAGGCCGTTGCGCGGCGCGTGGCGGAGGCGCTGGACATGATCGGGCTGCTGGCCGTGGAGATGTTCCTGGACAGCACGGGCAGGGTGCTGGTGAACGAGATTGCGCCGCGACCGCACAATTCGGGGCACTGGACGATCGACGCCTGCCCGGCCAGCCAGTTCGAGCTGCACATCCGGGCGATCGCCGGTCTGCCGTTGCCACCGGCAACCCGGCATGCGGATGCCGTCATGAAGAACCTGATCGGCCCCGACGGCATGGCGCTGTGGCCCGTCGCGCTGGGGATGCCCGGGGTCATTCCGCACCTTTACGGCAAAGCAGCGGCACTGCCCGGCCGCAAGATGGGGCATGTGACCCGGCTGTTCCCGCGCGGCGCCCTGCCGGGCGATTTCGGCATCACGGCCGCTCTGGGCGAACTGGCCGGAGGCTGAGCCGACATCACCGGCACGATGAACTCGCAGCCCGCCTGGAAACGCTTGGGCTGGCCGGTGCGGAACCGCGGCTCCGCCGGAAAGTCCGCCCGGCACGCGTTGACGGAGAAAAGGCCGCCATAGGCGCAGGATGAGGGGCTGTTGGGCAATCCCCGGGGTTGCTGCGATTTCCCCCTCTGCTATAGCGCCCGATCAAGGAGTTCGCATGGACGCCATATCCGAGTCGTCTCGGGGCAATCCCGCGCCTATCCGCCAAGGCTCGGTGCTGCGGCGGCCGATGACGCAAGCCCACCGGATGGCCGATGCAGTCCGGGCCCTGATGCACGAGTCCGGTGGCGAATTTGGCGCGACGCGCTCCGGTCGGCACATGGCCATGGCCGATGCGGCAACCGCACTCTGGACCCGGTTTTTCAAATTCGACGCCGCGGATCCGTGCTGGCCCGATCGCGACCGGTTCGTGCTGTGCGCCGGGCATGACTCGCTGCTGCTGTATGCGCTGATCCACCTGACCGGCTATGACGGCCTGTCGATCGATGATATTCGTGGCTGGCACCAGCATCGGGCGCCGGTCGCTGCGTATCCGGACTACAACCATCATCCCGCGGTCGAAGCCGCCTCCGGCGCTGCCGGACTGGCGACCGCCGTCGGCATGGCCTTGGCTGAACGCAACATGGCTGCCCGGTTCGGCAAGTCGCTGGCTGACCACCGCACCTGGGTTGTCGCGTCGACCACGGATCTGACCGACGGCGTCAGTCATGAGGCAGCCTCCGTGGCCGGCCATCTCGGCTTGGCGAAACTGGTGGTGCTGTATGAGGAGCACGACCCCGCGCCCGCTGATGACATGCACACCGTCACCGGCGATGACCATCACGCCGCGTCCGGCGATAACCACTACGCCGCGTCCGACGATAACCACTACGCCGCATCCGGCGATGAAACGCACGCCGCTTCCTGCGCCAACGGCGAGGATGTGCTGAAGCGTTTCGCCGTCTATGGCTGGGCGACCAAGCGGGTCGATGGCCATGATCTCGACCAGATCAACGCTGCCCTCTCGTTCGCCGTGCGGTCGCGTAAACCGACCCTGATCGCCTGCCGGACCGATCACGGTGCCGGATCGAGGGCCGCTGATCCACGCTTGGTCGTCGACGATGAGCTGAGAGCGCGTTGGCTTGGCATCGGTGCCCGCGGCGCCTCCGCACGCCGTTCCTGGCTGAAGCGTCTCGCCCGGCATGCCCAGCGCAGCGAGTTCGAGCGTGTCATCGCCGGCCGCCTGCCTGACACGTGGCATGAGGTGCTGACCGAACTGAAGCAGCAGATCGCCGATGACCGGCCGATTTGGGCTACGGAAGCCGCCAGCCAGCAATGCCTGGAACGGCTGGTGCCGGTGACCCCGGAACTGATCGGCGGTTCGGCGGGTCCGGCCGGATCGCATGCCCGGCCGATCAAGGGGCTGGCGCCGATCACCGCCGGCCAATACAGCGGCCGGTCGATGCACTACGGGGTGCGTGAGCATGGCATGGCCGCCACGGTCAACGGCCTGGCCCTGCACGGCGGGATCATTCCCTACATGTCGGCCGGATTCGCCTGCGCCGACTACCTGCGTCCGGCCCTGCGTCTCGCCGCAACATTGCGCCAACGGGTGATCTGCGCGCTGACCCAGGACACCGATCGTCGTGGCGGGAACGGGCCCGGCCATCTGGCGGCCGAGCAGCTTGCCGGTTTGCGGGCCATGCCGAACCTGTATGTGTTCCGGCCAGCCGACACCATGGAAACCACCGAATGCTGGGAACTCGCGCTCCGCCGCACCGACGGGCCCAGCCTGCTGGTGGTTTCCCGGCAACCGCTGCCGGCCTGGCGCACCGATCCGATGGAGAACCGCTGCGCCCGTGGCGGTTATGTGCTGGCTGAGGCGGACGGTCCGCGCCAGGCCACCATCATCGCCACCGGATCGGAAGTGCCGATCGCGATGGCGGCGCGGGAGAGGCTGGCGGGCGACAATATCGCCGCCGCCGTCGTTTCCCTGCCATGCTGGGAGTTGTTCGCCCAGCAGGATGAGGCTGTCCGGGACGAGGTTCTGGGTGGCGCGCCGCGGCTTGGCATCGAAGCGGCGGGCGGGTTCGGCTGGGAGCAATGGCTTGGTCCGAACGGCACGTTCATCGGCATGACCGGGGTTGCCCCCGCCATTGCACCGGGGAATCTGTATCGCCACTTCGGCCTGACGCCTGAGGCGGTGGTCGCCGCCGTGATGCGTCATTTGGGCTAGCATAATAAGAGGCGGCTGGCATGCGTGCCCGGCCCGTGACTTGTGCAGTCGGCTGCCGTTGATCTATCTCAATGACACGGACGTCATGTCTGGTGATGGATTAAATATCAGCGAAACGGGAGCATTATATGGCAGTCAAGGTTGCGATCAACGGGTTCGGACGCATTGGGCGCCTTGTGTTGCGGGCGATTGTCGAGAGCGGCCGGGACGACGTGGTTCCGGTCGCCATCAACGATCTGGGCAGCGTCGAGGCCAATGCGCATCTGTTCGCCTATGACAGCGTGCATGGCCGGTTTCCGGGCCAGATCGAGGTTTCCGGCGACACTATCACGATCCGCCACAACGGCAAGGTGTACGGTCCGCTGAAGGTGTCGGCGGAACGCGACCCGACCAAGGTGCCCTATCAGGGCGTCGATGTGGCACTGGAATGCACCGGGATCTTCGCTTCGAAGGAAAAGGCTTCGGCGCTGCTGACCGCCGGCGCACGCAAGGTATTGATTTCCGCCCCTGCGGACAATGTCGACGCGACCATCGTCTACGGGGTCAATCACAAGGTCCTGACCAAGGACATGACGGTGGTCTCCAACGCGTCCTGCACCACCAACTGCCTCGCGCCGATGGCCAAGGTGCTGCATGAAAAGTTCGGCATCCTGCGCGGCTACATGGTTACCATTCACGCCTATACCGGCGACCAGAACACCGTCGATACGCTGCACAAGGATCTGCATCGCGCCCGCGCTGCCGCGGTTTCCGCGATCCCGACCTCAACCGGTGCCGCGCGCGCCGTCGGCCTCGTGCTGCCCGAACTGAAGGGCAAGCTCGACGGCACGGCCATCCGGATCCCGACGCCGAATGTGTCGCTGGTCTCGCTCGATGTGAACCTGTCGAAGGCAGCCACCAAGGAGGAGATCAATGCCGCGATGCAGGATGCCTCGAAGGGTGAGATGGCTGGTATCATGGACTATAACACCGTGCCGCTGGTCAGCATCGACTTCAATCACTGCCAGGCGTCCTGCACCTTCGACGCTTCGCAGACCGCGGTCGTCGATGGCGCCCTGACCCGCGTCATGGGCTGGTATGACAACGAGTGGGGCTTCTCCAACCGTATGTCGGACACCGCCGCGCTGTTCGGCAGCCTGTAACCGCCGAACCATGGCCCGGGTGTCCGCAAATCGCCCGGGCCATATCTCGCCGCACATGTTGGACCGTCACGACAACCACGGCATCCGCCCGAAGGTTTAGCCATGCCCTTTCGTACCCTCGACAACCTCGATGTCGCCGGCAAGCGCGTATTGCTGCGCGCGGACCTCAACGTTCCGGTGCGTAACGGCAAGATCACCGACCTGACCCGGATCGAGCGGCTGTCCCCGACAATCCGTGAACTGTCCGAAAAGCACGCCAAGGTCATCGTCTGCAGCCATTTCGACCGCCCCAAAGGCAAGCGGGTGCCGGAGATGTCGCTTGCCCCAATGGCCGCCGCGCTTGGCGAGGTGCTTCACCGCAAGGTTCGGTTTGTCGAAGACTGCACCGGCCCAGCCGCTGAACAGGCGGTGGAACTGCTGTCCCCCGGCGACGTGCTGGTTCTGGAAAACACCCGCTTCTACGCCGGTGAGGAAAAAAACGACCCGGGTTTCGCGGCTGAACTCGCCAAGCTTGCCGACATCTTTGTCAATGATGCGTTTTCGGCCGCCCATCGTGCCCATGCCAGCACCGAGGGCGTTGCGCACATTCTGCCCGCCTACGCCGGCCGGCTGATGCAGGCTGAGCTTGAGGCACTGGACGCAGCACTTGGCAAGCCGGCGCGCCCCGTTGCCGCGATTGTTGGCGGCGCCAAGGTATCCACCAAGCTGGAACTGCTCGGCAATCTGGTCAGCAAGGTCGACGTCCTGATCATCGGTGGTGCCATGGCCAACACCTTCCTGTCGGCACAGGGCAAAGGCGTGGGCAAGTCGTTGCAGGAAGCCGAGATGCACGCCACCGCGCTGGACATCCTGGCGAAGGCGCAAGCCGCCGGTTGCAGTGTCTTGCTGCCGACCGACGCTGTCGTCGCCACCGAATTCAAGCCCTATCCGCCGACCAACACCGTTGCCGTCGACGCTGTCCCGCCCGATACGATGATCCTCGACGTCGGGCCGGCCACTGTCGCTGCCTTGACCGGCTGTCTCGCCACGCTGGAGACCTTGATCTGGAACGGTCCGCTGGGTGCTTTTGAGACGCCACCGTTTGACACCGCCACGACGGCGATGGCCCGTGCGGTCGCTGACGCCACCGAGAAGGCCGGATTGCGCAGTGTGGCCGGCGGCGGCGACACCGTCTCGGCACTGCGCCATGCCGGCGTGCTGGATAAACTGACCTACGTGTCGTCCGCCGGGGGCGCCTTTCTGGAATGGATGGAAGGAAAAACCTTGCCCGGCGTGGCCGCGCTGGAGGGCTGATCCCGAATCGCACCGATGCCGCTATGATGCGGCATGACCCGGGTGTATCTCGCCGGCCCTGATGTCTTTTTGCCCGATGCCGCCGCCTGGCTGCAGCGGAAGAAGGCGATCTGCGCGGGTTTCAGCCTGACTGGGGTCTCACCGCTTGACCCGATGGCGGACGAGCCGGCTGAGTGGGCGAATTTGCCGGAATGGCGCCGTATCGCGCTCCGCAACGAGGCGCACATCAGAAGTTGCGCGGTCGTCGTCGCCAATTTGACCCCGTTCCGCGGACCCAGCGCGGATGTCGGCACTGTTTACGAAGTCGGATTTGCCCGCGGCCTTGGGATGAAGGTCTTCGGCTATGCCACCGTCGCCGCGGCGTTCCTCGACCGCACCCTGTCATCCGTCGGCGGCGGCCGGCAAGCGCCAGACGGATCATGGTGCGATCTCGACGGCATGCTCGTCGAACAGTTCGGGCTGTTCGACAATCTGATGATCGAGGCCGGGATCAGCGACTCCGGCGGCATGCTGATCCACGAGGACCAGGACCGTTGGAACGACCTGACGGTGTTCGAGCGGTGCGTCCAGGCGGCTGCGGCGGCGCTGGTGGCCTGAGGCCAACCGTCTTTTAAATGGGCCTGTCTGAACGGGGGCCTGAACCTTGCGCCGGGCGGCACAAGTTTCAGGCTCAAATTGCAGGATGTGGACTTGGCCTCACACCGTTGCCGGGCCACCCAGGATCGTTGTCGCCTGGGCCGACAGCACGCCGCCGTTCCCGTGCACCACCGCCAGGTCTGCCTCGCCGACCTGGCGTGGTCCGCATGCGCCGCGCAACTGCCGAACCGCTTCGATCAGCAGGAACAGCCCGTACATGCCGGGATGGCAATATGATAGCCCGCCGCCATTGGTGTTCACCGCCAGCGAGCCCTTCGGTGCGATCCGGCCACCTTCGACGAACCGGCCGCCTTCGCCCTTGGGGCAAAAGCCGAGGTCCTCAAGGAACAGGATCGTATTGATCGTGAACGCATCATACAGCGCCACGACCTTAACCTCCGACGCCTTCACCCCCGCTGCCCGGTAGGCCTGCGCGCCGGACTCAATGGCGCCGGTATGCGTCAGCACCGGCATCGAGGTGATCGAGGCATGCGTGATCGACTGGCCTGTCCCAAGCACATAGACCGGTGCGTGTTTCAGATGCCGCGCGCGATCTGCCTTCACCATCACGATCGCACCACCGCCATCGGTTACCAGGCAGATATCGCGCACCGTGAACGGATCGCTGATCGGCCGGGCGTTCAGGACGTCCGCAATGGTCAGCGGCTTTTTCTCCCACGCGGCCGGGTTCAGCAGCGCCCACTCCCGGGCGGCCACCGCCACCGCGGCCATCTGCTCACGGGTCGTGCCATACTCATGCATATGTCTGTTGGCCGCCATCGCATAGGCCGTCGCAGGCAGGAATGGCTTGTAGGGCGTTTCGTAAGGGTTGAATTCCCGAGCACTGGCGGCGCGGCGGCCAACGGTGCGCTGGGTGCTGCCGTAGGCGATCACGGCGACGGAGCACAGACCGGCCTCCAGCGCCGCGTGGGCGTGGGCGACGTGTACCTCGAACGAGGAACCGCCGACGATCGTGCTGTCGGTATAGGCGTTCGGCAGACCAAGATATTCCACCAGCGACATTGCCGAGGTGCGCGCCTGGGTGGTCGCGCAGAACAGCCCGTCCACATCGGCCAGCGTCAGCCCGGCATCGTCCAGGGCGCGATGGATGCCCTGCGCCATGAGGTCGATCGGGCTCATCAGCGCGGCGACAGCGCCCAGGTCGGATTCGGCTGCGCCGACGATGGCGACGCTGCCGCGCGTCACCCCTGTTCCCGTGGGGCTCATACCGCGCCCTCCGCCGGGGTGAAGACCGGGTAGGGATCCTCGTCGCCGGATGGCGTGTGCACCCGGAACTTCACGCGCATGCCGATCTTCACGTCCGTGGCTGCGATATCCTCCACCCGGCTCATCATGCGGAAGCCTTCATCAACGTCCACCAGGCACACGTTATAGACCCCACCCTGCTGCGGATGGACGACGGTGGTGGCATGAACGGTGCCGAACCCCTTGCTGACCCGCCATTCCAGGTCAGCCGCCCCGGTCTTCGGCGCGATCACGCGCGGATAGAACACCGCGTGCCCGAGCGATGGGCTGAACTGGTAGCCAAGTTCGCCTCGCTTCAGATGCGCAATGTAAGTCGACAGCGGCGATTCGGTCGCCTTCATCATGACGTGTCCCTTCGGTATTCAATGCAAAGCCTAGCAAGAGCGGCTATTACGGACAAACCCGCCGGAAGCGGAGCGGAGACGCTTGCGCAGCGCTGGGGTTAAGACCAAATTTCGCTCATGGCCAGTATTCTACCCCAATCTGACGATCCGGCGCCGGAAGGTTTTCTGACCGGCCAGTTGCTGATTGCAATGCCGGCCATGGCCGATCCACGCTTCCAGCAGAGCGTCATCTATATGTGCGCGCACACCCCGGAAGGCGCGATGGGTCTGGTGCTGAACCGTCCGATCGTCAAACCGACTTTCGACGACCTGCTGAAGCAGTTGAATGTCGAACCGCTGCCGCCGGTTCGCCAGATCAAGCTGTGTGCCGGTGGTCCGGTTGAGAACGCCCGCGGGTTCGTGCTGCACACCAGCGACTGGACCGGCGAAGGTAGCCTGAAGGTTGACGGTGGCATGGCACTGACCGCCAGCCTCGACGTGCTCAAGGTCATCGCGGAGGGCGGCGGCCCCCGCGAGTGCGTTCTCGCGCTCGGTTATGCCGGCTGGGGACCGGGCCAGCTCGATCAGGAGATCCAGCAGAACGCCTGGCTTTCGGTGCCCGCTGACGAGACCCTGCTGTTTGACGAGGGCCATGACACGAAATGGCGGCGCGCGTTTGCAAAGCTGCGGGTTGACCCGTCCCTGTTGTCGGACACCGCCGGCCACGCATAGCAGCCCTCCTTGGCCAGGTTAACCTTTTGGTAGGGTTCGACGCGTAGACCGCGCTCGCCAACCCTACTTAAGGAGCAGGTCGGTGGCCGCGACTTTAGCCGAGATTACTGCGATCGTGCGCAGGATGATGCACGATGCCGACCTCAATCTGTTGCCTTCGACCCGCTTCGGCGACCTGGACAACTGGGACTCGATGGACCTGATCACGGTGGTGGTCGAGGTGGAGTGTTGCTACGACCTGCAGTTCGATCTGCCCGAGATCGACCGCATCGTCACCGTCGGGGACCTTCTGCACATAATCGAGTCAAAGCAGGCGCTGGTTCCGGCCTGAACGTGATGGCATTCAACGGCTTCGCGTTCCTGCTGGGGTTCCTGCCGGTCGTGTTGATCGGCTATGCGGTGCTGGGTCGCGTTGGAAGCGCTTGGGCCAAGACCTGGCTGATCGCTGCGTCGCTGGTCTTCTATGCCAGCGGCGCGCCGTATTTCCTGCCGTTGCTGATCGGCTCCGTCGGCGGCAATTTCCTGCTGCTGCACATCATTCACCGTTCCGGCCGGCCGCAGCGCTGGGTGATGAGCGGCGTGGCGATGAACCTCGCGGTCCTGGCATGGTATAAGTATCTGGGCGCCGGTGCGCTGCCGCCTCTGGGGCTCAGTTTCTTTACCTTCACCCAGATCGGCTGCCTGCTCTATCACGCCGACGGCAGCATAAGCCCGCCGCGGGCACGAGATTACGCATTGTTCGCGGCCTTCTTTCCGGCCCTGCTGGCCGGTCCCATTCTCAACCCGCGTGACATGCTGCCGCAATTCGCGCGTGATGACGGATGGTGTTTGACCGCGGATAATCTCGCCGTCGGCAGCGGGTTTTTCATCATCGGGCTGCTGAAGAAGACGCTGCTGGCCGATCCGCTTGCATCCATCGTTTCAGCCGGTTTCGCTGATCCGGCGCAGTTGACGCTGCTGCCGGCCTGGCAGGCGGCGGCGTCCTATTCGCTGATGCTGTATTTCGACTTCTCCGGCTACACCGACATGGCAATTGGCCTTGCCTGGATGGTCGGGCTGCGGTTTCCGGATAATTTCGAACAGCCATACCGGGCGACCTCGGTCATCGCCTACTGGCAGCGCTGGCACATGTCGCTGACACGTTTCCTGATGACCCATGTGCATGCCCCGCTTACGCTTGCGGTCTTGCGCGGGCGCAAGGCAGGCGGCATGCCGATCAACGGGCCGGCGCAGCGAACGGCCGGCGGCTTTATCAGCATGATCGCGATGCCGCTCGCCGTGACCATGGTGCTGGTCGCGCTGTGGCACGGTGCGACCTGGCCGTTCCTGGTGTTCGGCTTGCTGCATGCCGGGTTTCTCATCGTCAACCATGTCTGGCGGCTGGCGCAGGCGCCGGCGCTGCCGCGGTTGGCGAGCATTGTGCTTACCTACCTTTGCGTCCTGACGGGTGCCGTGCTGTTCCGCGCTGCCAACGTGTCGGATGCAGGCGCAATGCTGGCCGGCATGGCGGGATTGCACGGGGGCACCACGCTGCAAGTTGATTATCCCGCCGTCATTGCGGCGCTCTGGTTGCTTTCCCTCTACGTCATCGTCTGGTTTGTGCCGTCCACGCGGCAGTGGATGCAGGGCGGTGCGGCTGGCCGGCTGGCTTGGACCGCATCCCCGCTATGGGCGCTGGTGATGGGGTGCGGCGCCACGCTGGGATTGTTGGCCGCCGGCGGTACCGGCGAATTCCTGTATTTCCGGTTCTGATGCGCTATCTGCGCACCCTGGCCTGGTCGGCCATCCTGACGTTCGGCCTCGTCTGGCTCTGGGTGTTGGCGATGCCGATGGCATTCATGGATCCCGAATACGCCTCCTGGCGTGCCAAGGACGTTCTGCTGGAACGCTGCGATCTAGGCGAGGCGATCATCCTGGGCGATTCGCGCGCCGCCGCTGACATCCTGCCGGAGCGGATGCCGTTCCGCATGACCAATCTCGCGGTCGGCGGGGGCGAAGCGATCGAGGCATATGCCGCGCTTTCTCGCGCGCTGGCCTGTCCGTCGCCACCCAGGATGGTGATCGTCTCGCTTGATCCCGGCCACTTTGTTCGCCCGGACATGTTCTGGGAAAGAAGCGTTCGCTACGGCTTCATTTCGCAGGCCGACATCGCCTTGCTGCGGGACGTCTCCCGCCAGACCGGCGATGCCTCGGTCTATGAGGCGCGCCATGCCGAGGGGGTGCCGACCCGAGTACGTGATTTCCTCTATCGAATTCATTTTCCACCGTTGTATTTCGCCAGCCTGGCACACGGCATCGGCTTCACCCGCTGGTCGTCAAACCAGCGCAGCTTCGAGGCGACGCTGTCGGCGATGGGACATTATTATTTCGGGACTGATGCGGGATCGAGCAGCGTCGCGATTGACGGCCACCTCACCGCGTTTGTCCCGCGGCCGGTGCTCGACTTCTACTTCGACAGATTGCTCAGCGAACTGGACCGGCGCGGCATCGACACCCGGTTCATCGCCATGCCGGTGAACCAGGCCACCTGGAACGAGGTCCGGCCCGACGTTCGCGCGCAGTTCGCCGCCTACCTAGCCGGCTACGAGCGGCGCTATGCCCGTTTCCAGGTCGCATCCGAACTGATGACCTACTGGCCGGATCGGTATTTCGGCGACATGTTCAGCCACCTGAACCCGCAGGGCGCCGAACGCTTCAGCGCAGAACTCGCTCAGCGGCTGCAGGACGCGCCACCCAGGACGCAGAACGCGGCACAGAAGGGGTGGTTGAGCGACACTGGACCGGATGCTTCGGCCAATGTGGTGCCCATTTCGAAGCGCGGGTCGTAGGGCAACAGCGTGCACGCCAGCACCGACGGCGCAGTGGCACCCTTCCGCTTCACCACCATCCGCGCAGCTGCGCACATCACGTCGTCCGGGGACTTGTTTAGGATCCCCCAGCAGGCGGTGGTGATCTCCGGCACATCGTGTTCGCGTTCCATTTCCGGAAACAGCATCAGCCGCACCGGATCATGGGCATCCACATCGATTGCGTAATCGCTGAACAGCTGGGCAAATCCCGCGCGCAACGATGCCTCGGTCTCACCGGTGAAGCGGCGCCCGGCGACATCCAGCCGAAAACCGTTGCGCGCCAGCCAGACTAGGCCATCCAGCATCGGCGCCCAGGTCCGCCGCCCGCGTTCCTGCTCGTGGATCGCCGGATCGTAATGATCCAGCGAAACCCGGATCGCCAGCCGCTCGCCGAACTGCGCCCGCAGCGCCAGCATCTGGTTTCGCAGCTTGCGCAATGGCTTCATCGCATTGGTCAGCACCAATGTGTCCAGTCCACGCGACAGCACTGACGTCAGCATGACAATAATCTCGGGGTTCATGAACGGTTCGCCCCCGGTGAAACCGATCAACCGCGTCGGCAGCCGGTCGCCGGCGATCTCGTCCAGATAGCGATCCACCTCAGCCGCGGTCAGCCAGGCAAGCTGGTCGTTGCGCGGCGAAGACTCGATGTAGCAATTCCGGCACGTCAGGTTGCACAGCGTGCCGGTGTTGAACCACAGCGTATCAAGCGCGCGCAGGGCGACCGTCGCGCGTGTCTCGCCGCCGGCGGTGACGAGAGGATCGCGGAACTTGGCCGGATCCAGGGGGCGGGCGAGCTGATCCAACAACAATCTCCCAGTCGGTGGCGGGCTGCGCGGCTTCCGACGCCGTATGACCGCCTTTTATAGCGTGGTCCGGATCGTGCCGATGTCCAGGGCCCGGTTCCACTGCGACCACTTTGTGGCATCATCACCGGCACAGTTATAGAGGAACTCCCTGATGCCAGGCGCACTCGATCACCTTCTGGTTCTCGACCTGACCAGCCACCTCTCCGGACCATACTGCGCGATGCTGCTGGCCGACCACGGTGCGGAGGTCATCAAGATCGAGCCGCCCTCCGGCGATTCGGCGCGCAACATGCCGCCCTTCATTAATGGAGAGAGCGCGCCGTTCATGACGTGGAACCGCAACAAGCGCTCCGTGGTGCTGGACCTGAAGCAACAGGCGGACAAGGACACATTGCTGCGGCTGATCGATGAGGCGGATATTTTGGTGGAGAATTACCGCCCCGGCGTGCTTGACCGCCTCGGATTCGGCTGGGACGTGCTGCGCCAGCGCAACAAGCGGCTGATCCTGGCTTCAATTTCCGGCTTCGGCCAAACCGGCCCATACCGGGAGCGTGGCGGCTTTGATCTGATCACCCAGGCGATGTCCGGCCTGATGAGCACCAACGGCCCAGCCGACGGGCCGCCGCACCGCCTGCCGATTGCGATTTCCGACGTTACCGCCGGCATGTTCCTGGCATTTGGCGTGCTTGCGGCCGTCGAGGCGCGGCACCGCACCGGGGAGGGCCAGCATGTCGAAACCTCCCTGCTGGAGGCCGCAACCTCTCTGGCCGTTTATGAGTCCGCACACTACTTCGCTACCGGCAAGCGCCCCGAACGTATCGGCCAGGCGCATCGCGGCAGCTCACCCTATCAGTGCTTCGAGACCGCGGACGGCTACATAACCGTCGGCGCATCGCAGCAGAAATTCTTCGCCGAGCTGTGTGCGCTTGTCGGCGCACCCGAATTGCTTGCCGACAAGCGGTTTGCCAGCATCGCCGAACGGGTGAAGCACAATGATGTCCTGGTCGCGCTGCTGGCCGACAAGCTGCGCGCGAAACCGTCGGCGCACTGGCTTCTGGCACTGGAAAAGCTTGGGATCCCGGCGGGGCCGGTGCTGCATTACGATGAGGTCTATACCGACCCGCAGATATTGGCCCGCGACATGGTGGTCGAAACGACCCACCCTGTCACCGGTCCGTTCCGTACAATGGGGGTCCCGGTCAAATTGTCCGCCACACCGGGATCAGTCCGCCGATCCGCCCCAAGACTAGGCGAGCACACCAATGAGGTCTTGAACAAGCGCAAGGCCGCCGAGTGAGCAATGGGGCGTCACCGCGTCCGGCACCAGAATAAGGCGTGAAGCAAGCCGGTAGAGCGTGCGCATCAGAGGACAGGAGCGAAACCCATGCCCACACAAGCCGAAAAGGCCCGAACCTTCCGCGCGCTGCACGAAGCCCCCGAAACCTTCGTCATCGCCAATGCCTGGGACGCTGGAACGGCCCGCATCCTGACCGGCCTCGGTTTCAAGGCCGTCGCCACATCTTCCGGCGCCTCCGCCGGCGTGCTCGGCCGTCTCGACGGCAAGGTGACGCGTGAGGAGGCGATGGCGCATTGTAAAGCCATCGTCGAAGCCACCGACCTGCCGGTGTCCGCCGACCTGGAAAAGGGCTTTGGTGACTCGCCGCGGGCAGCCGCCGACTGCATTCGCATGGCAGGTTACGTCGGCCTCGTCGGTGCCTCCATCGAAGACGCCACCGGTGATCCGGACAAACCGCTGTTCGATCCTGGCCTTGCCCAGGAGCGAATTGCAGCTGCGGCGGAGGCCGCCCGAGCCATGCCGTTCCCCTTCACCCTGACCGCCCGCACCGAGAACTATGTCCGCAACAACCCCAACCTCGACGATACGATCCGGCGCCTGAAGTCGTTTGAGGAAGCCGGTGCGGACGTCCTGATGGCCCCCGGCCTGCCTGACCTGGAGTCGGTTCGCGCCGTCTGCGCCGCGTTGTCACGCCCGGTCAATTTCATGGCCGGCATCAAGGGCAAATCCTTTACGGTCGCTGCTTTGTCGGAAGCGGGGGTCAAGCGCGTCAGCCTGGCGACGTCGCTGTACCGTGCCGCGATGACCGGGCTGGTGAACGCCGCGAAGGAAGTCGCCGACAGCGGCACATTCGGCTATCTGGACGATCTGTTTCCCGGGCTGAACAGCTTCATGAAGTGACCATTGGTTCATCCCGTCACCGATACAGCCGGTACCCGCCAGAGGTGGACAGCCACGCGTGGGCAGCGCAAACTACGACCATGCGATTGCTGTTGACACTTGCGGTCTCGACGTTCCTGGCTGGCTGTTCAGGCGACCCGAGGTCCTTCGGCATCACCGGCCCCGGAAACCAGGCCCCGCCACCCCCCGTATCCGCCGACCCGGTACCTGACACCTCACCCACACCTGGGGTGACCACAACCGGCCCGCAGTACGGGCCGACCGGCTTCGGGTCGTCCGGCGGACGATCCACCGGCAACAGCGGGTTCTGGGGTTACAACTAATCCATCACTACAAACGGGAGCGTTGGCCCGGCGCGTTGACCGGGCCAGCCCTGGCTAAGCCGACAGTGCTGCCGGTTCCGTCCGCAGCCGCTTGACCATCAGCTTGTTCAACGCATGCACATAGGCACGAGCGGCCGAGACGATGGTGTCGGAGTCGGCACCCTGGCCATCAACCATCTTGCCGTTCTCCTCCAGCCGTACTGTCGTCCGAGCCTGGGCGTCGGTCCCTTCGGTCACCGCACCGACTGAGAAAAGAACCAGGTTGGCGTTGTGCGGGAAGATCGCATGGATCGCGTTGAACGTCGCATCCACCGGCCCGTTGCCGCTTGATGTCGCCGACTTGGTGACGCCATCCACCTCCAGTTCCAGCTCCGCACGCGCCGGCCCCTTCGATCCTGCGTGCATGTCGAGCGAGACGAACCGGATCCGCTCGTGGTCGCGCATCACCTCGTCGTCGACCAGCGCAACGATGTCTTCGTCGAACACAACCTTCTTGCGATCGGCCAGGTCCTTGAACCGGCGGAACGCATCATTGAGCTGGTTGTCACCAACCTTGTAACCCAGCGTATTCAGCTTGTCGCGGAACGCAGCGCGGCCGGAGTGCTTGCCCAGCACCAGGCTGTTCTTGGTCCAGCCGACACTCTCCGGCGTCATGATCTCGTATGTGCCGGCATGCTTCAGCACGCCATCCTGATGGATCCCCGCTTCATGGGCGAAGGCGTTGCGCCCGACGATGGCCTTGTTCGGCTGCACATCGAAGCCGGTGACGGTGGCCAGCAACCGCGACATGCGCAGCAGTCCGGTAGTCTGGATTTTATTGCTGTATGGTACCGCATCCTGCCGCGTCCGGATCGCCATCACCACTTCCTCCAGGGAAGCGTTGCCGGCCCGCTCGCCGATGCCGTTGATGGTGGACTCCACCTGCCGCGCACCGGCCCGGATCGCGGCCAGCGTGTTGGCAACGCCCAGCCCCAGGTCGTTGTGGTTGTGGGTGGACAGGATCACCGTCTCGATCCCGGGGACCTTGGCACGGATCTGCGAGTACATCCGTTCCATATCCTCGGGCAGGGCATAGCCCACCGTATCCGGCAGGTTGATGGTCGTTGCACCCGCCTTGATCGCCGCTTCGACACAACGCGCCAGGAAGTCGATGTCGCTGCGGGTTGCGTCCTCGGCCGACCACTCCACGTCGTCGGCGTGCTGACGGGCCAGCTTGATCGACTCCACCGTGGCGGCGATCACCTCGTCCGGTTCCAGCCGCAGCTTGTACTTCATATGCAGGTCGCTGGTGGCGATCACGATATGGATGCGGCGCCGCTTCGCGCCCCGCAGCGCGTCCGCGGCCCGCAGCACATCCTGCGCGCCCGCCCTCGCAAGGCTGGCAATGACCGGGGTGTCGTCGCGCTGGCCGACGCTGTCAGCGATCGCCTTGACGCTTTCGAAATCACCGGGGGAGGCGATGGCAAACCCGGCTTCCAGCACGTCGACGCCCAGCTCCGTCAGTGCCTCGGCCATGCGGATCTTTTCCTGCAGGTTCATGGAGAACCCAGGCGATTGCTCGCCATCGCGCAGCGTGGTGTCGAAGATGATGATGCGGTTGTCGTCCAGCGTGCCGAAGCTGGGATGGTTGATACTCATTGGGTCGTCCTCGGATTGGATTGACGCGACTATAGCCCCAGGGGGTCCCCTGAGCGAAGCCGGCGTTCAACAACCCGGCGAGGCGCTCAGGGGCGGCTAAGTCGAAGGAGGAGGAGTAAGCTGTACGCGCACGACAGGCCCGGCGCAAAAGCGTCGGCGCTCAGGCTCGTGAAGGAGGCGTCAGCGGACATACCTCGCTCATACCGGCAACATGCGTCCGGCGCAACCGGTTTGCGTCGATAGGGCAGGGGCGGCAGGCGCCGGGAACGGCACCGCGACGAGATTTTGGCCTTTGCCGCGCGCATGTGTAAAACCGGTCCATGCCCCGATCGTCCAAGACCGAATTCCCGCCCCCCGAACTGATCACGACCACCGCTGCGTTGGACGCGCTGTGTCAGCGGCTGCGCAGTGAGACATTCGTCACCGTCGATACCGAGTTCATGCGTGAACGCACCTATTGGCCAGAGCTGTGCCTGGTGCAGATCGCCGGCGAGCACGAGGTCGCGGTGGTCGACGCCGAGGCGGAGGGCATCGATCTGACGCCGCTGGGCGTGTTGTTCGCCGACGAGGCCGTCACCAAGGTATTCCACGCCGCCCGCCAGGACATCGAGATCTTCGTCCTGCGGTTCGGCGACGTACCGCGGCCGATGTTCGACACCCAGGTTGCCGCGATGGTGGCCGGCTTTGGCGACCAGGTGGGATACGACGCGCTGGTGTCCAGCCTCACCGGCGGCAGCATCGACAAGGCGCACCGGTTCAGCGACTGGTCGGCGCGGCCGCTGTCCGCCGCCCAGATCACCTATGCCGCCGCCGATGTAACCCATCTCCGCGACGTTTACCTTCGCCTCAGCCAGCGCCTGGAGCAGGATAACCGGCTCAGCTGGGTTGCCGAGGAAATGGCCATCCTCAACAATCCGGCCACGTATCGCACTGATCCCGACACCGCGTGGGAGAGGTTGCGCCCCCGCACCTCGAACCGGCGCCTGCTGTACATCCTGAAGCAGGTCGCCGCCTGGCGCGAGAAGGAAGCCCAGCGGGTCAACATCCCCCGCCAGCGCCTGATCAAGGACGAGGCGCTGCTGGAGATCGCGGCGACCGCGCCGGGCAACGTCGATGCCCTGGCGCGCGTGCGTGGCGTAACACGCGGCTTCGCAGAGGGCCGGTCGGGGGCTGCGCTGCTGGATGTCCTGGCCACGGCGAAGCGGGTTCCGGACGGCGAACTGCCCGCGCCGGCACAGTCGCGTGATTCGGCACGTCCGTCCGCCGCGCTGGTTTCACTGCTGAAAGTGCTGTTGGCGGCAAAATCCGAACAGCACCACGTCGCCGCCAGGCTGGTTGCCAGTTCGGACGACATCGACCGGCTCGCACTGGATGAACATCCCGAGATCCCCAGCCTGCACGGCTGGCGGCGTGAGGTCTTCGGCAACGATGCCCTGCTGCTGAAGCAGGGTCGCATCGCGCTCGGTGTCGACGGTCGGAAGATCAAGCTCATTTCCGTCTGAGCGTTCAGCCGACACCGCCCCCGTTGCTGCGCCGCGCTTCGCATCACGCCCACTGAGGCATGAGACGCCGTTGGTGTCATGGCGAAGCGCGCGGTCATGCGGCATCGCGTCCTTGCACACATGCAGATATCTTTATATACCGCCGCGACCAACCAGGAGCACCACGATGGCCAATGCCGCCACCCAGGATTTCAAAGTCAAGGATCTTTCCCTCGCCGAGTGGGGCCGCAAGGAAATCAGCATGGCCGAGGACGAAATGCCCGGGCTGATGGCGATCCGCGAGGAATTCGGCAAGTCCCAGCCGCTGAAGGGCGCGCGTATTGCCGGCTGCCTGCACATGACCATCCAGACCGCCGTGCTGATCGAGACGCTGACCGCGTTGGGCGCCACCGTCCGTTGGTCGTCGTGCAACATCTTCTCGACCCAGGATCATGCCGCCGCTGGCGTGGCTGCGGCCGGCATTCCGGTGTTCGCCTGGAAGGGGCTGAGCGAGGAGGAATTCTGGTGGTGCATTGAGCAGACCGTGCGCGGTCCGGACGGCTGGACCCCCAACATGATCCTCGACGACGGCGGTGACCTAACGGTGCTGATGCACCAGAAGTACCCGCAAATGCTGGCCGATGTGCGTGGTATCTCTGAAGAAACCACCACCGGTGTGCATCGCCTGTGGGACATGGCCAAGGCGGGCACGCTGCTGACGCCGGCGATCAACGTGAACGACAGCGTGACCAAGTCGAAGTTCGACAACCTCTATGGCTGCCGTGAGTCGCTGGTCGACGGCATCCGTCGCGGCACCGACGTCATGATGGCCGGCAAGGTCGCCGTGGTGAACGGCTTTGGCGACGTCGGCAAGGGTTCGGCGGCGTCGTTGCGCAACGCCGGCTGCCGGGTGATGGTGACCGAAATCGACCCGATCTGCGCCCTGCAGGCCGCGATGGAAGGTTACCAGGTTGTCACGATGGACGACGCCGCCTCATGGGGCGACATTTTCGTGACCGCAACGGGCAATGTCGACGTGATCACATTGGATCACATGCGGGCGATGAAGCACCGGGCCATCGTGTGCAACATCGGCCACTTCGACTCTGAAATCCAGATTGAGTCGTTGCGCAACTACAAGTGGGAGAACGTGAAACCGCAGGTCGATGAGGTCGTGTTCCCCGACGGCAAGCGGCTGATCGTCTTGTCCGAGGGCCGGCTGGTCAACCTGGGCAATGCCACCGGCCACCCCAGCTTCGTCATGAGCGCCAGCTTCAGCAACCAGGTGCTGGCGCAGATCGAGTTGTTCAACGCGCCAAAGGGCAAGTACGACACCACCACGGTTTACACCTTGCCCAAGCACCTTGATGAGAAGGTCGCCGCGCTGCATCTGGCGAAGGTCGGCGCCAAACTCACCACCTTGTCATCCAAGCAGGCCGAGTATCTGGGGATCGGTGCAAGCGGGCCGTTCAAGCACGACCTGTACCGGTACTAATAGCTTAACGAAATTTAATTCACCGCCTTGTCATGCCGCTGCGCTGGTTAATGGCAGGCCGATTTCCTACCTGAGCGTCGTCACGATCATGCTTGTCTTCATCAGGCCATTTGTGCTGGATGAAGACAAGCTGGGTGCGGCGAAGACCTGGTTGGGGAAATGTCTGAATGTTGACCGTCGACTCTACACTCAAGCCGCCGTTTACTCATGCCGTTCGGATGGCGTTACAAAACGCTGACAATGCCCGCCTCGCCGAGGATCTCCTGTTCCTGGAAGCATGGGAAATGCAGCCGTCCGCCAACCTTGGCGTGACGCTGAAAGCCAGCCAGATCAGACGGGCCAATCCCGACCTCGCGGCCGCGATCGATGCGGAGCTTAAAGCCGGCGCGGCGTCCCGACGCCTGTCCGGGGCTGCTGCCCGACCCCCCCTATAGCAGCGACAACCCTACAGCCGACGGACGGGCATCGTCGCCGCGCAGGCAATGATGATGCAGGAGAAGCACGCAACCGTCAGGAACACGCCGCGGAATGCATTGGCAACGTCGCGCTGAACCAGCAACTGCCGTCCGGGCTCCAGGCTGTCCAGCACACCCGGCCCCCGCCGCACCATCTCAGTGAACAAAATGGCCGTATCGGCATCCATCAGTGACAACAACCCGAACAGCACGGCGCCGGCGGCGGCTGCGCCAAGTGCGGATCCCAGCGAACGGGCCAACTGCACCGAGGCCGACGCTGCCCCCAGATGACGCGTGCCGGCCACTGTCTGAACGGTAATCTGCGCGGTAAGCATGGCCGATCCCTGGGTGAGCCCGCCGAGTGCCAGCAGCCATGACAACTGCATCCGGCTCAGCGACGGCGCCCAGATCGCCAGCGCCACCAACGATACCGCGGTGACGGCAAGACCGACGGCCGGGAACACCGCCGTGCGTCCGGTGCGCGAAATCAGCCAGCCGGTCACCACCGATCCCGAACTCACCGCCCCGGTCAACGGGATCAGCAGCAGGCCGGATTCGGCCGGCGAGGCACCTGTGACCACAACGAGATAGATTGGCAGGAACGTCATCAGCGCTGTCAGTGACGCGCCGGAGCAGGCTCCCATCACCGTCGAACGCCAAAACGCCGGAATCCGCATCAACGGCAGCGCCAGCAGCGGCGCCGGCGCACGGCGTTGCTGCCACAGCAGCGCAACCGCCACCGCCACGGTCAGCGCAAGTAGCGCGCCCAACCCTGGAAGGGCGGCGATGTTCAGCCGCTGCAACTGGGACACCATCAGCAGCAGGGGCACGATGAAGCTCGTCAGCAGCACCATGCCGACCATGTCGAAGCCGTCGCGCCTGCTGCCGGGCACGCCGGCAGGCAGGCGCATCAACAGCAACATCGCGATCACGCCGAGTGGCAGATAGGCCAGGAAAACGGCGTGCCAGCCGAACGCCTGGGTGATGAAGCCGCCCATCACCGGCCCGATCGTCGTGCCGGCGACGATATTGGCGGAGAGATAACCCTGATAGGTGCCCCTTTGACGCGGCGGCACATGCTCACCCACCAGGGCCTGGGCCAGCGTCATCAGCCCACCGCTGCCGAGTCCCTGAAGCACCCTGGCCGCCAGCAGCAGCCAGAAACTGGGCGCGGCGGCACACAGGCTGGAAGCGGCCATGAAGATCACCAGCGCCACGGTCATCATCTGCCGTCGGCCGAACGCATCCCCCAGCCGCCCGTACGCCGGGGCGGCCACGGTGCTGGCAACCAGGTTCCCCACCACGATCCACGACAGATACTCGACATTGCCGAACGCCGCCGCGATCGCCGGCAGCGCGGTTGCCACCACTGTCCCGTCGGCGGCAGCCAGAAACACCGGCAGCACGATCGGCGGCACCACGGTTCGGAACAGATGCGGCGGCGGCGGCGGCACGTGGGGCGCAGCCGGCAGGGCGTCAGTCGTCATCACGCCCATGGTCGGGCGCTCTCATAGCTTTTCATCGGTCGTTTCCGGTCGTTTTCCTCGCCGGACCATGTGCCACGGCCATCGCCTGGACGCTATGGCGCGGGCGTGGCCGACGTCCGGCACGGGTTGTGCGGCCCCGACTGATGTGGTGCCATTCCGCCTTCGCCGACACGCCAGGGGACAGAGCCGCATGGCCACGCACCGCATCGCATCCACACCCGAAACCGTACGCTGGGGCGTGTTTGATTCCAGTTTTCCGCCGCTGATCACCGTCGAATCCGGCGACACCGTGGTGCTGGAATGCGTCTCCGGCGGGCCCGAGGTCATGCCGCCGGCCGCTTCCGGACTGACCATTCCGCCGGCCCTGGCCGCAATCCATGCCGCCAACATCCCCCGGGCGCCGGGTCACCTCATCACCGGCCCGGTCGCGGTCGCCGGCGCTCAGCCAGGCGACATGCTGGAGGTCCACATCGACAAAATCGAGCTGGGGAACGACTGGGGTTATTGTGGCTTCCGCCCTTTGGTCGGCACCCTTCCGGAAGATTTCCCTGAAACATTCCTGTCCCACATCCCGGTGGACCGCGACCGCAAGACCTGCCGCCTGCCGTGGGGCACCGAGCTTAATCTGTCGCCTTTCTTCGGGGTGATGGGCGTCGCGCCGCCACCGGCCTATGGCAGGATTTCGACCGTCCAGCCGCGCGAGCACGGCGGCAACCTCGACAACAAGGAACTGAGCGAAGGCTCAACCTTGTATTTGCCGGTCTGGGCCGAAGGGGCGTTGTTCTCCGCCGGCGACGGCCACGGCGTGCAGGGCGACGGTGAGGTCTGCATCAACGCGCTGGAGATTTGCCTGACCGGCACCTTCACCCTGAAGCTGCACAAGGGCGGTGGCGCGCGCGATCCGCTGCTGACCTATCCGCGGGCGGAAACCGCCAGCCATTTCATCTCTATGGGGATGCACGAGGACCTGGACGTCGCGATGAAGACGGCGCTGCGCCAGATGATCGCCTTCATCACCAGCCGGACCAACCTGTCGCGCCAGGAGGCCTACCAATTCTGCTCCCTGGCGGTCGATTTCCACGTCACCCAGACGGTGAATGGTGAGAAGGGCGTTCACGGCCTGCTCAAGAAAGGCATGCTGTTCTGAAAGGGCCGGTCAGGGCGCCAGGAAATTTGCCGATACGGATGTACGGGCGAGCAGAGCCTGTAGCGCCGGATTGTCCTCGCTGTTTTCCTCGGTCAGGGTTTCCATGGGAACGAAGAATTCGTGCGCATGGGGCAGCTGATACTTGGCGAAGCCTTTGTAGTGGCCGCTCTTCAAGCCGTACAGCACGCGCATCTCACGCACCGGGATCAGCACATCGATGTAAGGCTCATGCAGGATTACGCCGGTGGTGCGCCAGCGCGGTGTCGGATCGGTCGGGGTGATCGGCGCCAGCAACCACTCGACCGGACAAAGGCACATCATCGAATGGGTGCTGGGCGCGAAGCGGGAGCGCTTGTCGAGCAGGTTCTGGATGGTGCTGCAGGCTTCGATGGCCAGGATGTCCGGTATTATGTAGCAGATACACCAAGATCGTTGACGTTGGTTAAAATGGGTTGGCACCACGAGTATCGGATTCGCAAGCTGGTTAAGGGCGCGGGGGCGTCGGGGGTGCGGGTCATCGCACAATCCGCAAGTGTGCCGAGACGATAGGTTCTTTGCGCTCGTCTATGATGGCGATTCTGCGGTCTTGAGCAATCCAAGATGCGGCGGCTTCACGGGTCGAGAAGCCGTCCGCTTCCTGAATAAACTTACCTAAACGAGTAATCCGGACCTTATATGAATCCCCGTCATCTTGGACGATGCTATATTCTGTGTCGCTTGGTGGTACGGTCTCGCGCTGATGTTCCTCAGCCACCAAATGGTCCAACGCGGCTCGGGCCTCGCTCCGCTCTGCGTAGTGGCCCAACGCCTCATCCTGCTCGCCAGGTACACTGCGAACCACGGTCCATCCATCTGTGCCGAGAGTAAGCGGTGCAATTCTGTAAGTTCTCATCCCCTGATCTTATCACGTGAGAGCAAATCTTGCGAGAAACGCAGCGTAGGCATTTATTCAAGCTGAGACACTACTGACACTTACCGATACATGAGACGTTCCGGCGACGGAAGAGCGGAGGATTGCATCAGATCGACCCCCTATGCCATTCACGTGAACATGACCCAGAACGCCCTCTATTACGGCAACAACATCGACGTGCTTAGGGAGAGCATCGCCACAGAGAGCGTTGATTTGGTGTATCTGGACCCGCCGTTCAATTCGAACGCGTCCTATAATCTTCTGTTCAGGTCCCCGACCGGAGCCGGGTCACAAGCCCAAATCGAAGCGTTCGAGGACACTTGGCACTGGGCGAACGAGGCAGAGGCGGCGTTTGACGAGGTAATGCGATCTGGGAACACGCATGCGGCGGATTTGCTCCGCGCGATGCGTAGCTTCCTGGGTGAAAACGATATGATGGCCTACCTTACAATGATGGCGGTTCGCTTGATCGAGTTGCACCGGATACTGAAGCCAACGGGTAGTCTCTATCTACACTGCGACCCAACTGCTAGCCATTATCTGCGCACAATGTTGGATGCTGTCTTCGGACCAGGGGGATTCCGTAACGAGATCATTTGGAAGCGCAGTGGGTCTCACGGTAGCGCCAAGAGGTGGGGGCCGCTGCATGATACGATTGTTTTCTACACGGTGTCGTCCGACTACACCTGGAATAAGCTTCTTCAGCCCTATGAGCCGGGGTACGTTGAACGAAAATATCGCCTTAAAGACCCACGCGGTCTTTTTCAGGATGTGAGCCTAACCGGTGCCGGAACTCGAAACGGCGACTCAGGAAGACCTTGGCGGGATCACGACCCCACCCAGATGGGACGACATTGGGCAATTCCCAACGGCTTGGTCGAAGGATTAGATTCAGCAGCCCCGCAATCTAAGCTTGATGCCTTGGACGCTGCACGACTACTGTATTTTCCCCGTGATGGCGAAGGCTTCCCGCGATTGAAGCAATACGCTGGCGACGGTATTCCCATTCAAGACATAATTTACGACATCGCTGCCGTTAATTCTCAGGCTCAAGAGCGGCTAGGCTACCCAACGCAGAAGCCCGTTGCGCTTCTGGAGAGGATTATTGAAGCCAGCACAAACCCTGGTGATGTGGTTTTGGACCCCTTCTGTGGGTGCGGAACAACCATTCACGCGGCACAGAAGCTACATCGGACCTGGATAGGAATTGACGTAACGCATCTCGCGATCAGCCTAATTGAGCGTCGCCTGAAAGATGCTTTCCCCGGTATTGCATTTGACGTCCATGGCACACCGCAGGATATCGATGGCGCCCGCGACCTAGCGATGCGCGACAAATATCAATTCCAGTGGTGGGCAGTTTCGCTGATCGATGCGCAGCCTTACGGCGGCAAAAAGAAGGGTGCGGACGGTGGGATTGATGGTCTGATCTATTTCCGTTCGGACGCCAAAACTACGGAACGGGCCATCGTGAGCGTCAAGGGCGGCGGCGTGAGTGTGCCTATGGTTCGCGATCTCAAGGGCGTTCTACAGCGGGAGAAAGCGCCGATAGGTGTGTTCCTTACTCTAGAACCTCCTACCCGGCCAATGATGGTCGAAGCGGCATCGGCAGGCTTTTACGAGCTATGCGGGAGGCAATACCCGCGCCTGCAAATCATCACCATTGAACAAGCGCTCCTAGGCACCAAGCCAGCTATTCCTCTTGTTGATACCGGGGCGACATTCCGAAAAGCTGTAAGAGAGACAACCGCCACGCAGGCGAGACTGAATATCTAACTAGACCGCACGGGATGGCACACGTGGTCCATCTAACGTCACTCGCTCTGCTCCTGTGACTTTGGATGGTAACTTACGGCATCGCACGGAATTTCGACCGGCCAGTATCCCGAGCCTGGGATCGCTATAATCTCTGTTTTTGCCCGCCAAAGTTTTGTTTTCAGGTTCGACGTTTCATCAGATCCTCCGACGTGCCTGCCTTTATCTCGGAAACGTGACAGAATTTCGTGAGCCTGCATGGGTCGTCCCTGCTCAATGAGTAAATTCCGCACGAACGCTACGAACTCAGGTTGCCGCATTCCCTTTGGTGGTGGTTCTGCGCGTGGCGAAGAATTGGGAAGGATCGCCACCGGTCCAACGGCGTCACCGCTCAACACAGGTGACCCGCTTTCGCCCCCGAAAACATGAACGTTTTCAGGATCCCGGTTCTGATGATCGTGCGGCGTAACAGGCCCGAACTTCTGGTCAGTCAGCCTACGATATACCGACAGGAAAACTTTTAGATCAGTTAGTTCCTTTTGTAACTCGGCCTCCCGTGCAACTGCACGAGCGATAACATCGTCTAACTGGTCCGACATTGGAATCACCTCATCTGATACGAACGTATCTAGAGTGACTTGGGCAGAATTTCCACCATTATCAGAAAGCCGTACTGTCCACACAGTACTTGCAGAATCTGCAACATCCTGCCATAACCGATACAGCCCGAACATCGTCGGGCAGGAGTCGTATATTGCTTAGACCTGTGAGAGCCCCCGGATGTGACGCCGACCCGCGCCGGGAGTGAGAATGAGAAGGGCCGCTTCCCCATGCCCTGCAAAAGCGGAGGAAGCAGCCCTGATGGTCGGTGCGTCGCGTCACAGCAGGTGTTGAGGCTACCGCTAGTCGCATACGGTAGATAAGGCTTTGCGCCTGCTGTGGCAAGTTTTAACCCGCAGTAGGAGAACTCCAGAGTGATCTGGATCAACCCATACGTTCGGACGCGCTTCGGCGCCACCGAGTTCGTTACGGGGCATTGGCGCGGTTTGCCGCGCTAGGCCCTTCTTGCTCCGGCTGAGGATCAAAGATGGCGATCCCCACCGGTTGACCTTGTCTCAACACCAACTGGACCCCTGCGGCTTCTATCGCCCGCCGCAGGGCATCCAGGTTATTCGATATCGGCACGCGCCGCCCTTTCTCAAAGTCGCGCACAGTGGATAGAGAGACATTGGCTCTCTTGGCCAAATCCTCCTGACTCCAATCCAGCCAGCCTCTAGCTGCTCTGCTTTGTTCTGGGGTGAGCATGGAGAACTTATCCAACTTTTTTATGTGAACGTCAACGATTTTCGTTGTCATCTGTTATTTCAACGGATATAACCTATCTCAACGAAAAGCGTTGAGGTTTCCCGATGTCGCAGCACTTCCTACTGACCGCCAAGGCCCGCACACTGAGCCTGAAATCGATCATGCGGATGTCGGATGAAGAGGCACATGCCCGCTTTGAGGAAATCCGATTCGCTGACAATGGCGGAGCGGCATTTTGCCCCTACTGCGAATGCACCAAGGTCTACACCTATCGCGCCCGCAAAATCTGGAAGTGTGCTGCCTGCCTACGCCAGTTCAGCGTCACCAGCGGGACAATCTTTTCCAGCCGCAAACTTCCGATCCGCGATTACCTCGCCGCAATCGCCATCTTCGTAAACGCGGTCAAGGGCATCTCCGCCCTGCAACTCGGTCGCGACCTGGACGTGCAATACAAAACAGCCTTCGTGATGGCTCACAAAATTCGGGAAGCGATCGGCGCCGGGCGTGACGCGATTGTCCTGTCCGGCACGGTTGAAGTGGACGGCGCCTACTTCGGTGGCAAGTCCAAGGAGAAGAACGTGAAGGCGGAACGCGCGGATCGCCGGTTGGCTGAGGAACAGACCGGCAAGCGTCAGTCAGTGGTGGTGGCGCGCGAGCGCGACGGTCAGACGTTCACCACCGTTGCCACCAGTGAAGCCGCCGCTGTTCCTACGGTCCGCGCTCACGTAGCGCCCGGCACGGTGGTCCATACCGACGAAGCCGCAGCGTGGGACCGGATGCACGCCTACTACGAGATGAAGCGGATCAACCATTCCGTGGCTTACAGCCTGGATGGCGCCTGCACCAACCAAGCCGAGTCATACTTCTCCCGGCTTCGTCGCGCTGAGATCGGCCAGCATCATCACATCAGCGGAAAATACCTTGGCGCCTACGCTGGCGAGATGGCTTGGAAGGAAGACAATCGGCGGGCTCACAACGGGCTTCAGCACGAGATGGTTACCGTAGCTGCACTTCGGCATCCGGTTAGCCGGGTGTGGGCGGGATACTGGCAGCGACACATCTAGCGTCTGATTTGCTGGGGAATACCGGTTGACAATTAATCGAAAAGTGATATCTCTGTGCCGCCTACCATCAGTCTTCATGCCGCTTAAGAGCCACTAAATAGTGGCCTTTGGTAGCCTAGCGACTGTTCCGAGTGAACGGAAAGACAGGGCTAGCCCTTGATCTGCTCACATCGCATTCGGTGTAAGAAAGTAGATAGGCAAAGCACGCTGGGGGGTTACCCGTGGTACTCCCCTGTGCTGACTTTTCAAAAGAAATCGTTTGGAAACATGTTGAGGTGTGTCCTCCCCTGACCGGGGATTTCGCTGTCATGGCAGTTAAGATACGATCCTATCATTCCGAGCGACTTTTGTCTGGAGTTTTCATCTTTACTGACATTATAATGTAGTTCTGAATCAAAACGATGCCCAAATCTAAAAACATTGTTTATTCTACATAAATCGTTATGGGGAGGAATTGCCGTCTCGGCGCGAGCGTGGCGTTCATGCCCTAGCTGGAAATGTTTTCCTTCATCGTCAACCAAATATACGTGCGAGGGGTTATCTTCATAGCGTTTTGGTTTTTGTCTCTCGCGAAGCGCGCGCAGTGCTGCATCAAGCCGATCTGCGAAACCTTTACCAGAATTGGAAGCAGCGCAAACTTGGACTAATTTATTGAGTTCAGGCGCTTTGAAGTTCCGTAAAGGAAGCGTAAATAATTTCCTGAATTTTGTGTCATCGAATTTATGCGAAAGAATACGGTAGTCCCTAAGTGCCCTTGTAATAATACTGCCAAAAAAATTCCCAAAATTTATCATACCATCTTGAGAATAACTAATGACGAAAAAGGTGCTTCTTAACAATTCCACGAGTGCCACTAAGCGATAATCAATAGCTAAAATAATGCCGGAAACATTCCGGTCACATAAATTATCGACAAACTCAATCAAGTCTTTGGCCCGAGCGTGAGATTTTACCAGAAAACAAGAAATAGTAACCCTGTTGCCATCAATTGAATTGTGAGTTTTCCTTCTAATTGCATCGGGAATTAGTTGCTCTCGACGTTGAACAATAATGCGCTCTAGCGACGCGTCCGGCGTCGCTACTATTATAACTATCCTGCTCATCCTTTTAGAATGCGGACGATCGTTTTTATGGGGATGTTGATATCTCTGAGCTCTTCGTCGTTTAGCTCCGATAACAAGTCAAGGAACTGAAGCAACCGGTACCGATTTCGCGAAAATTTTGGTTGCCGGTCTCCTAACTTAGGAACCATAGGTGGTAATGATACAGCCTCATCATTGAACGTGAAGTCTTTATCTTCAGGGATAAACCCGATCTTCGCTTTATGAACAGGATGAGCTACCACCTTTATACCCGGTATCTCAGTGGTGGTAACCCATTGGCGAAGCCTTAAAGGACCGATAATCGAACGGTAATTTGCGCCTTCTTTCCCCATATCTGTTGCGATAAAGCTAAGATAATAGGGCCGCTCATGAGTGTGCCACGTCTCAACAGTCCGCCTGGCGATGAAATTCTTCATCCACGCTTCATCATACTCCATTAACACACCCTTTCTCCCGGCGCGTGATGGCACATCAGGCGTCGCTCACACATTGTGTAGCACCTCGCCCATGACCCATAGCAAGCCCGGAAGAACCTGGATTAAGTTTCGATCTCCCAGCCCACCGCACCCTCCGTCGCCACCTCCCGCACCATCCCATTTGTCCGCTGATACCGAAGCGCCATGTCCACCCGCTTGGCCATCTGCCGCCGTAGCTTGGGATCAGCCGTGTTCAGTCCCCGCTCCGCGATGATTTGTTCCGCCATCCCCTTGGCCGTCTGCGGCTCCTGAGCTCGCCGCAGCACGTCTAGCACTGTCCGGCTGATTGACCCGAACTCGGCTGGGGTCGGCGCCCGCTGATAGCGCGGGCGGATCACGTCCAGCCGGTATTCCGGATCAATTTGCTGTATGACGCTATCCAGCGCAGCCATGTCGGCGTGCATCTGTTGGATCGCGGCTTGTGCCACGTTGATCCTGCCCAACAGTTCGGCGCGGCGAAGGACAAGGGCATTGAGAACATCGGTCACGGGGCGATCCTTCTGTGGTCGCCCTATTTATACCATGTCAACGTATATCGTTGATAGCGGTTCTTTTGGTGTATCTGCTACATAATGCCGAGGATGTCAACGAATGGGTCTGTAAACGTCCCGCCGAAATTCAGCCAGAGCCCATCCGGCAGGGTGCGCAGCCGCGAACTGCCGGGGATCTTGAGGAACGGGCTGCTGATGCGGGTTTCGTCCTCCGCTGGACGGCCCCGTAGCCAGGACTCCTTGCCGCGGCGGGGCTTGACCCCCGGTGGTCGTTGACCCCACCGCTTGAGCCGGTCTTTGACTAGCAGATCAAGTGAAATTTTCGCACGCATAAGGGCCTTCCAGAACGCTTTTGTTCTCTGCAACCTACGCGTGTATATCGACATTGGATAATTCGGAAAATCAGTAACCACACGCAATTGTGAGCATCTTCATTGCTCCCAATCATTGTCGCAATCTTGACGGGTGCGACTCGTCGGAATGCGTCAACGTGCAGCGTGCTATACCCGTGACAGCGCCTGGCAACTATCGATGCCGCCGGATAAAAGGCATCAAAAGCAATGTATTGCGGTGCTCATCGTATCAACAGGCTTGACGATCGTATCTTCGTTGCACCGCAGGCAGCGGTGGATTGCCAATTTCATCCAGCGAAATTAGCCGAGGCTCGGTAGACGCTGAAATTAAACAAAAAAAGGCCGACGTCCCTGCGGACGCCGGCCTTTATGAAACGTTGGTGTCAGCGGCGCGCGTTGGTGGGAACGTAGTCGCGCTGCGCCGGTCCGGTGTAGATCTGCCGCGGCCGGCCGATGCGCTGCTGCGGATCTTCCATCATTTCCTTCCACTGGCTCACCCACCCGACGGTACGTGATACCGCGAACAGGGCAGTGAACATGCTGGTCGGGAAGCCCATCGCCTTCAGGATGATGCCGGAATAGAAATCCACATTCGGATACAGTTTGCGATCAACGAAATACGGATCGTTCAGCGCGATATGTTCGAGCTCCATTGCCAAATCGAGCAGCGGATCCCCCTTGATCCCAAGTTCCTCCAGCACGTCATGGCATGCCTTCTGGATGATCTTGGCGCGAGGGTCGTAATTCTTGTACACCCGATGGCCGAACCCCATCAGCTTCGTGTGGTTATCCTTGTCCTTAACGTCGGACAAGAAGCTTTTGATATTCTTGGTATGTCCAATCTCAGCCAGCATTTTCAGCACGGCTTCGTTCGCGCCGCCATGCGCTGGGCCCCACAGGCTCGCGATGCCGGCCGCGATGCAGGCAAAGGGATTGGCGCCGGTTGAGCCGGCGAGCCGCACCGTGCTGGTGGAGGCGTTCTGCTCATGGTCGGCGTGCAGGATCATGATCAGGTCCATCGCCTTCGATAGCACCGGGCTGATCTTGTACTCCTCGGCCGGCACGGCGTGGAACATGTGCAGGAAGTTCTCGGCGTAGGTCAGGTCGTTCCGTGGATACACGAACGGCTGTCCGACGGCATATTTGTGCGCCCAGGCCGCGATGGTCGGAACCTTGGCGATCAGGCGGAAGGCGCTGATCCTGCGGCTTTCCGGATCGTGGATGTCCAGGCTGTCGTGATAGAAGGCCGACAGCGCGCCGACCACGCCGCACATCACCGCCATCGGGTGCGCATCACGACGGAAACCGTTGTAGAAGGTGCGAAGCTGTTCATGCAGCATTGTGTGCCGCATCACCCCCAGCTCGAAATCCTTGCTCTCCGCCTCGTTCGGCAACTCGCCGTTCAGCAGCAGGTAGCACACCTCCAGGAAGTTGGACTTCTCGGCCAGTTGCTCGATCGGATAGCCGCGATACAGAAGGACGCCGACATCACCGTCGATGTAGGTGATCTTGCTGTCGCAGGACGCTG
The DNA here is from genome assembly GCA_965200665.1 of Rhodopila sp. Classification (GTDB taxonomy): domain Bacteria; phylum Pseudomonadota; class Alphaproteobacteria; order Acetobacterales; family Acetobacteraceae; genus Rhodopila. The sequence goes on along the minus strand of OZ241370.1, from coordinate 4,963,320 downwards.
TCGCGCCGTAGCCGGGATCGTAGGTGAACACGCCCAGATCGCCGTATATCTTTCGGATATCAAATACGTCCGGACCGACGGTTCCTGCCAACAGCGGCAGGCTGGTCGATTTGTTCGTCCCGTCTAGGGTAACCGTGACAGACCGTTTGCCTGGGGCGCTCATGCGCAATGTCCTTATTTTAGGTGCGACAGCACACCACCGCCCGGCACACGACACATCGTCGCGCCCGGAACGGTGGTTCGGGACAAAATTATGGCGCTATGCGTCGCGGCGCAATCCTTCGCAATCGCAGCAGATCGCGCGCGCCAAAATAACCCTTGCGGTATTACCGCTAATGTAACACGAGATGTCGGCGGGGACGCAGTGCCGGAATCGGCCGATCCTGCTCTGCCTGGCAAGCACGGACGGCCTTGCGCAGAGCCAGCATGGTACGAGGCAGGTTCAGGTTGACCGCTTCCTCGGCCAGCATGGTCAGGCATTGCAGCACATTCGCTGCTGTTGCATGCCGCGCTGCGTCGGGCAGATCGTCGTCCATCATGGCCGGATAATCTCTTAGGCTGTCTCACCGGAGCGTGAGATAGGATCGGGTGCTGTATGCGGAAAAATCCCCGCCGGTAGCAAGAAAAGAGTGGGACCCACGGAATTTGCAATGAATAGTCAGGCAGAAATGCCACGCAGACTCGGCATAATTGCCGGGGGAGGTCCGCTTCCGGTGCAGGTCGCGACGGCGGCCCGGGCGGCGGGCAGGGAGGTTTTCATAATCGGGCTGGAGGGTTTTGCCGACCGGACCGGCCTTGCCTCGTGGCCACACGAGATGCGCCGCCTTGGTGCCGCCGCCCGCATCATTGCCGCGCTGCGTGAACATGGTTGCCAGGACCTGGTGATGATCGGCCCGGTCCGGCGCCCCTCGCTGCTCGATCTGCGTCCTGATGCGGAGGGTGCCAGGCTGTTGGCCCGCATCGGACGCGCAGCCTTCGCCGGCGATGACGGGCTGCTTGCCGCAGTGATCCGTGTGCTGACCGAGGAAGGCTTTCGCGTAATCGGCATGCAGGAGATCATGCGTGAGGCGGTGGCGCCAACGGGTGTGCTGACCCGGGTACGTCCTGATGCCCAGGCGATGACCGATGTCCATCGCGGTGTTCATGTCGCGCGGCTGCTCGGCGCCGCCGATGTCGGGCAGGGTTGCGTCGTGCAGCAAGGACTGGTGCTGGCTGTGGAAGCGATCGAGGGCACTGACGCGATGCTGACCCGCGCCGGCGCGCTGCGGCGCGACGGGATCGGGGGCGTTCTGGTGAAATTGCTGAAACCAGGCCAGGACAAGCGTGCCGATCTGCCGACGATCGGGCCGCAGACCGTGCGCAATGCCGCCGCCGCCGGCCTACGGGGGCTTGCGTTCGAGGCAAACGCCACCATTCTGGCAGACCGCGAGGCTTGCCTGACGGCGGCCGACGCGGCGGGGCTGTTTCTGCTGGGCCTCGATCCTGAAACCTTGAAGGAGGACCTCCCATGAGCCGGTTCTTGCACACGATGCTGCGTGTCGGCGACCTGCAGCGCAGCGTCGATTTCTACACCCAGGGTTTCGGCATGAATGAGATCCGCCGCACCGATGTGCCGGACGGGAAATACACCCTGGTCTTCGTCGGCTACGGCAATGAGGACAGCAACACCGTCATCGAGCTGACCTACAACTACGGCACCGAAAAATACGACATGGGCACCGCCTTCGGACATCTGGCGATCGGCGTGCCAGATGTTGCGGCAACGACCGAGACGCTGCGCTCATTTGGCGCCAAGGTGACGCGCGAACCGGGCCCGGTGAAGTTCGGCAAGACAATCATTGCTTTCGTCGAAGATCCGGACGGTTACAAGATCGAGCTGGTTCAGCGTCCCTGACGAACGAACCGCGGCGCACCGGCTTCTGCGGTTGCGCCGCCTGCCCGGCTGCGCCTTAATTCCCGTGAACACGGGAAGGAAACGCAGTCATGGGACCATTGGCCGGCATCAAGATCGTCGAGTTCACCGGTATCGGCCCGGCGCCGCTGGCAGCCACAATCCTCGCGGACATGGGCGCTACGGTGCTGCGGATCGACCGTATCGCGGCTGTCGATCTCGGCCTGCCAATGGCAGAAGATCATGAATTTACAAGGCGTAGCCGAGCAGTTCTGCATCTTGACCTGAAGCAGAAGCAAGCGATCGAGACCGCACTGACTCTGATCGACGGGGCCGATGCGCTGATCGAGGGATTTCGTCCTGGCGTGATGGAGCGGCTTGGCCTGGGGCCGGACGTCTGCCTGGCGCGCAATCCGAAACTGGTGTTCGGACGGGTGACCGGCTGGGGCCAGGATGGTCCGCTGTCCCAGGCTGCCGGCCACGACCTGAACTACATCGCCCTGACCGGCGCCCTGCACGCTATCGGACGGGCCGGCCAGAAGCCGACGCCGCCGTTGAACCTGGTCGGCGATTACGGTGGCGGGGCGCTTTATCTTGTGACCGGCCTGCTTGCCGCGATCATTTCGGCGCGGACCACCGGCGCCGGCCAGGTGGTGGACGCCGCGATGGTCGACGGCGTGTTGTCGTTGATGACCCCGATCTACGCGATGGCGGCCGGTGGTCGATTTACAGGCCCGCGCGGGGAAAACCAGCTCGATTCCGGGTCGTATTATTACGAGGTCTATGAGTGTGCCGATGGCCAGTATATTTCGATCGCCCCGATCGAGGTGAAGTTTCACGAGGAGCTGCTGCGCCGGCTGGAGATCGATCCCGCCGGCATGCCCGCCCAGCGTGACCGCGCCGGCTGGCCGCAGTGGAAGGACGTGCTGACACAGCGCTTCCTGACCCGCACCCGTGATGCGTGGTGCCGCATCCTGGAAGGCACGGATTCCTGCTTCGCCCCGGTGCTATCGATGGACGAGGCGCATACGCATCCGCACAACCAGGCACGCGGCGCCTTTATCGAGGTCGGCGATCATCGCCAACCGGCGCCGGCGCCCCGCTTCGGCGTAACCAAACTGGCAACGCCTCGCCCGCCCGGATCGGTTCCGTTGGCGGAAGCACTGGCGGCATGGAACCTGACACCGGCCGATATCGGATCGCCTGCCGGAACCTGACCGCGAAAGTCGGTGCGGGCGGCTTACGGAGGCGTGATCGAGTGGGATCGCGAATTCGTCATCGTCCGGCATCTACTGTCGGCCCCTGCGAGTGAAATATGCAGTCGGTGCTTGCGCAAATGTTTCGTTCTGGAATGAGAGGATTTGAATATGCTTACACGTGCGAAATTTCTGAGCGGGTCGGCGTTGCTTGCGGCCGGGGTTCTGGCCGCGCCGCTCGCCGCCCAGGCACAGACCAGTCAGCAGGTCACCGTCGACGGGGCGCGCAAGGTGCTGGCGGACCTGCACCACGACAAGGCCTTTGGTAACGCGGCGAAATTGATGCGCACCGCTCATGCCGTGTTCATCGTGCCCAAGTTGATCAAGGGCGGGTTCATCGTCGGCGGCGAGGGCGGCAACGGCGTGCTGATGGTGCGCAACAAGGGCGGCTGGAGCGCACCTGCGTTCTATGCCATCGGCGCGGCGTCCTTCGGTCTGCAGGTCGGGCTGCAGCAATCCGAGCTGATCATGCTGATCATGACCCAGAAGGGGGTTGATGGTGTGCTGCACGACAATTTTAAAATTGGCGCCCAGGCCGGCATCTCGATCGTAACCCTGGGGTCGGGCGTGGAGGGCGCGATCGGTGGGGCCTCACCGCCGGACGTCGTCGTGTGGTCGTCATCCACCGGGCTGTATGGCGGCCTGACGGTGGATGGGTCGGTAATCCGCGCCCAGCCGAATCTGGACAGCGAGTTCTACGGTCGCAATCTGACCAGCCGCGACGTGCTGTATGGCGGGGTCGACAGCCCGCGTGCGGCGGTGCTGCGCCGGGAGCTGGCTGCGATCGGGTAGCATCCGGTGGGGCGCAGGTGCGGCAGCCGTGCGCCCCACTGCAGCGCCTCATGGTCGGGGCGTCATGCTTGCTTCGGCGACGGTTGTGCGATTGCCGTGTCGGGAAGTGCGACAAGGTTGTGTCTGTCAAGCTGTGCAAAAGTTGTGGCAGGATAACTGAAGTGCGATGATGTTTCTTTGTTCGGCTGTACGGGGCCGTTTCTTCGTCCCGGCCCAATAGTCTGACGGCGGTGGGGGGAGCCGCGGTCAAGGACGGCCGTCAGGCTGCCGCGCTGGCGGCGCGCAGCGTCCTTGAGGGCGGCTCCCCCCACCGCCATCCTTGAGCAGGCGGGGCGCTGGCTCATGCCGCTGCTCGCATCTGCTGTTTCTTGTGCTCGCGCAGATCCTCCATGTTCAGGTAACGCGGACTTTCCAGCCATTCTTCGTGCGTTTCGACCGCCAGCGCGCGGACCAGCCGCAGGCAACTCGCCGGGCTTGGGAAGATCCGCACTACATGCGTGCGGCGTTTGATCTCCTGGTTCAGCCGTTCCAGCATATTGGTCGATTTCATGTGCTTATGATGCGGCAACGGCAGCCGGTAATAGGTCAGCGTCTCCTCGATGTTCTCTTCGACCCAGGTGCACAGGCGGGCGTATTTGCCGCTCCACTTGTTTAGCCAGGCAGCGAGGTCGCGCCGCACTTCGGTGATCTCGCGCCGGTCATAAATCCAGCGCAGCTCTTGCAGGCAGTCGTCGTTGGCACGCCGCGGCAAATGATCCAGGGCATTGCGCAGAAAGTGCACGTAGCAGCGCTGCCAGGCCGCCTCGGCCAGCACCTCGCGGATCGCCTGCTTCAGACCAGGGTGATCGTCCGAGACCACGAATTCCACGCCATGCAATCCGCGCTGCTTCAGTCCGAGCAGGAACTCCCGCCAGCTCGACGCGCTCTCCCGATTGGCCAAGTCCACCGCCAGCACCTGGCGGTGACCGTCGGCAGCGACCGCGATCGCAATCAGCGCCGCCTGGCTCGCGATCACCCCGCCTTCGCGCGCACGTTCATAGCGGGCGTCCAGGATCAGGTAGGGATACGGCTCCTCCAGCCGCCGCGTCGCAAACGCTGTCAGCGCCGCGTCCAGTGTCTTATTCATCTCGCTGACCGACGAGGCCGAGAAGCTGTGCCCGCACAGCGTCTCCGTGACCGTCTTGACTTTGCGGGTCGAGACACCCTGGACATACATCTCGGCCAGCGCACTGACCAACGCCCGCTCCGAGCGCTGGTAGCGTTCGAACAGCTCCGTCGAGAACAAGCCCGCGCGGTCGCGCGGCACACGCAGTTCAATGCTGCCGACGCGGGTGATCAGCGAGCGAGCATACGAGCCACTGCGGTAACCGAGACGCCCGTCCACCCGTTCGCTCCGCTCCGCCGACAATGCCTCCGTCATCTCCGCCTCCAGCGCTACCTGGATCGCAGCTTTGACCGCCAAGCGGAGGAAATCGTCGTCCCCCGACAGGATCGCTTTAATCTCGCCGGCTTCGCCTTTAACCTGCCGCTTGGTCATGGTGTGCGCCCTCCTCACAGGGTTGGTGAATTCGAACATCACCAGCATGCCATGGCCGCTTCGGCCGGGTTAGATTTTGCACAACGATCCGGACAGTATCTGCGACAAGACATTGCCCCCGCCCGACCATCGTGTTATTGCGCCGGCCCGCGCCTCGTTGGGGGATAGTTTAGCGGTAAAACTCCCGGCTCTGACCCGGGCATCCTTGGTTCGAATCCAGGTCCCCCAGCCACCACATTGCCTCATGTGCCATAGCCGCCCGCGCCCCAGGGACATCAAGAGTGCTCCCCGCCGGCGACCAGCCTGAGACCTAGCGGCCCTCCTGCCGCCAGGCCAGCACCAGAAGGCCCAGCATGACAGGCAGGCACAACCAGCCGGGCAGAAGCTCCAGCGCCGCGACGCCCGTCACCACGTGATCGTGCCGTCGCTGCAACCCGATCCAGGCGCTGCCGGAGGCTGATCGGTCATCCTCGGTGCGGCGCAGTTCGGGCACCTCAGCACCGGCCAGCCAATGCACACCGCCGCCCGACGCGCGGGCCAACGGACCCATAGCCCCGGCAGTGGCCCGAAGATCAGCCAGTTCAGGCGGATTGGCGGCACCGGCGGCGGCGTAGGCAGTCCGTGCCCCTTGGGTGACCTGCCATACGCCCGGGACCGGCGCCAATCGTGCCGCCGTGGCGCGACCCGGCGAATCCTCCTGCAGCTTTACCGTTTCCTTGTTGCCATCGGGATCGGTCACAACCACGTCGGCCGGCGGTCCCGCGTCAGTGGAGCGGCTCTCAATCCGCAGCCGCCCGTCACCAACGCGCGCCGTCAGCGCGTTTTCCTCGAGCTCGGGTTCCTGCATCAGCCAGTGCGCAACGCGGCGCAGCAGCTCAGCCTGCGGACCACCGCCATCATGGCCACGCGACCACAACCAGATCTGGTCAGACAGCAACAGCGCGGTGCGACCTTCCCCGGCGCGATCAAGCGCCAGCAAAGGCTGCCCGTCCGGCGTGCGCATCAGGATTTCGCCGTTCACCGCACCCGGCTCGATGCGGCGATACCACGGGCCCCAGGCCGGCGGCTTCTCCGGGCTGGCTGCTGAATTGCCGGCGGAATTGGCACCGGCGAGCCCCGCCGTCACCGGGTGGCGCTGGCCGAGATCGGTGACCCACGGCCGAAACGGGCCATCAACCACCGCTCCGCTGCGCGCTGGTCCGCCAGGCAGAACGGCACCCAACGGGGTGGCGGCCAAGCTGGTGGCGCCGCTGAATTCCGGCCCGACGCTCATCAGCAGGGCGCCGCCCTGGCGGACCCGGTTGGCGATGTTGGCAAGGTACGGCAGCGGCAGCAGGCCGCGGTTCTGGAAGCGGTCTAGGATGATCAGGTCAAACTCGCCGATCTTGTCGACGAACAGTTCGCGCACCGGAAAGGCGATCAGTGCCAGCTCGTTCAACGGTGTGCGGTCATCTTTCTCGGGCGGGCGCAGGATGGTGAAATGCACCAGGTCAACCGACGGGTCGGCCTTCAGCAGGCGGCGCCAGGTGCGCTCACCCTGATGCGGTTCGCCGGAGATCAGCAGCACCCGCAAACGGTCGCGGACCCCGTTGATCTCCACCACCGCCCGGTTGTTCAACGGTGAGACTTCGCCGGGCAACGGACTGGCGGACATTTCGATGACGGTGGGACCGGCGCGGGTGATCGGGACCTCGATGTGCTGTTCCACCCCGACGGGGACGCTTTCGGTGCGAAACGGCTGGCCGTCGCGGCGGACGGTCAACGTTGCAGGGCCGGCGCGGCCGCCGGAGGTCACAGGCGTGCCGAGGTCGTCAATGGCGACGCGCAGGACCACGGACTTGCCAACGATGCCGTAGCCCGGCGCCTCGATCACCCGCAGCCGCCGGTCGGTTTCCTCGCCCTTCGCGGTCAACAGCAGGTTCAGCGGCGCCCCGCCCGGAGCAGCCTTCGGCAGGTCGTGGACCTGGCCGTCGGTGATCGCGATCGTGCCGGCAAAGCGCGATCGCGGAATATCAGCCAGCGCCCGGTCGATTTCTGTAAACAATTGGGTGCCGGCGTTGCCGGATTCGGGCACCGAAACGGTGCGCAGTTCCAGGTCCGACATGTGCTCCGCCTGGGACTCGACCGATTGCCTGGCGGCTTCCGCCAGACGGGCTCGCTCGCCGACCTGCATGGAGGCCGATCGGTCCACCACCAGCAGCCCGATGTCGCGCAGCGCCTCCCGGGTTTCCTGCACCAGGCGGGGACCGCTCAGCCACAGCAGCAGAACCGCGAACGCGGCGAGGCGGAACAGCGTGCCGCGGCCACGGCGCCACACCCCCAGCCCGACCACGGCGAGCGACACAACGCCAAGCACGATCAGCACCCATTCGGGCAGCAGCGGATCGAACCGGATTGCGGCGATGACCTGTTCGGGGCGCATCTACTGGCCGAGCCGCTGGAGGATGGCCGGGACGTGCACCTGGTCGCCCTTGTAGTTCCCGGTCAGCGCGTACATCACGAGGTTCACGCCGAACCGGTAGGCGAGGGTGCGCTGGCGCTGGCCGCCGGGAAGCACGGCATAGGGATTGTTGCCGTCGGGGCTGATCGCCCAGGCAGCGCCCCAATCATTGCCGCCGATGATGACCGGGCTGACGCTGTCATTGGTGCGGTCCTGGTCGCGCTGCACCCAGACCGTGTCGCCGGTAAACCGGCCCGGAAAGTCGGACAGCAGATAAAAGGCGCGCGACAGCACGTGTTCGCCGCTCAGCGGGGCCAGGGGCGGCACCACCAGCGTCCGGGCAATGCGCTTCAGGGCGTCCTCGGTGCCGGGCGCGAAGCCGGCGCCTGACCCGGAATCCCGTGTGTCGATCAGGATGATCCCGCCGCGGCTCATGTAGTCGTTCAATGCGGCGGCCTGGACCGCGGTCAAATCCGGAGCGTCCGCGATGATCGGCCAGTAGAGCAGTGGATACAGACTGAGGTCGGTCTGGCCAGGCTGCACCGCGTCGGGCTCATGCAGCGTGGCGGCCGTGCGCTGGTTCACGTAGTCCGACAGACCTTCCAGTCCGGACTTCGCGATACCGTCCACCTGGCTGTCGCCCGACAGGATATAGCCGAGGCGGGTGTCGATCGCCGGGTTCGAACTGCTGTCGAGGGCGTAGGCGTTTGGCACCAGCAGCAACAGCAATGCCGCGGCGGTCGCCGCTACCCGCGCCCGCAGCAGGCCCCGCAGGGCGAGCGACACGATCATGTCCGCGCACAGCAGCAGCACCGCCAAGGCCAGCAAAATTGGTCCCAGCGCACGCTCCCGCGCCGAACCGCGAACCGTCTCCAACGTCGCGCCGCTGATCGGGGCCGCGGCTTGCGGGGCGGCAATACTTGTCCCCAGGTTCAGCACCTGGCGGCCGCTTTCCGGCCCATAGAATCCCGGCGGATGGCGTGGCGAGGCCGGCGTCGAACCGAATTTGTCCGCTTGCAGGCTGGACGCCGCCGGCGGTGGTTGGCCCAGCAACCCAAAGCCATCCAACGTCTCGACCGGCGCGAGCGTCGCCGTGCTCTGCGCGGTCGCAACGCCGACCGACAGGTCGACCAGACGGCGCAGCATGTCGACGAACAGGCCCGACAGCGGCAGGTCGGACCAGTCGGCATTGGCAGTGACATGAAACAGCACGACGCGGCCGGCACCTTGCGCCATTTCCGTCACCAGTGGCGTGCCGTCCTGCAGGGCCGCCCAGGTTCGCCCCGCCAGATCGGCACTGGGTTCGGCCAATACCTGGCGGGTAACCTTATTCTCCTCCGTCACCGGCAGCCCGGCGAACGGCGACGTCGGCGGGAACGGCGCGAGGCCCGCCGGCTGGCTCCAGGACATCGCGCCGCCAAGCTGGCGGTCACCGGCGAGCAGGCGAACCGGCATCAGCGTATCAGTGTCGTTGGTCGCGGCTTCGGCGGTGCGCGGGCCGGCGAAGCGGATCAGCAGGCCGCCTTTGCGCACCCAGGCTTCCAGGGCATTGCGTTCGGGGCCGGCCGATAGCGGGCGGTCCGCCAGGATCAGTACCGAGATGTCGCGTTTCAGCAACGCGGAAAAATCGCCCTGGCGCAGCTCGGTGAACGGTTCCAGCGCACGCTTGAGAAAATAGATCGGGCCGGTAAACGGGGCGTCGGCGGTTGCCAGGTCACCTGACAGCAGGCCAACCGGGCGGCGCCGCCAGCGCTCGTCCAGCAGCACGACGGACCCGGCGCTGGGCGGCCCGTCCAGCACCAGGCGGGTCAGCCGGTTGCGCAATTCCGGCGGCAAGGCAATTGCTCCGGAGGCGACGGAAGCGCCGGCCGGGATCTGGATGGTGACGCGTGCGAGGGTGCGGCCATCGCCGCTTTGCGCCAGCACGTTTGCCTGGGTGGCTGTCGGGCGCGGCACCTGCGCCAAATGCGCAACCAGCCGATCCGCCTCACTGGTGGGCGGCAGCAGCAGCCGGGCGGTGGCCGTATCGCAGCAGATCTCCGTCACCGGCCCCACGTCGCGCACGGCCTCGGCGAAGCGGGGGAAGTCGGCGCCGTCGGTCAGGCCGTCGGGCACATAGATCACCGATGCGCCCTTGCTGTCGTGCCAGGCTCGGATCGCTTCAGCCGCCACAGCCCGGTCCGACGGCCAGGGTTGCGGTTGCATCGCAGCCAGCCGGGCCCGCACATCGCCGACCGGCATCGTGGCGGTGACGGTGATCGGTGCGCCGCCGCCCTCCTGTGCAGTGGTCAGCAGCGCCGTCTTGCGCCCGGCCCGTTCGGCCCGATCCAGCAGCGCACCCGCAGCCTCCTTGCGGCGCACCCAGTCCTCGGCCGAGGCCCAGCCGTTATCCATCACCAGCAGAACCGGACCCTGGCCGGCGAGCAGGGTTCCGGCGTCCAGCACCGGGCGGGCCAACGCCACGATCACCAGGCCAGCGGCGACCAGGCGCAGCGCCAGCAGCCACCACGGCGTGTGCGCCGGCGTCTCCTCCGTCGCATTGAGGCCGAGCAGGAATCGGACGGCGGGGAACACTTCCGATCGAGGGGCTGGCGGAGTGACGCGCAGCAGCCACCACAGCAGTGGCAGCACCAGCAGGCCGCACAGCATCCAGGGCGCGACAAAGGTCATCGCGCGGCCAGCGCCTGGTACAGCGTCAGCAGGGCCATCTCCGGCGGGTGATCGGTACGATGAACGCCAAAGCCGAAACCGGCGGCAGAACAGAGCGCAGCGATGCCATCCTGCTGCGCCCGCAGCCGTTCCGCATAGGCGTCGCGGACGGATTCAACGCGTGGGATCAGCGCGTCGCCATCACCTTCCAGGCCGCGAAACCGAATCCGACCATGGTAGGGCAGGGCGGTTTCCGCCAGATCGAGGATCTGCAGCAGGTAACCGGTTACCGGAATCGCGGCAAAACGGGCAATCAGGGCCTTGATGTCGTCCAGCGGCGAGAGGAAGTCGCTGAACAGAACCACGGTGCCATGACGTGGGACCCGCACGTCCGGCGGCAGGCCGCCATCGTCATTTGCGGTGTCCAGCGCCGCGGCCAGCCGGTCCAGGCCGGATCGGCTGGTCACCGAGCGGGCTTCTTGTTGCAACATCATCACTCTCTCGCCACCACGAAGCAGCAGCGAGGCCAGGGAAAGCAACAACAGATTGGCGCGGTCACGCTTTTCCATCGGCACCTGACGCGAGCGCCATCGCATCGAGGCTGAGGCATCGCGCCACAGGCACACGGTCTGCGCGGCTTCCCATTCCGTTTCTCGAATGAACCAACCTTCCGGAGCGCCGCGACCGGATTTTGCGGACTGGCGCCAGTCAATCCTGGCCAGCGGATCGCCGGAAACAAATCTGCGAAATTGCCAGAAGCTGTCACCCTGGCCGACGCGCCTGCGGCCGTGCACGCCTTGTGCGACGGTGGAGGCGACACGGTCGGCGGCAATCAGCAAAGCGGGCAGGCGGGCGCCAAGCGCCTCGGCGGTCAGGGCGCTGTCGCGTGCCGTCATCGGCAGGGCTGTCGGCCGACGGGCGGGGGCATCGCGCTAGCCAATCCTGCCCACCAGCCGGTCGATCACATCCGGCAGCATCACCCCATCGGCACGCGCCGAGAAACTCAGCGCCATGCGGTGACGCAGGACCGGACGTGCCAGCGCCGTCACATCGTCGATGCTGGGCGACAGCCGCCCATCCAGCAGCGCGCGCGCCCGGGTTGCCAGCATCAGCGCCTGGGCGGCGCGTGGACCCGGGCCCCAGGCGACATGGCGGCGCACGATGTCGTCGCCGGCGGTTTCCGGGCGGCAGCCGCGGACCAGCGCCAGAATGGCCTCCACCACTTTTTCGCCGACCGGAAGACGACGCACCAGGGCCTGCGCCGTCAGCAGGTCCTCCGCCGTCATTGCCTGGACGGGCCGCGCTTCCTGCGCGCCGGTGGTTGCCAGCAGCATGGTGCGTTCGGCGTCCAGTTCCGGGTAGGTAACGTTGACCTCCAGCAGGAACCGATCGAGCTGCGCTTCGGGCAGCGGATAGGTACCCTCCTGCTCGATCGGGTTCTGCGTCGCCAGCACATGAAACGGACGCGGCAACGCGTGCTCGACACCGCCGATTGCAATGCGCTGTTCCTGCATTGCCTGCAGCAGGGCGGACTGGGTGCGCGGGCTGGCGCGATTGATCTCGTCAGCCATCAACAGCTGGCAGAACACCGGCCCGGGAACGAAGCGAAACGCCCGCCTTCCGTCGGTTTCGTCCAGCACCTCACTGCCGACAATATCGGCCGGCATCAGATCGGGGGTGAACTGGATGCGCTTGGTGGCCATGCCCAACACGACGCCCAGTGTCTCCACCAGACGGCTTTTGCCCAGACCCGGCACGCCGACCAGAAGGACGTGACCCCCCGACAACAAAGTGATCAGGGTCTGATCGACGACCTCGTCCTGACCGAAGATCACCCGGCTGATCGCAGTGCGGACCTGGACAATCCGCGCGCCGAGCGCTTCGGTTGCAGTCAGGATCGTGGAGGGATCGTCGTGGATGGGACCAATCCAGTTCGAGGTAGCCTGTGGCGTACCAGCCATACCGCCCGACATACGGGTTTCATCCTCCGCGTTTGCGTCCAACACAGCATATAGGCTCTTTCGCGAATGGGGGGAGACTTCCTATATCCGACTAATGTCAGGAAGTGCCTCTTCCCAGGAGACAGCTAGGTGAACCAAACGGGCACACATCTGGATATCGCCGCTGTGCAACGGCCCGAGTGCTCGTCTGATCAGGTGCTGGCAGCCTGCACGGATCGTATTCTCAGTGCCAAGCCAGCGCGCGTGCCGGTCGAGTGCGGCGATCTGCCGTTCCTGATCAAGCGCGACGGGACATGGCTGTACCAAGGCACGCCGATCAACCGAAAGGAACTGGTCTGCCTGTTCGCCAGCGTGCTGCGACGCGAGGAAGACGGCAGTTGGTGGCTGCAAACCCCGGCCGAACGCGGTCGGATCGAGGTCGAGGACGCGCCGTTCGTGGCGGTCGAGCTGGACTGGACCGGCGATGGGCACCACCAGGTGTTGTCCTTCCGCACGAACATCGATGAGGTGATCACCGCAGGCCCGGACCATCCGATCCGCGTGTCGCATGACGTGATAACCTGCGAGCCCACGCCTTATCTTCTGGTGCGGTCCGGCGCCGCGCCGCATCTGGCGGTTGAGGCTCGGATCAACCGCGCCACCTACTACGAGCTGGTTGCACTGGCGGTGCCTGAGTGGGTCGGCAACAAGCGCCTGCTGGGGGTGTGGAGCCAGGGTCGGTTCTTTTCCCTGGGCGAGTTGCCGCCTGGCGCGGCGTGACGCCTGCGGCACTGCGGGTCAAGCTGGCGGAGATCGCTGCCGAACCGCCGGATAATCGCGACCTGCAAGGCGACGACGTCGTGGCGACCCTGGCCAGGGCACCAATCCCCGCTGCCGTACTGGTGCCGGTGGTGATGGGTGAAGTACCGACTGTGCTGCTGACCAAGCGCACCTCCCATCTGTCCGCACATGCCGGACAGGTGAGCTTCCCCGGCGGACGCATCGATCCTGAAGACAGTGGTCCGGAGGCTGCAGCCCTGCGCGAGGCGTGGGAGGAGATCGGGCTCGAAACCGAGGCGGTGCAGGTCCTGGGCCGAATGGCCGACCACGTGACCGGCACGGGCTATCGCATCACCCCGGTGCTGGGGCTGCTGCCGCCAGGGATCCAGTACAGGCTGTCACCGCACGAGGTCGATGCCATTTTTGAACTGCCGATGGGTGTCGTGCTCGATCCCGCCGCGCCGAAGCGCCAGCGTCAGCACGTGCAGGGCGTCTGGCGGGAATATTGGGTTTGGCCGCATCCAGACCATTTCATATGGGGCGCTACCGCCGCAATTCTGGTGCGGCTGGCGGAACGGTTACGGGAAAGGTCGGTCTGATGCGTATGTGGTTGGCAGCGTTGTTCGTGATGATGACCGGGTCGGCGTTCGCCCAGACCCAGATCGATGCCATCAGCACGACGTTTCGCTGGCTTGGTCCGAACGACAAGATCGTGGTCGAGCGCTACGACGACCCGCGGGTCGGCAACGTGTCCTGTTACCTGTCGCGCGCCGAAACCGGGGGCATCAAGGGTGGCCTCGGGTTCGCGGAAGATCCCAGCCGGTTCTCGATCGCCTGCCGCGCGGTCGGGCCCGTGACCCTGCCGCCTTCGCTGCCGAAGACCGAGATCATCGGGTTTTCCCAGGCATCGCTGTTCTTCAAGACGTTCCGGATCCATCGCTCGCTGGACCCTGAGAAACACGTGCTTGTCTATACGGTTGTCAGCACCAAGCTGATCAACGGATCACCGTTCAACAGCATCAGCGTCGTGCCGACAGACGTAAAATAGGACTGAACAGCCGGTGGCTGCTGGACAGTATGGAAACCGAGCGGTTCATGGCGGTGGATTTAGCGGCCTCAACCATGGCGGCAGGCAGCCACCTGGACTTCCACTGGCTGACGGCAAGGCTGTCTCATGAACCAGGGCTGCAACTGTCTCGCGCTTCGCCAGGCGACCCGTCGCGTCACGCAATTGTACGACCAGGCGCTTTCCCCGCTCGACCTGCGCGCAACCCAGTTCTCCCTGCTGAGCCAGGTTCAGCGGATCGGGCCGGTTGCCCTCAATGCCTTGGCCGACGCGATGGTGATGGATCGCGCCACCCTCGGCCACAACGTGCGCCCGCTGATCACGCGCGGCCTGCTGCGTCTGGACATCGGCCGGGATCGCAGAAGCCGTGAGGTCTCCATCACGCCAGAGGGACAGGATCGCCTGATGCGGGGCCAGGACCTGTGGCAGCGCGCCCAACTGGCGTTCGAGCACGAAATTGGAGCCGAGACCGCCGCGGGATTGCGCGATGTTCTGCGTCGTGTCGCTGCCGCTGATTTCGCGCTGATCTGACCGTCGCGTCCCGATCAAGGTCGCCGGCAGCCTGATCCGGCCTTCGACGCGGAGATGGTAGGCGCCGAGGTCGTTGGCGCCGAAATCGTTCGAAAAAACATCGACGTTTCGATACAGATATGATAGGACGTGATCTTGTCTGGCTGGCAAGAGGCCAAGGATGCAGTCTGCAACATTCAGATCATGCTTCGGGTTCGGCCGCCGCGGTCTGACCCTTCTGCTACTGGTGGCGGTCGCCGTCCTTCCGCAACCGGGGCACGCGGCGGATGACGCCGACACCGCATCCGACGCCAACAGCCCGATGCCGCGCTGTGGTCCTGCCACGGACGGACAAGTGTACTGCAAATTCGGCGTCGTCTATGAATGTCAGCTGATCAATCCGAACTCCATGGAGCGACGCACGGGCTGGCGCTGGAAATCTGACATCCTGCGAAGCTGTGCGCGCCAAACGCCGGCTACGGTGGATGGAAGTCGCGGTCTGCCACCAATCACCCCATACGTGCCGTTCTACACGGACGATCCCTGCCCACCGCCAGGGTTTCGTGGCGCCCGTCCATCGGGACATGCGGACGCTGAGCCTTGGGCCGGCACCATGCACGTGCATCCTGATACGGGCGGCTGCCGCTGACCGATCCGGACACACCCTGCGCCCTGGCGGTGCCGGGGCTTTCACAGGCTCAGCGTCACCCGACAGGCGGGACATACAAGCTCATTTTGAACCGGCGAGCCCGACCAATGTGTATTACACTCCGCCGATGCCAGCCCCCGATCCTCGCGCCAACCCGCTTCTGCTCGGTCACCACGATGCCGAGGCGACCGTTCTTGAGGCGCTGCATACCGGGCGCATGCACCATGCCTGGCTGATCACCGGGCCGGAGGGGGTTGGCAAAGCCACCCTGGCGTACCGCTTCGCTCGTCGCCTGCTGGCAGGCCGTCCGATGGACGCATCGCTTGCACTCGATTCCGCAACTCCGGTGTTCCGCCGGGTCGCAGCCGGATCGCACGCGGATCTGCTGACCATCGAGCGGGTGTTCAACGAGAAGACCAAGCGGATGAAAACCCAGATCGCCGTGGAGGACGTGCGCAAGATCACCGGCTTCATGGCACTCACGCCGGCCGAGGGCGGCTGGCGGGTGGTGGTCGTCGACGGTGCCGAGGATCTCAACCAGGCCTCCGCCAATGCGCTGCTGAAGATCCTGGAGGAACCGCCGCCGCGCGCCATCCTGTTGCTGGTCTGCGCTGCCCCCGGCCGGCTACTGCCCACGATTCGCAGCCGTTGTCGTCGCCTGCGCCTGGGCCCGCTGGCGGACGAGCCGATGAGCCAGTTGCTGGCTCAGTATCTGCCGCAACTCGATGGTGACGAACGTGGTCGCTTGATGACGCTGGCCGAGGGCTCACCCGGCCGCGCGCTGATGCTGGCGCAGGATCAGGGACTGAAGATCGCCCTGCTGGTGGACAAGCTGCTGGCGGACCTGCCCGGCGTGCCGGTATCGCGTGGCTACGAAATTGCCGATTTCCTCGGCCGCAGCGATACCGGCTTTTCCACCTTCATGGATCTGATGCGGGCCGGCGTAGCCGCTGCGGTTCGCGAGGCTGTGCGGGGCAGGGCGGATCCCGATCAGGAACGCCTCGTCGGCCTGCGCCCACTCGATGCTTGGGGCGAGCTTTGGCAGGGCCTGACCCGGCTGCAGGACGAAACGGAGCGGTTTGCACTCGACAAGCGTCAGGCCATCGTGGCGGGGATCGGAATGCTGAGCGGAACCGGTTAGCAACCCGGCGCAACCGCTTCACTGGGGCGAGGGCTGACTGGATTGCCCATCGGCTTGTTCAATCGTGACAGCTGGGTCAGGATTAAGCCCGCCGTGGTTGCCCGGAAACCATGGCACACCGGCCGGAATCCCAATACGTCTTGAAGCCTGCGCCCAGGTATGGCACGGCCCGCTACCATCTGAAGAAGACCCATGACCCAAAGCTGCTACATCACCACCCCGATCTATTACGTGAACGGTGAGCCCCATATCGGCCACGCCTACACCTCGATCGCGGCCGATGTGATGGCGCGCTTCAAGCGCCTCGACGGCTATGACGTGTTCTTCCTGACCGGCACCGATGAGCACGGACAGAAGGTCGAACAGGCCGCCGCCGCCGCCGGGGTCGATCCGCAGAGCTGGGTCGATGGCATCTCGGCGAACTTCCGCGCCATGACGGATGCCATGGGCGTCTCCTACGATGACTGGATCCGCACCACGGAGGAGCGCCACAAGCTGTCCTGCGCCGAGTTGTGGCGCCGGATCGAGCGCAGTGGTGACATCTACCTTGGCCACTACGAAGGATGGTACGCAGTCCGCGACGAAGCATTTTATGATGAGGCCGAACTTACCACGCGCGCCGATGGCACCCGGATCGCGCCGTCCGGCGCGCCGGTGGAATGGGTGCGTGAGCCGTCGTACTTTTTCCGCCTGTCCGCGTACCAGGATCGGCTGCTGCAGCATTACGAGGAAAATCCTGGGTTTATCGCGCCGAACTCGCGGCGCAATGAGGTCACCAGCTTCGTCAAGGGCGGCCTCAACGACCTGTCCATCAGCCGCACGACGTTCAGCTGGGGCATCCAGGTGCCAGACGCGCCTGGCCACGTCATGTATGTCTGGCTGGATGCGCTGAACAACTACGTCACGGCCTGCGGTTTCCCGGATGAGAACGCTCCCCGCTGGCGCTACTGGCCGGCCGACGCCCATTTCGTCGGCAAGGACATCATCCGGTTCCACGCCGTCTACTGGCCCGCTTTCCTGATGGCCGCCGGCCTGCCGCTGCCGCAACGGGTGACCTCCAACGGCTGGTGGCTGATGGACGGCGAGAAAATGTCAAAATCCCTCGGCAACGTCGTCGAGCCGCGGAAGCTGGCGGAAATCTTCGGCCTCGACCAGATCCGCTATTTTCTGTTGCGGGAGAAGCCGTTCGGCGCCGATGGATCACTCAGCCATGCCGCCATCATCAGCCGCATCAACGTCGATCTGGCCAACGACCTCGGCAACCTCGCCCAGCGCACGCTGTCGCTGATCGCGCGGAACTGTGGCGGACGTTTGCCGAACCGCGGCACCGATGCCGAAGACGACGCCGCCTTGCTGCAGGCCGCGGCCGCACTGCCGGATCTGATGCGGCTTCATGTCGAGCGCCAGACATTCCATGATGGGCTTGAGGAAGTCTGGAAGGTGATCCGCGCGGCGAACGGTTATATCGATCGCCAGGCCCCGTGGGCGCTCAACAAGACCGACAAGATGCGGATGGGCGAGGTCCTGCGGGTTCTTGTCGACACCATCCGGACGATCGCCACGTTGTTGCAGCCGGTGATGCCGGCCGCCATGGGCCGGATGCTGGATCAGCTGGGCGTTCCTTCCGATGCCCGCACCTTCGCCGCGCTGGCGACGCCGCTGACCGACGGCCAGACGCTGCCGCCGCCGCAGGGCGTGTTCCCGCGCTACGTGGAGCCTGCTGCCTAATGCCCGGCCTGCCGATGTTGATCGATAGCCACTGCCACCTCGACTACTATACGCCGCTGGAGTTGCCCGAGGTGCTGTCCCGCGCTGCACAGGCCGGCGTCGGTCAGATGGTCACCATCGGCACCAGCCTGGCGCAGTCCGAAACCCTGCCGCCGATGACCGAGACTTACTCGAACCTGTGGTGCACAATCGGCGTGCATCCGCATCATGCCGCGGAAGCGCCGATTCCCACGCCGGAGACCTTGGCCACGATGGCGGCGCACCCACGCGTCATCGGCATCGGCGAGTCCGGGCTCGACTACTTCTACGACAAGTCGCCGCGCGATACGCAGGCCGAGAATTTTCGTGCCCATATCCGTGGGGCGCGCCTGGCCAATGTTCCCCTCTGTATCCACGCCCGCGATGCCGACGCCGATATCGCGCGGATTCTGAAAGAAGAGTCTGATAGCGGCGGCGCGTTCGACTTCCTGCTGCATTGCTTCAGCTCCGGGCGGGGGCTGGCGAAATCAGCGCTGGAAATGGGCGGCTATATCAGCTTTTCAGGTATCCTGACCTTCCCACGTTCCACTGACTTGCGGGACATCGCGCGCGACGTCCCGCTGGACCGGTTGCTGGTGGAAACCGATGCGCCCTACCTGGCGCCAGTGCCCTTCCGCGGCAAGCGCAATGAACCGGCCTGGGTCGCCCACACGGCGAAGGTTCTGGCTGAGCTGCGCGGCCTGACCGTGGACGCGCTGGCCGATCTCACCACCGCCAATTTTCGCCGCCTGTTCCGAAAAGCGGCCGTATGAAGGTCACTCTGCTGGGGACCGGCGGCTCCGCCGGTGTTCCAATGATCGGCGGTCCGGACGGCAGCGGCGACTGGGGCGACTGCGATCCAGCCGAACCCAAAAACCGGCGGACACGGTCTTCGATCGTGATCGAGTCGCAAAATCAGCGCCTTCTGGTCGATACCTCACCCGATATGCGTAGCCAGCTGCTGGATTGCCGCATACCGGGCGTCGACGCGATCCTGTTTACCCACGCCCATGCAGACCACATTGCCGGGCTCGATGACGTGCGGGTGCTGAACCGCATCGCCAACCGCCCGTTGGCCGCGTTCGCCACAACTGCCACCCTCGCCGAAATCGTCCAACGCTTCGGCTATGCCTTCCGGCCATGGGAACCACCGCACTTCTACCGCCCTGTTCTGCAGGCCAATCCGGTCACGCCTGGCGATACGATCAAGGCCGCGGGCCTGTCCGTCCGGTTGTTCAACCAGAACCACGGTCGGGTCGAAACGCTGGGTCTGCGCATCGGGTGCTTCGGATACTGCACCGATGTCGTGGCACTGGATGATGCAGCTTTCGAAGCGCTGGCGGGGATCGACACCTGGGTGGTCGATTGTTTCCTGCGTGAGAGCCATTGGACCCACGCCAACCTCACCATCGTGCAAGGTTGGGTCGATCGATTGAAGCCGCGTCGCACCGTGCTGACCCATATGGGAACTGAGATGGACTGGGCCTGGATGCAGGCCAACCTGCCGTCCGGAATTGAGGCCGGCTACGACGGCATGGTCCTGACGCTCGATTGATTGGCAGAGGAGTCCGGTGATTGGCAGAGGAGTCCGGTGACTGGCAGAGGAGCCCGGCGATTGGGAGAGGAGTCGGGCGATCGAACCGGGACAGTGACGCCGCTTCGCACCCGCGCTAAACCGGCGCCATAAGCTCCGGAGGACGTCGCATGACCGCCATCACCATGAACTTCGCCTCGCCCCGCCTGCTGCTCGTTTCGGCCGGCGCCGTGCGCCAGATCACTGACGTGCTGGCGAAGTTCGGTCTCTCGCGGCCCCTGGTCGTCACCGATCCGTTCATGGTCAGCTCCGGCCATGTGCGCAACCTGCTCGATCCGCTGGCCGCAGCCGGCCTTGTGGCGTCGATCTTCAGCGACACGGTTCCCGATCCGACCGACACCGTTGTCGAAAACGGGGTCGTGGAGTTGAACAAAGGCGATTTCGATTGCCTGATCGGTTTCGGCGGCGGCTCCCCCATCGATACCGCCAAGGCGATGGCCATCCTGGCCGCGGGTGGCGGCAAGATGCGCGACTACAAGGCACCATTTGCCGCCGACCAGGGCAAGTTGCCGGTGATCGCCATTCCCACCACGGCCGGGACCGGCAGCGAATGTACCCGTTTCACCGTTATCACCGATACTGAGCGGGACGAGAAGATGCTGATTGCCGGGCTTGGCGCCCTGCCGCTGGCCGCCCTGGTCGACTACGAACTGACCTATTCCGTCCCGCCGCGCACCACCGCCGATACCGGCGTTGACAGCTTGACCCACGCGCTGGAGGCCTACGTGTCCAAGCGCGCCAACCCGGTGTCCGATGCCCTGGCATTATCCGCGATGGCACTGATCGGCGCCAACATCCGCACCGCCTATATCGAGCCTCGCAACGCCCGCGCTCGGGAGGCCATGATGCTGGGTGCCACCGAGGCGGGCCTTGCCTTCTCCAACAGTTCGGTCGCCCTGGTGCATGGCATGTCCCGCCCGATCGGCGCGCATTTCCATGTGCCGCATGGCCTGTCCAACGCCATGCTGCTGCCCGCCATCACCCGTTTTTCGATTTCCGGTGCCGAATCCCGCTACGCCGAAGCCGCCCGGCACATCGGCTTTGCCGATGTTGCGGACAGTGATGTCATCGCCACGGCAAAATTGATCACCGGTCTGGAAAAGCTGAACAAGGACCTGGCTGTTCCGACGCCTTCCGACTACGGCATCGACGAAGCCACCTGGACCGGGAAAATGGCGCTGATGGCTGATCAGGCTTTGGCTTCCGGCAGCCCCGCCAATAATCCCCGGGTGCCAACCGCTGACGAAATCATCGGACTTTACCGCGAAGTCTGGATCGGCGCGGCGGCCAATCGGTAACGCGACAGGGGGCGGGTCAGCCGTGCGGCCACCCGTCCAATGCCCGCCCCCCGCTTGAACCAGCACAAGCAGCCCGTCATCATCCCCCGATGACCGATCCACAGAGACCCCATCAGCGCCTCGATTACCTGGCGTCCGTCGACCGCCCCCGTCTGGCGCTGCCGGACGGCAAGCGCGTTGCCGTCTTCCTCGTGGTAAACATTGAACGCTGGGACATCCATCGCACGATGCCGCGCCAGGTGCTCAGCCCGCCGCAAGGTGCCACCGTCATCCCCGACGTGCCGAACTGGGCCTGGCATGAGTATGGCATGCGCGTCGGCTTCTGGCGCCTCAAGGCGGCACTCGACCGGCACGGTATCGCGCCCACGCTGGCGATCAACGGCATCGTTCCATCGGCCTATCCCCAGGTTACCAAGGCCTGCCGCGACGCGGGATGGGAGTTCATGGTCCACGGCCACCACCAGATGGCCACCCATCTGGTCGACGACCAGCGGGCCATGATCCAGGAGGCGATCGCCGCGCTGCGCGATGCCGGCGGCCACGATCCGGTCGGATGGCTTGCCCCTGGTCTGACCGAAACGCTCGACACACCTGACCTGCTGGCCGAGGCGGGCATCCGGTATTGCGCTGACTGGGTGGTCGACGACCTGCCTGCGACCATCCGCACCACGCATGGTCCGATGCTGACCATGCCCTACAGCGTCGAGCTCAACGACATCCCGATCATGATGATCCAGCACCACCGCGCCGAGGAACTCTACGATCGCACCGTGGCTCAGTTCGAGCGTCTGTATGAGGAAGCCGCGGACCAGGGTGCGAAGGTCATGGGCCTCGCGGTGCATCCCTACATCAGCGGGGTGCCCCATCGTATCGGTTGGTTCGAGCGTACCTTGGCCCATATGGCCAGCCGGCCGGGCACGCTGTTCTGGCAAGGACGACAGATCATGGAATGGTACACACAGGCCACCGCATGACCTTCCATGCCAGATGGGCCTTCATGAGCCAGGCGGAACGCGACGCCGCCTATAACAACACCAGCCACGTGACCGACAGCGCGCTTTTGAGTGCAGCTCGCGAAGTCGCATCCGGCGCCTTTCGCGCGGCCCATCCGAACCATCTGGATCTGCGCTACGGCAAACGCGAGCGAAACACCTGGGACCTGTTTCCACAGCCCGATCCGGACGCGCCCTGTATCGTGTTCATCCATGGCGGCTACTGGCAACGCAACGCGAAGGAGCAGTTCAGCAACCTGATCGCCGGCCCGCACGCGCGCGGCTGGTCGGCTGCGCTGCCGGGCTACACCTTGGCTCCCGATGCGTCCCTTACCGAAATTACCGCCGAGATCTACGCCGCGCTCGACTGGCTCGGTGCGCACGGCCCGGCGCACGGGATCAACGGCCCGGTCGTCCTCTCCGGCTGGTCCGCCGGCGGCCACCTGACGGCAATGTGCCTCGACCATCCATTGGTAAAGGCCGGTCTGGCGATATCGGGCGTGTTCGAGTTGGGCCCGATCCGCGACACTTACCTGAACGAGAAACTGCGTCTTACAGAGCAGGAGGTCGTGACACTGTCGCCGATGCGCCTCAAGCCAGTGAACAGGCCGCTGGCGTTGGCCTTCGGGACGGCTGAGCTACCGCCGCTGATGTCCGATAGCCAGGAGTTGCACGCCAGGCGAACCGCCGCGCACCTGCCCGGTCCGCTGATCCCGGTGCCGAACGCCAACCATTTCACCATCGTCCACGAGTTGCGCGACCAGCATGGCATCCTGACCCGGCACCTGCCGCTGCTATTGCCGGGGTCATAACGGACGTAACGATCCCGCAGTCTATTGAGCCTTGCGCCATGCCAGAAGATGGTCTGCGGCGCTGTCGAGGTCGAAGCCTGGCCGGTATGCGGTATCGGCCATGATCCGCTCGATCGACATCGCGCCGCGATCGGAGCCGGTATGGCTGTCGACATTCCAGGCCTCACCGTCGCCTGCCCGCCGCCAGTTCAACGACCCGGTTCGTTTCTGTACCACACGACACCAGTCCTGCGCGTCCGTTGCTCCGCCGGCTGCCATGTTATCGACCGGCCGCGGCGTCGCTTTCATATTTTTTGAAGTAACGAGTGTCGATGCGATATCGCAAGACAGCGTGTAGTCGCCGCGCCATGGTGGGTCCAGAATCACCGCTTCGCCACGGTCCGCGAGGTCCAGGATCTGCAGCATCGGCGACGGCGTGTCCCGCACCCCCGTGGTATATTCCCAAGGCCCATTCGCGATCCCAAACCGAGCGGCGGTGAATGCGATGTTTTGGGTGGTGGCGATGCGGGCGAGTGTGGATTCTGCGGCCAGCTTGGTCTGTCCATACAGCGCAGTCGGCATTGGTCGTAACAAATATTCGTCCATCACAGAAACGGTCGCGGCAGCCGAACCCTACACCGCGCCCTAGCTCGGATAGACGAACCGCCCGACACCGTGCCGGACGGCGGCCATCATCGTGGCGACCGCACCATTGATGTTGACCGCGACAGGGGCAAATGATGTGCCGCGCCGTCCGCATGACATCAGCGAGAGGATGCAACCTTGGGGGCGGTTTCCGTCACATGCCTATGGACCTGATCCGGTATATCCTTCCCTACCTGTTCGCTGGCAGCCTGGCCGGAGCGGTGGCGGCCGTCGTCCTGGTGGCAACCTGCGCGTCGCTGCGGGCGTTGATGTTGACCGTGGACGGCGGCTTGTTGGCATTTGCGCTGCTGGTGGGCGGCTGCGCGCTCACCTTCGGGTCGGCCGCGATGGGGCATGCCATTATGCGGATCGGCCGGGAGGACGACTGAACTGTCAGACCCTTACTGACGCCTCCAATTGCCGCGGAATTGTCTTTTGCCCGCCAACCCTGCGTTTGGTAACAGCGCCTTACGAATGATGGCGGGAACGATGATTGTCTCACGGCGGGAAGCGATCGAGCTTGGTCTAATGGCGGTCGCAGCCGGACCGGCCGTGGCGATGCCCGATCGGACAGCGGGGCCGCAGCTGGGCGATATTTTTGTGTCGACTTCCAACCCAGGCACGCCTCTGCGCGCGGAAGCGTTAAAGCGGGGCGCGGCGCCGGTTATGGCTTGGCCGATGGATCGGAAAAGCGGTGTCGTACGCGATGCCGCGCGCTTCAACCAGGTGCTGCTTCTTCGCGTTGTTATCGAAAGCGGAGACGAAGTCGTTGCGTTCACAGTCATTTGCCCGCACGCCGGATGCGCCGTGTCGGGATGGCAAACCTCGCGTCTCCACTGTCCCTGCCATGGCTCGGAATATGATCCGGCGAGCCACGGGGCAGTGGTCGCAGGGCCGTCGCCGCTTCCGCTGCCGGCACTACCGGTGCAGGTGTTGGACGGGTTGATAACGGTGGCAGGACCGTTCAGCGCGCGGCTGGGTGGCCATACGAGCCGAACTACGTAAAGCATAATAGCTTTGGACTGAAACGATCACGCAGCCTAAACCGCTTAAAAGCGGATAAGTTCGCCGTGTCGGGCCTCACTCGGCAGGCACAGCGCGGCCAGGGAGCCTGCGATCGTCTCCGGGGCAGGCAGGCTCGCCGGATCCTCCCCGGGGAAAGCGTTTGCCCGCATGCGGGTCGCCACCGGGCCCGGGTCAAACAGGTTGACGTGGATGGGCGTGATGGCGACTTCCTGCGCCCAGGTCAGCACCAGATGTTCCATTCCCGCCTTCGTGGCGCCCATCGCACCCCAATACGCCCTCGGCTCGCGCGCTCGGTTTTCGGTGACGAAGACAGCGCGACCGGTCGGAGCCCGACGCAGCAGGGGGTCGCTGGTGCGGATCAGGCGCCAGGCCGCCGCCAGGTTGACGGCCACAACCTCGGACCAGTCATCCGGCAGGATGTGCGGCACCGGCGTCAGCCGCCCGAGCGCGCCGGCGTTGTGCACCAGGATGTCAAGCCGACCGAAGCGCTGGAGCAGCGTCGGTCCTATGGCGTCGATCTGGGCACCCTCGCGCAGGTCCAACGGAAGGATCGTCGCCTCCCGGCCCAGGCCGCGGATCGCGTCGTCGGTCTCTTCCAGGCCGCCCTGAGTACGCGCGGTGACCACCACATGGGCACCAAGGCGGGCAAGCTCAACCGCGGTCGCAGCACCTATCCCACGGCTGGCCCCGGTAACCAGGGCGACAGCGCCATCCAAAGGCTGCGACATCAGTGGTGGGCGGCCAGCAGGTTCAGCTGGCGATCGGCGTTGTCCTGCTGGTCCGGCAGGGAGATGGGATAGTCGCCGGTAAAGCAGGCGTCGCAGTAGTGTGGATGGTCGGGGTCGCGGCCGTCCTTGCCGAGCGCGCGATACAGGCCATCGATTGATATGAAAGCCAGGCTGTCGGCGCCGATCAGCTGGGCCATCTCCTCGACCGTGTGGCTGGAGGCGAGCAGCTTGCTGCGTTCGGGCGTGTCGATGCCATAGAAACAGGAATGCGTCGTCGGCGGCGAGGAGATCCGCATATGCACCTCCTTGGCGCCCGCCGCCCGGACCATCTCGACGATCTTCTTGCTTGTGGTGCCGCGCACGATCGAGTCGTCGACCAGAATGACCCGCTTGCCCGCCAGCACCGGGCGGTTGGCGGAATGCTTCAGTTTCACGCCAAGGTGGCGGATGTGGTCGGTCGGCTCGATGAAGGTGCGGCCGACATAGTGGTTGCGGATAATCCCCAGCTCAAACGGGATGCCGCTTTGCTTGGAATAGCCCATCGCCGCCGGAACGCCGGAGTCGGGAACCGGGACGATGACATCCGCCGGCACGTTGGCCTCGCGGGCCAGTTCGGCGCCGATGCGCTTGCGCGCGTCGTAGACCGGCGTTCCCTCCATCACCGAATCCGGACGGGCGAAATAAATGTATTCGAAGACGCAGAAGCGTTCCTTCTGCTTGTTGAAAGGCTTGATGCTGTGCACGCCCTGGTCGTTGATGACCACGATTTCACCGGGCTCGACGTCGCGGATGAAGTCGGCCCCAACGATGTCGAGCGCGCAGGTTTCGCTGGCCAGCACCCAGCCGCCGGTGCCTTCAGAGCCAATGCGGCCCAGGATAAGCGGTCGGACGCCCAGCGGATCACGCACACCCATCAGGGCTTCGTTCGACAACGCCACCAGCGAGTATGCACCAACCACCTGTTTCAGCGCGTCGATCAGTCGATCCACAACCGTTGAATACAGGCTGATGGCGATCAGATGAACAAACACCTCGGAGTCGGTGGTGGATTGGAACAGGCAGCCGCGGCGAACCAGCGCGCGGTGCAGGACATGGGCATTGGTCAGGTTGCCGTTATGGGCCACCGCAAAGCCGCCGAACTCAAAGTCGGCATAGAGCGGCTGCACGTTTCGCAGGATCGTGTCCCCGGTCGTGGCATAGCGGTTGTGGCCGATCGCGATGCGCCCAGGCAGTCTTTCGATGACACGGGCGTCACCGAAATTGTCCCCCACAAGGCCCATGCCGCGGTGGGAGTGGAAGCGCGTGCCGTCGAAGCTCGTGATCCCGGTCGCCTCCTGGCCGCGATGCTGCAAGGCATGCAGGCCAAGTGCCGTGACCGCTGAGGCATCGGGGACGTTCCAGACACCGAAGACGCCGCATTCCTCATGCAGCGAGTCCTCATCCATATCCCGACTGGTGATCGCCATCGTCGACAGCTCCTATTCGCGTGCGGGAATTTTGCCGGTCGCGCGGCCTTGCGGGGTGGCGCGCAGCAGGGCTTCAGCCGTGGTTCGCCGTCCGGCCGGCGGCGGCTCAAGCGTATGCGGCCGATAGGGCTCCGGTACCTGGTCGCGGATCCAGCGCGCCGCCTCATAGGTCGGCATCAGGGTGCGTGCGTCCAGGACCACGTCGGGCCAGCGTTCGATCGGGTAAACCATCTGTCCGATCATATAGGCGACAATGACCACCGCCGCACCCCGCGCCAGGCCGAATAGCAGCCCCAACGTGCGGTCAACCCCGCCCAGGGCAGACCGGCGCACAAATCCGCCGATGGTGCGCGCGATCAAGGTCAGGATGATCAGCGAAATGATAAAAACCACGATAAAGCTCGCGGGATCGACCCACTCCGGCTGAGGAATCCAGTTGCGCACCACGCCGCGCATGGTCGGCAGCGCAAAAAACGCCACTGCCACTGATCCGGCCCAGGCCGCGACTCCCAGAACCTCCCGGACGAAGCCGCGTACGAAGGCGAGCAGCCCGGAAATCAACAGAAAGCCAAAGACCGCGAGATCAACCCACGTCATGCCAACGCCATTTGGCCACCGCCACTGAAAGGGACGCTGGGTTATCGTCCTCCAGGCGTCCGCCGCCAAGCGGGATCACGCACCATTTCAGCCGGATTCGGGCAGGTGATGATGCGCGCGCCGAAGTGTGACTTATTCTCTCCAGTCTGTCCGACCGCGATCATCGGCTCGTGGCTGGCGGGGCGAAGCGCGCAACGAGGTCGGCGATGTGACCGATCTCCTCCATGTGCAGGCCCTCGGGGGCAAGCAGCTTGCGGTTGCCGTGCGCGACACGGCGGGGCAGGGTGGCGGCGTCGAAGCCAAGCTTGGCAGCCTCCTTGAGGCGTGCCTCGGCCTGGGCAACCTGACGAACCTCGCCCGACAGGCCGACTTCCCCGAAAAACACCATTCCCGGGCTTGTCGGCGTCTCAAACGCTGCGGAGGCAATCGCCGCGGCAACGGCAAGGTCGGCGGCGGGTTCGTTGACGCGCAGGCCGCCGGCTATGTTGAGATACACGTCGGTCTGGTTGAGCCGGACGCCGGCACGCGACTCCAGCACCGCCAGCAGCATCGACAGCCGCGAGCTGTCCCAGCCGACGACCGATCGGCGCGGCGACCCGCCGGAATTAGGCGCAAGCAGCGCCTGGACCTCCATCAACACCGGGCGGGTGCCTTCCAGCCCGGCGAACACCGCGCTGCCGGCGATGTTGCCGCGTCGTTCGGCGAGGAACAGCGCGGATGGGTTGGGGACCTCGGCAAGCCCCACTTCGGTCATTTCAAATACGCCGATCTCGTCAGTGGCGCCGAAGCGGTTCTTCACCGCGCGCAGGATGCGGAACTGGTGGCCGCGGTCGCCTTCAAAATACAGCACGGCGTCGACCATGTGCTCCAGCACGCGCGGACCGGCCAGGGCGCCGTCCTTGGTGACGTGGCCCACCAGGATGACGGCGAATTTGCCCGCCTTGGCCTGGCGAATCAGCTCGAAGCTGCACGCCCGCACTTGCGCGACAGTCCCGGGCGCGCTCTCGATGGCATCCAGCCACATGGTCTGGATCGAGTCGATGACCACCAGCGTGGCATCCTTAGCCTGCTCCAGGCTGGCGCTGATGTCGCGAACATTGATCGCCGCCGCCAGTTCGATGGAGGAGTCGGCCACCCCCAGGCGGCGCGCGCGCAGGCGGATCTGATCGATCGACTCCTCTCCGGTGATGTACAACACGCGCCGGCCTGAACGGGCCAGGCGCGCCGCGGCCTGTAGCAGCAATGTGGACTTGCCGATGCCCGGGTCACCTCCGACCAGCACCGCCGATGCCGGAACCAGCCCGCCACCCAGCACGCGATCCAGTTCTGCGATGCCGATGACCGCTCGTGGTGGCGGTTCAGCCGATCCGGCCAGGCCAACGAAGGCGACGCTGCGTCCCGCGGGTGCCTTGGACGCGGGTCCGGGCCGGACCACGACCGCTTCTTCCTCCACGGTGTTCCACTCGCCGCAGGTTTCGCAGCGTCCGGCCCATTTCGGCGTAACGGCACCGCACGATCGGCAAACGAAACGGGATGCTGACTTGGCCAAAACGACTCCGGGACAATGCTGGAAGGCCGCTTAATTAGGCGGTTCAGGGAAGTTTTTCCAGCGCTCGGCAGGAGTTGCTTCCTGTGCCGGTGGCCACTCATGTAATTAGGCCCAAGCTTCTTGTCAGGATCCCGCATGAACCTGCGACCGCTTTTCCGCTTCGTCGAGAATGGTCTGGCAACGGTCAGTGATATGCGAAGAACATCGCCCAACCCGACAGAGGTGGTTCTCGCCGAGCAATTGACCGCTGATCTGGACGCGCTGTTGAAGGCACGACAGGGTGATGATGCTTCCGCGTTCTGGCAAAGCGTCTGCGCCGAATTGTATCGCCTGGCGACAACTGCCGACCCCAGGTACTTCATGCGCTGGCCGCCGATCGGCGCCACAATGGTACATGGTGCAAGCCCGGAGACGCTGCGGATTTTGTGGATGATGCAGCAGTCACCGGCGTGGCGAACGCGGTGGCGTCCAGCCCTACGCCACACCCAGCATGGTCACCCGCCGCCGTTTGCCCCGATGCTGTCGACGAATGCAATGGCCATCGAACATGCCTCACACCTGTGGCGGTTTCAGGAAGAACAGGGCGCGCAGCTGCAGGACAGCGACTGCATTGTGGAATTCGGCGGCGGCTTTGGGTCCATGTGCCGACTGGTACATGCGCTGGGGTTTCGCGGCCGGTATATCATTTTCGACCTTCCGCCGGTTCTGGCGCTACAGCGCTACTATCTGGGGTTGCATGGGATCGAGGCGGTAGAGTTCGACGATGCGGCAGGCTCAGGTGACGCGGCAGGCTCAGGTAACACGGCTGTTCGGCTGTGCTCGGATCTGGACAGTATCATGGGTAAAATATCTGCAGCATCGTTCGGCCTCATATCGCTGATGTCGACCTGGGCGCTAAGCGAAATGCCGCTGGCTGTTCGCGCGCGTATCGAGCCATTCCTGCAGGTCGAACCTGTGAACAAGGTGCTGTTTGCGTATCAGCCCACGTTTGAAGGCACCAACAACCGAAATTACTTCCGCGGCCTGATGGAAAACACGGCTGACCGATGGAAGTGGAACGAGGTACCCGTTGGGTTATCGGCACAGACCCCTACGGACCAGGACAGTCTCTACATGTTTGGACGTCGACATTAGCCGCCTGCCGACCGGGCATTGAGCGCGCGGTCGGCGGGAGATACCGGCTAGTCTGCCGCGAGGGCCATCTGCTTGCGGGCAATTGCCTTGCCGCAGAAATCATCCACCGCGTCGGAAACGATTTCGGCATGTCGGGCAAACACATGATCGGCGCCCGGCACCACCCGATAATCAACATGAACGTTCTTTTGCGTATTCAGCTTGTCCACCAGCTTACGCACCGCAGGTTCTGGAACCAGTTCGTCCGCATCGCCGTGCAGCATCAAGCCACCGCATGGACAGGGGGCCAGGAAGCCGAAATCGTAGTGGTTGGCTGGTGGTGCGACGCTGACCCAGCCCGATATCTCCGGCCGGCGCATCAGCAACTGCATGCCAATGAAGGCTCCAAACGAATAGCCGGCGATCCACAACCCGCCATGCCCCGGATTGACCGTCTGCATCCAGTCAAGCGCAGCCGCCGCATCGCCGATTTCCCCGATGCCACCGTCGTAGCGGCCTTGGCTGCGTCCGACACCGCGGAAGTTGAAGCGCATCACTGAACAACCAAGCTTCTGAAACGCCTGGTACATCGAATACGTGATTCGGTTGTTCATGGTTCCGCCGTGCAGCGGATGCGGGTGCAGGATCAGCGCAACAGGCGCCCCTGATTCCTTTGAATGATGATATCGACCTTCTAGCCGTCCATCCGGACCGGCAAACATTACCTCTGGCATGGCAATACGTAACCTGTTTCCTGTCCCACCGGCAGTGCCTGTTCCGAAGCCACCGCGGCTTCGAACACCCTACCGGGCCTGCAAAAAAATGCGAACCGTGAAACGCAGATGATCGGCTTAATCTCTATAACCGTATCAGAACGCTGCCATTCTGTAGCAGTTCCGTAGCACCGATTAAACCCTCGATTCTTGACCCATGGAGTCAGAAATTTTAGACTTCGCACCTCGTCCGGGGTTCGCGTCTCCTTCTGCCTTTGTCACCACCCTGCCATTGGCAGGCCTCGCCGGAGCATAGTCGCCTCAAGCGAGACAGATATTATAGGACAGGTGAAGCTGGCTTTCATAATGGAAATGTCGCATGGCTTTCATGTTCTTGTTCAGGATCAATAAGTCGCGCGGACGCAGTGAATCAATGAAACAAGCGACTTCACGGCTATGATCTGCAACCTCCGCGCGTTTAACGCGAACAGGCATATATCAATAAATCGTGCTTTCGGGGCAAATTGACATCATGCAGTTGTCAACCAAAGGCCGATACGCGGTGATGGCACTGGTCGATTTAGCCAATCAGCAAAATCTTGATGTTGGCAATGGTCCGATTTGTCTTGCAGACATTGCCGAACGCCAACAGCTCAGCCTGTCTTATCTGGAGCAGCTATTCGGCAAGCTGCGCCGCGCCGGCCTGGTATGGTCAGCACGCGGCCCGGGTGGGGGCTATCGGCTGACCCGATCCGCGGCGCACATCGTCATCGCCGAGATCGTCGCGGCCGTCGATGAACCAATCCACGCAACGCGGTGCGAGGCAGGCTCCGGTGGATGCATGATGCCCGCCGGGTCGTCGGAATGTGGGGAAAAGTGCCAGACCCACGATCTGTGGTTCGAACTTGGGCGCCAGATCGCGTTGTTTCTCGACGCTGTGACCCTGGCCGACGTGGTCCAGGGCCGGGTCTGCGGCCGGGCAGCCAGCCCGTCCACACTGCCGGGGCGCTGAAATGCACTACCTTGACGCCAACGCCACACAGCCGCTGCGCCCGGTGGCGGTGCAGGCCGTGCTTGCCGCCATGCAGGTCACCGGAAACCCGTCATCGGTGCACGCAGCCGGACGCGCCGCCCGGCGGATCCTGGAAGACGCTCGCGACCAGCTCGCCGGATGCTTCGGCGGACGGGCGCAGGATCTGGTTTTCACCTCAGGCGGCACGGAAGCGGACGCGCTGGCGGTTCGCGCCCTGTCGTGCGGCCGGCGCACCATCATCAGCGCCATCGAGCACGACGCGATCCGGTTCGCCGCCCTGGACTCCGTGGCCATTCCGGCGGGCGCCGATGGCGTGATCGCGCTGGATGCGCTGGCGCGCGTGCTGAATGATGGCATGCCGTCACTGGTCTGCTTGATGCTCGCCAACAATGAGACCGGCGTCACGCAACCGGTCGAGCAGGCTGCCGCGCTCTGCCGGCAACACGGTGCATTGCTGCATGTCGATGCGGTACAGGCGGCGGGCCGCATGCCGGTCAGGCTCGACTGTCTCGGCGCGCATAGCCTGGCGGTCTCGTCGCACAAGCTGGGCGGACCGGCCGGCGTCGGTGCCCTGCTGCTGGCGCCGGATGCGCCGTTCGCCGAACCGCTGATCGGCGGCGGCGGGCAGGAGAGGGGGCGGCGTGGCGGCACCCCGGCTGTCGCACTGGTCGCCGGCTTCGCCGCGGCTGCCCAGGCCGCCCAGGACGATGACCTGCTGGCCGTGGCGGCCCTGCGGGATGCGGCGGAACAGGCAGCCCTGGCTTGCGGCGCCGTCGTCTGCGGCGATCGAGCGCGGCGACTGCCCAACACCGCGTGCCTGGCGCTTCCCGGCGCTGCCGCCGGCACACAGGTGATCGCGCTTGACCTTGAGGGTATCGCCGTCAGCGCGGGGGCGGCGTGCAGCTCCGGCAAGGTCACCAGCAGCCATGTGCTGCAGGCCATGGGCCTTGGCGGTCTGGCGGCCGAGGCGATCCGGATCTCGCTGCCCTGGAACGTGGCGCCGGCCGATATCGATGCCTTCACGGCGGCTTACCAGCGCATAGCCGGCCGCCTGGGTCTGGCGGCACGGGCTGCCTGATCCTAAGTCTTGGGGATGGACCTGCCATCGCATCCCAACCGACCCGTCTATCTCGACAATCAGGCGACCACGCGATGTGATCCGCGCGTGGTCGCGGCAATGCTGCCGTGGTTCACCGAGGACTACGGCAACCCGCACAGCGTCGAGCACGCCATGGGGCTGAAGGCCGAAGCCGCGGTGGAAGCCGCGCGCGGCCAGGTTGCAACGCTGGTCGGCGCGGAACCGAATGAGATCGTCTTCACCTCCGGTGCCACGGAATCGAACAACATCGCGATCAAGGGCGCGGCGCGGTTTGCCGCGCGGATGGGCGATGCACGCCGGCGGGTCATCACCGTGGCGACGGAGCACAAATGCGTCCTGGAATCGGTTGCCGACCTTGCGGAGGAAGGGTTCGAGCCGGTGTTCCTTCCGGTCCGGCCGGATGGTCTGGTCGAACCCGATGCCCTGCGCGAGGCCCTGGCGGTGCCGACCCTGCTGGTCAGTATCATGGCGGTCAACAATGAAACCGGGGTGATCCAGGACATCGCCGGCCTGGCCGCGATCACCAAGGAGGTCGGGGCGCTGTTCCACTCCGACCTGGCGCAGGCCGTTGGCAAGATCCCGGTGGATGTGGCGCGCTGGAAGATCGACCTCGCCTCGATCAGCGGACATAAACTCTACGGTCCGAAAGGCGTCGGGGCGTTGTTCGTGCGCCGGCGGCCGCGGGTTCGCCTGGCGCCGCTGTTCTCCGGCGGCGGGCAGGAGCGTGGATTGCGATCGGGCACCCTGCCGGCCCCGCTGATCGTCGGCATCGGTGAGGCGTGCCGCCTGGCAGGGCAGGAGATGGCGGCCGAGGCAGACCGGGTTGGCGGCCTGCGTGGCAACCTGCTTGACCGGCTGCGTCGCGATGTTCCCGACATTCGCCTCAACGGCAGCACCGCAGCGCGTATCGCCGGCAACCTGAACGTGACGTTTCCCGGCGCCACCGCTCAGGCGCTGATGGAAGCGCTGCCGGATCTGTGCGTTTCCACCGGGTCGGCATGCTCATCGGCCGCGGTCGAGCCGTCCTATGTCCTGCGCGCACTTGGGCTTTCCGATGAGGAGGCTTCACGGACCTTGCGGATCGGGATCGGACGCTTTACCTCGGCCGCCGATATCGACTACGCCGCTGCGGCGCTGGCGGCGGCGCATTCCCACGCGCTAACGAAAGCCTGAGTCCCATGCCCCGTATGACTTTCATCGAACGCGACGGCAATCGTCGCGAGGTTGACGCACCGGTCGGACTCTCGGTGCTGGAGATCGCGCACAAGCATGGCGTTGATATCGAGGGCGCTTGCGAGGGCTCGCTCGCCTGCTCGACATGTCACGTCATCGTCGACGGCACGTGGTTCAAGAAGCTGGAGGAACCGACCGAGGACGAGGAGGACATGCTGGATCTCGCCTTCGGGTTGACCCAGACCTCGCGACTCGGGTGCCAGATCGTGATGAACACGAAACTCGACGGTCTGGTGGTCAAGCTGCCGGCCTCGACCCGCAATGCGCAGAGCGGATAGAGCCGGGGGATAGCGGGATGCGCGTCCTGGTGGCCATGTCCGGCGGCGTTGACAGCAGCGTCGTGGCGGGACTGCTGCATGAGGCGGGGCACGAGGTCGTCGGCGTCACGCTGCAGCTTTATGACCATGGCGCGGCGTCGGGCCGGAAAGGTGCCTGCTGCGCCGGGCAGGACATCCACGACGCCAAACGGGTTGCCGACCGGTTGGGCATCGCCCACTACACCATCGACGCCGAGGCGCGCTTCGCCCGCTCGGTCATCGGCGCCTTTGCGGACAGTTATGCCGCGGGCGAGACCCCGGTGCCCTGCATCGCCTGCAACCAGACGGTTAAGTTCGCCGACCTATCGGCCCTGGCGCGTGATCTGGGTGCCGAACGGCTGGCCACTGGTCACTACGTCCGCCGGGTCGATGGTCCGGACGGCGCGGAACTGCATCGCGCCGCCGACCTGGCACGCGACCAGAGCTGGTTCCTGTTTGCGACAACCCAACCCCAGCTGGACCTTTGCCTGTTCCCGCTGGGCGGCATGGAAGACAAGCGAGCGGTGCGGGACATCGCCCAGCGCCTTGGCCTGGGCGTGGCCGGTAAGCCCGACAGCCAGGACATCTGTTTCGTGCCCTCCGGCGGCTATGCCGATGTGGTCGCGCGGCTGCGCCCGGACGCGCTGGAGACTGGGGAGATCGTCACCGCGGACGGCCATGTGGTTGGCCGGCACGACGGCATTGCCCGCTACACGGTGGGGCAGGGCAAGCGGCTGGGCGAGGCGGCGATGCTGGATGGCCAGCGGCAGGTCGTCCTCGCCACTGAACCCGGCCGCCGGCGCGTGATCGTGGGACGGCGTGGGACAGGAACCCGGACGGTGGAATTGCGGGAGGTGAATTGGCTGTCCACGCTCCCGCAGGGGTCAATCCGCTGCGGTGTGAAACTGCGCGCGCGTGATGAGGTTCGGGGGGCCGTGGTGCAAGTCGCCGATGGTGGAACGTCCGTACTGCTGGACGAACCGGCGCTTCCCGCCCCGGGGCAGGCCTGCGTGTTCTACGACGGGGACCGCGTGCTGGGCGGCGGGATCATGATGCGCGCCGCCACCTGAACCAGGTCGACGGCCGGCTGGCGGTCGGCGCAGCCGGCCGGGCTGAACGCCGCTGTGCCAACGCATGTATTCCAGCACATGGGCCTGCGCACCACCGGTTGCCAACGTGGATGATTGCAGGCCCCGTACGCAGCGTCAGCGGTCGCCGCGCAACCCGCGCTGCACGCCGGCCCGCCATCAGCCAACGCTTGACCCGCCGCGCGCAGGGGCGCACATCGCGCGGGCCAGACAGCCGGACGGCCGCTGCCGGCGGGACAACCCCGCCGGTGGAGGAAAGTCCGGGCTCCACGGGAACACGGTGCCGGCTAACGGCCGGCGGGGGCGACCCCAGGGACAGTGCCACAGAAAACAAACCGCCTGTGCAAGGCCTGTCGGCGTCAGCTGACAAGCCCCGCGGGCAAGGGCGAAACGGTGCGGTAAGAGCGCACCACGCCCCTGGCAACAGGGGTGGTTCGGTAAACCCCACCGGGAGCAAGACCGAATAGGGGCGGCTGCTATGTTACGGTTTCAAACGCCGCAATAATCGCAGGG
Organism: Rhodopila sp.; assembly: GCA_965200665.1. GTDB lineage: Bacteria > Pseudomonadota > Alphaproteobacteria > Acetobacterales > Acetobacteraceae > Rhodopila. The sequence continues at coordinate 4,927,149 of OZ241370.1, read as the reverse complement.
ACGTTCCTGTCCCGCCGCCCGGGTTGGTCGCGTGAGGCGCATCGTGAGATGCGTCCCAGAGGAATGGTCGTCCCGCCTCGGATTCGGGGCGGACAGAACCCGGCTTACAGGCTGTCTGGCATTTTCCTCGCCCTTTTTCGGTGCAAACCGCGGAACCCTGCCGATCACAATTGCGCGCTGAATCGGCTCGCATTTCCTCCACAAAGTTTTCCACAGGAACGAAACGCGAATATTGGCTCGATCCAGATTTGCCTTGGGGTGACTCGGGACAGCGCAGGTAAGTCTTTGACGAAACCGGAAATTTTTCAAACAAATCGTCCAAGAAAGGCCCAATACCTTTGACGACCCAGTTTGTCCCATGCTATCCCATGAAGGCCCAAGTGAGTTTGTCATCCACAAGGGTCGGCGTTCGGACAAGGGTCAAGATCCCAACTCCAAAAATTTGCCACCGCCGAGTCTGCGCCTTGCTGAACCGCTCAAGTAACCCACGGCACGAAAGGCACACGGGTCCGGATGGCCCTTTTCATCGGCACCCACCAGAACAAGCTGGACGCCAAAGGGCGTGTGTCGATACCTGCACAATTTCGTTCTGTCCTGAAAAAGAACAGCCATGCGGGGGAGGGCGCGATGGTGGCAACGGTCTACCTGCGGCCGTCACATCAGAACCCCTGCATCGAGGGCTGGACCGAACTGGGATTCGAGGCGCTGAGCGAACCGGTGGCGCAGGACTACAATCTGTTCAGCCAGGAGCATGAGGACTTCGTCATGGCGCTGTTCGGTGATGCCTGCGCACTGGAGTCTGACAAGGAAGGTCGGATCATGCTGCCGGACCATCTGCTTGCCCATGCCGGGGTTACCGAAGCCGTGATGTTCATTGGCACCCGCAACAATTTTCAGATCTGGGAACCGGCGGCCGGTGCGAAGCGGCTGGCGATGGCGCGCGAGAATGCCAAGGCCGCGGCGTTCTCCCTGAAGGTCTCGGTGCCGGCATGAGCGGCGTCCATATCCCTGTCATGCTGAACGAGGTGCTGGCAACGCTGGCCCCGTTCGATGGCGGCATCTACCTCGACGGTACGTTCGGTGGCGGCGGCTACGCCCGGGCGATCCTGGACAGCGCGCGCTGCACCTTGTGGGCGATCGACCGCGACCCGGAGGCGATTGAGCGTGGTGCCAGCCTGCTCGCCCGCTTCCCCGGGCGTCTGCACCTGCTGCATGGCCAGTTCGCCGACATGGTGGCGCTGCTGGCGCAGGCGGGCGTGACAGAGCTCGGGGGGATCGTTCTCGACCTCGGCGTCTCATCGTTCCAGATCGATGACCCGGCGCGCGGATTTTCCTTCCGCCATGACGGGCCGCTCGACATGCGGATGGGCAAGCAGGGCACCAGCGCCGCCGACCTGGTCAACAGCCTGCCAGAGCGCGCTTTGGCCGACGTGCTGTATGAGCTTGGCGAGGAACGCGCCTCGCGCCGGATTGCCCACGCGATTGTTGCCGCTCGTCTGGAAGCACCCATCGAAACCACGGGGCGGCTGGCTGATATCATTCGATCAGTATTGCCGCCGGATCGTTCCGGCAATCATCCAGCCACCCGCAGCTTCCAGGCACTGCGGATCAAGGTCAATGACGAGCTGGGCCAGATCGAGACGGCATTGGCTCACGCTGTCGATCTGCTCGCGCCGGGCGGACGCCTGGTGGTGGTTGCATTCCACAGCCTCGAAGACCGGATCGTAAAGCGATTCATGACCCAGGCAGCCGGCCGCACCGGGTCACCCTCGCGCCACGATCCCGCCGGATTGAAAACACGTGACGCCCCTAATTTTCGTCTGCTAACCGCACGTGCACTGCGGCCAACCGCGTCCGAATCCGACCAGAACCCTCGTTCGCGCAGTGCCCGGCTACGTGCGCTTGAACGTCTCGACAAAGGCCGCGTCCCATGATCCGTCCGATTACAATCGTTACATTCCTGATGGCCTGCGGTTCAGGGCTTTATTTGTACCAGTCGAAGCATGAAGTGCAGTTGCTCGATCGGACTATCGAAAAATCGGTGCATGACACGACGGCGCTGCGCGAGCAGAGCCGTCTGTTGTCGACGGAATGGACCATGCTGAACGACCCGGACCGGCTGCGGCAGTTTTCCGACACCTACCTTAGTCTGAAGAGCATCAACCCGGCGCAGTTCACCAGCCTGACCGAACTCGGCAACAGGTTGCCGCCGCCGCGGATCGAGGCGCCCATGGCAGCCCCGATTGAGACACCGGTCGCGGCCGAGGATGCGCCGTCGATCGTCGCTGACGCCGACGGCGCTGCGACAACTCCTGGCACAACCCCGGCCATGATCGCGCCCACCGCGGAGCAAAGGGCGATGCCGGTGCCGCCGACCCCAGCGGTTCGGCCGGCCCAGGTCGCGACAGCAGTGCCCCATGCACGGGAGACCAAAGTCGTGATCGCCCGCCCGGCCATCGTAGCCGACGTAAAACCGGCAGAACCACGCGCCGCGGAGCCAAAGATGGCAGACCTGAGGATGGCAGATCCCCAGAGGATGGCAGATCCCCAAAGGATGGCAGATCCAAGAACGGCGCCACGGCTCGCCGAAGTCCGCCCGGAACCCCGCAGCACGGAACCCCGCAGCGCGGAGGCCCGGAGCCGGGAGGCGGGGAGCACGGAAGCTCGGAGCACGGAGCCGAGGCCGTCTGAACCCCGCACCCAGCTGGCCGCTGCGCCGAAGCCGATCATGCTGCCCGCACCGCGGCCCCGAGCGACGGATGCGCAGCCGGTTTACACGCCGTCGATCGCCGCGGCCGCACCTGCGCCCATGCCATATCACCCCGCGCGAGCCACGGTTGCCGCCGCGGCTCTGCCCGCTGCCCCGTATTCCGGTTCGCTGCTTGGCATGGCGCGTAGTTCCGCCCCTCCGGCCCCGCGCCCCATGCCGGTGAACGCCACCTACAACGCCAACTGAGCCGTCGTCATGAGCGATCCGAACGATCCCGTTCCGCCGCCTGACTCCCCGCCATCGAATGGCGGTCGCCATGGCAGGCCGGCACAGCGGCGCGGCGCCAGCCGTTTCGATGCGGTGCCGCGCATGGAAAACGTGCGGGTCACGGCGCCTGACCTGGAACGGCGGGCGGCATTGGAGAAGACGCGGTCCCGGCTGGTAATCGCGGCGGGAGGCTTTACTGCGCTGTTCGCCGCGGTGCTGACGAAGCTGGCGCTGGCGACGATCATCATGCCGATGGCGCCGCACCGGCCGGAGCGGCTGGTCGCCGACATCGTCAAGGCAGCGCCGCGGCTGCCGGTCGAGGCGACGATGCCGGGCCAGCGGGCAATGATCACCGACCGCAACGGCCAGCCGATGGCGATCTCGCTCAGCACCGTGTCGCTGTTCGCCGACCCGAGGCAGATCGGTGACGCCGACGACGCGGCACGCAAGTTGAAGCAGGTGCTGCCGCAGCTCGACCTGGCGGAGACGACAGACCGGCTGAAGCGCGACAAGAAGTTCATCTACCTGGCCCGCGAGATCACCCCGCGCCAGGAGCTCGCGATCAACGACCTCGGCATCCCCGGCATCGACTTCCGTCCGACCCAGCATCGCGAATACCCGCTGGGACGGACCGCCGCGCAGGTGCTGGGTGGTGTCGATGTCGATCAGTCCGGGTTTGCCGGTGTCGAGCGATACTTTGATGACCGGCTGCGCACCAACACGGATCCGTTGCGATTGTCGATCGACCTGCAGGTGCAGGCGGCGGTGCGCGAGGAACTGGTCAAGGCGATGGATACGTTCACCGCGATCGGCGGCTGCGGCATCGTGATGGATGTCCATACAGGCGAAGTGCTGGCGATGGTCAGCCTGCCTGACTACGACGCGAATCTGGTGCGCACCGCCGCACCGGACGACCGCTTCAACAGGGCGGTGGAAGGCACTTACGAGCCGGGCAGCACGTTCAAGCTGCAGACCGCCTCGATGGCGCTGGACAGCGGGCTGGTTCACATCTGGGACCAGTTTGACGCATCGCGTAATATCTCGATCGGCCGCTTCACCATCACGGATTTCGAGGGCAAGCATCGCTGGCTTTATGTGCCGGAAGTGCTGGCCTACTCGTCGAACCTCGGCGCGGCCCATATCGCCGTGACGGTCGGCGCCGAACGTCAGCGCGCATGGCTCAAGGGCATGGGCATGTTCGGCCGTACCGGCATCGAGCTGCCTGAGGCGGCACGCCCGATCGTGCAGTCGGCGGCCAACTGGAAAGAAGTCGTCACCATGACCGTGGGCTTCGGCCACGGCATTTCGGTCACGCCGCTGCATGTGGTGCGCGGCACGGCAGCGGTCGCCAACGGCGGGATCCTGGTGAAGCCGACCATCCTGGCAAAGGATCAGGATGCCCCCGAGGACGGTGTGCGGGTGATGCAGCCGTCAACCTCCGACATCATGCGCAAGCTGATGCGGCTGGTGGTGACGGATGGGTTCGGCAAGTCGGCCGAGGTCGCGGGCTACTATCCCGGCGGCAAGACCGGAACCGCGGAAAAGGTCGCCGCCCACGGTGGCTACAAGAAGCACGCCAACGTTGCCGCTTTCATGAGCGTATTCCCGATGAATGCGCCGCGTTTCGCCGTCTACATGATGCTGGATGAGCCGCATGCGACGAAAGCGACCTACGGCTACGCGACGGCAGGTTGGGTGGTGGCGCCCGCGGCCGGCAAGGTCATCGCACGCATCGGCCCGATGCTTGGCATGCTGCCGGACATCGTCGACATGCCGCAGATCAACCAGGCGCTGGCCATTCCGCTGCAGCCGGCTCGTCCGGCAGGTGCGTTCGCCCGCGGGCCGGGGGTGTCGGTGTCGGCGGTGGCCAGCAGTCCGAAACCGGTGACCGGGACGAACCGGCCGAACCTGACCATACCGCCCACCGTCCTGCCGCCGGCGATGAGCCGCCCGGCACCCGATATCCGCCGCCAGACCGAAGTCGCACCCGCGAATGCCCCCGTAGTCGCTGTCTCGGCAGCCGCCCGCGTTGCAGATCGCTGACATCATGCGCCAGCTTTCCCCAATCGCCAGTGCATCGCGGGGCTGGGAAGCCGTGGCTCATCTCGACATCGTCGGGGTGACCGCGGACAGCCGCCATGTGGTGCCCGGCGATCTGTTTGCTGCCCTGCCGGGTTCGCGGCTCGACGGGCGTGCCTTCATCGCCGATGCCGTGGAACGCGGCGCGGTCGCCATCCTGGCGCCGCCGGGAACCGCCTGGCCGCCTGGTGTGCCGCCACGCCCGGTGATTTTCGACGCCGAACCGCGTCAGTGCCTGGCCCGCATTGCCGCGGCCCTGGCGGGACCGCAGCCGGAAACGGTGATCGCCGTGACCGGTACCAACGGCAAGACCAGCACGGTCGAGTTCACCCGCCAGCTCTGGGCCGCCTCCGGAGCGAAAGCCGCGAGCCTCGGCACGCTCGGTCTGATTGCGCCGGGGTTCGATCCCGGCCCTGGCCTGACCACGCCCGATCCGGTCAGCCTGGCTGAGACATTGGCCGGATTGGCGCGCCACGGCGTGACCAGGGCGGCGATGGAGGCATCGTCGCACGGGCTCGATCAATTCCGCCTGGACGGGGTGCGACTGGCGGCGGCGGCGTTCACCAACCTGACCCGCGATCACCTGGATTATCACGGCACGCTGGATGCCTATCGACTGGCGAAGCTGCGCTTGTTCGAAACACTGTTGCCCCAGGGCTCGCCTGCCGTCGCCCATGCCGACATGGACCAGGCGACTCTTGCCGCCTTGCGCGAGATTGCTGTCCGCCGCCGGCTCGATCTGCGTACGGTGGGCGAGCAGGGCGTGAAATACCGCCTGCTTGGAACGTGCCCGCGGCCGGATGGCCAGGACCTGACCGTGGTGACCGACGGCGTGCAGCGCCAGGTCGCGCTGAACCTGCCCGGCCGGTTCCAGGCGGACAACGCGCTGGTGGCGGCGGCCCTGGCTGATGCGCTGGGAATGAAAGATGCGCTTGACCGGCTGGCGCTGCTGCAAGGCGTGCGCGGGCGGCTGGAACGCGCTGTCGTCCTGCCGAACGGGGCAACGGCCTATGTTGACTACGCCCACACGCCGGACGCGCTGGAACGGCTGTTGACCGCTCTGCGCCCGCACACCGCGGGGCGGCTGCACATCGTGTTCGGCGCCGGCGGCGATCGTGACCGCGGCAAGCGCCCGCTGATGGGTGCGGCGGCGGCAAGGCTCGCCGATGTGGCGATCGTCACCGACGACAATCCGCGCAGCGAGGACCCGCAATCCATCCGTGCGGCGATTCTGGCGGCCTGTCCCGGCGCGCGGGAAATCGGTGACCGCGCATCGGCGATCGAGGCTGGCCTGAACGGTTTGGCTGCCGGGGACGTTCTGGTGGTGGCCGGCAAAGGCCACGAGCAGGGGCAGACGATCGGCCCTGTCGTGCTGCCATTCGACGACGTGTCGGTCATACGCCGCCTTGCCGGGGGACCGGGCGCATGACCCTGTGGTCAGCCAGCGAACTGAAGGAGGCGACCGGCGGCATCATGTCGCAGCCGTTCGGCGCGGACGGGCTGTCAATCGATACCCGCACCCTGGTGCCTGGTGACCTGTTCGTCGCCTTGGTCGGCGAGGGGCGTGACGGGCATGCATTCGTCGCGGATGCGCTGGCCAAGGGTGCGACAGGCGCCATGGTGCATGCCGACATCCCCGGTCCGGTCCTGCGCGTCGACGATACATTGGCAGGCCTGACCCGCCTGGGCGGCTATGCCCGCTGGCGGTTCTCCGGCCGGCTCGTCGCGGTCACCGGCAGCGTCGGAAAAACCACCACGAAGGAGATGCTGCGCGCGGCATTGTCGGCGTTCGGGCCCACGCACGCCGCTGTGGCGTCCTACAACAACCATTGGGGCGTGCCGCTGACACTGGCGCGCACACCACATGAGGCCGCGTTCTGCATCGCCGAGATCGGCATGAACCACGCCGGCGAGATCGCGCCTCTGGCCCGGCTGGCGCGACCCCATGTCGCGGTGGTCACCACCGTCGCCAAGGCCCATGTCGGCTACCTCGGCAGCATCGAAGCGATCGCCGATGAGAAAGCCAGCATCATGCAAGGGCTGGAACCCGACGGTATCGCCGTCCTGCCGGCCGATTCGGATCAGCTTCCGCGGCTTCGCGCAGCCGCAGGCCAGTCGCTGGTGATGACCTTCGGAATGGATCCGGCGGCGGATGTCCGGCTGGTCCATGTTGAGGCCGATGCTGATGGTTCGCTGATCCATGTCGACATCGTGGGGCAGACTGCGTCGTTTCGATTGAATGCGCCCGGTCGGCACATGGTGGGCAATGCCCTGGCGACGCTGGCAGCCGTCACCGCCCTCGGCCTGGACCCGACACGGGCGATCGACGCGCTGGAGGCGTTTGTGCCGCTTGTCGGTCGCGGTGCCAGGCGGGCGGTCCAGGTCGGGTGCGGCTCAGCGCAGCTGCTGGATGAAAGCTACAACGGCAATGGCGCCTCGATGCGTGCGGCGCTCGATGTATTGCGGCTGCAGCCGGCGCGGCGGCGGATTGCGGTGCTGGGCGACATGCTGGAACTGGGCGACGAGGGCCCCGCCGAACACGCAGGGCTGGCCGATGCCGTGGTTGGATCGGCGGACTGCTTGTTTACCTGCGGGCCGCTGATGCAGGCTCTGTTCGACGCAGTCCCTGAACGGCTTCGCGGGGTCCACGCCGCGAATTCCACCGCGCTGGCACCGGTCGTGGCCGCGGCACTGCGGCGCGGCGATGTGGTGCTGGTCAAAGGCAGCCTGGGCAGTGCGATGAAGCGGGTGGTCGAGGCCATCGAAGCCGCGTCGGTAACGGCGGGGGCGGGCTGATGCTGTATGTGCTTTTCCGGCCGCTGGCGGACCAGTTCATCCTGTTCAACGTGTTCCGCTACATCACCTTCAGGGCCGGTGCGGCGTGTTTGACCGCCCTGGTGGTCAGCTTCGTGGTCGGGCCTTCGGCCATCCGCTGGCTGAAGTCGATGCAGAAGCAGGGCCAGCCGATCCGCCTCGACGGGCCCGAACGCCACCTGGTGGAGAAGAAGGGCACGCCGACCATGGGCGGCCTGCTGATCCTCGGTAGCCTGACGATCTCCACCCTGCTGTGGGTCGACCCGCTCAATGGCTACATCTGGCCAGTGCTGTTCGTGACCCTTGGCTATGGGGCGCTTGGCTTCTGGGACGACTACCTGAAGGTCTCCAAGCGCAATACCCGTGGCGTCCCCGGGCGGGTGAAGCTGATCATCCAGGCGGGTGTCGGATTGGCCGCGGCGGTGTGGATCGCGCATCTGGCGCGCGGACCACTGGGTACCGCGCTGACCGTGCCGGTGTTCAAGGAAGTGGTGATCCAGCTGGGTTGGTTGTTCCCGGTGTTCGGGGCGCTGGTGATGATGGGCGCTTCCAACGCGGTCAACCTGACCGACGGGCTGGATGGCCTGGCGATCGTGCCGACGATGATCGCCGCCTCGGTGTTCATGCTGATCGCCTATCTGGTGGGCAACCGCATCTTCGCCGACTATCTGCAACTGAACCCTGTGGTTGGTGCGGGTGAACTGGCGGTGTTCTGCTCCGCCCTGGTCGGCGCCGGCATGGGGTTCCTGTGGTTCAACGCCCCGCCGGCCAAGGTGTTCATGGGCGACATCGGCAGCCTCGCACTCGGCGGCGCGCTGGGCGCCGTGGCGATGGTCACCAAGCACGAGATCGTCCTGATGATCGTCGGCGGCCTGTTCGTGGTGGAAACCATGTCGGTCATCATCCAGGTGTTCTGGTACAAGCGCACCGGCAACCGGGTCTTCCTGATGGCGCCTCTGCACCATCACTTCGAGAAAAAAGGTTGGGCTGAACCAACGATCGTGATCCGTTTCTGGATCATCTCAATGATCCTCGCACTGGTCGGTCTGGCGACCTTGAAGATCCGATGAGCGATTTCCCAAGCACTGTCTTCAGCGGCAAGCGCTTCGCCGTGGTGGGCCTGGGCAAGAATGGTCTGCCGGCCGCCTTGGGCTTGCAGGCGATGGGTGCCGATGTTGTCGCCTGGGATGACAACGCCGCCGCGCGGGCGGCTGCGACTGGCGTCACGTTGTATGACCCTACCATCGGCACCTTCGCGTTCGACGCCCTGCTACTTTCGCCAGGCATCCCGCACCGTTTGCCACGCCCGCATCCGGCGGCAGAGCGCGCTTTGGCCGCCGGGGTGCCGATCCTGTCGGATGTCGAGCTGCTCTATCAGGCCGTGCTGGCGTCTGGGTCGCGGGCGCGGTTCGTCGGCATCACCGGCACCAACGGCAAATCCACCACCACCGCCCTCCTGGCGCACATCCTGGAACGCGCCGGAATACCGGTGGCGGCCGGTGCCAACCTGGGCCCCGCTGCGTTGTCACTGCCGTTGCTGCCACATCATGGAGTGTACGTCCTCGAAATGTCCTCCTATATGTTGGAGCGACTCGCAACGTTGCGCTTCGATGCGGCGGTGATGCTCAACCTCTCCGCCGACCACATCGATCGACATGGCGACATGGCTGGCTATGCCGCGGCCAAGCGCGCGGTATTTGATCGCCAGACGGCGGATGACCTGGCAGTTGTCGGATCCGACGACTCGGCCTCACGCGACATGGCCGATTCGCTGGGTTCGCGCGTGGTGCGCGTTTCCGGATCAGATGTGCCGCTGGCGCTCAGCCCGACACTGCCCGGCGCCCACAACGCCCAGAATGCCGCCGCCGCAACGGTGGTCGCCCGGTTCTTCGGGGTCTCCGACAGCGTGATCGGCAACGGCTTGATCACCTATCCGGGGCTGCCGCACCGCCAGCAACGTGTGGCGACCGTGGACGGTATTGCGTTCGTCAACGATAGCAAGGCGACCAACGCGGACGCGGCGGAACGGGCCCTGGTGTGCTATGATCGGCTGATCTGGATCGCCGGCGGCATGGCAAAGCAGGGTGGGATCGAGCCGCTTGTCCCGCTGTTCCCGCGGCTTGCCCGAGCGCTGCTGATCGGTCGCGATGCTCCGGTTTTCGCCGAAACCCTGGCGCGCCATGGCGTCGCCTTCGACAGCGTCGGCACGCTGGAGGCAGCGGTGCCAGCGGCGTTTGCCGCCGCCAAGGCCTGCAACGCGCCCGTCGTGCTGTTGTCGCCCGCCTGCGCGAGCTGGGACCAGTTCACCGGATACGACCAGCGCGGCGACCGTTTCGCCGATCTGGCACGCAGGTTGGGAGGCGCCTGATGCCAACCTTGTCACGCGCGGACAATTCCCTGTTGGGTCGCTGGTGGTGGAGCGTCGACCGCTGGATCCTTGGCGCCATCGGCATCCTGATCGGGCTCGGGTACATCATGATGCTCGCGGCCAGCCCCGCGGTGGCGGAGCGGATCGGCACCTCGCGGGAAACCTTCATCCTGAAGCAGGTGGTGTTCCTGGCATTTGCCGGGGCAATCGTGATCCTGGTCTCGATGATGTCGCCGAGGGAGATCAGGCGCCTGGCGATAGTGGGCTGTGTAGTCGCGCTTGCGATGACCGCTGCGACCATGGTGATCGGCATGGAAATCAAGGGCGCGCGCCGATGGATTTCTCTGCCGGGCATGTCGGTGCAGCCGTCTGAATTCCTCAAACCCTGCTTTGCCGTAACGGCAGCCTGGCTGCTCAGTGAGGCGAAGCGCTCGCCGCGCTTTCCCGGCACGCTGATAGCCTGCGGCATCTGCGGGCTGATCCTGCTGCTGCTGAAGTCGCAGCCCGACATCGGCATGCTGGCGGTGATCACCGCCGTGTTCCTCGCCCAGCTCTACATCAATGGCCTGCCGCTCTACCTGGTCGGCGCAGCACTCGGCCTGATGAGTGGCGGCGCGGTCGCGGCCTATACCTTCCTGCCGCATGTGCGGGTTCGGTTTGACGGCTACTGGAAGGGCGAGGGCGACCACTATCAAATCAACACAGCATTGGAAGCCTTTGGAAATGGGGGATTTATTGGTCGCGGCGCCGGCGAGGGTCGGGTTAAGGACATTCTGCCCGACGCCCACGCCGACTTCGTCTATGCCGTGGCCGGCGAGGAGTTCGGGATGGTGCTTTGTGTCATCATCCTGTCCATCTTCGCGTTCATCGTGATGCGCGGGTTGCTGCGGCTGCTGCGCGAGCAGGATCTGTTCGTGGTACTGTCATGCACCGGCCTGGTCACCGGTTTCGGCCTGCAGGCGTTCGTCAACATGGCATCCACCCTTGGCTTGATCCCGACCAAGGGCATGACGCTGCCGTTCATCTCCTACGGCGGATCCTCGGTGATCGCGGTCGCCCTGGGCATGGGCATGTTACTGGCACTGACGCGCCGGCGCGGACGGGACGAAGCGGCATGAGGGGGCCGGCGGTGCAGCCGATCGTGATCGCCGCGGGCGGAACGGGCGGCCATTTCTTTCCGGCCGAGGCTTTGGCGGCGGAACTGATCGCGCGGGGGCACCGGGTCGTGCTGCTGACGGACGCCCGTTCGGGTGGGCTTGCCAGCCAGGTGTTTGCCGGACGTGAGCAATATGTGCTGCGTGGCGCGGGCATCGCCGGGCGCGGTGCCTGGCGCGGCGCCAAGGCCGTGGGCGCCCTGGCTGCAGGTGTTGCGCAGGCGCGGGGCATCCTGGCCTCATTGGGTGCGGGCTGTGTTGTCGGGTTCGGCGGCTATCCTTGCGTCGCCCCCGTGCTCGCCGCGCGGCTGCTGCGCCGGCGGCCGGGGATCATTCTGCAGGAGCAGAACGCGGTGCTTGGCCGGGCGAACCGGTTCCTGGCGCGGCGGGCGAACCTCCTGGCGCTGGGTTTCGCGCAGACCGAACGGGTGCCGCCCGGCGTGCGGACCGAGGTGACCGGTAACCCGGTGCGTCCGGCCATCGCCGGACTGGCCTCGACCAGCTATGTCGCTGCGACGGATCGCATCCGGCTGCTGGTGCTGGGCGGATCGCTGGGCGCACGGGTCTTTTCCGATGTTGTCCCCGCGGCGTTGCACGCCCTGCCGCAGACGCTGCGCGCGCGCGTCACCGTTGTTCAGCAAGCACGGACGGAAGATGTCGAGCGTGTTCGTGCGGCCTACGCAGCCGATGGCATCGCCGCGGAGATCGCGCCATTCTTCCCCGACGTGGCGGCCCGCCTGGTGGCGGCGCATCTGGTGATTGCCCGCTCTGGCGCATCGACCGTGGCAGAACTCGCCGTGGTCGGCCGACCTGCGATCCTGGTGCCGCTGCCGGGGGCGATCGACGACCATCAATCCGCCAATGCGCGGGCTTTGGCGGCGGCCGGCGGCGCCTGGCTGGCGCCTCAGCCGCAATTCACCCCGGCGTTTCTGTGCGAACGGCTGAGCGAACTGCTGGCCGATCCGATCGGACTGACCGCAGCGGCAGTGGCCGCCCGGTCTCAAGCGCGGGCAGATGCGGCGGCGCGCCTGGCGGACCTGGTGGAAATGCGAATGACCGTCCCTGCGGGAGAACGGACATGAGAGCCCTGCCGCTGTCCATCGGCACCATCCATTTCGTCGGCATTGGCGGCATTGGTATGTCGGGTATCGCCGAGGTCCTTCATGAACTCGGTTACGCCGTGCAGGGCAGCGACATCGCCGAGTCGGCTAACGTGCAGCGCCTGCGCGGCTCCGGCATTCCGGTGGTGATTGGCCATGCCGCCGAGAACTTGGCCGATGCCCAGGTCGTCGTCGTTTCAACCGCGGTCAAGCAGGACAATCCGGAGGTTGCCGCGGCCCGCGCGCGGTTGATCCCGGTGGTGCGCCGCGCCGAGATGCTGGCCGAACTGATGCGGCTGAAATGGTCCGTCGCGGTCGGCGGCACCCATGGCAAAACCACCACCACCAGTCTGATCGCCTGCGTGCTGGAAGCTGCGCATCTGGATCCGACCGTGATCAACGGTGGCATCATCAACGCCTACGGCACCAACACCCGCATGGGCAGCGGCGACTGGATGGTCGTCGAAGCCGATGAAAGCGATGGATCATTTCTGCGCCTGCCGGCGATCATTGCTGTGGTAACCAACATGGATCCGGAACATCTGGACCATTGGGGCACCCCCGAAGCAATGCTGGCCGGATACGACCAGTTTGTTGCAAACATCCCGTTCTACGGTTTCGCCGTGCTGTGCATCGATCATCCGGCGGTGCAACAGATGCTTCCGCGCCTGTCTGATCATCGCATCGTCACCTACGGGTTTTCGCCCCAGGCGGATGTGCGGGCGGAGAAGATCTCCCCCGACAAGTTCGGCTCCACCTTCGATGTGGTGGTAACCGACCGGTTCCGCAACAAGTCCCGGCGTATGGGACCTTTTCGTCTGCCGATGCTGGGTGCGCACAACGTGCAGAACGCGCTGGCGGCGATCGCGGTCGGCATCGAGATGGAGATTGAGGACAAGACCCTCAGCGAGGCGTTCCTGGGCTTCAAGGGCGTCAAGCGCCGCTTCACCAAGACCGGCGAATCAGGCGGGATCACCGTCATTGACGATTATGGCCACCACCCGGTGGAAATTGCCGCGGTGCTGAAGGCGGCGCGTCAGGCGGGTGCGCGGGATGTCGTCGCAGTGGTGCAGCCACATCGGTATACACGCCTGGAGTCGCTGTTCGGCGATTTCTGCACCTGCATGAACGACGCGGGCACCGTGATCGTGGCGGACGTCTATGCCGCGGGTGAGCAACCGGTTCCCGGCGTGAACCGCGATGCTCTGGTCGAAGGTTTGCGCGCGCGCGGGCATCGCAGTGTCGTTGCTTTGCCGAATCCGGCAATGCTGGCGGAGATGGTGCACGCAATCGCTCGTCCCGGGGATTTTGTCGTGTGCCTCGGCGCCGGCTCGATCACCCAGTGGGCTGCCGCGCTGCCCGATGAATTGGCCAGGCTGCAGACCGGCGGAAAGCGGGCGGTGGGATTATGATGGCGGCATCGCCCTTGCCCGAATGGCCTGCGTTGCGGGGCCGGATGCAGGCTGACGCGCCACTCGCGCCGTTTACCTGGTTCCGGGCGGGTGGCGCGGCAGAGTTGCTGGTGCGGCCAGCGGATTCCGAGGATCTGGCGGCTTTCCTCCATCATCTTCCGCATGAGGTGCCGGTATTCGTGATCGGTGCTGCGTCGAATCTGATCGTGCGGGACGGCGGGTTGCCGGGCGTGACCATTCGCCTGGCCCGCGGGTTCAGCGCAATCGAGCCGGAGCCGAATGGCATCGTTGCCGGTGCCGCCGCGCTGGACGTGACGGTTGCGGAACATGCAGCCGCGTCAGGACTGACCGGGTTGGAGTTCCTCTCGGGCATTCCGGGTTCGATCGGCGGTGCAGTGGCGATGAACGCCGGCGCCTATGGCGGCGAGATGTCCCAAGTCCTCGACTGGGCTGACGTCGTCACCCGCACCGGCGAACATCGTCGGCTGCACGGGCCGCAACTGGCCTTCGCCTATCGCCATGCCGCCCTGCCGGCGGGCGCCGTGGTGACACGGGTGCGTCTGCGCGCCACCCCTGGGGCACCCGAACTGATCGCCGGACGAATGGCTGACATCAAGTCCGCCCGCGAAGCCTCCCAGCCCGTTCGCGCTCGGACAGGAGGCTCGACCTTCCGCAATCCGGATGGCTTCAAGGCCTGGGAATTGATCGACGCGGCAGGATGCCGCGGCCTGGTGCGCGGCGGTGCGATGGTGTCCGATAAACACTGCAATTTTCTGATCAACAACGGGGGCGCGACCGCCGCGGACATTGAAGGGCTGGGTGAAGAGGTTCGCCGCCGTGTCCAAGCTGCAACCGGGGTGACGCTTGAATGGGAAATTAAGCGGATCGGCGTGCCGGCCGGGCGGCCGGAGGTGGTGCCTTGATGCGCGTCTGCCTGCTGGTGTCGTTACACATCCACGACGAGGGTTTCAGGCGTTCCGCAACACGCAACGCGGGGCTCTGCGCATGACCCGGGTGGTTGTCCTTTATGGTGGAATCTCAGCCGAACGTGAGGTCAGCCTGTCGACTGGCCTGCAGGTTATCGCCGCACTTCGCGAAGCCGGGTTTGCCGTCGATCCGGTTGACGTCGGGCGCGATCTTGGCGCGGTCATCGCCGCGCTGACGCCAAAGCCCGACGCCGTGTTCAACGCGCTGCATGGTCGTTTCGGCGAGGATGGTGCGATCCAGGGCGTACTCGACTGGCTGGCAATTCCCTACACCCATTCCGGCGTCCGCGCCTCGGCCCTGGCAATGGACAAGCAGGCCGCAAAAGCATTGTTCCTGTCTGCCGGTTTGCCAGTCGCGCCAGGCCGGATGGTATCCCTTTCCGATCTGGAGGCCGGCGATCCCATGCCGCTGCCCTACGTCGTCAAGCCGGTGAATGAAGGCTCCTCTGTCGGCGTGACAGTGGTGCGCGGCGGCGACAACCGGCGCGCCGAGATTGCCCGCACCTGGTCGTTCGGACCCGCCGCCTTGGTGGAAGAATACATCCCCGGCCGGGAGCTGACCGTCGGCGTGCTGGACGACCGCGCGCTGGCGGTAACGGAAATCCGAGCCGTTGCGGGATCGTTCTATGATTATCAATCGAAATACGCAGATGGTGGCTCGCACCATGTTGTTCCGGCCGATGTGCATCCCGACACGTATGCCAAGGCGATGGATGTTGCGGTTGCGGCCCACAAGGCGCTGGGCTGCCGTGGCGCCACGCGCTGCGATTTCCGCTACGACGATACTGTCGGCGAACCGGGCCGACTGGTACTGCTAGAAATCAACACCCAGCCGGGTCTGACGCCAACCTCGCTGCTGCCTGAGCAGGCGGCGCATATGGGAATAAATTTCTCGCAGTTGTGCACTTGGATGGTGGAAAACGCTTCATGCCAAGCGTGAAACGATCCCCGCGCAACTCAGTGAACGACCGGCCTTCGGGCTGGCGTCTGGCGCTGCGCAGGCAACGCTGGTTGCTGAAGCCTGCAGCAATTACCGCCGCAGCGGCCTGTGGCGTCATGGTGCTGGTGGGTGTGTTCCACTCCGCGGCGCCACACCGCACCGGCACGCTGCTGAGCCTGCGGGAGCGGCTGGGGCTGGCGACTGCGGCGTCGGGGCTGCGGGTGACAGACATCGTGATCGAAGGCCGTGCCAATACTCCGGAGCCGCTGCTGAGGGCTGCGATCGGGGTCAACAAAGGCGACCCGATCCTCGGCTTCTCGCTTGAGGAAACCCGCGCGCGGATCGAAACGATTCCATGGATTGAACACGCCACGGTGGAACGCCGCCTGCCCGGGACGCTGGTGGTCAACCTGCAGGAACGCCGGCCGTTCGCGGTCTGGCAGAACCAGGGCAAATTCGTGCTCGTTGATCGCACCGGACAGGTCGTGACCAATCAGGATGTCGCACAGTTCCCGCATCTGCCGCTGATCGTCGGCCAGGGTGCGCCGACATCGGCCGCGGACTTGTTGGATGCGCTGCGGGAACGACCGGCCTTGGCCGAAAAGGTCGTCGCCAGCGTGCGTGTTGGCGAACGGCGATGGAACCTGCGCATGACCAGCGGAACCGACGTAATGCTGCCTGAAGGCCATGAAGTCGTCGCACTCGATCGGCTGGTCGCGTTACAGCAACAGCATTCGGTACTCGACCGCCCGTTGGCGGCGATCGACCTGCGGTTGCCGGACAGGCTGGTGTTTCGTCCGAAGCCGGAGGCGAAGGACGCCCCGGTCGTTCCGCCGGTGCCACCCGGCGTCAATCCGCCGACCGTTCCCGTCATCGCCAAGAAACCCACATAGGACGACGAGCGAATGGCCGATAATCCTCGCCGCGTACTGCCTCCGTCCGAGACCGGGCCACCGGATCAGGAACCCACGCGCCATCATCGTTCCGGACCCTTCGGCGTCGTTGATATTGGAACCACCAAGATCGCCTGCCTGATCGGTCGTGTCGAAAGCGACGGTGCGCTGCGGGTCCTCGGCTTCGGCTGGCAAAAGGGAAGGGGTTTGAACAGTGGCGACATCACCGACCTTGACGCTGCTGAAAAAGCCATTCGCGCCTGCGTCGGCCAGGCCGAGGACATGGCCGATGTCCGATTGCGTGCGGTCACCGTCAACCTGACCTGCGGGCAGCCCGGGTCGCGGCTGTTCAACGTGCAGTGGCCGGTCGGCGGCAGAGCGGTGACCGTCAACGATTTGCGCGGCGTGCTGAACGAGGGGCGGGGCAGGGCGGAGGTGGACGGACGCGAACCGATCCATGTGCTGCCGCTGAATTTCGCCGTCGACGCGACAGACCATGTCATCGATCCACGCGGCTTGTTCTGTTCGACCTTGAATGCCCGCCTGCATGTGATCGATGCGGCTGCAACGGCTTTGCGTACCATCGAAGCCTGCATCGGCCGCTGCGATCTGGAAATCGAAGACCTGGTATCGGCACCCCTGGCCTCCGGATTATCCAGCCTGGTTCCGGAAGAACGTGAGCTTGGCGCAACGATCATCGATATGGGCGGCGGCACCACCAGCATGGCGGTCTATGCCGACAAGCAGATGATGCACACTGCGCAATTCGCGATCGGCGGCCTGCACGTCACCAAGGATCTGGCAATCGGACTGTCGACGACCCTGGTTCATGCGGAGCGGCTGAAGACGCTGTATGGCAACGTCGAATCAAGCCCCGATGACGATCGCGAACTGCTGCCGGTGCCGCTGATGGGGGAGGAAGACCATCAGCTGGCGAAGGTGCCACGCAGCATGGTGGTCAATATCATCAGGCCCCGACTCGAAGAAACGTTCGAGTATATCAAGGACCGCCTCGATTCGTCGGGAATGGCGCGCGCCGCGGGAAACCGTGTCGTGCTGACCGGCGGGGCCTGCCAACTGCCGGGTGTTCGCGAGATGGCGGCCCGCATGCTGAGCCGTCAGGTGCGGCTTGGACGACCCGCGACCTTGCGCGGATTGCCGGAACTTGCATCCGGACCTGCGTTTTCAACGGCTGCCGGTTTGCTGTCCTGGGCAGCCGGCGACGGAAGAGCGTTCCAGGACATCAACCTTGATGGGGAGCCAACGGTTGGCCTGTTCCGCCGATTCGTTAATTTTCTGAAAGAACGTGTGTAAAAACCTCGGTGCGAATCGAGAATTTCATCTAACAACACTCAGCAGCCGTCCCGTTCACTCGGGGGAGAGAGCAGAATGACCCTGAACCTGACAATACCGCAAATGAACCACACCGACTTCTCGCCGCGAATTACCGTAATAGGTGTCGGCGGCGGCGGCACCAATGCTGTCGACAACATGATCGCCGCCAACCTGCAGGGCGTCGAATTCGTCGTGGCCAACACCGACGCACAGCAATTGATGCACAGCCGGGCCGATCGGCGGATCCAGCTGGGCCCGCACATCACCCAGGGCCTGGGTGCCGGAGCGAAACCGGAAATCGGCAAGGCTGCTGCGGAAGAAGCGGCAGACGAGCTGTACCGGCATCTGGACGGCGCTCATATGGTGTTCATCACCGCCGGGATGGGCGGCGGCACCGGCACCGGTGCAGCACCCGTCATTGCCCGGATGGCACGGGAGAGAAACATCCTCACCGTTGGCGTCGTTACTAAACCATTTGGTTTTGAGGGCGTGCGGCGCGCCAGGTCCGCCGATCAGGGCATCGAGGAGCTGCAACAATACGTCGACACGCTGATCGTGATCCCGAACCAGAACCTGTTCCGTATGGCAAATGAACGCACCACGTGGCGCGATGCGTTCAAGATGGCGGATCAGGTGCTCTATATGGGCGTGCGTGGTGTGACCGACCTGATGATGGTCCACGGCCTGGTGAACCTCGACTTCGCCGACATCCGCACCGTGATGGCTGAGATGGGAAAGGCGATGATGGGCACCGGCGAGGCCGAGGGCGAAAATCGCGCCATCCGGGCCGCCGAAGCTGCCATCAACAACCCGCTGCTGGAGGACACCAGCATGTCCGGAGCACGTGGGCTGCTGATCAACATCACCGGCGGCGAGGATTTGACGCTGTTCGAAGTCGACCAGGCGGCGAATCGCATTCGCGAGGAAGTGGACGAGGAAGCCAACGTGATCTTTGGCTCCGCGGTGGATACCTCGCTGGATGGCCGTATCCGGGTCTCGGTCGTTGCAACTGGCATCGACTCTTATAAGCAGGCGGAGCAGGCGCGTCCCAAACTCGTCGCCGTCGGCGGTGGCGCAGCGCCAGCGCCGGCACCGATCGTGATGCGCGGGACCAATACGGCACCGGCTGCCGCACCGGTGTTCATGCCGGCCGCGGTCCAGGCCCCGGCCTTGCTACGGCAGGCGTCACCGCAGCCGGAAATGGGCATTGTTGCGGAAATGCCCGCTGCGCAGCCAATTGTCCCTGTTCGGTCGGCGCCACAGCAGCTTCGTCCGACGCCGGAACCCTTGGTGCAACTGGCGGCAAAGGCCAATCTGTTCGCAGAGGCGCAACGGCCGACGGCGCTGCCGTCCCAGCCGCCTGCGCAACCGGCAGCCGATCCCGCACGGCCAAGCATCTTCAACACAATGACCGGGGCTTTCCGCAGGCGTGCCATGCCAAGTGCGGCACCGGCAACACAGCCCCACACGGTGCGCCGGGAACCGGCCATTGAGGAGTATCAGCCGCAACCCGCGCCGCAGCCGCCGCAGCCTGCCCCGGTCGTCGAGCAGACCGGGCTTGAGATCCCTGCCTTCCTGCGCCGCCAGCAGTCGCACTGACATCTCGTCCCCGCCGTTGTCGCCCCAGGGTGACACGGCGGGGTTGGTGCCATTCGCTATACGGACCTGGTCATCGCGCATACGATGGCGACCGCATGTCCGGTCCCGCCAGTCCTCTCCCGTCAATCGATTCGCTGCTGCGTAGTCCCGAGGCCACGGCTCTGTTAATGCGGTTCGGCCGCACCGCCGTAACCGCCATGTTGCGCGACGTGTTGTCGGTCCGCCGTGGCCAGCGGGCGTTCGGCGCAACGGCGCAGGACGTCATTGGCGAGGCGGCGGATCATTTGGCGCACCGCTTCGCCCGCTCACAACGCCCGGTGTTCAACATGACGGGCACCGTGCTGCACACCAATCTGGGCCGCGCGCCCCTGCCGCCCGAGGCTGCCGAGGCGGCGGCCGAAGCGCTGCGGTCCGCCACCACCCTGGAATTCGATCTGGCCACCGGCCAGCGGGGCGATCGGGACGATCACGTCAGCGCCCTGTTATGCGAGCTGACCGGTGCGCAAGCCGCCACCGTGGTCAACAACAATGCCGCCGCGGTGGTCTTGGCGTTGAATACACTGGCACTGGGCAAGCAAGTGCCGGTGTCCCGTGGGGAACTTATTGAAATCGGTGGCGCGTTTCGGGTCCCCGACATCATCAACCGATCCGGCGCGATCCTGCGGGAGGTTGGAACCACAAACCGGACTCACCCACGCGACTACCGCGACGCCATCGGCCCGCAGACCGGCGCGCTGATGCGGGTGCACCAGGCGAACTACGCCATCGTCGGGTTTACCGCCGCTGTCCCGACCGATGCACTCAGCGCGATCGCGCGCGACGCCGGCCTGCCGCTGATCGAAGATCTTGGCAGTGGCAGCCTCATTGATCTCGATCGGTTCGGCTTGCCGCACGAAACGACCCCGCGGGAATCACTCGCCGCCGGTGCCACGATTGTCACCTTCTCAGGCGACAAGCTGCTCGGTGGCCCACAAGCCGGGCTCATCGTTGGTCACAAAAGCGTGATTGCGGAGATCAACCGGAATCCGCTGAAGCGGGCCTTGCGGCTCGACAAGGGGCGACTGGCGGCGCTTGAAGTCGTACTACGGCTGTATCTGAATCCGGACCGGCTGGCGGAGCGTCTACCGGCCCTGCGCCTGCTCATTCGGCCAGCCGATGATATCAGAAACACAGCGGAACGTGTCTGTGCCGCGCTCGCATCGCGATGGCCGGAGCGTGAGGTCAAGGTCGAAACGTGCCGCAGCCAGATCGGCTCCGGCGCCCTGCCGGTCGACCTGCTGCCCTCGGCGGCCGCAACAATATCCGGTAAGTCGTTGGATAAGATCAGTAAGTTTTTGCGAACTTTGCCGCGACCAGTGATCGGCCGGGTCGCGCGCGGACGCCTGGTCCTGGATTGTCGCTGCCTGGAGCCTGATCAGGAAACCGGGTTCATTGCCCAACTCATGGAAGCCGGGGATACTGTCTGACGGAGGAGAAGCGGCCCCGGTGGGTCGGCCGGACTTCAAACCCGGTTAGGGCTGCAGAGCGGTCCTGGGCAGGTTCGACTCCTGCTCTCTTCCGCCAGTTGGCAATAAACACCGTCCGGCCAGCTGTGGCGCTGCGGCAACAGTGTGGCTGGAACCAAGTACCACCCTCTCGCTATCCCGGTCCGACGTCGCTATGGTTGTAGCAGCGAAAAGGCGGGTCGCCGGATACTTCTCGGACCTGCATCGCCCGGTCTGTTGAACTTAGGAGAGGTTAAAATGAATTTCCGCAATGCTCTGGTAGCAGCCACGATTTTGGCGCTGCCGCTCGCGGCAAACGCGCAGCCGGTCACCGGACTTTATATCGGCGGTGGCGCCGGTGTGAACATCATGCATGACGAGAGCGCGAAGATCACCGCCCCGGGCTTTTCCGCCGGCGGTCATCTGCAGACGCGCGTTGGGCCGGCGGTGGCGATCAGCCTCGGCTATGGCCTCGGCAACGGCTTCCGGGCGGAAGTCGAAGGTGACTACCGCTACAACACGTTCGGCGGTGGCGGAACCCTGCAGGGCGGCCAGGAGCAGAAGTTCGGCGCGATGGTCAACGTGCTGTATGATTTCGTGGGCGTAATACCTTACGTGCAGCCCTATGTCGGCGTCGGCGCCGGCTATCAGTGGGTGCAGGAGCGGAATTTGCATGCGGCAGGCGCCGGCTTCACCTCGGCCGCGGCAACCGACACCGAAGGCAAGTTCGCATACCAGGCAATCCTGGGCGCTTCGATGCCGATCACGCCAGCACTCTCGCTGACCGCTGATTACCGCTTCATGGGCCTTGCCGGGGACCGCAAGTACGACGGCACCGTCACCCGCGCCGCACCGTTCGGAACAACGCCGGCCTCCTTCAAGCTTGACGACAACTACAACCACACGATCCTGATCGGCTTCCGCTACGCGTTCGGCGCTCCGCCGCCTGCTCCGGTCGCCCCGATGCCGGCCGCGGTTGCTCCCTCGCCGATCTCCCGCTCGTATCTCGTGTTCTTCGACTGGGACAAGGCAACCCTGACCGATCGCGCCCGTCAGATCGTGTCCGAAGCGGCCGCGAATTCGACCAAGGTGCAGTACACTTCGCTCGAGGTTAACGGCTACACCGATACCTCCGGCACACCGAAGTACAACCAGGGTCTGTCGATCCGGCGCGCCCAGGCGGTTGCCGCGGAACTGGTCAAGGACGGCGTGCCCAAGAGCGCCATCGCGATCCAGGGCTTTGGCGAAACCCATCAGCTGGTTGCCACCGGCCCCGGCGTTCGTGAGCCGCAGAACCGCCGCGTGGAAATCATCATCAAGTAGTTTCGGACCGCTTAAGTCAGCGACCGGAAAGATTGGGGGCGCCTTCGGGCGTCCCCTTTTTTATTCAGAACGCGGCGCAGGCTCGCTCCACCGTCATGCCGACCAGCAGCTGATGGAACTCGCTCTCATAGGCCGTGCGTATGCGATTGACCGCCGCCAGACTGCCGGCTGCATCCGGCAACGCGACGATCAGGATCTTGGTCGGCTCCAGCACGGTCTTGCCGGTCGTGGGATTTCGCCAGGCGCCGCTGCCGTTCAATACGGTGTAGCCTTCGGGGACAGCGGGCGTGACCACCCGTTCAAGGAACGACGCCCATTCCGGCTCCGTCAGGTCGGACCGGCCGTGGATCGTCTCGCCGAAATACAATTGGAAGACGTCCATGGGCTTGCCGGTCCCCGATGCACAGCGCCATGCGTCCGGCCCGGTGCATCCGCTCAGGCAGATGGCCAGACAACTCACACTAGTCCATCGAACAAGGCGGGACACCTGGCGCCGCGCGGCGGTGGTTTTTGTTAGCATTGGCTCATGTAACCCGGGCTTGCCCCTGGTCTGAAACCAACCGGCATTGCAGGCGCTGGGCGTGTGCGCAAAATCGCTCTCGGCAAGGCTCACGGGGTTCCGGCAGCGCAGCCGTCAGGAAAGCCAGCCGGGACGGCCTGTGCGCGACATCATCGATCGACCGGCCGGCCCGGCGCGCCATGCGTTGCCATCCCGCACCGCGCGGTTTCAATTACCCGGCGAAACAACGCCAGCTGCCCCGCTGTCGTTTCTTGCCAGCTAAACGGTTCGGCATAGGCCCGCGTTGCGGCGCGATCGGGCAGGGCACCGAACAGGCGGCGCACCCCCGCCACAATTCCATCGGCCGAATTCGGCTCGTAGATCACCCCGGCCGCCGGCGCGCGCACAACCTCCGGATTGCCCCAGATGTCGGCAGCGACCACCGGGGTTCCGCATGCCATCGATTCCAGCAGGACATTCGCCCACCCCTCCCGCGACGACGCCAGCACGGAAGCGTCAGCGGCGCCATACAGGTCCGGAAGGTCGCGATGCGGCTTCGGACCGAGCAATCGTATACGCCCGGAAAGGCCATGGGCAGTGACCAGCTCGCCCAGCCGCCCGCGCTCCGGCCCGTCTCCGACGATCAACAATTCAAACTCCGGAAGCTGGCGCATCGCCTCGATGGTGCGGTGGTGGCCCTTGCGCTCGACCAGCGCGCCCACCGAGATCAGTGTCGGCCGCTCCAGGCCAAGCCGTCTGCGACTCGCCGCGCGGTCGGAAGAAGGGCGAAACAGATCGGTCTCGACCCCGTTGCGCAGCACCGTGACTTTTTCGTCCGGGGCGCCAAGCGCGACCATGGCCGCCTTGAGCGCGGCGCTGACTGCGACCAGCGCGCTGGCGTCGCGCAGCGCAGTCTGGATCAGGCGGCGCGGAATGGCGTATTGCGGGATGTGGTTCACGTCCGAACCGCGCGCGGTCAGCACCACGGGCAGTCCGAAATGACGGCCCAGCCAGGTGGCGGCGACACCATCAGGATACAGGTAGTGTGCGTCGACGGCATCGAAGCGTTGACCCTCGGCCAGCAGGCGGCCGATCTGCGGCACCATGGTTCGGTACAGTAGCCAGGGCGTAATTGGCGTCTCAATTTTCGGAATGACCAGGTAGCGGGGATGGAGGATCGTCAGTCCGTGGCGTCTCTCCTCGACAGGCGCACGCGCGTGCAATGCCCAGTCTCCGAACAGGTCGGCGCGGCCGGGGAACCAGGGAACCGGCGCTAGCACCAGGCTGCTGGCCTCGCCGCTGTCCACCAGATGCCGCAGGCGATTTTCCACGAAAATTCCCTGGTTCGGCCGAGCGCCGTGAGGAAACAAGGTGGAAAATGTCAGCAGGCGCAGCATGCTCATTGTGGCACGCTCACCGCTTCGGCAGCGCGCGCAAAAGCGCGTGCGGCCTGGATTCAGGTCCCGTTCGACAGATCATCGAGCAGCTTTTGTGCGAGTTCCTTTTCCTTGAACGTGTCCTTGTTGCCAACCACCGTCTGGAGCGCCTTCTTGGCTGCGTCCTTGTCGCCGATGTCGTTCAGCGCAACGGCGAAATGGTACAGGATGCGCGGATCGCCGGTGCCGCCGCCGCTGGCCTGGCGCAGCAGGGTCGCGCCGCTTTTCGGATCGCCGCTGGTGGTGAGAATCCAGCCCAAGGTATCCGCGGTCTGCGGACTGGGCGACAGCACGTAGGCTTGTCGCGCCAATGTCTGGGCTAAATCCGTCTTGCCCTGCTGCTGATAGACCCAGGCCAGGTTGTTCAGCGCGACCGGATCATGCGGTTTCTGCTTGATTACCGCATTCAGGTACTTCGCCGCATCATCCCACTTGCCGGCGGCAATACTGATTTCCCCGCTCTGCTCCGCCGCGGCCAGGTCGTCGGGATGCTTGGCGACCCAGTCGAGCAGCAGCGTGGCGGCCTCGTCAGCACGTCCCGCCCGCATCATTGCGCTGGCCAGACGCGTCACCAGCTGGCTGGACGGGGCTGCGCTGTTGGCCTCGCTGTAGGCATCGACCGCATCCGCCGGGCGGTTCGCTGCAAGCAGGATATCGCCCTTCAGCGCACGGATCGCCGGAAAATCCCGATCCTGCGATTGCAGCCGCTCGGCGGTGGCCAGCGCCGCATCGATGCCGCTCGCCTTGAAGTCGACCATCACGTAGTCCTGGTAAAGCTGGTAGTCGCGCGGATTGGTCGCCATGCCGGCGGTCAGCGTGTTGCGGGCGCTCTCGAAATCACCTGCATCGATCAGCAGCGCAACAAGTTGCCGCCGTGCCCCGACCACCTTGGGATCCTGCTTCAGGATGTCGGCGTAAGCCGCGCGGACCTCCTTCTTTTGCCCCAGCGCAAGGTAGGCGGCGGCGCGCAGGCTCAGGATCTCGCTCGAGGTGGCACCGGCGCCCTTTTCGGCGTCAGCCAGATCCATCGCCTTCTGCGCCATCCCACTGCGAATGTAGATCTCGCCCAGCGTGGCCGTGATCCGGGTCTGGCCTGGATTGGCCTTATGGGCCCGTTCAAGCACCGCCGCCGCGTCGGCAAATTTGTTGGCCTGCAAGGCGGCGGAGACCACCATTGTCAATGCGGGTTCGGCGGTTGGTTGCTTCGCCAGTACGTCGGTCAAAATCTGCTCTGCCGCGGCACGGTCACCGGTCATGATGTCGACCCGGGCGAGGTTGATCCTGGCCGGCGTGAAATCCGGATACTTCGTCACCAGCTCAGTGAATTTTGCCTTGGCACCGGCAAAATCGATCTGCGCCAGCTTGAGCAGACCCTCCAGATTGCCGACGATCTCCGTCTCACCTTGTGCGGCGCGGATCTTGGCCAGCGCGTCGGCGGCTTTGGCGGCATCACCGGTCGCCAGCGCGGCGAAGAACAGGGCCTCGCTGATCGCCGGTAGTTTCGGCGCCAGTTGCAGCGTGTGTTCCAGATCGCCGACTGCGGTATCGGGATCGCCCAGGCCCATGCGAACCGATGCCAGCCGCGTCTGGACGCCGACATCGTTGGGTGCCATCGCCTCGGCCTTCTGGAAAGCGTCAACCGCTTCCAGGCCGCGTCCGGTCGCCGCATAGGCCCGCCCCAGCAAGTCGAACGTCTCGGCATCGGCCTTGCCCGACAGGGCGACCTTGGCGAGTGTTTCAACCACCTGGTCCGGCCGGCGCTTGGCGAATTGGATGCGGGCCAGCACCTTGTAAGCCGCCAGGTCATTCGGCTCCCGCCCGAGGTATCGCTGTGCCGCCTCTTCGGCCTGCTCGTATTGACCCAGTTGCTCCTTGACGACCGCCTGCAGATAGTACGCGCGCGGGATGCGAGCGATGAAGCCGGATATCCGCTCCAGGTCCGCGTCCGCCGCCTTGTAGCTGCGCGCTTGCGCTTCCATCATCGCCTGCAGATAGATCGCCTGGACATTGCCCGGGGTCGCTTTCAGTACGGCGTCGATGTCCATCTTGGCCGCATCGGTCTTGCCGGCCGCCAGCTGCAGGCTCGCCCGGTCAAGACGAGCCTGCGTCACGCCGGGCTGATCCGCGATCAGCTCATCCAGAACCGCGCCCGCGCCCGGCAGGTCGTTCCTGATCCGAAGCAACTGCGCCTTGGCCAGCAGCGCCTCAACCGATTTTGGCTGTGCGGTGATGGCCCGGTCGATCTTCTGCCTTGCGCCGTCGAGGTCACCGCGCGCCGCTGCAAGGCGGGCGTCGGCGAGCAACGGCTCAACCGCGTTGGGTGATACACGTTCTGCTTCGGCAAACGATTTCTGTGCATCCTCCGGCCGCTTCAGACCAACCTCGGCATAGCCCCGCGCTACCAGGATGGAGGCGTCGAGCAGTGGATCCTTGCCGTCGACCTTGAGCTGGTCCAGCACCTCCTGAAACTTGTTCTGTGCCAGCAGAGCCTGCGAAAGCAGCGCAACCGACTGGCGCGGGTCGAAGCCGCGATCGCGCGCTGCGATGGCCTCCCGCTCCGACGCGACCGGGTCGCCCAGCTCATAGGCGACACGGCCCAGCCAGTAATGCGCTTCGGCGTTCTGCGGATCACTGCGCACGGCGTTGCGCAATTCGATCTGGGCCGACTTCAGGTCACCCTTCTTCAGCGACGCCTTGGCGGTCGACAGGTAATCGGCGTGCGCCGCGATCGGGAACGCGCCGATCCAGGCCGCCATCATGATCCCGCCAACAGAACGGTAGCGCATTTATGTGGTCCTTAATCGGTCTTCATCGTTGCTTCAGCGGCCGGTGCCGGACCTTCGCTGGTTCTTGTGGTTTCAGTGGCGAAACCGTGTGAGTCCAGCAGCCCATACAGGGTCGGACGGCTGACGCCCAACAACCGGGCTGCCACCGACAAGGTGTTGTTGCTGCGCGACAGCGCTTCCTGGATCACGTCGCGTTCCGCCCGCAGCCGCGCGGCACGCAGATCAAGGTCGGGGAACTCCGCGGCAGGCGCCGCCAGTTCCAGGTCGGCCGCATCGATCAGCCGGCGGTCCGCCATCACGACGGCACGCTTCAGCCGGTTTTCCAGCTCACGCACATTCCCCGGCCAGGGATGGGTGTTCATCGCCGCGGTGGCATGTTCGGTAAAGCCGCGGATGCCGCGCGTGAATTCCTGATTGAACTTATTCAGAAAATAATTCGCCAGCAACATGATGTCCGCGCCGCGATCGCGCAGCGGCGGAATGCGAATGGTGAAGGCGTTCATGCGATAGAACAGGTCGCTGCGGAATACGCCGTGGCCGATCTTTTCGTCCAGATTGGCATTTGTGGCAGACACGATCCGCACATCGACCTGGATCTTCTGCCGCCCGCCGATCCGCTCCACGATCTGGTCCTGCAGGAAGCGCAGCAGCTTGACCTGCAGCGGATGCGGCAGGTCGCCGATTTCATCAAGGAACAGCGTGCCTTTGTGGGCGCTCTCGATCTTGCCGATGGTCTGTTTCACCGCCCCGGTAAACGCGCCGCGCTCGTGGCCGAACAACTCGCTCTCAAGCAGGTTTTCCGGGATGGCGCCGCAGTTGATCGCCACGAACGGCTGCCTGGCCCGCGGGCCAAGGTCGTGCACCGCACGCGCCATCGCCTCCTTGCCGGTGCCGCTCTCGCCCAGCAGCAACACCGGAACGTTGGTCGTGGCGATCTTTTCGATGTCGCGGCAGACCTTCAGCATCTCCTGATTGCCGGTGATGATCCTCTCGATCGGCGAACGCGCCGGGGCGGCCGCCAGACGACGATTTTCATCCTCAAGCCGGTGCAGGTTCAGCCCACGTTCGATGATCGTGCGCAGCACCTCGATCTCGACCGGCTTCTCACAAAAATCGTACGCGCCCAAAGCCACCGCGCGAAGCGCGTTCTTGCGCTCGCCGTTGCCGGTCACCACAATGATCTTGGCCTGCGGGGCGATCCGCAGGATGTCCGACAGCGTGGCGAAACCTTCGCTGACGCCGTCCGGGTCGGGCGGCAGGCCCAAATCCATGATTGCGACCGGCGGATTTTCCCGCTTCACCAGCGCAATCGCCGGCGCCCTGGCATGGGCCATCAGAATCTCGCAAGCTGGAAAAGCCCAGCGATACTGGGAGCAAAGCCCCTCGTCATCCTCGACGATCAGCAATTTCGGCTTTGCCATGGCGGTATTGTTCATGCGCTGGCCGCGGCTGGTTCGGCAACGCCGGGGCGGATCGACGGAAGAATAAGCCGCATCGTGGTGCCCGCATTCGGCTTGCTGATCACCAGCAGGTCGCCACCCGCATCGCGCAGCAACTCGCGAGCCTGGAAGGCGCCGATGCCGTGACCCGTCCCTTTGGTGGTGCGCAATGGCCGGAACAGCTCGTCGCGGACGAATTCAGCGGCCATGCCGGCCCCGTGGTCCACGATATCGACGACGATGCAGGCTGCCTCAATGCGAAGTCCGACCTCGACCGTGGTGTCCGACCCCGATGCCTCCAGCGCATTGTTCAGAAGGTGGGACACGACGGCATCGAATGCATCGGGATCGATCGCAGCCCCCGCGCTGCCGCCGCCATCGTGCAGCACGATGTCGCGGCGCGTGGTCATGCGAACCGCCTCGATCAGGTCGCGCAACCGTCCGGCTGGCGTGATCAGCGCGTGGTCGCGCTCCTGCCGTTCGGCCTGCAGGCGGGACAGCAGGCGGGTGATCTTGCCCACGGACGCGCGCACGGTTGCCAGCATGTCGCGCTGGAACTCCGGATTGTCCGCATAAACCTCGGCATTGGTCAGAAGCATGGAAAGCTGCCCAGACACGTTCTTGATGTCATGAATAACGAAAGCAAAGCGCTGGCTGTATTCGCGGAGTTGCTGGGTCTGCGTCAGGACCTGCATGGCACGCTGTTCCGCCACACGGCTCGCGATTTCGCGACCAACAACTCGTAGCAGGTCGTACGCCTCCCGGTCCAGTTTGAATTGCGCCCGTGAACGGGCCAGCACGATGAAGCCGATCAGCGCGCCAAAATGATTCAGCGGCAGTACAAGCCAGGACCGTGTCAGTTCAGGAAACCAGCTACTGGCCTGCGCATGTTCCCCCAGTTGGACGATCCAGTCGCCGTCCCTGAACAGCGCCACCAGCGGGTGGCCGGGCGGCACCGGCGAGGTGACCGCCGGCATGTTCCACGACCCGCCCCACTGGAACGCGACATCGCGGGGCGGGCGGACGAACAATGCCCCCGCCGGGCTGTCAACCACCTCCGCCGCGGCGCGGATCGCCCGCCTGTGCAGCGCGACGAAAGCCTCCGGTGCGGTCAGCGCATCGATGCAACGCATCCACTCCCGGCGGTAGTCGTAACGGCTGCTGAAAAAGTTCTCCACCACCATCGACCTGATCCAGGACCGCGCCGTGCCCGAGGTCAGGGTGACCGCGATCGACAGAACCGCCGCGAAGATCAGCGATGTTTCGGCGACACTGCCCCATTCGGAACCGACATGGCGGAACAGTTCACCGATCAGGGCGATCGCCAGCAGGAAGATGCCGCTGCCGATCAGCGTGAAGGTGTGGAAGACGACGTCGCGCGACACGTGCAGGTCCACAGCCCAACGCCTATCCCGCACGGCGGCAACGGCGATCAAGGGCGCGGCCAGTACGGTCGCGGGTGCGCGCCCTTCCACCAGGGCGAAGGACAGGCGATGAAACAGCACGCTGTCGGCGTACAGGACCAGGTCGTAGAGAAACATGCCGCCCAGCGCGATGCAGAGCAGATTGATGTGCCAACGAGCTTCCGGCGGCGTGTTGAAGTAGAGATTTTCCAGCAGCAGCACGTTGCA
The DNA here is from genome assembly GCA_965200665.1 of Rhodopila sp. Taxonomy (GTDB): domain Bacteria; phylum Pseudomonadota; class Alphaproteobacteria; order Acetobacterales; family Acetobacteraceae; genus Rhodopila. The sequence continues at coordinate 4,896,894 of OZ241370.1, read as the reverse complement.
CACCGCGATCCCAAGCCGCGTTGCAACGCTGAGCGATGCAAGGGTTGGGGCGGCGGGGCCGGCCGCCCATTCCAGCAGTGGTGTGCAGACCAGCATCAGCATGGCCAGCAGGCCCATGGTCTTGAAGGCCGTCGCGATCTGCTCGTTGCCACCGACGGAGCGGCGATAGAGATGCAGGATGAAGCCGTACCAGGCTGCTGAACGACCTACCTCCAGCCATGCCACCACCCGCCCGGCCGGAAACTGCCAGGACAGTGCGAACATCGCCGCCCAGATCGCTGTGCAGCCACAGGCAAGCGCAAGCCAGACGCCGGTCCGGCTGATCGGCGGTCGCGCCAGGATGAGCGCCGCCAGCACTGCATAGACGGCGGCGCAGGCACCGTGCAGCAGAACGATCGCAGGGATGTTCGGGATGATCACTACCGGTTCGCCGCTACTTTCCCGTCGCCCCGTGACCAGGGCGCGTTGCCAGGACACTGGCTGCTGCCCGCTGCTGGCTGTTTCGAGGCACTTGCCGACGCAATCGCACTGTCGGCCGGTCCGGGTCCAGAAAATTCCATATTCGACATGGTGGCGCCTGCCGACGCAGCGTCCGGCGACCGTGCCGGTCTGGCTTACCGCGCCCCTTCACCCAGCAACACGACCCGGATCGTTGAGATCAGGATCACCGCATCCAGCAGCGGGGAGCGGTGTTTTACATAGTACAGGTCGTAGGATAGCTTCTCGCGTGCGTCTTCGACCGAGGCGCCATAGGGAAAGTTGACCTGGGCCCAGCCGGTGACGCCCGGTTTGACGTAGGACCGGTGGCGATAGAACGGGATCGCCCGCGACAATTGTTCGACGAAGTGCGGGCGTTCCGGCCGAGGCCCAACGAGGCTCATTTCGCCACGCAGGACATTGACCAGTTGCGGCAGCTCATCGACCCGGGTGGTGCGCAGGAACCGCCCGACGCGGGTTACGCGCGTGTCGCGGCGTTCGGCCCAAAGCGGGCTGCCACCGGCCTCGGCATCGGTTCTCATGCTGCGGAACTTGAACAGGGTGAACGGCTTGTCGAACTTGCCGGCACGCTGCTGGCGATAAAAGACGGGCCCCGGGCTGTCGATCTTGATCGCCAGTGCGGTCAGCACCATCAGCGGCAGCATAACCACCAGCATCGTGATCCCGACGATGATGTCGCAGCAACGCTTGACGAAGTCGTTCACGCGTCCGGCGGCAAACCCAGGGGTCATCAAAAGATCATTGGCAGTCAACCGGTCAAGATCGATGCGGCCAAGGTAGTGCTCATGAAAACCGGCCAGGCTCAACATCCGCATGCCGCGCATCTTGCAGTCGAGTAACGGCCCGACAGCTGAACCTTCGGGTTCGGCCGCGACCACGACGCCCCAGATGCGGTTGCCCTGCAGGGTTGCCCAGGAGATTTCCGGTGCATGCAGCACCACCGGGTCGAAAACGCCGGTGCGGCCTGCCCGCAGGCGCGCACTGAAGGCCGTGGCCTCACGGTCGTTGCCCACCAGCAGGATACGGCGCATGGGCACGGTGTGGTGTGCGGCAAAGCTGTAGACCAGCCGGATCGCGGTCATGGTGGTCAGCCAGACCCCCAGCAACTCAGCCAGGAACCAGGCATGGGCTGCCGGCAGGCCCGCCTTGGCACCAAGGCTGAACGCCAGCAGGATCGCCAGGGCAATGGCCGCCGCGATACCCGTCGTGGTCAAAAGGCGCCTGCGATCATGGCAAATCTCAGCGCGGTAAAAACCGATTGTCAGGGCGGCCGCCCCGGTCAGCAATGTCAGCACCGCAGCTATCGCGAAGCGATCGTGCGCGAGCGCGTAGAACCCGGGTGGGTCGACCGAGGCGCCTGCCAGAGTAATGACGGAATAAATCGCCGTAAACGACAGGATGGCCTCGACCAAACCCAGGATGGCCATCTCACGCGTCAGATAGTTGGCAATCACACGCTGCATCAAGGCATTCCTTTCAATCCGTACGGCCACGTATTAAAGGGACTTCGCGCTGTCTCGGTGGAGACAGACGAACCAGCGTGGATGTTGTTTGCCTTGGGCATACCGAGGTGCCGAGCGTGGAGCGATAACGAACCCCAACGTTGCAGATTGCGGAGCGTGTCGTCAAACGGTTTTGCGATTTCTGATTGAGTCTCTCGGAATTATCGCTACCCGGAATAGAATTCAGTTATCAGATAGATATTTCCTATGTTAGTTAGGCCCGAGTATCAAAAAAGACGGGCGCCATGCCGGCAAGAAATAATCAGTCACGAATAGAAATAGTACATCACCGGTCGAAGAACATGGCCTCATCTTCGCGTTGAACTGACACATTCGGGGTGTTATATGACTGCTCACGAATTGGAGAGGCCGCCGCGGCCGTGGTTCGGCCCGGTCCGGGTCAGATGTCGTCGAACTTGTGTCGGGTCGCCATCACTGGCGATACGGAAGGCGTGTAGCTCATTGGCAGAGCGCTGCTTCAACACGGCAGAGGAGGGGGTTCAATTCCTTCCGCGCCTACCATTTTCATTGCCCGGCGGCGTACTGCGCCGCCTGCTGACTCATTTCTTGAGAGCTATCGATTCCGCCACGGTCAATCTTGCTGGCGATGTTGCTACACCGTTCGGGCTTATCCAGAGGTTGCCGTGATCCAAGATCGCTTGAACCAAACCCGGTTTCGGGTAGATGCTGCCGCCAAACATGCAGCGACGGACGCACCCGCATGGCATTGGCGATCCGCCGCGCTGGCCGCCTGCGGGCTCAGCCTGGTGCTTGCCTTGTCAGGCTGTGGCGAGGGCGCCCTGTTCGGCCGTGCCGCCCCGCCGGTGATCGAGAAATCCGCAACCAAGGTGCCGGACGACTACGTCATCGGCTCAGGCGACTCGCTCAGCATCTTTGTCTATCGCAACCCCGACCTGAGTGAAGGTGGCGTCGCGGTGCGGCCGGATGGACGCATCTCCACACCCCTGATCGAAGACATCGTGGCTGCGGGCAAGACCCCCACCCAATTGGCGCGCGAGATCGAGCAGCGGCTGGCGAAGTATATCCAGGAACCGAATGTTACTGTCATCGTGCGCGGCTTCATCGGTCCACCCGACCGCCAGGTGCGGGTGATCGGGGAAGCGACCGACCCAATTGCCATCCCATACCGTGATCACATGACCCTGTTGGATGTCATGATCGCAACCCATGGGATGACCAAATATGCCGCTGGTAACCGGGCCGTGGTCGTACGAACCGACCCCGATGGCAAGCAACAAAGTATCAAGGTTCGCCTGACAGACCTGATCAAGTACGGCGAAATCGATCAGAACATCGAAATGAGCCCGGGCGACACCCTGATCATCCCACAATCCTGGTTCTGAGAGTAATCGCTCATGGACTCCGCGCGCCTCATGCTTTCCCAATATTTGCGCGCAGCCTGGCGCCGGCGCTGGATGGGCATGATCGTTGCTTGGCTGGTATGTGGGGTCGGCTGGGTCGTGGTCTACACCGTCCCGAACCAGTTCGAGTCCACCGCCCGCCTGTTCGTGGATGCCGATGCCATATTGACCCCATTGCTGCGTGGCCTGGCGGCTGACTCGGCGCCCACCACCCAGCTTGAAATCCTGCAAAGAACGCTGCTCAGCCGGCCCAACCTGGAAAAATTGATCTCCAAGACCGACCTTGACCTGACCCTGAACAGTCCATCGGACCGCGAGCGGCTGATTACCCGGCTCGCCAACCAGATCAAGGTCACCCCACAGACCAAGAATCTGTTCACCATCACCTATCGCGACAAGAGCCCGAAGGTGGCGCACGACGTGGTCCAGACGTTGCTCACCATCTTTATCGAAAGTGCCACCGGGGGATCACGCTCCGACATGGACAACGCACGCCGGTTCCTGGAGCGTCAGATACAATCCTATGAGCAACAGTTGCGCGGGGCGGAAAAACGCCGAGCCGACTTCCGCGGCAGGTACATCGAAATCCTGCCGGCCGACAACAACCCGAACGTTCCGGCGATGGAGGCGGCACGCAACGCCGCCACCGCGCTCGAAGGCCGGCTGCAGGACGCGCTGCTGGCGCGCGACGCCCTGAAGCGCGAGGTGCAGAACACCCCACCGATGCTGGTCGTGGAAAGCGGGTCGAACGGGCAGTTCGGGCCGGCCCCGCGAAGCCGCCTGCAGGAAGCGCAGGACCAGCTGACCGTGCTGCTGTTGAAGGATACCGACCAGCATCCCGATGTGATCGCGCAGCGCAAGCTGATCGAATCGCTGAAGAACGCTCCCCGGGACGCCTCCGCCGCACCAGCCGGCAAGGACGCCACGACCGCGCGCGATAGTTCCGCCAACACGGTGAAACGCTCGGTGCCGAACCAGGTCTATGACCAGTTGAAGGTCAAGCTGATCGAGGCGGACACGGACGTCATTTCCCTGCAGCGGCAGCGCGACGATGCGGTGCGCTATCGCGAACGGCTGGAAAAGGTGCAACGTGAACAGCCTGGTCTGATTGCCGAGTATCAGAACATGGACCGCGACTACAACGTCCTGCGCCGCAACTATGAAGAGCTGTTGGGTCGGCTGCAGTCGGCCAACATAGCCCAGGCCGCGGACACCCAGGCCGACAAGGTGAAGCTGCAGATCATCGACCCGCCGGAGACCCCGCGTCTGCCGGTGGCGCCGAACCGTATGCTGCTGGTCACCGGCGTCCTGCTGGGCGGCCTGGCAACGGGTGTGGGCCTGACGGTGCTGTTCGGTCAGCTCGACCGGTCGTTCTCGACGGTGGATGAACTGCGCGGCCTGGGGCTGCCGGTGCTGGGCGCCATTTCGGTGATGGGCCTCATCCCGTTCCGCCAGCAGTTGATGTCGGTGATGCGGTTTGGCGCCGCCGTTGCCATGCTGGTCGGCATCTACGGTGGTCTCCTGATCCACATCCTGCGCTCAGCGGCCCTGATCTGACGATGAACCTTTCGATCCGAAGCCGCGGAGTTGGCGCCTGATGCTGCCCCCAAAAGCCTCTCATCTGGTGGAACGCGCCGCCGAACGGCTGCTCAATTCGGCGACGCCGGACGATCCTGCCGCACAGCTTTTGCGCCAGCCGGAACCGGATACGACGACGCCCGATATACCCGGACCCAAACCTGCCGAGGGCGAGGGCACACAGCGATCGGCCCTGTTCGCCCGCCCGCCAGGCACCGCGCCGACCAACCCGGCCGTGCCGGGCGCCGCATCGCCGCCCGCCTTGGGCGACGCCCCAACCGAAAGCGACAGGCACGCGCTGCCCCGCGCCGGGCAGACCGAACCCGCGCCGGGCCGCACGCATCCGCTTGCCGGCCCAGCCGCGCATGCGGTGGTTCTGGAACGGCCAGCCCTCCTCACCACCGCCGACGCCCCCGCGGCGGCCCATGGGGATCCCGACGCAGCCATGCTGCAGGGGCGCTCATTCGTCGATGCCGTCGCACTGGAACGTGCCGGCATGCTGGATTGGTCACGCACCCGGACCCGCATCTCGGAGGAGTTTCGGCTGGTCCAGCGTCAGATCATCCGCTCCGCGTTTGGCCCCGGCGCGGAACCAGGATTCTCCAACCTGCTGCTCGTCACCAGCGCCCGCCCAGGTGAAGGCAAAAGCTTCATGTCAACCAACCTGGCCGGCAGCATCGCCCGTCAGGGCGACCACCATGTGCTGCTTGTGGACGCCGATTCCAAGCGTGATTCGATCTGCTACGGCCTCGGCCTGGGGCAGGCCCGCGGCCTGCTGGATCTGGCATCGAACGTGAAACTCGATCCATCGCCGCTTATCGTCAAAACCCCGATCGAACGGCTGTCGATCCTGCCGGTGGGCCGCGAACGGGAGCGCAGTGCCGAACTGTTTTCCACCAAGGAAATGACCCGGCTAATCCAGAGCCTGGGGCGACGCTACGCCGATCGGCTGCTGATCCTCGATGCGCCGCCGTGCCTGTCCACGTCCGACCCCGCGGTCCTGGCTCAGGTCGTTGGCCAGATCCTGTTCGTCGTGGAGGCTGACCGCACCCAGCGCGATGAGATCGAAGCATCCCTGGATCTCATCCAGGCCTGTCCGACAATAACCCTGGTGCTCAACAAGCAGCGAATGTCCTCGCGCTACACGTTCGGCGCCTACTCCTCCTACTACTCGTCGTGACATTGCGGCACGCAACCACGCGATGACCGGCAGCACAATGATTTCAGAGCAAAAGAATCGCGCACGGGCTGGCATGGCTCGGCTCTCGGTCGTTGGCCTGGCCGCCGCCCTGGAATTGGGGCAATCCGGCCGCGCCGCGGCGTTCCCGCTGCTCGATACCACGAACCAGGATCCGGTCCCGCACGGCACCGAACTCGCCGCGCCGGATGTCCATGACCTGCAGCATCAGTTGCAGATCGTTAACGGACTGGCGGCGCCGGCCGGCGGCGGCTGGACCTTCCTGCCACGGATCGACTTGCAGGAGATGATGACCGACAACGTCCAGCAGCAGCACAGCCCGCGGCAATGGGATCTGGTAAGCTACATCTCGCCTGGCTTCAGTCTGTTCGGTGACCTGCCGCGAGTACAGATGTCACTGAACTACGCTCCGACGCTGTCGCTTTACACCGAGGCAAGCGGCCTGAATTCGTTGACCCAGGACCTCAGCGGCCTGGCCACGGTCACCTTGGTGCCCGAGACCCTGTTCGTTGATGTCCGCGCCGTGTCGGGGGTGCACAGCATCTACGGCGACCTTGGCGGGGCCGGCGCTCTCGGCAACCCCATCGGCGCCGGCGCCACGGCGCAGAGTGCCATCCCGGCATTCGCAGGCGACGGCCTCGGCCTGACCCGCGACAACGAAGTTCAGACGACCAGCTTCGGCATCTCGCCGTACCTGATGCAGGATTTCGGCGACTGGGGTTCCGCCAGGCTGGGCTACTCCTTCAACGTCACGCGCTCAGCCACATTGTCCGGTTTCGCTTCGTCGCCCATTCCCGCCGGCGGCGCCAATGGTCAGACCCTGATCTCGAATGAGGAAAACGCTCACTTCGTCACCGGCCAGATCATGCAGTTCCTACAGAACAGCGTTGATCTGGACGTGCTGACCGGGACGACAACCACCGATACCAACGGCGCGCTCGTTCCCGGCATCGCCGTTCTCAACCCTAACGGCACGATTACCGGCCTGTCTGCACCACCGGGCCAGTCAACCTCCAGCCGGGTCCTCATCACCGACACCATCAGCTATGCGCTCAGCCGCAGCCTGGTGCTGTTCGCCAGCGGCGGGCATGAGGATATTGTCTACTCGAACCAGGTGCTCAGCGGCGTCACGCCTACCGTTGGCGCCAATGGTGCACTCGTGCCAAATTTCAGCTTCGCCAATGTGCCCGGCACATCCATTCACGACATGACCTGGAGCTTCGGCGGCACCTGGACACCCAATCCAAACAGCAGCCTGACCCTGTCCTATGGCCACCAGAACGGGTTCAATTCGTTCAGCGCCAACGGCTACTACCAGGCCACGGCGCGAACCCTGCTGACCGCTTCCTACGGCAGTACATTGGGCACGCAGCTTGAGTATGTGCAGAACCAGCTCAACCTGGCGACGAACAATGGCTCCGGCACGCTGGTGAACGGGCTGACCCGCGGTGGGCTGTTCGGCGCCAACAACGCGCTGGCGTACCAGAACGGCGTGTTCCGCACCGACACATTCAGCCTCGGTTCAACGACCACGCTCGACCGCGACATCATTTCGCTGAATCTACTGTTTGCTAGGCAAACGGCGTCCGGGACCAGTTCAAGTACCGCGACCAGCCACGGCGGTTCGGTTTACTGGCTGCACCAGATGCAGCCGGATATGATCGTCAGTGCCGGCGTCAGCTACTCCGCACAGGACCAGGCGGCTTTCACGGGCGTCAATGCTAACGAAAGTACCTCATTCGTTGGCAGTCTCGCTTGGCAATATCAGATTTCCGATACGGTATCGGTCAATTTGCGCTATTCGTATCTGCAGCGCCAATCCGGCACCGCCGCCTTCGACATGTACCAGAACCTGCTCATCCTCGGCATATCGAAAACCTTTTGATCGCACATCGTGTTTGACAAATTCTACAAACTCTCCGGTCCGCCCTTTCTGCTGACGCCCGACAGCCGGTTTTTTTTCGGCTCGTCTGGCCACAGCCGCGCGATCGCGCACCTGGTCTACGGCTTGTCGCAGCAGGAAGGCTTCATCGTCATCACCGGTGAAGTCGGTGCCGGAAAGACCACCCTTGTCGAGCAGCTTTGGGCACAACTTGACCGAAATACCTATATCATTGCCCGTGTCGTGACGACACAGGTTTCCGGCGATGACCTGCTTCGCCTGGCGATGGCCAATTTCGGGCTGGGCGACACCCCTGGGACGGACAAGTCGACGTTGCTGCGCCGGTTCGAACACATGGTGCGCGATCAACGCAGGAACGGCCGGCGTTGCCTGCTGGTGATCGATGAGGTGCAGAACCTGTCACTGGCAGCGATGGAGGAGCTGCGCATGCTCTCCAACATCGTCGTCGACGGTCAGGCATCGGTGCAGACCATCCTGCTGGGCCAGCCGCAGTTCCGCCCCATCCTGGCCGGTCGCGACTGGGAGCAACTGCGTCAGCGCGTGCTGGCGTCCTACCACCTCGGCCCGCTGACCGAAGACGAAACCCGGCTTTATGTCGAACATCGCCTGCGCACGGTGGACTGGCGCGACAATCCGGTCTGGGAGGCGCCGGCGTTTGCCGCCGTGCATCAGCACAGCCTGGGAATCCCACGGCGGATCAACACGCTCTGTTCGCGTGTCATGCTATTTGGTGCGCTGGAGGAAACCCACACGATCGATGCCGCCATGGTCGATCAGGTCGCTGCCGAACTGGAACGCGACCTCGGCACCGACCTCGAGCCCGTCGCCTCGCTGATCCGCGAATTCGACGACCGCGACGATCTGCTGCGCCGGATCGAGCAGCTTGAACGCCGGTCGTACCGCCAGGAACTCGTGGTGAAACGGGTGCTGGAGCTGCTGGAAGCCAATGTGGCGGGGCGGGTGTGATCAGCCGCGCCCCAAAAAGCGCTGTTCGTAACGCCATGACTGTCGATGTGGAGGATTATTTCCAGGTCCAGGCGTTTGCCCACTGTATTGATCGCCGCGACTGGGAGGCATTTCCCCATCGGGTCGATCGCAACACCAATCTCATTCTCGACCAGTTCGATGCAGCCGGCGTGAAGGCAACATTCTTCACCCTTGGCTGGGTGGCGCAGCGGCAACCGGCCCTGATCCGCCGGATCGTCGCAGACGGCCATGAACTGGCCAGTCACGGCTGGGACCATACAAGGGTCGATACACAGGACCGGGAGGCATTCCGCGACGACGTGCGCCGCACCAGAGCACTGCTGGAGGACGTCGGCGGCGTTGCGGTCAAAGGCTACCGCGCGGCGACATTTTCGATCGGCAGATCCACGATGTGGGCGTTTCCGATCCTTCGCCAGGAAGGTTACCATTACAGCTCCAGTATCAACCCGATCCGCCACGACCTTTACGGAATTCCCGACGCACCGCGGGTGCCGTTTCGCCCCGATCCGGACGGCGTGATGGAACTGCCGATGACCACGGTCCGCATGCTGGGCCGCAACTGGCCATGCTCCGGCGGTGGCTACTTCCGCTTGCTGCCGACCATGCTCTACCGCGCCGGATTGCAACGGGTGAACCAGCACGAAGGCCGTCCGGCGATCTTTTACTTCCACCCGTGGGAGATTGATCCAGACCAGCCGCGCATCGCCAACGCCGGCTGGAAATCGCGGCTGCGCCATTACACCAACCTTGCGCGCATGGAGATGGATCTGAACCGCCTGCTGCGCGAATTTGCCTGGGACCGAATGGACCAGGTCTTCGCGCCGCACCTGGCCGAACCCGTGGCGGCCTGAGCCCATGACATGTGTCGTCCGAACCCTTGATGCCAGCAGCCAAGCGGCCTGGGACCGGTTCGTCACGGCCATGCCGGCAGGAACATTCTTTCATCGCGCCGGCTGGGCCAGGGTGATCGAGGCCGCGTTCGGCCACGCGACGCATTTCAGCTACGTCGAACAGGACGGCGCCATCACCGGCGTCATGCCGCTCGGTCGTGTCAAAACCGTATTGTTCGGCGATACGCTGATCTCCACCCCGTTTTGCGTTTATGGCGGGCCGCTGGCAGCCGATGCCGAGAGTAAGGCCGCCCTGATCACCCACGCTGAGGCCCTGCTGACACGCAGCGGCGCCCAGGCGCTGGAATTTCGCGGCATGCAGCCTGATGCGCCGGCGCCGGAATGGGTCGACGGCCCCGATCTGTATGTGACGTTCCGTAAGCCGATCGAGGCTGACCACGAGCGCAACATGAAGGCCATCCCGCGCAAGCAGCGGGCAATGGTGCGCAAGGGCATTCAGAACGGTCTGGCGTCCATCGCGAACCGCGACGCCGGTTTGCTGCACGCGGTGTATGCCGAGAGCGTGCGAAACCTGGGAACCCCGGTCTTTTCGCGCCGCTATTTCCGTACCCTGATGGATGTTTTCGGCGACGATGCCGATGTGGTGACGATCCTGGATGCCGAGACGCCCGTTGCCTCGGTGATGAATTTCTACTTCCGTGAGGAGGTGCTGCCGTACTACGGCGGTGGAACTGCCGCGGCGCGCGGCCGAGCCGGGAATGATTTCCTGTATTGGGAGACGATGCGCAGAGCCGCCGACCGCGGCTGCAGGACGTTCGATTTCGGCCGCAGCAAGATCGGCACCGGTGCGTTCTCGTTCAAGCACAATTGGGGATTTGAACCCGAGAAACTGCATTACCGGTTTCGCCTGAAACTGGGCGAATCCGTCCCGGACCATAATCCGCTGAACCCTAAATACCGCATGTTCATCGCTGCCTGGAAGAAACTGCCACTGCCGCTCGCCAACGCCGTGGGCCCGTTCATCGTCCGCGGCCTGGGATAGAACAGTGGCACTACCCCAAACATTGCCAAAGTCGGCGCGCATCGATCTGCATTGGCGGGCGATTCCGCCGCAACAGATCCCGCCCCCGGCACCGGCCCCACGCTGACCGATGCCCAACCTGCTGTTCCTGACCCAGCGTCTACCGTATCCGCCGATCAAGGGCGAAAAGATCCGCCCGCTGCAGATACTGAAGTATCTCACGCAATGGTATGACATCTACCTCGGCTGCCTGATCGATGATCCGGCAGACGCCAAGCACATCGACACCATCCGGGCGATGTGCCGGGAGGTTCACGTTGCTTCGCTCAACCGGCGCGTGGCGAAACTCACCTGCCTGCGCGGCCTGCTGACCGGCGAATCCCTCAGCGTCACTTTCTTTCGCGATCATGGGCTGACGACCTGGGTCGAACATGTCGTGGAAAACATTCGTCCGGACGTCATCTTCGTCAATTCCGGCAACATGGCCCCTTATGTCCTCGACCTGCCGAAGCAGCAGACCCGGATCTGCGATCTTGCCGACGTCGATTCCGAGAAATGGCGCGCCTATGCCGCGACAGCCACCGGCCCGATGCGCCTGGTCTATCAGCGCGAGGCGGGCAGGGTGGCAGCCCTGGAACGGCGCATCGCGCACGCTTTCGACCTGTCGAGTTTTGTCTCGGATGCCGAGGCATCGTTATTTGCCCAGCTGGTGCCGCAGCGTGCCGCCCATATCCGCGGCGTAGCCAGCGGCGTGGATTATCGTTACTTTGACCCCGCAAGCGCATCCGCGGCCGTGTTTGATACGACACTGCCGACCTATGTCTTCACCGGCACAATGGACTATCCGCCGAATGTCGATGCGGTGGTGTGGTTCGCAAACGCCATTCTGCCAGTCGTTCGCCGTTCCGTGCCGGCTGCCCAGTTCTACATCGTCGGCAACGCTCCGACCGCGGAGGTGCAGCGTTTGGCGAGGATCGACGGGGTGTTCGTGACCGGTCGGGTCGCCGACGTGCGCCCCTATGTCGCGCATGCAACCGCCGGTGTCGCACCCATGCGCATCGCTCGGGGCATCCAGAACAAGGTGCTGGAGGCCATGTCGCTGGCCCGCCCCGTCGTGCTGACCTCCGGGGCCCTGGAAGGGATCGCAGCCGAACCCGGCAGTGAGGTGCTGCTGGCCGACACGGTTGACGATTTCGCCGCGGCGTGCTGCCGGTTGGCGCTGGGTGACGACGGACCGGCTATCGGCAAGGCTGCCCGGACGCGCATCGTGCGCGACTACGATTGGCCGGTTCGGCTGAGCGGCTTCGACGACCTGCTGCGTCCTCATCCGGTCGCCCAGGAAAGCCAGACGGCATGAGGAACCCTCCGATACATTCAGCTGACCGGGCTGGAGGCGGCGAATCATGGATGTGACGGCGTCCACCGGCGTGCCCGGCGTCATGCCATCCACCGGCTGGCGACACGTGCTGCCGCCGGTCAGCATCGGGCTGTTGCTGCTGGGCATCATTTTCAACCGCGAAGTTACGGCGGCGGTGCAGACCTGGTCCGAGTCGACCGCCTACAACCATTGTTTCCTGGTCATCCCGATCGCGGTCTATCTGTACTGGGACCGCCGGCGGGATGTAACGTCAATACCCGCACAACCATTCCCGGCGGCCCTGCTGCTGGGTCTGCCGATCGCCGCGGCATGGCTGGTGTCGGAGCGTCTGGGCATCATGGAAGGCCGCCAACTCGCGGTAATCAGTTTTTTTGAAATACTGTTCCTGGCGGCGCTGGGCAAGCGGCTGTGGTGGGCATTGGCAGGGCCGCTGCTGTATCTTTACTTCCTGGTGCCGTTCGGCGAATTCCTGACCCCGAAGCTGCAGGACGTCACCACCTGGTTCATCCGCCACGGCATGGAGACACTGGGGGTCCCGACCTACATCGATGGCTACGTCATCGAGATCCCGCAGGGCACGTTCTTCGTCGCCGAGGCTTGTGCCGGGTTGCGCTTCCTCATCGCCTCGGTCGCGTTCGGATGTCTCTATATGCTGTTGATGTATCGCAGCCCATGGCGCCGGTTGGGGTTCGTCCTGGCTTCAATCATCGTGCCGGTCATCGCCAATGGCTTTCGTGGCATCGGCATCGTCTATCTCGGTTACACCCTCGGCAGTGCCCAGGCAGCGGCGGCTGATCATATCATCTACGGATGGTTGTTCTTCTCGGCCGTCACCCTGTTGCTGATCGCGTTGGGTCTGCCGTTCCGCGAAGATCAGTTTTCGCCCAATCCACCCATGGCCCGTTCACCCGAGCCAATAACGCCCATGCCAGGCATCGATGCGCGAATACCGGCGGCGTCGATGCGCACGGCGTTTGCGCTTACCCTCGGCATCGTCCTCCTCGCCGCAGTCAGCCCAGCCGTTGCCTATAGGCTGTCCTCGACCGCAAGCGCGACGACGCTCGCCATGCCGTCGCACATTGCCTTGCGTGGGGATTGCCTGGTGCAGCCGGCACCCGCCGCCCCGCGTGCACTCCCTCCAGCGCCGGGTGCGCTGATCCACAGCGAGCGCGTGCTTTGCGGTGCCGTGCCGATGGCGCTCAGTTGGGCCGCGCTTTCACCGCGCTCCACTGCCGGGCCGGTGATGGCATTGCGCCGGCGCATCGTGGCGGGTGCGATGACCGAGAATCTGCAGGAAAGCTGGCTGGCGGCGCCGGATGGAACAGCCACGGCATGGCGTGTGATGACCTCAACCGAACCGACCTATGCCATCGCCGTATCGACCTGGATCGACGGCAAGCCGGTCCGTCCCGGCCTGGCAATGCGGCTGCGCATGGCACTCAGCAGCCTGACAGGATCGGCATACGCTCCCATGGTGGTCACGGTGACGCCGATGGTTGACTGGAAGAGCCAGAATCTGCCGGCGTTCAGGGCTGCGGAAGAGGCGCTGACCGGCTTCCTCCAGGCGCATCCGGAACTCGATCAAGCAGTGGGCACGTTGTCGGCACTGCCGTGACGCTCCTTGCTTTGCCGCGACGACACCAGCCTCATTGACACAGACAGTGCGCGAATGAAGCGCCCCGGCGGTTCACAGTCAGCCTCAATGCAATCTATCCTGCACATGGCAGGCACGAACGCTGGGCGTGCCAACATATTGTGCAGGAGGTGACGCATGTCGGGTCTGTCCGACCGTGTGCTGAGCAATCAGGAGCTTCGGGCGCTGCAAAGGGGCGTCCAGGACGGTCGAATGCGCGTGGCTGGCAGCGCCTTGGCATCCACCTCGGGCTGCTGGGCGGGGCAGGGGGCCTGGTCGCGGAATCGTCCGGCTGGACCGTGCTGCCCGCGATATTCGTGCTCGGGCTGGTTCAGGTCGCGCTGTTCGCGCCGGTGCATGAGACGATGCACCAGACAGCGTTCGCCTCGCGTCGCACCAACGCGATCGTCGGTTGGCTGTCGTCCTGCCCGTCGCTGCTGAACTGGCATTTCTACACTGCCTTCCACCTCGCTCATCACCGCCACACCCAGGTCCGGGGACATGATCCGGAGCTCATGGCACCGCCGCCAGGGACGCTGCGCGCCTACGTCCTGCGGTTGCTCAGCCTGGCGTTCTGGTCGCTACGGCTTCGCGTCGTATGGGATTGCCTGCGCGGCGACCTCGGGGCGTATCCGTTCATCGCCCCCGCCGTCGCCCCCAGGATCATCCGCAGCGGTCGCTGGATGATCGCGATGATGCTGGGCGGTGCCGCCGCATCGGTGGTTGTGTTCGGCTGGGCAACGCCGCTGCTGTATTGGATCGGGCCGCAGTTGCTGGGTCAACCGCTCCTGCGCGCCTATCTGCTGGCCGAACATACCGGCTGCACGGAGGATCGGAACGGCCTGACCAACACCCGCACAACGCTCACCTGCGCGCCGGTGCGCCTGCTGATGTGGGACATGCCGTACCATGCCGAACACCATCTGTTTCCGTCGATCCCGTTCCATCGGCTGGCCGACGCCCATGTCCTGATCCGGGCAAAGCTGGGCTATCTGCAACCGGGATATGCGCGATGGAATGTAGGGTTTGTGCGCTCGCTGGTCGGGCGCTGAACTGGTCGGGCGCTGATCAGGGCGCATTGCCAAAGATGCGCTGCTTGACCATGTCGCCCACCTTGATGTTCAGCTTGGCGGTGGTGCCGCCGACAACCTCCAGCGTGGCCCGCACCGGCCCACGACTATCAACCACCGCCAGGCTGCGCGGTGTGGTATTCTCGGCGATGGCGCGGATCGTTCCGTCGGCGTTGATGAAAATCATGTCCAGTGACACCAGTGTGTTCTTCATCCACATCTGCGACGGACGGGGATAGCCCCAATCGAACAGCATCCCGCTGCCTTCGGGAATGCTGGTACGGAACATGTCGCCGACTTCCTGCTGCTTGGCGGTCATGGCCATCTCAACCTCGAACACATGCTCCTGCTTGTCCTGGCTGACGATAATCAGCTTCTCCTTTGGCAGCGCCGGCTGTGGGCCCGTTGGTTCGGTGGATTGCGCCCAGGCGCTGACCGGAAGCAGGGTGGCAAGCGCCAGCAGGGTACGCCGTTTCATGCGGGAATGGACTCCTTGATCAGGTTTTTGATGTCGTCGCGCACTGGTCCGGGTCGCGGGGTGTCAAGCAGCGTGGTGAACCAGTGGGCCGGTGGATCCCGGCCGGCAGCCCGGTCGAATTGCAGTCCGCGAAGCACGGCTTCGGCGTCCGGTGGCAAACGGTCAGGGATCGGTTGCTTCGTCAAGGTGCCCCAGATCAGGGCCCAGCAGCGACCCACGGACCATGGATTGTAGCCACCGCCACCCAGCACGACCAGACGAGTGGTCATTGTCGCAACAGCCTGCACGACCGCACGGTGGCTGTTGTTGGATAATGACAGCTTGGCCAGCGGATCCTCGTGCAGCGCATCCGCCCCGGCCTGCAGCATGATCGCCTGCGGCTGCAGCCGTTCGATCAGAGGCAGCACGGCTTGCTGCATCACCGCGGCGAACTCAGTGTCGTTGCACCCGGCCGGCAGCGGGAAATTCCGCGCTGTGCCCCCGGCACGGTCGTGTGCAGGCCCGGTAAATGGCCATCGATTGGCTTCATGCAGGCTGATCGTGAACACCCGGTCGTCGTCGTGGAACGCATCCTGCACGCCATCGCCGTGGTGGGCATCGATATCCAGGTAGACAACCTTGTCCAGGCCATGGTCCAGCCACGACAGCAGTCCCAGCACCGGATCGTTCAGATAACAGAACCCGGACGCTCGGTCTTCCCGGCCATGATGGGTGCCGCCGCCAGGGCAATGCACATGTGTGCCATCCAGTGCCAGCTGAGCGGCCAGGATGACGCCACCGGCGGAAATCGCCGGCCGCCGGTAGACTTCCCGGTAAACCGGGTTGCCATCGGCGCCGATTCGAAAACGAGTCCGCACCGCCTCGCTCACCGACTGGTCGGTTTCGGCCTGCCGCAGCGCCGCGACGTAATCGGGGTCATGAAAGCGCGTCAGCTGCGCCTCCGTCGCAATCGGGGCGTCGCGGTAAACCGCCTCCGGCAGCCAGTCCAACGCGCGGCAAAGGTCGGTGCAGACCGATACACGCGGCACAGCCAGCGGGTGCTTCGGCCCATAGCTGGAATTTCGATAGATCTCGCTGCTGACATAGAGGGCAGGCATGGTCTTCTTCGAGCGTCTCCAGCCGCTCGCAGGTCCAGCCCCGCGGCGCCACCCTTATCAGGTGATTGTTCGGCATCAGGCAAGGCAACGCAGGAAATTCGCCGTTGGGTGGCTGGCCGTTTGGCCGATCAGGCCAGGCTCAGGCCGAGCGGACGCTTTGGGCGAAGCGGTCGACCTCGGCGGCCAGATGCATCGCCTGGCCGGAAACCGAACCTGCCGCGTCCAGCATCAGCCCAGCCGCGTCAGCCGTCTCCTGGGCGGCGGTGTGGACCCCGGCAATGTTGGCGCTGACCTCCTGCGTGCCCGACGCGGTCTGCTGAACATTACGGACAATCTGGTCGGCGGCGGCACTTTGTTGCCTGACCGCTGCGGCTATCGAAGCTGCAATGGTGCTGAGCGTGTCGATCGTGCCGGTGATGTTCTGGATGGCGTCGACCGCCGCCTGCGTCGAGGTTTGGATCTGGCTGATCTGGCTGCCGATATCCTCGGTCGCCCGCGCGGTTTGGCTTGCAAGGTTCTTTACCTCGGAAGCAACGACAGCGAATCCTTTGCCCGCATCGCCGGCTCGCGCGGCCTCGATGGTGGCATTGAGCGCCAGCAGGTTGGTCTGCCCGGCGATACGGCTGATTAGTTCGAGCACATTGCCGATTTTCTGAGCCCCAACGGCCAACGTCCCCACGATTTTGTTGGTCCGAAGGGCATCGGCGACAGCCTGAGCGGTGATAAGACTGGATTGCGTGATCTGGTGATTGATCTCGCCGATCGAGGCGGTCAGTTCCTCGGCGGCGCCGGCGACCGTTTCCACGCTCGTACCAGCTTTGTGAGCGGCGTCCGACACGGCTTCGGCCTTGATCCGCGTTCGCCCGGCGGTGTCAGCCAACGAGCGGGCCGTGGTGGACATGCCTGTCGATGCCACGCCGAGGCGCTGGATCAGGCTGCCGACGCCGTCTTCAAACGCATGTATCAGATCAGAGAGACGGACCGCACGTGCCACCTTATCCTCTTGATCGGCCGCTTGCTGGGCCGCGAGCAGCTTGCCCTGAACAAGGCTGTCGCGCAGCGCCGCGGTTGAGCGCGCCATCACGCCGATCTCGTCGCCACGCTCGGCGCCAGCGATCGCGACAGCGAAATCGTGGTGGGCAAGCCGGTCGAGCACGCCGCAAATGCGAATGATTGGGCCGGCGACGGAGCTGCCAAGCCGCCATGCCGTCGTGGCGATGGCAATCGCCAGCACCGCCAGGGCCAGCAGGCCGAAGCGAAGCTGGTCCCGCTGTTCTGCAACCAGCGCTTCGCCGAACGCTTCGCGGTGGCGGGCGACTGCACCCGCAAGGGCGTCGACCATGTCCCACTCCCGCAGCCGCTCAGGCATATATGCCGTACGATAGAATGCGGCAGCCGCGATACTGTCGGTCTTGACCAGCGCCAGGGTCTGGTTTTCGAGAGGATTGAGCTGGTCGTCGTCGAACTTCCCGATCGCATCCACCGCCGTCACCATCTCCGGGTAGGCGGCCAGGCGCTGGCGAAGATCCTTCAGCGCGGCGACCATGGCGTCATCCGCGGCCTGTTTGCTGCTGAGTTCCTCACTGGCCTCAGGATTGAGCAGATACCCGCGCATGGCATTGCTCATGGCAATCATTTGCAGCCGCAACGTCTCCGTGGACCGTAGAGCGGCGTCCGCAAGCGCGAGACGTTCGCGCGCTGAACTGTTGCTCTGCTGGACCCATACGACCGAACCGATTGCGGCGGCGATCAGCAGCAGGCTAACGGCTGCAAAAGATGCATAGACCCGCCCACGCAGGCCGAACCGCGTCTGCCGGTACTGCGGTTCCGGGTTCGTCGTCGTGGCGGGTTGGGACATGAGTGCGTTGCCGGCTGATTGTGGATGGCGCAGCCGGCAGCAGAACACCTAATCCTTACGAATAGATTAATTTTGGTCCCGAACCTGTCGCCGGCTACCGATCGCCCCCGGATCCCCGCATCCTTGTTGGCCGATGATGACCGGCCGCGTCGGCGCGTCAGGCGCGTTGGGGCATTGCCTGCGGGATCACCGTTGTGACGATGGACGCGTCCAGCGCCTCGTAATCGTGGTAGCCGATGGTGGCGTAGAGTTCCGCGCGGGTCTGCATCTGGTCGGTTATGTTGTGGGTGCCGCCGTCGCGCTTGATCGCAGCATAAAGCTTCTGCTGCGCCTTGTTGGCCACGCGCAGGCTGCTGACCGGCCAGATGACCATCTTGTAGCCCATCTGTTCGAACTCGGTCGCGGTGAAGAACGGCGTACGGCCGAACTCCGTCATGTTGGCGAGCAGCGGGACGCCGGGCAGTCGGGCCGCAACCTCACGGAACATCTCCGCCGTCACCAGCGCTTCGGGGAAGATGGCGTCGGCCCCGGCTTCGAGAAACAGCTTGGCTCTGCCAACCGAACCATCGATGCCCTCGGAGGCAGCGGCGTCCGTGCGGGCAATGATATAGAGATGCCGGCGCGCCTTGCGCGCGGCGGCGATCTTGGCGGCCATGTCGTGCGGGTCAGCCAGTTTCTTGTCGTTCAGGTGGCCGCATTTCTTCGGCAGCAACTGGTCCTCGATATGCACCGCACCGGCGCCGGAATCCTCAAAGCTGCGGATCATGTGCATGACATTGAGCGCCTCGCCATAGCCGGTATCGCCATCGACCAGCACCGGCAGTCCGGTGGCGCGCGCGATTTGGCGGATGAAGAAGCACACTTCGTCGACGGTGATCATGCCCAGATCCGGAATACCCATCGAGGCTGTCATCGCCGCGCCCGACAGGTAGAGACCCTCGAACCCGGCCTGCTTGGCTTGCAATCCGGCCTGGCCGTTATGGGCGCCGGGCAGTTGCACAATGCCGGGGCGGGCGAGCAATGCGCGGAACCGGTCTCCGGCAGAGGCGGTGGGCAGGTCATCGGCGACGAGATAGGTCATGGCGGAAGCTCCTTTACCGGTCCCGATAGCGGATTGCCGCCCAAAGAACCAGGGAGAGCCGGGACAGTGGCCGGAATTCTAACCCCGCCGAGCGTCCGCCACTGCTTTTTGCAGGTCCGGTAGGTCGACCGCGCCGGGGATCAGATCGCTGCCGATGACCAACGCCGGCGTGCCCTGGATGCCCAGCGTGCGGGCCAGCTTCAGGTTCGCATCGATTCTGGCCTGCACGGACGGATCGTCCATATCGCGTGCCATCCGCGGCCAGTCGAGTCCAAGGCCATGGGCGGCGGCTTCGATCTGCGCCCGTGTGGTGTCCGGCGGCAGCTTCATCACTGCTTCCCGCATCCTGGTGTAGGCATTCTGTTTCTGTGCCGCCAGCAGCGCCTTGGTCCCCAACACGCTTGCCGGACCCAGGATGGGCAGATCCTTATAGACCAGTCGCACCTTGTGATCCTGCGCCAGGAAACTGTCCATCACCGGCTCCATCTTCCGGCAGTACGGGCAGCGTGTGTCGAAGAACTCCACGATCGTCACGTCGCCGTGCGGATCCCCCGCAACCGGATCGCCGGGCAGCACCAGCTCGCCTTGCACCTGGCCGATCGCCGCGCGGGCGGCCGCCTGCGACCGCTCGCCCTCATCAGCTTGCAGTGCGGTCACCGCATCCCGCAGGATCGACGGGTCCTGCTTCAGCGCGTCCCGCAGGATGGTCACGATCTCCGCCCGCTGCGCCGGGGTGAATTCGCCCGCCCGGGCGACGCCGGCGGTCACGACCAGCAGCAGCAACAGGCGCGCGATACGAAGCAGGCGATTCATCTCGGGTCCTTTGTCCAGCCGCCAGTCCAGCTTAAGCCCGGGAAACGCTGGAATGGCAAGCCAATCCGCGCGATGTGGTTGCCGCTGATGGCGAAGCCGTTTATGGCACCGTCCCTCAAAGGCGAAACGCGCGGTCCCCAGGGCTGGCGAATACGGGGAATGACGAGACCGATGGGATGTATGGAATGCGTCGCGCCATGATGACCGAGATACCGCCAGTCAGGGCGCGGCGACGCAGCAGCCGCATGGGTGCCGCCAGGGCATTCCTGGCCGTTCTGGTCCTGCTGCCCGGCTGCTCCACGGTCGACTCGGTCACCTCCTCGGTGCTCGGAACCAACGGGCCGCGACCCGGCCAGGCCGGCTATGTAGCCGGGTTCCTCGGCGGCGTGGTCGCCGATGAGCCGCGGGCCGCCCTCGCCGGTCGGGAGGTGCTGTCGCAAGGCGGCACCGCGGCCGATGCAGCCACGGCCGTTGGCCTGACCCTGGCCGTTACCCTGCCGTCGCGCGCCGGCCTGGGCGGTGGCGGCGCCTGCATTGCCTATAACCCCGACCCGAAATCGCCCAACCAGGGCCAGCCCGAAGCCGTGCTGTTCACGCCCCTGGCGCCTGCCACGCCACCCAGCAATGCCGATCGACCGGCTGCGGTGCCCATGCTGGCCCGCGGGCTGTTCCTGCTGCATGCGCGCTATGGTGTTGCCCCGTTCGAAGCTCTGCTGGGCCAGGCCGAACAACTCGCGCGCTTCGGGGTGCCGGCGTCGCGTGCGCTGAGCAAGGATATCGCCTTGGTCTCCGGCCCGTTGCTGGCCGACCCCAATGCCAGGGCGGTGTTCAGCCAGAACGGCGTGCCGTTGACCGAGGGTCAGCTGCTACGCCAGCCCGACCTCGGCGCCACATTGGCACAGCTGCGTATCTCCGGCATCGGGGATATGTATCAGGGCACATTGGCACAACGGATCGCGCGCGTTTCGCCGGAAATCGGCGGACCGATCAGCCTGGCGGATCTGCGCGGCGCGCTGCCGAAGCTGGCGCCGCCGCTGACGCGCGATTTCCGCGACGACCGCATCGCGTTCCTGCCGCCACCGGCCGACGGTGGCCTGGCGACGGAGGCCGCTTTCGACGTGCTGGCGAACAATCCCAACGATCTTGGGCTGGCTGCCAGTCGCTCCCTCGCCGTTGTCGCCCGCTATCGCGCCGGTGGCGTCACACCCGCTGCGGCACTCGCCGCCAAGGATCTGACCGCTGCCGGCAGCACCGCCTATCCGGCCTCCACCAGCTTCGTCACGCTTGACCGCTTTGGCGGTGCCGTGGCTTGCGCCCTGACCATGGACAATCTGTTCGGCACCGGGCGCATCATGCCGGGCCTCGGCTTCCTGGCCGCGGCATCGCCCAACAGCGTTCCGCCGCCGCTGCTTTCAGCTGGGCTGGTGTGGAATGCCAACACGCGGTCGTTTCGCGCCGTGGCCGGCGGGTCGGGGCAGGCGTCAGCGCCGCTCGCGGTGGCGGCTGCATTGATCAACACGTTGAAGACCGGCCAGCCAATGAGCGTTCCCGTCCCCGATCCGGGGCGCGCCAACATCATCGCCTGCGCCCGGTATTTGCCAGGGGAGAATGGCGCGTGCGGCTGGGCAAACGATCCGCGCGAGTCGGGGCTCGCGCTGGGGGCCAACTGATCCCGCTGACAATCACGCTGGCGGTCGTTCTGGCCGCGCCGCCCGGTGCAGGCGCCATGACGGATACGGCGACGACGGACGTGGCCACCGTTGGGCCCGCCCGCATCGTCTGCAATGCCGCGTTCTGCGAAATGGGCAGCAGCGCGCGGCCCAAGGAACGCGTTCGGGTGATCGTTTCGAACCTGCCGCAGGACGAAATTCATCGGTTGCGCAAATGCACCGGGGTGACGAAGCCGTGTATCGTAACGATTGAAGGAACGCAGCAGGGCGGGCCGATGCGGATCATGGCCCGCAGCATTCACTGGCAGGAATAGACACATGGCGCTGAAGATCGGCAAGGGCGCCTCGGCGCCGCCGTTTATCGTAATGGATGTCATCGCCGCAGCCAACGCGCGTCAGGCGGCGCTGCCGAAGGACGCGCCGCACGTCATCCGAATGGAGGTCGGTCAGCCCGGCACTGGTGCACCCGCCGGCGCAGTGGCCGCGGCCCAGGCAGCACTGCAATCAGGCCATGCACTGGGCTACACCGAAGCGTTCGGCCTGCGGTCGTTGCGTCATAGGATCGCTGATCACGCCGCGGATTGGTATGGCATCAACCTGCCAATCGAGCGAATTGCGGTAACCGTTGGCGCCTCGGGCGCCTTTCCGCTGGCGTTTCTCGCAGCATTCGACGCCGGCGACCGAATCGCCATGGCCGCGCCGTTCTATCCGCCCTACGTCAATATCCTCACCGCGCTCGGCATGGTTCCGGTGATCCTGGAAGCTGGGCCAGAGACACGGTTTCAACCCAGCGTGGCGATGCTTGACGCGCTGGACCCGCGTCCGGACGGACTGATCGTCGCCAGTCCCTGCAATCCTGCTGGTACCATGCTGCATCGCGAGGAACTGGAAGCCATCGCCGTCTGGTGCGACCGCAACGGTGTACGCCTGATCAGCGATGAGATCTACCATGGCCTGAACTACCATGGCCTGAACTACGACCCGCCGACCGGCTCGGCGGCGGAGCGCAACGCCGGCGCTGCCGCCGTCAACAGCTTCACCGGATCGTTAGTTAAACACAACAGAACCACCGCCACGGAGTTTTCCCGATCAGCGATTGTCATCAACAGCTTCAGCAAGTATTTCGGACTGACCGGCTGGCGGATTGGATGGATGGTGCTGCCCGAGGACTTGACCCGACCCGTGGAGCGCCTGGCGCAGAACATGTTCATCAGCGCTCCGCATATATCTCAGGTGGTGGCCGAGGCGTGCTTTGATTGCCACGACGAATTGCTGGACAACGTCGCGCGGTATGCGCGTTCGCGCAACCATTTGTTGAACACCCTCCCGGCAGCGGGTTTCACCAAGTTCGCTCCGCCGCAAGGCGCGTTCTATCTTTGGATCGATGTCGCCGACCGGACAAACGACAGCCTTGCGTTCTGCAATAAAATGCTGACCGAAGTTGGGATAGCCGCTACCCCAGGGGTGGATTTCGACCGGACACGCGGCAGTCGATTCATTCGGCTCAGCTACTGTGGGCCCGAAGCCGATATGCAGGAAGCAACCGCGCGACTGCAAAACTGGTCCTAGACTGGAGCGTCGCTACCAAGGTCTTGCTGACCGCCTGATCGAACATGTGGCGGCAAAAGTTCCTTCAGCGCCCAACTGTCTGCGATCGCCTCTTCCCGACTGGGGGCTATTCCGAGGTACCCTAAGATGATGCCACGGCTGGGCAGTGGATACTCTCACGATCGGGATGGGACGGCAGAATAGTCACCAAGTTCCTCGATACTGGCCTCGCGACCAGTATCGAGGCTTGGTTACTAAGCTAACGCTGGTTCTGCGGGTACGCCCCGCTGGTGTTGTTTCCGGTCGCTCGGTCATAAGTTCTTTCCGCCGCAGTCCCTGGCGGGTTGGTCCGCGTGCCGTCTCGTTGCGCGGGGTACGCGCCACTGACATCCGTCCCGGCCGCACGATCCACTGCGCGCGTTGCGGCGGTTCCCGGCGGATTGGCGGGCGTTCCGTCCGACTGGGACCGATACGTGCCGCTCGTGTTGGTTCCGGCCGCGCGGTCATAGGCAGCACAACCTGCCATGCTGAGCAGAGCGACCGCAGCGATCCCTAGGGGCAAAATCCGTATGCTCATGCGTCTGATCTCCAAAAATTATTCAAATAGACCGTCTGTAAACGTCGAGGAGACGAGCCGGTTGCTGATTTCGTTCCCAACAGAAAAATCGTCGAAACGCCCGCGGCTGTAAGCCTCCCGACAATTTGATTACGATGACGCCTGGAGCGTGTAAAGAGGCCAAGCCGGGCAAACCAGAACGCTTGCCGGAATTACCCATCTTTCCTTGTAGGCTAACTTGAGCCGCAGTTCGTTGAGA
Organism: Rhodopila sp.; assembly: GCA_965200665.1. Classification (GTDB taxonomy): domain Bacteria; phylum Pseudomonadota; class Alphaproteobacteria; order Acetobacterales; family Acetobacteraceae; genus Rhodopila. The sequence goes on along the minus strand of OZ241370.1, from coordinate 4,872,533 downwards.
ATGCATTGTGCGGCGTCGGCAAACAAATTGCCTTCGCTGATGCCATCATCAACGCGCGCTGCGATCTTAGAGCGCTTTCAGCCTGACTGTAAACAGTCAGCGCGCTCTATCTCGTTGTTTGAGCGAGCAACATCACCCTGACCATTCCGGTCAGGGTGATGTTGCTCTAGCAATTACATGATCACCAATCTGTTTCTGTTAAGTTTTGATGGCACTGGGTTCAATGATGATCGGCTTCGGCAGGAAAGTCCGATCCGTCGCAACCCTTGACGGTCGTGACGTGACCGGCGCGGACACTGCTGCCGCCGGACCAGTTCGCTTGGTCGCGTGCCTGGCGCAAAGCTTCGGCAGCAGCATGCCCTGCTTCGCACCGGTTGCTGCGGGTCTGCTTCTCGATTTTACCCTGGCCCGCCCCACAAGCTCGCTTCAGCCGGATGGATCGTGCTCCCGTCATAACGCACGCCGGCCGCGCGGTCGGACGCCAGGCGCAATGGTCCATCCAGGACGACGAACTCGGCTCCCTGCGCAACCAGCAGCGCCGGCGCGATACCAAGCGATGTGGCCATCCCGCCGCCGACCATGATCCGCAATCCCCGCCGCTTTGCCTCGGCCCCCAGCGCAAGGGCCTCGGTCAGCCCGCCCACCTTGTCGAGCGTGATATGCACTGCCGCATATTTGCCACCCAGCCGCTCGACGCCAGCAACGTCCCGGCAGGATTCGTCAGCACAGATCGGGATTGGGCTCGTCATCCGCGACAGCGCCTCGTCAGCGTCCGCCGCCAGCGGCTGCTCGATCAGTTCGACCCTGCAATCGACCAGCACCGGCATGAACGTGCCAAGCTGCGTCTCACTCCAGCGCTCCTGCGCATCGACGATCAGCCGCGCGGCGGGCGCCGCTGCCCGCACCGCCAGCACACACTTCATATCGCCGTCGCCCTCCAGCTCCAGCCTCAGCAACGGCCGGGTCAGGTTGGCCGCAGCCTGCGCCGCCATCTTCTCTGCCGTATCGAAATCCAGCGTAAAGGCGGTCTTCAACGGCAGCACCGCGCCTAAACCGGCCAGCTCCGCCACGCTGCAGTAATTGCGCTTCGCGTCGATGTCCCAGAACGCGCAGTCCAACGCGTTGCGCGCCGCACCCGGCGGCAGCGCGCTCTGCAGTGTCTCGCGGTTGAGTCCCGAGAACACAGCGCCCTTCATCCCCTCGAGTTCGGCGACGACACTGTCGATGCTCTCGCCGAACCGTTCGACCGGCACACCCTCGCCACGCCCGCGCGAGTCGCCGTCGGACAGTTCGGCGACCACCACGTCAACCGTTGTCTTCATCCCGTTCGCTGTCATCAACGGTCGCGCAAGCGGCCAGGCTCGGCGGCTGACGGTCAATCGCTGCGGATGCGGTGCCATGCCAGGCGGCTCCTGACCCTACCAGGACCCGGTGTTGGCCATGCTGCTCCAGGGTTCAGCCGGTGGCAGCGCCCCGCCCGCCTGCAACAACTCGATGGAGATGCCATCCGGCGTGCGGACAAAGGCCATCCGCCCATCCCGCGGTGGCCGGTTGATCGTCACCCCATGCGCCGTGAAGGCACTGCAAGTCTCATAGATATTGTCGACCGCATAAGCCAGATGGCCAAAATTCCGCCCACCACTGTAAGGCTCGGAATCCCAGTTGTAGGTCAGTTCGACGGCTGCCGCCTCGTCGCCGGGGGCAGCCAGGAACACGTTGGTGTAGCGGCCCTTCTCGTCCGGACGGCGGCGGATCTCGCGCAGCCCCAGCACCTCGAAGAAGGCGATGCTGTCCTCCAGTGAACTGACGCGGATCATGGTGTGCAGATATTTGGTCATGGCGGGCCCCTGGCTTGTCGGCCCGCACCATACCGCGAAACGTCCCGCTTGGAAGACAAGGCCAGGTTCCGCCGGCAGCTGCCCCGTTCCAATCGCCGCCCCGTTCAGTCGGCGCCCCCTTCAATCAGCGCCTTGACAACCCGTCGGCTCTGCCGCCGATGATTTTGCTCAGGGAGAACCGTCGCAATGACCATCACCATCACGGCCTTCGAACGCTCGCCCGATCAGGGCAGGGGCCTGGCGCGCGACACGCGCGTTCGCTGGGCGCTGGAAGAAGTGGGTCAGCCCTACCAGGTTCGGCTGCTTGCATTCGACGCGATGAAGCAGCCCGCGCATCTTGCACTGCATCCGTTCGGCCAGATCCCCACCTACGAGGACGCTGACCTCACTCTGTTCGAGACCGGCGCGATCGTGCTGCATGTCGCGGAGTGCCATGCCGGCCTGCTGCCGGACGATGCCAGGGGCCGGGCACGCGCCATCACATGGATATTTGCCGCGCTCAACACCGTGGAGCCGCCGATCCTTGAACTCATCACCGTCAAGCTTCTGGAGGCCGACAAGCCCTGGCGCGCCGCTCGCCTGCCCTTGGTCGAGAATCGCATCCGCGAGCGGCTGAACCAGCTTGCCCAGCGCCTAGGCCACGCGGACTGGCTTGACGGCACGTTCAGCGCCGGCGACTTGATGATGGTGTCGGTGCTGCTGCGGCTGAAATCATCAGCCATTCTGGACGAATACCCGAACCTCGCTGCCTACGTGGCCCGTGGCGAAGCGCGGCCCGCCTACAAACGCGCGTTCGACGCTCAGTGGGCGGTCTGGGCCGGCACCGACCGATCAGCTGGCAACCAGGCTGACAGCTGACCGTCAGCCTGAGACCCGCATACCCTGATGCCGCCACACTGAACCCGCCACCGATGGCAAGCCGCGCCACATGCGTTATACTGCCCGTTCCCTGCCCAAGGATGCCTGCCGCATGACCAGCTCCCCGCTCGACCGCGCCCGCCAGTACCAGGCCGAACTGACTGCCATTCGGCGCGACATCCACGCCCACCCGGAACTTGGTCTCGAGGAGTATCGCACCGCTGACCTCGTCGCCCAGAAGCTGGAAGAATGGGGCATCGAGGTGCATCGCAACGTCGGCAAGACCGGCGTTGTCGGCGTGCTGCGCAATGGCAATGGCCAGGACTCGGTTGGCCTGCGCGCCGATATGGACGCCCTGCCGATCCAGGAGGCGACCAATCTGGCCCATGCCAGCCAGAACCCCGGCCGGATGCATGCCTGCGGCCATGACGGCCACACCACGATGCTGCTGGGCGCGGCCAAGTACCTGGCCGAAACCCGCAACTTCAACGGCACCGTCAACTTTATCTTCCAGCCGGCCGAGGAAGGTGTCGGCGGTGCGCTGGCGATGTTGAAGGACGGGTTGTTCGACCGCTTCCCCTGCAATTATGTCTATGGAATGCACAACCGCCCCGGCCTGCCGGTTGGCAAGTTCATCACCGGCCCCGGTGCCCGCGCGGCCGGTGGCGCGTTCTTCGACATCACCATCACCGGCAAGGGGGCCCACGGCGCGCATCCTCAGCAAAGCATTGATCCCGTCGTTGTTGCCTGCCACCTCGGCACCGCCCTGCAATCGATTGTCTCGCGCAATGTCTCTGCCCAGGATACGGCCGTCCTCAGCATTACCCGCATCCAGTCGGGTGACGCCTACAACGTCATCCCGCAGCACGCGGTCATGGCCGGCACCGTGCGAACGATGAAGCCCGAAGTCATGGCCACGATCGAACAGAACATGAAGCGGCTCGCCACCAGCATCGCCGCCGGCTTCGGCGCCGAGGCGACGGTCGATTTCCGCGTCATCTTCGCACCCATGGTCAACAACGGGGCCGAGGCTATCGCCTATGGTGACGCCGCTGCCGCCCTGGTGGGGGAGGACAACGTCCGCCGCGATGGCCCGCCCGGCATGGGCTCCGAAGACTTCAGCTTCATGATGGAACAGGTGCCCGGCGCCCACATCAACCTGGGCAATGGTGACAGCGCCGCCCTGCACAACCATTTGTATGATTTCAACGACGAAACAATTCCTTACGGCGTTGCGCTTTACGCCTCCATCACCGAAAGCAAGCTGCCGAAAGGCACGCGAGACTGATGCTGATCAGGTTCGGGACCCGGCAGTAAGACGCCGTAGCGCCGGGCGGCCATCGCGGTCGGCAGGACCGTGACCTCCTGGGCCACTGCGCGGCGCAGGCCTTCGGTTCAAGCCGCCCCGTGCCGTTCCGCCCGGATGCGCGCCACGGACTGCTCCGACCATGGATTGCTCGGACCACGGACCGCTCCGACCAGGGCCACCGGGTTGCCTGACGAAGCCAAGGGTCAAATGCCTCGCGGGCAAAATCCCCGTTGCGTTAACCCCCGAACCATGCTTCAAGCCGCCGCTTCCCTGCCGGGTGCGACGGCATCGTGCCCGGCTATGCCCACCTCCATCCCGGAGGCTGGACCAGACCCGGTCCGGGGCAGAGACAAGCCATAGGGGGTCATATACATGCCGCTATACGAAACCGTGCTCATCGCGCGGAACGACGTCACGCAACAGCAGGTCGAGGCGATTGCCGATGAAATCGGCACTGAACTCGAAACCGACGGCGGTGCTGTCAAAAAGCGTGAATATTGGGGCCTGCGCGGCCTCGCCTATCGGATCAAGAAGAACCGCAAGGGCCACTACATGCTGCTTGGCCTCGACGCCAAGCCGGCCTTCGTCACCGAGATGGAGCGTAAGCTCGGCCTCAACGAAGACGTTCTGCGCTTCATGACGATCCGCATCGAGGAAATCGACGAGGCACCCTCCGCCATCCTATCCCGCAAATCCGATGAGCGCGAACGTGGCTTCCGTGGGCCCAAGCCCGCTGGACGTTTTGAAAGCGGCCGCCGCCGCGGCTTTGATGACCGTGAGGAGTTCCGCGCCCGCGACGGATTCGCTGGTGAGGAATTCCGTGCCGGGCTCGAGGAGTAAGCAATCATGTCCGATACCGAAGTTAATCCCGCCGCCCGGCGCGCAGCCGTTGGCGCCCGCCGGCCGTTCTACCGCCGCCGCAAGTCCTGCCCGTTCTCCGGCCCTAACGCGCCGAAGATCGACTACAAGGACGTGCGCCTGCTGTCCCGCTTCCTGTCGGAGCGGGGGAAGATCGTCCCCAGCCGCATCACCGCCGTGTCCGCCAAGAAGCAGCGCGAACTCGCGGTGGCCATCAAGCGCGCCCGCTTCCTGGCGCTGCTGCCCTACATCGTCGCGTAAAGGAGCGGATTTGCATGGCCGCCGTTGAACTGATCCTGCTCCAGCGGGTCGAAAAGCTGGGACAGATGGGCGATGTGGTGAAGGTGAAGCCGGGCTACGCCCGCAACTTCCTCTTGCCGCAGAAAAAGGCGCTCCGCGCCAACAAGGACAACCGCGCAAAGTTCGAGCAGCAGCGCGCCCAGCTTGAGGCGCAGAACATCAAACGCCGGGAGGAAGCTGAACGGATTGCCGAGCGCGTCGTCGGTCTTTCGGTCATGATCATCCGTCAGGCCGGCGAGTCCGGCAGCCTGTACGGGTCGGTGTCTGCACGTGATATCGCCGATGCGGCGACCGATGCGGGCTTGACCATCAACCGCTCCCAGGTGGTGCTGGAACACCCCATCAAATCCCTTGGCCTTTCACAAATCCGGGTATCGTTGCATCCGGAAGTGTCGATACCGGTCACCGTCAACGTCGCACGCAGCCCGGAGGAAGCCGAACGCCAGTCCCGCGGCGAACGCGCGACCGGAACGGCGGATGACGACGATGAAATTCCCACCGCCGAGAATATTTTCGAAGGCGACTCGCCCACTTAAGGCCTGTCACCGACGCTTATCAACCACTGGTTGTAGTTGGAGCGAAGTGAACGCGATCAACTACAATCAGGAGTTGTTTTCCTCGCGAACGTAGCGGCTAGGCAAGCAAGCGGCACGCACTCTTGAACGTCGATGCCATGTGGCATTTTGACGAACAGTTGCACCTGTTCCATGGTTGGACCGAAACTTGGGTCTGGACATTGGAATTGGAGAGCATGCGACCTGTTCTCGACGCAATTCTGCGGCAATTAATCACCTGCGGCCAACTCACCGTCATCTGGCCAGATGGTTCCGGAACTACCTATACCGGCGCGACAATCACTGGCCCGACAATCACTGGCCCGGCAATTGACCGCGTAAGCAACGAACCCGCTGCCAGTCCAAGCGCCACCGTCCGATTGCGAAACGAACGAACCGTCAGACGCCTCGTTCTGAACCCGTCGCTCGGCGCGGGCGAAGCCTACATGTCTGGTGGCCTGACGGTCGAGGACGGTAGTATATACGATTTCCTGGACACCGTGCTGGTCAACCTGATGGTCAGGCCCAGCGGCCATCCCGTCATGCGCCTGCGGCAGTATCTGGCCGGTGTCAGCCGTCGCCTGGTCCAGTACAACCCGGCCGCTCGTGCGCGCCAGAACGTGGCCCATCATTACGATCTCAACGGGCGTCTCTACAGCCTGTTCCTTGACCGCGACCGCCAGTATTCATGCGCCTACTTCCCGCGCGGCGACGAAACGCTTGAAGAAGCCCAGGTGGCGAAGAAACGGCACATCGCGGCCAAGCTGTGCCTCGACCGGCCCGGCCTGCGTGTGCTCGATATCGGCTGTGGCTGGGGCGGCATGGCCCTGACCCTGGCACGCGACTTCGGTGCCCATGTCACCGGCGTGACCTTGTCACAGGAACAACTTACCGAAGCCCGCAGCCGCGCTGCCGCCGAACATCTCGACGACCTCGTCCAGTTTGAAATGCGCGACTACCGCTCCCTCACCGAGACCTTCGACCGCGTCGTCTCCGTCGGCATGTTTGAACATGTCGGCGTCGGCCACTATCGGGAGTTCTTCGATACCGTCGCGCGCTGCCTGAAACCCGACGGCGTTGCCCTGATCCACGCCATCGGCCGCAGCGACGGCCCCAGCAGCACCAACGCCTGGCTGCGAAAATACATCTTTCCCGGCGGCTACTCCCCGGCCTTGTCCGAAGTCCTTCCGAAGGTCGAGAAATCCGGCATGGTGGCCACCGATATCGAAATCCTGCGCCTGCACTACGCCGAGACATTGCGCCATTGGCGCCGCCGCTTCGCCGCCAACCGCGACGCCATCGCCACCCTCTACGACGATGCGTTCTGCCGCATGTTCGAGTTCTATCTGGCCGCGTCCGAGATCACCTTCCGCCGCTGCGGCCATATGGTGTGGCAACTGCAGATCGCCCACGACCAGCGTTCCGTGCCGCTGACCCGTGACTACATCGGCGCGGTTGAAGCGGGCAGGGTGATTGAGGCGAAGGTGGAGGCCGGTAACCCGCTACGCCGATAACCCGCCACACCGGTAATCCGCAGCCTCGCAACCCACCCAGCCTGACAGCGACGCCGACCCTTGTCGCTGTCTCCCATCGCTGAGGGCTCCATCGCCAGGGGCCCCATCGCCAGGGGCCCCATCGCCGGGGGCCCCTTCGCCGGAGGCCCCATCGCCGGGGGCCCTCGGCATGGCGGGGTCGACGTGCCACACTGGGCACAACATGGATGGAGGGACGACAATGCACGTCGGCGTAGCCTTATTCTTCACCGACTACTCGATGACCCCAGCCGCCTTGGGCAAGGCGCTGGAGGAACGCGGTTTCGAATCGGTGTGGGCCGCGGAACATTCTCATATTCCGCTCTCGCGCCGGTCCCCCTGGCCCGGCGGTGGTGAACTGCCCAAGCAGTACTATGATGTGATGGACCCGTTCGTCACCCTGACTGCCGCCGGCGCCGCCACCACCAAACTCAAGCTCGGCACCGGCGTCTGTCTGGTCAACCAGCGCGATCCGATCCAGACCGCCAAGCTCGTGGCCTCGATCGATCAGGTCACCGCCGGCCGTTTCCTGTTCGGCATCGGCGTTGGCTGGAACGCTGAGGAAATGGAGAACCACGGCACCGTCTTTACCTCACGCGCCAAACTGGTGCGCGAGCGGGTGGAGGCGATGAAGGCCATCTGGACCGAAACCAAACCAGAATACCACGGCGAGTTCGTCAACTTCGACCCGATGATGACCTGGCCCAAGCCTGTGCAGAAGCCGCATCCGCCGGTTATCATCGGCGGCGCCTTCCCGCAGGCCGCGCGCCGGGCGGTGCGCTACGGTGAGGGCTGGATTCCGCTCGCCGGCCGCCCCGGCACCGGCGATGTGTTCGAAACCGTTCCCAAGTTCCGCACAATGCTGACCGAGGCCGGCCGCACCGAGGCATCCTGCCCGGTCACTCTGTTTGGTGTCGCTGAGGATGCGGACCTGCTGAAGCGCTACCGTGATCTCGGCGTTGCACGCGTCACCGCCGCCATCCCAGCCGCGAAGGAGGACGTGTTGCTGCCGATCCTCGACCGCTGGGCCGCCTTGATCCCCAAGCTCGGCTGATAAACCGGCGGGTTCGGCTCCGGGACAATCCCGGCCGAGCCCGTCGCTGCTTTACGCAGGCTGTGTATGGAACCTGTCCGTCAGGCCGCCAGCCGATCCGGCGTCACCCCGAACAGGTAGTCGATGTCTTCCGCATCCATCGCCGGCAGTGCCACCCCGTCCTCGCTCAACGCCAGGCTGGCCAACGCCGCCTTGCGCTCCTGCAGCGCCACGATCCGCTCTTCCACCGTATCGGCGGCGATCAGCTTGTAGACGAACACCGACTTCGTCTGCCCGATCCGATGCGCCCGGTCCGAAGCCTGGTCCTCCACCGCCGGGTTCCACCATGGATCATAATGGATCACCGTGTCCGCGGACGTCAGGTTCAGCCCGCGCCCACCAGCCTTCAGACTGATCAGGAACAGCGGCACCTCCCCCGCCTCGAATCGTGCCACCGGTGCCGCCCGGTCCGTCGTGTCCCCGCGCAGCTCAACGAACGGCACCCCCGCCGCGGCCAGCGCCGGCTTGATCAGATCCAGCATCGAGGTGAACTGTGAGAACAGCAGGATGCGCCGCCCTTCCGCCACCATCTCCGACACCATCTCCATCAGGTCGTCCAGCTTCGAGGACGCCTCACCGGTCGCTACCCCGGTTAGCCGAGGGTCGCAGCAAACCTGCCGCAACTTCAGCAAGGCCTGCAAAACCAGCACATGGCTCTGCGCCACCCCGCGCGCCGCGATGCCCGCAACCACCTTCTCGTGCATCGTTGCCCGAATCGTCTCGTACAACTCGCGCTGATCCGGCGCCAAGGTGATCCGCCGCAGGATCGTGTGCTTCGGCGGCAGTTCCGTCGCCACAGCCGACTTCGTCCGACGCAGGATGAAGGGTCGGATGCGGGTGGCTAACTGCCCCCGCCGCACCGCATCGCCGTCCCTTTCGATCGGCGCCCGGAACCGCCGGTTGAAACTCTTCCGCTGCCCCAGCAGCCCCGGCATCAGGAACGCGAACTGCGACCATAGCTCGCCCAGATTGTTCTCGATCGGTGTTCCCGACAGGCACAGCCGGTGCCGGGTCTGCAGCCGACACACCGCATGCGTCGCCTTCGCCGTCGGGCTCTTGATCGCCTGCGCCTCGTCAAGCACCACCATGTGCCACGCCAGCCCGGCCATCTCCTCGATGTCGCGTGACAGCACCGTGTAGGTCGTCACCACCACGTGCACCCCGCTCAGGTCCCGCCGCTTCTCATGCCGGTCGAGCCCGTGCAGCACCGCGGCTCGCAGATGCGGCGCGAACCGCCGGATTTCAGCGATCCAGTTCGGCACCAGGCTGGTCGGCACCACCACCAGCACCGGCCGGTCCAGGCGTCCTTCGTCTTCCTCGATCACGATCGAGGCGATCGTCTGCGCAGTCTTTCCCAGACCCATATCGTCCGCCAGCAGCCCGCCCAGCCCATTCGCCCGCAGATGCTGCAGCCAATTCACCCCCAGCTGCTGGTACGGCCGCAGCACCGCGGCGAACCGCGCCGGCACCACCGCTTCCGGGATCTCGGATACGGCGCGATACCGGGCGACCTGCTCGATGATCATCGCGCCGTCCTGCCAACGCGTCGTCACCAAATCCTCCAGGTCCAGCACGCTGGGTGCCGCCGACCCGTCCAGCACCATGGTCTCCCCGACGGAGCGCCCGGCTGCCTCCACCAAATCGTCCATCACCGCCAGCAACCGGCTGATCCGCTCCGCCGGCAATTTCAGGATGCGCCCATCCTCCAGGCTGGTGACCACCTCCCCGTCGATCACGCGCGCCGCAGCCATCCCGCCACGTTCCCGCAGGCGCATCAGGATCGGCAGCAATGGGTGCCGCGCGCCGTCGATCTCAATGCCGAAATCCAATGAAAACGAGCCCTGGGATGACCCTTGCGGAGCATCCGCCACCTGCATGTCGCAAGATCCCACACTCTCCACCAGCCGGGGTCCGAAATCCTTGTCGATCCGGTTTCGCCAGCCCAGCGCCTGCAGCGCCGGCAACCGCTCGGCAACGAACCCTTGCCAGGCCTCAGCCGCTTCCCGCCCACGGAACACCCACACCAGCCGCCCTTTCGCCGCGGCACCCGTTGCCATCCGCATCTGCACCAGCCCGTCGCCGCGCAGCGTGTCGCAGGCCGCCGCCTCGCCGGCCTTGTCCCGCCGCACAAACACCGGCCCACCCGGTCCGTCCACCCGCACGAACTGGCGGTCATCGTCGAACGCCACCACGCCGCCGTCGTAGTCGAACTCCAGAAGCAGCGCGTCCAGCATCTGCATGCGTCCAAACTCGTCAGGGCAGGGGAACCGCGTCAGCCGCAGCCCCGGCATCATTGGCCCGTCGACGATCATCGGTTCGGTCGCGACCGGTGCCTCCACCCGCCGCTTCGCCGCGGCCGGCACCACAACGGGGCGCACCACGGCCGGCGCCTGAATCCGCACCCGCCCGACCGCGCCGGTCACCGCGTCGACATACCAGGGCCCGTTCTCGGCGACGATCACCCCCGACCGGGGCGGCAGCGCCGCAGCCGAGGCCGAGGCAAACACCCGCGTCTCCCCCTTTACCAGCCGCTTGCCGCCGGCGTGCCAGCGTGCCTGACCACTCTCCACCAGCGCCTCGAGCACATCGACAGCCGCCGTCACGCGCACACGGGTCCGCGCCTCACCGCCTTCTCCCAGCAGGTACGCCAGATCACGCACCGCCGCGGCCGCCCCGTCATCCGCCGCGATCGCAGCCGGCGTGGTCGGGCTCGCAACCCCGCTACGTTCCCCGATCAGCACCGTTGTCACAACGCAGGCATAAGGGTGATCACCCGGCGCCAGCTCGAACGCGATCCGCTGCCGCTCCTTCTCCGGCGGCGCGACTGTCAGCGTATCGAGGAAAGTCTGTTGCTCCGGCCGCCGCAGCGCCGGAAACCGGTCCAGCGCCGCGAACGCCGCCGCCGCCAGATGCGCGCATCCCGGCGCCCGGCAGGTGCAACGCGAGTCGAACACGACTCGCCGGCCCAGGAGCGATGGCGTGATCGCCACCGTGTAGGTGAACCCCCGGTCCTGCACGACCCCGCTGACCGTATCGCCGTCGAGGTTGACTTCCACGCCACCGGTCAGCCCCAGCGTGCGTCCCCGCGTCAGCGCGCGGCTATCAAAAATACGGCCAAGATCCTGCGACGAAAACGGCGTGGGCATCGGCAGTGGCTGACCTCGTGCTTGTATTGGAGGCCCGAGTCGGTCAGGCCGCCGGGCTGCTCAGGATACGGCCCAACGCCCGCCGGACCAATCGTCTATCGCCTGGAAGCGGATAAATCATCCGACGTTCACCGCACCCCGGCGCTCACCAAACCCGGCGTTCCCGAAACCCAGCGTTCACCAAACCCATGGGACGAAACGGAAGCGCACCCGCTCCGCGTATGCCGCGTAGCCCACCAGCGACGGGCGCAACAGCCGTTCCTCCTGCACCGCCCGCCAACCGATCCCGACGACGAACGCGGGCACCATGGCGAGCGCCCACCAGGACCCCAGCAGCAGCGGCACCCCCACCAGGTAGAAAAGGACGAACCCATACATTGGATGGCGCACAAATCGGTACGGACCAGTCGTCACCGTGACCTGCCGGCGCTCAGCCTGCAGCCGCACCTGTGGCACTGCGAAACTGTTGGCGCGGAACACCCAGGCGACACCGGCCATGCAAGCAGCGATCAGCACCGCCCCCAGCACCTGCATCCACACTGGCACCGTCGACCAGCCGAAACGCCGTGCGTCCAGACCTGCCACCAGCAACCAGGCGACAAACGCGCCCCCGGCGCAGGCCAGGAAAATCCGGTCCCACCACCCTTGGCCCGGTTGAAACCGGGCGGACAGCCGCGCCTCCAGCAGTGCCGGATCATACCGCCTCAGCCAGGTCCCAAGCCCGATGGTGATGACAGCATTTTCCACCAGGAACGCCCATGCCTGCGGCCAACTCAGGTCGCCACCGGCGCCGAACAGCAGCCCTGCCATGACAACCAGCCAACCAACCGTCTGGATCATTCCGCCTCACGCCAACCCGGCTCAGCATCTTCACGCTGACTTTCACAGTCAGCTCCAAAGCGCTCGACGCGTCCAGGTGCGACAGCGGCGGGAAGGCTCGCCTACTGCCCGAAGCGAACCGGTGGAGCACCCACGCCGAGGTCGATCCGCCGGCGTCCGATCGGCGCCTCGGCCACTTCTTCGGTGACCGTGTGCCACGAGCGCTCCGCCACCGGACGCAGGTCGGACGGCACCGGGTTGATTGCCGGCTGTGGCGCCGGACGCCTCACACTGGCCATGACCATGCCGGTGTCGGGACGGTTATAGATGAAGCCATAGGTCGGATAGATCGAGCCAAATCCGCTGTTGTGTCCCAGCTCAACCCGCACCGCCGACCAATTGTTGGCCTCCGACACGTCCACAATCGCTACGCCGCGTGAAATCCGCCCCCCACGACCTCCGCCGCTGGGCCAGTTCGCATGATCGACAATGACCTCACGTGGATTGACCACCTGTGTCACTACGGCAACATGTCCGAGTCGCATCCGTCCATTGGCGCGGAAATTAAGCACGCTGCCGATCTCGGGCCGGTCGCCGCGCGCATACGTCCCAGCAGCCTTGTTCCACCACTCCCAGGCATTGCCGATGACCTTGATACCCGATACCTGGCGCGCGTACGGGACGCAGGAGATCCCCTGCGAACGCACCGTACCCTGCCGGCCCGCGATATACATTGCTGGTGAACTATGAGCGCCATGCGCGAGTGAAACCTGCGGGCTAACAAGGTTCCCGTGCATCGAAACCGAGGGTTTCAACCCTTCCGGTCCATCCCGACCGCTCTGCGCCGCTTGCGCCATGTTAATTACGGATGGACAACCGAACAGGAGCGCTGACCCCAAGAGGCATGCCTTTGTTCCTGCTCCAAATCGCCGCATCCGACTCGTCTCCCCCAAACCACTCAGGCAAGACTGGCGGTAACAGCAGGGTTGCAAAGCTGACAACCCTGCGTGCGCCTGTTTTCGCGTGTATCATTTCATTTCGCCGAATAGGGGCTGTGGAGGACGCACAGAATAAGGAAACAATGCCCAAACACAGAAATTTGATAATGGTGTTGCAAAGAAAATACTGGCGGTGTGACATTTCAGCACGAGGCCGTAATGCTCCGGGCTATTTGACGTTTCGAACACCCCGCGTGGGATACTTCGTCCGCGCTTGACCGAAGCGACGCATGCCAGGACAACCGCTCACCGGAGGAACTGACCATGGACCAGCATCCACCACGAACCGTTCGCATCGGCCGGATCCAGATCGCCAATGACCGGCCTTTCACCGTGATCGCCGGCCCCTGCCAGATCGAATCCCGTGTCCATGCGCTCGACATCGCCCACGCTTTGCGCGGAATTTCCGATCGCACCGGTGTGCCGATCATCTACAAATCCAGCTACGACAAGGCCAATCGCACCAGCGCCGCCGCCGCCCGCGGCATCGGCATGGACGCTGGCCTGACCATCCTCAACGATGTCCGCACCGCCACCGGCCTGCCGGTGCTGACCGATGTCCATGCGCCGGATCAATGCGCGATCGCCGCCCAGGCCGTGGATGTCCTGCAGATCCCTGCCTTCCTCTGCCGCCAGACCGACCTGCTGCTCGCCGCCGGCGAAACCGGACGAGCCATCAACGTGAAGAAGGGCCAGTTCCTCGCACCGTGGGACATGGTCAACGTTGCCGCCAAGATCGCCAGCACCGGCAACGACAACATCCTGCTATGCGAACGCGGCGCCAGCTTTGGCTACAACACCCTGATCAGCGACATGCGCAGCCTGCCCATCATGGCCCGCACCGGCTATCCCATCGTGTTCGATGCCACCCATTCGGTGCAGCAGCCGGGCGGGCAGGGGACGTCCTCCGGCGGCCAGCGTGAGTTCGCCCCTGTGCTGGCCCGTGCCGCACTCGCAGTCGGCGCCGCCGCCGTGTTTATCGAAACCCACGAGGACCCGGATCACGCCCCCAGCGACGGCCCCAACATGATCCCACTCGATCAGATGGAGGCGCTGATTAAGCGCCTCGCCGCTTTCGATCGTCTTTCGAAACAGACTGGCTGAGCCGACCGGCTTAACCCGCGTTCAGCTTCAGCCGCCGCCGCCGCTTGTCCAGCATCTCCTTGGACGCCGCCCGGTAGGCCCAGCGCGGCACCGGCGGGTTGTCCGCGTTCAGTCCGTCCTTCTCATGCCCGAACGCCACCAGCTGGTCGGACAGCCGCTCCACCGACGGATCCTGTTTCATCAGCACGGAGCGATAAATCCGGATCCGGTTCCGCAGTGCCTCCTGCTTGTTGCCGTATTCGCGATACTGCCCGCCACGCTCCGACGGCTTCAGGAATGTCAGCACCGACGCAAGAACCGTCGCCATCGCCGCCAGTACCGTCATGGCCAGGGTGAAATAACGCTGGTACGGCAGCAGGTCCGTCAACGCAGCTGCGGCGCTGATCACCGCGACCACGCCGCTGGCCACCTGGTGTTGACGATGATCAATCCCAGCCAGCCGCTGCAGCTGGTCTTCGATGGACTGGCGGATATCGTCGACGGTCATATCCATTTAGTAATGAACCCCGATCCGGCCGTTACGAGGCCCAATCGAAGGAAAAAGCCAAGCACCACGACAACACACAGCACCGGAAAGACAAATCCAGCATCGATCATGCTCTGGAGGTGTTGTGCCGCCGCCACAGCACCGCCAGCACAACACCGGATTTCACCCAGTCCAAACGGGCCTCAGCAGTCCAGCCGGTAAACCCGACGCGCGGTGCCCGCGAAGATCGCCGCCTTTTCCTCGGCCGAACACCCGTGGGCGATCCGTTTCAGGGCGTTGAACAGCGCAGCAAACCCGATCCCCATCTTCTCCACCGGGAAATTACTCTCGGCAATACAACGATCGGCGCCGAACAGCTCGATGCAGGTCTCCACATACGGTCGCCAATGCGTCGCCAGTTGCTCGGACGACGGCGGTGCCTCCAGCCCCATGTAGTCCAATGCCGCCAGCCGCATCATCATTCCGCCAAGTTTCATCGTAACGTTTGGGCACTTCGCCAGTTCGGTTACCGTCCGTTTCCAATCCGCGAACACCTCGTCGCGCTTGCCGGCATACCGCCCATACCCCAGCGGTCCGCCACAATGGCCAACGATGATGTTGCTCGCGGGAAACGCCCGCGCGAGATCCGTGATATCGGCCATCTGCGGATGAAAGGCCCACGCATCCAGCGACAATCCCAATGCTCCCAGTGCCGCCATCCCCGCACGGAAATCCGGCCGCAGATACAGCCCCGGCTGGATGTCAGGGGCGCTGTTGCCGATGATCGGATCGGCATCATACCCCGCCGAGTGCCGCACGCCGCGGAACCGCCCGCCGCCGGCGCGGATATGCGCCTCCAGCACCGGCGTGACCCAGTCGCCCGCCGTCAGGTCGGCGTAGCCCACGATGCCCGCGGCCACCTTCGTCTTGCCGTAACCGCCGCTGTCGCTCATCGCTGCGATCCCGGCCACGAATTCGGTCTCGCCAACCGGGCGCATCAGCTCCGGCCCACTGGCACGATACATCGAGTGGCACTGCAGGAACACGCTGCCAATAATGTTGTGCCCGGTCGCGCAGTCCGCCAGGAATTCATCGATCAGATAACGAAAAGCCGGAACCTCCCACGATTCGCCCTGCGAGCCGCCAACCCGATGCCACAAATGATGATGCGTATCGATGATCGGCAGCTCCGGCTCGATGATCGGTTCCGCCGGCGCCTTCGCCAGCCAGTCCGCCCGCGGCGGAGAAATCCGCCCGAACGCCGTCTTGGTCTGTGAACCGCTCAATGCCCGTCTCCCCGTCTACCAATCCTTGACCACGATTACCGCACGCGCGCGGCAAACGCTCAAGGGTCGGATCCCGCACGGGGTCAGATCCCGCACAGCAGCCGATCCGGCGTGTTGGTTGTCGCCATGCCCGCGGCACTTGACGGCAATCCGCAAATCCTCAGACCATCGCCCCAGCCAACGGCCGGCTTCCAAGCAGTCAATCGCTCGGGTGGCATGAAAAGAAAGCAAAACAGGGGGCATAGTATGCAGCCAGGAAAACGGCTTCTCGACAAGGTGGCAATCGTCTCCGGCGGTGCCTCTGGCATCGGCGCCGAGACCGCGCGCATGTTCGCCCTGCACGGTGCGGCCGTCGTGCTGTGCGACCTCCAGGACGATCTCGGCGATAACGTTGCAAAGGAAATCAGCGACACGGGCGGCATCGCGGAGTACCGCACGCTCGACGTTTGCAGCGAACAGCAATGGCTGGCTTTGGTCGCCGCCACCGAACAGAAATTCGGCAGCATCGACGTACTCGGCAATATTGCCGGCATCTCCGGCCGTCCGTCCGGCATGACCGTGCAGACCGGCAACATCGCGGGCACCGAGCTGGCCAATCAGACTTTGGAAAGCTGGAACCGGATTATGGAGGTGAATGCCACCGGCGTCTTCCTCGGCACCAAAAGTGTCATCCCCGCCATGCAGCGCGCCGGCGGCGGATCGATCGTCAATATCTCATCCATTTGCGGGATCGTCGGGTCCTTCGCCAACGCCGCCTATCACGCATCCAAGGGCGCGGTCCGCATCTTCTCCAAATCCGCGGCAATTCAATACGCCAAAGATCAGATCCGGGTGAACTCGGTCCATCCCGGCTTCGTCGACACTCCGATGGCGCGCCCCGGCCTGCTGGGCAATGAAAGCGGCAAGGCTCGCATGGATGCCACGCCTTTGGGGCGCTTCGGCAAGCCCTACGACATCGCGATGGGCTGCCTCTATCTCGCCTCGGACGAGGCGGCCTGGGTCACCGGCAGCGAGCTGGTGATCGATGGCGGCCTGACCGCGAACTAGCGTCGCGCTTGGGGGCAGACACGCCGGCCACTTGTGTGCGATCCTGCACCTAACCGGCGGATCAACCGCCGGAAAGGACCGTCCGGAGTATTCATGCACCGCCGCCACTTCCTGGCTGGCGCAGCCACATTGGCCGCCCAACCCTCAGTCGCCCAAAGCCCAGTTGCCCAAAGCCCAGTCGCGCAAAGCCCAGTCGCCAATCCCGCCATCACCGGTGCCAGCAAGACCCTGGTGTTCGTGCCAACCACCAATCCGCCCAGCTACGACCCCGTCTACAACCCGGCCCAGGCCACAAGAACGCTTGGCCTGATGATCTATGAGACCCTCTACACCCGCGACATCGCCCTCAACCCGCATCCGCACATGGTGGAGGGCCACGTCGTCGAAGACGACGGCAAGCGCTGGACCATGAAACTGCGCCCCGGCCAGACCTTCCATGACGGCACGCCGGTGCTGGCGCGCGACTGTGTCGCCTCGATCCGCCGCTGGATGGTGCGCGATCCCATTGGCGGCTTCATCAACAGTCGCCTTGATGCGCTGGAAGCCGCCGACGATCGCACCCTGGTCTGGCGCCTGAACAAGCCGTTCCCGTTCCTGCCCAACGCGCTCGCCAAGACCCAGCCGACCTGCGCGATCATGCCTGAACGCCTGACCGGCGACCCGTTCAAGCAGGCCCCCGAGTGCATCGGCAGCGGACCGTTCCGCTACGTCGCCAACGAATTCGTCGCCGGCAGCCGCGTCGTCCTGGCTAAATTCGACAAGTATCAGCCGCGTCCCGAGAAAGTCGAATACGGCTGGGGCGGCTACCACGTAAAGGTCGATCGCGTTGAATGGCGCGTCATGCCCGATGCCGCCACCGCGGCCAACGCATTGACCACGGGTGAAGTCGACTGGGTCGAGATGCCGTTGCCCGACCTGCTGCCCATGCTGCGCAAGACACCCAACGTCACCGTCAGCCGCCTCGACACCCATGGCGTCATGCTCGTCTTGCGTCCCAATTTCGTCGTCGGCCCAACCGCCAACGTTGCCGTTCGTCGCGCCATGCTCGCGGCTCTCAGCCAAACCGACGCGATGACCGCGGTCATGGGTGAGGATCATGACGCCTGGCGCGCCCCCGTCGGCTTCTTCATCCCCGGCACTGAAAGCGCCAATGAGGTCGGCATGGATCTGCTGCGCCATCCGCCCGGCACCGAGGCGATCAAGCAGATGCTGAAGGACGGCGGCTACAACGGTGAGCGGATCGTGCTGATGCACCCGACCGACCCGTCGTCCTACGATGCGGCCTGCCAGGTCGCGGAATCCGACTTCCGCCGCGTCGGCCTGAACATCGATGTGCAGACCACCGACTGGGGCACCGTTACCCAGCGCCGCACCAGCAAGGAGCCGCTGGAAAAGGGTGGCTGGTCGCTGTTCCCCTCCGGCTTTCCACCGGTTGACTACAGCAACCCTGTGCTTGCCATCGGCATGCGCACCAATGGCAAGGACGCCTGGGTCGGCTGGCCCGACAACCCGGAGATCGAAGCCCTGCGCAACGCCTGGATCGACAGCACCGACAAGGCGGAGCAGAAGCGCCTGTCAGAGCAGATCCAGCGCGAATGCTTCGCCTACGTTCCCTACATTCCGTTCGGCCAGTACCTGCCGTCAAGCGCCTGGCGTAACAACATCACCGGCCAGCTCCGCGGCCCCGCCGTCGTCTTCTGGAATGTGGAAAAGGCATAAGCCAGGATTGCCGCACCCAGGCCGGCTCGGCATCGTCCGGAGCAGTGCGCTCCACTCCGGCGAACCATGCGCGCTGGATCATTGCCGATGATGATGCGGGTCGTGGAACCACCCCGCCGGTCACAGCGCGCACACCGTCACCCTGACCGGGCAGGCAGGGTAACGGTGTGCGTCCAGGCCACGAATAAACCGCGCTGACCGATCACTCTCAGCCTGAACGCGCACCGAAACCACAGCCGCGCGCAACAGCGCTTGACAGCAGTCCACCGCCTCATGCATGTCGCCCGCATGCCTTCAGCCGCTCGCCCCGCCACCAGCCGACGCCGCCGTTGCTCAACGGGGGCCGAAGGTCTGCGCGCGCGTTAAGCCAGCGAAACAGACCCAGCAGGAAGGCCCCGTCGGAAACGACCGGGGCCTTTTTCATGCCTGACAGCCCGGTCGTTCCAAAATTCAGGAGCAACCGATGACTACCCAGTTCGACGCCGTCATGAACATCACGCCCCGCCCACCGATCGTCTTCACATCAGGGCAGGGGTCCTGGCTCACCGACACCGCGGGAAACCGCTATCTCGACTTCGTCCAAGGTTGGGCGGTCAACACCCTCGGCCATGCCCCGCCCGCCATCCTGCACGCGCTCGCCCACCAGGCGAACCGCCTGATCAACTGCAGCCCGGCTTACTACAACGACCAGATGATCCGCCTGTCGGACCTGATCGCCCAACACAGCGGCCTGCACCACGTCTTCCTTGCCAACAGCGGCGCCGAAGCCAACGAAGGCGCGGTCAAGCTCGCCCGCAAATGGGGCGCCCGGCACCGCAACGGTGCCTACGGGATCATCACCATGGATCATGGCTTCCACGGCCGCACCCTGGCCATGATGTCAGCCTCCGGCAAGCCGCACTGGGAACCCCTGTTCGAGCCGAAGGTCGCCGGCTTCACCAAGGTTCCGCTGAACGACCTCGCCGCCGTCGAAGCCGCCATTACCGACAACACCGTGGCCGTCATGCTGGAACCGATCCAGGGTGAGGCCGGTGTCTTCGAGGCTTCCGAGCAGTACCTGCGCGACCTCCGCGCCTTGACCAAACGCCACAACCTGCTGCTGATCCTTGACGAAATCCAGACCGGCATCGGCCGCACCGGCCGCGTCTTCGCGTTCGAGCATGCCGGGATCGCGCCGGACATCATGACCTTGGCAAAAGGCCTCGGCGGTGGTGTGCCTCTCGCCGCACTCGTCGCCCACAAGGATGTCAGCGTGTTTGATCACGGCGACCAGGGCGGCACTTTCTGCGGCAACCCGCTGATGGCTGCTGTCGGCTGCGCGGTCATTGACGAAATCACCAGGCCCGGTTTTCTGGCGCGTGTCACCCAGGCCGGCGATCACCTCGCCCACCGCCTGAACCGCCTCTCCGACAAGCACGGCTTCGGCGAGGTCCGCGGCAAGGGCCTGCTTCGCGCGCTCGATATCAAGCGTGACATCGCCCCTCAGATTGCCGCGCACGCGCTGACCAGCGGTCTGCTGATCAACGCCCCCCGCCCGGACTCGCTGCGCTTCATGCCCGCCTTGACCGTTACCGACGCCGAAATCGACCAGATGGTCGACATCCTCGGCACGGTTCTGATCAACCTCTAGCTTGTCATGTGGCGCGTGGGATTGATGTGGCGGCTGCCCGCGACATCAATCCCGTCCGACCGGCCATCGCGCAAAGCGTATGCACCTGTGCCGTTCCACTGCCGAAAACACTTGCGCCGGCCATTAACCTTATGGTTTCGATACCGATCACGCCGCGGCGGCCGGGCCTCGCGTGGCGTTGCGATGATCGGTCCCGGCTGCCCGGGTTACGAAAGGTTCTGCCATGATCGAACGTCGTCAGGCGGTGCCGCGGGACGAGTTCTTCGCCCGCTACCGCGACGCAAGCCGCCCGCTCATTCTGGTCGGCGGGATGCAGGACTGGCCGGCGATGGCCCGATGGAATCCGGACTATCTCGACGAGGTCTGCGGCGAGGAGACCGTCCAGGTGATGTCGGGACGAAATTCCGATTCCAGCTACGAGATCCGCAGCGACCAACGGCGCACCAGCATGCGCTTCGGCGACTATGTCGCGAAAGTCAAAACCGCCGGCCAGACCAACGACTTCTACCTTGTTGCCCAGAACGAGTTCATGCGCACCGCGGGCGCGAAGCGGCTGTACGACGACATCGCCCCGTTCCCGGACTATCTGGACGGCCGGCGCGACGGCTTCGTGTTCTTCTGGTTTGGCCCAGGCGGTACGGTAACCCCGCTGCACCACGACACCGCCGACATCATCCTGGCACAGGTCCAGGGCCGCAAGCGCGTGACGCTGATCCCCGCGACGCAGAAAGCGCTCGTCTACAACAGCATCGGCGTCTTCGGCGACGTCGACTGCGAGCAGCCCGATTACATCCGCCACCCGCTCTATCGTTACGCCGACAAGTTCGTGTTCGACCTCAATCCCGGTGAGGCTTTGTTCATCCCGGTCGGCTGGTGGCACCATGTCCGGGCGCTGGATGTCTCGATCAGCGTCTCGTTCACCAACTTCCACGGCGCCTTCATGAACGGCTAGGGCAACACCACGCTGGCTGTAAACGTCCGCTCGTTGTTTCAGCGAACCACCCTGCCTGGTCCGGTCAGGGTCGTATTGCGCCGGAACCACGGCCCGCGGCGCCATGGCGCAAGCTAAAGCAGCTTCAGCGCCAGGAACCCGCCCACGATCCCGATTGCGAAAAGACTGGTCACCAGCGTCAACCGCCGCTCGATGAACAGCCGCACCGAGTCACCGAAAAAGTGCAGCAGGGTCGCCACGATGAAAAACCGCGCACCTCGGGTCAGCACACTTGCCACCATAAACCAGATGAAGTCGAACCGCGCTGCCCCGGCGGCAATCGTCACGATCTTATAAGGGATCGGCGTCAGGCCCTTGATCAT
Source organism: Rhodopila sp. (assembly GCA_965200665.1). Lineage (GTDB taxonomy): Bacteria > Pseudomonadota > Alphaproteobacteria > Acetobacterales > Acetobacteraceae > Rhodopila. The sequence continues at coordinate 4,850,662 of OZ241370.1, read as the reverse complement.
AATGATCCACAGCCCATACTCCTGGAACTTCGCCTGAAACGCCGCATATGCCGCGCCATAGCCGTACATCCGCAGGATCGGCTGCGCGAGCTGGTCGAACAGCGCGAACCCGATCATGTACCCCAGCGCTCCGCCCACCACGCTTGCCAGCGTGCAGATCGCCGCATAGCGCCACGCCGCCCGCGGCCGAGCCAATGCCATCGGCACCAGCAGCGCATCAGGCGGAACCGGAAAGAAGCTCGCTTCGGCAAAGGCGATCACTGCCAGCCACCACGCCGCGTTCGGCGAGGACGCCAGCACCATCACGCGACCATACAGGTTCCTCAACATGGCGGCCCTTTACCAGTCGCTGTCGCCAAGGTCACGCGCACAATCAGGCCAACGATCCGAACCCGACACGCCGCCAGCCGTTTAAGCCATTCTCCCTCACGCTCAGGAAACCGCATCATGGCCATTGAACCCAATCCGATCCCGCCCGAACTGCCCGGCCCCGGCCAGGATGTCCCCCCGCAGGAAGTTCCGATGCCGACTGATCCCATGCCGACGCCCACCACCCCGCCCCAAGCCTGATCCGATGGTTCCCTGAGCGATGACCGATCCGTTCAACCTCGACCGCTTTGTCAAGGCGCAGGAACCGGTGATCGCCCAGGTCATCCGGGAACTGCGCGCCGGGCAGAAACGATCCCACTGGATGTGGTTCGTCTTCCCCCAGCTCGCCGGGCTCGGCCGCAGTCCGATGGCCCAGCATTATGCCATCACCTCCGAGGCCGAGGCCCAAGCCTATCTCGACCATCCGATACTTGGTCCCCGCCTGATCGAGCTCACCGAACAGGTAAACGGCGTCACCGGCCGCACCATCCACGACATCTTCGGCAGCCCCGACGACCTGAAATTCCACTCGTCGATGACGCTCTTCGCCGCCATCCGCCCAACGACATCCGCTTTCCACACCGCCCTCGAGAAATACTTCAACGGCCAGCCGGACCCCCAGACGACCAGCCGCCTGCATCCGCCCTGATCCCGCAGGCAAAGCCGTCTCGGCGCGACGCCAGGTAAGGAACATGCCGCCCGATCGCGCGGCAGACCGAACACGTTTGTCCTGCTTACCTCGGAACAAGCTGTTTGTCCGGTTCAGGCGCGGACACGCCGCCACGCGGCACCTGCCGCAGAAACCCCCCGCACTTGTCCGCCGGAAAAAACCGGCCCTATAACGCACCAACGCCGGGGCTCCCGCCAGCGATCCAAATGGACCCCCGCAATCGGAGACGCACCCAGGATGACCACTACCACCGTCGCCCGCCTCCTCGCGGACAGCCTCGAAGCCCACGACGTCGACCAGATCTTCTGCGTCCCTGGCGAGAGTTACGTCGGTCTCACCAGCGTCCTTGCTGAACGCAACTCGATCCGCATGATCGTCTGCCGGCATGAGGGCGGAGCAGGGTTCATGGCCGTCGCCGACGGCAGGCTGCGCAACAGGGCAGGGGTCTGCATCGTCTCCCGCGGGCCTGGCCTGGCCAACGCCATGGTGTCCATCCACTCCGCCTACCACGACGCCACCCCCATGGTGATGCTGGTCGGCCAGGTGGAGCGAAAGGATTTCGGTCGCCTCGCGCTGCAGGAGCAGAACTACAGCAAGCTGCTGGGCGACATCACTAAATCTGTCATCGAGGTCAACGAGCCCGAACAGGCCTCCGAAGCGATCGCCCGGGCCTTTCACGTCGCCGAAAGCGGCACCCCGGGCCCCGTTGCCGTCATCCTGCCGGAAGACATCTTCGACGAAGCCACCGACGCCGAACTCAACCTGCCGCGGCCGCGCGTCATCGCCGGCCCGCGCAGTCAGGATCTCACCCAGCTCGCCGACATGCTGGCTAAGTCCGAACGGCCGCTGATCCTGGCCGGCGGCGCCCTGCTGGCCGACAGCCTGCACGACAAGAGTGTCTACAAGGATCTGCAAACGCTATCCGAACAATGGGTCCTGCCCATCAACCCCACCCACCGCCGCCCGCAACTGTTCGATGCCCGCCATCCCAACTATGGCGGCTACATGGGCATCCGCGTTCCACCCGCGTTGATCAACGAGATGAAGAAATCCGACCTGATCGTGGCCCTTGGCGAGCGACTGACCGACACCGTCAGCCAGTCCTATAGCTTCCCCGCCGCGCCCCAGCCGCAACTGCCGCTGGTTCACATCTGGCCCGACCCGAATGAGGTCGGCCGGGTCTGGCGTGCCGACCTCGGCATGCCTTGCGATCCGTATGAAGTGGTCAAGGCCCTGCTCGCCCTTAAAACGCCTGCCGACGCCGCCAAGCGCCGCGGCTGGGTCGACAATCTACACAAGATCCACATCTCGCTGCTGGAAAAAACCTGGGAGCCGACGACCGACGGCCTCAACTTCGCCGCCATTGTCTGTGAGGTCGACAAGCACCTGGCCGACGATGCCGTCATCACCTCCGACGCCGGCAATTTCGGCTCGTATCTGCACCGCTATATCGGCTTCAAGCCGGGTCAGGAGTTTCTGTCTTCGGTCGTCGGCGCCATGGGCTCCGGCATGCCGATGGCCGTTGCCGGCTGCCTGCGCCGCCCCGGCAAGCAGGTGGTGGCCTTCATGGGTGACGGCGGCGCGCTGATGATGGGCAACGAGATCGCCACCGCGTGCCAATACGGCGGCAACCCGATCGTCATCATCTCCGACAATTCGATGTATGGCACCATCGGCATGCACTCCTACGTGCGTTACCCGGAACGGAAATTCATGGATGCCACGCGCCTGACCAACCCCGATTTCGCCGCCTGGGGCCGGTCCTTCGGCGCCGAGGGCATCACCATCCGTGAGGAATCCGAAGTTGCCGACGGCATCGCCCGCGCCTTCGCCGTCAAGACCAAACCCGTCATCGTCCACTGCCTGACCTCGGCGCTGCAAATGAGCGCCTGGCGTCGCTTCCAGGGTGGCGCGGCGCTGCCATAGGGAAGCGGGCTCTCCGACCCCACCACGGGCGCGTTGCCAGGCCCGTTGGTGGGATGCAGCGCTTTATCGCCCAGTCGAGCAGGGCAGCACCACCGCCGGGGACCAAAGCGGCGGCTGCGACCGGACCCAGCCGATTTGCGTCCCCCGCGTCCTGCTGTATGGGTTGCGCGAACAGGTGCAGGAGGAAGCGTGACCACCGATAATGGCCTGCGGTCCGCCGCCGACAGTGTCCCTTTGGACTGGGCCGCCGTGCGCGCGCACCTCGCCGCCCATGGCCACCGGTTGGATGGCGAACCGCCGCCGCGCCAATTCGCCGGCGGGCTGGCAAACCTCAATTACCTCATCCATCTGGACGGCAAGCCGGCGGTGCTGCGGCGTCCACCAATGGGCGAACTACCGGCCGGAGCCTACGACATGGCGCGCGAATTTCGCATCCTGTCACGGCTGCCGGATGCGCTGCCGTTCATCGCCCGCGGGCTTCACCTTTGCGACGATCCAGGGGTGATCGGGCAGCGGTTCCAGATCATTGAATACCGCCCTGGCCTGGTGATCCGCGAACACCTTCCCCCCGAACTGGCGCACCGGCCGGAAATCGGCGCTCGGTTGTCGCAGGTGCTGCTGGAAACCATTGCCGCCATCCATGCTGTCGACACCAAGGCTGTCGGCCTCGACGACCTCGGCCGCCCGGAAGGGTTTCTGGCACGCGGCGTATCCGGCTGGCGCAAGCGCGGGCTGGCGGCCCTGGAATCGGGCACCGAAGCGCTGCACCACGATGTCGGTGCCTGGCTGGAACAGAATCTGGTTCCGGACGGACCGCCCGGCCTGCTGCACAATGATTTCAAACTGAACAATATCATTCTCGACCCGGATACCTTCGCGCCACGCGCGGTGGTCGACTGGGACCAGGGCACCCGCGGCGACCCCCTGTTCGACTTCGCTACATTGCTGTCCTACTGGATTCACCAAGACGACCCGTGGGCAATGCATGACATGGAGCAGATGCCCGCAGTCGAAGCCTGCCTCTGCACCCGTCAGGAAGCGGTCGCGACCTATGCTCGGATATCCGGGCGAGACATGTCGGACTTCCGCTTCCACCGCGTGCTGGCGATGTACAAACTCTCCGTTATTTTCCTGCAACTTGGCCTGCGCTATCGCACCGGCGCCACGCAGGAACCCCGCTACGCGCCGCTCACCGGGATCGGCACCGGCATCCTGGAATTCACCCACGAAATTGCCCAAGGACGCGCATTCTGATGGATTTTTCGCTTACCCCCGAGTTGCGCGCGTTACAGCTTCGTACACGCGCTTTCATCCGTGACAAGATCATTCCGCTGGAGGGTGACAGCCGGCAGACCCATCACGGCCCGACCGAGGAATTTCGCCGCGAACTGGTCGCGCTGGCGGCCGCTGAGGGGCTGGTCGCGCCGCATGTCGGCGCCGACTACGGCGGGATGGGACTGTCCCATGTCGGGAAGGCCGTGGTGTTCGAGGAAGCCGGGTACTCACTTCTGGGCCCGGTCGCGATGCACATCTTCGCACCCGATGAAGGCAACATGCACCTGCTGGAAGCCGTTGCCTCCACCGAGCAGAAGGACCGGTGGCTGCGGCCGCTGGCCTCCGGCGCCACCCGCTCCTGCTTCTGCATGACCGAACCCGCTCCCGGCGCCGGCTCCGATCCCGCTTCCATGCTCACCACCGCGGTCAAAGACGGCAATCATTACGTCATCAACGGCGACAAATGGTTCATCACCGGTGCCGACGGGGCTGCCTTCGCCATCATCATGGCGAAGGATGAGGACGGCAACGCAACGATGTTTCTGGCCGACATGGACACGCCAGGCATCGAAATCGTCCGCGCGATGGACAGTCTCGACAGCGCCTTCGCCGGCGGCCACGCCGTCATGCGCTTCACCAACGTTCGCGTCCCCGCCAGCGATATCCTCGGCGAGCCCGGCAAGGGCTTTCGCTACGCCCAGGTGCGCCTCGCCCCCGCCCGCCTGACCCACTGCATGCGCTGGCTCGGCGCTGCCCGCCGCGCCCACCAGATCGCCACCGACTACGCCCTGAAGCGCGAAGTATTCGGCTCGAAGCTGATCGGACATGAAGGTGTCGGTTTCCCGCTCGCCGACAACGAGATGGATATCCGCATGAGCCGGCTGTCGATCCTGCACACCGCCTGGGTTCTCGACCAGGGCGAGCGCGGCGGCACCGAATCATCGATGTCGAAGGTCTTCGTGTCAGAAGCGGTCTGGCGAGTGGTCGACCGCTGCGTGCAGGTGCTGGGCGGCCAGGGGGTCACCGGCGAAACCCTGGTCGCCCGCATCTTCAACGAAGTGCGTGGCTTCCGTATCTACGACGGTCCCTCCGAGGTGCATCGCTGGAGCCTTGCGCAGCGCATCGCGCGCAACGGAGCAAACTGGTGAGCCAGGATTTCGACCTGACCGGCAAGGTCTGCATCGTCACCGGCGCCGGGCGCGGAATCGGGCGCGGCATGGCGGAGGGCCTGGCCCGTCATGGTGCCACTGTGGTGCTGAGCGGGCGTACCCGAACCACGCTGGAAGAAACCGCCGCCGCGATCGGGGAGAAGGCGATCGTGGTCACGGCCGACGTATCGCAGGAGGCCGAGGTCCTGGCCTTGCGCGACGCCGTGCTGGCACGTTGTAAACGGATCGACGTGCTGGTGAACAATGCCGGCGTGAACGCGATCTTCAAGGGTATCGAGCGCACCGGCCTGCAGGAATGGCAGGACATCATCGACGTCAACCTGACCGGCGTGTTCCTGTGCTGCAAGCACATCGGCGGCGCGATCAGCGAAGGCGGGTCGATCATTAACGTCAGTTCCGTCGCCGGCCATGGTGGGCTGCCGCGATCGGTTCCGTACTGCGCCTCCAAGGGCGGGGTGGAAATGCTGACCAAGGCGCTGGCGCTGGACTGGGCCCGGCGCAAGGTGCGGGTGAATACGCTGGCTCCAGGCTGGGTGGATACCGATCTGACGCATGGGCTGCTGGAGCATGACGTGCACGGCAAGCGCCTGCTGGACCGCACGCCGCTGGGGCGGTTCGCAACGCCACTGGATATGGCCGGCGGCGTGGTGTTCCTGGCCAGCGACGCCTCGGCGTTCATGACTGGCACAAGCCTGGTGATCGATGGCGGCTGGGGCGCGGAATAGCGCTTAGCCAGGCGCTGCCGGCCAGACGCCTTCGACCCATTGGGCCTCCTCGGCATCCGGCCACGGCGGCATCGTCACCGCAACCGCGCTTAGCGGGGCTTCACCCGCCGCCCGGAATTGAAACGCTACGCCAACCGGGATGGTCAGGCAGGTTTCCGGTTGCAGGCGGACCACCCCGGCGTCGGACCGCCACATCTCCCCGCTGCCGGACAGGATGTACCAGATCTCCTCCACCGTGCGATGGCGCACGGCGCGTGAGACCTGGCCTGGCGGCAGGCGAAAATGCGCCATGCTGCCGCCGGCCCGCGCCAGCAGCACCCGCACCTCGGACCCATCCGGCGCCAGCACGTCGAACGCCGCCGGCAATGTCATGGTAGCACTTCCGTCCATGGTGCCTCCGTCTTGACTTTACCGCCGTCCCGCTGAAACTGACACCACACCGGGGTGCCCTCATGGCGGGGGCTGAGATCATACCCGTGAACCTGCTCTGGGTCATGCCAGCGAAGGGAGATGTAATGCACATCGTCATTGTCGGGTCGGGGATCCTGGGTGCCAGCACCGCCTTCCATCTGGCGCGGATGGGGCAACACATAACGATCGTCGATGCCGCGCTGGATGGGCGCGCCACAGCGGCCGGTGCCGGCATCATCTGCCCATGGGTGTCCGGGGTCGACGATCCGGCGTTCTATAGGCTGTACACGGCCGGCGGCGAGTATTACCCGGCGCTGATCGCCGCCCTCGCCGAAGCCGGGGAAACCGAAACCGGTTATCGCCGGGGCGGCGCGATGCTGGTGGCCGACGATCCGGCTGAACTGGCGTGGATTGAACGGATGGCCCGTCAGCGTATGGTTCCCGCAATGCAGGAGGTCCGCCGCCTGTCGGCCGCACAGGCGCAGGCCTTGTTTCCGCCGCTGCACCCCCGATTGGGCGGGGTGTTCGTCGCCGGTGGGGCGCGTGTCGATGGCCGGGCAATTGCCGCGTCCCTCCTGCGCGCCGCCGAACGGCTGGGTGCCTCGATCCTGTCAGGTCACGCGACGCTGGCGGCGGAGCGTGGGCGCGTAGCCGGCGTCGACATCGATGGCCGGCGGATCCAGGCTGACCGTGTGGTCGTTACCGCCGGGGCGTGGACCGACCCGTTGCTGCGCCCTGTGGGCTCGCGTGCCGCGGTCGAGCCGCAGCGCGGCCAGATCGTGCATCTGCGGCTGCAGAATGAGGCGACGCAGGACTGGCCGGTGATCCTGCCGCCCGGCAGCCACTACATCGTGCCGTTCGACGAGGGGCGCATTGTGGCCGGTGCCACGCGCGAAACCGGCGCCGGCTTTGATTACCGGGTCACCGCCGCCGGCCAGGCCGAAGTGCTGAATGAGGCTCTGTCCATCGCGCCCGGTCTGGGGTCGGCGACGCTGCTGGAAACGCGGGTCGGTTTCCGTCCGGCGCCCGCCTCGTTGCGGCCCAGTCTCGGCTGGGTGCAGGGGATCGAGGGGCTTGCGATCGGAACAGGCCTGGGGGCGGCTGGCCTTACCATCGGTCCGTTCGCCGGGCGACTGCTGGCGGAACTGGTTTGCGGGCAGCCGCGGACACTCGATCTCAAGCCGTTTGATCCAGCCCGCCGCAACGAACCGAAGATCGCCACCGGGGTCGCATTGCGATAGCGCGGCGCCGGTGATGCCACGCCCCCGCAACATGCGCCGGACGAAGACAGGCAGCCGCGAAACGCCGCGCGTCTGGCGGATCTCCCGCTCCCCAAGTATTCACCGAAGTATAGATAGTTCGAATGCAGGCAGATGCCGAAAGGCGCGGTCGGTGCCGACGCCTTTTGCAAGTCGTGCCGCTAGAGCAACATCACCCTGACCGGAATGGTCAGGGTGATGAAGTTGCTCTCTCAAACAACGGGATAGACCGCGCCGACTGTTTACAGTCAGGCTGAAGGCGCTCTAGCGGTTCATCCCGCGCACCGCATCGACCACCGCCCGCGTCACCTCGGCGGTCGTCGCCGTGCCGCCCAGATCCGGCGCCAGGATACCGGCGGCGCAGACCTGCTCGACGGCACGCATCAGCAGGTCGGCGGCCGGCCTCTCACCCAGGTGTTCCAGCATCATCGCGCCGGTCCAGAACGTCGCGACCGGGTTGGCGATGCCCTTGCCGGTGATGTCGAAGGCGCTGCCGTGGATTGGCTCGAACATCGACGGGGAGCGGCGCTCCGGATCGATGTTGCCGGTGGGCGCGATACCGAGCGAGCCGGCCAGCGCGGCGGCGAGGTCGGACAGGATGTCGGCGTGCAGGTTGGTGGCCACGACGGTGTCGATGGATTGGGGTTTGCGAACCATGCGCATGGTCATCGCGTCGACCAGTTCCTTGTCCCAGGTGACGTCGGGGTAGTCGTGGCTGACCAGGGCGGCGATCTCGTCCCAGAACACCATGCCATGACGCTGGGCGTTCGACTTGGTGACCACCGTCAGGTGCTTGCGCGGTCGGGCGCGGGCAATGTCGAAGGCAAAGCGCATGATCCGCTCCACGCCACGGCGGGTGAAGATGGCAGTCTCGGTGGCCACCTCCTCAGGCAGGCCACGATGGGTGCGCCCGCCCTGGCCAGCGTACTCGCCCTCGGAGTTCTCGCGCACGATGACCCAGTCCAGGTCGCCGGTGCCGACATCGCGCAACGGCGAGGTAACGCCCGGCAGGATGCGCGTGGGACGCACATTGGCATACTGGTCAAAGCCCTGGCAGATCTGCAGCCGCAATCCCCAAAGTGAGATATGATCGGGAATGTTGGGATCGCCCACGGCGCCGAAATAGATCGCATCCGCGGTGCGAAGCCAGGCCAGGCCGTCGGCCGGCATGAACTCGCCATGTTTGCGATACCAGTTCGAGCCCCAGTCATAGTGGTCGACCGCCAGCGTGAAGCCGCCGTCGCGCGATGCAACTGCATCCAGCACCTCGAGCCCGGCAGCGATGACTTCGGGACCGATCCCGTCGGCTGGGACGGAGGCGATACGATAGGTTTTGGTCATGCGGCGGCTCCTGCTGGCGAAGCCGGTGGTAGTAGCGTTTGTTGGGTCCGGAACCAAGCGGAGGCGCAATGTTGCGCACAACCCTGTCTGTACTCTGTAGTATCTGAAAAGACTATCCAGTTGCCGCAACGTCTAGTATTCCGGTTTCCAGCGCTTTGGCTACCGTTCGGGCCAAACTCTTCGTGATCGCATTGAACGGCAGTGACAGCACGGCACGGCAACAGCGGCGGTACGTCGCGCAAATCCAACGCAGCTGCCCTGCGGATCGGCGATGACATTCACCTCAGGCACCGCAAGACGTTGTTCTGTTGGCGAATAACGCGTGGGGGTGTAGAGTCTGTAACTGGACATAAGCGGTCACACGTCCAATTGATATGTAGGAGACCGGGCCTATGTTTGGGGCAGGTGCTGACATAGCATCTTCAGGCTTGAAGCAACGCATTCAGGAGTTACTCATGAAAACCTCTCACCTATCCGCCCTCGCGATAGGAGCAGCCTTGCTGATGGCCGCTCCGGCATTCGCGCAGACATCGCCTGCCAAGCAGAAGACCGACGGTGACAGCCCGACGATGGTTGGCCCCGGCAGCAAGGCATCGAAGCAGAAAACCGACGGTGACGGCCTGACGCAGGTTGGCCCCGGCAGCAAGGCCTACAAGCAGAAGACCGACGGTGACGGCCTGACGCAGGTTGGCCCTGGCAGCAAGGCCTACAAGCAGAAGACCGACGGTGACGGCCTGACGCAGGTTGGCCCTGGCAGCAAGGCCTACAAGCAGAAGACCGACGGCGATGGCCTGACCCAGGTTGGCCCCGGCAGCAGGGCCTACAAGCAGAAGACCGACGGCGATGGCCTGACCCAGGTTGGCCCCGGCAGCGGCGCCTATAAGCAAAAGACCCAAAGCCTGTCGCACAGCGATGGCAGCCCGGTGGGCATCGCCAAGCAGAACTAAGGCTTGACCATGTGCCGGCCCGGATCCTGGAAACAGGGCCGGGCCGGTTCCATTTGACCCGGTCTCATTTGACAGAGCCGTGTGATCTCGCTCGGTGCGAAAACGGCTTCGGGGGCAAACCATTGCGCATCGTGCGGTACCTGTTGCTGGCCGGGCTGACCTCGGTCCTGGCTCTCCCCGCACCGATAGGCGCTGCTCCGGCCAGCGCCGCACCCGTCAGCGCGGTCGGCGCCGCAACGGACGGATCAGCCCAATCCATCGCATCGGTCGTGGCCAAGGTGTCAGCCGCCGTCGTTGGCATCACCGCGGCCCGGCCGCCAGGCCCGGTGGCCGACACGGCAGCCCCAAGAACCGCCGGCGCTGCCGCGGACAGGCCAACCATGGCGATCGGTTCCGGATTTATCATCGATCCATCGGGTTACATTTCCACCAACAAACATGTGGTGGAAAATGCGACCGCGCTGTTCGTGACCACCGCGGACGGAACCCGCTACAAGGCATCAATCGTCGGCATGCCGGCAAAGTCGGACATGGCGTTGATCAAGATCGATGCCGGCCGCACCCTGCCCGCCGTCCGGTTCGGCAACAGCGACAAGATGCGCGTGGGTGACCCGGTGATCGCGATCGGCAGCCCGTTTGGGTTCGATAATACCGTGACCGCCGGGATCATCAGCGCGGTCAACCGCGACATCATGGAAAGCCCGTTCGACGACTACATCCAGACCGACGCCGCGATCAATCATGGCAACTCCGGCGGCCCGCTGTTCAACCTGGCGGGCGAGGTCATCGGCATGAACAGCGTGATCTTTGCCCCAGGCACCGGCTCGGTTGGATTGGGCTTCGCCATTCCGTCAAGCGACCTGACCTTCGTCTATGACCGGTTGATGCGTACCGGACAGGTTCAGGCCGGGATGCTGCCGGTCTACACCCAGCAGGTAAGCTGGATGCTGCAGCAGGCCCTCAAGGCGCCGGATCTGCATGGCGCGCTGGTGTCCTATGTTCATGACGACGACGGCAGGATGTTGCAGGGCAAGATCAAGCCGGGCGACATCATCGTGTCGTTCAACGGGCAGAAGGTCTGGGACCCGCGCGACCTTGCCCGCAAGGCGGCCTGGGCGCCGATCGGCAGCGACGCCGAACTGCAGATCAACCGCGCTGGCGCCGGCAGCGTCGTGCATGTGACGATTCAGGAGTGGCCGCAGGAAAAACCCGCCGCACCCGATGGCGATCTGCCGAAACGGCTGGGCCTTGAACTGGCCTCGGCCCGCGGTGACGACGATCAGCCGGTCGTTACTGTGGCGTCGATCGATCCCGCTGGCACCGCGGCCTATAGCGGCCTGCAACAGGGCGATGTCATCGTCGAGGTGCAGCAGACGCCGGTGTCGGAGCCTGCCGCCGCACTCAAGCTGATCCACGCGCCGGCGCCGAAGCAGCTGCATTTCGTGGCGGTGCTGGTCGAACACGACAAGAAGCGCACCTGGATGCCAGTCGCGGTCCCCGAGTGATCCGCAGCCGTCGCCGGAGGGCGACCCGGCCCTGGATGCCGCTTATTCCAGCCTGATCCGGCGTCCGCATTCCGGCACAGGCTCGTCTGGGGTAGCCGCGCCCCCCATAGCCATACGCCCTTCCGCGGTTTCAACTTCCCCAACGATCGCCGCATGGATCCCGCCATCATGCAGCGCCTGCAGAGCCGCCGCGGCGCGGCTGGCCGGGAACCCCAGCAGCAGCCCGCCGGAGGTCTGCGGGTCAACCAGCAGGGCGGTGTCCGCGGCGTCACCCGTGACGTCGCCCCCGACGTTGCCTTTGGCGTCGCCCTTAACATTGCCCTTGGCGTCGCTCCTGACGTCGCCCAGAACGCGGCGGTTTTCTGGCGCCAATGTGCTCTCGATCCCATGCGCCGCCAGGGCACGTGCGCCGGGCAGGGCCGGAATCGCGGCAAGACGCAGAACGGCGGCAACGCCGGACGCCTCCAGCATCTCCTGCAGATGACCGGCAAGGCCGAAGCCGGTGATGTCGGTCCCGGCGCGGGGGCGGAATGACAAACCGATCCGCGCGGCTTCGGCATTGGTCGTCCGCATCGATTGAATGGCGGCGATAAGCCACTGCGCCCTGGCGTTGCCACGCATATGCCCGGCCAGGATGATGCCGGTGCCCAGCGGCTTGGTCAGAATAAGCTGGTCGCCGGGCTGCAGGCCGGACTTGCGCAGGATCTGGCCCGACTCGACCAGTCCGGTGACGGCGAAGCCCAGCGCGGGTTCCGCCGCCTCCGCACTGTGGCCGCCAACCAAGGAGCAGCCGGCAGCGGTCAGGATTTCGCTCGCACCCAGCAGCATTGCCGACAGTTCGGACCGCATCTTGTCGCTTGTGGCATAGGGAACCGAAGCAATGGCGAGTGCCGTCCAGGGGTCGGCGCCCATCGCGTACAAGTCCGACAGGGCGTGCGCCGCGGCGATCTGGCCGAATACGAACGGATCGTCGATGAAGCCACGAAAATGATCGACGGATTGGACCAATAGCTTGCCCAAAGGCGGTTTCAGCACCGCCGCGTCGTCCATCGCCGTCAGCATATCCGGCGTCTCGACGCGCGGCAGGCTGGCCAGTGCGGCCGCCAACACCTCGGCGCCGACCTTGGCCCCGCAGCCGCCGCACCGCATCGGCGCCTCCGGACCAGGGGCCATTCGCATGTCGGTGTACATGCGCATCCAGCGCCGGTCGATGCGGTCCTTCAGCCGGGCCACCTTGCGTCCCTGCAACGCCAGGCCGTTGCGCCACGCCACGGCGCGCCCGTTCCCCAGCCCCAGGATGGTCAGGGCATCGCGCTGCGGGCGCCACGCCTCCAACGGCTTGCCGGTCGCGGCTCTGCGCAGATTGTCGGCCAACGGCGCACCGGCCCGCACCGCCCAGACCCCGGCCTTTGGACGTGGGGCCCCGTCCAGGGACGCACAGTCACCGGCGGCAAACACGCGCGGATGGCTGACGCTGCACAGCGTGTTGGTGATCCGGATACAGCCGGTCCGGTCGCACGCAACCCCGGATGCGGCCAGGAATGGCGGGCCCAGGACCCCGGTCGCCCACAACGCCGTCGTGACATCGATATAGCTGCCGTCCGACAGCAGCAGCCGGTCGCCGGCCAGCGCGGTCGCCGTAACCCCGCATACCAGTTCGACTCCCGCCTCCACCAGCGCTTGGCGCACCGCTCGGCGGGCGCTGGCCGGCGCCGTGGCGATCGGATCGGGGGTGGCGGAGATCAGCACCAGACGCAGCTGGCCGGCGAAGCGCACCGCCAGGGCGAGCGCCAGTTCGACACCGCCGGGCCCACCACCGACAACCGCGATACGGGCACCAGGCGGCAGCTCCGCCTCCAGGCGATGCAGCCGGTCGAGGAACCCGCCGATCGGCTTGACAGCAATGCCACCGCCATCCGGAGCCAGCGGAATGCCACCGACATCAACCGACAGCAGGTCGAACGGGACGTCCGGCCGGCCGGCCACCGCAACCGTGCGGTTGTCCGGATCAAATGAGGTCGCCTCGGCCAGGATCAGGCGCGCATTGGCCAGCGCAGCCAGCGGGGCCAGGTCGATATGCGCCTGCTGATGAGTGCACTCGCTACGGATCAGCCCGGGCAGCATGCCGGAATATGGCGTCTCGGGTTCCCTCCCGATCAGCGTCAGCCTCACGCCCGGCTCCGGCCGCATGGCGAATCGGCGCAGCACTTCAACATGGGCGTGGCCGGCGCCCAGCAGCACGATGTCGGTCTCGATCGGGCGGGAGGATTGCATGCTTGCAACCTATCGCGGGTGGCCGACCCGTGGCGAGTAGGGGCGTGCGCGCGACATCCCGCGCACGGTCTCGCTCGCCGCCAACCCTGGCCCAACCCCTGACACACGTGACGGAGCCGATTGTGGTGAAACCTGCAAGTGCCTGGGCGTTTCCTTCCGCGCTCGGCCTGCCATCCCCAGGCCCATCCGGCGACTCCGGCAAGCGGTGTTAATGGGCAAATCGGTTGTTCGAAAGGCAGGTCCATGCGGCGAAATCCGGCGTCTCGTAAATCGGCGGAATCGGCGCCATGACCTGGTCGATCCTGGCGCGTGATCCGGCAACCGGCACGCTGGCGGCAGCTGTCGCGACACGATTCTTTGCCGTCGGCGCCCTGGCGATCCATGTCGAGGGCAAGGTCGCGGCGCTGGCCACGCAAGCGCTGATCAATCCGATGTACGCGGTGCAGGCAATGCCCCGGTTGCGGCAAGGCACGGCGCCGGACGCGGTGATCGCGGCGCTATTGGCGGCGGACGCCGGACAGGCACACCGGCAGATCCATATCCTGGACGCCGGGGGACGAGTCGCTGCCCACAACGGTGCCGAATGCGTCGACTGGTGCGGGTCGCTCCGCGGAATCGACGTTTCGGTGGCTGGCAACATGCTGGCGGGACCGGCCGTCGTCAGCGCGACCCTCGCGGCGTTCGAGGCAACGTCCGGGCCAATGGCGGAGCGCCTGCTGACGGCGATGCAAGCCGGTGAAACAGCGGGCGGCGACAAGCGTGGCAAGCAATCGGCAGCGCTCAGGATCTGCAGCCGCGACCCTTATCCGGACCTCGACATCCGCGCCGACGACCACCCGGATCCGCTGGCCGAATTGCGTCGGTTATACGCGGTCAGCCAGCAGCGATTTGCGGTGTTCCGGCGGTTTTTGCCAGGGGCGGACAGCCCGTGCGGCGTGTTCGACCGAACGGTGATCGAGGCAGCGATGTCAGCGCGCGATGCGCCGTAGCAACGCCAGGACATCGGTTTCCGCGCCGTCCGGGCGCCCTGCGAGCAGCCATCCGCCGAACAGCACAGCGCTATAGGCGGCGGCACCGCCGATGATGGCGGCGGCCAGGCGAACCGGATCGGGGTCCTCGGTCCAGCCCAGGCCGGTGGCGCACAGCACGCCCGCCATTGCCGCGGCCGCCAGCACCGGTCGCCAGACCCGCCTTAGGATTGCCGCAGCGCCGACCCTGAAACGGCGCAGTGCGGTGGCCATGGTCAGCGCCTGTTCCAGCACGACCGCCACGGCCGCCGCCACAGCCGCACCTTGCAGGCCGAATGGCGGGATCAGCAGCGCCAGCAGGCCGACCCGCACCGCCGCGCCGGCCAGCGTGATGCCGACCAGCCGGCCCAGCAGCGCATGGGCGCTGAGCAGATGCAGGCTGAGATGGCCAAACACCATAACGGTGAAACTCAGTGACAGGATACGCAGCACCGGCACCGCCGGCGCCCATCCGGGACCGAAGGCGAGGCCCACAATGGGCGCCGCCACCAGCGACAAACCGACGCCGGCCGGCAGCGTCAGCAGGGCCGCCGAACCGATCAACCGCAGGAAAATCTCGGCCTGACTGATGGCCTGGCTGGTGGCCTGCTGGCGGCCGGCGGCAAAACCGGAAAACGCAGCCCGACCCAGTGGCTCGATCAGTTCGGTGGTGGGCAGTGCGGCGATCTCAGCGCCGACCGAATAAAAGCCGACCGCGGCGGTGTTCATCAGCCGGCCCAGCAGCAGGCTGTCGCAGCGGTCGCGCACCAGCACCGCCAGGCTGAGCAGCCACGTCCACATCGAGTAGCCGGCAAGGCCGCGCCACGCCCGCAGCGACAGCGCCGGACGATAGGGGTGCATCACGTAGCTCATGACCACCCGCAGCGTGCGGTTGACACCCATGCCGACCAGCATGGCTATGTAGGAGTGCAGCAGCACGGCGGTGGTGATCGCGGCGATGATGCCGCACAGCTTGGGCAGCACCATGATCGCGAATTCCCGGTGGAAGGCGAAGTCGCGGCGGAAATCCACGGTGCCGATATTGGCGCACCCATCCAGCACCGGCAGGCAGGCTACGAACAGCAGCACCGGGCCAAGCCTGGCGTCGGCGAAGAAGCCGGCCGCGGGATAGGCGAAAGCGGCGACCAGCGCGGTCACCGACAGGCCCCGCAGCAGGTTCAGGGTGAAGGCGGTGTCATAGAAGCCGCGATCGGGCGCGGCCTCGCGTATGACCGCTTCCTCCGTGCCCAGGGTCAGCATGCCGTCGATCGTCTGCATGAAGCTGGTGGCCAGCGCGATGATGCCGAAATCGGCCGGCGCAATCAGGCGAACCAGGACCAGCGTGCTGATCAGGCCCAGGACGCGCATGCCAAGGCGCCAGGCCATGACCCAGCCCGCCCCCCGGGCGGTGCGCATCAGCAGACTGTCGGGCGCTGGGCTATCGGACACCGGCAGTTTGTTATCATGGCGCGACGGTTGGTCCCAGGTAATCTCGCCATGCGGATCCTGGACGGACCAGGCGCACCGGGGCCATGATCGGCGCATGAACATCATCATGCACGACCTCGCCGGTGAAGACCCGGACCTGCGCTTCAGCCCGTATTGCTGGCGAACCCGTTTTGCCCTGGCACACAAGGGCCTGCCGGTGGAAACCGTGCCGTGGCGCTTCACCGAACGTGACGTGCTGGCGTTTTCCGGCCAGGCGAAGGTGCCGGTGATCCAGGACGGTGGCACGGTCGTCCATGACAGTTGGGCCATCGCCGCGTATCTTGAGGATCTGGTGCCGACGCCGACACTGTTCGGTGGGGCCGGCGGCCGGGCCCATGCGCTGTTCATCAACAGTTGGGCCGACGGAGTCCTCGTCGGCGCCATCGCTCGTTTCATCATAAGCGACCTCTTCGAGGTGATCCACCCCAAGGACCGCGACTATTTCCGCTCCAGCCGCGAAGCACGGTTTGGTTGCACGCTGGAGGAGGTCCAGGCCGGGCGACAGGATCGTCTGGCAGCATTCCATGAGCTGTTGATGCCGGTTCGCCTCGTGTTGCGGCGGCAGCAATGGCTGGGCGGAGCCGCACCAAGCTATGCCGATCACATCGTTGCAGGAACATTGATGTGGCCGCGCTGTGCCAGCCGGTTTGCGTTGTTTGAGGATAATGATCCGGTGGCGGCATGGCAGGCGCGCGTGCTGGACCTTTATGGCGGCCTTGGCCGGAATGCGCTGCGGGCCCAGGCGCATCCACGTCGGTAGCGGATCCACGTCGGTAGCGGCGGCGAACGCCGCTACGACCCACGGTCGCCGGTGCGCGACCGGCGTTGTCTGCCTGACCCGCTTATTCGAAATTCACGATTTCCTCGTTCAGCGGCAGTTCACGGATATGGCTTCCCGCCAGCCGCGGGTCGATCTTGACCGGCTTGCCGTGTTCCATCGCATCGTCGCTTCCTGCCGCGACAGTCCCCGGACTGGTGAACCGGGTGAACACGTAGGGCAGTCCGTTGGCATCCAGCGGCGACGGCCCGTCCATCACATGGAAATGCAGATGCGGGGCGGTGGAGTTGCCGGTATTGCCGAGCAGCCCGATTACCTGTCCGGCTACCACATGGTCGCCCAGCTTCACCTTCAGGCTGCCACGTTGCATATGGGCATAGAAGGCGAAGGCGTGGCTGCCGATGTCGACGACCACCATGTTGCCGCCGATATTCTCGGTGGTGATCCCCTTCGCGGGCTGGTTCGGCACCTGCTCGTCTGCGCCGTTATATAGGTTGACGACGGTGCCGGCCGCGACCGCATGAACAGGGGTGCCGTAATAGGCATAGTCCGTGATCCTGGCCCCATCGCCGGTGAATACCCTACCGCTCGCATCGAGCTTGATCCAATCGATCGCAAAGCGTTCTGGCACACGCAGCAGGCCATTCACCGCCATGGTGGCGCCGCGGTGGGACGTGATGGAGTCACAGCATCCGTTGACGGCGATCCAGCCGGAACCGCGCAACGGCGGCTCGATCACAACGGCGGCCTTGCCCACGGCGGTTGGCGCTGTTGTGAAGCTGAACGCGGCCGGAACCGGGGTGTCCGCCGGCAGCGCCGCGGGCTTGCCATCGGGTCCGGCGATCTGGCGGAACGCCCGGATGCGGGATGCCAGATGTCTGGGCAACGTCTCGGTCCCGCCAAGGCTGGCGTCGAGGAAGACGATCGCCGAACCACCAGGCGACAGCATCCGGTCAGTGCCGCCATACAGCGTCATCATACCCGCAAGCGCGTCGCCTTCCCGTGCGAACAGAATGCGCCCGTTGTCGACCGTCTCCACCTGATCGAGACGCACGAAAAGCCGCGTGGGATTCACCACCAGAAGTTCGTAGGCGAGATGTATCCTGCCGTCGGCGCCTTGCACGGGATTGGGTTCGCTGACCGCCTGAGCCGTGATGGAGCTCAGGATCTCATTCGGCTTGAGGGATTGAGCCAGCGCGACCGGTGCGGCAAGCAAAGGTGCGGCAAGCAACGCTGCTGTAATGGCAAGTAGGGGAAGGTGGCGCATACTATCCGATCGATCACAGGGTTAGGGTTGACCACACCGGCGGCCAGGGCCGAGCGTCAGGCCAGGGTGCATTTCCTGTCAAGCCGATCGACGTTCGGTGCCGTCAAAATGGGGCGACACCGCCCAGGGTGGCGGCATGGCCCCGGCGGGCCACTGCCTGACCTGCCGGATAGCATGGCCCCCCTGGAACCCCTGCGTCAGGCTGCAATCAGATCAAGCCCCAATCAGATGCAGGACGACATGTCGCCGTTGTGGTTCACGGCGGTGCTCGAACAAATAAATCGCCTGCCAGGTCCCTAGCACCGGGGCGCCGTGCTGCACCGGCACGCTGAGGCTCGTCTGGGTCAGCGCTGCCCGGATATGGGCCGGCATGTCGTCCGGCCCCTCGGTCGAGTGGCGGTAGGTGTCACCTTCCGGCGCAGCGTTCCGGAAGAAGTCCAGCAGGTCGGATCGCACATCCGGATCTGCATTCTCCTGCACAGTCAGCGATGCGGAAGTATGCTGGCACCAGACCGTGAGCAGCCCGGTGCCGATCGCCTGGGTGGCGACCCAGCTGCGAATCGGCCGGGTGATGTCGAGCAGCGCCTGACCGGCACTGTCGACTTCGATTGTGTGAATTGCCTGCTTCATCTTCATGGATTGGGCACTGGTGCCGGCGGATACAATAGTGTCTGGCGATAATCCAAAGTCGCCTGCAATAATCCCGGAAGGTAGGGAACAAACCGCGATCGGGCGCGTTGTATCCGCTATGAGCACCAAACCGAAAACCGAACAACCCGTTCCCTCCAACGCCGAAAAGGATCCCGATCAGTGGACCACCGGTAATGAGACCATGACCGGCGCGCAGGCTTCCTATCTGAAGACCCTGTGTGAGGAAGCCGGCGAATCCTTCGATCCCGGACTGTCAAAAGCCGAGGCTTCGAAGCTGATCGATGCCATGCAGGCACGAACCGGACGCGGCCGCACACATTGAGCGGCTGCGACCACACCGCCCATTAACCTGCGCTTAACCGCGCGCGCCCATGATGGCGCGATGATTGTCTCTTCGAAACTGTTCAACCGCCTTCGCGCCAGCCTGGGCAATCTGAATGCGAAATATTCCCTGGCAGATATGTTCGCCCGCCGTGGTAAACATGCCCGTGCGTTCTCGCTGTTTGCCGAAGCGGCACAGGCCGGTTCTCATCCCGCGCAGGTCAGGTTAGGTCTTTGTTATAAGCTCGGCCTTGGTGTTCCGCTCAGCCTCCCGGAAGCATTGCGCTGGTTTCGCCGCGCCGCCGATGCGGGGGAGGCAACCGCGCAGACGCAGCTCGCCGAACTTGCCCTGCAAGGCGTCACCGATGACGTGCCGTGCGGCTTGTTCGATCGTCCTCACCTTGCCAATAACTTCGATCGGGCTGAACAGTGGTGCCGGGCAGCCGTTGCCGCCGGGTCCGCCGAGGCCAAGGCATTGCTGGCATACATCCTGACCGACGGGCCGGAGGAGCGGCGGGACATCGCGGCAGGTGCCGCGCTTTATCGTGAAGCAGCCGACGCCGGCGTTGTACGCGGTCAACTCGGTCTGGCCCTGATGCGGCTGCGCGACGGCACGCCGGACGGCGCTGCCGAGACACTAAGCCTGCTGCGGCAGGCCGCTGCCGGCGGCCTCCCCGTGGCCCACCATCTGCTTGGTATCATGACCGAAAGCGGCACCGCGGGGGATGTCGACCTGCCGGCAGCGGCCGCTCACTACAGGATTGCCGCGGAGAGCGGCCATGTCGGTGCCCAGGTCCGCTACGGATTCGCCCTGCTGCATGGTCGCGGCGTCACCCAGGACGCCTTCAGCGCGGAGACGTGGCTGCGCCGGGCAGGGCTGGCCGGCGACCCGCAGGCGGCCGCGGTCATTGGCTACCTGTATGCCCGTGACGGCGCTTTGCCGGCGAACTATGCCGAGGCCGCGATATGGCTGCGGCGTGCGGCCGAGCTCGGTCATGCCGCAGCCGCGCGCACCCTCGGCCGCATTCTGCTGATCGGTCAGGGAATGCCCAGGGATGTCGCCGAGGCGGTGACGTGGCTGCGTGTCGCGGCGGAAGGCGGCGACGATAGTGCGCGGGGTGACCTGCTGCGCCTGGTTCTGACGCGCCAGCTGGCTGCCGGCGATGAGCAGGCGGTGATCGCGATGTTGCGGGCCGCGGCGGAAGCCCACGATCCGGAGGCCGAGTTCGATATCGGGCTTTGCCTGGCCCAGGGGATCGGGGTCGATCAGGATGGCCGGGCAGCGCTCGAATGGATCAACCGTTCGGCGGAGAACGGCTATCCGCAGGCCGCCCAGATGATGGCGCAACTGGAAGCCAAAGCCGCATGAACGAACGCAGCGCCCGCGGATCAGCCGGTCATTCGACCTGGGTTGCCTTGTGCGCCAGCAGCGCCATCAACCGCCGGTCTCGCCATTCCTGCCGCACCGCCTGCATGTTGGCCGGCAGTTCCGCCCGCCGCGCCGCCTGCAGCCGCTCCACCAGCGCCGCGTCCCAGGCCAGCGGCTTCATCTGCTCCTGCATCGTGGCGTATAGCGGGCCATAACGCTCGCAATAATCCGCCAGGCCGCCCGGCGCGTTCAGGTCGATGGTTTCCAGCGGCCCCATGAAGCTCCAGCGCAGACCGAGGCCGTGCTTCACCAGGGCGTCGAGGTCGGCCGGTGAAATGACATCGTCGGCCAGCAGGCGGAATGCCTCCGCCAACAGCGCGCCCTGCAGCCGGTTCAACGCAAAACCATCGATTTCCTTCTTCACCGTGGCCGGCACCTGGCCCGCCTGCGTCATCAGCGCGCGCGTGCGCTCCACCACCGCTGCATCGGTCCATGGTGCAGGGCAGATCTCGACCAGCGGCACCAGGTAGGGCGGGTTGACCGGATGGGCGATCAGGCAGCGGTTGCGGGTTTTCAGCGCCTCGGTGAAGGCGCTGGCAGGAATGCCGGACGACGATGAGGCAATGACCGCATCCGGCGGCGCCGCGCGGTCCAGTTCGGCAAACAGCGGGCGCTTGATGTCGACCCGCTCCGGCCCGTTCTCCTGGATAAAGTCGGCATCGCGCACGCACTCCCACAATGAATGCATCGGCCGGATGCGCGCCAGCACGGCCTCCGGCTCGTCTTTCAGCAAGCCGGCGGCGCGCAGCTCAGGCAGCCGGTCGGCAATGAAGGCGAGGGCCTGGGTAACCTGCAGCGGGAACTGATCCCATATGGTCACCCGCATGCCCGCCCGGGCAAACACGATGCACCAGGCGCGGCCGATCAGCCCGGCCCCGATGACGGCGATGTTGGTCATGCTGGGTTCTCCCGCTGGCCGGATTATTCTGCTGGTGTCGCAGATGCCACGCCCGGGCAGAGGGAGCAACAGCCAGGGGAGCAACAGCCAGGGGAGCAACAGCCAGGGGAGCAACCGCCAGGGGAGCAACCGCTTGCGCGTTGGCGGCGGTGGCGGCAGGTTCGCCGCTTCGAATGCGCGAGGAGCGGGACGATGACGAACAGGACGCGGGTGGCGGTGCTGGACGACTGGCAGGGTGTGGCGCGCGGCGCTGCCGACTGGCGCCCGCTGGAGGCGCGGGCCGACGTCGTGTTTTTCGCCGATGCATTCGCTGACCAGGATGACGCCGCGGCGAAATTGGCCGATTTCGACATCGTGCTGTCGATGCGGGAGCGGACGCCGTTGCCGGGATCGCTGATCAACCGGCTGCCGAAGCTGCGGATGCTGGGGATGACCGGCGCGCGGAATGCCTCGCTGGATACACCGGCCTGCACCGCGCGCGGCATCCCGGTCTGCGCCACCCAGGGCGGTGGCTACTCCGACTCGGCGACGGCCGAACTCGCGCTGGGGCTGTTGATCAACGCCGCCCGCGGCCTGGCGGTCGGGGATGCGACGATGCGGGCCGGTGGCTTCCAGATGGGTGTTCCGGTGGGGCTTGGGCTCGCTGGCAAGACATTGGGGTTGATCGGGCTGGGCCGCCTGGGCGGCTACATGGCGACCTACGGCAAGGCGCTGCGGATGAACGTGATTGCCTGGAGCCAGAACCTTAAGCCGGAACGCGCCGCCGAGGTCGGGGTCGCCGCGGTCTCCAAGGATGAGCTGATGGCAACCGCGGATGCGATCAGCATCCACATGGTGTTGTCCGATCGCAGCCGGGGCCTGGTTGGACGAAGCGACTTTGCGCGGATGAAACCGGGGGCGATCCTGGTGAACACCTCGCGCGGGCCGATCATCGATGAGGCCGCAATGCTGGAGGCGTTGCACGCCAACCGAATTGTCGCCGCGCTGGATGTCTATGACCGCGAGCCCCTGCCGGCGGATCACCCGCTGCGCAGCGCGCCGAACACCGTGCTGAGCCCGCATCTGGGATATTGCGTGAAGGAGACGTGGGACGGGTTCTATCCGCAGATGATCGAAAATGCCATGGCATTCATGGATGGCAAGCCGGTGCGGGTGACCAATCCGGAAGCGCTGAAAGCCTAAGGCAGCTTCAACGGCTGGTCAGGGCATTGGGGTAACCTGCGGTTTTCGCCGCATCTCCCGATGCCCGGCCGCGCTGGCGACAACCCCAGCGGCGACAACCCCGGCGGCGCCGCCAGTCATCCTGCCTACTCGCCTTGCTCAATGACGACCGCGCTGACGACAACCCCAGCGGCGACAACCCCGGCGGCGCCGCCAGTCGCATTCCGATGCGGCATCGTGACGGGCGATGGCCTGCCGGATCGCGGCGCTCCGCTAGGATCGCCGCCCCGATCCTGACCCGGCTCCGGCGGCAGCAACGCTTGCGGCAAGGCCACGGCCCATCATCAGGCCCAGCTCGCCGGGCCGATCGCTGAATTCCTTCATCGTCCGGTACGGCACGCCCGTCATGGCGGCGATGAAGTTGAGCTTCTGCGCGACGTCAAGCGCACTGAAGCGTCCCGCTCCGGCTTGACCTTCATGGAGCGCTGCCACCGACTGCAATGTCCGCGGCGGAATGACGGACAGGACCTTGTGGTGTTCAGGCGCGATGTCGCCGGCGGACAGGTTCCGCGACGGCACGGCATCGCTGGCCGCCGCTTGTGCCTTCCCGGCCGGCGCAACGGCCGTCAGCTCATGGTCGGGAAACTCCATCTCAACGCCATTGGCAAGCGTGAGATAGACGGTGCCGCCGTCGCACTCGACGACCTTGCCGCTATACTTGCCGGATTTCTGGTAGACCATTTGCCCAACCGCAAACATCACTTTTCCCCAATCACCGGCGGCAGCCTACCACCAGGCACCCCGGCGGCGTCGATTGTTATCCCACCGCCCGCCGGGGCTCCAGCCGTGTCAATGCGCCGGGAACAGCGCGACGCGATCAGCCCGGAACGAACTCACCCAGATCTTGTTGCCAACCTGGATCGCCCCTGTCCCCGCACCCATCACCCCATAGACACCACTTTTGACCACCTCGGTCAGTTTCAGCGTCGACGGGTTCATCCGGTAGATCTTGAACGGAATATTGCAGTTCACCGCGTTCGACTCGAAACAACTCAGCACCTGCTTGACCGGCGCATCCTGTCCGCCGACGAAGATGTCGGTGCCGGAGGGCGACCAGCGGACATTGTCGGTCAGGATACCGGTCGGCGCGACCTCCACCTTGGGCGGTGTCTGACTGAGGTCGATCCGTGCAACCTGCTTGCCGGACCACAGCGCCAGATAGACCTGCTTTCCGTCGGGGGACACGATAACGCCGTTCGGCCCCGACATCTGTTCGGTGCCTGGTACAGCTGCCCAGCCTTTGATCGGATACCACGTATCCAGCCCACCCACCGGCTGACCCGCCGCGAGCTTGTTCATACGTTCGGGATCGGTCGGGTCCCACAGGCTGGTCACCATGATCCCGCCGCCGGGCAAAGAGGCAACCGCGTCCGGCCAGAACCCCTTCGGCGCCACGATGCAGCCGGTCCAGGTGAATTTCGGCCTGTCCCGCGACAGGTCGACCTTGAAGACTTCCACCGACTCCCGGCCACCATGATTAACCGCATACAACACCGGATGGGTGCCGCCGGATCGGCTCAGGTCCAGCCCGTGCGGCCCGAACAGTTTCATGTTCACCGGGCCCGGACACTCCGGATAGGTCTTCCGGTCAGGCTTGATCGCGATCTCGGACGGCTGAACCGCCCTGCCGGTCCGCTTGGCGGTATTGAAGAGATACAGAAAACCCTGCGGCGCATTGGCAGTGGCCAGGTCGCTCCCGATAACCCATTGGCTATTGGGAATGGGCGCGAAATCCTCGACGTTGGTAACCCCGCAGACAAAACTGACTCCATTGACCGGGGAGCAGTCAGCCTTCTCCGCCGCCTGGGCCGCCTGGGCCGCCTGGGCCGCCTGTGACAGCCAGACCCCGAACACCATCGCCAGCCACAGGCCGACCAACACCCCGGGACCGTCGCGGCTCAGTCTTCCATTTGGCATGTCATTCTCCCTGTTCTTGTCGGCAAGTTGTTTTTTATTGGACTGACCAGACATCGCATCATCGGCGGCGGCTGGGCCGAAACGTCAAGGCTTCGTTGCTGGCGCCGGAATAGAATACCCCGGCGCTGCAGGGCCATTGTTTCGCTTCACTCAACCGGAATGAAGATCGAGTGCCGCATCTTGCCGCCGATTGACTGCGACAGATGCCCGCGTCCACGGACGTCCTCCACCAGAATGACCTCCCCGGCGCCGATCTCCCGCGCTTCGCCATCACTTGCCGTTATCTTCACGCCGGCATCCAGGTTGACGATGTACTGTCGCCGCGGTGCCGGATGCCAATCCAAATCGTAACTGCCGGCGGTCTCGCGGAAGATGATCCCGCTCGCCGGCAACCGCGCGGACAACTTGCTGCCGTTGCGTTCCTCGACCCACTCGACTTCGACATCACGCCAATGGGTCTCGCCGGCGTCGTCGACAAATATGTTATGGATACGCATTATTCTCTCCTATTCCACCGGCACGAAGATCGAGTGCCGCATCTGGCTGTTGACCGATTTCGACAGGTGCCCCTTGCCGGTGATGTCCTCTACCAGCACGATTTCACCCGCCCCGATCACGCGGGCCTCGCCATCGCCGGCGGTCAGTTGCACGCCGGCGTCGAGGTTGATGATATACTGCCGCCGTGGGGCCGGATGCCACGGCCGATCATGCTCTGCCTGCGTCTGGCGGAAAATGATCCCGGTGGCCGGCAGCCGCGCCGATGTCTTGCCCTCAGGTCCTTCTTGTGCCCAGTCGATCTCCAGGTCGCGCCAGTGCGACTCGCCGTTGGCGTCGCAGTAAAGGTTGTGAACGTGGGTTCCCATCATGTCCTCCTGACACAGCCATAGCGCAGATCCGGCAATCGCTGTCGAGGCACGACCGGATCATATTATTATACCGTAACTATAATCCAGTTCGATGCCGAACCAGACCAGCCTCGGAACCGCAAAAGCCATCCTCCGCAAATCCTCCAGGACCGTTCCTCATGAAGACATCTTCGGCAGCGTCAGGAATTTCAGCATGACATGCCACAGGTCAGCGCGCGCCAGGCTCATGCCTACCGCGTGCGCCGCACCGGGAATGACCGCATATTGCTTGTCCGGCGTCGGCAGCCTGGCGAAGAAGTCCAGCAGGTCCTCCTCAGTGGAAATTCCGTCATATTGCCCGCGCACCATCAGCACCGGGCATTGCACCTTGGTGGGATCGACCAGCGGCAGGTTGGCCGTCATGTCGAGATAGGTGCCGGTCGGCACGCTGTCGCCATTGGCCATCTCCGCCTTGGCGATCGCCGCAGGCACCCGTGGATCGGACGTGGCCGGCCGGTCGCGGGTGAAAATGCTCAGAATCATTTTCTCGTCGCGGGGACGGCGGTTATAGGTGCGGTAGAATGCAGTTTGCTCACCGCGCTTGGCCAGCGTCGGGGACCCTTTGCCGGTATAGGTGAAGGCCTCCAACACCAGTTGCGCCACCCGCTCCGGTTCGGCGACCGCGAAGGCTGCTGCTCGGATCGCGCCACTGCTCTCGCCCATGAAGCTGAACCGCGTCTGCCCGGTCTCCCGCTCGAGCACCGGCATCGCCGCCTTAAGATCGGCCACACCGGATGCGATATCGGAATTGCCCGCGGTGACCGTCGACTTGCCGTAGCCCTCGAAATCCATCGTCCAGACATCAAAGCCCCGGCGCGCGAACACGTTCATCAACGAGTATTCCCCAGCGCCCGGCACCGTCAGATCAAAGCTCGGTAGCGCCGAGATCGACGAACCATGCACCAGGAACAGCACCGGCAGCTTGCTGCGGCCCGTCACCGGCGCATGCAGGCGCTTGCGATACAGCGCCAGCGTCACATCACCTTTTCTGGCCTGGTAGCGCGCCGTCCAGAATGCCTCCGCTGCAGGCGGCGGTCCCGCGGCGCCGGCCAGCGGCAGCCCGAACAGCACGCCGCGCCGCGTGATCAACGTCCGGATGTTCCCCGCCATGTTTCGCCCTTTGCCAAAGGATTGAGCGTGGGCCTCATTCAGGACCGGATCACGTCGCTCGTCCAGGGGGCGCAAGGCCGCGTGGCGACGATCAGGCAGGCCGGCGCCGGCGACCGGCTGATTTGCCCGCGCGCCTGTACCGCACGCGATGTCTGTTACACCACGCGCATGATGTTAGATTAACATCACCCTGACCGATTTGGTCAGGATGATAAAGTTGCTCACTCAAACAACGAGCCAGAAAGCTAACGCCGCGGTCTGCAGCGTCAACGCCGGCGTCCGCTGCATCAGACAGCGGCCGGCGTCCGGGAACTCTCGATTGCCGGCTGCCGGCCGCCGGTCACGGGCGGCTGCTCCGTCTTGCGGTGTTGACCCAGTTGATCCGCTGGATGCGGCCGGCCCAGCAGATACCCTTGCGCAAAGGTGCAGCCCTGACCACGCAGCATCGTAAGCTGGCGGCGCGTCTCCACGCCCTCGGCGGTGACGTCCAGTTTCAGGCTCCGGCCCAGGGCGATGATCGCCTGCACGATGGTCTCCGCCTCCGCGACATCGCCGACATCACTGATGAAGCTGCGGTCGATCTTGATCTTGTCGAACGGGAACTTCCGCAGATAGCTCAGGCTGGAGTAGCCGGTGCCGAAATCGTCCATGGCGAGCTTCACGCCGACCGCCTTCAAGGCGGTCAGGACACGTAGCGCGTTCGGCGCGTCGTCCATCAGCGTGCCTTCGGTGATTTCCAGCTCAAGCCGAACCGGTGGCAAGTTGGTTTGTTTCAGCACGTCGAGCACGGTGGTGATGATGCCGGGTTGCACGAACTGCGCCGGCGACAGGTTGACCGAGATGATGACGCTGTCGTCCCAGGACGCCGCTTCCGCACAGGCGGTCGCGAGCACCCAGTTGCCGATCGGAACGATCAGGCCACACTCTTCAGCCAGGGGAATGAAGTCGGCCGGTGAAATGCGGCCGCGCGTTGGATGATCCCATCGCAGCAGCGCCTCATAGCCGGCAAGTTCCTGCGACTCGATCGCGAAGAACGGCTGGTAATGCAGGCAAAATTCGCCGTTCTGCAGGGCCGCCCGCATGTCGAGCTCCAGCGACCGTCGCTCCTGCAGCAGCACGTCCATCGACGGCTCGAAACAGCGCCAGCCATGGCTGTGGTGCTTGGCGTGGCGCCGGGCGAGGGCCGCGCTCTTGATCAGTGACAGAACCGTATCGCCATCCGTCGGCGACAGGGCAATGCCGATATTGGCGGCCAGCGACACGATATGTTCGCCGACCACGAACGGACAGGCCATTTCGGCAACAATCCGCTCTGCCAGGGCAGCCGCCTCGGAGGGATGACCGATCAGCGGCTGTATCACCGTGAATTCGTCACTTCCCAAGCGTGCGGCAACGTCGGTCTCGGACACGATGGCCGACATCCGCGTCGCTGCCTGGATCAGGATCTGTTCGCTTACGCGGGGTCCGTATGTCTCGTTGACCGTCTCGAACCGGTCGAGGTCGATGTAGTGCAGCGCGACCTGGCCGCCCCCACGGTCGGCGCGCGCCAGTGCGCTGTGCAATTGCTGCTCGAACATCGTGCGATTGGCCAGGCCGGTCAGCGAATCGAATCGGGCCAGCCGGTCGATCTGCGATTCCGCCGCCTTCTGCCGCGAAAGATCCCGAACCGCCAGGAAATGACCCGTATGTTCGGCGTCGTCGTGCCACAGCACCTCCGCCGGCGTGCTCTGGCCGTCCGCGCATACAATCAGATATTCCGCCGCCCGCCCGTCGGCGCCCGGCGCCAGCGTAAGATCCGGAATCAACGCGGTAAGCGGCAAGCCGATCAAGGTTGCGGCCTCGTTACCGGCCAGCCGGCACATCGCTCTGTTTACATCCGCTATCCGGCCATCACGCTCGAAGATGATGCCCTCCGAAGTGGCATCCGCCAGCGTGCGAAAACGCCGCGCTTCCTTCGCCAGTCGTTCTCGATGCCGCCAGTCGATTAGGGAAGCCGCGACCACCAGGGTGATGATGACCAGCGCAGCGCCCCCGGTCGCGGATGCGAGCGTGATCTGCGACACCCCCGCCGAGGCCACGTCCGGGTTGCCGGTGGGTTCCAGTATCACCGAAACCATGGCGACGAAATGCGTGGCGGTCACCGCAAGCGTCAGGAACAGCGATGTCAGGATCAGGCTGCCGCGTGCGAGCAGCCACATCGCCGCAATCGCAAATGCCGCCCCGCTGACCAGGGCCATGCCAACGAGGCTGGGCTCGTAATGCAGTCTGGCCGGTATCTCCAGGGCAATCATGCCGGTGAAATGCATGGCCGCGATCCCGATTGCCAGGACCGATCCACGGGCGACGCTCATCATGGCCGTGGCCGGCCTGTGCCGGCCCATCCTGAAGGCAAGCACAGTGGCCCCGGCCACCAGCGCGAACGACAGCACGCATAGCGGCACATCAAAGCCGAACGGGACGCCGGGGCGATAGGCAAGCACCCCGATAAAATGGGTTGCCCAAACGCCCGCGCTGAAGGCGACGATTGCCGCGCCGTTGCGAAATCCGTAACGCCTGGACCCCGCTCCATCGCGGCTTATCAGCAGCCTTACGCTGGCGTTCGCAGCCAACACGCACACCAGCAGCGCCAGGGCAACAAGCCCCAGGTCATGATGTTGTGTGATGCATCCGGCGACCCTCAGCATGACGATCCTCGTCGTTGGCATGACCATCATCAAGGCCAAGGGTTAGCAGAAGGTTAACTATACTCCGCAATACACAAGATTTCAGATCGTTCGGACGCGATTGTTCAGTTTCGTGTTCAGCGTACCGACGTGATTGCATTGCGGTTCTGCGCCCAGGCCTCGGTGGTCGAGGCAGCATCGATCGGCCGCGACTTGCCGTAACTGATGGTCTCGATACGGCTGCGGTTGATTCCGTGCGCGACCAGATAATCCCGGTCCGCGGCGGCCCGTCTTTGCCCAAGCGCAAGATTGTATTCCTCCGTGCCGCGCTCGTCGCAATTGCCCGCAACCCAGATATTGACCTGGGGATATTGCTGCATCCAGCCCGCCTGACGATCCAGCGTCGCTGCAGCCTGCGGCGTCAACGTGTTACGGTCCGTGTCGAAGAAGATACGGTCGCCGGCCGACTGCACCAGGTCTTCCTGGGTGCCCGGCGCGGCACGTCCAGCGCCGCCGGCCCCGCCTGGTCCGCCCGCACCATAGCCGCCCGCCGCGCCGACCCCGCCGGCCCCGCCCGATCCACTGGCATTCTTGGAATCGTCGGAGGAGGAACAGCCGGCCAGCAGCGCCGCGCTCAGCAGGCAGGCAAGGGTCCAATGTTTCATGGAGAATCTCCAGTCATGGGTTCGCACGGCGCCCTTGTAGCCACTCGCCGCCGAGTCGGGGGCGCATTTACCGCACCGCTGATGGCGGCAATAGGGCAGGGTGGCAAACGCCCTGCCGCTTCGCCCGCTCAGCCCCTCAGTCGGCCAGCGCCGCATACACCAGATCGCGGAACAGCACCCGGTAATGCTCGCGCTGCACCGGGGCCTGGATCATCAGCACCGCATACAGCCGCTCTGCCGGATCGACCCAAAACGTGGTGCCAGCCGCGCCACCCCAGTAATAGCTGCCCACCGAACCCGGAAATGGCGCCATTCCCGGCTGCATGCGAACCGCGAAGCCTAGTCCGAACCCATGCCCGGGCGGCAGCAGGTCGGATGCACCGGCAATCGTCCCCAGGTGGTCCGACGTCATCAGCTCGACCGTCTTTCGCCCGAGCAGCCTGGTCGAGCCAAGCCGGCCATTGCCCAGCAGCATCGCCTGGAACCGCGCATAATCCATTGCGGTGGCAACCATGCCGCCGCCGCCCGATTCGAACAGCGCCGGCCGGCGGACGTCCAGCAATGCGACATCCGTCGCGCCCTCGGGATCCTTGGCGAACGGTTCGGCGATGCGGGCCTGCTGCGCGGCCGGGACCGAGAACCCGCTATCCGTCATGCCAAGCGGCGTCAGAATGCGTTCGGACAGGAATGCGCCCAGGGTCTGGCCGGAGATGACCTCAACGAGCCGCCCCAGCACATCGGTCGAGCGGCTGTATTCCCACGCGGTGCCAGGCTGATGCAGCAGCGGCAGCCCGGCCAGTTCGGCCACCTGGTCGGCGTTGGTCTGCTTTAGCCGCGCCACGCGCGCCTGCGTGTAGGCCTTGTGGATCGGCGTCGCGCCCCGGAACTCATAGGTCAGGCCCGATGTATGCCGCAGAAGGTCCTGGATGGTGATGGCCGTTCGCGGCGCCGCCAGCGTGTAGCTGTCGCCGGCGATCGTCCCGACCTTGGTATCGGCGAACGCCGCGATATACTTGCTGATCGGATCGCTCAGCAGAAGCTTTCCCTCCTCCCACAGCATCATAACGCCAACCGACACGATCGCCTTGGTCATCGAGTAGATGCGGAAGATCGCGTCGGTGCCCATCGGCTGGTCGGATGCCGGGTTCAGGCGGCCAAAGCTCCGGTGATAGGCAACCTTGCCGTGGCGGGCGATCAGCGCCACGCCGCCCGGCACGTGCCCGCTCGCAGCTCGGCCTTCCAATGCGGCGGACAGCCGGTCAAGCCCGGTCTGGCTCAGCCCGACGTCCTCAGGCTTGGCGGTCGGCAGCGGTTCGATCATCGACATGTTCCTTCCGGGCGGCATCTGTCTTTTTCGGGCGGCCCTGCTGGCGAGCAGCCTGCGGCCACCGGCGCAGGCAGGTTCCGGACGCAGTATCGTCCGATGGCCGCACGGATCAAGCAGCCACCGTCATCCCGCAGGGCTATCGCATTTGACCCGGCACAGATCGCGTGAACTGATCGGACCAACCGGAGCGCTTTCGTTTGCGCCGGATCGAGATGTCTGGGCGAGCCGTTCGCAGGACGTTGAGCGCCATTTTCCGTAGGACTTTTGCCTAAGCCGGAATCACCACTGGAGGCTCTTGCGCAGCCGACCCCGAAGTTGTCGCTATAGCCTTGCAGATCAAAAATCAGAAATGAGGGAGTCGAGGGAAACCATTAAGCCAAACGCGGAGAACGCATAAAAGGTCAGGGCCAGGCCGGCGCCGATTGCCAAGGCCACAATCCATCCCTTCGGCGTGCCATACCTGCGAGGCCCCGGGCTTCTTACCCCGAGGAAATAGCTCAGGGACGTTCCCGCCAAACACAGTGCGATCAGTATCATCGCTTCAGGCTTTGTTGGAGGGCTTCGATGTTCGCCTTGCCGGCGCGCGTGCCGCTGAATTCGTCGGCACCGTGGGCATCAGGAGCGTCCGGCTCCGTATGGTTACTGGCGTTCTGCTGGCCATCGGAATGTTCGACGGAGCGCTCCGGATGAGGCTGATTCACGGGCTGTAACTCCTGACCATCTCAAAAGAACGGGGCCGAGGCAGCGCGGTTTGTCGCTGCCTATGATGTGACGATCAGGCGATGTGACGATCAGGACGAACTGGGCCAAGGATTGCAGTCCGCGGCCTTATGACGTTTGGCCAAAACGAACGATCTGACATCCAGCGCGTTGCAGCCCATGTAACGAGAAGGATAATCAATGGCTAAGGGCACGACGTGGTATGTGGTTGCGGATGGCGGTAAGGCTCGCATCCTGACGCTCGACGATGGAAGGATGCGGACGCTGGAGAGCTTCGACAACAGTGGTCACGGGGATACCGATGAAGACGCGTCAGCGGGCACCAGCCAGTTGAAGGCGCCCCGGTCCGATCCCCACGATCAGGCGAAGGGGCACTTTGCCAAGCAGGTTGCCGCCAAGCTGAACGAGGCTGTGCGGACGGGTAAGATCGACGAGATTGTCCTGGCCGCTTCGCCTCACATCCTGCATGACATCCGGGAGGCGCTTGATAAGGCCGCCAGCGGAAAGCTTGGCAAGACGTTGAGCAAAGACTTCGCCAACACGCCGGATGCCGAACTCGCCGCTCTCTTTGCCTAGGGCGTGTCGTCAATTAAGCCAAACGACGGCGGCTGCGAAGTAGACGGCGCCGAGAAAGTTGCGCGCGGTTTTGTCGTAGCGAGTTGCGAGGGCGCGATACTGCTTGAGCTTGGCGAAGAAATTTTCAATCAGATGCCGCGCTTGATAGAGGTGCTTGTCGTAGCTGCGGGGTCGCTTGCGGTTTCTCTTGGGCGGGATGACCAGCTTCTTTCCCGCCGCAGTGATTGGATCGATCACCCGGTTGTCGGCGTCGAAGGCTTTGTCGGCGATCAGCACGTCGGCCTGCATCGTTGGGATCAGGTGATCGGCGCCGATGAGGTCATGCGCCTCGCCGCCGGTCAGATGGAAGCCGACCGGGTTGCCGAGGGCATCGACCAGGGTGTGGATCTTGGTGCTCAGCCCGCCGCGCGAACGCCCGATGGCCTGGTTCTCACCGGCTTTTTTTTCGCGCCGGCGCTGTGCTGGTGGCACCGAACGATGGTGCTGTCGATCATCGCGTATTCGTTGTCGGCGTCCTCGGAAAGATGCTGGAAAACCCGCTTCCAAACGCCGGATTTTGCCCAGCGGCTGAACCGGCGATGCACGTTCTTCCAGTCGCTGAAGCGGTCGGGAAGGTCACGCCAGGGGATACCGGCTCGATAGCGATACAGCACCGCCTCGACAAATAAGCGATTGTCTGCAGCGGTCACACCGACCGACGCCGGCCTGCCTGGCAGCAGGTCCTTGATCCGCTCCCATTGGTCATCACGCAGTCCGTAACGGCGCATCGGTCAGCCTTCCCAGAAGCTGACCATCTATGAATCGAAGAATGACGCGCGCCGGAACCGGCTATCGTGCTGCCCCCGGCAGATTGCCGGCGGCTGTTGCAGATTGGACTCAGCCAGTCAGGCTATTTGACGACACGCCCTAGCTAACAATCGTTTGCGCCGCCAAAGTGACGATTAGATCTAAAACGTCCCGCCGATCTGGGACGTTCCTACCCAAGAAGCCCGCGATGACCGCGCATTGCCCATCATCAGCGCGCCGGTCAGTTCGATCAGACCGAGCAACGAAAATGCGGCGGTGACTTCGCTTCCAATATCATGACCGGCGGAAATTCCTTATGCGATTCGCCTGGTCATCCCGCCCGGCGCCGCCCCGCCGCCTCACGCTGCGGCGACCGCGCAGCCAGGCGGAAAAAGCTGACCAGGCTGCCGGCGCCGGAAAACACCGCCGCCACGGCCAATGCCAGCGATGGACCGTGCTGCATCGACACGCCGAAGCACAGCGCCACCAAGGCGGCCCCAACCGCCTGGCCGCACAGGCGGGACGTAGCGACAATGCCGCTGGCGCCGCCGCTGCGTTCGGCCGGCGCACTGGACATGATGGCGCGCAGGTTGGGCGACTGGAAAAAACCGAATCCAGTGCCGCAGATCAGCATCCTCCATACAATATCGACGACGCCGGGATGCGCCGGCAGGGTGGCAATCAAGGCCAGCCCAACCGCCAGGATGGCAAGCCCGGTGCCGCCCAGGATGGCCGGGGGAAAGCGGTCGGACATCGGGCCGGCGATCGGGGCGGCAATGGCCGTCATCACCAGCCAGGGTGTCAGCAGCAGGCCGGTCTGCACGGCATCGAAGCCCAGCACGCTCTGAAAATAGAAGGGCAGGGAAACGAATGCCAGGCCCTGCGCGGCGAACGAACAGAACGACGTCAGCGACGACAGCGCGAACATCGGGCGGCGATACAGGTCGACGGGCAGCATGGGTGCCGGCAAGCCCAGTTGGCGACGGATCAGCGCCGCCCCGCAGGCGATGGCGATCGCCAGCAATGCCAGGGTAACGACGGTGTCGGCGTGATGGGCAGCCTCACCGATCGCGAAGATCAGGCATCCGAAGGTCGCCGCGTTCAACGCCGCGCTGGCGAAGTCGAACGAATGGGACGCGCGTCCGGTGTCAGGCAGTGCGCGCAGGGCCAGGATGAAGGCCACGACGCCGAGCGGCACATTGACCGCAAACAGCCACTGCCAGGTGCCTAACGACAGAATTCCGGCAGCGATGGTCGGGCCGATCGCAGTCGAGACGGCGACCACCAGTGCGTTGTTTCCCACCCCCCGTCCCAGCGAGCGGCTTGGGTAGATGAACCGGATCAGCGCGGTGTTGACGCTCATCAACCCGCTCGCACCGAACCCCTGGATGATCCGCGCCGCGGTCAGCGTGGGCAGCGACCAGCTCAGCGCGCACAACAGGGAAGCCCCGGTGAACACGGCCAGACCCCAGATATACACCCGGCGATAACCGATGATCTCGCCCAGCGACGCGAACGGCAGCAACGAAACCACCAGCGCCAGTTGGTAGGCATTCACCACCCAAACCGAGTCCGCCGGGCTTGCGTTCAGATCGGTGGCAATGGTCGGCAGTGCCGTATTGGCGATCGAGGTGTCCAACGATGCCATGCCGATGGCAATGACCAGCGTGGTGAATGCGGCTACAAAAACTGCGCCGTGCAGACCGTCTTCCTGAATGGGCGGGCTCATGGTGTCCGTTTTGCGGCGACCCATTGGCGAGTGGCCGCCTTGGGCGGCCCACGCGTCATGAGCAGCGCGCTGAAAAAGGGCTGCGAAATCGGCTCCGCCTGTGACGGCGGACATGGATTTGCGACCCTAGCAGGTCAACGCGGCCCCGCACCCGGCGCCGGCCCGGGGGCTGGGTTGCGTGATGTATGGGTAGCCTCTGGCTTTGCCGCCCGGAAACACCATATTGCCTCTCTGGAGAAACCTTGAAGCGGATGGAAATGTCCCGTACTCGTTATTTGCTGGCCGGCGCTGCTGCCTTGGCGCTGGCCTTGTCGTCGGGCCTTGCGGATGCGCGGGCTGGCGGCGGCGGCTCGTTTGGCAGCCGCGGCAGCATGACCTATTCGGCGCCGCCGCGCACCAACACCGCGCCCAATTCCTCCGCACCGATGGAGCGGAGTATGACGCCGCAAAGCCAGCCCTACAATTCGCCGGGCTATGGCTCGTCTGCCTACCCACGGCGGTCGTCGGGCTTCATGTCCGGCCTGATGGGTGGCCTGATCGGCGCCGGCATCGGCGGCATGCTGTTCGGCCATGGCTTCATGGGCGGCGGCCTGGGCGGGTTCGGCTTCCTCGGCCTGCTGCTGCAGATTTTCCTGGTCGTCTGGATCGGGCGCTTCCTGTTCCGCATGTTCATGGGCGGCCGCTCGCCGGCTATGGCGGGCGGTCCCAATATCTTCGCGCGCAATGGCATGGCCAGCGGAGGCCAGGGGGGAGGTCCGGGGGGTGGCCAATGGGGTGCCCAAGGGGGTGCCCAGAACGGAAACATGGGGCCGGGTGCGGCGCAAGGGGGGGCCACGGGCAGCGCCCCGCCCATTGCCATCAGCCCCGACGACTACCGCCAGTTCGAGCAGTTGCTCCAGGGCGTCCAGGCCGCCTGGAGCGCCCATGACCTGAACGGGTTGCAGGGCATGGCCACGCCCGAGATGGTCAGCTACTTCGCCGACCAGCTTTCGGCGCAGGTCAGTCGTGGGGTGCGCAACAGCGTGACCGACGTCAACCTCGCTTCCGGCGATCTGGCCCAGGCCTGGACAGAGCAGGGCCGTGACTACGCCACCGTCGCAATGCGCTTCTCGATGATCGACGTAACGCGCGACGCGACCGGGCGCATCGTCGACGGCAGCCCGAATGAGCATGTCACCGCGACTGAGATCTGGACATTTGTCCGCTCGCGCGGCGGCCACTGGATCCTCTCGGCGATCCAGCAGACCCGCTGACGCGAATTACCCTGCCTGGCACGGGCAGGGTGATGAGGTTGCTTGATCAGTAAACACCAAGGCGCGCTGACTGTTCACGGTCAGCGCGTTTTGCGTCTCAGGCTGGTCGCCGCTGGCCTCCTGTGTGCTCCGAAGGCCGCGCCAAAAAGCCTCAGACCATCACCACCGGACGCACCGGTGCCGCGGTGCCACCCCGGATCTTCGTTGCCAGCAGAATGAAACACGCCGCATGGACCCGCGCCGCCGCCAGTTCCTCCAGCGCGAGGTTCTCGATCAGATAGACCCCGCATTCCGCCAGCGCGAACTGATGCACCGGCATCATCACCGCCTTGTTTGGATTGGGCAGCACCTCCACCGCCATATTGTCAGCCCCGATCGCCACGATACCCTGGTCGATCAGCCACTTCGCCGCCGGCACGTCGATCCCCGGCTCGCCCTCCAGGTAGCGCGCATTATCGACGCCGAAATACCGCCCCCAACCTGTCCGGATCAGCGCGATGTCGCCCGGCTCGACCGCAAATCCCCCCACATCCGCCGCCCGCTTCAGATCGTCCGGCGACACCGTCTGCCCCGGTGACAGGTGCCCCGCACCGCCCACATCGAACAGCACCGCCCGGGTGATCATCGGCGGCGCATGCTCGATTCCCAGCCGGTCCAGCCCCCAGTCCGTCACCACATCCGCACAGGCATTGCCGTTATACAGCATGTCCCCCTTCGAGAAGTGACCCAGCGCATCGATATGCGTCCCGACATGGGCGGTCATCTCGATCCGCTCCAGGTTCGTGCCGGCATCGTTGGTCGCGCCCATCTTGCGCCGCCGCTTGATGGTGTCCCGCCAGGACCCGAAGATCGACATCAGAAACGGAGTCTGGTTTGGCGCCATGTACGGTGCGCCCATAAATATCTCGTGGCTGACGTCATAGATCTGCCCAGTCCGCACCGACGCCAATGCTGCCAGCCGCTTCTCCACCGTCAATAGATTGCCGGCCCCGATCTGGTCCAGCGGCCCCCATTGCGAATGACTATGTATCATATCGACCCCACGTTTCTCCGTTGGACACAGCCTGCCATTGCTGTACCCTGTTCGGCAAATAACCAACCAATCCAGGGGGACGCCACGAATGGCCATTATCGCATCGCGCCGCACGCTGCTCCGATCGGCCGGCGGCCTGGCCGGCGTGCTCGCTACCGGACGTGCTCCGGCCTTCGCCCAGGCGGCTCCGAAGAAGATGCAGATCGCAGCTGTCAACCCGCTGCCCGAATCCGGTGCCATCGCGCTCGACTGGATGGCCAAGGCGCTGACCGAACGCAGCAAGGGTGAGCTGGACGTCACCTATCACGGCGGCACCTTACTGACCAAAGAGATCGACATCATCAACGCGGTGAAGGCCGGCAACATCGCCATCGGCAACCCCGGCGGCGCGTCGGCCACCCTGTTCCCGGAAATGGGCGTGTTCCTCGTCGGCTACCTGGTCAGCAGCTACCAGCAGGCCTACACGATACTCAACGGCAAAGTCGGTGACGACCTCGACACGCTGTTCCAGCAGAAATACGGCGTGAAGGTCTTGTTCTACTTCGACTACGGGTTCCGCCACATCTGGAACGGCCGGCGTCCGATCAACGTGCCAAAGGACCTGCGCGGCCTGAAAATCCGCACCCAGCCCTCGAAGGTGTTCGCCGACACCGTCAACAGCCTTGGCGGCGTCGCCGTCCCCCTGGGCTGGGCCGAGGTCATCACCGCGGCGCAACAAGGTGTCATCGACGGCGCCGACCTGCCCGTCGTCAACATGGTGCCGCTGAAAGCCTATGAGGTCTCCAAATACTACTCGCTTACCGGCCATAACTACGGCGCCACACTCATCGCCATGAACCTCAAGATGTGGAACGACCTGCGGCCGGAACAGCAGAAGATGGTGGCGGATACCAGCCGTGAGGCCCAGGGCGTGGTCCGCAAGGTCACCGAAGACGTCGACACGCTCGCCAGCGCCAAACAACAGCTCGAGTCGCGCGGCATGACGGTCAACGAACCCGACCACGCCCCGTTCATCGACATCGCCAAGCAGAAACTCTGGCCGCAATACGAGAAGCAATACAGCGGCCTGTGGGAACAGATCGTCAGCGCGAAAGCCTGACCCGGATGCGGATCATAGCCCTGCTGCCCAGGGTCCTCCTGGGCGGTCTTGTACTGTCGGCCATCGGCGTCATGCTGTACGGCGTGTTCGCCCGCTACATCATGCTGCCGATCACCGACTGGCTCGACGTCGACCCGCCAAACTTTTTCTGGGTCGAGGAAGTGGGCGAAACCACGCTCGCCTGGCTGACCCTGATCGGCGCGGCTATCGCGGTGCAGGAACGCAGCCACTTCGCGCTCAATCTGTTCACCCATCGATTCCCGCCGGCCGCGCAGAAGGTCCTGCACGTCGCCCACCACCTGCTGATCGCCGCTTTCGCCCTTCTGATCACCTGGCTTGGCTGGAAACTGATGCTGCTCAACATCACGCTCACCTCGCCCGCGCTCGAGATCAGCCTCGGCTGGCTGTACGCCTCCATTGTCGTGGGCGGCCTCCTGATGGCACTCTACGCGCTGGATGCCGCCCGCAATCCGGCTGGCCCCGACCACACATTTGCTGACGTGCGGGAGTAGCCGGATGGTCCTGCTCGCAACCCTGGTCACCTTCCTGCTCCTGCTGATCCTGTCGCTGCCGATCGTGTTCTGCCTCGGCGCCGCCGGGGTCATCGGCCTGCTCACCGCCGGCCTGCCGCTGCAGCAGCTCGGCTCCACCATCGTCTCCGCCTCGCAAAGCTGGGTGCTGCTGGCCATCCCGTCCTTCGTCTTCGCCGGGTCGCTGATGGAACGCGCCGGCATGTCCACTGCCCTGGTGGAGCTCGCCCGAGCATTGGTGGGCTGGCTGCGCGGTGGCCTGGGGATGTCGGTGATCGTCGTCGCCTATTTCTTCTCCGACATCTGCGGCTCCAAAATGGCCGAGGTCTCCGCGCTCGGTTCCGCCTTGATGCCGTCCCTGAAAAAAGCCGGCTATCGGGCTGAGGATGGGGCATCCCTGATCGCCGCCGGTACCGCCATGGGCATGCTGGTGCCGCCGGCCATCTTCATGATCGTCATCAGCGCCGTTACCAACCAGTCCGCCGTCGCGCTGTTCCTCGCCGGCTTCATCCCGGCGGCAACCATCGGTCTTTGCCTGTGCGTCCTCGTCCTGATCCAGGCCCACGTCCTCGGCTGGCCCAAGGACACCCGCACCAGCTTCGCCCGCGTGATGACCGCCCTCAAGAACGCCGCCGTCCCCCTGGTCATCCCCATCGTCATCCTCGGCGGCTTCTACATGGGCGCCTTCACTGCCACCGAGGCTGGCGCCATCGTCGCCCTCTATTCCCTGCTGGCGGCCAAATTCTACTACCGCAACGTCACCTGGATGCAGGTGCTGACCCTGGCCTACGAGGCTGGCGTGCTGACCGGCGTCGTGGTCTTCCTGCTCGCCGTCGCTACCATCTTCCAGTACCTGATGGGACTGTCCGGCGCCCCCGAGTTTGTCGCCTGGATCCTCGGCCCGCTGGAAAGCCGCCCCTGGCTGTTCCTCACCGGCGTCGCGCTCATGACCCTCGTCTTCGGCATGGTGCTGGAAGGCCTGCCCGCCGCCGTCGTGCTGATCCCGGTGGTGTTCCCGATCGCCACCCATATCGGCATCCACCCCGTCCATTTCGATATCGTGCAGACCGCCGCGGTCGGCATCGGCCTGTTCACGCCACCCCTGGGGGTGGGCCTGCTGATGGCGCTCCGCTTCGCCAATATCTCGGTTGGCCAGCATGCCAAGGCCTACTGGCCCTACATGCTGGCGCTGCTGTTCGGACTGATGCTGATCATTTGCATCCCGGAACTGTCACTGTTCCTGCCGCGCAGCGCCGGGCTGATCAAGTAGGCATCCCGCCCGCCGTCGGTATAGTCGGACCATGCCCGACCTGAAGCCCCGCTCCGATCTAAAACCACTCACCAGCCTCCGCCTGTGGCTTCTGCTGGCCGCCGCCTTTGGCACGTTCTCCATCGGCGCCGGCTTCATGCACGCCTACACCGTCTTCCTGGTCACCTTTGTCGAAGCGTTCGGCTGGTCCAGGGCCGAGGTCTCGCTGGCCTACTCTGTGTCGCAGATCGTCAGCGGCATCAGCTCGCCCATCGTCGGCTGGCTGGTCGACCGCCTCGGCCCGTCCCGCCTGATCCTCATGGGCGGCGCCCTGCTGACCACCGGCCTGCTGGCCAACGCCTGGGCCGCCCAGCTCTGGCACATCGTCATCCTGTACGGCGTGGTCATGACGCTCGGCGCCAACTGCCTTGGCCTAGTCGTCTTCGTCCCGCTGCTGTCCACATACTTCGTCCGCAACCGCGGCATGGCCGTCTCCATCGTCCAGTCCGCCAACGGCTTTGCCCGGGCGTTCTCCGCTCCGGTGGCGACGCTGATGATCTCCGGGCTGGGCTGGCGCGGCGCCTACCTATGGCAGGGCGTGTTCATGGGCATCATCCTGCTGCCGCTGGCCTCGCTGTTCCGCGGCGTAGGGCAGGGGGGGCGTCGCCGCCACGCCGGCACCGATGGCTGGACCGTCCGCCAGGCCGTTCGCACGCCGCATTTCTGGCTGCTGTTCGCGGTCTACATGTTCACCGGCCTGGGCAGCTTCCTGGTCGCCCTGCACCAGCTTGCCTTCGCCATCGATATTGGTTTCGACAAGCTTTACGCCGCCGGCGTCCTCGGCATGGGCGCTTTCCTCTCGCTGCCCGGCGTGATCATCACCGGCACCCTGTCCGACTACGTCGGCCGCGAGATCTCAGCCGTCGTCACCTACGGCACCTCCATCCTCGGCGTCATCTTCGCCCTCATGATCACCTCCCCGGACCAGCATGTCCTGCTCTGGCTGCACGCCTGCTTCTTCGGCCTGACCTGGGGCGCGCGTGGCCCCGCCATCACCGCGAAAACCGCCGACCTGTTCCCCGGCCCGAACCTCGGCGCCATCCTCGGCGTCATCACCATCGGCACCGGCCTCGGCGCGGCCGGCGGGTCCTGGCTCGCCGGCTTTGTGTTCGACACCACCGGCAGCTACCGGGTCGCCTTCACCCTGTCGATCGTGTTCTACGTCGCCGGCAGCATCGCATTCTGGGCGCTGCGCCGCCCGCCCGCCATCCGCGCCTAAGGAGAACACCCATGCTCTTCCTCGTCATCAGCGAGCCTCGCCCCGAACGCCCGTCCAGCGTCACCGCCGCCCGCCAGTCCTACTGGACCTGGATCCAGCCGCTGATCGACAAGGGCGAGGTCCGCTCCGTTCATGCCAAGGTCGGACGCGGCGCCGCCGTGCTGTTCGATGTCGCATCCAATGAGGCGCTGCACGCCCACCTCAACGCCTGGGCCGACATCATCCCGGCAACCTTCCAGGTCCACGCCCTGATCGATCCCGCCAACGCCCAGCGTTTCCTGCAACAGCAGACCGAATAAGCCCGATGCACGTCGCCACCGGCGCGATCCTGGCCTACCGCCTGTTCGACGTGGCCTACGCGATCGACCTGCCCAAGGCCGAACAAATCTGGGCCCGCACCGTCCGCACCGGCAGCTCCCGCGGCCGCCTGACCACCACGCCCCCGAAGGCGGTGGCCTTCGGCGTACCGCCCGTCGCCCTCGGCCTCGGTCCCATCACCCTGACGCTGCCCGACATCCAGGTGCAGGCGACGGTCACCGCCCGCCTATACGATTTTGGCGTCGTCAGCATCGCCCTGCGCCTGCCCGTCACCGACATGCCCTGGGCTGAGTTCTCCCACCGCCTCAATGCCGTCGATGAAGCCGTCGCCCAGGCGCCCGTTCCCCGCCTGTGGACCACGCTGCTCGACCAGGTCCGCCAGGGCATTGGCCAGGCGCTGATCCGGCCAACGCCCGAAACCCTCGACGAGGATTTCCTCATCGGCGTGGTCAACAGCTTCGATGAACCCATAACCGCCGGCACGCTGACCGACCGGCTTGACCTCGTGCCGCTGCTGTCCGGGGAGCATCGGCCGTTGTCGGAGGGCGCGACCCGCGACCTGCTGGGGCATCGCTATTCCTACTACGCCGACGACCTCGTTGCATTGACCTGGGACCGCGCCTTCATCTACGAGCCCCGCGGCGACACCGACGTGATCGACGTGCTGGAAGTCGCCAACGCCCAGCTTCTGGAAATGCGCTACTACGACGAACTGCTCGATGCCGAGCTTCCGCGCATGTACGACCTGGTCGAGGCCACCCGCCACCACTGGCGCCTGCCCGGCGCCCGCCGCTTCGCCGACCTCGCCCGCCACCTGTACACGATGGTGGCCGAGGTCACGGAACTGACCGAAAAAGTGGACAACGCCCTGCAGGTGACCGAGGACGTCTACCTCGCCCGCATCTACACCGCGGCACTCGACCTTTACCGTGTCCCCAACGTTAGCGCCGCCGTCGACCGCAAGCTGTCGATCATCCGCGACACCTACACGGCGCTCTACGACGAAGCCCACGCCAGCCGTTCGGAGGTGCTGGAAATCATGATCCTGCTGATGATTGCAGTCGAAATCGTCCTGGCCATCATCCATTGACGCATCGGCGCCGATCCCGGTCGCCACAGCAAACCGGGCAGTGCCGCGAGCGTCGGTGCAGCGGAATCACCCTGATCATTGGCGACGCGGCAAAGACCGCGCGTTGCGGTCTGCCCCGATCAATCCGTGCGATCGCCCGCGATAACCAGGGTCACGCTTACCCGCGCCCGTCCCCCACCGATGCCGGCCTCAGACTGTCACGGGCAGCGGCGTGCTCTGCCGGATCTGCGGCGCGATCTCGCGCATGAACAGTTTCAGCGCGCGCAAGGCGAACGCCGCCGGCATCGGTCCGGTCCGGAACCGGACCATGACGCCGCCGATGCCGGTCTTCTCCAGGTCGATGAAGTCTTCCATCATGCTGTCGGGGGAACCGCACAGAACCGGCAGGCGTCCCGAGGCGTTGGCCTTGGCCACCGAAGCCTCGAAAGCGGTGCTCTGCGCCGCGCGATAGGTCTGCATCTGGTTGAAATACGGCAGCCCGACCTCAACCGCTTCGTTGTCGGTTGGCGCCAGCACAACGGTGCGCGCCACCCAGCATTGTGCGATCGCATCATCGATCCTGCCGGCGCTGACACCGGCTTCCTGCGCCGCCTGGCGGTAGACCTTGATGTTGCGCGCAGCCCCCGCGGCCGTCGCCGCCGCCATGATCACCGGTCGCCCGAGCCGGGCCTGGGCCGCAAGCGAGGCCTCGGAGGCGACGCTGCGCAGGATCGGCGGATACGGCTTGGTGTAGGGCCGCGGCCGCAACATCGGGATCTCGAAATTCCAGTACTTGCCAGAATGCACGACCTTCTCGTTTTTCCAGCAATCCACCAGGATCT
Source organism: Rhodopila sp. (assembly GCA_965200665.1). Classification (GTDB taxonomy): domain Bacteria; phylum Pseudomonadota; class Alphaproteobacteria; order Acetobacterales; family Acetobacteraceae; genus Rhodopila. The sequence goes on along the minus strand of OZ241370.1, from coordinate 4,806,661 downwards.
TTTCGATTTCCTCGAAGCGCTCCTGCGCGCTGTCCGGGTCGATCTCATAACCCGCATATTCGTGCAGATTGACCAGGCTGCCGCGCCCCAGCCCAACGATCAGCCGTCCCTTGCTCAGATTGTCGATCAGCGAAATTTGCTCGGCCATCCGCAACGGATGGTAAAGTGACGTCTGTAGCACGGCGAATCCGATCTTGATCCGGCTCGTGGCCATCGCCAGCGCTGCGGCGAAGGTCGGCGGGTCGACATAGGCACAATTGCCGTCGAAATGATGCTCAACCAGGAACACCGCATCCATGCCCTCATCCTCGGCGAGCTTGGCTTCGCGGATCGCCTCGTCGATCACCTGATCGTCCGCCGACGGATCGCGCGATTCATGAAACAGAAAGACGCCAACTTTCATCCAATTCCCCTGTAACCATTCGATGTCCGACGCCGTTGGTGCAATTACGATGCCGTTCCCGACTGCACCCTCCTATCCCGGCCTCAACCACGAAATTTACCTGTGATAACGCCTGTATCGACGCCAATCGATGGATCATGCAAGATCCACGTCTTGCGCCAGCGGGCTTTATCGGCACACCAACCGCCGCCCGCACGCGCAACCATCTGATCATCCAGTACGCAAGCCGGTGAAAAACCTGCCTGATCATTGTCGAATGTCATTACGAATTAAGTTAAGCATGGCGTCGAAGCAATTTCGGGCGAACCGGAGGGACCCGGCTTGATCCTTCGGTGCTGCATAAATTCCCCCGTCGAACGCAATAGTACGCAGATCCGCCCTGGCTTCCGGTCACCACGACGCGTGTTCGCTCCGGCACCCATCTGCGGGTTTTGGTAGCAAACGCTTCGGTCAATGGGTAAAAGCCCGGCTATGCCACATCGCGAGCGGGCTCAGGCCGCCACCGGTTTCGACCTGGCTTGGCAGACGGCGTTTCGCCTCGGCTTCCCGCTCGCCCGCCTGTGGTGGCGGCTATGGCCGCGACCGCATGCAGGGGCGCTGGTCGCGATCCATGTCGGACCGGCCGTCCTGCTGGTGCGCTCATCCTACCGGGTCGCATGGAATTTTCCCGGCGGCGGCGTCCGCCGCGGTGAAACGCCGGAGGCCGCGGCGCGACGTGAACTCGCCGAGGAAATCGGCTTGACGCTTAATTCCGGTCTTCTCCCGGCCGGCGATGCCTCCGGCATCTGGGATGGCCGACAGGACCGGGTAACGTTCTTCGAACTGCACCTGACCTGCCTGCCGGCGCTCCATCTCGATCGCCGTGAAATCGTCGGCGCGCAGCTTTTCACACCCGACCAGTTGCGCGGTGTGGCAGTCACCGGGCCGGTCGCGGCCTATCTCGCAAGGCATCAGCAGGCCGTTAGCGTGACCATACCGTGACCGGCCGCGCCTTGATCGATTACAACCCCGCCGCACCCCGAACAAGCATGGCGCCGCCCGCCGCCCCAGCCTAAATTCACCGGATGGAATGGGACGCCCCCGCGATCATCCTCGACGTCCGCCCGTATGGTGAGGGTGACGCCATCGCCGCGGTCATGACCCAGGATCACGGCCTGCACCGAGGCCTGGCCCGCGGCGGTGCCTCCCGCGGCAAGGCGGCTACATGGCAAGCCGGCAACATGGCCCAGCTTCACTGGATGGCCCGCCTGTCCGACAGTCTCGGCAGCTTCACCGGTGAGCTGATCCATGCCGGCGCCGCCCACGCCATGCACGAACCCCTGCCACTCGCCATGCTGACCGCCGTATGCGCCATTGCCGAGGGCGCCCTGCCGGAGCGGGAACCCCAACCCCGTATCTTCGACGGCCTCCTCAAGCTGATCCCTCGCCTGCCGTTCGGCGAACCCACCCTGACCGAGCTGATCCTATGGGAGCTGACCGTCCTGACAGACCTGGGCTACGGCCTCGACCTGACCGCGTGCGCCGTGACCGGCGCCACCCATGACCTTGCCTATGTTTCACCCAAAACCGGCCGCGCCGTGACGCCGCAAGGGGCAGGGGACTATGCCCCGCGCCTGCTGCCGCTCCCCGGCTTCCTGACCGCGACCGCCCCGCCTGACCCGGCCGCCTGGCGCGACGGCCTCCGCTTGACCGGGCATTTTCTGACCCGCGATGCCTTCGGCCACCAGCATCGCCCTCTGCCCCGCGCGCGCACGATGCTATACGACCGAGTCTCTGCCATGGTTACACCCCTTAGGGCTGCACAGAAGGACGACGATGCCGGATGATCTGATCGGCCTCATTCAGGAAACCCACCTGAAGGACGCGCTGTCCGAGCGTTACCTCGCCTATGCGCTGTCCACCATCATGTCGCGCTCGCTGCCGGACGTGCGTGACGGTCTGAAGCCCGTCCATCGGCGTCTGATCTACGCCATGCACCAGTTGCGCCTGGATCCAACCGCCGGCTTCAAGAAATGCGCCCGTGTGGTCGGCGACGTCATGGGTAAATACCACCCTCACGGCGACGCCTCGATCTACGACGCCATGGTTCGCATGGCGCAGGATTTCGCTGCCCGTTACCCACTGGTCGAAGGCCAGGGCAATTTCGGCAACATCGACGGCGATAACCCCGCGGCGATGCGCTACACCGAAGCCCGCCTGACCCTCGTCGCCCAGGCCATGCTGGCCGGCATCGACGAAGATGCCGTCGATTTCCGTCCCACCTATGACGGCGAGGAATCCGAACCCATCGTCCTGCCCGGCGCATTTCCCAACCTGCTGGCCAACGGCGCCGCCGGCATCGCCGTCGGCATGGCGACCTCCATCCCGCCGCACAACGCCGGTGAGGTCTGTGCCGCCGCCATCCACCTGATCGGCCACCCCGACGCCACCACCGCCGATCTGCTTCAGTTGATGCCCGGCCCCGACTTCCCCACCGGCGGCACGCTCGTTGAGGACGCCGGTGCCATCCTGACCGCCTACGAGACCGGCCGCGGCGGCTTCCGCCTGCGCGCGAAGTGGGAGGTCGAGAAGGGCAAGCACGGCACCTGGTCCATCGTGGTGACCGAGATCCCCTACCAGGTGCAGAAATCCAAGCTGATCGAGCAGGTCGCCCAGCTCATGGAGGACAAGAAGCTTCCCCTCCTCGGCGACATTCGCGATGAAAGCAGCGACATCATCCGCCTGGTGCTGGAACCGAAGACCCGCGGCGTCGAGCCCGAAGTGCTGATGGAAACTGTGTTCCGTGCCACCGCGCTGGAAACCCGCTTCCCACTGAACATGAACGTGCTGGACGCCAGCCGCACCCCTCGCGTGATGCCCTTGAAGGAGGTCATCCGCAGTTGGCTCGATCACCGTCACGAGGTCCTGGTCCGCCGCTCCAACCACCGCCTCACCGCCATCGAACGCCGTTTGGAAATCCTCGACGGCTACCTGCTGGTCTACCTCAACCTCGATGAGGTCATCCGCATCATCCGCGAGGAGGAACAGCCCAAGCCCCGCCTGATCGAGCGCTTCAGCCTGACCGATGTCCAGGCCGAGGCCATCCTCAACATGCGCCTGCGCAGCCTGCGCAAGCTTGAGGAGATGGAGATCCGCAAGGAGCACAGGAACCTGACCCGGGAACTGAAGGACCTGAAGGCGCTGCTGGGCAGCGACAAGCTGCGCTGGATCCGCATCACTGAGGAACTCGAAGACACCGCCAAGAAGTTCGGCTCCGGCCCGCTCGGCAATCGCCGCACCGAACTGGGCGCCGCCCCCGCACCGGTGGATTTCAACATTCACGCCCTCGTCGAACGCGAGCCCATCACCGTCATCCTGTCGGAGAAAGGTTGGATCCGCGCCATCAAAGGTTCCGTTGCGGACCCGGCGGAGCTGAAATTCAAGGAAGGCGACAAACTGCGCCTGCTGCTGCCCTGCCAGACCACCGACCGCCTGACCCTGCTGGCCACCAACGGCAAGGCGTTTACCCTGAAGGCCGCCGACCTGCCGCGCGGCCGCGGCGACGGCCAACCCGTCCGCCTGCTCGCCGAACTCACCAACGAGGACGACATCACCGCGCTGTTCGTCGCGGTCGAGGGCATGAAATACCTGATCGCGTCCAACACCGGCCGCGGCTTTGTCGTGCCGGCCGGCGAGCTCTTGGCCGAGCGCAAGACCGGCAAGCAAATCATTAATTTAAAACCAAAAGAGGAGGCCGCCTTGTGCGTCCCCGCCGAGGGCGACCATGTCGCCGTGATCGGCGAGAACCGCCGCCTGCTGGTGTTCCCGCTGGATCAGGTGCCGGAGATGGCGCGCGGGGCGGGGGTGATCCTGCAACGCTACAAGGACGGCGACCTGTCGGACGTCAGGGTGTTTCGCGCTTCCGACGGCCTGACCTGGAAACTCGGAGACCGTATCCGAACCGAAACAGACCTGCGTCCCTGGCTTGCCGATCGGGGCACCGCCGGCCGCTTGCCGCCCAACGGTTTTCCCAAGACGCCAAAATTCGGCTGGTAGTATTTGTCGATTCAGTCCCTACAACTCATCGAGTCGGTCCTGTTTGCCCGGCGCAGTTGCAGCGTTGCAGTCTTTTTCTTGCATTTTGACGTAGGAAGGTTCTAGCAAACACGCATCGTGAGCGGGATTGGCAGGACTCGGAATGGATCCGTCGACTAGGGACTGGCTGGTCATCGGCTGCTCGATGGCCAGTGTCTGTGCAAGCCTGTCCGCGTCCTTCATCGCGGATTTTCGCAGCAACCTGCACGCATCGCAGGCGAGTAATCGCTCTCTCCGTAAAGAAGCCTACGCGACCATACTCGACCATGTCGCCAGGGCTTCCGAACGATTCCTCAGCGCGTCGGTCAGACTGAAGCTTTTCCGCCTGCGCCCGCAGGATGCCGAGTTGGCAACTCTGATAAACGAGGATCTGAGCGCCGGCTGGGTGGCGCTGGAAGATCTGGGAAAGATGCTTGCCGCCGATCAGCTGATCTGTTCGGATAAAGTGCTTGCGCTGGTCTCTGAAGCCAAATCAAACTATTTCTGGAACATCGAAAGTCTGTTCAGGCTCTACGGCTACTCGGCGCTTGATATCAACGATCTGCACAAGAACACCCAGGATCTGTTCATGAAACTCCGGCACCGATGTCGCCGTGAGGCCGGACTTCGCTGAGGCTGGACTTCGCTGAGGCTGGACTTTGCTGAGGCATTGGCACCTGAGGCAGATCCCGGCGTCGGCACGGCGCAATTGGTTGGCGGCAGACGCTGCCTGAACATTGCGGACCCGCAAACCCAGCGTGCGGGAGCCAAGGCCATACCGCTCAATGCAGGCTCCGATCGAACTCTTGGGTTGCTAACGCATCCGGCAGGCGCGATTCTCGATAGCATGCAAGTCGAAACACCGAGTCCCGTGGGCAATGTCCCGAAGACAACGCCGCCACCCCTGGCCCGAAAAGCACTGGGCCGGGGCGAAGACACCGGGGCGCATGACAGCAAGCTTGCATCACCCTCGCACGGAATGCCCGCGCCCGCCTCAAATGGTCCCGGCGCGTCAAAGGGTTCCGGCGCGTCAAAGGGTTCCGGCGCGTCACACGGTCCGGGCACGGATCGCGAAGAGCGGCTTTTGCGCCTGGTGGACATCCTGCGCACGGAACAGGTTTCTGCCCCCACCGTGTCGGAAGCCGAAATTGCCAGTACAAGCCCTCATCGGTGGCGCACGCCGGCCCTGGTGGCTGCCGCTGTCATCGTGCTGGGCGCCGCTGCGATCGTGTATGCATCGCGACCAGCGCACAGGGTATCCGACGCTCGGCCTGCGCCGTCCCCTGAACCCAGCCACGCAACCCTGTCGAACCCGCCGCCAAAAAATGAATTGAAGCCGCAACCAACCGGTGCCGGCGGCACAAGCCTCTCTACTGCCAAGGCGGTCAGTCCTCCCGTGGTCGCTCCGGTTCCTGCAGGTGTTGCCCCTGCGAACCTTGCCCAGCCACTACCGGCTGTCGAACAGGCGACACCTACGCCAGCCTTCCCCGACGCCACGCAGAAGCAGCCCGTGGATCTGCCTGCCCCGCAACACACGATCGTTCAGCCGTCCACGCAGCCGCCCACGCAGCAGGCAGCCCCCATCAGCAGCGATGTTCCTGGCTCTGAGCCAGCTAAACCGGCCCTGGTCGTCTACTTTCCACATGGTTCGCAGCATGCCGAGGCGAACGCGCGAAACCTGTCGGCAAAAATCGAAGCTGATGTCGCCAAGTCCGATTTCGAAGCGCAATCCACAATGCCGGATGATGCGGTCATAAGCATCTCCCAGGAGAGCAATCACAAACTTGCCCGCACGATCGGCAAATCCATGGGCGATCTGGGATATCGATGGAGGATCGAGAACAGGTCCGGCGCCGCCGGTACCGGCTCCAACATGATCGAGGTCTGGCTCCCTCGATAGTTGCACCCCAAACTTGACCCCCGCCGCACCCACGCCCAACCTCCCTCCCAGGAGGCGACCACTCATGCGAAACACCTCAATCGACGTCATGCCGATCTCCGGCGCGCTCGGTGCCGAGATCACCGGCGTCGACGTCGCCCACGACCTGAGCGATGGCGTCATCAGCGACATTCGCCAGGCCCTGCTTGACCACGGCGTGATCTTCTTTCGCAACCAGACGCTCGATGCTGACCGTCACAAGGCCTTCACCCGCCGCTTCGGTGAAATCTTCATTCACCCCAACTACAACGGCGTCAGCGCCGACCCCGAGATCGTCGACATCCGCCGCGAGCCAGGCGACAAGAAAATCGTCGGCGAGGACTGGCACACCGACACCACCATGGTGGCGACACCGCCAATGGGCGCCATCCTCTATGCCATCGACGTGCCGCCCTACGGCGGCGACACACTCTTCGCCAATCAGTATCTCGCCTACGAAACCCTCTCCGATGGGCTCAAACACACCGTTGACAACCTCAAGGCCATCCACACCGACCGCATGGTCGCCGGCCCCCAGGCCGCCATGAATGCCCAGCGCTCGACCAAGGTGCGCGAGGATGCCGACTGGCGCGAAACCCTCAGCGTCCACCCCGTTGTCCGCACCCATCCGGAATCCGGCCGCAAGCTTCTCTTCGTCAACCGCTCCTACACCGTCGGCTTCGACGGCTGGACCGAAGCCGAGAGCAAGCCCCTGCTGGACTACCTGCTCGAACACGGTCACCGCCCGGAATTCACCTGCCGCTTCCGCTGGGCCAGCGGTTCGATCGCCTTCTGGGACAATCGCTGCACCAAGCACCTGGCGGTGCATGATGCCGGCCCGTTTCGCCGGATCATGCGCCGGACCCAGATCTGCGGCGACGCCGTTTATTAGAGCAACATCACCCTGACCGGAATGGTCAGGGTAATAAAGTTGCTCGCTCAAACAACGAGATAGAGCGCGCTGACTGTTTACAGTCAGGCTGAAGGCGCTCTTGACCCCGAAAGTACTTTGACGGGAGCAGCCCGGGTCATCGACGCACGTTCACACAATGCGGTCAGGCGCGCCCACGTTCTACGGTTCGTCCGCAAACGCTCTGAACAGCCATCAACCGATCCGCGGCCGGATGATCCGCTCAAACGCCTCGACCTCGGCGTCCGGCATGGCATAGCCACCGGCCAGATCATGCGCCGGAAACAGAAACACATCTGAAACCCCGGCTTCCTCGCGGGCCTGCAATAGTCGCTCCGCGCACCGTTCGGCGGTCCCGAACAAACCGAACGCATCCGCGATCTGCTGCGCTCTGCCCTCCGGAATCGCCAGCGGGTCATGCGCGTCATCCAGTTCAAACCCCGCCTCCCGCAGCCAGCGCAGGTTCGCGACGCTGGGATAGGTCAGGAACGGCTGTCCCGGCTGGAACCAGCTTCGCACCCAGCGCGCCCCTGCCGCGGCGTCCGCGCAAAGCCCCAGCGTGACCACGAACGTGACCGGGAAGTCCGCCAATGAGCGGCCGGCCCGTGTCGCCCCAACCTCCAGATGGCGGCGCGCCGCGCGGATCGAATCCGGATGCAACCCGGCCATGATGAAGGCGCCGTCCGCCACCTCGCCCGCCAGCTCGATCATCCGCGGCCCGGCCGCCAGCAGATGCACCGGCGGGGTTCCGCTCCGGTTTCGCAAACGGGTCGCCGTCGGGCCAAACCCGACGGTATCGCCGGCAAGCAGGCGGCGCAGCTCACCCACCGCCTCGCGCATGAACCCCACCCCGGCACGCGGCTGCCCGATACTGCGGGTCGAGATGAAGCCGGGCGCCACCGTCAGGCCGATCCGGTTCGGCGCAATCTCCTCCAGGCTGTTGGCCAGCGCGGCGAGCACCAGGGGGTGACGCACCACCGGGCTCGACGTCGCCGGGAACAGCCGCAGGCGCTGTGTCGCCTGGGCCGCAAGCGCCAGAGCCAGATACGCATCGCGCCCGCTCGACGGATGATCGTGGATACCCACGCCATCGAAGCCGGCATCCTCACAGCGGGCCACGAAACGCGCAATCTCGGGCAGTTGGCGCCCAACCGGCACCCTGATCGCCACCTGAAACCGGCCCATCGGCGAACTCCTTCATCGCATATGCAACTATCGTCCGACAAAACCTTACCGCACCCGCCATCGCCGTGTCACCGATCCCACGGCAGCTGTCTTTCCGTTACCTTAAAGACACGAAATAAGAGCTTTGCCGGCCCGGGTCGCGACGGTGTCAGCGCGCCACCACCGCCGCCGCCCTTGCCATCCGTCCCGAACCGTGCGGGGATTGTTCCTGGCCAGATCAAGAGCCGATACAACGCGCGGGAGAGAGCATGACTGTAACCGCAGTGTCGAAACGTATGCGGCGTATGCAATGGATCGCAATCGGATTGGCCACCGCCGCCATCGCACTCAACTACGTCGACCGTTCCACGCTCGCAATCGGCAATGTCACCATCCGCCAGGAGTTCGGGCTGAACGCCACCGCCATCGGCGCCCTTCAATCCTTCTGGTCGCTTACCTATGCCTGCTTCCAGATCCCCGTGGGTTTCCTGCTCGACCGTCTCGGCCCCCGCTACCTCGTCGGCTTTGCCCTGGTTGCCTGGTCCGTGGCGCAAGCCGCCGGCGGTCTGGCCGGCAGCTACACCCAGCTATTGTGGGCGCGCATCGCCCTGGGCGCCACCGAAAGCCCCGCCTTTCCCGGCGCCGTGCGCGTCACCAGCGACTGGTTTCACATCAAGGACCGCGGCAAGCCCACCGGTGTTTACAACTCCGGCGGCAGCATCGGCCCCGCCATTGCCCCACCCTTGCTGACCGCGCTGATGCTGGGCTTTGGCTGGCGCACCATGTTCATCACCATGGGGATCGCCGGCATGCTGGGCGCCCTGGTCTGGTTCAAGCTCTATCGTGACCCGGCGAAAACTGAGCTGGAGCCACAGGACGAAGCCTACCTGGCGGAAAACCGCGCTGCCGAGGCGCCGGTCGAGCTGCGCAACTGGGGCCGCCTGTTCCGTTTCCGCTCGATGTGGGGCCTGATGCTGGGCGCCTTCTGCAGCGGCTATGCCGTGTGGATGTACCAGACCTGGCTGCCCGCCTACCTGGAAATGCAGCAGCACATCAGCATCGCCAGGACCGGCTTTCTCGCCATGATCCCGCTGGTGTTCTCGGTCCTCGGCGCCTGGGCCGGCGGCTGGGTCACCGATCGTTTTGCCCGCGGGATGGAGATCGTCGCCAGCCGCCGGCTGCCCTCGATCCTCGGCCTGCTGCTGTCCGGCCTGTTCACCATCATCGCCACCACCGCCACCAGCGGAACCACAGCGGTGATCTGGATTTCCGGCGCCATGTTCTTCCTGTCGCTGGGAATCGCCGGGAAATGGACCCTGATCACCGCGGTGGCGCCACAATCCTATTGCACCTCGGTCGCCAGCATCCAGAACTTCGGCGGCTATATCGGCGGGACTGTGTCACCCCTGGTCACCGGCATGGTGGTCGACATGACAGGATCGTTCGTCATCGCCTTGGCCATCGGGGCTGGGATCACCGTCCTCGGCGCCATCATCCTGCAGACCGCGGTTCGAACGCCGATCTCCGCTGAAGCGCTGGAATCCGCCATGGTCCTCCGGCCAAACCGGGCCTGACCCCACTTCATTGTTTTGGAACAGGCAAAGCGTTTTGGAACAGGCAACGTGACGTTTTGGAACAGGCAAAGTAGCACAGCTGGAACCACGCGACCGAAACCACTTGGCGAAAACCACATTCGAATTGAAGCGAATCCTATTTGGACGATCCGTAAAGCGTCAGCTGCTGACCAACCAGAAGTGCCAGCATGGCCGGTGACAGTGGCGGCTGCGTGCCGGTCGGGATCGCGGGCGCCAATGCGGCGTTTGGTCCCGGCGCGACAACGGCTGCGGCGGGGCGTTCGGGCTGCACTGAACCAACGCTGCTGAGTCCAGTCAAAGGGCTGATCGACATCGGAAAAATTCCTGCACAAGCCTCTTAAGTCAGCTGGTTAACAAGCAACCGCCGTGCCAATGAATCGCAATGTAAATAAAGCCACGCTGTGCACGACCACCCGGTAGAAAATACCTTTGGGCATTGTCTACCCGGCAGACTCTGCCGCATCCGACTGCCATAGCGCCACCAGCGCCTCCAGCCCCCGCCGATCCGACAGCACCGCCACCCGTTCGGCTGTGCTCAATTCCGGCCAGACCGCCCGCAACCGATCCGTTTCAGTCAGCTTCGCCGTCCCGGTCAGCAACGGCACATCCAATGGATCGACGCCCGGCCGGCGACCGGGCGGCAACATCTGCCGGTGCGCCGCCAACAATTCCGGATCACGCAACAAAACCGCGACATCGTCCGCATCCGGTTCCCCGGCCGCCTCGCGGTACAACCCCGCCGCCCGCACCAGCACCGCAGGCGGCTGCACCTCCTCGGGGATGCGCAGCAGCCCGATCCGCCGCAACGCCACGCCCCAGGACCGCCGCCCGGTCAGCGCCGCCAGCGGGACAGCCAGCGCCAGCCCCACCACCACCGGCAGCATCCACAGCGCCAGGTAAAGCGACACCGCCCACGCCCCGATCCCCAGCAGCACGCCCAGGATGGTATGCCGCCGATACAGCCGAACGATGTCGCCCAACGGCACCCCGCCATCGTCCCGCCGCTGCGCGTTCCAGCCGGAGTCCCGCCCCAGCAGGATCGCCACCACATCGATCGACTGCGTCAGCATCACCACCGGCGCCAGCAATCCCGCGATCAGCGTCTCCAGCAGCAGGCTGACCACCAGCCCAAGCGTCCCGCCGCACCCTCGCCGCAGATCCCGCCGCACCAGCACGGTGAACATGCCCAGCACCTTCGGCACCAGCAGCAGCCCCATCGTCCCGATGAACACCCACATCGCTCGTATGGGATCGATCACCGGCCATTGGGGGAACAACGATTTCCCGACGCCGGGAAAGTAATCCGGCGGGATGAACCGCGCCTGCAAGGCGATCGCCACGCCGCTCAACAGGAACAGCAACCACAGCGGCGCGGTGATGTAGGACCCGATCCCGGTCAACAAATGCATCCGGCTGACCCAGTGCAACCCGCGCGCCGGCAGCACCGCCATGTGCTGCAGGTTGCCCTGGCACCATCGCCGGTCCCGCACCGCCAGATCCATCAGCGACGGCGGACTTTCTTCGTAGCTGCCCTCCAGCCCCGGCATCATGTGGATCGCCCAGCCACCGCGGCGCATCAGCGCGGCCTCGATGAAATCGTGGCTCATGATATGGCCGCCAAACGGCTTGCGCCCGTGCAACTCCGGCAATCCCGCCTGTTCGGCAAAGGCCACCGTCCGGATCAGCGCGTTGTGCCCCCAGTAGTTGCCCTCGGACCCATGCCACCAGGCAATCCCGTGCGCGATCACCGGCCCATACACCCGCCCGGCAAACTGCTGCATCCGGGCGAACAGCGTGGTCCCGCCGGTGATGATGGGTAATGTCTGGATCAGTCCGACATCCGGATGCGCCTCCATCGCGCATACCAATGAAATAAGCGTATCGCCCCGCATCACGCTGTCCGCATCCAGGATCAGGAACTGCGGATACGCACCGCCGAAGCGTTCCACCCAGTCGGCGATATTGCCGGCCTTGCGCGCGACATTCTTCGGTCGATGCCGGTAGAAGATCCGCCCCGCACCGCCGGTTCGCGCCCGCAATGCCAGGAAGGCCTTTTCCTCTGCGATCCAAACCTCCGGCCGGGTGGTGTCGCTGAGGATAAAAATGTCGAACGCCCCGTGAACCGCGGTCAGTTCGGCGTCGATTGCTTCCAGCCCAGCGATGATCCGGGTCGGCGACTCATTATACGTCGGCATCAACAGCGCGGTTCGGGTGCGGGGCAGGGCGCCCGGCACCACCAGCCGCCGCCCGCCGCGGCCCAGCACCGACAGGAACCCCGCGATGGCGCTGGTGAACGACAACGCGATCCAGGCGAACAAGGCGACGAACAATGCCAGCATGAACACCGCCAGCGGCGTCAGCCCGTTCACCGCCAGCACGCGGTACATCTCCTCCGTCCCCAAACCGGTCAGCAGGATCGCCCCCCCGATCACCACGAACCGGCGCACGCCCATCCCGCGCGGCGTCGAAGCGAAACGCCGTGTCCGCGGCACCCCCCCGCGCAGCGACTGGGTCGCCCCTCCGCGCAGCGACTGCGCCGCCCCCCCACGCAGGGACTGCGTCGGCATCCCCAGCGGCGTCTCATCCGGCAGCGCGCGGATGATCACCCCGCCATCCATCTCAGCCCGGGGTCCATCGATAGATCCAGTTCTCCGACAACGGCTGATCACCCTGCATCATCCGCGCATGCAGCTCCACCAGCTTGTTGTCCTGGGTGTCGAGCTCGATGCTGACCCGCCAGCCGCCGACATCGGGGTTCGGTTGCGTCACCGCACTTACGATCTTCCCCTTGTCTACGCCCACATCCAGCGTCGGCTGGCTGTCCGGTGACAACGCCTTCAACGCTTCGCCGACGAAATCAATCACGAACTGCCTGTGCTTCTGGTCGAACGACGACCCGCAACGGGTTTGCAGCACCCGCGCCAGTTTCACCTCGCCCGGCGGCGCCCAGCACCAGTGCAGCCGATAGTTCAGCAGATACTCGCCCTTGGCCCGCAACGGATCGTGCGGCCGCCAGAACGCCACGATATTATCATTGATCTCCCGATCGCTCGGAATTTCCACCAGTTCGACCACCCCCTGGCCCCAGTCGCCGATCGGCTCGACCCATAGGGACGGCCGCTTCTCATACCGGCTTTCCAGGTCCTGGTAGTCGATGAATGCCCGCGCCCGCTGCATCAATCCAAAACCACGCGGCCCGGCATCCTGGAATGCGCTGATCTGCAGGTCGCGCGGATTGGTCAGCGGCCGCCACAGCGCCTCATCATGGCCGGTATGGATCTGCAGCCCGTTCGAGTCATGCACCGCCGCCCGCCAGTCATCGATCCCCATCCGGTCATTGGCGGCAAACCAGAACATGCTGGTCAGCGGCGCCAGCCCGGCCTGGGCGATGTCCACCCGGGGGTATGTCGCGGTCTCGGTATCGAACACCGTTTCCGCCCCCGGCCGCACCGTGAAGCGGAACGCCGCCGTGGTGCTGGGGCTGTCCAGCAGGGCATGGATCACCATGATGTCCGCCCCCGCCGCCGGCCGCTCCAGCCAGAACGATCGGAACACCGGAAACTCCTCGCCCGCGGAATCCGCTGTCTTGATCGCCATGCCGCGGGCCGACAATCCATAGTTCTGCCCCTTGGCCACCGCCCGGAAATAGCTGGCGCCCAGGAACGCGCACACCTCATCCTGCCCGTCCGGCGTATTCAGCGGATAGCGAATGCGAAACCCTGCAAAACCGAGATCACCCGCACTGGGCTGGACCTTATCAAACGTGAACAGGTCCGGACTGTAGGGGATCGGCGCCGCCTTGCCCTCCGCCACCTCAAAGATGTCGACGCGATCGTGGTAGATATAGCCGCGGTGAAAGAACTGCGCGGTGAACCGCCGCCCTTGCCCCGTCCACAGCGATTTGGCCGGATTGAACCGAATGCCCTGGTAGGTGGAGAAATCAAGGTCCTTGAACGGCGCCGGCAACGTCGACTCCGGCGCCTTGTAAGGCTGCAGCGACAATTGCCGCGCCAGGTTGCGCACCGTCGACCCGTCGAACGGCGAGGATTTGGCAGCCGCCGTATCGGCCGCCGACGCCCTGTCGGCAGCCGCAAGCAAGGGCAGGGAGGCGCTGGCAGTGAGAAATGCGCGACGCAGCAATGGACACCTCCGAAGGGGAAACTTAACCCACATGGCATCCGACAAGTGCGGAAATGAGGCACGGCATCACACGTTTCGGTGAGGCATTCGTCCGCCATATCGCCCCAATCGTAGGGCAAACCCGGCTACTGCGCACGCCGGCGCCAAGCCGCCGCTTCTACTATCGGGCCTCGGTATAGGGATACCGCACATCCCCCGTCTTCAGCGCCGGCGGAAACAGCACCGTCTGCGTGTTCATCGTCCGGAACTGCGTGACATCATGGGCTTCGATGCCGTGGAACTGGATTTCCAGCACCCGCGGCTCCGCCCACTCCCCATTCGGCCCGAATTTGATGTCCCCGACCAGGGTGTGGAACGTATGACTGCGAATATACGCCGCCAGCTTGGCCTGATCCGTCCCACCGGTTGCCGAGACGGCCTCGCCGACCACCTGCAAATCCGCATAGGCGAAGGGCGGCAGATAGTATCCCGATGCATCGACTCCGGCCTCGCCCGCGCGCGCCTGGTATTTCGCCAGGAAAGCCTTCGCCTCCGCTGTTGCGTAACCCGGCACCGGCAGCCAGAAATCATAGTTGACGATACCGTTAAGCAACGGCCCAAGCTGGGTCTTGATCGCCGCGGCCTGCAGCCCAACCATCCCGCCGCCGAACATCTTGACGTTCAGCCCGACCTCGTTGGCCGCCTTGATCACCCCCACCGTGTCCGGCGGATAGGACCCCACGAACACCATGTCAGGGTTGCTCGCCTGGATCGCGCGCATGATCGGCGTGTAGTCAGTCGTGGTCGGCGGATAGGTCTTGTCGTAGACGATCCGGTATCCCGCCCGCTTCGCCTGCGCCCGGGCACCATCGACTGCATTCTTGGCGAACTCGGCATCGGCCCCAACCAGAGCGATGGTCTGCGGCGCCGGTTTGACGCCCGCCGCCACCGCAAAAAATCCCGCCGAGAACGCCTCCTTCGGATGCTCGCCGCCGGCCGGGATGATGGAAAAATAATTCGGATAGTGGAACTCGCTGTTCACATCCAGGCCGAACAGCCCGACCAGGGTCAGGTGCCGCTGCATCGCCACCGGCAGGGCAGGGGCCACCATGTTGGTCCCGTTCCCGGCAATCAGGATGTCGACCTTGTCCACATCCAGCAGTTTCGAGATGATTCCAGGCACCAGCGCCGGATTTGACTGGTCGTCATAGGTGATAAGCTTCACCGGCCGCCCCAGCAGCCCGCCCTTGGCATTGATGTCCTCCACCCAGATCTGCATGGACAGCAGCGCCGCCTTGCCATTCGGCGCCAGCGCCCCGGTCTGCCCCAGGTTCAGCCCAATGGTGAACGGTTCGCCAGCCCACCCGCCGCCTGCCGGAAAGACGGCGGCAAGCAGCACCCAACACGCAAGTCGCGCAGTCCAGCCCATCGCTTCCCTCCCATGATCTTCTTGCTTGTGCCGGAGCCTAACGCGATCTCGTCCTGCCGCGAAAGATCGTCAGGCGTGCATCTGTGCAATCCGCGATCGCGCAAAGCCGCTGATTCGAGCATTGTTTATTCGTAACGAACAAGATGCATCCATACAAAAGTATATTAATCAAATCATACCGGCGCCCGACCTCTGCATGCAGCCGGTGGCACCGCTCTTGCTCATCACAACCATGTCGCCCCTAACGCCAGCCTCGATGAACAGGACTCTGCTATCAGGGAAGGTTCACACGATGATGCATCCACGCGCCAAAAGCCGAACCAGCAAAGGCCACACGCGCCGCGCCTTCCTCACCTCGGCCGCCGCCGGAGCCGCGATCGGCAGTGGCGCCATCAACGGCTTCCCCACCATCTGGGCGCAGAACGTCAAGGACATCGTCCTGCGCCACGCCGGACCGCCGGTCAGCGCCATCCCTCAGATCGCCGAACAGGCCACCAAGGACCTCGGCTTTACCATCCAGATGCAGACCACCGAGAACGCCGACCTGCTCAACCGCCTGTTGTCGCAGCCGACTGCGATGGATTGCGCCGACATCAGCATGGTCTGGCTCAAATACCTGCCTGGCCGCGGCACCTTGCGGACCATCCCGGTAAACAAGTTCAAATACCTCGATCAGACCCTGCCCATGTTCACCAAGGGCCAATACGCCGACGGGCGGGAGGTCTCGAAACAAGGTGTCGCTCCCTATACCATCCTCTACGCGGAGAACCCCGAGGGCAGCAAAGTCTCGATCGAGCCGACCGACTGGTTCAACGTCATCCCCACCATCACCAACGCCGACACGCTGGGCATCCGCCCTGACCTGGTCAGCCGCCCGATCACCAGCTGGGCCGACCTGATCTCCCCCGATTTCAAGGGCAAGGCCGCGTTGCAGGACAGCCCGACTACCGGCGTGATCGACGTCGCGATGGCGATGGAGGCCGGCGGGCACGTCAAGTACGGCAACAAGGGTAACATGACCCGGCCGGAGATCGACAAGACCATCGCCACGATGCAGCAGATCAAGCGGGCCGGCCAGTTCCGCTCGTTCTGGACCACGTTCGATCAGTCGGTGAACCTGATGGCCTCAGGCGAAGTCATCATCCAGTCGATGTGGTCCCCCGCCGTCACCGCCGTGCGCACCCGCGGCATCCCCTGCGTGTTCCAGCCGCTGAAAGAAGGCTACCGCGGCTGGGGCTACACCTTGGGCGCAATGAAACACCTCACCGGCCTGAAGCTTGATTGTTTCTATGAATATATGAACTGGTACTGCTCCGGCTTCGCCGGCGCCTTCGTCGCGCGTGAGGGCTACTATTCCGCCCAGCCGCAAAGCGCCCGGAAATTCCTCACGGAGGCGGAATGGGACTACTGGTACGCCGGCAAGCCCGCCGCCGCCGACATCGTCGATCCGTTCAACAAACTGGTTGAAAAGGCCGGCCGCTCCCGCGACGGTGGCAGCTTCGACCAGCGCATGGGCAACATTGCGGTGTGGAATTCGGTCATGGACGAAGACCGCTACCTCACCCGTAAATGGAACGAGTTCATCACTTCTTAACGACAGGACAGCAGCATGAAACTCGGCGTCTTCATCCCCATCGGCAACAACGGCTGGCTGATTTCCACCAACTCGCCACAGTACAAGCCCAGCTTCGATCTCAACAACGCCATCGTCCAGAAGGCCGAGGGCTACGGCTTTGACTTCGCCCTGTCGATGATCAAGCTGCACGGCTTCGGCGGCCCCTCGGGGTTCTGGGACTACAATCTGGAATCCTTCACCCTGATGGCCGGCCTGGCAGCAACCACATCCCGCATCCAGTTGTTCGCGACCTGCGCCGTCCTGACCATGCCGCCGCCGATTACCGCCCGCATGGCCGTCACCATTGATTCGATCTCGCACGGGCGGTTCGGCGTCAACATCATCTCCGGCTGGCAGCGCCGCGAATACGCCCAAATGGGCATCTGGCCGGGTGCCACGCACTACAATCGCCGCTACGACTACTGCGCCGAATACGTTACCATCATGAAGCAACTATGGCAGACCGGTCGCTCCGACCACCAGGGCGACTTCTTCCAGATGGACGACTGCCGCTGCCTGCCGCTGCCCACCGCCCACATCCCGATCATCTGCGCCGCCCAGAGCGACGCCGGCACCCGTTACGCAGCCCGGCACGCCGACTACAATTTCTGCTCCAGCTTTGGGATCAACACGCCGACCGTCGTCAAGGACAGTGTCGCCCGCCTGGTCAAGGCCACAGCCGAGACCGGCCGCGCCTGCGGTGCCCTCGTTTCCACCATGGTGATCGCCGACGAAACCGACGACGCTGCGATGGCCAAATGGAACCACTACGTCGCCGGCACCGACCATGAAGCGATCGCCTGGCGCGACGCCCAGGCCGAGGACGACCCATCCCGCGACCCGCTGGCCGGCCCGAACAAGCGCAAGACCTTCGGGATGCAGAAGCTGCCCACGCAGGGCGGCGTCCTCGTCGGCTCCTACGCCAACGTCGCCCGCATGCTGGACGAACTGTCCGAAGTCCCCGGCGTCGATGGCGTCATGCTGACCTTCGATGACTTCCTCATTGGCATGGACCAGTTCGGCACCCGCATCCAACCCCTGATGCGCAGCCGCACGGAGATGCTTCAGGCCGCCTGAGCGAGGCCCCCCGGCGTCACCCGAACGCAACACCACTCCAGGCATGTAGCCGCTCGGCCTCGCCGCGCGTCGCATCCGGTGGCACACTGCGGCCCGTTGACTGAACCCGGACAAGGATCTCCATGGATATCGGACGCAGCGGACGCCTTCTGATGCGTCTGCGCCGTATGGGCAGAATGCCACTGATCTCGCCACGCCTGTGGTGGCGACGCGTCGTCTTCTGGGTCGGCGCGATCATCGTTGCGGTCGTCGCCATTGCCTTCGCCAAGGCCGCCGACTGGGCGAGCGCGGCGTTCCTGCACATCATCGCCGGCAACATCTGGCTGCCTTTCGTCATCGCACCGACCGGCCTGACCATCGCCTTCGTGCTGACCCAGTATGTCTTCCCCGGCGCCCAGGGCAGCGGCATACCGCAAACCATCGCTGTCCTGCACATGCACGATCAGACCACGGTCGACCGCGTCCTCTCCCTCCGCGTCGCTGTCGGCAAGGTCATGCTCACCCTTCTGGGGCTTGCCTGCGGCGCCTCCATCGGCCGCGAAGGCCCCACCGTCCAGGTCGGCGCCTCCATCATGAACGCCCTCGGCACACTGCTGAAACTGCCGCGCCTGGAACTCCGCCGAGCGCTCGTGCTGGCTGGCGGCGCGGCCGGCGTCGCCGCCGCCTTCAACACGCCACTGGCCGGCATCGTGTTCGCCATCGAGGAACTGAGCCACTCGTTCGAGGCACGCACCTCCGGCACCGTGTTCACAGCCGTTGTGATCGCCGGCGCGACCACGCTTGGCCTGGTCGGCAACTACACCTATTTCGGCCAGACCGCGGCCGAACTGAACAACAACGCCGCCTGGATGGCCGTCATCGTATGCAGCCTGGTCGGCGGCCTGGCCGGCGGCATCTTCAGCCAGTCCCTCATCATCGCCGCAAAAGGCCTGCCGGGTCGGGCCGGCCAGTGGATCATCCGCTATCCCGTGGCGTTCGCCGCCCTGTGCGGCCTGCTGCTGGCAGTCATCGGCACCCTGTCCGGCGGCCAGACCTACGGCACCGGCTACGCCCAGGCGCGCGATATGGTCGAGGAACATTCCACCCTGCCGGCCGCCTATGCCCTGCTGAAGCTGGCAGCAACCGTGGTCTCCTACGTCAGCGGCATTCCCGGCGGCATCTTCGCCCCCTCCCTCTCGATCGGCGCCGGCCTTGGTTCCATCCTCGCCCCGCTGGTCCCCGCCGCCCCGGTCGGCGCCATGATCCTGCTCGGCATGACCGCCTACTTTTCCGGCGTCGTCCAGGCCCCCATCACCGCCTCGGTGATCGTCATGGAGATGACCGCCAACCAGTCCCTGATGATCCCGCTGATGGCGACATCCTTCCTCTCCTTCGCCATATCCCGCCTGATCTGCCGCCGCCCGCTCTACGGCGCCCTGGCGCGACGATTCCTGCAAGTGCAGGGGAAGGCTGTCGCCGCACCGATCGGCGATGCTGTGGCCGCGCGATCGCCCCATGCCTGACCAGCACCGCACCCGCCCGGCGTCAGCGGCTGAACCGGCGGCATCGATCGGCAGCAGCACCGGAACAGCGATGGACCAGGCAGCCATGTCCGCCCCCGCCGCAGCCCGTAACCGGGAGCCGATCCTGGGCGTGCTGCGCGACCACCTGCCGCCATCCGCCCGGGTGCTGGAGGTTGCCAGCGGCAGCGGTGAGCACGCCGTGTGGTACAGCCGCGCGCTGCCGACGCTGACATGGCAGCCAACCGACCGGGATGCGGCGGCCCTGCGCAGTATCGCCGCCTGGCGGGACACAGCCGGCCTGCCCAACCTGCTGCCGCCGCTGCACCTCGATGCCGCTGCCGCGGTCTGGCCCGTCAGTCAGGCGGACGCCGTTGTTGCGATCAACCTTGTTCATATCGCGCCCTGGGAGGCCACCCTGGGGCTGATCAGCGGCGCCGCGCGGATCCTGACCCCGGATGGCCTGCTGTTTCTTTACAGCCCGTTTCGCGAGAACGGCATGCATACCGGCCCCGGCAACGCCGCGTTCGATGCGGATCTGCGGGCACGCGACCCATCCTGGGGCGTCCGCGATCTCAACCAGATCGCCGCACACGCCCTCTCGCTCGGTTTTGCTGCCCCGCAACGCATCGCGATGCCGGCGAATAACCTAGCCGTGCTGTTCCGGCGCCGCTGACGATACACCGGTCTGGACCCGGCCGCCCCGCTCCGGCACGAAAAACCGGTTCTCCGGCCGCGGCAGGCCCAGGTGCTCGCGCAACGTCGTGCCGGCATATTGGGTGCGGAAAATACCCCGGCGCTGCAACGCAGGGACAACCAGTTCGACGAAATCATCCAGGCCCGCCGGCACGGTCGGAAACATGATGTTGAACCCGTCCGCCGCCCCCGTCTCCAGCCACGCCTGCATGGTGTCGGCGATCTCCCCCGCGGTTCCGACCAGTTCCAGCCCACCCCACCCCGCCGTCAGTTGGGCAAGCTGGCGAACAGTCAAATTCTCCCGGCGCGCGAGAGCCACAATGGCGTCGCGCCCACTCTGGCTCTGATTGCTCTGCGGAATCTCCGGCAGCGGCCGATCGAGATCAAAACGCGAGGCGTCGACGCCAAGCCGGATGGACAGGTTGGGCAACCCGCTTTCAGGATGCACAAGGCTGTCGAGAAGCGCCTTCTTTTCCAGCGCCTCGGCCCTGGTCCGTCCAGTAATGACCAGGGCACCGGGCAATATCCTGAAGTGGTCGGCAGAACGCCCCGCCGCCGTCACCCGCGCCTTCATATCAGTGTAGAACCGTCTGGCGTCCTCGATCGTGCGGCT
This sequence comes from Rhodopila sp., assembly GCA_965200665.1. Classification (GTDB taxonomy): domain Bacteria; phylum Pseudomonadota; class Alphaproteobacteria; order Acetobacterales; family Acetobacteraceae; genus Rhodopila. Next base: position 4,785,570 of record OZ241370.1, on the reverse strand, counting down.
GCTTCCGAACACGACCTCAGCGGTCTCCGCGGCGAACTGCCGCCCCGCCTCCGACGCGCCGGCCTGGACGATGACCGGCCAGCCCTGGACCGGCCGGGCGATGTTCAACGGCCCGCGCACTGACAGATGTTCACCGTGGTGATCGAGAACATGCATTTTCGCCGGATCGAAGAATATGCCGCTGGCCTGGTCGCGCTGCCAGGCATCATCGGCCCAACTGTCCCAAAGCCCCGTTACCACCGCCTGGAACTCGCGCGCCCGCCGATAGCGTTCGTCGTGCTCGACATGCTCCGTGAGGCCAAAATTGAGCGCTGCATCGGGATTGGCGGTGGTCACGACATTCCATCCCGCCCGCCCATTGCTGATATGGTCGAGTGACGCGAATCTGCGGGCAATGTGATACGGCTCATCGAATGTCGTCGAAGCCGTCGCGATAAGCCCAATTCGTTCCGTGACCATCGCCAGGGCCGAAAGCAGCGTCATTGGCTCGAACGATGTCGCGGTCGCGCTTCGCCGCAACGCCTCGACCGGCATGTTCAGTACCGCGAGGTGGTCCGCCATGAAGAAGGCGTCGAACCGCCCCCGCTCCAGCGTCTGGATAAAACGAACCAGATGCTTCAGGTTGAAGTTGGCGTCGGGAAAGCAGCCCGGATAGCGCCACCAGGCGGTGTGGATGGCAACGGGACGCATCACGGCGCCGAGATGGAGTTGCTTTGCCATGGTGATCCCGCACCATGCAGGATGTCACTGCCAACCGCCAGCGCCTTACACGAGGCGTACGCGATCTTCGCGCCGATCTGTGCTGACAGCCGGACAGCTGGCGAATACCCACAAAAAAGGCGCCCGAAGGCGCCCTTTCTGTCGTGAAACCCAGCTCAGCGCTTGCTGAACTGGAAGCTCCGCCGCGCCTTCGCCTTGCCGTACTTCTTGCGTTCCACCGCGCGCGAGTCACGCGTCAGGAACCCCGCCACCTTCAGGATCCCGCGCAGGTCCGGCTCGTAGTAAGTCAACGCTCTGCTGATGCCATGCCGCACCGCGCCCGCCTGGCCCGACAGCCCGCCGCCGCTCACCGTGCAGAACACGTCGAACTGGTTGTAGCGATCCGCCACCAGGAATGGCTGCGTCAGCAGCATCCGCAGCACCGGGCGGGCGAAATACTGCACCACCCGCTTGCCGTTCACGATGATCTCGCCCTTGCCCGGCTTGATCCACACCCGCGCCGTAGACTCCTTGCGCCGTCCGGTTGCATAGGACCGGCCCAGCTCATCACGCTTCGGCTCGCGCTTCGGCTGGGTGGAAATCGGTGCAATCGGGGCAGGGGCCCCGGTGGCTTCCGCTTCCGACTCGGCAGCCGCCTGGCGGGCAGCGAGGGCTTCCTTCAGGTCGGCAAGGGTGCCGGTTTGATTGCCTGACATTGCTCTCAGCCCCTCTTGTTCTTCGCGTTCATCGCCGCGACATCCAGCGCCTGCGGCTGCTGGCCATCATGCGGATGTTCCGGCCCGCCATAAATATGCAGGTGCTTCATCTGCTTGCGCTGCAACGGCCCGCGGGTGATCATCCGCTCCACCGCCTTCTCCAGCACCCGTTCCGGATGCTTCGATTCCAGCCGCTGGCGGATCGAACGGCCCTTGATGCCGCCGGCATAGCCGGTGTGGTAATAGAATACCGACTGGTCCGCCTTGTTGCCGGTGACCTTCACCTTGGCGGCATTCACCACCACGACGTTGTCGCCGCAATCGACATGCGGGGTGAACTGCGGCTTATGCTTGCCGCGCAGACGGTTGGCGATGATGACAGCCAGGCGGCCGAGGACGACGCCTTCGGCATCGATCAGCACCCAGCCTTTCGTCACCTCCGACGGCTTGATGGAGGGCGTACTCTTGAACATGGTCTTGTCAATATCCGTGCTTCAGAAGGGGCGGGTTATGGCCGTCTGCCCCTTGATGGTCAAGGGCTTTTCCGATGTGGTAAGATAATACCACACACAACTCCATTGTCGCTCGAACCATCGGGTCGGAAAAGCTACTCACCAGTTGACAAATCCGCCCGGCCCGCTATCCGGTATCGGCATCATCATGACAGGAGTATCCATGTCCCAGGCGACCGAAACCCAACGCTCACCCGTGCCCGCAACCGTGGACGTCGTGATCGTGGGCGCCGGCTTCGGCGGCATGTACATGCTGCATCGCCTGCGCGGCCTCGGCCTCTCCGCAATCGTCTTCGACACCGCCAGTGGAGTCGGCGGCACCTGGTACTGGAACCGCTACCCCGGCGCCCGCTGCGATGTCGAAAGCATGCAGTATTCGTACTCCTTCTCCGACGAAATCCAGCAGGAATGGCGCTGGAGCGAGGTGTTCGCCGGCCAGCCGGAAATCCTCCGCTACGCCAATTTCGTCGCCGACAAGCTCGATCTGCGCCGCGACATGCGCTTCGACACCAGCGTCATCGGTGCCGTCTTCAATGAGGCGACGAACCGCTGGACTGTCCGCACCGATCACGGCAACACCGTCTCGGCCAAATTCACCGTCATGGCCACCGGCTGCCTGTCCGCCGCCCGCATGCCCGACTTTCCAGGGATCGACAGTTTCAAGGGCAAGACCTACCACACCGGTCACTGGCCGCATGAAGGCGTCGATTTCACAGGTCTGCGTGTCGGCGTCGTCGGCACCGGCTCCTCGGCGATCCAGTCCATTCCGGTGATCGCCGCACAGGCCGCTCATGTGACCGTGTTCCAGCGCACCCCCAATTTCAGCATCCCGTCGCGCAACGGCCCGATGTCCGAAGCCTACGCCCAGTCCTGGAAATCCGACTATGCCGCCAAGCGCGCCCAGGCGCGGGCCACCCGCAACGGCATCATCGCCTACCCGCTCGACAAGTCGGCGATCGAAACCCCCGAACCCGAACGCCTGACCATTTACGAGCAGCGTTGGGCCAGCGGCGGCACCACCTTCATGGCCTCGTTCAACGACCTGATCTTCAACAAGGCCTCCAACGACACCGCCGCCGAGTTCGTCCGCGGCAAGATCCGCGAGATGGTCAAGGATCCCGCCAAGGCGGCCCTGCTGGCCCCGAACAATCACCCGATCGGCACCAAGCGCATCTGTGTCGATACCGACTACTACCTCACATACAACGAGCCCAACGTCGACCTCGTCGACATCCGGGACACCCCGATCGAAACGCTCACGCCCGATGGCCTGCGCGTCGGCACGACGGAGTATCCATTCGACGCCATCGTCTTCGCCACCGGCTTCGACGCCATGACCGGCGCGCTGACCCGGATGGGCATCGAGGGCCGCAACGGCATCCGTCTGGCCGACGAGTGGCAGGCCGGCCCGCGCACCTATCTCGGGCTGATGTCCGCCGGCTTCCCCAACATGTTCATGATCACCGGCCCGGGCAGCCCGTCCGTGCTCAGCAACATGATCGTCTCGATCGAGCAGCATGTCGACTGGATCGCCGATTGCCTCCAGCACCTCACCAGCCGTCAGATCGACCGCATCGAGGCCACACCGCAAGCCCAGGACAACTGGGTCGACCACGTCAACCAGGTCGCCCACACAACCCTCTACCCGTCCGCGGCGTCCTGGTACATGGGCGCCAACATCCCCGGCAAGCCACGCGTCTTCATGCCCTATATCGGCGGCGTCGGCGCCTACCGGCAGGCCTGCGACGACATCGCCGCGAAAGGCTATGAAGGCTTTACCCTATCCGGACCTTCCGCGGTCGCAGTGGCGGCCGAATAGCGTGCTCGACCTCCGTCCCAACTGCGAGTGTTGTGACAAGGACCTGCCGCCGGACAGTCTTGAGGCGCGGATCTGCACCTACGAGTGCACGTTCTGCGCCGACTGTGTTGACAACCGGCTGCAGGGGATCTGCCCGAACTGCGGCGGCGAGCTGGTTCGCCGCCCGGTCCGGCCCGCGGCCATGCTCGCCAAACATCCGGCTTCCACCAAACGCATCCTGAAGCCCGCCGGGTGCGCGGCCGCCGCGGGCTGAGCCAGGCGTCGCGGCAAAACCTCCGCGCCCAAAATCAGCTGCGCCGAACAGCAAATTGGCAATCGCCGTTGACCCATCCCGGATGAGTCGACGGTGAGTGCTACAGGACCGGCCTGCCAGATCCCGAAGCCAAGCGCCTCAGCTCACCGGCGCGGGCGCCTTGTTGTAGTCTTCATCGGACACATGCTCGAACCAGGCAGTCCCTTCGCCCTTGTCGTTCAGCTCCGACATCGCAAGGTGCGAAAACAGCTTGTCCGGCGCCGCCCCATGCCAGTGCCGCACATCGGGCGGAATGATCACGGTGTCCCCGGCCCTGATTTCCTGCACCGGCTCACCCTCGCGCTGCACCCGCCCCGCGCCCGACAGGCAAAACAGCGTCTGGCCCACCGGATGGCTGTGCCACGCGGTCCGGGCACCCGGCGTGAACGACACCACCGAACCGCGCATCCGTGATGGCGCAACGCCAACCACCACTTCGTCGGAGAATACCGTCCCGGTGAAATTGGCCGCCGGCGCGCGGTTGGTCTTGCGGGCGGAAGAGCGAAGAATTTTCATGGCAGTTTTCCCCTGGTCGTTGTGCAGGACGCGATCCGACCGACAGGATACGGATAAGTCCGTAACCGGCAAGCGAAGCCCCGCTCACCCGCGCGCTGCAACCTTGTCCTCGATCCGGTCCCAGATCGACTTCTCGATATGCACCCCATCGAACCGGGCAATCTCCTGCAGCCCCGTCGGCGACGTGACGTTGATCTCCGTCAGGTAGTCCCCGATCACGTCGATCCCCACGAATATCATCCCCTGGTCGCGCAGCGTCGGCCCGATCGCGGCACAGATCTCAAGATCCCGAGGCGTCAGCGGCGACTTTTCAGCCCGCCCCCCCACATGCATGTTCGATCGCGCCTCACCCGCCGCGGGCACCCGGTTGATCGCCCCCAGCGGCTCCCCGTCCACCAGGATGATCCGCTTGTCGCCCAGCCGCACCGCCGGCTCATAACGTTGCAGCATCAACGGCTCGCGGGAGCGGGCGAAGTGCATCTCCAGCAGCGACGCAAGGTTCTCGTCGTCCGGCTTGATCCGGAACACGCCCGCACCGCCATTCCCATACAGCGGCTTGACGATGATGTCCTTGTATTCCGCCCGGAACGACCGGATCGCCTCCACATCCCATGTCACCAGCGTCGGCGGCATCAGGTCGGGGAAATGCGTGACCAGGATCTTCTCCGGCGCATTGCGCACCGCCGCCGGGTCGTTCACGATCAGCGTGCCCGGCTGGATATGCTCCAGCATATGCGTCGCCGTGATGTAGGCCATGTCGAACGGCGGATCCTGGCGCATCAGCACCACGTCCATCGCGCCCAGGTCGATCGCCGCGATCGGCTCGAATTCGTAATGCGCCCCGTGCCGGCGGGCCACCTTCACCTTGTGCCCCCGCGCGAACAGCCGCTCCTCGCGCTTGCCGCCGGTCGGCCGCGACACCCCCTCCTTCAGCGCCATGTGCCGCACTTCATAGTGCCACAGCGCATGCCCCCGCGCCTGCGCTTCCAACATCAAGGCAAAGGTCGAGTCGCCGTCGATGTTGATGCTGTCCATCGGGTCCATCTGGACCGCGACCTTGAGTGAGCGAGCCATCTGAAGTCCCCTCTCTGATCAGCCTGTCCATAAGGCGTCAATCGGACCAGGGGAAGAGAGCAGGCCGGCCGGCGTCAGCCTCGCCGATCGCCATCCGGCCTCAGGCGGGCACTGCCAACCCCGGCGCTATCGATCGCAACCGTCGGCCGACCTCATCCCAGTCGAATACGCCACGATTACGCTCGAAGCCGGCCAGTCCCATGCGTTGCGCCAGTTGCGGATCACCGAACAGCCGCCGCATCGCGCCGGCCAGCGCCGCGGGATCATTCGGCGCCACCAGGATACCCGTTGCGCCGTCCGTCACCGTCTCGAAAAAGCCGCCGATCCGCGTCGCGATCACCGGCAGCCGGAACAGCGACGCCTCCACCGCGGCGATCCCCAGCGGCTCGATCAAACTCGGCATGCAGAATGCGGAAGCGGCAGCGAAATGGGCTCCCATCGCCTCTCGCGACACCCGCCCGACCACCGCGATCCGCGGATGCGATACCGCCGGCGAACACCCAACGATCGTCAGCCGAGCCTGGGGATAATCGCGCAGCAGGTCCAGGAACGCCTCCACCATGGCCGGCCCGCCCTTGCGCTCCCATTCCACGCCAACGAACAGGATGTGTTGCCCGTCATAGCGCGCCAGGCTGGTGTCGACCGACCCGACATCGACATTCGCCCCGATATGGACGGTACTGACCCTTGCAGGGTCGCAGCCATAGCGTTCGATCAGCGTGCGCTGCACATGCGCCCCCGTTGTCGCGAGCACCTCGGCGCTTTGATAGAGCGCCGCCTCGTATTGCAAAAACGTCTTCGAGCGGAACATCCGCGGATCGTGGTCCGGCTCGTTCAGCGCATCCAGCATCGTATAGTCGGTATAGATCAGCAACGGGCGTCCGGGGATGCGGCCGTTGAACAACCCCTGGGTCTGGATCGCGAACGCGAACTGATCGGCCTGCGGCCCGAAAATACGGCAGATCGCCGCGGCCAGTTGTCGAAACATGAACGGGGTCTGGAAAAAGAACGCATGCCGCTTGGAAGCGTCCGCCAGCACCGCCGGCCCATACGTCACCACCTCCAGCAGCCCGTTCAGCGCCACCGATCCGAACCGGCGCTTGATGTAGTCCTTGACGTCGAACGTCTCGACCTTGTGGTCTGGGAACTGCACGTCAAGCTGCTCCCGCACGCGCTCATTGGTATGCGAAAATGAGCCCAGCTTCACGAACAGGATGCGCCGCCCGCGCCCAGCGTTATGCGCGGACGCTATTGCCCGTTCGCTATTCGAACTCATTGTCATTGATCTTGTCACACCGCTTCGTTGAAACAGGGCGCTGAAGCACCCCCACCTATCAGGGGCCGCCATCCGGTCGCGGCGGTCACGCCTGGTTTACGCCGCCTCACGTTTCCGTGGCCCTGCGTCCGACCGTTCAGCCGGATGCCCTTGCCCAAACGATCCGGCATCGCCATGTAGCGCCGTCATGCACAACATCACCAACGCCGTCGCCGATCCGATTGGATGGCACGGCACAACCATCCTGTGCGTACGGCGGGATGGCCACGTCACGATGGCCGGCGACGGCCAGGTCTCCATGGGTCAGACCATCGTCAAGGGCAACGCCCGCAAGGTGCGCCGGATTGGCGCTGGCGGCACCGTGATCTCTGGCTTCGCCGGGGCAACCGCGGATGCCTTCACCTTGCTGGAACGCCTGGAATCGAAGCTGGAGCGGTACCCCAACCAGCTTGAGCGCGCCTGCGTCGAGCTCGCCAAGGATTGGCGCACCGATCGCTACCTTCGCCGGCTGGAGGCGATGATGGCGGTTGCCGACAAGGATCGCAGCTTCACCCTGACCGGCAACGGCGACGTGCTCGAGCCGGAGGATGGCGTCATCGCCATTGGTTCCGGCGGCAACTATGCCCTCTCCGCCGCTCGGGCATTGATGTCTGTCCCTGACCTCTCGGCCGAGGAAATCGCCAGGCGGGCGATGAAGATCGCCGCTGAAATCTGCGTCTATACCAACGGCAACGTTATCATCGAGTCACTGTAATCATGGATGTCCCCACATACTCCCCGAGAGAGATCGTCTCGGAACTCGACCGCTTCATCGTGGGGCAGGGTGACGCCAAGCGCGCGGTCGCCATCGCGCTGCGCAACCGCTGGCGCCGGCAGCAACTGCCGGAAGGGATCCGTGAGGAAGTCGTCCCCAAGAACATCCTGATGATCGGCCCCACCGGCTGCGGCAAGACCGAAATCGCCCGCCGGTTGGCCAAGCTTGCCCAGGCCCCGTTCCTCAAGGTCGAAGCCACCAAGTTCACCGAGGTCGGCTATGTCGGCCGCGACGTCGACAGCATCGTGCGCGATCTGGTCGACGCCAGCCTCAACATGCTGCGCGAAGCCAGCCGCAAGAACGTCCAGGCCAAGGCCGAAACCGCCGCCGAGGAACGCCTGGTCACCGCCCTGGTCGGTGAGGACGCCGCGGCCGACACGCGATCGAAGTTCCGCAGGATGCTGCGCAACGGCGAGTTCGAGCAGAAGGAGATCGAGGTCAGCGTCTCCGACGCCGGCAGCAATCCGATCGGCCAGCTTGATATGCCCGGCATGCCGCCCGGCCAGGTGATCAACCTGTCGGAGATGATGAAGGGCCTGATGGGCAACCGCCCGCAGCAGAAGCGGCGCATGACGGTCGAGGCGGCCCGCCGCGTTCTGGAAGCCGAGGAAGCCGACAACCTGCTCGACAACGACGCGCTGTCCAAGGACGCGGTCGCCCACGCCGAGAATAACGGCATCGTCTTCCTTGATGAGATCGACAAGATCTGCGCCCGCACGTCCGAGGGTGGGTTCCGCGGCGGCGACGTCAGCCGGGAAGGGGTCCAGCGCGACCTGCTGCCGCTGATCGAGGGCACTACGGTCAACACCAAGTACGGGCTGGTGAAGACCGACCACATCCTGTTCATCGCCTCGGGCGCGTTCCATCTGGCCAAGCCCTCCGACCTGCTGCCTGAACTGCAAGGCCGCCTGCCGATCCGCGTCGAGCTGTCGCCGTTATCGCGGGAGGATTTGCGCCGCATCCTCACCGAACCCGAACACTCCCTGCTCAAGCAGTACTCCGCCCTGCTCGGAACCGAAAGCGTGACACTCGACTTCCGCGATGACGCCGTCGATGCGCTGGCCGACCTGGCCGCCGACATCAACGATCGCGTGGAAAACATCGGCGCCCGCCGGCTGCACACCGTGCTGGAACGGCTGCTGGAGGATATCAGCTTCACCGCCACCGACCGCGGCGGCGAAACCTTCACCGTCGACGCCGCCTACGTGGCCGACAAGGTGGCTCCACTCGCCCAGAAAGGCGATCTCAGTCGCTTTATCCTGTAATCGATATCCTGTGATCGATTTGCCGGCCAGCTACGGCGGCCCCCGATACCGCCGAACCGGCTGGCCAACAGGTGGGAAATCTCCTTGACGCCCGCTTCGCCGATCCGCACATCCCCTTCATGACCGATCCCTTCGTCAAGCCCGAGGAACTCACCGCCGCCGACGCCATCGCCACGATCGCCGATGAGCTCGCCTTGTTCGACGACTGGATGGAACGCTACGAGTTCATCATCGGCATGGGCCGCAAATTACCCCCGTTCCCGCCCGCCTGGGCGACTGATGATCACCGCGTTCCCGGCTGCCAGAGCCGCGTGTGGATGGAAGCGGTCCTGCGCGACGGCACCCTGTTTTTCGCCGGCCAGTCCGACGCGGCCATTGTCTCCGGCCTGGTCGCCCTGCTGCTGCGCGTCTATTCCGGTCGTTCGCCGGAGGAGATTCTCGCCACCGATCCGGTCTTCCTCAAGGACCTCGGCCTGCTCGAAGCGCTCTCCACCAACCGCGGCAATGGCATTGCCGCCATGGCGCGCAAGGTCCGTGAAGTCGCCGCTGTGCAGCAGCCCGCCTGATCCAGCCCAAGCCTGGCCACACAATCTCCGCGGCCACCCGCGTCGCCGCCTTCCTGGGGGCCTACTTCGCCGCCAACGCCATCAGCGCATTCCTGCCGTTGTGGTTCGCCGATCGTGGTCTCAACGCGGCTGCCATCGGGCAGATCCTGGGTGCCGCTGCCCTGCTGCGAGTCCTCTCCGGTCCCGGCTGGGGCAACGTCTCCGACCGCATCGGCCGCCGCCGCCCCGTCCTGCTCTTCGCCGCCGCCGCCGCCGCTGGCCTTGCCGCGTGCTATCCCGCAGCCCATGGCTTCCTGCCGCTGCTGCTGATTGCCGCGGCCCAGGGCATCGCCGCCAGCGCCATCAACCCGCTGGCTGACTCCCTCGCCCTGACCCTGGCGCGTGAGGGCCGCATCGAATACGGCCCGGTCAGATCGGTCGGCTCCGCCACCTTCATGGTGGCGACGGCAGCGGCGGGGTGGCTGCTGGCCCGCGCCGGCTCCTGGCTGGTCCCCTGGCTGCTGACCGCCGGTTACGCCGCCGCCGCGCTGCTGGCACCGTTCCTGCCGGAAGTCGCCACGCCCCCGGCCGGGCCAAGCGCCACGGCCGCAACAGGCCTGTTCCACAACCGACCGTTCCGCCTGGCCATCGCCTGCACCGCCCTGATCCAGGGAGCCCACGCCGCCTACTATGGCTTCGCCGCATTGTTCTGGCGCAGCCAAGGCCTCAGCGACACCGTCATCGGCCTGCTGATCGCGGAGGGCATTGTTGCCGAAATCCTGCTGTTTGCCCGTGGCCGCCGCCTTGTCGAGCGTCTGGGCCCCGCCGGCCTGACAGCCTGCGCCGCCGGTGCCTCGATCCTGCGCTGGACCGTCACCGCCTTCGCGCCATCGCTGCCGGTCCTGGTGCTGATCCAGCCAATCCACGCCGCCAGCTTCGCCATGCAGCATCTGTCCGCCATGCTGGTGCTGAGCCGCTTCGTCCCCGCCGAACGCGCCGCCACCGCGCAGGCCATGCATGCCGCGCTGGGCTATGGCGCCCCCACCGGCCTGATGATGCTGCTGTCAGGCATGCTCTATGCCCATTTCGGCGGCCTGGCGTTCCTGGCAATGGCAGCCGTCGGCGGTAGCGCCCTGTTGCTGGTCGCCCCGCTGGCGCGGCAGACCCATACCCGATCCGACACCGTGTCTCAGCGCCCGCCGGAACGCCCTGACGCCACACAGCAGAACAACAACACGGCATGACCGGGCATGCGCCCCAGCCGGCCCCGCGACAACCGAACCAGCACAACGCCGTCCCACAACACGACGCGACGCCTACAGCCCAAGCCGGTCGCGGATCCGCCCATAGGCCACCCGCGCCGCCACCCCCGACCGCCAGAGCGCGTGGAACGGCATCGCCTTGATTGTCGTGATCGGCATGTCGATCGCCGCCATCGTGCCGCCCATGGCGCGCCTGGCGAGCTCCGGTCCCATGGCGGAGCTCATCGCCACGCCGCGCCCGTTATAGCCCAGACAGACCAGCACCCCGTCATCAGGCTCATGGATATGCGGATAATGATCCGGTGTGTGCGCCAGCTGACCGCTCCAGCCATGCGTCCACTTCACGTCCCGCAGCACTGGCCAAAGTCGTGCCGCATACCGGATCAGATAGCCCAGTGCGTCCGGTGATCCAACGTCGCGCTGCACGCTGCGCCCACCCATCAGCAGCCGGTTATCAGGGTCGAACCGGTAGTAGACGGTAATGCTGCCAATCTCATACAGCGCCGACCGCGACGGCATGATCGCCTCCACCACCGCGGCCGGCAGCGGCTCCGTGGCCGCGATCGCGCTGAACAGCGGCACCAGGCTACGCCGCAATCCCGGCCATAGATCGTCGGTGTAGCCATTGGTCGCCAGGATCACCCGTTCCGCGGTCACCGTCCCCGACCCGGTCTCCACCACCCATTGCGACCCCACCTTGCGCATGCGCCGCACCTGTGTCCCGCCATGCACCGCGGCGCCCTGCTGCATCGCCGCCCTCGCCAGTCCGCGCGCATACCCCAGCGGGTTCACCTGTCCACCCCGCCGGTCCAGCAGCGCCGCCTGGTATCGCGCCGTGCCGGTCCGCAGCGCAATATCCGCTTGTTCTAGCACCGAAACCGGCCCGCCCCGGCGGATCCACTGCTCCGCCGAGGCCCGCACCTCGCCGGCCCCGCGTCCCGTGATTGCCGATCGCAGGGTGCCGGACTGCAACGCAGAGCAGGCGATCTGATGGCGCTGGATCAGGTCGAACACCAGGTTCGGTGCATTGCCCGACAACGCCACCATCCGCCCGCCCAGATCCGGCCCGAAATCCCGCTCCACCACATCCGGGTCGTGCTTTAGGCCGGGATTGACCTGACCGCCATTGCGCCCCGACGCGCCCCAGCCAGGCTCATGCGCCTCCAGCACCACGACCTCGACACCCTGTTCCGCCAGGTGCAGCGCTGCCGACAGGCCGGTGAAGCCACCTCCCACCACAACCACCGATGCGCGCCGGTCGCCATCGAGTGGCGGAGCGGCCGGCGCCGGACCGGCTGTATCGGCTTACAGGCTGCGCGGCAGGGGCAGGGCAGTCATCGGTCGCATCAGGCCTCTCCCGGTTCAGCCGCCCAGCGTTGTTCGGCCGCCGGCAGCATTCGGGGTTGCAGCGCCATCGGCAACCGGCTAGGAAGCCCGCCTTCGCCACGCCACGGCGGCGGATGCCGCTGCACGCGGCGACGGATGGGCGCGTAGCTCAGCGGTAGAGCATTCGCTTCACACGCGAGAGGTCACAGGTTCAATCCCTGTCGCGCCCACCATCCCTTTTTTGCGGTCGTTCCGCTTTGGGTTGATCTGTATCATCGCATTGACATCCGGCCTATACGATCCAGCCGTTTGCAACGCGTGACGAAAGCCAACCGCCCATGAACACCCCGAACCACGGCAGCAACAAGATACCCGCCACCCTAATCCCCGGCGACGGCATCGGACCCGAGATCGTTGACGCTGTCGTTGCCGTGCTCGACGCGCTGGGCGCCCCGTTCGACTGGGACCGTCAGCAGGGCGGCATGGCCGGCATCGCGGCCGGCGGTGATCCGCTGCCCGCTGCAACGCTGGACAGCATCCGGCGTAACAAGCTGGCCCTGAAAGGCCCACTGACCACACCGGTCGGCGGCGGCTTTCGTTCGGTCAACGTGCGGCTGCGGGAGGAATTCCAGCTGTTTGCCAACCTGCGGCCAGCCCATACCCTGGTCCCGGGCGGCCGATACGACGACATCGACCTGATCCTGGTGCGGGAGAACCTCGAAGGCCTCTACGTCGCCTTCGAACACTACATCCCGATCGGTGACGATCCCCATGCGGTGGCCATTTCCTCTGGCGTCAATACCCGCTCGGGCGCCGAACGCATCGTCCGCTATGCCTTTGAGCATGCAGTAAAACTGGGGCGCAGGAAGGTCACGCTGGTACACAAGGCCAACGTGCTGAAGGCGCTGACCGGGGTGTTCCTCGAAGCCGGCAGGCACATCGCCAAGGAATACGAAGGCCGCATCGCTTGCGACGAACGCATCGTCGACGCCTGCGCCATGCAACTGGTGCTGAACCCATGGCAGTTCGACGTGATCGTCACCACCAACCTGTTCGGCGACATCCTGTCGGATCTCATCGCCGGCCTGGTCGGCGGTCTCGGCGCCGCGCCAGGGGCCAATATCGGCGACAAGGCCGCAATCTTTGAGGCTGTGCACGGCTCCGCGCCCGACATCGCCGGCATGGGGATCGCCAACCCGACGGCACTGCTGCTGGCAGCCGGGCTGATGATGGATCATGTCGGGCTGGTCGATCAGGCCACGCAATTGCGCAAGGCGATCGATGCGGTGCTGAACCAGCAGCGGGTCCGCACCGGCGACCTCGGCGGCAAGGCCTCGACCGGGGACTTTGCCGGTGCGCTGATCCAGCACATAGGCGCCCACGGATAACGGGCCAGCAGCCAGCCGCCCGGTTTGGCCGAAGCTGCGGGTCCGATCTCCGCAGCAACGGCCCGGGGCAGGGCCGCGTCCAAACGTTACTTCGTCATACGGAAGCCGCCGGGATGGCTTGGTCGTTGTCGCCCAGCGATGCACCGGCTCCGCTGATCGCGGGCGAAAAGTCGCAGCGCTCAGCTCATGGCGTTCCTGACTCCCCAAGATCCCACCAGATGCCGGTGTAGGCAGCCAACCCCTCGCGCGCCGGCCCGACCAGCAGATGCTCGTCCGGGCCGTGCTGCTTGCAGCCGTTGTAACTGTGCGGAATCCAGACCAGCGGCACGCCCAGGTAGTCGACAAACACGTCGCCCGGCAGTCCGCCGGACGAGTTCGGGATAACCTGCACCCGTTTGCCCAGCGTCTGCTCCATGCTGGCGACGGTCCAGCGAACCCAAGGGTGGTTGGGATCGGTGCGACTTGCCGGCATGCGAACGTAAGAATTTTCGACACCGACCTCGGGAAAACCATTCTCCTGAAGGTGGCTGCGCACGGCCGCGTCAAAGCCCGCCGGGTCGGTGTCGACGGTGTAGCGGATCTGACAATGCGCGGTGGCCTTGGGGGCAACGGCATTGACCGGGTTCTCCGGCCGCCCGGACAGCATCGACAGCACGATGAAGCTGTTCCAGCCATAGATCTTCTCCGCCGCGGTCAGGCCGGGCTCACCCCACTCGGGATCGATGCTGGCCGCCTCGCCCCCGCCGCCGACCGGGCAGCCATCCAGCACCGCGCGCACGGCGGCGGGAACGCCATTGCGCGGCAGCCAGTCGCGCACCAGGATCTTGCCACGACGGTCCATGATGGTGCCGATGGCGTGGCTGAGGATCACCGCAGGGTCGGTCGTCAAACCACCCCAGTGGCCGGAATGAACCCCGCCGGGACGCACGTCGACGACAAGGTCGAAGTGGTAGGTGCCGCGCGTGCCGGTGGCGATGGTCGGGATCTCCGGCATGACCCTCGGACCGTCGCTGGCGATCAGAACGTCGGCGACAAGGCGGTCAGCGTTCTGCGCGACAAAAGCCCGCAGGCCGGTGGACCCGCGTTCCTCGCTGGTTTCCAGCACCATCTTCAGGTTGAACCCCAGCCTGCCGCCGCGCTCATGCAGCACGGCCTCCAGCGCGGCCAGGTTCAGCGCGTGCTGGCCCTTGTTGTCGGCGGTGCCGCGGCCATACCAGCGGCCGGCCTCCGGGGTGAGGGTCCACGGCGACAGTCCCGCGCGCCACTGGTCCTCCAGCCCCCGCACTGTGTCGCCATGCCCGTAGGTCAGGATGGTTGGCCGATCGGGGCCCTCCAGCCGTTCGGCGAACAGGATCGGGCCAAAACCGGGTTCAGGGTTTGGGTGGATTTCGACGCTGAACCCCATGCGCACAAGCCACGGCTGGATGGCCTCGGCAAGATAGCGCTGCACATCCGGCTGATGAGCAGGATCCTGCGACGTGCTGGGAATCGCCACCAGTTTCGAAAGCACGTCCCGGAACCCATTGCTGTCGAAGAAATCCAGTGCGCGCGCCAATGCGCTGTGCCGTGATGCCATGCCAGGTCTCCGTGCTATCGGGCGCACCGTGCCAGACCCCGGCCGGACCGGCTATACCCGAACCATCCGGGGCAATGGGGTCCACAGTTGCGTGCCGCTGTCCCGCAGCGGCTGCAACGGGGCGGCGGTCTCAGGGGCGTCGGTCCACGGCAGCACCAGGATGTCGGCCGGTGCCTCACGCATCAGCGTGTCCAGTGAGACGATCGGGATGCGGCTCCCTGGCAGGCAGCGCCCATGCTTGGCGGGGTCCAGGTCGGCAACGCAGCTCACCATGTCGCTGGTGATGCCGCACGCATTCAGCAGCGTGCTGCCGCGCGCGGCGGCCCCGAAGGCGGCAACCCGCCGGCCGGCTGCGTGCTTGGCCTGCAGGAAGCCGCGAATGTCTTCGCAGGCGGCGGACACCCGGTCGCTGAACCCGCCATAGAGGTCGCGCCGGTCCTGCTCCGCGCAGGCTTCCGCCAACCGCACGGCCTTCAAGCCGGGCCTTGCCCGATACGGCGTAATGACGTGGCAGGCGCGGATCCGCAACGTTCCACCATAGTCGGGCCGGCGTTCCGCGTCGAACACCCGCAGTCCAACGGAGCGCAGCACGCGCTCCAGCACCTGCAGCGACAGATAAACATGAAAATCATGGCGAAAGGCATCGAACTGCAGCTTCTGCACCAACGACAAAAGGTGCGGAACCTGTAGGGTCAGCACGCCGTTGGGCCGCAGCAGGCAAGCGCAGCCGGCAGCAAAGTCAAACAGGTCGGGCCCGTAATGCAGCACGTCGTGCGCCACCAGCAGGTCCGCTCGTCCACGACGAACTGCGATCTCCATCGCAATCCCGGTGCTGAACCGGCTGATTTCAGTCGGGATGCCAAGCTGCTCAGCCACCAAGGCGGCGTTCCGGGCGGGGTCGATCCCCAACACCCCGATGCCGGCGCTGTGGAAGTGGCGCAGCAGGTAGCCGTCGTTGGAGCCGATCTCGATGACCAACGACTTGGCGTTGAGGTTGAAGGATTTGCCCATGATGGCAGCATCGTCTTCGGCCTGATTCAAGCGTGTTGCGGAGCTTGAGCACAGACGGGCGCAGGGGGCGGCAAGCGATTCGGGCGCAGCAACTTCGGCGATTTGCACCAGCTTGCAATTGTCGCAGATGCGGGCATGCAACGGAAAGACGGACTCCGGCGCGGATCCGGCGGCGACGGTACGGTTGGCCAGCGGCATCTTGCCAAGGTCGAGCAGGCTGCGATGAAGTTTGGTGCCGCAGAGGCGGCAGCCTGGGCTGTTGGGCACGCGTGAAACGGCCTTTCCGGTTCGCTGGCTCGCCAGGCGATGGTGCCGTAACACCGGGCGCGGGCGGGTTTCTTGCCGGTCGGAAGACTACGGGCCGAAAGTAAACGAATGATTAAAACGTCTCGACATCGATCCTGCCGCTACGGCTTCGGGGCCGGCGCGCCGAACCTGCCTGCCACCTGAAAAGCCGAATTTCCTGCTCAAACGTCCCGAACAGCATGAAGCTCGGTCGTCCATACGACCTGGCTTTGCGGCAACACGATCCCGTGATGAGCCAGGGCAGGCGCAAGGATTGCATTTGGCTGGGTGGACGCCATCCCCAGCGCGGCCGCGCGGCCTGCCAAACCCCAGGCGACCAGGTTGCGCACGGCAAGATCAAGCGTCAGGCCGGACCCTGCAAGGGTCGTGGTGCCCGGAACGCGGACGGAGCCGTCCTCGGCAAGTTCGATCGTCATGCCGGCGAAGCAGTAAAGGCCGGGACGAGCGGCGGCCGCCGCGGTGGCGTCGGTGACGAGGATCGAGCGAGCCTGGGTCTTTGCTCTGATCAGCACCTTCAGGGCGTCAACGGGGATGTGGATGCCGTCGGCGATGAAACTGGCGCTGAGCGCGTCGTGCGCCAGCTGGGCCATCAGCGGGTTGGCGAATTTGGGCTGCGGCTGGGGCAGCGCGTTGCCAAGATGGGTGCTGAGGGTGACGCCGGCGGCGCTGGCCTGGTTGGTAGTGGCGAGGTCGGCGGCGGTATGGCCCATGGCGACGACCATCCCATGGCTTCGCGCCCAGGCAATCAGCGGCAGCGCACCAGGACGTTCAGGGGCCAGCGTCAGCAACAGGACCGGGCGGCGAAGCGGTCTAGTCAGCCGCTCCAGGATCGCGGGGTCAGGGTAAACCATCGCTTCCGGCGGATGGCAGCCGGCATAGCCTGGGGCGGGATTGAGGAACGGGCCCTCGAGATGGAAGCCGGGGACCATCTGCGGCCCGAGGCGACTGGCGCCAACCGCGGCATCAAGCGCGGCCAGGCGGCTCGCCAGGGTGGCTTCGTCGGCCGTGATGAGGGTCGGCAGCCAGCAGGTGGTGACATTGGCGGCACGCATGACGTCAAGCGCATGGTCGAGCGCGTCGGCCGTCAGGGCGGCATCGTTGAAGTCAACCCCGGCGTAGCCGTTGACCTGGAGGTCGGTCAGGCCAATGGATTGCATACGCCGGTGGTGGGGGACTGGATCAGGGAAGTCAAGCCGGGCTCAGTGGTGCCGTGTTCCACACGACCGCGACGGCGTAGCTGGCAAACACCGCGTCGGCGGATATGACCGGCAGCGATCCACAATGGCTCTGTGCGATCAGTAGGCGGTCGAATGGGTCGCGATGCGGACCCGGAAGGGATCCGGCCCGAAGTGCAAGCTGTGCGGTGATCGGTAGGGCATGAAAGAACCTCCGGCCATTTGCCGATCCGGTGCTTCGTTGTGATCTCCCAGGCGAATACCGCGCTGACGTAGATGGTATTTTCAGGATCCGCGATCGCGTCGCCTGCCGCTCGCCCGGCAGGTCGAACACTCCCCTCCCGCCAAACCTAACCCCGGATCGCCGCCAGTATCGCCGACCGCACCGGCTCCGGCTGACCCTCGACCGCCCGGGCGATGGCCTGGATCTGGCCGCGTAATGTATAGACCTGGTCGAGTAACGACAGCACCAGCGGCATGGTGTCGTCAGCCACCGACATGGTGTGGCGAAAATCATGGATCAGGCGAACGCGGGCAACATCGACCGCCTGGAAGACGAAATCCGGTTCCGCGCCCTCGGGGCGCACCCAGCCACGATCGACCCAGGACAGCAACTCGCTTTCCCGCAGGTCGGGAAACAGCGCGACGACAGCGGTTACGCGCATCATCACTCCCCCGCTCATGACCCCCCCGCTCATGACTCCCCTCTTGCATTGAATTCCTTGCGGGGGGTCCAGGTCTTCAGGAACTCGGCCAGCTCGGGTTCATCGCCGGGCGGCAGGACGACCTGCAACTGCACGAACTGGTGGCCCTGGCGAATGCCCTTGCCGCGCAGCCGCAGCCGGGTCCCGGTGCCCGATCCAGGTGGCACCGATACCCGCACCGGCCCGTGGATCGTCGGCACCTCCAGTGAGATACCCAGCACGGCCTCCTTCAACGACACAGGCAGGTCCGTGATGATGTCGTCGCCATCGCGATGGAAGCGTGGGTCGGGGGCGACGGTGACCTCGATCAGGGCATCGCCGGCGGCAGCCCCATTGAAGCCAGCCCCGCCCTGGCCACGCAGCCGCAGTACATGGCCGTCCTCGGTGCCGGGGGGAATGCGCACGTCCAGCGTCTTGCCGTCGGGCAACGCCAGCCGCCGCGTCGTGCCGGTGGCGGCATCGACGAAGCTGACGGTCAGCGAATATTGCATGTCGCGCCCGCGCATCGACCGCCCCGTCGCACCCCAGTCGGAGTGCTGGCCGTGCCGGCCGAACGCCTGGTTGAGAAATGCCTCCAGGTCTTCCTGGCTGAAGCCGGCGCCGGCAGTGTCGTAACGTTCATGGCCGGGCGCGTCGCGGTAATACTGGCGCTGCTGGTGGACCTCGTGGCCCTCGGCGTCGATCTCGCCGCGGTCGAATTTTCCACGTTTTTCCTTGTCGGACAGCAGGTCGTATGCCGAACTGATCTCGCCAAAGCGGGCAGCGGCGTCGGATTTGTCCGGATTGACGTCCGGATGATGCTTTTTCGCCAGCTTGCGATAGGCGGCGCGAATCGCGGCCTCATCGGCAGTGCGCTGGACACCAAGAATTTCGTATGGGTCTTTCATCGGTGCAGATCACGTAGAGATCCGATCGCGACGGATCAAGTCCCAGGCTACCCGGCACCCGCCGCTCATGTACCCGCGGGTCATGTACCCGTGGGTCATGTATCGGTCCAGTGCGGTTGGCGCTTGCCGAGAAAGGCGTCGATGCCCTCGGCGGCGTCGCGGGCCAGCATGTTCCGGGTCATGACCTCCGCCGTGTAGTCGTAGGCAGCCGCCAGCGGCATCTCCGCCTGCCGGTGGAACGCCTGCTTGCCGGTCGCCACCGT
Organism: Rhodopila sp.; assembly: GCA_965200665.1. Classification (GTDB taxonomy): domain Bacteria; phylum Pseudomonadota; class Alphaproteobacteria; order Acetobacterales; family Acetobacteraceae; genus Rhodopila. The sequence continues at coordinate 4,766,144 of OZ241370.1, read as the reverse complement.
CAGCGCGCTCTTGCCGGCGATCCGGGTGGCCAGCGCGCGCGTGGCAGTGGCCAGTTCGGCGGCCGCAACCACGCTGTTGACCAGGCCAAGCGCGCAGGCTCGGTCGGCTGGAACCATGTCGCCGGTCAGCAGCATCTCCATCGCGGGCTTGCGCCCGATGTTACGGGTCAGCGCGACCATGGGGGTCGAGCAGAACAGACCGATATCGACTCCCGGGGTCGCGAAGCGGGCGGTGTCGGCGGCGACGGCCAGGTCCGCGGTGGCAACCAGCTGGCAGCCGGCCGCGGTGGCGACGCCATGAACCTGGGCAATCACCGGCTTGGGCAGGTTGACGATGCGCTGCATCAGGCGGGAGCACAGCGCGAAGGTGGCCTCGTAGAACGGCCGGGTCGGGGTCGCGCGCAGCTCGCGCAGGTCGTGGCCGGCGCAGAAGGCCGGACCGTTGGCGGCCAGGATCACCACACGGACGGTGGAGTCGGCGGCAACCGACTGCAGGGCGGCGTCAAGCGCCTCCATCAGGCCGATCGACAGCGCGTTGCGGGCCGCCGGGCGGTTGAGGGTCAGCGTTGCGATGTTGTCGCTGTCGTGGCGAAGCAGGATATCGGACATGATGCGCACGATCATAGCAGGAGAATGAGGCAATGCCGAATAGGGAGCCGCGCGGCGAGCTGTCGCTGCGCACCGTGGCGATGCCGGCCGATACCAACCCGGCAGGCGATATCTTCGGCGGCTGGATCATGTCGCTGATGGATCTGGCGGCCGGTGTGTCGGCGGGCAGCCGGGCGAAAGGGCGGGTGGCGACGGCGGCGGTGTCCAACCTGAGCTTCCTGCATCCGGTCAAGGTGGGCGACGTCGTCTGCGTCTATACCGATATCAGCAAGACCGGCCGGACCTCGGTGACCGTCGGGGTGGAAGCCTATGTCCTGCGGCGCAACCAGGGCGAACGGGTGCGGGTGACCGCAGGGGAGTTCGTGCTGGTGGCGGTGGATGAACACGGCGTGCCACGGCAATTGCCGCCGGCCGAACGCTGAGGCAGTGTGCCCACGGAGGGATACGGACCATGGCCAACCTGCCCAATCGCCTGCCGGGACTGAACTTCGATCTGGGGGAAGGCGCGGATATGCTGCGCGCCACCGTTGAAGCGTTCTCGGCCGAGGAAATCGCCCCCAGGGCGGCGGCGATCGATCGCGACAACATGTTTCCGATGGATTTGTGGCCGAAGATGGGGGCGCTGGGCGTACTGGGCGTTACCGTCTCGGAGGAATTCGGCGGCGCCGGCATGGGTTATCTGGAACATGTCGTGGCGATGGAAGAAATTTCGCGGGCGTCGGCCTCGGTGGGGCTGTCCTACGGGGCGCATTCGAACCTGTGCGTCAACCAGATCTTTCGCAACGGCTCGCCGGCGCAGAAACAGCGCTACCTGCCGGGGCTGATCAACGGAACCGCCGTCGGCGCCCTGGCGATGAGTGAGCCGGGGGCAGGCTCCGACGTCGTCGGCATGCGGACCCGCGCCGACAAGCGCGGCGAGCGCTATGTCCTCAACGGATCGAAGATGTGGATCACCAACGGGCCGGATGCCGACGTTCTGGTGATCTACGCCAAGACCGACGCGGCGGCCGGGCCCCGTGGGATCACGGCGTTCCTGGTCGAAAAAGGCTTTCCCGGCTTCTCGACGGCGCAGAAGCTGGACAAGCTGGGAATGCGCGGCTCCAACACCTGCGAGCTGGTGTTCGAGGATTGCGAGGTGCCGGAGGAAAATGTGCTGAGCACGGTCGGCCGCGGCGTCAACGTGCTCATGAGCGGCCTGGATTATGAACGTGCGGTTCTCGCAGCCGGTCCGCTGGGGATCATGCAGGCGTGCATGGATGTGGTGGTGCCATACGTGCACGAACGAAAGCAGTTCGGCCAGGCAATCGGTGAATTCCAATTGATGCAGGGCAAGCTGGCGGACATGTACACCACGATGAATGCCGCCAAGGCCTACGTCTATGCCGTGGCCAAGGCGTGCGACCGGGGTGAGACCACACGCAAGGACGCCGCCGGCGCGATCCTCTACGCGGCTGAAAAGGCGACCTGGATGGCGCTGGAGGCGATCCAGGCGCTGGGCGGCAACGGTTACATCAACGACTATCCGACGGGGCGTTTGTTGCGCGATGCAAAATTATACGAGATCGGGGCCGGCACGAGTGAGATCCGGCGCATGCTGATCGGGCGCGAACTGTTCGCGGAAACGGCATGACCGCGCTTCGCTCCGACCTCTCGCCCCGCTCCCCCGAATTCGCCGCCAACGCCTCGGCAATGCAGGCCCTGGTGGCCGACCTGCGGGAAAAAGTCGCCGCAGCCTCCCAAGGCGGCGGCGCAACCGCCCGCGACCGGCACGTGGCACGTGGCAAGCTGCTGCCGCGGGAACGTGTGGCGGCGCTGATCGATCCGGGCTCGCCGTTCCTAGAGTTCTCGCAACTGGCCGCGTTCGGGCTCTACGGCGGGGATGTGCCGGCTGCCGGCATCGTCACCGGCATCGGCCGGGTGGCAGGGCGGGAGTGTGTGATCGTCGCCAACGATGCCACGGTGAAAGGCGGCACCTACTTCCCCATGACGGTGAAGAAACATCTCCGCGCCCAGGAAATCGCGTTGAAGAACGGACTGCCGTGCCTGTACCTGGTGGACAGCGGCGGCGCGTTTTTACCGATGCAGGATGAAATCTTTCCGGATCGGGAGCATTTCGGCCGGATTTTCTTCAACCAGGCCACCATGTCAGCCGAGGCGATCCCGCAGATCGCGGTGGTCATGGGGTCGTGCACCGCCGGCGGCGCCTATGTGCCGGCAATGAGCGACGAAAGCATCATTGTCCGCAAGCAAGGCACGATCTTCTTGGGCGGCCCGCCACTGGTGCAGGCCGCAACCGGGGAAATCGTCTCGGCCGAAGACCTGGGCGGAGCGGATGTCCATGCGCGCACATCGGGCGTGGTGGATCATTACGCACGCAACGATCATCATGCGCTGGCAATCTGCCGGCGGATCGTGGGTGGGCTGAACCGGGAAAAACACGTCGGGCTGGCGCTGAAGCCAGCCGAGCCGCCGCGCTATGACCCCGCCGAACTGCATGGTGTGGTGCCGGCCGATCTGCGCGCGCCCTATGACGTCCGCGAAGTCATCGCGCGTATCGTCGACGGCAGTGACTTCGACGAATTCAAGAAGCTGTACGGGACAACACTGATCTGCGGCTTCGCCCACCTGTATGGATATCCGGTCGGCATCATCGCCAATAACGGCATCCTGTTCTCGGAGTCCTCACTGAAGGGGGCACACTTCATCGAGTTGTGCAGCCAGCGCGGCATTCCGTTGCTGTTTCTGCAGAACATCACCGGGTTCATGGTCGGGCGGAAATACGAATCCGGCGGAATCGCCAAGGACGGGGCGAAACTGGTGACCGCGGTGTCGACCACCCGGGTGCCGAAAATCACGCTGATCATCGGCGGCAGCTACGGGGCCGGAAACTACGGAATGTGCGGGCGCGCCTATGACCCGCGCTTCCTCTTCATGTGGCCAAATGCTCGGATCTCCGTCATGGGCGGCGAACAGGCCGCCGGCGTGCTGGCGACCGTGCGCAGCGGGTCGGCCGACTGGACCAAGGAGCAGGAGGAAGCCTTCAAGGCTCCGATACGGGCCCAATACGACAGCCAGGGACATCCCTATTTCGCCAGTGCCCGGCTCTGGGATGACGGGATCATCGACCCGGCGGACAGCCGGCGCGTGCTGGGGCTGGCGCTGTCGGCGGCCTTGAACAAGCCCGCGCAGGAGACACGCTTCGGCGTGTTCCGGATGTGATGGCAATGTTTCGCTCGTTACTGATCGCCAACCGCGGTGAGATCGCCTGCCGCATCGCGCGAACGGCACGCCGCATGGGTATCGAAACGATTGCGGTGTATTCCGAGGCCGATGCACACGCCCAGCACCTGCAGGCGGCCGATCGCGCCTATCCCATCGGCCCGGCACCCGCTCGGGAGAGTTACCTGTCTATTCCTCGAATCATCGAGGCCGCGAAAGCGGCGGGGGCGGCCGCGATTCATCCCGGCTACGGGTTTCTCTCGGAAAATTCCGCATTCGCCGAAGCGTGCGAGGCAGCAGGGATCATCTTCGTTGGCCCCCCGGCCTCGGCAATGCGCGCGATGGGATCGAAGTCGGCGGCAAAGGCGCTGATGGAAACATCGGGCGTGCCGTTGCTGCCAGGCTACCATGGGGAGCGGCAGGATGCCGCGTTCCTGGCGGACCAGGCCATGCGCATCGGCTTCCCGGTGGTGATCAAGGCCGTGTCCGGCGGCGGCGGACGCGGCATGCGGGTGGTGACGGCGGCAGCGGATTTCGCCGCGGCACTCGCCTCCGCACAGCAGGAGGCAGCGTCATCGTTCGGTGACGACCGGGTGCTGGTCGAACGCTATCTGCAACGGCCGCGACATGTCGAGGTGCAGGTGTTTGCCGACACTCATGGCAACGCGGTGCACCTCTTCGAACGCGACTGCTCCGCCCAGCGCCGGCATCAGAAGGTGCTGGAAGAGGCCCCGGCGCCCGGACTGTCCGACGATCAGCGCCAGGCGATGGGGGCGGCGGCGGTCGCTGCGGCCCAGTCGGTGGGCTATGTCGGCGCCGGAACGGTCGAATTTGTTGTCGACGCCGAAGGATTCTTCTTCCTGGAGATGAACACCCGGCTTCAGGTCGAACATCCCGTCACCGAGATGATCACCGGCTTCGACCTCGTCGAATGGCAGTTGCGCGTGGCCGCGGGCGAGCCTTTGCCGGTCACTCAATCCGCCATCACCATAACCGGCCATGCCATCGAGGCACGGATCTATGCCGAGGACCCGGCTCGGGATTTTGCCCCCTCGGTCGGGCGGCTGGCGCTGTTCCGAACGCCGGTGCAACGTGACGGCATACGCGTCGATACCGGTTTTGCCACAGGCGATACGGTATCGATCCATTACGACGCCATGCTGGCGAAACTGATCTGTCATGCGCCGACCCGGACAGCCGCGTTGCAGCTCATGTGGCAGGCCCTGGCGGACTGTGCGGTGGCGGGCGTAGCCAGCAACCTCGATTTGCTGGGCCGGATCGTCGCGCATCCTGACTTTGCGCGCGGCGGCATCGATACCGGGTTCATCGCCCGTAAGGCCGCGACGTTGCTGGCGGGGCAGGGGGCACCGCCAGCCGATGTGCTGGCAATCGCCGCACTGACCGCCCTTGCCGCGGAACCGCCGGTGAGCAGCAACGACCCATGGGACCAGCGCGACCTCTGGTGGTTGAACACCACCCTGTCGAGGGTGTTTCATTTTACCGATGGCGAAACGACCTACCCGGTCACCGTTCGTCGGGATGGCGCAAGCTGGCGGATCGGCGACGTCCTCGCCAGCGCCAAATCCATCAGCGCCAATTCCATCAGCGCCGAACCCAACGCCGGCAAACCCAACGCCGGCGAACCGAACACCGGCGAACCAACCGGCACCGGCCGGCTGGTGGTCTCGCTCGACGGCGTGCGACGCAGCGTTACCGCGATCCTCGATCATCAGGTGGTGACGCTGCGTGACAACGGCCTGACCTGGCGGCTGACCCTGCCCGACCCGCTGGCATCCGGCGACGACGAAGAAGACGCCGGCGACCGCCTGATCGCGCCAATTCCCGGGCTGGTGACGCAGGTGCTCGCGGCTGCCGGGGACCAGGTCGTCCGCGGTCAGGTCCTGGTGGTGCTGGAGGCGATGAAGACGGTGTTCCGGCTGGCCGCACCGGCCGACACGGTGGTTGCCTCGGTGTCGTGCGCAGCGGGGGAGATGGTGCAGGAAGGCCAGATCTTGGTAGGCTTCGGCGAAGCGGAATCACTGGAATAGCGACCCAGACGCCGATTGGTTGCCGCCCGGCACGCTCCCTATCCCGGCACGCTCCCTATCCCGGCATTGTCCCGCCTGCAGGAGTTCCCGCCATGCGCCGTTCGATCTGGTCGATTACTGTCCTTCCCGCTGTCGCACTGCTTGCAGGATGCGCGCAATCCCCAGCCGGCACCGCCGGCGCGGGACCCGACACGCCGGGCTGGACCGGCCACACCGTGGTCGTCGGCAACAACAGCACGATCAACGGCGACCGGCAGGCGACCGACTGGGCGCAGAAATGGGGCATCGGCCGGCAACGCTGATCAGCCGCGCCGGCTGGCCAGTTCCAGCAGCGGCAGCAGGATCGCGTCGCGCTCCGCGGCCAGTTGCGGCAGCGTCCGGCCGTTGGCTTCGGCGTTGATGCCGTCGATGATCTGACGGCAGGTGTCGTCCGACAGTGCCGGTGTCGACATGCTCGCCCACCAGGATTCAAACGCTGGGCGGAACTGCGCCAGCATGTGCTCGATACCCCCCTCGCCGCCGCCGAGGTGGAATGTCATGTGCGGCCCCATGGCAGCCCAGCGCAAGCCGGGACCGGCGCTGATGGCGGTATCGACGTCCTCCACGGTGGCAAGGCCGGTTACCACGGCACTGACGGCTTCGCGCCACAGCGCCGCCTGCAGGCGGTTGGCCAGGTGGCCCGGGGCTTCCTTGCGGATGTGAATCGGCCTTTTGCCGATGTGGCGGTAGAATGCCATGCACCAGGTCACGGTTTCAGGCGCGGTCTCGCGGCCGGCCACGACCTCTACCAGCGGGATCAGGTGGGGCGGGTTGAACGGATGGCCGACAGCAAAACGCGGCGCGGCGCGGAAACCGGCTTGCATGTCGCTCATGATCAGGCCGGATGTGCTGGACGCCAGGATGGCATCGGGGCGCAGCGCCGCATCGATGCGGGCCAGCAAGTCACGCTTGATCGGCAGGCGTTCAGGCGCGTTTTCCTGCACGAAGTCCACCCCCGTGACAGCCTCTTCAGGCGTGGCGCAGAACCGCCAGGCGTCACGCGAGGCTGTCGCCACCATGCCGAGGCGGGACATCGCGGGCCAGGCATCGGCAATATAGCGGCGGACGTAGGCTTCGGCTTCCGGGCGAGGATCCCAGACATTCACCGCGATGCCACGCGACAGGAACCAGGCGGCCCAGCTTGCCCCGATGGTGCCGGCCCCCAGCACGGCGGCGTGGTTGACCTGGGTGGGTTCAGTCATGGCGGTTCCTCCTGCTCGGACTGCGATGTTCCATCACGGACAGCCGTCACCGGCAATTGCATTACCAAGGTCCTGAGCGCCTGAACCGTGCCACGCGCGTCAATAAAGCCATCGACAGGAATGGATCCCCTCCGCGATCATGGCCCCCGCCAGTCGGGAAGGCTCAAACGCTCATTGGCCGGTTTCCGATCCAAGCCGCTCTCGCCGCCGCCACACCACCCCGATCGCACACACCGCCACCAGCCCCACCGACGCCACCAGGTCAATCGCCACCAATGGCCCGACGAGACCCGCCATCACGCCCATCAGCAAAATCCCCAGCGGTCCCATCCCGATGCACACGGTCAGCAATCCCATCAGCCGGGACCGGATCGGCAGCGGTGCGTGCAGCACGATCAGCGACGTCTGCATGTTGGCGAATGCCGCCGACCCGAACCCGCCCACCACCAGCAACCCGCACGCCATCCAGAACCACGGCGCCAACGGCATGGCCACCACGCAGATCAGGAACAGCACCGATCCGCCGACCATCAGGACCCGCCCGCTCAGCGCAGGCTCCCGCGTCGTCAGCACCGCGCCCCCCAGGAACGCCCCAAATGATTCCGATGCCGCCAGCACCCCCACCAGCGCCGGCGACACCAGGAACACTTGCCGCCCGATCGGCGCCACCAGCGCGGCATAGGGAAATCCCAGCAGGTTCATCGCGATGGTCACCGCCAGCACCCCGCCGATCACCAGGTCCTTGCGCACATAGCGCACACCCTCCGCCAAATCCGCGGGCACGCGCCGCAGCACCAGCCGCCGTGTCTCCTGCCTGTTGGTCACCCCAGTGCCCAGCACCGCCGCCAGCGCATAGAAACACGCCGAGACCCCAAACGCCCCCGCCAGCCCCAGCCGCTGATAGATCATACCGGCACAAATTGGCCCCAGCATCCGGGTAAACGAGTTCGACATCGTGTCCAGCGCCAGCGCCCGAGACACCAAATGCGGCTCGACACATTCGCCCACCATCCGCCGGCGCGTCGCCATCTCTGTCGACCACACCACCCCGGCCACCAGTGCCGCCATCGCCACATGCCACGGTGCGACCACCCCCAGCCAGCCCAGCAATGCCACGCAGGCCGATGCCAGGCACGTCACCGCCTGGCCGCACACCAGCACGACCTTGCGGTCCACCGCCTCCGTCATCACGCCGGCGAATGCGCCCAACAGCAACATCGGCATGGTTCGCGCCGCCGAGACGACTGCAACCGCCAGGCCCGACCCCGTCACATCCAGGGTGAACAACGCCGCGGCCAGCACCTCGAACCAACGCATCGTGTTGACGCACCCGCCAATCGCCCACAGCCGTAGAAACGTCCGCGACCCCAGCAACGCCTGCAACCCGCTCGGCACCAGCATAACCGTCACGACGAAGCAATGACCCCCGTCTCATGACGAGGCGCCGACTCACGCGTCGGGCAAGGCGCAAACATGGACGCTTCCTAATTATCGACTCTTGTTTGGATACAACCACACCCGGCCGGGATGGACCAGTCAATCCGCCAGGACTAGAATGCAACACAGCCGCTCAGGGAGAACCGCGCCATGGACACCAACGTCTCCACCCCCGTCTTCGACCGCACCACCGAGGACCTCGGCAACATTGTCGAACTCGGCCACGTGAACGTCCGCGTCCCTGATCAGAGCAAGGCCATCGCCTACTACCTGATGGGCCTCGGCCTCACCCGCGATCCCTACCTGATGGCCGGCCTCGACAATATGTGGGTCAACGTCGGCCGCGGCCAGTTCCACCTGCCGACCCGCGGCACGGACGTCCTGCGCGGCACCACGGCGCTGGTGATGCCCGACCTCGACCACCTGCTGCATCGCCTTCAGGGGGCCCGGCAATACCTTGAAGGCACCAGGTTCAGCTTCCGTGAAGCCGGTGACACCGTTGAAACGACCTGCCCCTGGGGCAACCGCATTCGCGTTCACGCTCCCGATGCGTCGAAGTTCGGACCAATGCGCGTCGGCATGCCCTATGTCGAGTTCGACATCCCCGCCGGCACCGACCTCGCCGCCATCGCCAGGTTCTACGTCGAGATCCTCGGCGGCATCGCCGGCGTCGACAGCGATGAACGCGGCCCCTTCGCCTGGGCCCGCACCTCGGCGGAAAGCCGCGTCGTCTACCGCGAAACCACCGCCCCGATCCCCGAATTCGACGGCCACCACATCCAGATCACGCTGGTCGACTTCTCCGGCCCGCACAAGAAACTGCTCGAACGCGGCCTGATCAGCGAAGAATCCGACCAGCATCAGTACCGCTTCCTTGACATCGTCGATGTCGACACCAACAAGCCGCTGTTCCGCATCGAACATGAAACCCGCTCCATGCGCCATCCGATGTTCGGCCGCACCTTCATCAATCGCAACCCCGACATGAACAACCGCAATTTCGTTCCGGGTTACGAAGTAGGCCTCTGGTCCCTTCCGGAGTAGCGTCGCGATCCGCCAAAAACAAACCCGCCACCCGGAAGCGGAGCGTCCGATGACCAACCTCCCGAACTACGAAGTCCGCGCCTACAACACCGCCAAGGCCTCCGAGAACAAGATCCACGACGATGCCACCGCAAGGCGCTTCGGCTTCAAGGGCGGCTTCGTCGGCGGCGTCAGCGTCTACGGCTATATGTCCCACCAGCCCCTGCAACGCTGGGGCCGCGCCTGGCTGGAGCGTGGCACCGGCGAGGCAAAATTCGCCAAGCCTGTCTACGACAATGAAATCGCCGAGGTGATTGCCACGGACGCCGCCGATGGCATGGCGATCACGGTTGAAAGCCAGGGCGTCCTGTGCGCCACCGGTCGCGCCGCCTTGCCTACCGGCCTGCCGCCGGCCCCAAGCCTTGCCGACTACAAGGCCGTTGCCGCCCGTGTCGAACGCCTGCCCGCCAACGAACAGACGCTACCGGTCAACGATTGGCTGGGGATGAACCCGCTGTCGATCACGCCGGCGTTTCTTGCCCAGGACCTGCAGGACAGCCGCGAATCAAACCCGATCTATGCCCGCGAAAACATCCTGCATCCCGGAACCGTGCTGCGCTGCTGCAACTGGGCGCTGGGCCACAACGTGATCCTGCCCGCCTGGATCCACATGGGCAGCACAATCCGCAACCTCGGTCTCGCCCAAGTCGGTGACACCCTGAACGTCCGCGCCCGCATAACCAGGAACTACGAGCACAAGGGCCATAAATGGGTCGAGCTCGATTGCCTGGTCGTTGCCAACGAAATCAAGCCGATCATCCACGCCACACACATCGCCATCTACCGGCCGCGCCAGCTGGCCGAAGCAGCGTAAACTCTCGCCAAGGCCGACCGGAAGGCAACCTTCCTGAGCGGGCGCCGGCAACATAACCGGCGCCCGCCAACACCCGGCCGCAATCAGCCGCTTGACCAACCTGGCCTTCGCAAACAAGGTGCGCCGCATCATGACCAGCACCCCAATCGTCGAATACCAGGATGTCGTCCGGCCCGAGTGGATCGACTCCAACGGCCACATGAACCTCGCCTACTACGTGGTGGTGTTCGATCTTGCCACCGATGCGCTCTACAAGGCGCTCGCCATCGGCGACGCCTACCGCGAGGCGTCCGGCAATTCCTGCTTCACCGCCGAGACCCACACACTCTATGAGCGGGAGGTCCATCTCGGCGACCGCCTCCATATCCGCACCTGGCTCCTCGGTTCCGACAAGAAGCGACTACATTATTTCCACGAAATGTTCCACGCGGACAGTAATGAGCGGTCCGCCGTGCAGGAGCTGATGGCGCTGCACATCGACATGTCGGTCCGACGTGTCGCCGAATTCCCGCCCGACACATATGCCGCGCTGCAAGCCGCCGTGAAGCGTTACGCCCCCTCAACCCTGCCGAAAGGCGCCGGACGCCGCATCGCCCTGCCCGGGTAGCCTCTCACCGCCTGGCTCCAGCCACACCGCCGGAACCCGTCCGACAGGGACCCTCCCGCGTGGCCCTGCCACGCCCGGCGTGCTACAATGCGGCAAACAGGACACACCAACCCGCAGGAGGCGGCCGATGAAACTGATGTGGTTCCACCTGATGCCCTACACCGAACTGCCGGAAAACTTCCGCGGCAAGCATCCATCGGTCTGGGTGGACATCCATTCGTCGCTGTTCGACCCCAGGCGCGCCCACCACATGTACAACGATTTCATGGACGAACTCGAATACGCCGCTGCCTGCGGCTTCGACGCCATCTGTGTGAATGAACACCACTCCAACGGCTACGGCCTGATGCCGTCCCCCAACCTCATCGCCTCATCCCTCGCGCGCCGCACCACCGATACGGCACTGTGCGTCATGGGCAACTCGCTCGCCCTGTACAACCCGCCCACCCGCGTCGCCGAAGAATTTGCCATGATCGATTGCATTTCCGGCGGCCGCCTCATCGCCGGCTTCCCGGTCGGCTCGCCGATGGACACGTCTTACGCCTACGGGCAAAACCCATCCATGCTTCGCGACCGCTATCACGAGGCCCATGACCTGATCCTGAAAGCCTGGACCAACAAGGACACATTCGCCTTCAACGGCCGCTACAACCAACAGCGCTACGTCAATATCTGGCCCCGGCCGGTGCAGGATCCCCACCCGCCGATCTGGGTACCCGGCGGCGGTTCGGTGGAAACCTGGCGCTGGTGCGCCGAGATGGACTACGTCTATTGCTACCTGTCGTACTACGGCTACAAAATCGGCAAAGCAACGATGGACGGGTTCTGGCAGGAAATGGACCGGCTCGGTAAGGACCGCAACCCCTATCGCGCCGGCTTCCTGCAGTTCGTCGGCGTCGGCGAAAGCCGCCAGCACGCCATGGACCTGTATGGCCAGGCCGCCGAATACTTCTACGGCAACTGCCTCCATATCGATCCTCGCTTTGCCGCGCCGCCCGGCTATGCCACCGAAGCCACACAGCGCATGGGCCTGCAGAGCCAGGTCGCCAAGGCATCCCAGTACAGCAGCAAGTTCAACACCCTGGCGCGCGAGATGGATGCCATCATCGACAACGGCTACGTCATCATCGGCTCTCCCGATGAGGTCGCCGAACAACTTCGCGAAGTTGCAACCAGCCTCAATGTCGGCAACCTGATGTTGTTGTTGCAGTTCGGGAACATGAACAAGGACCTCACCCGCTACAACACCAGGCTGTTTGCCGAAAAGGTGCAGCCGAAACTGGCCCCGCTGTTCGGCGAATGGCAGCATCGCTGGTGGCCAAACCCCATGGACACCGCACAGCGCGCCACGGTGCCCGCGTATCTCGCCGCCGAATAGATGGACCTCGTCACGCCCATTCCGTTCCGCCCTCCGGTGCCGCCCGCGCCGGAGGTGCCGATGCCGTTTCGAACGTTTCTGCGGGCGATCAGAACCAATGCGCTGACCATCTTCCCCCGGGCCGCCTACGAACAACCATCCACCACCCGCTCGGTGCTCGGGCGCCTCAACATCACGCTCAACGACCCGGAGGCGATCCACCACGTCCTGGTCGGCAATCCCGCCAACTTCCGCCGCTCCCCTGCCTCGATCCGCATCCTGCGCCCGATTACGGGGGAGGGGCTTCTGCTCAGCGAAGGCGACGCCTGGAAACTCCAGCGCCGCACCATCGCCCCCGCGCTCGCCCCACGCGTCATGGCCATGCTCGCCGGCCATATCGTCGCCAGCACCCAGCGCCTGCTCGCCGACCTCAGTACCCGCAGCGAACCGATCGACCTGCTCGCCACCATGCAGCATCTGGCGCTCGACATCGCCGGCCGCTCGATGTTCTCGCTGGAGATGGATCGCCACGGCCTGATCATGCGCGGCTTCATGAATGAGTTCGGTGACCGCTATTCCCGACCCAGCCTGCTCGACATGATGCTGCCGCCGTCGATCCCCAGCCCGAACGATTTCGGACGCCGCCGCTTCCGGCAGCGCTGGATGAACTTCATAGAAACGATTTTGCGGGCGCGCCTGAACGAACCACCGCCAGCCGCGCCGCGCGACCTGTTCGACCTGCTGCGCGCCGCCCGCGATCCCGAAACCGGTGCCGCATTCAGCCCAGTCCAGCTCCGCGATCAGGTCGCCACCCTGATTCTCGCCGGCCACGAAACCACCGGGGTAAACCTGTTTTGGGCCATCCTCATGCTCGCAGAAGCGCAGGACGAGCAGGATTGGCTGGCCGAAGAAACCACCCAGGTAACGATAACCCCCGGCGCCATCCCCGCTCTGGTTCGCACCAAGGCCGTGGTCAACGAGGCCCTGCGGCTGTTCCCCCCGGCATTCGTCGTCGTCCGCGAGACGATCAGGCAAGACCGCGCCGGCAGCATCGACCTGCCGCCCCGCTCCGTGGTGATGATGGCGCCCTGGATCCTGCACCGCCACCGCAAATTGTGGGACGACCCTGAGGCTTTTCGCCCGGCCCGCTTCATGCCGGACCAGCCGCCGCCGGACCGTTTCGCCTTCATGCCATTCGGCGCGGGCCCGCGCGTCTGCGTCGGCGCCCAGTTCGCCATGGCTGAGGCCATCCTCGTCCTGGCTGCCGTCACCGGGCGCTTCCGTGTGACACGTGCAGATACACGCCCGGTGCTGCCCGTCGCCGTCGTCACCACCCAGCCCGACCACCACGCCCGGGTCCGCCTGACACCACGATAACTGCTATGCCGTAACCCACTAGGCCGCTTGGGCGAAGTCCATCCGGAACCGATCCGTGATATGCTCGGCCAAGGCGTCAGTCACCGGCTGCACCGCGCTCATGCCCTTCAGCATCACGATGCCGAAATCCGGCAGCCCTGGCAGCCCCTCGTCCGGGCGCATCGCCCGCACGCCCTCCGGCAGCACCGTCAGCGCCGAGACTGTCACCGCCAGCCCCGCCAGCACCGGCGCATGTGTCCCCACCTGCGTGCCCGACAGATAGGCAATGCGATACCGGATGCCCGCCCGCTCCAGCGCATCCTGCGCCGAGGCACGCCACCGGCAGGTCTCATGCGCCAGCGCCAGGGGCAGGGGGTCCTGCCGGTGCGGCGCATAGGCGGTCGAGGTGATCCAGCTCAGCGGCCCGCGCCACAGCGAAACCGCCGGCCAGTTGCGCGGCTGGCTGCCATCCGAAACAAGCGTCAGATCCAGCTCCCCTGCCTTCAGCTTCTCCACCAGATGGCTCGACGACGAGCACAGCACGTCGACCTGAACCGCCGGATGGGTTTCGGCAAACCGGCGGAGTACACCCGGTATGTGCGACAGCGCGTAGTCGTCCGGCGTACCCAGCCGCACCGTTCCCGACATCGCCGGCGCCCGGAACGTCGTCATCACCTCATCATTCAATGCCAGGATCTGACGCGCCCGCGTCAGCAGATAGTGCCCGTGCGTCGTCAGCGTGATTGCCCCGCCCTTGCCGCGGCTCAGCACGGTTTGGCCGAGAATATCCTCCAACCGCTTGATTTGCATTGAGATTGCCGATTGCGTCCGGCCAAGCCGATCGGCGGACTGGGTAAAACTGTGGCCCTCGGCGATCAGCACGAAGGACCGCAGCAGTTCGGGGTCAAGGCCCTGTTGGGTCAGCATCACCATCAATATGGCTGATGATATCCATCAATTCAATTCGTTTTACTGATTGCGGCGCGGCAACCATGATACTGGAAACCGACCCCGGATACCCGTCATGTCTGATCTCACAGCCGCCGATTTCGTCTCCCGCCCACAGCCGACCGGGCACTTCACCGCGGCTGCACTGGTGGTGAACTTGCGTGTTGCCGTGCGCACCTACATGACCCGCCAGGCGTTGCCGCACATGACCGCGCGTGAGCTTGCCGACATCGGCCTTACCCCGCACGCCGCCCTGGCCGAAGCGGCTCGGTTGCCATGGGATACCAATGGCGGGCCGCCCCGCCGGGCCTCATTGGGCACTTTGGCCGGCGTGCAGCGCGCCTGGCATCGTGTCCGCACCCGCCGTCTGCTGGCCAAGATGACGTGCCGGGACCTGCGCGATATCGGCGTCACCCCATCGGATGCCGAAACCGAAGCCAACAAGCCGTTCTGGCGCCCATAACGCCTTTTTCGGCGTCGATGATCAGGACTGCAGTGTCCGCGTTCCAGGCGTGGGCACCCACGGGGTCGCGCCGCCCTGCCGGGGCTTGGGCGCGTCCTCCGGGGTTACCCCGAAATGGACCATATAGGGTCGGAATTTTGCCCGCTCCTGCGCCTCGTCCAATCCATGATCCTCGAACCGGTAGCTATGGGCACCATAGCCGCCGCGCGGCTTGGCACGCACGTAAGCCTCGATCCCCGCGGCTGCCTGCGGCGGGAAGCCAATGCCAAAGTGCCGGTAAACGCCTTCCACGGTTGCCACCGGGTCGCTGATCAGATCGAGGTGGTGCACATGGCACACAGGGTCGGGCAATCCGGCGTCGTCGCCGACCGCGATCATCCGCCGGGTCCCATCCAGCCACCGCCGGCTCTCGTGCGGCCCCAGCGTCTTCGGGTCCAGCTTGCGGGTGAACGGCCGCCGCAGCACCTCGGTCAGACGCGCCTGCGACACCAGCACCTTGGTTGGATCGCGATGGACGAAGACCAGCCTGGCATCCGGATAGACAGCGCGGATCGCTTCCAGGGCAAACAGATGCTCCGGACACTTCAGCACCCAGCGCCGCTGCGTCCCATCCTGGAACTGCAGGTATTGCAGAAACCGTTTGTGGAACCGGTACGCCGGCAGATGGCGCACCACGTCGGCATCCATCCAGCTCCGGTAGGATGGGATGTGATAGTTCGTGTCGAAGCGCAGGCTGCGGAACATATGCGCTGTGATTTCGCTGCATTCCTGCGGCGACGTCGCTTCCATCGGATGCAGCCCGGGAAAGTCCGGTGCCAGCCAGGTGAAGGCCTTCAATTGCCTGGCCACCGCTGCGATCCGCTTTTCCGCCGAACCGGCCGTGGGCGAGGGGGAGATGGTCTCCCACACGGCCGGGGCACGATTTGACGGATCCTCCAGCATCAACCGATGCAGGAACGTCGTACCACTACGCGGCAGGCCGGTGATGAAGATGGGCCGGCGGATGGGAAGCGTCTCGATCGTCGGGTGACGTGTCGCGGCGGCCTGGATGGTTAGCAGGTTCGACAGAAAACGGACAACGTCCCAGCGGGTGGCTTTCCGCCCAACCAAGGTGAGCGTGGACTCGTTCGAGCAGGCTTCCAGCAGCCGCGTCAACGGACCGATGAACGCGGTATCGCCGAAATCACGCAGCCCGGTCTGGTGACGCGCAACGCGGATCAGCTCGTCTGGATCAAGTGGTCGATCCAGTAAACCGAACGCGCCAACCACGCTGTCGGTCAAGCGCAGGGCTTGGGTCAAAATTGTCAAACGCCGGTCTCCGCTAGCATCTCGCCACCTTGCACTTGGCTGATGAAGCTGGGGTTGCTCCAGCATTTGTGGTGACACAAACTCGTGAGCCCATGCGCAAGCGAAAGCATAGGTCCAACAGAAGCGCGCCCATGTATCTGGATGATGTCAATTGGCCGCCCACATGGAGGCTGATCGAGGATGGCTGAGAGGATTGCGCCTATGCGATATCGCCTGTGCCGCCGTAGCTTGCTCATTGCGGCCGCAGCTTTGGTGTCCGGGGCCAGCGTTCCCGCCTATGCGGGCAATGAGGCGGTGGCGACGATCGAACAACTGGTTGACGGACTTCTGCAGATCATGAAGGCCGGTCCCGCGACACCGTTCCGGCAACGGTTTACCATGCTCGGCCCAGTGATCGACAAGGCCTTCGATCTCGCGGCAATCCTGCATGAATCGGTCGGCGCCGGCTGGGCGGCGTTGCCGGCGGACCAGCAAACCATGCTGACGGATGCGTTCCGCCGCTACACCGTCGCTTCGTACGTGAACAGTTTCGACGACTTCAACGGCCAGCGCTTTACCATCAACCCGGAGACCCGCGCCGTCGGCAAGGAACAGGTCGTGGAAACCAAGGTCATTCCGCGGAAAGGCGAAAGCCATGAGCTGGACTATGTGATGCGCGAGGATGCCGGCGGCTGGCGGATCGTGGATGTGCTGGCTGACGGCTCGATCAGCCGGGTGGCGGTGCAGCGGTCCGATTTCCGCCGCATCCTGGCGCGTGGTGGCGCCCAGGCGCTGGCAGACAGCCTGCGGACGAAGTCAGCCGATTTGTCCGATGGGTCCAGTTGAGCCATTGCCGGGCTTCGATTCAAACCGTCGCGACCGGGGTGGCGGGTGATCCGACGGCCCCCGGCAGACGCAGCGGCGGTGCCGTCAGCAGGAACCGGCTGCGTCCATTCGCCCGCAACCAGTCCGCCAGTTCGCTCAGATACCACATCTCGCCCAGGTAGCAGCCCAGCTTGAACAGGCAGTGCGCATGCAGCGGCAGGGTGGCGCAGTGGTCGTCAGCACAGGGCCGGGCGGGGGCGGCTTCGACGGCATAGTTATCGGCGAGCAGGGCGACGGCGCCGCTGTCGGTCACCCATTGTTGCAATTCTGGATCACGGCCATCGAGGGCGGAGGTGGTTGCAAACAATACTTTCGGCTCGGGCTGCTTGTTCATCTCCAGCAGCAGCTGTGCGAAGCCGGTTCGGATGCAGACGAAGTCGCCGGGTTCGACAACGATCTTGTCCTTGTCCAGGACCATCATCAGGTCCTCATAGCCGACGATCCTGCCGGAGCGGCCGAAATGCGCCTCCAGGTCGATCATCACGGCGCGGCCCTGCACGCAGGTGACCGCCATGTTCTCGACCCCAAGACGCCGCGCGCCGCTGGCCCCTTCCACGGGCGTCTGGGCGCCCTTCACATCGTAACGAAACGGTCCGATGATATCGGTCCCGGCACGATAGCCGTTGTAGAACACGTCTTCCGCAATGCCGTCGCCGTCGGCGTCGAACATCTGGCCGACATGGGACAGGCTGTCCCATTGGGTGGAGTATTGCAGCGTCAGCACCACCTGATCGTCACAGATGACATCAAGCGCGGTTGGATCGAAGCAGCGCAGCGGCAGGTTCATGATCGGCCGGCCCTCGCGCATGGTCGGTCGCAGTTCCGGCGGATGGCGGCGCGGATTGATGATGTTGCCGCCGGGATAGTCCAGGGGCAGGGACAGGCAAAAGGTCTTGCCGAGTTTTACTTCGGCGATGCCTTGCAGGACTTTTTCCGGGGTGACGAGGTTCAGCCGCCCGAGCTGGTCATCCGGCCCGAAATCACCCCATGTCGACCCGTCAGGGCGGCGCTTCCAGCGCGGGTTGGCGGTCATGCTCATGCGGCCAGCTGCTCGACGGTGGCCCGGTCGCCGGCAACCGTCGTGCGGCGCATGTCGCGGATCTGGGTTTCGTCGAAGCGGCGGACCCGATGCATGGTGGATCGGTTGTCCCACATCACCAGGTCGTACTGCCGCCATTTGTGGCTGTAGGTGAAGCGCGGCTGGGTGGCATGTTCAGTCAGGTCACGGATCAGGGCTCTGGCCTCCGGCACCGGCCAGCCGATGATCGTGCCGATATGCGAAGACAGATACAGTGACTTTCGTCCGGTTGCCGGATGGACCCGGACCAGCCGTTGCCGGACCGGCTTGAACAGGCGCTTTTCCTCATCGCTGAGTTCGGTGAAACCCAGCGTTCCGCGGGAGTGGATCAACGAATGTTCGCAGATCAGATCCTCGATCTCCGCCTTGGTCCCGGAATCGAGCGCGTCATAGGCGCGGCGCATATCGGCGAATTCGGTGTTGCCGCCGGCATCGACGACCGTCCGTCCGGACAGCAGTGAATACTTTGCCGGCACCGCTCTGAAGGAGCTGTCGGAATGCCAAAGCTGGTTTCCCAGGTTGAACAGCCGCCGCCGGTCATCGCGCGCCAGCGGCTTGTGGTCGGCATCGAGATTGGACACATCGGCCATCTGCGGATCAAGACGCCGATCCTCCGGCCGGGTGACGTTGCCGCCAGCGGTCTGCTCCAGCGGGCCGAAATTGACGCTGAACGCCTTCTGCCGGTCGTCGGTGAAACGCTGATCATGGTAGACCAGCACCGCCAAACGATCCATTCCGGCTTCCAGATCGGCCGCCTGTTCGCGGCTCAGGGGCTGGGTGATGTCGAGGCCGGCGACCTCGCCCCCGAAGCCCGGCGTCAGTTCGGTAATCGTGACAGACATTCGTTCGCTCCGTTACGCTGCCGCCATGGCGGGGCTTTGTTGTGCGGTCATGCCGGTGCCTTTGATGGATGTACGGCGCAGGTCACGAACCTCCTGCAGGTCGCGATAGCGGCGTGCCCGATGCATCGTGGTGCGGTTGTCCCACATCACCAGGTCGTTCACCCGCCACTGATGCGCATGCACGAAGTGCGGCTGGGTCGCGTGCTCCGTCAGGTCACGGATGAAACCAAGCGCCTCCGGCACCGGCCAGCCCACGATGCTGCCGATGTGGGCGGACAGGTACAGCGACTTTCGTCCGGTGACCGGATGGGTCCGGACCAGGCGGTGGCGCACCGGGCGCACCTTGTCCTCGTTGCCCGGGCCGTACTCGGCAAAACCCAGCACGCCGCGCGAAAAGGCGATGGAGTGTTCGGTGACGAGGTCTTCGATCCGCGCTTTCGTTGCGTCATCCAACGCATCATACGCGCCCCGCATGTCGGCGAACTCGGTATTGCCGCCATAGCCGGGAACGACCCGCGCCGACAGCAACGAATAGCCGGCGCCAGTGGCGCGAAACGACGCGTCGGCGTGCCACAGCCGGTTGCCGAGGCCGTACATCCGGCGCGCGTCGTCACGGGCACGCATCTGGCCGGTGTGGTCCAGGTTGCCGATGAAGCCCATCTCGATCGGACCCTGGCGTTCGCTGGGCTTGGTCATCTGCCCGATCAAGGTGACTTCCAGATCGCCGAAGTTACGGCTGAAAACACATTGCTGTTCGTCGGTCAGTGGCTGGTTGCGGAATACCAGCACCGCGTAACGATCCATCCCGGCCTCGATCGCCGCAACCTGGTCGGGCGACAGCTTCACGCTGATGTCGACGCCGGACACCTCACCGACAAAATGTGGATGCAGCGGGGTGATTTGCATGGTTCAGGCCGCCTCTTGCTGGGGTGCGGTGACGGAATCGCCTCGTATGGTGGAACGGCGCATGTCCCGCACGTCGTGCAGGTCGTCGTAGCGGCGGGCGCGGTGCATGGTGGTGCGGTTGTCCCAGATCACCAGGTCCCAGGGTCGCCATGAATGGGCGCGAACGAATTCAGGCTGTGTGGCGTGTTCGGTCAGGTCGCGGATGAAGGCACGCGCTTCGGGGACAGGCCAGCCGACGATGCTGCCGATATGGGCCGACAGGTACAGCGACTTGCGGCCGGTAACCGGATGGGTGCGTACCAGGCTTTGGCGCACCGGCCGCAGCTTGTCCTGGTTATGCTCGCCATAGGCCTGTTTGGGGAAACCGATCAGCTCCCGCGAATAAGCATTGGAGTGTTCGGTGACCAGGTTCTCGATCTCCGCCTTCGTTGCGGCGTCCAGCGCATCGTAGGCTGCGCGCATGTCGGCAAACTCGGTGTTGCCGCCGCGGCCGGGCACGACCCGTGCCGACAACAGCGAATACTTCGCCGGCACCGCCCGGAATGACGCGTCTGAGTGCCAGAGCCGATTGCCGAGCGATCCCAGCCGGACGCGGTCGTCGGCCTCGCGCAACTTGTTGTCGCGGTCGAGGTTGGAGATGTCGGCCATCTCCAGCTTCAGCCGGCGTTCCTCGGGTTTGCTCATTTCGCCGCCGGAGGAGATCTCCAGCTCGCCGAAACGCCGGCTGAAGGCCAACTGCGTATCGTCGTCAAAATGCTGGTCGTGGAACACCAGTACGGCGCAACGGTCCATTCCCGCCTCGATCGCAGCCACCTGGGCGGCGGTCAGTGGAACCGTCAGGTCGACGCCGGTCACGTCCCCGACGAAATCACCCCCGACGGAATCACCGGATGCATTTTGCGTGAGCGGCGTGATCTGCATCGTATTGCATCCCTTGCAAGCGACCAACGAGTATAACGCCGATCGGCGCGATATTGCCAATCCTGGCGCCACCCCGGATGATTGCGCCAACGATTGAGGAGGAGCGCCGCGGTGCGTTGGTTTGTCAGTGTGTGGGCCGTGCTGCTGGCGATTGCGCCGGCCCGGGCCGAGGTAGGGGAAATTCGTTTCGCCCAGCAGTTCAGCATGGGTTATCTGCAGTTCGATGTGATGAAGCATCAGGATCTACTGGCCAAGCATGTCGCGGCTTTGGGTCTGCCGCCGGTCAAGGTCAACTGGGTCACGTTCAGCGGGCCGGACATGATGAACGATGCGCTGCTGTCCGGCTCGATCGACATCGCCTCGGGCGGCATGCCGGGACTGCTGACGATCTGGGCGAAGACGCGCGGGTCGGCGCAGGAGGTGCGCGGCGTGTCGGCAATGTCGCAGCAGCCGCTGTTGCTGAACTCACGCAATCCGGCGGTGAAGACGATCCGTGATTTTACCGATGCCGACCGGATCGCGATGCCGGCGGTGAAGGTGTCGGCGCAGGCGGTGCTGCTGGAGATGGCAGCCGCCCGCGAATGGGGCGATGCGGCGTATGACCGGCTGGACAAGCTGACGTTTTCACTGTCGCCACCGGACGCGACCAGCGGGCTGATGGCCGGCGGCGGTGACTTCAATGCCGCATTCACGGTGCCGCCGTTCCAGGCGATGCAGTTGCGCGATCCGGCAATCCATACAGTGCTGAGTTCGGACCAGCTGGTGGGACCCGCCTCGGGCGGGATGGCCTGGACGACCAAGCGGTTCCACGACGGGAACCCCAAGTTGTACCAGGCTTTGCTGGACGCGATGCAGGAAGCGTCCGAGTTCATTGCCGCGCATCCAAAGGAAACGGTCGCCTATTACGCGGCGGATACACGAAGCAAGATCGATACGGAGTTGATGGAAGGTCTGCTGGCGGATCCGCGGTTCAAGTATATCCTGACCCCACATGCGACGCTGCAATGGGCCACGTTCATGCACAAGGTTGGACGCATCAAGATTGCACCGGCTTCCTGGAAGGATCTATTTTGGCCTGAGCTTCACGGGCTGGACGGGAGCTAGACTGTCCAGCACCGCGGGCGTGATGGGGGAGGTCGTAGCGATTACCGGTGCCTGGCTGCTGGCGGCGTCCTGCTGCCAGCCGCCGCCCAGCGCATCATAGAGCGCAACGACATCGTTGGTCAGGGTCACATTGGCCTGCACCAGTTGCTGGCGCGAACCGACCAGGGTGCGTTCGGCGTCCAGCACCTGAAGGAAGTCAGCCAGCCCGTGGCTGTAACGATCGCGCGCGAGGTAAAGCGCCAGATTGCCCGACTTCACGGCATCGACCAGCCGGTCCCGCGCGGCGCGATCGGTCCGGTCAGCGACCAACGCATCCTCGACTTCCTGCAGCGCATTAAGGACCGTACCGCGATAAGCAAGCGCAGCCTCGGCTGCCTGGGCTCGGGCCAGGCGCAATCCTGCCGTCAGGCGGCCGCCCTGGAAGATGGGTAACGCGACACTCGGTCCGAACGAGTAGAAGGCGCTGGCCCAGTTGGTCAGGTAGCTGCCATCGACCGCCCGCAGCCCAAAGCTGCCGGTCAGCGAGACGTCGGGGTAGAACGCGGCCGTCGCGACCCCGATATTGGCGGTCGCGGCATGCAGCCGAGCCTCCGCCTGACGGATATCGGGACGGCGGCGGGCGAGGGTGGACGGCACGCCGATGGCGACAACAACAGGCACTTTCGGCAGCGGGGCGGGGTCGGCGAGCAACGGGTCCAATGCGCCTGGCGGCTGGCCGGTCAGGACGCTGAGGCGGTTCATCGCCTGTTGCGCCTGTTTCTCATAACCCGGCAACTGGAACTGGTAGTTCGCCAGCTGGGTGCGGGCCTGGGCGACATCAAGGTCGGTCGCCAGGCCTTCGAGTTGTCGTTTCTGTATCAGATCGACGGCAGCCTGGCCGGTGCGAATGTTCTCCTGCTGGGTCTTGATCAGGGCCTGAGCGCCCCGAAGCTGGACGTAGGCCTGGGCGACCTGACCCTCCAGCATCACCAGGGCGTCATTGGTAGCTTCCACCTGGGCCTCGGTGCTGGCCTTCGCCTGCTCGACGGAGCGGCGGACCCGGCCAAACAGGTCCAGTTCCCAGGAAGAATTCAAGCCATACTGATACAGGTTGGTGGGCTGACCGACCTGGTTCAGCAGGTTGCCGATCGCGGGGCTCGCGCCGGTCAGCTGGTTGGCACCCTGCGACAGCAGCAACCCGCGCAGCCCGAGCTGTTCGCGCATGTAACTACCGCTCGCCCCTACTGTCGGCAGACCGGCGGCGCCGGCGGCAGCCTGGTTCTGCTGGGCCTCGGCCACCCGCACCACCGCTTGCTGAAGATCAAGGTTGCCGCTGATGGCCTTGACGATCAGCCGGGTCAGGATCGGGTCGTTGAAGCCGTCCCACCATTTCGGATCAGGATTGGTCCCGGTGTTGATAATGCGGGACTGGGCGGCGGGATCGTTCCAGGTCACGACCTCGGGCGGCTTGGGCGGGGTGAAATCGGGGCCAACCGAACAGGCGGACAGCAGAACAAGGGCGGGCAGGATGGGGCGCATGGTCAGTGGCCTCCGCCGCTGGCTTTGGCCTTGACGTTGGACATCAGCAGCGCAGTCGGGATCATGATGAAGGACAAACAGGCAGTGATCAGGAAGACATCGTTGTAGGCCAGCACCGCGACCTGGTTGCGCAGCATCCCGAACACCTGGCCGGGCGCCATCTGCGCTGCCTGGGCGGCCGACTGGCCGGCGTCGATCAGGCCCTGTTGAACCTGTTGCAACAGCACATTGTAGGGCTGGTTGCTTGGATCCAGTGCGTGCACCAGATGCGCCTGGCGGATCTGCTGGTGTTCGGTGACCAGCGCCGTCGAAACCGAGATCCCGATGCCGCCGAAGACGTTGCGCGCCATGCTGAACAGCGCGGTGGCGTCGCCATTCAGTTCAGGCGGAATGGTTGCATAGGCAATTGTACTGATCGGAACGAACAGCAGCGCCAGCGCCGCGGTCTGCGCTGCCCGAAACAATACAAGATGCCAAAAATCAAGTTCCGGAACCAGGTTCATTGAGTAGAACAGCGCCAGCCCAAGTGCCAGGCCGCCGGTGGCGATGATGTATTTCGTGGGGACGAAGTTCATCAGCTTGCCCGCCACCGGGATCAGCATGGTCAGCACGATCGCACCCGGCGCGAGCACCAGGCCCGCCCAGGTCGCGTCGTAGCCGAGTTGCTGCTGGGCGAATTGCGGGATCAGCACGGCGCTGGCGTAGAGCACGAAGCCCATGATAGCGATCTGCAACGATCCCAGTGCGAGGTTGCGGTCCTTGAAGACCCGCAGATTGACGATCGGATTGCGCACATAAAGCAGGTAGGTGATGCCAAACAGGAACCCGCAGGCCGACAAGATGAACATGATGCGGATGAAGCTTGAGCCCAGCCAGTTATAATCTTCACCACGGTCGACAGCGATCTCAAGGCAGCCAAGAGCGATCGCGATGAAGCCGACGCCCAGGTAATCGAAAGGCGGGGCGGCTTTCTTTTCCCGCTCGATCATCGGGGAATTTTCGACGTACTGCAGAACGCCGAAGAAAGTTGCGATACCGATTGGAATGTTGATCAGGAAGATCCAGTGCCAGCTATAGGTATCGGTCAACCAGCCGCCGACGACGGGGCCGACGACGGGGGCGATGATGATGGCGATGGCGGTCAGGGAGAAGGCCTGCTGTCGTTTCTCCGGCGGAAAATGGTCCAGGATGATGGCTTGCTGGGTGGGCTGCAGGCCGCCGCCGAAAAACCCCTGCAGCGCCCGGAACACCAGGATCTGCCAGAATTGCTGGGCCAGGCCGCAGGCGCCGGAGCACAGGGTAAACATGGCGATGCAGATCAGAAAGTAGTTCTTGCGGCCCAGGCGGCGGCTGAGTGCGCCGGAAATGGTCAGCACGATGCCGTTGGCGACCAGATACGTCGTCAGCGCCCAGGCTGCCTCGTCATTGCTGACCGACAGGCTGCCGGCGATATGCGGCAACGACACGTTGACGATGGTGGTGTCCAGCACCTCCATGAACGCGCCGAGGGTGACGACGATGGCGACCAGCCAGGGGTTGGTGCGGGGCTTCCAGCCGGCGTTGGCATCACTCATCGAACAGTGACCGTAGGGGTGACGGAAATGCCCAGCGGAAGCGTCTGGTTTGGCTCAAGACCACTGTCGATGATGATCTTGACCGGCACGCGGCGGACAATCTTGACGAAGTTGCCGGTGGCATTCTCGGCCGGGAAGGCGGAGAAGCGGGCGCCGCTGCCTTGCTGTATGCTGTCGACATGGCCCTGCAGGTGCAGGTTCGGGTAGGCATCCAGGCTCATGGTTACATGCTGGCCGGGACGCATATCGGCCAGCTGGGTTTCCTTGAAGTTGGCGGTGACCCACAGCTGGGGCGTGACGATGTAGAACACCTGCTGCCCGGCCTGGACGAAGGTGCCGAGGTCGACATTGCGCCGGGTGATGCGCCCGTCTTGCGGCGCGCGAAGGTCGGTGTAGGACAGGTTGATCTCGGCCGAGGCAAGATTAGCCTTGGCCTGCTCGACCTGGGCAACGCGCTGGGCCACGGTGTCCTCGGCCGCCTGGATGGTCTGCTGGACGAGCGATGCGATCCGCACCTGGGCATCGGCGGATTTGACCAGCGCCGCATTGGACTGGAGCTGGGCATTGGCCTGGTCGATGTTGGTCTGGGTCGTCGCCCGCGGATCGACGGCGTGTTGACGATTGTATTCCCGTTGGGCCTGGGCTTGATTGGCCTGTGCCTGGGCCAGCTGTGCCTGCGCCTGTTGCAGGGTCGCCGGCGCGCGGACGCGGTTGATTTCCAATTCGACCTGGGCACTGGAAAGCTGCGCCTGGGCGAGGGGGAGCGCGGCCTTGGCCTGCTCGCGGGAAGCGATATAGTCGCGAGGGTCGATCCGCAGCAACAACTCGCCTTTATGGACGATGGTATTGTCATCGACGTTCAGCTGCGTGACGTAGCCCGAGACCTTGGGGGCGAACGCGACCGCATTGCCTTCCGTATAGGCGTCGTCGGTGCTCTCCAGATCACGGGTCAGCAGCCAGTAGACGATGGACCCCACGATCGCCAGGACGACGACGATGGCCAGAATGATCAGTGGCCAGCGGCGCTTCGGGGTCTGATCCTGATCGGTCTTGGCGTTTTTGTCGTGATCGGGGTCATGATCGGGGTCGTGATCGGGCCGCGTATTGGCGGGCCTGGATTCGCTGGATCTGTATTCGTTGGATCCGGGGTTCCTGGGTCGGGGGGAGGCTGATCCTGTTCGGCTTGGGGACGATGCTCCTGCGTTTCCGCCCGCTCGACCGTATCCGCCAACACCACACTCCTGCCTGTCGTCCGAGGGTTGAACGCAGTGGTTGAACGGGGTTGGTTTCACATCCCCGAGAGAAGCCTAACGGCCGGCGCGGCGGCGCGGCGTTCTGGTTCCCAGGCATGCCGGCAGGCCGTCGGGGAGGCCGCCGTTTTCCGCCAGGATGGTCGAACGGAACAGGCTGGCCTTGGTGGGGGCAGGACGGCTGGACGGGTTGCCGGACTGGCACAGCTCGCCCGCGACATTGCCCAGGACCTCGGCCCAGAGTTCGTCCGCCTTGCGCTGGACCGGCGGTACTCCGCCATTGCGGGCGCGCAGCTCGTCCGCGACGGTGGCCATGGCGGCGGCCCAGTGCCGGCGGTCCGGCGCGTCGACAGGCGGACCGGCCGGGCTGGGTGGCGCGGTCTTTGATGACACGGTTCCAGTTGGCATGGTCCGCGGGGGCGCAAACTTTGGTGGCGTGCACTTTGGGAGCGTGGGCTTCAGGGGTGGTGTTGGCGCCGGGTGGGGCAGTTCGACCGGTTCGGTTCGGGTTTCCTCCGCCCACACCGGCTCCGCAGCCGCCCGCGCGCTCTGCAGGGCTGCGGCGGCATTCAGCGATGCCCGGTTCAGCGGATTGGCATTGCCGCGCAGCCTGAGCTTCATCGCCATCGCAACGGTGCCGGGCATCGACAGGCGCAGATTGTCGATCGCGGTCAGACCGAAGGCGACGATCTGGCCGATGGTCACCAGTTCACCCGGGGTGCCGGCCTGGTATTGCGCGATCGCCTGTTCGGCGGCGCGACGCGCGCGCGCGGGATCAGCAGGCGGGTCGCCCATCAGCAGCGGCGCCAGCAGATCCGGCAAGATGTCCGTCAGTGCGTCGGTGTTGATCATGCAGCGATGGCTCCTTCAGGGAACAATGTCGCCGGTGCGCAGGGGGCGGATCTTCGGGTATGCCTTGATCCCGTTGCGCTCGTTCTGCGCCCATTCGCGCTTCAGGCGCAGCGAGATGCGGCGAGCGATATAGGCATCCTGCTCTGGGGTGGGATACTCGGGCATGACGATACTGCCGTCGGGACGGATGCCCGCCGTGTTGGCCAGGTCGAGGCCCTGGTTCTCCTCCAACGCGTGGGCTTCGCCGATCAGTGTGTTGGCCACGCCGACCGCCTCGGCGGTCCAGCTGACCATTGGCGTGCGTCCTCATCCGGCTGCTGGTCGTCCTGACCCTCGCGATAGCGTGCCTCCATCGCGGCGATGGCTGCGGTCGCGTCCTGGCGTGGCCAGGGATGCGGCGCCGGGCGCCCGGGCGGGACGGCCAGCGGCTTGGCCTGGCGGCGTTCCAGCGCCTTGAGCATCGTGTCGAACGTGCGGGCAGCGGTGGCGGCGGTGGTGACATGGCGCGTGCTGTCGCCGGCGGGATAGCGCAGGTTCATGCCGGCACGCCACAGTGCCGATGCGGCCTGGTAGGCGCACAGCGCCTGGACGCCGATCATCAGCTCGATCTCATCGCGGGGATGCAAGGCGGCAAGCGCGCGCATCGCGGCATACATCCGCCTTTTCACCCAGCCACGCGGCTCGTTCCGGTCAATCAGCGGCATCGCGCGCATCACGGTGCGCACCGCCTCATTGACGCTCATTGGGTTGATCGGACCATCCTGATCGAACAGCGCCTGCGGATCGTAGGTGCCGGGGTTGCCGGTGCCAGGATTGCCTGTGCCAGGATCGCCGGTGCCAGAATCGCCGGTACCAGGATCGCCGGTGCCAGGGACGGTGGACAGTGGTCGGCTGATGTTCATATTTTGTTCTGCATTTTCATCGCAGGTGGGATGTCAATTGGTCGGTGCAAGAGGATAGCGCGGGAATATTTACCGCACTTGCGCGTCCATCGGATCAGACGCCGTATGTCGGCGGCTGACGTCGGGGTGGTCGCGATCAGGCGGCCGCAGTCTCCGTCAGCGAACAAACACAGGAGGCTTCATGTTTCGTCGGTCATTGGTTCTCGCCGGCTTCGCGCTGGCATTCGCGGGTTCGGCTTCGGCTGCCACCGTCAAGTTCCACACCACGCTTACGGCTGCTGCGGAAGTGCCGCCAACCAAGTCCACCGGTTCGGGCGAGGCGACGGTGACGTTGGACACCGCGACGCATGAGATCGTCTGGGACCTCACCTTCGCCGGATTCACGAGTGAGGTGACGGCGGCGCATATTCATGGTCCGGCGGAGGCGGGGAAGAACGCCGGCGTGGTGGTTCCGTTCGGCGCGGCACCCAAAAGCCCGGCCCACGGGTCGGCGAAGCTGACGCCGGAGCAGGAAACCCAGCTGATGGGAGGGCTCTATTACGTCAACGTGCACAGCAAGAATTTTCCGAGCGGAGCGGTGCGCGGGCAGTTGGTTCAGATGAAGTAACGGCGGAGCTGTCGGGATGGGGTGCACCGGCGCCCCATCCACGGTTGTATTACATCCTGTTTCTTCTACCATAACGATTGGTTTGCCAGTGGTTGTCTGGTAGCCTCGCCGCGACAGGCGTTCGACGAGGCCGGTGCCAGTGGTCAAGACAGAGCGCGACACGGCCGATGCCCGGTTGCTTGCCGATGGTGGCACGGATCCGTTCCAGGTGGCGGTGCGGGCGAACCGGACCGCGATCCTGGTCACCGACGCACGCTTGCCGGATCATCCGATCGTTTATGCCAACGCCGCGTTCTGCCGAATGACGGGGTATGAAGCGGCCGACGTGCTGGGCCGCAATTGCCGGTTTCTCCAGGGGCCGGGGAGCGATCCGCGGACCGTTGCCGCACTTCACGCCAGTGTCGAGGCGGGCGAGGCGATTGAAACCGAGATTCTGAATTATCGCAGCAACGGCGAGGCGTTCTGGAATCGGCTGCTGATCGAGCCGGTACGTGATGTGGACCGAACCCTTACGCACTTCGTCGCCAATCAGTCCGATATCACTCCCGAACGCGCGGCACGCACCAAGCTTATCGATCAGAACGTGACCTTGCACGAACTGTCATACCGGGCGTCGCAGCGGGCAAGCGAATTGGCGCGGGCGAACGCGCGGCTGCAGGCCGAGGTCAAGGAGCGGGAGCGGATCGAGGCCCGTTTGATCCACTCGCTGGCGGCGGCTGACCAGGCGCGTTCGGCGCTGCTGGAGCGGGAGGCGTATCTGCGCCTGGTGCTGGACACGGTGCCGCAGGCGACCATCGTCATCGACGAGCGCGGCATCATCGAGACTTTCAGCGCCACGGCGGAGCGTCTGTTTGGGTTCAGCGCGCGGGAGGTGGTCGGCAAGGACGTGGCAATGTTGATGCCGCCGCCGAACCGCGGGAAGCATGGCGCGTATCTGGCGCGCTACCTGATGATCGGCGACCGGCGGGTGATCGGCCGGGAACGTGTCGTGGCCGGAGCGCGGCGCGACGGGACGACCTTTCCGATGGAATTGTCGGTCGCCGAGATCACGTCCGGCGGAGGGCGGTCGTTCATCGGGTTTATCCACGACCTGACGGAACGACAGGCCACACAGCGGCAACTGGAGGATCTGCGCGCCGAACTGATCCATATGTCGCGGTTCACCGCGATGGGTGAGATGGCATCGACCCTGGCGCACGAATTGAACCAGCCGCTGACCGCGGTGGTGAGCTACCTGAACGGATGCCGGCGGCTGATCGACGGGGCCGACACATTGCAGAACCTGATGATCCGCGACGGCATGGAACGTGCGGCCGACCAGGCGATGCGCGCCGGCCAGATCATCAGCCGGCTGCGCCAGTTCGTGTCCCGCCGGGAGAACCAGCAGCAGCCGGAAAACCTGAGCAGGCTGATCGAGGATGCGAGCGCGCTTGCCCTGGTCGGGATCAGGCAGACCGGGGTGAAGGTGACGACGATGTTCGACTCCACCCTGACCGTGGTGCTGGTCGACAAGGTGCAGATCCAGCAGGTCGTCCTGAACCTGATGCGCAACGCGATCGAGGCAATGCAGGAAACCGAACGGCGGGAGCTGACGATCGAAACGGTTCAGGTGGACTTGCTGACAGCCGAGGTGCGGGTAAGCGACACCGGACCCGGCATCGCGCCATCGATCGCCGCGCAACTGTTCCAGCCGTTCGTGACCACGAAGCCGCAGGGCATGGGGGTCGGGCTGTCGATCTCGCGGACCATCATTGAAGCGCATGGTGGGCGGTTATGGGCCGAGGCGGGCCCTGCGGGCGGAACGGTATTCCGGCTGACGCTGAAGGCGATGAGCGATGTGGAGGCGGGCGAACATTGATCCAGGTTTTTTGCGCGGTTTGAGGTCCATCAAACCGTTCGGCAATTTCCGCTGCCAAGGTGGGGTTTCTTCGCTGCTGCTGGTGAACCCACTTGACGGATGCCGAGACCGCAATGCCGCCCCTGCGCCCGCTGTTGGTGCTGATCGCTGCCGACGACCAGGCAGTGCGTGATTCGTTGCAGTTCGCCCTGCGGCTTGAAGGCTTTGGCGTACGGACCCATGCGGCGGCCGAGGGTCTGCTGATGGATGGCGGCCTGGAACGTGCTGCCTGCGTGATCCTTGACGATCGCAGGGCGCATCTGGATGGATTCGCAATCCAGGCGCGGCTACGCGAGCAGGTGAAAGACGTCCCTGTCATCCTTTTGGCCGGTTATGTCTCTGCCCGGCTGCGAACGCGGGCCGCGGCTGCCGGCTTTCATGCGGTGCTCGAGAAGCCGATGCTCAATAACGTGCTGCTGGACACGCTGCGGGCGATCGTCGATCCCGCCATTGGCCAACGGGCGGCGATGGACAAACCGGTGGACAGGCGTGACCGGTAGACCCGGGTGCCGCCGGATCCGGCTCACCCATACAGGGCCGCTAGCTGCGACTGGGTCATGCTGTGGATTTGCGTGGCGCTGTAGGCGGCGGCCACGTGGGCGGCGCGCTGCGTGGCAAGCTGGGTGGTGGAGATGGCGCCGATCTGGCTTGCGGACAGCGACTGCACCGCGGCACTGCTCAGCGCGTTGAAGCCGTCGCTGCTGAGAGCGGCGATATCCTCGGTGGAAAAGCTGGCCATCTGGGCAGCTGTCAGCCCGGCGGTGTCGGCACCCAGACCGGCGATCTGCGCGCTGGTCAGCGCACCCAGCTGGGTGGACCACAGCAGCCCGATCTGGTCCGTGGTAAGGCCGCCAATCTGGTCAGGCGACAAGGCCGCGATCTGGTCGGTGTTGAGCGCCAACACCTGCAGCGCAGTGAGCGCGCCGATCTGGGCTGAGGACAGCGTGGCGATCTGCGCCGTGCTGAAGCCGGTTGCGCCGGTATAGGATGTGGCGCCGATCTGGGTCGGGGACATGGCGCTGACCGTTGCGATGGACAGCGCGCCGACCTGGTCCGGCGTAAGCGCGTTGATCTGGGCGGTGGTCAGCGCGGTTGCTTGAACGCCGAGCGCAGCGATTGCGTCACTGCCGAGGGCGCGTAGGCCCTGCGGATCAAGTGCTGCGAGCTGTTCGCTGACAAAGGCGGCCAGTGTATCGGCGGACAGACCGGCGACCTGGGCGGAGCTGAGGCCGGCAAGCTGAGCTGGCCGCAGCAGATCGATTTCGCCGGAATCGCTGGTGACATCGAGGCCGGCCACCGCTTCAGGCGCTATCGCGCCGATCTGATCGGACGAAAGGGCAGCACGTTGATCCGGCGACAGCCAGGCGATCTGGAGCGAGCTCAGGGCGCCGATCTGGTCGGTGCCGAGGGCGGCGATCTGGCTGGTGGTCAGGCCGCCCAAGGTCTGGCCGGCCAACGCAGCCACGCCGGCCGGAGCGAGTGCACCAAGTTGATCGGTGGTCAGGGCGCTGATGGTGGTGTTCGGCAAGGCGCCGACCTGAGAGGCGGACAGGGCAGCGAGCTGTGCGGTGCCGAGGGCAGCGAAATCGGTCGAGGAGAGACCGGCCAGGGCGTCGCTGGCATACCCGGCAATGGCGGTGGGGGCCAGCGCGGCGAGCTGGGTGGTGGTAAAGGCGGCGGCAATGGCAGCGGGGATGGCCTGCAGTTGAGCCGAGCTGAGGGCGCCGAGCTGGATGTCGCTGAAGGCGGCGAGCTGGGCCGAGGCGAGGGCGCCGATATTGCCGCTGCCGAGCGCGGGCATCTGCAGCAGGGACAGGGCCGCAAGCTGGTCGGTGTTCCAGGCGCTGGTGGCCGGGCTGGACAGACCGGCAAGGCCATTGGTGGATAACGCGGCGATCTGGGCGGGGGTGAAGGCGGCGCCGTCGGCTGTCGTCAGCGATGCCGTCTGGCCGGACTGCAGGAGACTGACCTGGGTGGTGGTCAGGGCCTGGATCTGGCTGGTCGTCAACGCGTTCAACTGTTCGGTGGTGAGGGCGGGAAACGCCTTGGTCGACAGCGCGGCGATCTGTCCGGTGGACAAGGCACCGATCGCGCCGGGATCGAGTGCTGCGACCTGGCCGCGGGTGAAGGCAGCGATCTGCGTGGTGTCGAGGGCGGCGATGGCCTGGCTGCTGATGCCCGCCACGCCGCCGGTCGAGAGTGCCGACAGTTGCCCAGTTCCCATCGCGGCGAGGTCATCGGGCGGCAGCGCGGCGACTTGGGCGGCGGTGAGAACGCGGATCTGCGCGGGCACCAACGCCGCGATCTGTCCGGTGTCCAGGCCGGCGATCGACTCGGCCGTCAGGCCCGCGATCGCATTGCGCGACAAGGCGGCGAGCTGGGTGCCGGCCAACGCGATGATATCCTGGGAGGGCAGGGCGGCAACCTGGTTCGACCCCAAGACTGACAGTTGTGCCGTCGTCAGCACGCCGATCTGGCTCGTTGTCAGGACGGCCAGTTGTGGTGTGGTCAGCGCAGCGACGTCCGCGGTAGTCAGTGCCGAAAGCTGCGTGGCGCTGAGCGCGGCGATCGAGGCGGTGGGCAACGCGGCAACCTGAGAGGCGCGCAGGGCGGCAACCTGCGGCCGGGTGAAACCGCCGATCTGGCCGGCGGATAGTTGCTGCAGGTCGGTGCTGCTGAAGCCGGCGATGGAGGCGGTCGAAAGGGCGCCGATCTGGGTCGAGCTCAGGGTGGAGATCGCCGCGGTGGACAGCGCGGCAACCTGGATGGATGTGAGGCGTGCGGCCTGGGTTGTGGTCAGCGCGGCGATCTGGGCGGTCGGCAGGTTGGCGACCTGGGTTGTGGAGAATGCCGCGACCTGGGTCGCGGTGAGGGCGGAGAAGTCGAGCGCGGCAATCCCGTCGCTGGTCAGGCCGCGTATGGCGGCGGCCGACAGCGCGGGTAACTGGCCGGCGGTCAGGCCGGCGAGGTCGGCGGTGGCCAGCGCCGCGGTCTGGGCCGAACCAAGGGCGGCGAGCTGGCCGGTGCTGAAGCCGCCGATCTGGCTGGGGGTCATGGCGGCAATCTGGGTCGTCGTGAGGGCGGCAATGTCGGCAGGGGAAAACGATGTCAGCTGGCTGGTGGTCAGGCTGGCAATCGTCGCGGTGGGCAAAGCGGCGATTTGGGCAGCCCGCAAGGCCACGATCTGGGTGCGGTTGAAGCCGGCGATCTGGGTGGGGGAGAGCAGGCCGAGGTCGGTGGAGCCCAGCCCGCTGACCCCGGCCGCAGACAAGGCACCAAGCTGGCTGGATGTCAGGGCAGCCACGGCATCGGTGGAAAGCCTGGCGACCTGCGCGGCGCTGAGCGCAGCAACCTGGGCGGCCGTGAGGGCGGTTACCTGGTCGGACCTGATTGCCGCGACCTGGGCGCTGCTTAGCCGGGCAATCTGGGTGGTGGACAGGGCGGCGACCTGGCCGGTGTTGAGCGCGCCGATCTGGGCGGTGCCAAGGGCGCGAAACTGAGAGGCGGTCAAGGCCCGCGCCTGGATCGGGGTCAGGGCAGCAACCTGGGTCGTGGTCAACGCGGCAACCACCGCGGTCGACAGGGCCGCGAGCTGGGTGGCGCCGAGCGCTGTCAGGCCGGCAAGCGGCAGGGCGTTGACCTGGTTCGGCTGGAACGCAGCGACCTGGGCGGCGGAAAAGGATGCGACCTGGGCGCTGGACAGGGCGCCAAGATCAGCGTCGGACAGGCCGGGAATGGCGCTGGGCGACAGTGCCGCAAGCTGCGCGCCGCTGAGTGCGGCAATATTGCTTGAACTGACCGAGGCAAGCTGCTTGCTGCTGAGAGCCCTGAGCTGGCCCGTCGTCAGGAAGACGAACGGGGTCACACCGGGGGCGCCAGTGCCGTAGGATGTAATGGCGCCAATGGTCATGTCCGGCTCACCCGCTCGTGTCCCGCGTCAGGCCATGACAGGGTCAGGTGACCCGATGGGCTGCACGTCTATCGTTCAGGAGGGCGATTCGAGCCGTCCGGCTTCCGGCCTCAGGCTATCGCACTCCAGCAGCCGGCACTGGCTGGCAAGCTCCAGCATTGCGCCCACGCCCTTGATGGTTGATCGGCGGCTGCATTTCCCGCTGCTGTCGCATGATGCGACGGCTTGTGGGGCAGGGCGCCGGTCCGTGCGAATAGAGTGCGCCGGATCGTTTAAGAATTGGTTAAGCCGGCCGACACATGTCATAACACCGGCCGATTTTTCATGGCGCGACGTCAATCTTCCGCAATGATCGGGTTGCGCAGGGTGCCGATGCCGGTGATCTCGACCTCGATCGTGTCACCGGGTTTCATCCACAGCGGCGGGGTCTGGTAGGCGCCGACACCGCCGGTGGTGCCGGTGGCGATGACATCGCCGGGTTCCAGCTGGGTGAAGGTGGAGCAGTATTCGATGAGCGTGGGGATATCGAAGCAGAGGTCGTCGATCGTGGCGTGCTGCTGCTCGACGCCGTTCAGCCGGCTCATGAGATGGGCCTTGGTGACATCCCCGGCTTCGTCCGGAGTGACGATCCAAGGGCCGAAGGCGCCGGATTTGTAGAAGTTCTTGCCGGGTATGAACTGGCTGGAGTGACGCTGCCATTCACGGATCGAGCCGTCGTTGTAGCAGGAATAGCCGGCAACGACGCTTTTCCAGTCTGCCTTCTTCACGTGGCGGCAGGAGCGGCCGATGATGACGGCGAGCTCGCCTTCGTAGTCGAAGGTGGCGGATGCATTTGGACGGACCATCGCCTGGCCATGGCCAACCTGGGAGTTCGGGTAGCGGGTGAAGATGATCGGCTTCGGCGGGGGCTCACGACCGCCTTCCTTGATGTGGCTGACGTAGTTGAGGCCGACGCAGAGGATCTTGTCGGGGTTCGGGATCGGCGGCAGCAAGGTGAGGTCAGCCAGCTGGAAGTCCGCGTGGCGCGCGGCTTCCTCAGCCAGCGAAGTCGTTGCCCACAGCGCGTGCCGCAGCGCCGGCGCCCGGCTCCCGAGGTCGATGACACCCTCATTCTTCAGGATGCCCCAGCTTTCGGTGCCGTCCGGCCGGCGGAAGCTCAGTAGTTTCATGGCGACGCTCCTTCTCCCAAGACAGCGTTACCGATAGGGCGCCGGGGACGCTGCGGCAAGCCGAACGCAGCCTCAGGCGGCGTGCCGTGTCGCGGTCAGGCTGGCCAGGACCCGGTCCACCCGCGCCAACATGGCCGGGTTTTCGCTGAACGCGATGCCAACGACGCCGTCCGCG
Organism: Rhodopila sp.; assembly: GCA_965200665.1. Lineage (GTDB taxonomy): Bacteria > Pseudomonadota > Alphaproteobacteria > Acetobacterales > Acetobacteraceae > Rhodopila. The sequence goes on along the minus strand of OZ241370.1, from coordinate 4,730,085 downwards.
ACGCGGGTGACCTGGCCAACCAGAATGCCGCCGGCGTCGGGCAGGTCGACCTTCACATCCTGTCCGATCGGGAAACTCCCGCGATGGTGGATGGCAACGCCACTGCGGGACAAGTCAGCGACCGGCGCCTTGATGGGGGCGGCTCCGCCGAAGGTGACCATGGCCGACATGCCTTTGGCGGCAAGCCGTTCAAACCGGCGGCGTTCGCCGGAGTCGGTTTGCACCGCCTGCAGGAAGGCCTCGACCTCCAGACGCAGTTTCTCCGACTCGGCACCGATTTCGCCGGCCTCCGCCAGGATATTGCGGCTGGCTTCGCCGGCGCGGTCGGCGACCTCGACCACGTGGCCCATGGCGCTGGCGGCCTGCGCGGTGGAACCGGCGACGCCTTGAATGCTGGCGGCGATTTCGCGGGTGGTGACGCTCTGTTCCTCGACCGCTGCGGAGATCGCAGTGGAGACCTCGCCCATCCGGCCGATGATGCTGCCGATCTCATTCATCGCGTTGACGGTGTCTTCGGTGGCGCCGCGAACGGTTTCAATTTGCGCGCCGATCTCGGCCGTGGCCTTGGCGGTCTGTGCGGCGAGTGCCTTCACCTCGCCGGCGACCACGGCGAAGCCCTTGCCGGCGTCGCCTGCCCGTGCGGCTTCGATTGTTGCATTCAGTGCCAGCAGGTTGGTCTGGCTGGCGATGCTGTCGATCAGGCGCACCACATCGCCTATGCGCGCGGTGGATTCGGCAAGCCCGCGGATGGTGGCCTGGCTGCTGTCGGCGCGTTGCACGGCCTGGGTCGCCACGTCGGACGCGACCGCGACCTGGCGGGAGATTTCGCCGACGCTGGCGGTGAATTCCTCGACCGCGGCGGCAACGGCGGTGAGGTCTGCCGACGACTTGCCGGCGCCGCCGGCGGTCTCCGACGCTTCCTGATGCACCGCCGCGGCGGCCTCCGTCATCACGTCGGCGGCCTTGCGCATGTTACCGGCTGCATTGCCAAGCCCGGCCATAACGGCGGTGACCGTGTTTCCAAACGCCTGGGTATGGCTATCCATTGCGTCTTGCCGACGTGAACGTGCGGCACGCGCGGCCTCCTGCTCTGCGGCCAGACGTTCGGCCTCGATCATGTTGTTTTTGAACACTTCGACGGCACGGGCCATATCGCCGATCTCATCGGTCCGTTCGCCGCCGGGGATCGTCACGTCGTGATTGCCGGAGGCGAGGGAGGCCATGGTGTTGGTCATCCCGGTCAGCGGGCGTACGATGCCGCGGGCAATGGCGTAGGCCAGTACGAGGCCAGTGATCAGCCCTGCGACCGCGACGGCGATCTGGGTGTTCGAGGTGGTGTTGCTGAGCTCCACTGAGGTCGTTCCTGCGCTGATGGTGTCGTGCTCCAACGACGCAGCAGCATTTTTGAGATCGGCCCGCATGGTCTCGATCATGGGGCGCTGCTGGTTGTCATAAGATTCTGTCAGACCAAGAAGGGCTGTCGAAGTTGCTGTAAAGGCCGCGGCCTCATCCGTAAGCACCACGCGGACCGGGCCGACCAATGGAGCAAGGCGCGGCAGGTTCGCGGCTTCATCGAGCGAGGCCAGGGCGTCGGTTATGCTTTGTTTGAAAGTGGCGGGACCAGATTTGTCCCGGGTAGCCAGAAAGCGCCAATTCGCAACCCGAACCAGTTGCACCGCCAGTTCAACTTTTGCGGCGGCGGCAGCATCGTGGCCGTTCTCTGATTTCTGCGCCGCCTCCAGCAACTGCGCGGTCGTTTCGGTCAGCGTGCTGCCCAGGGCAAACAGGTGGTCACGCCCCTGGGTCATCGCACGGCCCAGTTCGAAGGACGTGTCCGCGGATCGCGTCTGCGCATCCAGTTTATCGATCGTAGACTGAAAGATTGCCTTGCGCTCGAGCGACAGCACGCTCGCGATAGCCTGGGTCAGTGAGTCCCGCACCTTTGCCACCGCCGCGTGGAACAGCGGTTTGTTCTCCTCGCTGGGCTCACTGCGGGCACGCAGCAGGATGCGGGCGATAAGTTCCTCATTTTCCATGGCTGTCGCCACCCGGGCGAGGTTACTGCTGAGAATGTTCATTCGCCGGCTTTGCTGGCCCATGCTTTCAATGCCGAATGACCCGACGGCGGCGACAATAGCCCCAAGCATGATGAGGCTGGTGAAGCCCGCGTAGATCCGCGTGCGCGTTTTGAGGCGGTTGAATATCATTGATCACGACCTTTACTGGCACATCGGACGGAACACCGCCGCCCCCAGACCGCGTGGATAGTGGCCCAATGCTAATAATCGGTTAACGAGACGCCCGGATCTTCCGCTTCAGACGAGACACCCGGTTCACTGGTGCGTTCAGGGACCAAGCCGGCCTCGGTCGGCGCGAATCGCGGCCAGTACGGCGCCCAGGGTGACGCGCGCGACCCCGTCATGCACGCCGATGTCGGGCGCGGTGATCGGAACAATCCGGCTGGTGTGGCGCAACGGTGGGATGGTGCCGAACAGGGCATAGGTGCGCACGCCGGTTGCCGCCGCGATGTTCATGACGCCGGTGTCGTTGCCGACGTAGAAACTCGCGGCTGACAGCGTTCCGATGACATCCGCGAGGTTCCACCCCAGGGCGGTGCGCACATGATTCCCCAGGTTGCCCAACGCGTTGATGATGGCGCTGGCCAATATGGTTTCGTCGCGGCCACCGACCAGCAGAAGCTGGCGCCAGCCGGCATCGAGCAGGCTGGCTGCGAGCGCGGCGAACCGCTCCGCGCCCCATTGTTTCAGCGTTTCACTGCTGGCGATGCCGATGGCGACGAAGTCAGCCCCGCTGCCGCCGAGACGTTCCAGTGCCTCGCTGCGGGTAGCCGGAGTAACGTTGAGGGTTGGTTCGGCGGATGCCAGCGCGATTCCTGCCGCCGTCAGGAACTGCGTCGCTCGGGCATGCTGATGCATGCGCTTGACCGGTGCCGGGAGGAACGGGCCGGTGTTGAGGAACCAGCGCTGGCGCCCCCAGCCGTAGCCGCGGCGGTCCGGAATGCCAGCCATCCAGGCGGCGGCGGCAAGGCGGTCACTGTGATGCAGCAGGATGACGGTGGCGAAATCGAAGCCCCGCAATTTGCGCACCAGGCGGCGGAAGCCCCCGATACCGTCATGCGCGCCACGGCGCCCGGCGGGGTTGATGTCCAGCCAGACGACCTCGGACACGGCCGGTTCGTCGGCAAGCAACTGGTCCGCGAGGGAGCGCGGCTTGGTCAGCACGGTGACAGGGCTACCGGCATGGGCGGCGATGGCGCGGATGTGCGGCAGGTGCCAAACCATGTCGCCGATCCCCGGCAGCGGCTGGATCACCGCAACGGGTGCTTCGAGCGGTGGCCAGGACGGGTCGGATCCGGTCATGCGGTTGGGGTTCGCCAGGATGGTAGGGGGGATCGGTTAAGAAGAAACAGACGCATACCGGTTCGAGTGTCTGCGGCCTATTCCATGATCTCTGCTTCCACGGCCGCGGTTTTGCTGGGGCGGCGCATCACCAGCAGCAGCAGCAGCGAGGGCAGGGTGGTGCAGATCAGCATGACGTAGTCGTTCATGTAGGCGATGATCTCGGCCTGGCGACCAACGATGCTGTCGAGCAGGGCGATGCCGTGCGGATTGGCCGGGTTGAACGCGCCGACCGCGGCGAGGGAGCGATTGAACGGGGTGACGCTGGCACCGATGACCTCGTGCAGGGCCTGGGTGTTGCGGGCCAGTACGGCGGAGGTGACGGAGACGCCGATTGCCGCGCCAATGTTGCGCAGCAGCGCGAACAGCGCCGAACCCTCGGTGCGCAGTGCCGGTTCGAGCGTGGCGAAGGCAATGAGTTGCAGCGGCATGAAGACCAGCCCGAGGCCGGCGCCCTGCAAGGTAATGGTGAGGATGATCGCGTACTGGGAGATGTCCGGCGTCCAGCCGGTCATGATCCAGAACGAGGTGCACAGCAGGATCAGGCCGGTGGCGACGAGATAACGGGGATCGATCCGTGTGGCGAGGCGGCCGCTGATCATGATGGCGGTAAAGTTGCCAAGGCCGCGGGGCGCCATGATCAGGCCGGCTGTGAATACCGGATAATCGCTGAGAACCTGCAGCCACGGGGTCATCAGCGCCAGGCTGGAAACCAGCAGGGTGCCGACGGCGAACATCATCACCAGCCCGGACAGGAAATTGGCGTCGCGGAACAACGTCGGGCGCAGCAGCGGCCGGCGGGCGGAGAACAGGTGGACCGTGAACAGGTAGAAGCCGAGGCCGGCAAGCACGGCCTCGATGATGATCTCGTGGGCGGAGAACCAGTCGAGGTCCTGGCCGCGATCCAGCATGAGCTGCAGGGCGCCGATTCCGGTGGAAAGGACGGCGAATCCAAGCCAGTCGAAGCGGCCGGCGCCGCGGTCGCGGATGTTGGGCAGGAACAGTCCGAGGCCGGCGGCGGCGAGCAGCCCGAACGGCAGGTTGATGTAGAAGACGTAGCGCCAGTCGTAGAAATCGGTGAGGTAGCCGCCGAGGGTGGGACCCATGATGGGGCCGATCATCACGCCCATGCCCCAGACCGCCATGGCAAATCCACGCCGCTCCGGCGGGTAGATGTCGAGCAGGGTCGCCTGGGACAATGGCACCAGGGCGGCGCTGAACATCCCCTGCAACAGGCGGAAACCGACGATCTGGGACAGCGACTGGGCGGCGCCGCACAGCATCGACGCAAATGTGAAGCCGAGGATGCAGCCGATGAACAACGGCTTGCGACCGAACCGCGCGGCCAGCCAGCCGACTGGGGCGGTCATGATCGCCGCGGCGGTGATGTAGGAGGTCAGGACCCAGGTGATCTCGTTGTAGCTCGCGGAGAAGCTGCCCTGCATGTAGGGCAAAGCCACATTGGCAATGGTTTGATCCAATGATTGCAACAGTGTCGCGCCGATTGCGGAAACCGTGATCATGGCGCGGTGGGGGACGATGTCCTGGCTGGTCATGGTGTGGGTCGGGCAGCCATGGGGTCGCTTCTGGTTGAGGTCACGGACGCGTGCAGGTTGGGGGCAACCATCGATAGCGGTCAATCGCCGATCCTGTTGGCGCTTCGTCAGGCTGTTGTGACCAACGCCGGCTGTTGTGTTGCGGTAATCTCTCGTAACGCGAACAATTTGGGGTCTGGAGGCTCGCATGGCGACATGGCGCGATCAGGTGGCGCTTGTGACGGGGGGAGGCCGAGGCATCGGCCGGGCGATTGCAAGGCGGCTTGCGCGCGAGGGGGCGTCGGTCTGCGTGAACTATCTGTCGCGCGCGGACGCGGCGGAATCCCTTGTGGCCGACATCATTGCCAATGGCGGACGGGCGATCGCGGTGGCCGCCGACGTGGCCGATGATGCGGCGGTCGAGGGGATGGTGGACCGTGTGGGGGCGGCGTTCGGGGCGGTGACCATCCTGGTCAACAACGCCGGGGTGTCATTCACGGCGACACTGGAAAGTTACGACCCGGAGAAGCTGGAGCGGATGCGCCAGGTGAACGGCGACGGGGTGATCCACACGACCCGGGCGGTGATGGGGGATATGCGGCGGCAGAAGTACGGGCGGATCGTCAATGTGACCTCAATCGCGGCGCTGGGGACATCACTGCCGGGCAACGCGTTCTATGCCGCAAGCAAGGCGGAGGCGCAGATCCTGACGCTGCGGTTCGCGCTGGAACTGGGGGGCGCAGGGATCACCGTCAACGCGGTGGCCCCGGGGTTCGTGCAGACGGAGCGGACGCGAGGTGCCGACGACGAGGCCTGGAAGGGGCAGGCGCAACGGATGGGGGCGCTGGCGATGCTGGGCCGGGTGGGTGAGCCGGACGACGTCGCAAATGCAGTGGCGTTCTTCGCTTCGCCCGATTCCGGGTGGGTGACAGGGCAGGTCCTGGCGGTGGATGGCGGGCGAATGGATTATCTGGGCCGATAGTGGCCAGTTAGTCCAACGCCCGGTCAGTCCAACGCCCGGTCAGTCCAACGCCCGGTCAGTCCAACGCCCGGTCAGTCCAACGCCCGGTCAGTCCAACGCTCCCCAGGCTGTGACCCGCTTGATGCGTACGGCGATGACCGGAAGCGGCGCCAGGTTCATGGCGTGGTATTGGGGGTAGCGCAGGCGAAGCTGATGCTGGGCGCGGTCGTGTTCCTCGCCGTCGGCCAGGATGTCAGCCCGGCCGCGCAGCATGATCCAGGCCAGGCGGGTCCAGTCTTCATCCCAGCGGTCGACGGTGACCGCGACCATGGGGTTCTGCTGGATATTGCGGATGCGCTTGAGGGGGATGTCCGCGCGTTTCGGCTTCTCGTCGACGGTGATGCAGAGCGTGTCGTGGTCGAGGCAGAAGCAGACCGGCACCAGATGCGGTTCGCCATCCGCCCCGACGGTCGCCAGGTGGGCGTGGCGGACCCGTTCGAGGAAACGCCGTTGCGTATCGGTCAGCATGACGGCACCATTGGAGAGCGACCTTTCAGGGAGGATCCGATCATGGCCGAAGCTGCCGAACTGACCAAGACGCTGCCCCCGAACCCGCTGCCCCCAAACTCGCTGGCGACGACACCGCCGCAGATCCTGGGGCCGTTCTATCCGTTCATGCTGACGCCGATCGAAACCGGGGACCTCACCAGCGGCGGCCAGGCGAAGGGGACGGTGCTGTATTTGTCCGGGCGGGTGCTGAACCGAGCGGGGGAACCGGTGGCGGATGCGAAGGTGGAGATCTGGCAGGCCAATGCGGCGGGGCGATATCCACATCCGAATGACGAGAACCTGGACGCGCCGATCGACGAGAATTTCATCGGCTTTGCCGTGACGCGAACGGACCAGGCGGGGCGCTACCAGTTCAAGACGGTGCGTCCGGCCGCCTATCCAGCGGCACCCGGGCGGTGGCGGCCGGCGCATATCCATTTCTCGGTCACGGCGAAGTACGAGCAGCTGGTGACCCAGATGTATTTCCACGGCGACCAGTATAACGAGACCGATTCCTGGCTGAACAGTTCCGCACGCAAGGATCTGCTGATCACCGATCCGGTGGCCGTGGCGGATAAGGAGCCGGGGGCCGAAGCGGTGACATTCGATCTCGTGCTGATGCGCGGCTGAAAGGCGGTCAGCCGCGCTCCCGGCGTTTGACGCGCTGCCAGCCGGCTTCCATCTCGTCCAGGGACAGTTCGGTCAAGGATTTGGCCTGGACTTCGAAGTCACGCTCCATCGCGTTGAACCTGCGCGAGAATTTGTCGTTGGCGTGACGCAGGCAGGTCTCCGGGTCAAGGTTCAGCTTGCGGGCCAGATTGGCCAGGACGAACAGCAGGTCGCCGACCTCATCGGTGAGCCGGACCGGGTCGGCGCTTGAAAGTTCGGCTTTAAGTTCCTGAATTTCCTCATCGAGTTTTGCCAGCACCTGCTCGATGTCGGGCCAGTCAAAACCGACGCGCGCGGCTCGGTTGGTCAGTTTGACGGCGCGGGTCAGGCCGGGCAGGGCGGCCGGCACACCGGCCAGCGCGCCGCTTTGCTGGCGGGCAAGGCGTTCGGCGGATTTCTGTGCCTCCCACGCCACGGTCTGGGCGGCGGCGTCACGAGCCGCTGCATCACCGAACACATGCGGATGGCGGCGGACCATTTTGTCGCTGATACATCTGGCGATATCGGCAAAAGCGAACAGGCCGGCTTCTTCGGCCATGCGGGCGTGATAGACGATCTGGAACAGCAGGTCGCCCAGTTCATCCGGCAACGCGGCGAAGTCGCGCTGGGCGATGGCATCGGCAACCTCGTAGGCTTCCTCGATGGTGTAAGGGGCGATGGTGTCGAACGTCTGGGTTTTGTCCCAGGGGCAGCCGCTGGCGGGATCGCGCAGGGCGGCCATGATGTCGAGCAGGCGGCGGAGTTCGGCTTCGGCTGAAGCGGCTGGATCTGGCATGGGACGCGGATACGGGAGGGCCAGGCGGGAGGCAAGGCGTTTGCGGCCAAGGGCGAGCGCATTTGGCTCGCGATGGACATCATGGGCGGGCGGCACCGGCGTTGCTGTGACCAGCACAGTCTACGGCAGCGCCCGTATATGCAGTCACCAGGCAAGCTGATACCAAGCCGAGATGGATGAGGACGAGGACGAGGGACCGCCGCGGCTGCCGGGGGGCAAGTTCTACATGACGCCGGTTGGCCAAGCGCGACTGCAGGCGGAACTGGCGGCCCAGCGGAGCGAACGCCACCGGGTGGTGGAGATTGTGGCGTGGGCGGCCGGCAACGGCGATCGCAGCGAAAACGCCGACTACAAGGAAGGCAAGCGCCGGCTGCGCCAGATCGACGGGCGGCTGCGCTTCCTGATGAACCGGCTGGCGCATGCCGAGGTCGTCGATCCGGTTGATCAGTTGCAGCGCGACCGGGTGTTCTTCGGCGCCACGGTGACCTATTCAAACGATCGTGACGAGGACGTTACCGTCACGATCGTGGGTGTGGACGAGGCTGACATGAGCGCCGGCAAGATCAGCATCGGCTCGCCAGTGGCACTGGCGCTGCTGCGGGCGCGGCGGGGAGACGAGGTTGTCGTGCGCACGCCGCGGGGGCCGGAAGTGTTGGAAATTGTCGAAATTTCGTATCCGTCGCGGACAACAGTCTGAGAAATATCACAAAATTTCAATCCTGATCTTGCATATACTACAATCATAGGTTGATATCTGCACAGTACATTCGCAAAAAAAGGCGTGTGCTATGCAAAGATGGCTTTTGGAACAGAACCTCGGGCGGTTCAGATCCTTTCTGACCCTCGAGACGGATGAACAGTCGCAGCTGACATTGCGCGGGATGATTGCGAGGGCGGAACGCGAACTGGCGCTGCTGCATGCGGCTGCGTCCGGCGCCGGCGGCGGGCCTGGGCTGGAGACGGCGGCTAGACCCTCGGTCTCCCGCGACGGGTGCCAACTCAGTCAGTTGCGGGTGGCGTTCAACGATGCGCCCCAGGCCTACCTGCTGCTGGATCCGGGGCCGGGCCTGCATATCGTTGAGGCGAACGCAGCCTTTGCCGCGGCGACGATGATCAACCCGGGTGCGGTGGTCGGGCAGCAATTATTCGCGGTGTTCCCCGACAATCCCGATGATCCTTTGGCTGACGGGATGAGCCAGTTGCTGCGCTCGCTGCAAATTGCGGCGGCAACCGGGCTGCGCCACCGGATGAAGGTGCAGCGTTACGATGTGCGCGACCCGGGGGGCGTATTCGTTGAGCGTTACTGGCGGCCGAGGAGCATTCCCGTCGCCGATGACCTTGGCCGGCTGTGCTATCTGCTGCACCACATCGAGGATGTCACGCAAGCGGTCCGGGCGGAGATGGCGTAGGACATGCTGTTTTGCGTTGGCGACGGCGCGATGCGAAACAGCGGCTTGATCCGGCTGTCCGGAGCGCCTACATAGCCGTCGTCAGCTTGCTGACTATGGCGATAAACGGTGCGTGGAATAATCGTTGTGGACCCGGGGGCAGTGCCCGGCGCCTCCACCACTCATCCGCTGCTGCGGATATATGGGGGCGAAACAGGCTCGACACGCGTGGTAAAGACTCATCTTTTGCCCGGCATGATACCGCCGTTATCGGGTCAAATCACAAGTGCCAATGATAACGAGGCGCTCGCCGTCGCTGCATAAGCGATAGGCGCGGTTCGGGGGGGCACCGGGCAACAGAAGCCCCCCCAATCATCCATTCAGATCGATGCCGAACGTGGCGGCGAAGCCGCTGGCGCCGCTTGGCGTGATGGTGACGGCGCGGGTGTCGCGCTGGCGGGCGATCCAGCCGCGTTCCAGGCAGCGGGTCGCGAGCGCGGCGCCGAGGCGGCCTGCGATATGTGGGCGGCGTTCGCTCCAGTCCAGGCACGGGCGGCAGAACACGCGCTTGCCGGGGGCGGGTTCGGCGCCGAAATCGCGCAGGAAACGCTGGCCCTGGTCGGTGACCTCGCCGCCGTCGTGCGAGAGGGCAATGTGACCGGCCCCGGTCAGCGAGTCGGCCAGTGCCACGCCAAGGCGTCCGGCGAGATGATCGTAACAGGTACGGGCGGTGCGCAGCGCCTCACCGCCGCGCCAGGCGGGTCCGGCACGAGGCGATGATCCGGCGACCGCCATGACGGCCTCCATCATCTGGCCGATCAGCGGCGAGGCGAGGCGAAAGTAGCGATGACGGCCCTGCTGTTCGACCGCCAGCAGTTCGGCCTCTGTCAGGCGGGCGAGGTGGCCGCTGGTGGTGGAGGGTGAGACATGGGCGGCGTAGGCCAGTTCCTTGGCGGTCAGCGCGCGGCCGTCCATCAGCGCGGTGAGGATGTTGGCGCGGGCCGGATCGCCCAGCAGGGCGGCGACTGAGGCGAGGCGGGTGATTTCGCTCATGATGGAGATATAGCGCCTGGAGCGACAGGGTGTATCGGTTCATGCTTCGGGATCGGCCGAACTGTTGAATTGAGGTTGCACCGGCATGGGCGAGCGGCCGGGGCGAGTGTTTCGGCCACCGGATCGCGCGCCAGGCAGGCTTGCGTGCAGACGCAACCGCGCCGGTGCTGCACCAACCAGTTGCGGAAACCGCTTTCCACCCTGTAGGGTGCCAATCAGCGTGGGGAACACAGCATGAACGATCTTTTCGGACCCGGTTCCGAGAAATCCAGCGGAAAGCCGCCTGCAAAGCCAACCGCCAAGCCGGCGAAAACGGACGCCGACGGCCGCTTGCCGCTGCCGGTGCGCGACGACTCGGATTATTCGGCCAAGGACATCGAGGTCCTGGAGGGGCTTGAACCGGTTCGCAAGCGGCCGGGCATGTATATCGGCGGCACCGACGAGGCCGCGCTGCACCACCTGGCGTCGGAGATCCTTGATAATGCGATGGATGAGGCGGTTGCGGGCCATGCCAGCTTCATCGAGGTGACGATGCAGGAAGGGAACTGGCTGACGGTGCGCGACAATGGCCGCGGCATTCCGGTCGATCCGCATCCGAAATTCAAGAACATGAGTGCATTGGAGGTCATCCTGACCACGTTGCATTCGGGCGGCAAGTTTGGCGGCAAGGCCTACGCGACATCCGGCGGCCTGCACGGGGTCGGCAGTTCCGTAGTCAATGCGTTGTCGGAGACGATGGAGGTGGAGGTCTCGCGGGACCGGGTATTGTGGAAGCAATCCTATGCCAGGGGAAAGCCGCGCACCAAGCTGGTCAACGCGGGGCCGGTGCATAACCGGCGCGGCACCAGCATCCGCTTCAAGCCCGATCCGGAGATTTTCGGGACCCATGCGTTCGTGCCCAGCCGGTTGTACCGGCTGTGCCGGTCGAAGGCGTACCTGTTTCGGGGTGTGGAAATCCGCTGGAGCTGCGTGCCGGGGCTGCTGAAAGGCGGCAAGGACGATACGCCGGCCGAGGCGGTGCTGCATTTTCCCGGCGGGCTGCGCGACAGCCTGGCCGATGACATCGGTGAATTGGGAAAGGTGCTGCCGCAGATCTGGGCGGGTGAGGCGGCGCTGCCGGGCGAGGCAACCGGCAAGGTGGAGTGGGCGGTGGTCTGGCTGGAGCAGGGGGACGGCTTCCTGCACTCCTACTGCAACACAGTGCCGACGGCGCAAGGTGGCACGCATGAGACGGGGTTCAGGGCAGCACTGGTGAAGGGGCTGCGGGCGTGGGGCGAGCATCGCGGCAACAAGCGCGCGGCGCAGATCATCGCCGACGACGTGCTCGATCCGGTGGCGGCGAAACTGTCGCTGTTCCTGCGCGATCCGCAGTTTCAGGGCCAGACGAAGGAGAAACTCACCAGCGCCGAAGCGGCTCGTCTGGTGGAGACCGCGCTGCGCGACCGGTTCGATCATTTCCTGGCCGGCGATCCGGCCTCGGCGGACAATCTGCTGGCGTTCGTGATCGAGCGCGCGGAGGACCGCATCCGCCGCAAGGAGAGCAAGGACACCGCTCGGAAATCGCCGACGCGGCGGCTGCGGCTGCCGGGCAAATTGACCGACTGCACGCGGGAGAATGCGGCGGAGACGGAGATCTTCCTGGTCGAGGGTGACTCGGCGGGCGGATCGGCAAAACAGGCGCGTAACCGCGAGACCCAGGCGGTGCTGCCGCTGCGCGGCAAGATCCTGAACGTGGCCAGCGCGTCAGCTGATAAACTACGGCAGAATCAGGAGCTTAAGGACCTTATCGAAGCGCTGGGATGCGGCGTCGGTGATCGCTTTGACAGGACCAAGCTGCGCTACGGGCGGGTGATCATCATGACCGACGCCGACGTGGACGGAGCCCATATCGCATCGTTGCTGATGACGTTCTTCTATAAGGAACTGCCGGAGCTGGTGCGTCACGGACACATCTACCTGGCACAGCCGCCGCTGTATCGGCTGACCCAGGGGGCGAAGTCGATCTACGCGATGGACGACAAGGATCGCGAGCAGAAGGTGCGGCGCGCATTCAAGGCCGGGACCAAGGTGGAAGTGAGCCGGTTCAAGGGCTTGGGAGAAATGCCGCCGGCTCAGTTGAAAGAGACCACGATGGATCCGTCCAAGCGGACGTTGCTGAAGGTAATGGCGATCGCGGAGCAGCGGGCGGCCACCAATGAGCTGGTCGAGAGCCTGATGGGGCGGCGGCCGGAGCTGCGGTTCGCCTTCATTCAGGAGCGGGCGAAGACGGTTGAGGAGGTCGATGTCTGAGCCGGGACGGGGAGTTCAGGCGGGATCGCCGCTGCTGGCCGATGCCGCCGCTCAGCCCCGGTCTGGCAGGTTCCGGACCATGTATCGGCGATCTAACGCGCCCTGATGCAGCGGGTTCAACCCTGCGCCAATGCAATGACGAGACGGCTGGCGATCAGTAGCAGGATGACCAGCGCGCCGATCCGGAGCAGGCCGATGAATAGCCGGAACGTGCCCAGGACCAGTATCGCGGTGACCGCGATCAGGATCAGGGTCTGCGCGAGGCGGGGAAGCCCCAGTGCCAGAAGTTGATCACGCAACAGGAATTCAAGCCGGCTCAGGAACTGAGCGGCAATCAGCCCGGCGTTGCGAATGAATTCGAGCAGCGCAGTGGTAGCGGTGTGGACGTTTACCACGCGATTTCCCTAGGTGATTCGTCTGTCGGATCGTCCGGAAAGCGGTCCGGTAGTGCCCAAATAGGAGTGGGTCCAGTCGTTTTGTAGATATTTTGTTGGATTGCGTAAATTTGGGTGTTGTGGTCGGAGATTTGTCGGTCGTATGAGCGCGGAGATCAGGCTGGAACAAGCGACGTCCGGACCGACGAAGCGGTTGGTCCTACGGCACTGGACAGCGGCAGATCGAGATCCGTTTGCGGCGGTGTCGGCCGATATCGGCGTGGTGCGTTATCCGATGCCGCTGGCGACGCGGGCAGCGAGCGATGCCTGGATTGACCGGGATGTGGGCGATCTCCCCGATTGGGTCGAGGGCGCTGATCGCCCGCGTCGGCCTGTTTCAGGTGCGGCGCCGGACGACCCTTTGCGTCGTCAGGTGTTGTACCGGCTACCGGCGGCGGCGTGGAAGCGCGGTGGGACATCGTCGCCGGCGAAAGTTTAGGCGATTGGCGATCGCGGCCAGGTTGAAGGCGCAACCGCCATGCAGGTGGTTGGCGACCAGCGGCAGCTTCGCTGTGCCACCAGCGCGGTCATTTTCGCTGCGCCACCAGCGCTGTCATTTAACATAATATCCATTATGCGGTCTTTGCGCGTGGTGGGTTGGCAGGTTCGTTCCTGGCTCTCCCATGTCGCTGACGCTCCCCGGCGTGACGGACTTTGCTGAACCGGTGAAACGTGTCTAAGCAAGCGTATTCCGGCGTGAGACCAGCGAGGTCCAAGATGAAAATGAACTACGGCTGGGTGATCGTGGCCGTCGGCATCGTCGTTGGCTGCGTCGGCATGGGCGGCATGATGTCGTTTGGCGTGTTCCTGCAGCCGATGGCGGACTCCCTCGGATGGTCTCGTGCCGGAATTTCGACGGCCTCGACGCTGGCCTTCCTGTGGATGGGCGTCGGCGGGTTCCTGTGGGGCTGGTTGTTTGATCGTTACGGCGCGCGAATGGTCGTGCTGCTCGGCGGATTGTTGCTGGGCTTTGGCCTGGTGATGGCAAGCCGGGCACAGAGCCTTCCTGTGTTCCTGGCCACCTATGGTTCAGCGGTCGGACTTGCCGTCGGGGCGATCTACGTGCCGTTGACCGCAGCCACGACACGCTGGTTCACCCGCAACCGCAGCCTCGCGGTTTCCCTGGTCTCCGCCGGATTGGCGCTGGGAACGACGCTGGTGGCGCCGCTCGCGCGCTGGCTGATCGTCACCTACGACTGGCGCTTTGCCATGCTGAGCCTTGGTATCATGGCCTGGGTGGTGATCCTGCCGGCGGCGCTGCTGCTGCGCCCTGCCCCCGCAGCCGAGGGTGCGTCCATCGCAGCCGGCCCCCGCACCGGTTCGGCGGCGGCTGACATGACACTGGCGGACGCGCTGAAGACGCCGGTGTTCTGGAGCCTGGCACTGGCGAACTTTGCCTGTTGCGCGGCCCATTCCGGGCCGATCTTCCACATGGTTTCCTATGCCGCGGATTGCGGTGTGGCGCCGCTGACGGCAGCGACCGTGCTGGGCGCGGCTGGTCTCGCGGCGCTGTCGGGACGCATCATCTGCGGCCTGCTGGCCGACCGCGCTGGCGCCAAACGTACTCTGGTGGCATGCCTGGCGCTGCAGGCGGTGGCGATCGGGCTGTATCTTGTCGCGCGTGATCTCAACACGCTTTACATGGTGTCGATGTTGTTCGGGCTGTCATACGGCGGAGCCATGCCGTTGTATGCCATTCTGGTGCGCGAGTATTTTCCCGCCAGGATCATGGGCAGCGTGTTCGGCGTCGTGGCGATGATCTCGACGGTGGGCATGGCGCTGGGTCCGCCGGCGGGCGGCTGGCTGTTTGACCGGTTCGGCGGCTATGGATGGCTCTACGTCGCATCGTCGACAATCGGCGTGGCGGGATTCCTGATTGCGATGACGGTCCGGCCGCTTCTGCCGCGGCCGGTTGTGCTCGCGGCGGGGGATTAGCCCCCCTCGCCCGCCCGACAACCCGTCTGCCCGACAACCTGCCTGCCCGACAACCTGTGGCAGCGGACCAGCGACCGGACGGCTATTCGTGCTTCAGGCGCCCGACCACGAGATGGGTCGCGAGGTCGGTGGCCGTGGATTCGATCACGCGGTAGCCGAGGGCCGGCAGGTCCAGGGCCTGGAACATTGCCTCACCGCGCCCGAGCAGGACGGGCGAAAGTGCCAAATGCAGTTCGTCGATCAGCCCGGCCTGGAGGTATTGGCGGACCGTGGAAACGCCGCCCCCGATCTTGACGTCACGTGGTCCCGCGGCCTCACGTGCACGCCTGAGTGCAGCGTGGATTCCATCGGTGACGAAATGGAATGTGGTGCCGCCCTGCATGACGATCGGCGCGCGGGCATGGTGCGTCAGGATGAAGGTTGGAGCGTGGTAGGGCGGGTTGTCTCCCCACCAGCCTTTCCAGGTGTCATCCGGCCACGCCCCGCGCACCGGGGCAAACATGTTGCGGCCAAGGATGAAGGCGCCGAAGCCGTCCATCCCACGGTGCGCGAAGGTCTCATCCACGCCTTCTGAGCCACCGGCTTGACCGACCATCGCCTTGAAGCTCTTCGTGCCGAAGAACCAGCTGTGCAGCTCCATGCCCCGTTTTCCCAGGGGGTCCTGGAGGCTCTGCTCCGGCCCGGCGCCGAAACCATCCAGGGAAAGGGAGAACCCCGCAACCTTAACAAGCCCCATTGCGGGCTCCTTTCATTCCGATGGAGTGGCGGGGTGGACCGCCTACCCTGCCGGTTTGAGCTGATTGCCCGGCGTAGAGCGGGAGATCGCCAGTTCCTCCTCCGACATGTCGGCGGCGATATCGGCGAACAGCGGCGTGCTGAGGTAGCGTTCACCGGTATCGGGCAGCATGCACAGCACGGTTGAACCCTTGGGGGCCTCGGCGCAGATCGCGAGTGCGCCCGCGAAGGTGGCCCCGGAGGTGATGCCGACAAAGATGCCCTCCTTCTGCGCCAGTTCCCGCGAGCAGCGCAGCGCGTCGGGGCCCTTGATTCGCAGGATCTTGTGGATGGTGCCGGACTCGGCGGCATCGCCGGTCAGCTTGGGGATGAAGTCCGGCGCCCAGCCTTGCATCGGGTGCGAATTGAACGCCGGATGGCCGGAAGCAGGCGTGCCGTCGTCGTTGCGGGCCTGAGCAATCCCGCTGGACAGCAGGGCCGCGTCCTCGGGCTCGCAGACGATGATCCTGGTCTGCGGGCGTTCCTTGGCCAGCACACGGCCGACGCCTTTCAAGGTTCCGCCGGTGCCGTAGCCGGTGACCCAGTAGTCGAGCGGCTGGTCCTTGAAGTCTTCCAGGATTTCCTGCGCGGTGGTGCGGGAATGGACGTCGGGATTGGCCTCATTCTCGAACTGGCGGGTCACGAACCAGCCATGCCTAGCCGACAGTTCGTTGACTTTGTTGATCATGCCGACGCCGCGTTCCGCCGCGGGGGTGATGATCACCTTGGCGCCGAGGAAGCGCATGAGGCGGCGACGTTCGACGCTGAACGGTTCGGCCATGACGATGACCAGCGGATAGCCCTTCTGAGCGCAGACCATGGCAAGGCCGATGCCGGTGTTGCCGCTGGTGGCTTCGACAACGGTTTGGCCGGGCTTGAGCGCGCCGCTGCGTTCAGCGGCCTCGATCACCCCGAGGGCAAGGCGATCCTTGACCGAACCGAGCGGATTGAAGGCTTCGACCTTGACGTAGAGGTTGACGTCCGGGGGGGCCAGCCTGCCGATCTTCACGACCGGCGTGTGACCAACGGTTTCCAGGATATTTGCGTATAGCCGTCCCATGTGATCGCCCCCGTTGTTTGTAACAGACCCATTACCGCGCAGCGTTGCCGGGGTATAGCACGGTGTCGCACCTCGCCGCGGCGTATTGCACCCGGGACATCGAGGCCGGGATCAGCTTGCGCGGTGCGGGCATGCCACCGTAACACGGGCGGATGCTGTCGGAGGAGATGAGCGGATGACGGACGAATTGCTGTATGAGCCGCGCGACGGGATCGGGCATGTCACGCTCAATCGGCCGCAGGCGCGCAATGCGTTGACCTTCCCGATGTATGAGCGGCTGGCGGAAATTGCAGCCGATCCCGGGGATGTGCGGGCCTTGGTAATTACCGGCGCCGGCGACAAGGCGTTCGCTGCCGGCACTGACATCAACCAGTTCCGCGCGTTCAGCGGGGCTGAGGATGCGATGGCCTATGAGGCGCGGATTGATCGCGTGCTGGGGGTGATCGAGCGGTGTCCGGTGCCGACGGTGGCAGCGATCGGCGGCGCCTGCACCGGCGGCGGGGCGGCGATCGCGGCTTCGTGCGATTTGCGGATCGCGGCGGCGAATGCCCGCTTTGGGTTCCCGATCGCCCGCACATTGGGCAACTGCCTGTCGATGTCGAATATCGCTCGTTTGTCGGCGTTGGTGGGTCCGGCGCGGGTGATCGAGATGATTTTCACCGCGCGTCTGTATTCGGCCGAAGAGGCGCTGGCGGCCGGGCTGGTGACCGAGGTGCTGGCCGATCATGCGGCCCTGGCGGCGCGGGCGGCGGCGCTTGCGGCGTTGACGGGTTCGCATGCGCCGCTGACGATGCGGGCGACACGCGAGGCGCTGCGGCGCCTGCGCGATGCCTTGCCGCCGGACGAGGACCTGATCCGGCTGTGCTACACCAGCGCGGATTTCAAGGAAGGAATGGATGCGTTCCTGACCAAGCGTGCGCCCGTATGGCGGGGGCGTTAGCGGGAAGTTTTCTTCAAGTCATGACGCGATTCTGAGTCATTTTCCGTTCTGGTTCGCCTATACGGGCGCCGTGAGATACCTGACCGATTTCGCCGACCAGGCGGTTATCCTTCCCTTGGTGTTGGCTGTTGCCGTTGCCCTTGCTGTGCAGGGGTGGCGGCGTGGTGCGCTTGTATGGCTGGCTGTGGTGGCAGGGGTATTTGCCGCCACACTTGCGTTCAAGTTGATGTTCCTGGCGTGCTCGCCGCTGTTCGGGCCGATCGACGTGCATAGCCCGAGCGGCCATGTCGCGGCAGCCACGGTGGTGACGGGGGGACTGGCGGCGATGTTCACGCGGCGACGAGCGAGCATCCTGCCGGCGGCGATCCTGGCAGCCGTCGTGATCGGTGTATCGAGGCTTGTATTGGGCATGCACTCGCTGCCGGAGGTGGTTGTGGGGGCGATGATCGGGCTGGCGGGTGCGGTGGCGCTGCTGCGGTATGCCGGCACGCCACCGCTGATCCGGGTGGCGCCGCTGGTGTTGGTCGTCGTGGTGGTGGCCGGTGTGTTCCACGGATGGCATTTGCCGGCGGAAGCAGCGATCCGCCACACTGCGTTTCGGGCGGCACAGTTCATTCCGGCCTGTCGGGACACCCCGATGTTCGAGCGGGCGTCGCGGCACGGCGAGTAACCGGCTTGTTTCGGCCGGCCGGATGGGATCAGATGATCAGGCGCGCATCACGGGGGAAACACCATGCGTCGAGGACTTCTTGCGTGCGTGATCGGACTGGCCGGTTTGTGGCTGGGGCCGGCCCATGCCGCGCAACCCGCGTTGCCGCAGCAGCTTCAATCGGTGGTTGATTCGTATCTGCAGAGCCGCGGGGTGCCCGAGAAGATCTCCGGCGTGGCACTGCATGTCGATGTGGCGGGACACCCACCGGTGGATGTCTATGCCGGCAACAGCGGGCGCAAGGACGCCAGGCCGATCAACGGGCGGACGCTGTTTCAGATCGGCAGCAACACCAAGCATTTCACGGCTGCGCTGGTGTTGAAACTGGAGGCCGAGGGCAAGCTGAACATCGATCAGACGGTAGGGTACTGGCTGCCGCAGTACAAGGACTGGGCGAACGTCAAGATCCGCTCGCTGCTGAACATGACGAGCGATATCCCGACCTATTCCGAGGCGGTGCCGATCGCTGAGACGCTGGCGGCGGACATGCACCACCAATTCGACTATGACACCCTGATCGGTGCGGCCTACGGTAAGGGGCTGCCGGTGCCGACGGGCTATTTCTACTCCAACACCAACAACATCCTGGCGGCGAAGATCATCGAGGCGGCCGGACACCGGAGCTTCCCCGAGGCGCTGGCGGACATGATCCGGCCGCTGCACCTGGCCAACACGTTCTACCAACAGGGCCCCTACCCTGCCGCGGTGCTGCAGCGGCTGCCGGTCGGCATCTACGACAACCATGACTGCACGAT
The DNA here is from genome assembly GCA_965200665.1 of Rhodopila sp. Taxonomy (GTDB): domain Bacteria; phylum Pseudomonadota; class Alphaproteobacteria; order Acetobacterales; family Acetobacteraceae; genus Rhodopila. The sequence goes on along the minus strand of OZ241370.1, from coordinate 4,710,840 downwards.
GTACCAGCCGAAGCCGTGCACGAAGACCGCCTGGGCGCCGCTGATCGGCGTCGATGTCAGCGACATGAACATGTCCTGGGCGGGACCGGCGGGTGGTATCATCAGCAACATGCAGGACCTTTCGCAATGGGTGCGGGCGCTGTTCGCGGGGCGCGTAATCCCGCAGAAGCAGCTGGCGGAAATGACCTCGATGGTTTCGCTGAAGACCGGCAAGCCGATTGCGGACGTGTCGCCCGAGGACCCGATGGGATTTGGGCTCGACCTCGGCCGGGGGTATCGGGAGGCGCTGGGCGGGCGCTACTGGTATTACCAGGGAACCACGTTCGGGTTCCGCGCGGTGTTTGCCTACTGGCCGCAGTATGACCTGGTGATCACGACGACGACGAACAGCCAGCCGGAGGACCACGAGGACAAGCTGGCCGAGACGGTAATCGGCGGTGCGTTCCAGGCTTTGCGCGCGGATGGCCTGATCCACTGATGGCGAGATGGTCGGCGGGTGTCCTGACGGCCCTGACTGCTCAGTGGTAGTTCCCCGACGCGGTGGCGACGCGCCCAAATCAGCGGAACGGCATTTTCCGGCCAGGGTGATGTTGCCCTGGTGAGCGGCTGCGATCATCGCGCCAGCGGGTTCGGTCGCGTTTGGCTTTCGTCCTGGCCCTGGTTTCGGCCCTGGCCCTGGTTTTGCTCCTGGCCCTGGCTGGCAGCGGGTCGGCGCGTGCCCCCGCCCGGCCTGAATAACGTGGGCGGGGTCGGAAATAATAATCCGCGGGAATTGAGACGCGGTGGTGTCAAATACTTTGTATGGTCATGCGTCAACCAAGCGTTGCGGAATGCTCTACATCACGTTTAAGCTCCCATCACCGGCGGTAAATCTGGCGAAATGACCAGAAACCGACTGTCGGAAACAGGGAGACTCAACAATGTCAGAATCAACTACCGGCGTCCGGAATGTGCCATGGTGGAGGGAACCCACCAAAGACCAGTGGTACGCCTATACCGCAGCATGGCTGGGCTGGACCTTGGATGCGTTCGATTTTACTGTTTTCTTACTTATCATGTTACCGATATCGCGATACTATGACGTGCCACTTGCCGAAGTCACCGCGGTGTTCTCCGTCACCCTGATCATGCGTCTGGGCGGTGCCACGGTTGCCGGCTGGATGGCGGATCGCATGGGTCGGCGCGCGCCGCTGATGATCTCGATCCTGTGGTATTCGATCTGCAACTTCATCGCCGGTTTCTCGCCCAGCTTTGCGTTCCTGTTCTTCTTCCGCGCATTGCTGGGTATCGGCATGGGCGCGGAATGGCCCGCCGGTGCAGCCCTGGCCATGGAATCCTGGCCCGCACGCTCCCGCGGGTTCATGTCCGGCGTGCTGCAAGGCTCGTGGGGCCTGGGATTTGCGCTGTCGTCCCTTGCCTACGGATTTCTGTATGGGCCGCTTGAAGCCATGGGCCACGGCTACGGCTGGCGGGGGATGCTGATCCTTGGCGTGCTGCCGGCGCTCGCCTGCGTCTGGATCCGGTTTTATGTGAAGGAGCCGGAAGTATGGACGGAGAACAAAAAGATCCAAAACGCTACCCAGAACCAGATGACACTGCCGCTGCTGGCGATCTTCAAGCGCAAGTACCTGAAGAACACCCTTACCGGCTGCCTCTGGATGGCGGCCAATTTCTGCGTCTACTACGCGATCTGGGCCATGTTCAGCACCTATCTGCAAAAGGAGCTGCTGTGGAGCCCGGCGATGGTCGCGGTGCCGTTGTTCTGGGGCAATATCCTGGTGTTCTTCTCAAGTGCCTTCTGGGGTGTGGTGTCGGATCGCGTCGGCCGGCGCTGGGCGCTGATCATCCCCTGCACGATCGGGATGTTTCTTGTCCCGATCTATCTAATGTCGGTCGATCCGCTGATCATCATCACCGGTTTCCTGCTGCAGGGCTGTTTCGTCGGCGGCAAGGACAGCCTGAACCCGTGCTGGCTGTCGGAACGCTTCCCAACCGAGATCAGAGCCACGGCGGCGGGCTTCGTCTATCATCAGGGCGCGGTCTGGGGTGCGGCCGTAGCGCCATTGCTGACTTACTTCGCGGTCAACCAGAACATGGGGTTCGCCCTGCCGATGATGATCGGAACCATAGGCTCGCTGGTGGTCCTGGTGATCGCGGTTTACTTGGGACCCGAGACCAAAGGCAAGGTGATGACCGCCGACCTGGAGGTAATCAAGGCCGAAATGCCTGCCTGATAATGGCTATGCGGTAAAACCGCTGCGGCCGGACCTGGGGTTCGGCCGCTTCCTATGCACCAGACAATCGTTTTGCAAAACCCGACAATTGTCTGTCGAAACGTCTCCAGTTAACGAATTCGAAAGGTTCAGGCGTTAGGAAGAAAGCCGCATTCCGAACCCGGAGCGGCTCATGATCCCGACGAACGACAGACTGGCACGTATCCTGTTTCCCCTGGTCGCCGGCCTGGGCTTCACATTGCTTGTCCTGTCGGCCGCGAGCGCGATTGCGGCGATGGTGCATTTGCGTCCGCATATCGGCGACATTATCGCCTTTACGGCATCGGTAGGCGAGCCGGTCGAGGCGAGCACGCGGCTGATCGTGCACCGACCCGACCAGTTCGGCTGCGTGCTCGATCTGGGCCTGCTCCGCAATGGCGGTGGCAGCCTGGTGGTCGAGAGCCAGACGGCGGAAGCCATCGGCAGTTTCCGCGTGCACTGGGCCGGGCAGCGGACCAGCAGCGACAATGGCAATTGCGGCGCTGAGGCCGACCTTATTCTCGACGGGCGGGAGCTTGATATCCTGGCGCTGAACGCCGGTGGCTACGGTGCCGGTTCGAAGCAACTGCCCGTCCTGCTCAACCAGGGTTCAGGGATTTAGAGCACGTTCCGGCTGATCGTGACCGCGCTCCGTCCGGTTGGGTCAGCGGGCAACGGGTGTTGCTGCAATCGGCCGGATCAGGTTCAGGTGTCCTCGCCAACCGCTTTGCGTTTGAGCACCCGCATCCGTTCATCCCCACCCGGCGTCTTGGGGTCCAGCTCCATGACCTTCTGCCAGGCGGCATAGGCGCCCTTCCAATCCGCCCGCGCTTCGGCGATCTGTGCCAGGGAGCGGAACGCGGCGAAATTCCTTGGCTCGAGGCGAATGGTTTGTTCCAGATCGTGGATGGCGCCGTTGACGTCCCCGGCGTGGTAGCGGGCCAAGGCGCGTTGGTGCCAGGCGGCATCCACGTCCGGCTGCAGGGTGATCGCGTCGGAAAACGATTCCGTCGCCTCCTCATCCTGGCCGGCCTGCATCGAGCGAAGACCGCGGCTCATGAGCAGCGTCACCGCCGGACTGCCGGCGCGTAGCCAGGTCTGTTGCAACTGACCCTCAAGCGCCGCGGCGGCCTGTGAATCCGGAGCGGCCTTCAACGCTGCCAGCAGATGATCGACTGCGGCCCGCTTGTCGGCCGCGGTTTGCGCCGATGCGTCCGGGGCGGCGGCTGCCGCGATAACGAGCGCGCCTGCCGCGATGGCGCGCCGGTTCATCGGACGGGAACCTCCGGCGGGCGGGGACCGCCAGCCATCCAGTCGAGCAGTTCGACGGTATGCACGATTGGCACGGTGTCGCCCGACAACTGGGTGATGCAACCGATGTTGCCCGCCGCGATCAGGTCCGGCGTGGTCTTTTTCAGGTTGCCCAGCTTGCGGTCGCGCAGCCGGCCGGCGATTTCCGGCTGCAGCAGATTGTAGGTGCCGGCCGAACCACAGCAGATATGCGGCTCCGCCGGCTCGACCACACGAAAACCGGCCCGGGTCAGCAAGGTCTTGGGTTCGGCGGTCACCCCCTGGCCGTGCTGCAGGCTGCAGGCCGAGTGATAGGCAACCGTCATGTTCGGCGGCTCGCGGGTGGGTGCATAGCCGAAGCGGGCCAGGAACTCGGTGATGTCGAGCGCCAGGCCGGCAACTGCTTCTGCCTTCTTACGGTCCGCGTCGGCAGCGGTGCGGAACATGAAGCCGTAATCCTTCACCGTCGTGCCGCAGCCGGACGCGTTGATGACGATCGCATCCAGGTCCGGCTCCCGCGACCAGGCATCGATGTTCGCGCTTGCCAGCGCCATGGCGCGATCATGCTGACCGGTATGATGGTTCAGCGCCCCGCAGCATCCGGCACCGCCGGAGACCACGACTTCGACACCAAGACGGGTCAGCAAGCGGATCGTGGCCTCGTTGATTCGCGGCATCAGCACCTGCTGGGCGCAACCGGTCAGCAGCGCGATGCGTGCCTTGCGCACCCCTTGCGCCGGATACACCTGCGGCCGTCCGCTGGTTCCGGCAGGCGGCACCGTGGCCGGCGCCAGCGCCATCATTGCCCGCAGCCGCTGCGCCAGCATCGACTGGCCTGGGATCAGGCCGGCCAGCGGCTTGACGAGGCGAGCGCCCGCCAGGGCGGCACGGAACATGCTCGGACGCGGAAGCGCCATGCCGAGCACCCAGCGCAACACGCGTTCCGGCAGCGGGCGGCGGTAGGTCTGCTCGATATAGGTTCGGGCGTGGTCGACCAGGTGCATGTAGTTCACGCCGGACGGGCATGTGGTCATGCAGGACAAGCAGGACAGGCAGCGGTCGACGTGGCGCACGACCTCCTCGGTTGCGGGCCGGCCGGCTTCCAGCATGTCCTTGATCAGGTAGATGCGGCCCCGCGGGCTGTCGAGTTCGTCGCCCAGCAGCAGGAAGGTGGGACAGGTGGCAGTACACATGCCGCAATGCACGCAGGTGCGCAGCACGGCATTGGAACTGGCGGTGTCGGGATCGCGCAGCTGTTCGGTGGTGAAGTTGGTTTGCATGACCCGATTACCCAAACCTGTTCGGCGGCAGCGTATGGAACTGCCGCATGGTGATGACCAGGGTGGCGATGGCGATGAGGAAAAACACCAGTGATATCCAAGGGTCGCGATGGCCCAGCGTGTAAATGACGATCGTCACGACCATGACGATGGAAAACACCGCGATCTTGAATTGCCGGGTCTTGAGCACGTTGTCCGGGTTCAATCGCCATTGCTGGTAGTTCGCTAGCACGCAGGACACCAGCAGCAGGATGTTGGGGATCCAAATCGGAATGAAGATCATCCTCATAATCCTGCGTAGAGCCGACCTGGGTTGAGCACGCCGGCCGGGTCCATGGCTGCCTTTATCTGGCGGGTGATGCGGGCCAGCGGAGCGACCTCGTCGGGCACAACGCGCACCGCACCGCGCAGGGTGTCAGGGGCGCGGAGCAACATCCAGGTGCCGTTGGCCGCCCGCGCCGCGGCCTCGACCGCCTCATGCGTGGCGGCGTCGGCAGGACCGGCAAGCCACGCCAGGCCGCCGCCCCAATCCAGATATCCGGCGACGCCGGCCGAGCGCAGGGCGTCCAGGATCGAGGGTCCGGCGGATGGACGCACCGAGATGCGCCAGATGGCGTCGCCGGGTGCGGCAGTCAGCGGGCGGGCATCGCGGATATCCTGCCACAGGGCGCGTGAGGCAGCCGTGTCGAGCATGAATGCGCCGGCGTGGCCAAACTGGTCCCGCAGGCGCCCGATCCGATAGATAACGGAGGCCGAAAAATCCTCGATACGGATCAACGTGGCGGATGACCCGCCGAGATCGGCAAGGGCCGGCAGGCGAGCGGCGGCTTCAGCCGGCAGCCAGGTTGCGCCGGAGACGCCAAACGGTGAACCAAGCGCGGCCGAGAGAGCGGCGACGCCGGCGGCGGCATCCAGGCCGGGCAATACCAGCGTGCCGGTGGCTTCCGGCGCTGGCAGGACCTTCAGGGTGATTTCGGTGATCACCCCCAGCGTGCCGTGGCTTCCGGTCAGCAACTTGCACAGATCGAGGCCGGTGACATTCTTCAACACCCGGCCGCCGGAGCGGATGATCTCTGCCCGTCCCGTCACCGCCCGCACGCCCATCACGTGGTCGCGGATCGCACCCCAGGCAACCCGGCGCGGCCCGGACAGGTTGGTCGCGACAATGCCGCCCAGCGTCTGTGGCTTGCCGGTTTCGCCCAGCAGGCGGGACAGGTCGGGCGGTTCGGCGATCAGATGCTGGCCGGCTTTCGCCACCGCGGCTTCGATCTCCGGCAGCGGCGTACCGGCCCAGGCGGAGATGATCAGCTCCTTGGGAGCGTACAGGTTGATGCCGGACAGGCCGGAAGCCGACAGGGTGCGCGCCGCCTGAACCGGGCGCAGCATGCCGGATTTGGTGCCGTTGCCCTGGATCAACAGCGGCTCATGGTTTTGCACCGCCGCTGCGATGGTGGCGACGATCGACTCCTCGGTCGTGTTCGAGCCGGTCGTGTTCGGGCCAGTCGTGTTCAGGCCAGTGGTGTTCGGGCCGGTGGTGGTCACGCCGGTGGTGGTCACGCCGATGGGGTTCATGCGGCGTTGGGCAGCGATGCCGCGTCCGGCTCGAGCAGCGGGAACACCTTGCTGGGGTTCAACAGCCAGTCAGGGTCGAACGCGGACTTCAGATCACGTTGCTGCTGCAGTTCGTGCGGGCGGAACTGCACCGACATCAGGTCACGCTTTTCAACGCCGACGCCGTGCTCACCGGTCAGGCAGCCGCCGACTTCCACGCACAGCTTCAGGATGTCGGCCCCGAAGGTCTCGGCGGCGTGGAAGCTGGCCGGGTCGTTGGCATCGAACATGATCAGCGGGTGCAGGTTGCCGTCGCCGGCGTGGAAGATGTTGGCGACTTTCAGGCCGTAGCTGTCCGACATCTCCTGGATCCGGCGCAGGACCAGCGGCAACTGGCTGGTCGGGATGGTGCCGTCCATGCACAGGTAATCCGGGCTGATCCGGCCGACGGCGCCGAACGCGCCCTTGCGGCCCTTCCAGATCGCCAGCGATTCCTCCGCCGACTGGGAAACTTTCAGGCTGATCGGGTCGAACCGGTTGCAGATCTCGGAAAGCTGACCCAGCAGGCGGTCCTGTTCCTCGACGCTGCCTTCGACCTCGATGATCAGCATGGCTTCGGCGTCGAGCGGGTAGCCGGCATGGGCAAATGCCTCGCAGGCGTGGATGGCCGGGCGGTCCATGAACTCCAGCGCAACGGGGATGATGCCGGAGGAGATGATGGCATCCACCGCGCCGCCGGCGATTTCGTTGGATTTGAAGGCTGCCAGCATGGCCCGCGCGCCTTCCGGACCGCGCAGGATGCGGACGGTGACTTCGGTGATGACGGCCAGCATGCCTTCCCCGCCGGTGAGCAGGCCGAGCCAGTCATAGCCGGCGGCGTCGAGATGGGCGCCGCCGATGTCGATGATCTCACCGTCGATGGTGACGATCTTCAGGCCCAGCAGGTTGTTGGCGGTGACGCCGTATTTCAGGCAATGGGCGCCGCCCGAGTTCATGTTGACGTTGCCGCCGATCATGCAGGCAAGCTGGCTCGACGGATCCGGGGCGTAGAAAAACCCGTCGGCGGACACCGCGTTGGTGATGCCGATATTGGTAACGCCGGCCTGTACCACCGCGCAGCGATCGGGATAGTTGATGTCGAGAATCCGGTTCATGCGCATCATGCCGACCACCAGCGCATCTTCCATCGGCAGTGCGCCGCCGGACAGCGATGTGCCGGCGCCGCGGGGGATAACCCGCACACCGTTGCGGTGGCAGAAGCGGAGCACGGAAGCCACCTGTTCGGTGGTTTCGGGCAGGGCGACGGCGAGCGGCACCTGGCGATAGGCGGACAGGCCATCGGTCTCATACGGTTTCAGCCGAAGTGGTTCGGCGATCAGACCGCTTTCGGGCAGCAATTTGCGCAGCCCGGCGATGATGCTATCGCGGCGGGCTATCACGTCGGGCTTGGGGGCCGGTTGACGGATCATGACGAACGGGTCCTCGACTGAAGTCCTGCTGTTATATAGCGGCGAACCGGGTCGCCGCCCAGATGTACGATGGCGGGCTTTACCGTCGGCGACAGGCGCGACCGCATTGTTGCTTGGTGGCATCGAGAAACCGGTCTATCGGAGAGTATGCGGGACCGATGCGGCAATCAGCCGCTATCGCCCGTCCCCGGTCTGGTTGAGGCGCCGATGATGGAGATGGGCTATTCCCTGCTGCTGTTCGCCACGTTGCTGGGGTCGTCCTGGGTTTGCATGAAACTGCAGCGCCTGCTGCCCGAGCATCACCGCAGTCGCGAGACGGCTGCCTTCGTGCATCTGGTGATCACGATGCTGGTGACGTTCACGGCCTTGGTGCTTGGCCTGCTGACGACCTCGGTAAAGGCCAATTTCGATCATGTCGGCGACGACGTCCGCGGCTATGCCACGCAGATCATCGATCTCAATCGCCTGATGGTCGCCTATGGTCCTGACGTGGACACGGCACGAGGCCTGTTGCTCAAGTACACCATCGCCATCGTTGCGACCACCTGGGATGGGGAACCGCCGCCGCAGAATGCCATGACAACCGCGCCTGCGAGCAAAGACGAGTTCATGGAAAATGTGGATCTTGGGCGCATGCTGGACAAAATCGGTGAGCAATTGCTGGCGCTGGACCCGCCGGACCTTATCCATAAGCGGATCGCAGCTGAGGCAAGGGCGCGCTTCGACCACCTGATCGATCAACGCTGGAAGCTGATCGAGGAGGCATCGGGTGAGACGGCGGGTCCGTTGTACCTGGTCATGGTGCTGTGGCTGACCGTGATTTTCGCCAGCTTTGGACTGACCGCGCCGCGCAACATGCTGGTGTTCATCATCGTGGCGTTGTGCGCGGGATCGCTGGCGTCGGTCGAATTCGTCATCCTTGACCTGAGCACGCCGTTCAGTGGCCTTTACGCCGTGCCGAGCGTGCCGCTGCGGAATGCGATCAACCACCTGAACGGGCGGTAGCCGGGTGGCGTCATGGTCAGCCGGGGGGCAGGCCCGCCAGGAAATCATCGATCAGGGTATTGGTCTGGTCCGCTTCATCGATCTGCGGGAAATGGCCGGTGTCGGGCACGATTTCGATCCGCGCCGCGGGCAGCGTGATGCGCAGCATGTCGAGGTATGGGGTGGCCTGGCCTTGGCGCAGCGACTGCCGCTCGCGCTTTTCGTTGGCGTAGGTGGCCTGCACGGCCATAACCGGTAGCCGCAGGCTTGCCAGCGAGGCGGTGAGGCGAAACACGTCGTAGCGCTGCAGGTCCGTCAGCATCTTCTCACCCACATCCCGGGGCAGCCGTTCCGCCCGGGCGGCCGCGGCCGCGACGATGTTGCGATCGCTCTTTGCCGTGAACATCTCGGCGAACAGGCCGCGGATCACCGCCGGGTAGCCGTTTGGTTCACTGAACCGGGCGCGCAAATGTGCACCCATGGCGGAGGCAAACTGGCTGCCGTCGACCAGGATGACGGCAGCGGCGCGTTCGGGGGCTTGCAAGGCTGCCTCGATCACCACGCGGCAGCCCAGGCTGTGGCCGATCAGCACCGCCGGTGGCAGCGACAATGCCCGCATCACCTCGGCCACGTCGGCACCGTAGCGTTCGATGGAGCAGTCTTCCGCTTGGCCCGGACTGGCGCCATGGCCGCGCAGATCAACGGAAACGGTTTGATGCCGGGGTGCGAAATGTGCAACCTGGGCAGACCAGTCGGTATGATCGCAGCCGAAGCCGTGCACGAATATAATGGGCCGATCGCCGTGGCCCGCGTCATAATGACGTATCAGCGTCATGTCCCCTACCCCGCTGTCAGTTTGCGAACAAGCTCAGGCACGTCCGGAGCGGCCCAGTTCGCAGCCCCCTCCAGCCGGGCGACAACCTTGCCCTGTGCATTGATGATGACCGTGGTCGGAATGCCGCGCGCGGCGAACGCGTGCGCCATGGCCCCCTTCGGGTCCAACAGCACCGGCAACCCGGTGATCCCATGCGACTGATACCAGGACTGGACCGAGTCGGCGCCGCCGCGGTCCGACGACAGCGGCAGCACGGCGATGTCCTGCGGGGCAAGCGCCTTGGACAGTTGCTCGAGCGAGGGCATTTCGGCCACGCAGGGGGCGCACCAGGTCGCCCACATGTTCACCACCATGCCGCGGCCCTTGAAGTCGGACAGGTGGTGCGTCGAACCGTCGGCACCGAGGAACACCTCATTGGGTGGCGCGGCCGGGGGGTTCACCGCCTGAAGCCCCACGGCCAGTGATGGCAACGTCTCGGCATGTGGTTTGCGCGCCCAGAGCACCGCGGCTAGGGTGCCGCCCGCCGCCGCCAAAGCGTATCTGCGGTGGATCATCATCAGGCTGGACCCTTCCAAGTGACCGATCTCCCGAACCAACCTGCCAACATGCAATGGGGCGGACGCTTCGCCGCCGGCCCCTCAGTGATCATGCAGGACATCAATGCCTCCATCGGGTTTGACCGCAAATTGTGGCGGCAGGACATCCGCGGCTCGCGCGCCCATGCCGCGATGCTGGCGAAGATCGGGCTGCTGTCGGCGGAGGATGAGCGTGCCATCGCCGGTGGTCTAGACGCGATCGCAGCGGAAATCGAGGCCGGGCGCTTCGCGTTCGACGTCGCGCTGGAAGACATCCACATGAACATCGAGGCTCGGCTGACCGAGCGGATTGGCGAGGCGGGGAAGCGGCTGCATACCGGACGCAGCCGGAATGACCAGGTGGCGACGGATTTCCGGCTGTGGGTGCGGGACGCGATCGACGGGCTGTCGGCGCAGATCAGCGACGTGATGCTGGCGCTGGCGCAGCGGGCGGCGGGCCATGCAGGCGATCCGATGCCGGGGTTCACGCATCTGCAGGCCGCGCAGCCGGTGACGTTCGGGCATCACCTGCTGGCGTATGTGGAGATGCTGGAGCGGGACCGGGGACGGCTGGCGGATTGCCGGCGACGGCTGAACGCGTGCCCGCTAGGGTCGGCGGCACTGGCGGGAACGTCGTTTCCGATCGACCGGGCGATGACGGCGGCGGCGCTAGGGTTTGATGGCCCGACGGCCAACTCGCTGGACGGGGTGTCGGATCGGGATTTCGCGCTGGAGTTCCTGTCCGCCGCGGCGATTTCGGCGATGCACCTGTCCCGGCTGGCGGAGGAGATCGTGATCTGGAGCAGCGCGCCGTTTCGCTTCATCCGCCTGTCGGACGCATTTACCACCGGGTCGTCGATCATGCCGCAGAAGCGCAACCCGGACGCGGCGGAGCTGGTGCGGGCGAAGACCGGGCGGGTGACCGGCGCGCTGGTCGCGCTGCTGACGGTAATGAAAGGCCTGCCGCTGGCCTATGCGAAGGACATGCAGGAGGACAAGGAACCGGTGTTCGACGCCGCCGACGCCTGGGCGCTGTCGCTGGCCGCGACCGCGGGGATGGTGCGCGACATGGCGCCCGATGTTGCCCGCATGCGGGCTTTCGCCGGGTCGGGCTACGCCACCGCGACGGATTTGGCGGACTGGCTGGTGCGGGTGCTGCGGCTGGCGTTCCGCAGCGCGCATCATGTGACCGGACGGCTGGTGGCGATGGCGGAAGCGCGAGGCGTGGACCTTGCGGCGTTGTCGCTGGCGGATATGCAGTCGGTCGAAGGCGGCATTACCGCGGATGTATTTTCAGTATTGACGGTGGAGGCCTCGGTGGCATCACGCACGAGCTACGGCGGAACGGCACCCGCAAACGTCGCCGAACAGGCGGCGCGTTGGCTGGCGGCGCTGGCATGAGGGCCGCCCTGGCCTTGCTGATCGCGGCCGTTGTGCTTGCGGGATGCGGCAAAAAAGGGCCGCCGGCACCGCCGGGACCGCCGGACCAGGTCATTTATCCGAGGACCTATCCGACGCGCTGATTGGGGCAATAAAACGAAGGGAAACGCATCCATGTCAGGTTCACGCTGGGATTCGACGGCGCCGATCCGCTACCCGGACCCAAATCTTGTTGTCCTCGATCCGAGGTTCCAGAAGATCATTCTCGGCAACGTCGCAGTGCGCCGCATCGCCACCGGGTTCGACTTCACCGAGGGACCGGTGTGGTTCGGCGACGGGCGGTATCTGCTGTTTTCCGACATTCCCAACGACCGCATCCTGCGCTGGGACGAAACCACCGGTGCGACCAGCGTATTCCGCAGCCCGTCCCATTACGCCAACGGCAATACGCGCGACCGGCAGGGTCGGCTGATCACCTGCGAGCATGATACCCAGCGGGTGACCCGCACCGAGTATGACGGCACCGTCGTTGTGCTGGCCGAGCAGTGGGAGGGCAAGAAGTTCACCGCACCGAACGACGTGGTGGTGAAATCGGACGGCACCATCTGGTTCAGCGACAACGGTGCGGGAACCCGTGGCAACTATCTGGGTCACACCGCGCCGCAGGAGCACCCGTTCAGGGTGTACCGGCTGGATCCCCGTTCCGGCACCATGACAATCGCCGTCGGCGACATGGCCCGGCCGAACGGACTGTGTTTCTCACCCGATGAAACGAAATTATACGTGGTGGACACGCCGGGCGACCGGCCGAAAAGCACCTGGGTTTATGACATCGTCGATCATGGCACGCGGGCCGTGGACGGGCGGGTGTTCTTCGACGGCAAAGGCTGGGCGGACGGGATACGCTGCGATACCGAGGGCAATGTGTGGTGCGGCTTCTCCGGCGGTGAAGGCGAGGATGGCGTGGCCGTGTTCGCCCCCGACGGCACATTGATCGGACGGATCCTGCTGCCGGAACGTTGCGCCAATGTCTGTTTCGGCGGGGTGAAGCGGAACCGGCTTTTCATGGCGGCCAGTCAGTCGATTTATGCCGTGTATGTTGAGGCGCAGGGGGCGATCGGCGGGTAGATCCCGCGGCCACACCATTCGTCGGCTTGTTAGAGCAACATCACCCTGACCGGAATGGTCAGGGTGATGAAGTTGCTCGCTCAAACAACGAGATAGAGCGCGCTGACTGTTTACAGTCAGGCTGAAAGCGCTCTAGCGATCAGGGACCACCGGCGAGTTGGCTCTCGCCGATGGTCCCTGATCCGAGCGAGGCGTTGGGCGCGGCGCGATCCGTGACGGGAGGGCGATCATGCCGCTGCGGCATGCCGCCCACACCGCCTTCGGACCGGTGGGTGATTATCCACCGAACCCCTGATCCCAGGCTTCCGGCAGCATCAGGTATTCATCGCCCTGTTTCACCAGGTAGGCGAAGCCGGGAAAATGCACGTGCATTCCAGCGATCAGCTGTCGGTCGGTTGCGACCTGGTCAAAGATCCGTCGCCTGGTGGCGGCAGCCTGGTTCGGGTCCGTGTCGAACACCATCGTTACCTCCGGCCGCGGCACCTGCACTTCCGGGACGTGGACGATATCGCCCCAGATCAGCAATGACTTGCCGCCTGATTCGATCATGTAGCCGGAATGACCTGGCGTATGGCCATGCAGCGGCACCGACGTCACGCCGGGAAAAACCTCGACAGCGCCGTCGAATGTGCGCATCTGGTTGTGGTAGGGCGCCATCTGTTCGCGAGCGCACTGGAAGTATAATTTCCGGGCTCGGTCGTCGGCGCGGGACATGGCGCCGTCGTCCTGCCAGTGGCGCGGTTCGTTCTGGTGAACAACCAGTTCGGCGTTGGGGAAGAATTTCTGCCCGGTCTTTGGGTCGGTCAGGCCGGCAGAATGATCCGGGTGCATGTGGGTCAGGATGACCGATTCGATATCAGCCGGATTGACCCCGGCGGCCTTCAGGTTCTGCTGCAGCTTTCCCGCCGTCGGCAGCAGGTAATCACCCGACCCCGTCTCGATCAACGCCAGCCGCCCGGCGGAATACACCAGGTAGCAGTTGACTGAGGTTCGCCGGCCGGGACGCATGTTGTCGGTGAGAATTCGGCTGGCGTCGGCCGGTGCGATGTTCTGCATCACCTCCATCGTGCCATCGAGGTAGCCGTCGGACAGCGCGGTAACGACGATGTCGCCGATTTTGCGATGATAGACGCCCGGAATCTGGGCGCCTGGAACCTGAACCATTGTTGAACTCCCTATTGTGCGATGTAGCCGCCATCGATGACCAGTTCCGTTCCAGTAATGAACGAAGCTTCGTCGGAGGCCAGAAACAGGACACCGTATGCGACCTCGATCGGTTCGCCCAGCCGCCGCAGCGGCGTAGCCTCGATCTTTGATGCTCGTCCGGCGGCATTCGTCGCATTCAGCATCGGCGGCATGTAGCCGGGATGCACGCTGTTCACCCGGATTCCCGACGGTCCGTATTTTGAGGCTGCGGCTTTTGTGTAGAGGCGCACAGCGCCTTTCGATGCGGCGTAGGCGGGGTGGCTGTCCGCGCTGCCGACGAACCCCATGATCGACGAGATATTGACGATCGAGCCGCGGCCGTTCGTAGCCATTGCCGCCGCTGCCAGCTTGGTGCCGAGGAACACGCTGGCGGCGTTGATCGACATCAGTTTCTGCCAGCCTTCAAATCCATCCGGATCGCCGACGGAGCTGCCGCTGATCCCGGCATTGTTGACCAGGATGTCGAGACGCCCGTAGGTGCGGATCGTCTCGGCAATCAGCTTCTGCCAATCGGTTTCCGAGGTGACGTCGGTCTGTACGTAGTGTGCCCGTCCCTGGATGGCGTTGATTTCAGCGGCAACGGCCTCGCCTTCGCGACTCAGCACGTCGGCGATGACGACGGCAGCGCCTTCCTTGGCGAACAGGCGAGCCTCGGCCTCACCCATGCCGTGGGCGCCGCCGGTTACGATCGCTACTTTATCCTTGAGGCGCATGTCAGCCCTCCCTGCCCAGGCGCATCAGGCCGCGCACGTCCGCCAGCGCATCGAAGCGGCCGATGTCGACGATCAGCTCGGCGGTTTTGTCGGCACCGAGCACGGGATCGACGAGGGCGGCGAACTTCGCCTCGAGCCGCTTGCCCTGGCCGGCGACGTCGGTCGCGGGCACGCCCGCATCGTGTTGCGCGGTGACGCGTGTGCCGTCGCGCAAGGACAGCGCGATCTCGGTAAAGGTGTTGGAGATGCCTGACCGGAAATCAAACGACACCTTGTCGCGCAGGCCGATCAGCACCGGATCGGCGGCCACCGCTTCGGAATAGGTGGACAGGCGGCTTGTATCGACGCCGGCCAGTCCCATCGCGGTGGTCAGGCGCAGCGAGAACTTCGCCTCCAGCCCGGTCACCGGCGCCGGAATATTGCAGATCCTGTCACAGGATTCTTCCAGTTGCACGTCGATCCGCTCGACCTGGTCCGGCGTGAAACCGTGCTGGTCCCGCAGCTTGCGCGCGGTTTCGATGGCAGCGTGGGTCATGTAGCAGGAGGCGTGGTACTTGAACAGATTGCTGGCGATCCACCACTTGTTCGGCGGCGCATCGAAAGCCCTATCGGGATTGAAGTCCGGGCTGTGGGTGCGGGCGAAACCCTGGCCGCATTCCAGCACATCGGTTCGGCTGGTAAAGCCGCGAGCGGACAGTTTTGCCGCCATCAGCCCATGATAGGCGGCCTTGCCGGCGTGCAACGGCTTGCACATCGTGCCAAACATGGATTTCAGGCCGGCGGCCTGGGTTCCCGCAATGCCCAGGGCGGTGGCGAAGCGATCGGCATCCAGCCCCAGCAAATGCGCGCAGGCTGCAGCGGCGCCGAAGCTGCCGACCGTTGCCGTGGCATGGAAGCCCAAGCCGTCGTAGTGACCGGGTGCGATCGTCTTCCCGACGCGGCATTGCAGTTCATATCCAGCAACGAACGCGGTCAGCACCTCAGCCCCGGTTGATCCGCGCTGCTCCGCCAGGGCCAGCAAGGCCGGCAGGATCGCGACCGAGGGGTGCCCCGGCATCGCGAGGTTCACATCGTCGAAGTCCAGCGCATGCGAGGACGCCCCGTTCACCAATGCGGCCGACGCCACCGGCAGGCGCACGGAATGGCCCAGCACCGTGGCGATCTCGGCGCCACCCTGTTCCTGCATCTCCGCCAACAGGATGCCGACCAGTTCGTCGGATGATCCGGCCAGGGCGCATCCTACATAGTCCAGGATGCACTGCCGCGCCCAGGCGCGGATCGTTTCGGGGATATCGTCCAGCCGCAGGCCCCTCGCCTGCTCCGCCAGCGCCCGCGTCAGGCCATTGCCGGCCTGGATATCGTTGATTGCGTTCATGGATTATCGTCCCTTGTAGACCGGCTTGCGTTTCTCATTGAATGCCAGGATGCCTTCGCGCCGGTCGTCGGTCGGCACCATCCGGTTATAGGCCTCGATCTCGAACATCATTCCGGTTTGCAAGTCGGTGTTGAGGCCCATGTTGACCGACTGCTTGATCTGGCGCGTCGAGATCGGGGCGTTGCCGCCGATGATCGCGGCGGTTTCCAGCGCATCGGCCAGCAGCCTGTCGGGCGCACAGATGCGGTTCACCATGCCCCACTCGAACGCCTGCTGCACGGTGAACGGCCGCCCGGTCAGCAGGATCTCCTTCGCCCGGCGGCTACCAACCGCCCGCGGCAGGTTCTGCGTGCCACCGGCACCCGGCATGATGCCCAGTGTCACCTCCGTCAGTGCGAAGCGGGCGGTTTCGGCGGCATAGATGAAGTCGGCGCACAGGGCGATTTCCATGCCGCCGGCGTAGGCCGCCCCGTTCACCGCCGCGATGACCGGCACCGGGCAGCTCACGACCGCGCGGATCATCCGCTCAAAGATCAAGTGCTGATCCTGCCATTGCTCATCGGTCATGCCGTTGCGCTGCTTCAGGTCGCCGCCGCCGCAGAACGCTTTCGCGCCGGCCCCGGTCAACACAATGCAGCGCTGGCCGTTCGGTGCGGCACAAAATCCGTCGAACACCGCCAACAGGTCCCGTCCCATCTGGGTATTCATCGCATTGGACACCTCGGGACGGTTGAGCGTCACCAGGACGGTGTGTTCCTGCGGGTGCTCGACCCGGATCGTTTCAAATGTTGTCATTCCACCACTGCTTGCATCGTTAAGCGTATAAATGTGTCCATTGCGGTCGGGTCGGTCCAGCGCAGCACCGCCACCAATTCCTGCCGCGGGGCTATCCAGGTCAGGTTGCCGCCGGCGCCGGAGGCGAAGAAGCTGGTCTCCGGCGCGCTTTTATAGCGGCCACCATTGGTGTTCAGCCACCACAGCAATCCATACACCGGGTTCAGTGCACAGGGCTGCAGCGAGTCCGCGATCCAACGCTCCGGCAACAGCCGTCGCCCGCCCCATTCGCCGCGGCGCAGCATCAGCAGCCCGATGCGGGCCTGATCCTCGGCGTGGATCAACATGCCGCCGCCCCAATGGGTGCCGCCGGACACGCTTTCGATCATCCGGCCGTCGACGTCGACCGACGATGTCCGGTATCCGTGCCAGGACCAATCGCGCGATGCGCCGATTGGATCCATGATGCGTTCGGCAAACACTTCCGGCAGCGGGCGGCGGAAGCGGCGCAGCAGCGCCAGGGCGAGCCGGTTAACGCGTACGTCGTTGTATTCCCAATGCGTGCCCGGAGCCTGCAGCGGGCGCAAATCGCCCTTGCGCCCTTTGCCCTCAAGCCCAAGCTGGCGGTTGCGATCGATGACGTCGGACTTTCCGAACAGCGTGCCCTGCCACTCCGACGTGTTCTGCAGGAGTTGCCGCCAGGTCACGCCTCGGTTCTGTTCGCTGTCAAAGCCGCCATCGTCGACGGTGCGGCGAACGGGTTTGTCCAGGTCGCCGATCAGCCCGTCCATCACGGCGATGCCGGCCAGCAGGCTGAGGTAGCTTTTGGCGGCGGAGAAGGTGAAATCAATCTGATCGGTGTCGCCCCAGGACGCGATCTTGAAGCCGCGCCGGAGCACCAACCCATTGGCCGGGCCGCGCGGGCGGATCGGCCCCAGGATCTCATTGAAGGGCGGCGGTTCGAAAAAGCCGCTTTCCAGATGCAGGCGCAGGTCATAGGGCCACGCGGTCTCATTCTCAGTGGCGAACCGCGCGGCTTCCTCCAGCCACATCCAGTTCATGCCGGCGACATCGGCAGGCGCCTCCGGCCATGATTCGCCATGCGGCGGCGGCACGATCGACGGCAACTCCATTCCCGCAGCTTCCTCCTGGTTCAAGCGGCCGGACTATGGCCCCGGCCGGGCGGACTGGCTAGCCCAAGGCGCGATAGCGGCGGTAGTCGGCCACCGTATCGACGTCCGACAGGGTGCGGATGAAAGCAACGCGGTGCTGGCGGAACTGCAGCAAGGTGTCTGCCAATGCGTGCTCCGTGGACCAGCGGGCGTGGCCGAACAGATTGGCGGGACGGCGCGGACCAAGGGCGATCAGCCAGTAGCCGCCGTCCGTGGCCGGACCAAAGACCGCATCGGCGGTGCCCAGCGCGGCGAACGCGGCGCGCATATCGCCGGCGCCTGCGAGCGGGATATCGCAGCCGATCAGCGCAGCGCGGCGGGACCGGCCCAGTGCGCGGGACATACGCCGGCCGAGGTCGCCGTGGCCCTGCGGCACGATCCGCACCCGCGCCGGCGCCCGTATGTGCGCCCGATCCGGCGTGACAGCCAGCACCACGTCGAAGCGGCGGCAGCGGGCGAGCGCACGCAGCAGTCTGGTCAGCATCGCCACATGGAACCGCAGCGCCGCCCGATCGCCGATCGATCGCGCCAGCCGGCGCTTCACCGTGCCCAGGCGCGGTGCGCGGGCAAAGACGATGACGGTGTCCTTCATCCGTAGATACGCGCGATCAGTCGCGGCGGCATGCCGGCGAACCACAGCGACAGGCACAGCAGGTTGCGTGCCGAGCGCCGCAGATAGCCCTGGCGCTGCCATTTCGCGGCGGAGGTCACCGCATCGGCCGGCAGCGCAACAAGCCGTCGCCGGCCCAGCCGGCGGACAAGGTCGACGTCCTCCATCAGCGGCAAAGGCCGCATGCCGCCGGTTCGGGTCAGCAGGCCGCGGTGGATCAGCAGCCCCTGGTCACCATAGGGCAGCCCCAATGCGCGGCAACGCCAGCCAACCAGCCGTTCCAGCCGCCGGGCACGCGGATCGTCACTGTCCAAGGTAAAGCGGAAATAGCCGGCCCTTTCCGGGTCGGCATGAACGGCGGCGGACCAGTCTGGGGCGAGCCGCGTATCGGCATGCAGCAACAGCAGCCATGGATGCGACGCGAGTGCGATCCCGGCGGCAAGCTGGCTGCCCCGGCCACGCGGCGCGCTGACCACAAGGGCCCCGGCTGCCGCGGCTACGCCGACTGTCCCGTCGCCACTGCCGCCGTCGACGACGATGACCTCCGCAGCGCCGGCAACCGCGGCCAGCGTGGCGGGCAGACCATGCGCGGCGTTCAGGGTGGGGATGATGACGGAGAGCGTGATCATGGGGGTCAGCCGGTTCCATAGCAGACGGCGGGGCAATTGGTGCTGCGGGCGATGGCCTAGCGGGTGGTGGAGGCTGGCCCGTCAGTACTACCTCGGTTGACGGGCCAGGCGGCGTTCGTAGGCCTGGGCCAGCAGCGTGCTGGGGAACAGCAGGACGAAGTAGATGATCGCGACCACCGTGTAGACTTCCAGTGGGCGATACGTGTCGGCGGTGATCAGGGTGCCATTGTACAGCAGGTCGGGCACCGCGATCGTCGATACCAGCGAGGTGTTCTTCAACTGGGTGATCGACTGGTTGACGAATGGCGGGATCATGCGGCGCACCGCCTGCGGCAGGATGACCTTGCGCATGACGTGCCAGCGACGCAGGCCCAAGGCGCGGGCGGCGTCCCACTGACCCTGTTCGATCGAGATGATGCCGCCGCGAAAGATCTCGGCATAGAAGGCGCCGGTGTAGCAGGACAGGGTCATGATGCCGGCGACGACGGCGGGGATCTGGATGCCCAGCAGGACCGGCAGCGCGTAGTAGAACCAGACGATCTGGACCAGCAGCGGGGTGCAGCGGAATGCCTCGATGAAGGCGACCAGGGGGATGTTCAGCAGCCAGGAGCGCGACAGCCGGCCGAGGCCGACGGCAAGGCCGATGATAAGCCCGATCAGGATTGTTGCCGCGGTGTAGCCCAAGGTGACGAGGACCCCGCGCTCGAACAGCGGTATGTAGCGAAGCAGGAAGTAGAAGTCCCACTGATAGTGCAAGGATGGGAGCTCCTGGCGATTGATCGGCGGATCGGTTGAGGAACGCCGGGCTGTTCAGAACGTGAGGCTGTTCAGAACGTGAGGCTGGGGGGAACCTGGTCGCGGGTGACGTGGTTCTGTGCCAGGCCTTCCAGCATCCATTCGCGCAACTGGCCGGTGCCGCGAGCCATGTCGAGCCAGGCGTCGATCACTTCGCGGAAGCGGGTATCGGGCTCGCGTTGCAGACCGATGCAGCTTGGCAGGGCGACGGTGGGGTTGGTCAACAGGTAGTATGGACCCATGGCGGGAAACTTGCCGACCGTGGAAAGGCCGAGCAGGGCGGCCTGGATGTGGGCGTCGGCGCGACCGGATTGCAGCGCGAGCGTGCATTCGTCGCGCGTCTTGTAGCCGACGAGATTGGCTTTTGGGCAGTAGCGACGTGCGGCGGTCTCATGCAGGCTGCCGATATCGAACACCACTGTCAGTTCCGGCTTGTTGAGCTCGTCCCACGTGGTGGGCGCGAGGGGTTTCTTGGTCAGGCAGCCGAACGGATGGGTGATCATCGGGTGGGTGAAGCCGATGGAGAGGGCGCGGGCCGGCATGGGATTGAGTGCAAAGGCCATGTCGACCTTGTTCGACTGCAGGTCGAGCACGGCGTTGCCGTAGGTCGATTCGGTGTAGCTCAGCCTGGCGTCGAACACCTTGGCGATGTCCTTGGCCATGGAGATGCAGGCGCCGGACCACTCCCCGGTGACCAGGTCCTTCTGGAAATAGGGCAGTTCGCCGGGCAGCACGGCGATCCGCAGTTCCCGGGTGCGACGGATACGGTCGAATGTCGATTCCTGCGCGGTATCGGCGCGGGCCGCCCGTACAATGCCGAAAGCGGGCAGCAATCCGGCGGCGAAGGCGAGGCCGCGGCGGCTCAAGCCTGTGGTTTCGATATCCGTCGTCATGCGTCGATACTCCTTGACCGGTTGCCGCATTGTCACGCCGCGTCATGCACCCCTTATCGTGCAGCCCTTATCGTGCACCTGGGCAGGAGCCGGCGCATACCCCTCATGCAAGTGATATACCGCACGTCGCCAATACGCCGTGTTGCGGATATACGACTCGGAATTGTGGCCTATGGAGGCCGGACTCGGGACGCAGGGAGATAGAGACGGATGAACCGGTTCCTCACAATGGCCACGCTTCTGGCCTCGGCAGCGGTTGCGGCATGTTCGACCGGCAGTACGCCGGGGGCGCAGCAGACCTTGGTTGATCGTGCCACGCTGACGGTCAATGACATGATGACGCAGACGGTTTCGAACGATCCGAAGGACCTGCTGCGGCGGGCCAAGGCAGTGATGGTCTGTCCGCGGATCTTCAAGGCCGGGTTCTTTTTCGGCGGTGAGGGCGGCAATTGCGTGTTGCTGGCGCGGGCGGGCAACGGCACCTGGTCGTACCCGGCGTTCTATACCATCGGCAGCGGCAGTTTCGGCCTGCAGTTCGGAATTTCGGACAGCCAGTTGATCATGATGGTGCTGACCGACAAGGGCCTGAATGCGCTGCTGGACAGCCAGATCAAGCTGGGCGCCAACGCGGGCGTCGCGCTCGCCACTCTCGGTGCTGGGATCCAGGGATCGACGACCACTGCGATCGGCGCGGATATCGTGGCTTTCTCCGCCTCCCGCGGGTTGTTTGGCGGGGTTGCGCTGGAAGGCAGCCTGATGTCGGCCGACACGCCGGCGGACCAGACCTATTACGGGCAACCGTACGGGCCGCGCGATCTGGTGCTGCGGATGCAGGGCAGCAACCCGGGGGCTGATCCGTTGCGCGACGTGCTGACGCGATATGGCACGCGGGGGGCTCCGCCGCCGGTGTCGCAAGCGCCGCCGCAGCAGCCGCAGCCGGGCTACGCGCCGCCGTATCCGCAATACCAGCCGCAGGGGGCGCAGCAGCAGCCGCAGCCATTGCCGCCGCCTGACAGACGCGGACCGGTGCAGGAGCAAAGCCTGGCGCCGCCGCGGTAGGCGCTGAGGGTCCCTGCGGTTGAGGATCCAGCTTCGGCTGTGCCCGGTTGGATTGGCATGGTCGGAGCCCAGAGTGTCGGGGTGGTCGCCGATCGTCGGATGAACGGCCTGGCTTGCCGGCAACGTTAGGTTTGCTCGCAACGTGGAGCTTGCCGGCAACTTCAGGTTTGCTGGCGATGTTCGTTTGCTGGCGATGTCGGGCTTATTGGCAATGACCAGTCGCACGCTGTAGAACCGACCCTCATGGAGCCGTTCTGGAAGACCAAGACGCTGGAGGCGATGTCCCGCGACGAGTGGGAGTCGTTGTGCGACGGGTGCGGGCGGTGCTGTCTGCACAAGCTGCGACACGAAGACACCAATGAACTGTCATTCACCAATGTCGCATGCCGGCTGCTGGACCTGGACTCCTGCCAGTGCAGTGATTATGGGCGCCGGAGGATGCGGGTGCCGGACTGCGTGAGCCTGACGCCGGAGGCGCTGAAGGAAATCGACTGGCTGCCGCCGTCCTGCGCTTACAGGCGGCTGCGTGATGGTCAGGATCTGGCGTGGTGGCATCCGTTGGTGTCGGGTGACCCGGACACGGTGCACCAGGCGGGCGTGTCGGTGCGCGGACGGGCGATCAGCGAACGGCGGGCCGGGGCGCTGGAAGAGCATATTGTGGACTGGCCGGGGAAGCCGCCCCAGGGCAAGGCGGGCCAAGGGACAGCAAGCCCGGGGAAGGCAAGCCCCGGGAAAGCAAGCCCCGGGAAAGCGGGCCCGGCGACAGCAAGCCCGGGGACAGCAAGCACGGGGACAGCAAGCCCGGGGAAGGCGACCCGAGATCGGTGAACCTCGGCGCGGCCACTGCAACGGAATTCAAAAGGAGACGCTGTGATGCTGAAGAACGCGTTGTATGGCGGGATCAATGCCGCGGTCCTGACGGCGATGAACGCCGACCTGTCGATCGACCTCGACCGAATGGCGGCGCATTGCCGGTGGTTGCTGGCGAATGGTTGCAACGGGCTTGCCGTGCTGGGAACCACGGGCGAGGCCAACAGCCTGGGCGTCAGCGAGCGTATCGCGGTGCTGGAGGAGCTGTCGGCGCGGGGAATTCCAGCGGCCAAGATGCTGCCGGGCACCGGGACGACGGCGATCACCGATACGGTGCTGCTGACGCGCAAGGCCGAGGCACTGGGATGCCGCGGTGCGCTGCTGTTGCCGCCATTCTATTACAAGAACCCGTCCGATGACGGATTGCTGGCCTATTTCAACGAGGTGATCCAGCGGGTCGGCGGGACCATCAAGATCTACCTGTATAACTTCCCGCAGCAGTCGGCGATCCCGTTTTCGGTGGAATTCATCGGGCGGTTGCTGAAGGCCAACCCCGGCAAGGTGCAGGGGATCAAGGACAGTTCTGGAAACTATGAGAACTCGCTGTCCTATGTGGAGGCGTTCGCGCGTGACGGGTTTGAGGTTTATGCCGGCGATGACGGGCTGCTGAAGCCGCTGCTGGAAAAGGGCAGCGCCGGGTCGATCACCGCGGCGTCCAACATCAACTGCGCACTCGGCGCCGAGGTCTATGCCAACTGGAACAATGCGACGGGGGCGGCGGCGCAGGCGGTGCTATCGCTGACGCGCAAGGCGGTAATCTCGGTGCCATTGATTCCGGCGCTGAAGTCGCTGGTGGCGCGCAACACCGGCGATGCACGTTGGCTGAACCTCCGCCCGCCACATCTGAAGCTGACGGCGGCGCAGGAGGCGGCGCTGTTCGCGGCGTTCGATGCCAGCGGGATCACGCTGCCGAAGGCGGCCTGAGCAGGAGAGGCCGGAAACCGCACGGAGAGGGTCTTTCAACAGGTCCTGTGACTGTTCCGTCATGGGACCGCGGCGAGCGGGTCTTGCCTTACCCCACCGGGCAGGCTGTTGTTACCGGAAATGCCCCGGGAGTGATAGCCAGATGTACTTGAATATGTTTGCCGACGGCCAGGCGCCGTTCGACATGACCCAGACCGACGAGTTCCGCAGCCTGCTGGCGAGCGCGGCCGACCTGGGCATTCCGCACGCACCGGCGGTTCCATATCGGTCATGCAACATCGTGCTGCGGCGACTGCGGTTTCACTTCCTGGAGTGGGGGCGGGCGGATGCGCCGGTGATCGTATTGCTGCACGGGGGGCACCAGTCGGCCCATTCTTGGGACCTGGTCAGCCTGCATCTGGCGCAGAAATACCGGGTGCTGGCGCTGGATCAACGCGGGCACGGCGACAGCGAATGGGCGCGCGACGTGGTGTATTCCAACAATGAAATGTCGCTCGACGCCGAAGCCTTCATCGCGGCCATGGGGCTGCAGCGGCCGATTGTCATTGGGCATTCGATGGGCGGGCGGAACACGATGCTTTTGCTGCGGCGCAACCAGGTGACCGCGCAGGCGGCGGTCATCGTGGATGTGGGGCCGGAGCTGTCGGAACGCGGGCGGGCGGCGATCGCGGGGTTCGTGCAGGGGAACCAGGAATTCGACGACCTGGACCATTTCGTGCGCAATGTCAGGCAATACGACCCGTATCGCTCGCGCGAACACATCGAGCGGACGGTGAAATACAACATGCTGGAGCGGGCGGACGGCAAATACGTCAGCAAGTGCGACTCCAATCCGCGGCGGCTGGGGATTGTGCGGGCTTCGGGGCCATTGGAGAACATTACGCTGGAGGATGCGGCGAGGTTCGACCTGCCGGTGCTGCTGGTGCGCGGCGCGGAGTCGAACATCCTGGCGCCGGACGCGGCGGAGCGGTTTGCGGCGGCGTTGCCGCACGGGCGGCTGGTGACGGTGCCGAACAGTGGGCACAACGTGCATGGACAGAATACCAAGGGATTTATCGCGGCGTTGGGGGCGTTTCTGGATGAGGTGGCAGCGGCGTGAGCCGGTGATGTCCGGCGCGAAAAGGCGTGACGAACACCGGCGCTTGCACTGAGTGGTAGCGCCAAGTCCAATCAACCACTGATTGTCGTTGTGGTTGTTGTTTGTCTTTCGTTGCTTGCTGATTATTGGGTGACGAGGTTTGCCGTGTCGCCCGGGGGCTTGCAATCGGCCGGCGGGACCTGGGGTGCAGAGCCGGCATAGCCGGCTCGTGCGACAAATGTGCAGCCAGGATCAGGCTTTGCCGGGATCTTCCAGGCCGATGGCACGCAGGCGGGCGCCCTCCTCATCCCAGCCCTTGCGTTCCTTGACGTTGAGGAACAGGTGGACAGAGCGGTCCAGCAAGCCTGCGAGGTCCTGACGTGCGCGGGCTCCGATTGCCTTGATCTTGCTGCCCTTGTCGCCGATCAGAATGGCTTTGTGGCCGGGGCGGGCAACGTAGATGGTGACCTCGATGCGCACCGATCCGTCCTTGCGCTCCTTGAAGGACTCGGTCTCAACGGTGGCGCCGTAGGGGACTTCCTCGTGGGTCTGCATGAAGATCTGCTCACGCACCGTCTCGGCGGCGAGCAGGCGGTCGGGCAGGTCCGTCAGGTCATCCTCGGGATACAGCCATGGTCCCTGCGGAACCGCTTCGGCCAGGGCATCGGCGAGGCGGCGGATGCCGTCGCCGGTCTGGGCGCTGACCATGAAGGTTTCCTCAAACGTGGCGAGGGTGCCGAGGGCGGCAATCAGCGGCAGCAGGGTGGGCGGTGTGACCAGGTCGGTCTTGTTCAGCACCAGCCAGCAGCGGCGGCCGGACTGGCCAAGCTGGCGGGTGATCTCGCGCACGTCGTCACGCAAGCCGGATTTGGCATCGACCAGGAGCATCGCGAGGTCAGCGTCGGCGGCGCCCGTCCAGGCGGCGGCGACCATTGCGCGATCGAGCTTGCGTTTGGGGCGGAAGATGCCGGGGGTATCGACAAGCAGGACCTGGGATTCGGCGCGCATCAGGATGCCGAGGACGCGGAAGCGGGTGGTCTGCGCCTTGGGCGAGACGATCGACAGCTTGGCGCCGGTCAGGCGGTTCATCAGGGTGGATTTGCCGGCATTGGGGGCGCCGACGATGGCGACGAAACCGCAGCGGCTGGGCGGCGGGGTGCTCATGGGGACAAATGCTGCATCAGGGCCTCGGCGGCACGTTGTTCGGCGGCGCGGCGGCTGCCGGCGGTACCGTAGGCTTCGGCCGATCCCACGGCGACCGCGATGGTGAATTGCGGCGCGTGGGGCGGGCCCGATCGTTCGGTGATGACGTAGGCGGGCAGATCGAGGCCGCGTTTCTGCGCCCATTCCTGCAGCGAGGTCTTGGCATCCTTTGGCGGTTCGGCCTGGACCGTCATTGCCTGGTTCCAGGCTTTGCGGACGAAGTTGCGTGCCACCTCAAGCCCGCCATCCATGTAGAGCGCGCCCAGCGCGGCCTCCAGCGCATCGGCCAGAACGGTGGCGCGGCGGGCGACGCCGGCCCTGGCCTCGCCGGGGGAAACCGACAGGGCCGCGGACAGACCGATGCTATCGGCGACGCTGGCGAGGACCGGCTGGGAGACCAGGTAGGCGAGGCGGCGGCCGAGTTCGCCTTCCTGCTCATGCGGGAAGCGTTCGGCGAGCCATTCGGCCATGGCGAGACCAAGTACACGGTCGCCGATGAATTCAAGCCGTTCGTTGGATGCGCGGGCGCGTCCCCTGGTTGGTCCCCTGCCCTGGGTCTTGCCGTGCGCGGCGGACCGATGGGTCAGCGCCTCGGCCAGCAATTCAGGGCGTTGAAAGACGTGGCCGAGGATTGCTTCGAAAGCCTGGCTCATTCAATGGACGGTTTGCAGCAACCGGCTCCAGCGGATTTCGAACGGCCATTCCCAGAACTCCCACCACGGGTATTCGGCATCGATGGAGAAGAACAGGATTTCGGCGCGTCCGACGAGGTTCTCGACCGGGACAAAGCCCACCGCGTTCATGAAGCGGCTGTCCTGGGAGTTGTCGCGATTGTCGCCCATGGCGAAGACGTGGCCGGGTGGAACGAGGTATTCCTGGGTGTTGTTGACCGGGTCATCATCGCGCTGCTTGAGGATGTCGTGCTTGACGCCGTTGGGCAGGGTTTCCTGGTATAGCTTGCTCATCAGCTTGATGCCGTTGTCGTCGGACAGATATTCGCCCTCCGGCTGGCGTGGGCAAAGCTCGCCATTGATGTAGAGCTGGCCTTGCTTCACCTGGATGCGGTCGCCGGGCAGGCCGATAATGCGCTTGATGTAGTCGATTGACGTGTCGCGTGGATACTTGAAGACGGCGACGTCGCCGCGCCGCGGCAACGAGCCGAAGATGCGGCCGGAGAACAACGGCGGGGAGAGCGGCAGCGAAAAGGTGGAATAGCCGTAGCTATACTTGGCGACGAACAGGTAGTCGCCGACCAGCAGGGTCGGGATCATACTGCCGGAGGGGATGTTGAACGGCTCGAACAGCACGGTGCGCACGCCGACCGCGATCAGCCCCGCGTAGAGGATGGTCTTGATGTTCTCAACCCAGGCGCTGGATTGTCGCCTGGGGTTCGCCTTGGTGGTCGCCATGGGGGCAACGGACTTTCTTTAATTGCAGCGGTCATGAACCGCGGCAGGGTGGGCCGCGAGAAGCGGGCGGATCAAGCGCATCGACCGGCTGCGTGTCAAGGAAGGCAGGCTACGAGATTGGGATCGCGTCGATTATGACCTGAGCGAAGGCATAGGGATACTCGTCGGTCATGGTGAGATGGACCTGGGCAATGGTCCCCGCCGGGGTGATCGCCAGCAGGCGTTGGGCGGCGCCGCCAGTCATTTTCAGCGTCGGCTGGCCACCGGGAAGATTGACCACGCCAAGATCGGAGAAGAAGACGCCGCGGCGGAAGCCGGTGCCCAGCGCCTTGGCGGCAGCTTCCTTGGCGGCAAAGCGCTTGGCGAAGGTGGAGGCCTGAATCTTCTCGGTGCGTCGCAGCGCCTTGGCCCGCTCGGTTTCAGTAAACACGCGTTCCAGGAAGCGGGCGCCGTGACGCTCGATGGTTTTTTCGATGCGGCGGATGTCGCAGATATCGGAGCCGATGCCGAGGATCATGAACCGGCGGCCCGTTCCACGGCCTTGATCGCCTTCAAGCCGCGCAGGCCGACAATCACCTTCGACAAATGGCCGACGTCACGCACGTCGGCGTCGACCAGAACTTCCATGAAGTCCTGCTGGCGATTGACGATCTTCAGGTTGACGATAGCGGCATCCTGCTTGGCGACGGCGTTCGAGATATCGGCCACGGCGGTGGGCTCATTGGCGGCGATAACGCTGATCCGGGCGGTCTGGCCGCTGGCCTTCGAATCGCTGTTCTGGCCAACCGTTTCGTAGTTCCACTCCACATCGATGAAACGTTCGGGGGTTGCGGCGAACGCGGTCAGGGTCTGGCAGTCGCGGCCGTGGATCGTGACGCCCTTGCCGGTGGTGACGATGCCGACGATCTCATCGCCCGGGACGGGATGGCAGCAACCGGCGAAACTGTAGGCCATGCCCGGCACCAGACCGGTGACCGGCATGTCGAGGTCGTGGCGCGCCGGCGCTTTTCCGCGCGGCAGCATGGGCGGCATCATGCGCGGGCCGCGGGAGGCCTGCCGCAGCTCCGGATAGGCGGCGTGGACGACGTCGCGAGCGACAAGATTACCGTTGCCAACAGCGACATACAGGTCGTCGACGCCTGCGAGTTTCAGCGCTTTCAACGCCGGCTCCAGCGCCTTTTCCGACCCATCGACACCGGCCTGGCGGAATGCCTTGGTCAGTTCCGCCTTGCCGGCTTCACGGCTTTGCTGACGCTGCTCCTGGTGGATGAAGCGGCGGATGCGGGCGCGGGCCTTGCCGGTGACGACAAAGCGGTCCCATTGCGGCGATGGCGTGCCGCCGCGGGCGGTCATGATCTCCACCTGATCGCCGTTTTCCAGATGGTGGCGCAGCGGCATCAGCCGGCCGTTGATCTTGGCGCCGACACAGGTATCGCCGACCTGGCTATGCACGGCGTAGGCGAAATCGATCGGGGTGGCGCCACGCGGAAGCTGGATCAGCTGGCCCTTCGGTGTAAAGCAGAAGACCTGGTCGGCGTAGAGTTCCAGCTTGGTGTTTTCCAGGAACTCATCGGGGGCGGAAGAATCGTCGAGAATTTCCAGCAGGTCCTGCACCCAGCGGAAGCGCTGCACGTCGGTGCCATCGACCTTTTTCTCCGGCGCCTTGTAGACCCAGTGCGAAGCCACGCCGTTCTCGGCCACATCGTTCATCTCCGCGGTGCGGATCTGCACCTCGATCTTCTGGTTGCGCGGCTGGCGCAACGTGACCCCGGTGTGGAGCGATTGATAGCCGTTGGATTTCGGCGTGGAGATGTAGTCCTTGAAGCGGCCGGCGATCACCGGATAGGCCGAATGCACCGCGCCCAGCGCCGCGTAGCAGTCGCCTTTGGTCTCAACGATGATACGAAACGCCATGATATCAGAGAGTTGCTCGAAGGCGACGTTGCGGCGATGCATCTTCTCCCAGATCGAGTAGGGCGACTTCTCCCGCCCCATGATCTCGGTCGGCTCGACGCCGACATCGCGACAGACCTGGATCAGTTCGCGGCGGACTTCATCGATGACATCAGCCCCCTGCCCGCGCAGAAAGTTCAGCCGCGCCAGAATGGTGCTGTAGGCTTCGGGCTCCAGCTGGGTGAACGACAATGTCTGCAGTTCGGTCTTGATCGCGTCCATGCCGATCCGTTCGGCGAGCGGAGCGTAGATCTCCATCGTTTCGCGCGCGACGCGCTTGCGCTTGTCGGGAGCGCGGACGAAGTGCAGCGTGCGCATGTTGTGCAGGCGGTCGGCGAGCTTGACCAGCAGCACGCGGATATCGCGGCTCATGGCCAGAACGAGCTTGCGGAAGTTCTCGGCCTGCTTGGTACGGTCGGATTGGAGTTCGAGGCGGGTCAGCTTGGTGACGCCGTCGACCAGACCGGCGATTTCCTTGCCGAACCGGCCCTCGATTTCCAGCAGCTTGTAGGAGGTGTCCTCGACGACGTCGTGCAGCAGCGCGGTGGCAATCGAGGCGACGTCAAGGCGGTAGCCGGCGAGGATGTCGGCGACGGCGACCGGATGGCTGAAGTAGGGATCGCCGTTTTCACGCCGCTGCGTGCTGTGGGCGCGTGCCGCGAGGTCGTAGGCGGCATCGATCAGGCCGGTGTCAGCCTTGGGGTCGTAGTCGAGGATCTTGCGGGTGAGTTCGCACTGGGGGATGACGTGGGGCCCAGGCGGTTTTGGCAGTTCGGCGAGTTCGCCGGGCTGGACCAGCGTCACCGTTGCGCGTGCGGGGGTCGGCGCGGACCTGTTCATGTCGCCGCCGAAGCCCCCGTTGTTCATGGACGCTACCGCGCGGCTCTGCCGCCGAGCTCAGCCTCGATGGCGGCTTCAAGATCTTCGGGGGAAAGCTCTTCACCACCCTCATTCGGCAGGCCGGCGGCCTCTTCCTCGGCTGCGACGTCCTGCAGGCCGAAGATGTTCTGGTCGGTCGGGATGAGGTCGAGCACTTCCTCATCGGCGGGTTCGGGCTCCGGCGAGCGCGACAGCGACTTGATCAGGTCCTGCTCGATGCGGGGCAGCTCGATCGTTTCATCGGCGATTTCGCGCAGGGCGACGACGGGGTTCTTGTCGTTGTCCCGGTCAATGGTCAGTTCTTCGCCACGGCTGATGTTGCGGGCACGCTGGGCAGCCAACAAAACCAGCTCAAACCGGTTGGGGACTTTCTGAACGCAGTCTTCGACGGTAACGCGCGCCATGCGCTCATTCTCCGAGGTCTATGAAGGGGAACGAACCACTTAAGCGACAGCTGCCGGTATTGCAAGTTATAAGGCTGCAATGCAGCGGCACCCCGCCTGGAGGTTGCCTGCGCGGATCCTGCGCTGAGCCTGGGGAAACCCGGTATCGGCAGGGTGTGCATGGCACTTCCGCAGAACACGGTTTCACGCCAGACTGCGGGACGGATTCCGGAGTAGCAGCTGATGGACGCAGTCCCGTTCGACGATGCCTTGCACGCCCAGGTGACGGATATCCTGAATCATTGCACGAATTGCGGCGCCTGCGCCGAGGTGTGTCCGATGCCTGGGCCGGCCGGGCTGGACACGTCCGCCCCGCGGGCGTTGACGGCGGGGGTGCTGAGCCTGCTGCGCGGCGAAGCGGATGCGCAAGCGGCGCGCTGGGCGGAGGTGTGCTCCGGCAGCGGGCACTGCATCCCGGCCTGCCAGCACGGCGTCAACCCGCGGCTGATGCTGGCGCTGGCACGCGTGGCGACGCTGGAGCGGACGGTGCCGGCGGAGCGGCGGCAGACCGGCTTCACGCGCTTCGGGGCGATGACCAAGGGGGTGCGGGTGCTGTCGCGGCTGCAACTGTCGCCCGATACGCTGGCGCGGTTGCGGGCGGACGACGAGCCGGCGCCGGAAGTGGTGTTCTACACCGGCTGCAACGTCATGAAGACGCCGCATATCGTATTGCTGGCGCTTGATATCATGGATGCGATGGGGGTGCGCTACCGGGTCATGGGCGGGCCGTCGGCCTGTTGCGGCGTGCTGCAGTTCGGCGCCGGCGACCTGGGGACATCCGGGCGGGTTGCGCATCGCACGATCGACCGGCTGGCGGCGGCCGCGCCGCGCGCGTTGTCGTGGTGCCCGACGTGCCAGATCCAGCTGACCGAGATCGCCGCCCCGACCCGGCCCGAGTCGCCGTTGGACATGGCGCCGTTCGTTCGCTTCCTGGCGGAGCGGCTGGAGACTTTGCGCCCGCTGATGACACACCGGGTCGAGCGGCGGGTGGGGCTGCATGAGCATCCCGGCACCCCAGGGGTTCCCGAGGCGGCACGGGCGATCCTGCAGGCGATCCCGGGACTGGATTTCGTCGATCTGGAGCAACCGCGGGTTGGTTACATGTGTAACAAGCTAACGCCGCTTCCAGCGTTCAAGCAAGACGTACACCGCAACCAGTTGCAGGCCGCGGCGGACGCCGGCGTGACCACCCTGGCCGGCGTCTATCACGCCTGCCATCGTGAATTGTGCAGCCACGAACGCGACTGGCCGTTCGAGGTGGTGAACTTCCTGGAGCTGGTGGGCGAAAGCATGGGCCTGGTTCGGCCGGACCTGTTCAAACGCCTGAAGATCATGCAGGACGTCGATGCAATCATTGCCGACAGCACCGCGATGATTGAGGCCAACGGGCTTGATTTGGACGAGGCGCGTGACGTGATCCTGCGCGACATGCTTGGCGAACAGCCGCTGCCGCTGGGCAGGCAGGCGGCCGGGTAAGGCTTGATGGCGGGCGCGATCGGGCGTGTTCCGGCCGAGGCGATATCGTCTTTCAGTGCAGGCGCTGAATTGCGCCGGCCATGAGTTCGACCTGCCGAGCGATTCGTTCGAGACTCTGGTAGGCTTCGTTACTGGCAGGGCGCGGGGGCAGTTCGGTGGTGCCGGCGGCCATGCGACGCATCGACTCGCCGATCCAGTCGCGCCAGATGCGCAGGGTGGCGCGTGGAACGCGATCAGCGACGGTCGGGTCGTGCTGCACGGCGGCGAGCCGTCCGGCACAGCGACGCAGCGCGGCATCCACAACCATCGCCGCTTCCAGCGGCTCACGATATTGCTTGCCGGGCTCCAGCAACGCGCGGGTGATCAAGGCCTCCAGCGCGTTGGTTGAAACACCGGCGGCACGCCTGCTCTGGGCAAGCTGGAGGTCGGTCGTCTCGTTCAGCAGGTGGGAGAAGTTGGCCTCGGCGTAGTGCCCATGGGCGGCGATCGCGTTGCTGACCTCGGCGCCCAGCAGATCCGGTTCGCGGGACGGCCACAGCAGGAAATTCGCCCCGACCGCCACAACGCCGCCGAGGGTGGTCAGTGCCGCGCGGACTGCCGCGATCACCCATTCGCCGGTGTCGGGTGCACCGGTTTCCACCAGCAGCACAACGAGCGGGGTCAGCGCCAGCATGAAGAGGCCGAAGCTGACGGCGCGGACGGCGAACGCAGCCACCGACAGCAGAAACATCGCGGTCCCGATGCTGATCGGCGTGGTGCAGATCAATCCGATCGCGCCGGCGATGACGCCGCCCAGGGCGGTGCCGATGATCCGCTCGATTGCCCGTGTGTATGTCAGGGAAAAATACGGCTGCATTGTCGCGACGACGGTGATGGTGAACCAGTGGTCGTATGGGTTGAACCGGAACATGGTGAAGGCCAGCGGCGCTGCACATGCCACGGCGGTGCGCAGTGCGTGACGCAGGGCCGCGGACTGCCAATTCAGGTTGGCCTGCAGCGGACGGAGAGCCTGCTGCCAGAGCGGCGGCGCGCGGCCCTGCAGATCCGCGCCCGGGGTGAGATTGGCGGGCACTGCCAATGTGTGGGCGATCCGCAGCCGTTCGTTCATCAGGTCCAGCACGCCGCGCAGGGGCGAATCCGCCGGCAGGCCGGCCTGGCTGGCGACGATCGCGTCGATGGCGCGATCGATCCGGCGATGCGCCAGGGGATCGTCCGACAGCACCACGCGACCGAGCGTCAGGATGACGGGCCGCATCCGCCGCAGGGTGCGTTCGGCGATGCGGCGGTCCGCGGGGGGACTGTGTTCGAGCAGGTCGCTCAGGGCAATCAGGCCGCCGAAGATCTGATCGGCGGTTTCCAGGCGAATGATCGCCTGTGCGGCACGGTTGCTGGCGGCCCCACGGGCCCGCACGGTGTCCAGCAGCACGGTGCGGGCGGCCTCGATCGCCTCACGGGTGGCTCTGCGGTGGATGCGGGCATGCGCTTCCCACGCAGCGTCGCTGATGGCGGGGGTCTGCAGCAGGGTGTGGAGGTCGCCGATCAACGCCGAGAGCCGCCGGTAGGCCTCGGCGACGGCTCGCCGGGCCGGCAGGAATGGGTGGATGCGCCAGAGCACCATGGTCAGCAGGATGGCCCAGATGGCGCCGGCGATGAATGAGGCGGCGAGGATGGCGGCTTCGGTCAGGGTTGGAATGCCCCGGTCGAGCGAGAGGATCTGCACCGTGGCCAGCAGCCCGCCCAGTTGTTGCGGCGCCTGGCCGTAGATGCGGACGAATGAGGAGCAGAACAGCCCGAACACACCGAGCGGCAGGGCGACGGCGGGGCCGAAATTGCGCAGCAGGCCGTAAATGGCGGTGACGGCCGCGCCGGTCAGCGCGAAGGTCAGCAGCACCGGGACGCGCCGGCGGATCGGGCCGCCGGGGTCGCAGATGCAGGTCAGCAAGGCGGCCAGCGCCGCTTCGCGCAGCGGCGGGATGGCCAGATACTCGGCGAGCGCGATGATGACGGCGACCGACAGGCCTGCGCGCATGCCCTCCGCCAGGCTGATGGCGCGGATATTGATGACGATCGGCAGGCGGGCGAGGTCGGGGGCGCGTGACAGGAAGGCCGGCGGCATGGCCGCTTATTGACGCTTGTCCTGGAAAAAGTCGCGCAGCAATGTGGCCGAGGCGGATTCCTGGACGCCGCCGACGATGTCCGGACGGTGGTGGCAGGAGGTGGCGTCGAAGATGCGTGCTCCGTGGTCGACGCCGCCGCCTTTCGGGTCGTAGGCGCCGAAGATCAGCCGGCGGATGCGAAACAGGCTGATGGCGTGGGCGCACATCGGACAGGGTTCGAGGGTAACGACGAGGTCGCAATCCGGCAGGCGTGGGCTGGCACGGTGGGCGGCGGCGGCGCGCAGGGCGAGGATTTCGGCATGCGCTGTCGGGTCGCTGTGCTGTTCGGTGCGGTTGCCGGCGCGGGCGATGATGGTGCCGTCCGGGGTAAGGACGACGGCGCCGACCGGGACTTCGCCGCGGGCGGCGGCGGATTTGGCTTCGGCCAGGGCGCTTTGCATCGGTTTGGCGAACATCGGGCGGTTATAGCTGGTTGCTTGCGTCGTGTGGGAACTGTATAGCGTGCGCCACGTGGTTGGCCGGCGTAGCTCAGGGGTAGAGCAACTGATTCGTAATCAGTAGGTCGTAGGTTCGATTCCTACTGCCGGCACCATTTTCCCACTGGAATCGTTCTTATTTTACAGATCGTGCCGTAATGGTTCTGTGAGTAGGTCGGTAATTGTCCGCAGCGTGTCCGCATTCGCGCAGCCCCAGCCGACCGAGGCTGTGTCGTGCGGCGCAAATTGCAACGCCCGGAGCCTCCGGACGCCCTATCTTCGTCAGTGATAGGAGAGATCAAATCCAATCGGTTGTCATGGCTCAGTTTGCGTGCTTCACGCATGGGCGACCTTTGGGAGGCTCATCCATGCCATCGCGCATTGCCCGCATCGAAACTTTTCTGTTTCGTGCCGAAGTCAATGAACCGGTGAAAACATCATTCGGCAGTATCCCGCGTCGCAGCGCCCTGCTTTTGCGAGTCGAAGATCGCGACGGCGCGCATGGCTGGGGTGAGGCGTGGTGCAATTTCCCGCCCTACAGCGCCGACAACAAGATGCGCCTGTTCGAGACTGTCATTGCGCCCGCCGCGTTGGCGATCGAGTACTCATCGCCCTCCGACGCGTGGCATATTTTAACTGCCCGCACCTCGCGCTGGGCCAGCCAGGGCGGCGAGCCGGGACCTTTCGCGGCCTGCATCGCCGGCGTTGATCTTGCCCTTTGGGACATGGCGGCAAGGCGGGCAGGAAAGCCATTGCGCGGGTTGCTGGCGGGCGGTGATGTGCCGGATGTCGTGCCGGCCTACGCGAGCGGTCTTAACCCGGACACGGCGTCGGAAACCGTCGCCCGGTGTCGTGAAGCCGGCTTCACCGCGTTCAAAGTGAAGGTCGCGTTCGGAACCGAGACCGACACGCACGTGGTCTCAGCTTTAGCGCGGGATCTGAGGAGCGGCGAACGCCTGATGGTCGATGCAAATCAAGGATGGGATATTGCGGAAGCGCGACGTGCCGTGCCGCAACTGGGTGCATTCGGCCTTGGGTTCATTGAGGAACCCATACCCGCTGATCGCCCGGTCCACGAATGGGCTGAACTGGCGATGCTGTCGCCCGTGCCGCTGGCGGGCGGGGAGAATGTCATGGGGTTCGAGGCGTTCGCTACCTTGATCCGCGACGGCAACCATGGCGTCGTGCAGCCTGACATGCTCAAATGGGGAGGCGTGACTGGAGCCTACGCGGTCGCGCGGCGTGCCGTCGCTGCCGGGCGGTCCTACTGCCCCCATTGGCTTGGCTCCGGCATCGGACTTGCCGCGGCGGCACAGGTGCTTGCCGCGGCTGGCGGCCCCGGCAAGCTGGAACACGATGTCATGGAAAATCCGTTGCGCGAAGTTCTGGCTCAACCATTCCCGCACTTGCGTGACGGTGTTTTCCCACTGCCCGATACTCCAGGCCTCGGGGTTGAGCCGAACCTGGAGGCGGCCAGCCATTGGCTGCTGGCGCAGGCCGAATATCGGGCAACCTGAACGCCAGCATCACACGTCTCCAGCAAGCGCTGCACAAAAACAACCGGGACAGTCGATGGCTCCCCCGTTGGCTTCAACCGGCGAGAGAAAGCGGCCGGCGCACTGAACCGTCTATCCCTGCTGAATTCGCGATTGCGATCACGCGAAACCTTCAGAAGCTGATCAGTGCCACGCAGCAAGTAGAGGTGGTCGGCCAATTTGGACAGGCCGGTAAGTGGAATTTCTGCCTGAGAGCGGCAATGATGTCGCGGATCAGGAGCAAGCATGACCAAGTGAACACGACGGACCCACGCGCCGGGCTTTAAGGCGAAGGTCAGCCGCCGTTTGGGTCGCGATGATCTGTGCCTGAAGATCTGCGGGCGCCGACCGCGGCGGCGCAGGTGGGATGTGCGGTCCTCTCTGGCGGCCGGAAATATCGGGGAAGTTCGTCGAGCAGACCCAAATCCGCCAAAACGCGTCCGCCAGCGGTCGAAGCCGCCCATTCAGCCGAAACCTGGGGGCGTGTAACCCCAGGAGGCGCCATTTCATGCTGGTAGAGGCTTCTGCGGGATTCGGCGACCATGAGGTGGGCGTTCTGGACGATCGCCTTGCCTTCGCTGATCCCGAGGAGGCAGACCGCTCGGGTCAAGGCAACAAGCGCATCCTCGATCGCCTGGTCAACCTGATCGATCCGGCTGTGATTGTTCATGAAGCGCGCCTCCGCGCGGTTTTCGGAGCCGCAGCCTTCGCAGGCTTTGCCTTTTCCGGCTTGGCTGCCGGCGCAGGCTTGGCCTTTTCATCCTCCGCGATACTGCGTCGCAGCGCCGCCATCAGGTCGATGACATTGGTCGCCACAGGCTCCGCCGGCGCTTCGGCGTCGATGCCCTCGCCCTTCAGCTTCGCATCGATCATCGCCCGCAATCGCGTCTCATACCGGTCTTCGATGTCGCCCGGTTCGTAGGCGGCGGTCTGACGATCAACGAGTTGCGTCGCGAGCTTGACCATCTCTTCGTCAACCGGCACCGGATCATCGAACAAGCCATTGGCATCGTTGAGATCGCGCTGCTC
Source organism: Rhodopila sp. (assembly GCA_965200665.1). GTDB lineage: Bacteria > Pseudomonadota > Alphaproteobacteria > Acetobacterales > Acetobacteraceae > Rhodopila. Next base: position 4,673,478 of record OZ241370.1, on the reverse strand, counting down.
ATGCAGCGTGTGAGCGGCAAGGCCATCTTCATAAAGCCGGATTGCGACGACCCGCTCGCGTTGACCGATCACCACCCGTGACAGGGCCACCCGATCGGTGCGGCCGATCGCCTCCCGCAAGATTTGGTAGACGTCCCGGCCGGCGCTTCCGTCAGGGGCCAGGTAATAGCCGGTGTCATAGTAGAGGGGGTCGATGGAGTGCGTGTCGACGAACTTCTCGACATTCATGACCTCGGAGCCCTCGACCTTGATGCTGTCGAGCTCTTCGCCGCTCAGGAGCAGGTAGGTGTTCTTGCGGAACTCGTAGCCCTTGACGAGGTTGCGGCGTTCAAGCGGCTTTTCCGTTTCGCCGTCGACCGTGAGCATCTTGATCCGGTTGCCGGTTTCCGGATTGATCAGGTTGAACTTGATGCTGCTGCGGTCGTGCTTGGCGCTGTAAAGCGCGACGGGACACGACACCAGCGCCAGGCGCAGATGCCCACGCCAGACGGGTCGCTGTGCCATCTAGCCGGCCCGCAGTGGCAGTTCGGCCTGCCGCGACGCCCACGATTCGGCGGTTTCCGCGAAGTCGTCGGCGTCGTCCTGCATCGCGTCGTCGATCTGAACCAGGGCAGCGCCGAGATTATCCTCAACATCCTCCAGCACCATCTCCATTCTGGGGCTTCCGGTCGCGCCGTAAGCGAGGCGGATCTGGTGCCGCGCAATCCGAAGCGCTGCCTTTGCCCGCGTCAGCGGGTCGCCCAAAAGCGTCACGGTGTCAAAGCCGAACAGGTCTGATGCGGATGCCATGGACGAAAGATAATGTCTTGCATGATCAACGTCATGAGTACGGAATATCACGTAACCTCAAAGCCGGTAAGCGGTTTCGATATCTCGGATTAGCTTCGTTCGGTAAACGTCTAACATCGCAGCCGATCATGCCGCGAATCGGTGCAAGTCACTTGTGTGAGAGATCGAGCCGCGCATGCGGGCAGGCAGCCGGACGCTCGAAATGTTCTCGCCCGGGTTGGCTGAGGTCGAGGGCGACTATCCTGTCGCCATTCCACCGGCTGCCGCTTGCGGTTCAATACGGCTAAAGCGTCCGAGTGGCGCTGTAGCTGATGTTGAGCTCGAACGCGGTGGGGCCGGGCAGTCCGATGGCGGATAACCGCAGGGTCTGCCAGCCGGCCGCGCTCGTCCGAAATTCGAAATCACTACCGGACGATATGTTCCAGACATGCTGGGTTTTGCGAGCGGGGTCAGGGTCGGTGACCGAGAGCGTCACCGTGGTGTCCGCCGTCCATCGTCTTTTGTCGATCGTGATCGTTGCTTGGACGGGGGTGTCAGCGGCGGCGTGGATCCGTGGCAGCGTTACGACCCGATCATTCGCCAAAGGCCCGATATCGAGGTCCTCGGCGCCGTAGAAGCGCTGGCTCGTGCGATGGAAGTTGAGTTCGGGCGCCTGGTCCTGGTTGATCCGGGAGAAGCAGAGATACGACTGGCCGCTGCCGAACGCATTGCTTGGCACGGTGAAGCTGGCGCGGCCCTGGTCGTCGGTCCAGATGTCGCCGTGCCGCCCGGTGTAGTCGTGCAACTGCGTTCCCGGCGGGAATGATGTCTGGCATACGACGTTACGGCGATTGAGCGGATCGTTGCTGAGGGCAGTCAACAGGCCCGGTGCACCTTGACGTTCAAGCACGATCACCCGTGCATCGGCGAACCGGGTTATCGTCGGGCCATTGGCCAGGTGTTCGTGGATCCAGACCAGGTTGTCGATCCAACGCTTGAGCCCGTAGCAGCCACGTTCCTGGGCATAATCCTTGTGGTAGACGGCCGGATAGCCTTCGGACGTCAGGATGAATGCGTACGCCAGGAGCTTTGATCCGACGATCTGCTGACCAGGGGACAGATCGGTGTCCGGATTGTCGACGAACGTCACGGCGCCAAACGGCGTGCGGGCGATGTAGCCGGCGCGATCCAGGCGCCGCATGTCGGCGCCACGGTCGCAGATGTCCTGCAGTGCCCAATGCAGGGTGAAATCATACACCGCAGACCGGCCGCCCATCTGGTCCTGCGACCACCACGCCAGTGCGTCGGGGTTGCCGTCGAAATACTCCGAGACACAAAAGCCGGTCGCCATCGCGCGCGAAGTCATCCACTCCCTGACGAAGCCCACCCAGGTCCCTTTGGTGTCGTCGACGCGGTATCCCTGCACGTCGAGTGAGCGGGTCAGCCAATCGCCGAAAGCAACCATGCCGTCGATCGTGTATCGGGGCGGTTCGCAATTCTGGTAGACGAATTCATCGCCGAACGCGAAATCATCGGGTGGTGACGGCACGGGATCCTGCGGCCGCCGCGGTGCGTTGCCGCGAAAGCACCCTGGATGCTTGGGAAACCGTCCTTTTCCGGGCACGCCGTCGGCGCCGACGTAGCGGTATTCGCCGTCGCCGCCGTTGGAGCCGGATTGTTGGTGCATGACGACGTCGAGATAGACATCAAGCCCACAGGCCCGCGCGACGGCAATGGAGCGCTGCAGGCGCTCACGGTCGCCGAACCGGGTTTCGCGCGCGCCGACCTGATCTTTCCAGCCGATATCATATTGGTCGAAGACGCCGTATCCGTCGCCGGTTGGATAGCGTCCGCTCTGGGTCTTGCTGACCGGCGGATACATGATGGCGGTAAATCCGATCTGCGCCAGTTCATGTGCCTTGGCGGCGATGTAGTCGTACCACCAAGGCGCATCCGGCGTCCTGGCATCGGCTGGCGCCGGGACAGTGACCTTGCCCAGCTTCCGGTCCATGAACCGGGCATGCGCATGATAGATGACACCCATCGCGGTCTCTCCTGTTACCGCAGCACATCCGGTGAGCGATCGAATGAGGGGACCTGCCGGTTGATCACGTAGTTTCCGGCGATATCCCAGTTGCGGAAGAGGGTGCCGTCCGCCGCGGTTTCGAACTGCATGTAAGGCTTGAACAACGTCGAGGTGTCCGCGGCGTTACTTGCCGAACAATTTACCACCGCGACGAATTCAAACAATGTTGCCGCGGCACCGTCCTTAAGCTCGCCGTTGCCCACAGGCGTGAGGTTGGCGCTTGGGACGAACCGCCCTGAGTCCTCGGCCGCCTGATTGCCGGCCAGTGCCTGGCTGCTGTAGAAACCGATCCCAGTCGCGTTGCGCAGACCGTCGTTTTTGCCGGCGGCGGTGACCCGGAGCAAAGCGCATCCTGAAACATTCTGCTGGGGTGCCAGGATCACCTTTTGCAGGCTTGGACGGCCGACTTTTTTAGCAAGTGCGTCGGTGCAGTCGAGCGAACCGGCGTCGATGGTCCGGCATGTCGTGGTATCCAGAACGAGCGGTTCGGTCGCGGCGCGCACGACCGAGACATCGCCGCTGGTTTGATTGACCACTTCCCGCGCCGGCGGCGGTGCGGCGCCGGTGCCATAGACAGTGACGTAGTAATTGGGCGGAAACCGCGTCGGCCGGTTGCCGGCATAGGTGGTCAGCGCCTCGTTGTCGCCATAGGTCGCCACGAACAGCTTACCGCCGGCGATCGTTGGGGGTACGAACTTGGCAAACAGACCCAGACGGTCGCGGGCCGCCACCTGCTCACTGGTCCACAGGGTCTGGCTGACGTCCTCGGCGTTGAGCGCAAGCACGATCCCCTTGACGCCGCGCTGGCGGTTCGCGTCCCCATCCAGCGGCGCCACGGCCCAGACGACGCCGCTGCCGGCAGCGCTGCCGTTGGCGGTAAGCGAGATCATGCCGCCCGGCATACCCATCGGCGGCTGGTAGGCGCTTTGCTTCGGCGCAGCGCCGTCGAGGCGGCCGTTGCGGAGGACAAACGCCTTGAGCTTGCTGTTTTCGCCCCAGGCATAGACGCGCTCAGCGTCCGGACCTTTCCAGTAGACCGGCGATCCATGGATGTTGCCGTAGTGTGTGTCCGGGCCGTGGATGGCCGGGGGGAATGCCAGGAGCTGCTGCAGCGCATTCGTGCTCTTGCAGTTGGGCGCCTTGGGGTCGTTCAGGTACTTTCCCAGATTGGTCTGCGACAGCACATACAGGACACCTTCCTTGCCGCCGCCGATCACCAGCGCGGGGTCGCCCGGGATCAGGACCGGGCCGGAGGAACCGAGGTCGAGGTCGGTGACCCTGAGGTAATCCTGGTTGCACGGCGTGAAGTAGTCCTTCACCACAAAATTGGAACCGTCGAGGTGCAGTTTGACGAAGCTGTCACCGTAGTTGTTCCTGGCGGGGTCGAACGTTCCGTTCGCGGTCATCAGATAGATGTTGCCGCCTGCGTCCATTGCCGGTCCCTGGCCGGATTGCCAGATGCCGCCATCGGCCCCGGCGGCGGTGACACTCCATACCGCCTTCTGCGTAAGAGAAGCGGCGTCGAAAGCATAGAAAGCGCCGCGGCTGCCGTCGCCGCCAAACCCGATATACAGGGTGCCGTCGTTCAAAAGCAGCGCGGAGCGTTGCTTCTGGGTACAGGGGTTGAACGCATTCTGGGGCTTGCACGGTTTCGAGGCGTCGGTCGAGGCGACGCCGATCACGGCCGACTGCTTCTCGGCGCCGCTGGCAAGATCAAGCGCATGCAGCTTGTAGCGGATGCCGTCGGGGAGACCGTCATCGTGCCATGCGACGACATAAATGAGCTTGCGATCGTCACTGATTACAGGGGTGCCGAGGATGCCCCATTCGGGGTCATTGGTGCTCCACATGTCGATATCCTTGCCGCTCTGGCGGGGTGGCCCGAGCCACTTGGCCCAAAGCGGAACGGTGCGACCGTCGGGGCCGCGTCGTTCAGTGTCGGCATCATAGGCGTAGACCGTATTGTGCATGGTCGCGACGATGAGGGTATTGAAGGTGCCTTTTACCGGCGGGGCGCCGGCATTTGCCGCCGTATCAATTGCCAGCTTCGCCACGTAGAGTGGCTGAGCGACAACCTGACCATCGGCGAAGAGTGTCCAGAGCCTGCCAAAGGATCCAGAGCGCAGTTGTGTCGGGCTCAATACCTTTTCGTCGAGTGCAGCACCGGTGCGTTGATTGTTATTGTGCTGCGTCAGAACGTCACCTGCGCATGCCGGGGTTGGCCAGGTGCCCAAAAGCGATGTCATGACGCAAAGTGCAGAGATGATTTTTGCATGGCGCATCAAGGTTCGCTCCCGAGGATATTGAGACGGACGATATCCCGATCCCAACCGTTGGCCTGGCGCAGTTTCCCGAACCGGGTGTCAGTCTGTTCGATAAAGACTGTGGCTTGACCCGATGATTCTGCCAAATGTAGATGCATTCCAAGCCAAGGCTTGATTTCACTCTATTTGCTGTGTGCAGGTATTGGGCATCGGTTTTCTATGATATCGATCCGGCGATTGTATATCGAAAGAACCCAATGAGCACCTGAAGCCTCAGGATACAGCGACGAGTTCGCACCCAACTCGCGCGGAACCGTGCTTGATGGTGAACAGGATGCAACATCATTCAAAGGCGACGCCCCTGGGGCGACGTATCGATACGTATCAGACGGCTGGAGGCCCAGTCTTCTGTTTTCGCCTTGTGACAAACTCACAAAGCCGTGAATGTACAATTCTTTGACTAATTCTCAAGAAATCTGTCCACCTGGATCTGTTTTCAGTTGTGTCGGGTCGCCGGGCTATTGGTGTTGCAGGGCTCCACATACTTGGTAGACCGATCGCGGCCATCGCGCGGACTTTCCATTTCATGCGATGTGTGCCGGGGTTGCGGCTGTCTGACACTGCCGGTGCGGGCGCCGCGTCCTCGGAAAACTGACGGACCGCTGATCTTGCATATTATACAGTGTCGCCGACAAGAATTGCCTTGCACTTAACGTCGCCAAACTATTACATTGGGTTCAGAAGCTCATCCGGCATGTGTTGAGTGTTCGTTTCAGGCCGACACTTGGTCCAGAAAACAGGAGATGGCGGATGTCTCTCAGTGTGACCTATCCCGGCGTCTATATTCAGGAAGTTCCGAGTGGTGTGCACACGATCACCGGTGTTGCCACGTCGATCACGGCGTTTATCGGACAAGCGGCCCGCGGACCCGACAATAGCGCTTACACGATCAACAGTTTCAGCGACTTTGAACGTGTGTTCGGCGGATTATGGGCGCCTTCGACCCTGGGCTACGCCGTGCGTGATTTCTTTCTGAACGGCGGTGGCCAGGCGATCGTTGTGCGGTTATTCAATGCCGACACGGCCGGCGGCGCCGCCCCCGCCAGCAGCAAAATCAAGGTCGGTGCCTTTCATTTCGTGGCGGCGTCCAAGGGCCGATGGGGTGCCAATCTGCGTGCGTCGATCGACACCAATGTTTCCGCCGACGTCGCGGCCCGTTACGGGTTGACCGCGGCAGACCTGTTTAATTTGACCATTCGGCAGATCGACGCGACAGGTGCGACCGTAACGACGGAAGTGTATCGCAATATCACCGTCAAGGACAGTCCGGCGCGCGTTGACAAGGTGCTTGCCGGAAGCTCCGCGCTATTGGCGTGGGATGGGGCGTGGCCGCCTAACCCGCTTCCGGCGATTGCTGCCGGCGCCGACGACATCACCAAGGCCCAGGCTACCTTGACGGCGGCGCAGGCGGCCGATCCGCCGGTGCCCGCCGACATCACCGCCGCGCAGACCGCGGTGAGCAACGCACTTGCGGCGGTTGCCGCTTCCGATGGCAAGCCTTTGACGATGGCCGATAGCTTCACGCCGGCGAACGCCCAGTCGAATAAGCTGGGGCTCTACGCGCTGGAGGCTGCGGATCTGTTCAATCTGCTGTGCATTCCGCCATACACCGCAAGTGGCGACGTCGAAACGGCCCTCGTTTCGGCGGCGGCAGCGTATTGTGAGAAGCGGCGTGCATTCCTGCTGGTCGATCCGCCGAGCAAATGGGTTGATAAGACGACAACGCGGACGCAGTTCCTTGCCACCCCGGATGTTGTCGGCACGCGCAGCGCCAATGCGGCGATCTTTTTTCCGCGCCTGCTGCAGCCTGATCCCTTGCGGGGCAACCAGGTGTCGGCGTTTGCGCCGTGCGGGGCCATTGCCGGCATATTTGCCGCAACCGACGCAAACCGCGGCGTGTGGAAAGCACCCGCTGGCATCCAGGCCAATCTTGTCAATGTGCCGGATCTCTCGGTCAAGCTCACGGATCCGGAGAATGGCGAGCTCAATCAGCTGGGCATCAACTGCCTGCGGGCGTTTCCCGTCATTGGCCAGGTTATCTGGGGCTCGCGGACGCTGCGCGGGGCGGATCAGCTTGCCGACCAGAACAAGTATATCCCGGTTCGCCGCACGACATTGTTTCTTGAGGAGAGTTTGCGACGGGGCCTGCAATGGGCGGTGTTCGAGCCGAACGATGAGCCGTTGTGGTCGGCGATCCGGCTCAACGTCGGCGCCTTCATGCAGACGTTGTTCCGCCAGGGCGCTTTCCAGGGTGCCTCCCCGCGCGAAGCCTATCTGGTGAAATGCGACAGTGAGACGACGACGCAGAACGACATCAACCTGGGCATCGTCAATGTCATCGTTGGCTTTGCGCCACTGAAGCCGGCCGAGTTCGTCATCATCAGCATCCAGCAGCTCGCTGGCCAGGTCACGGCCTAACCGGCGAGGAGAGGCACAATGGCTCAGTTCAGTGTCAACGCGCAGCGCTTCGACCCATACAAGAACTTCAAGTTCAAACTGAAGTGGGACGGCCGCTACGTCGCCGGCATCAGCAAGGTGGGTGCGCTGAAGCGCACGACGGAGGTTGTCAAGCACCGCGAGGGTGGCGATCCATCCAGCTCACGCAAGTCGCCCGGCCGGACCGAGTTCGACGCGATCACGTTGGAGCGCGGCGTGACCCATGACAAGGACTTCGAACAGTGGGCCAACAAGATCTGGAATTTCGGTTCGGGACTGGGCAAGGAGACGTCGCTTGCGGACTTTCGCAAGGACATCATCCTTGAGCTCTACAACGAAGCGGGCCAGCGGGTGATCGGCTACAAGATCTACCGGTGCTGGGTTTCCGAATTTCAGGCGCAGGCCGACCTCGATGCCAATGCCAACGCAGTGCTGATCCAGAACATCAAGATCGAGAATGAGGGTTGGGAACGCGACACCGCGGTCACCGAACCGAAAGAGCCGAGCTTCACTGAACCGCCATAAGCCGCGGGCAAGTAGGGTGAGGGGAAGCGTAACAAATGGCACTTCTGAATTCCGAACAGCGGTTCGTAAGCGCCGCGCAGGACGAGACCCGCGCCGTACCCCGTGCGGAAGCGCTGCTGCAGGTTTGGGAACAAGGCCGCGCGGCCTCACCCGGCGAGCAAGGGCTTATTCTGCTGCAGATCACCGATCCGGCGATAAGCGAGGCGGACCGGTCCGGGCTGAGCGTGGGACAGCGGGACGCGCGGCTGCTTGGATTGTTCCGGAGCCTGTTCGGCGACACCGCACCCGCCCTTGCCGCCTGCCCTGGCTGTCTTGAGCAGTTGGAATTCGACGTGCCACTCGCGGCGATCACTGTCGGTGTCCCGAACAAAACGGCAGATCGTTTTGCTGTTGTTCACGAAGGCCATGAGATCGCGTTCCGCCTGCCGCGGGCGGGCGATCTGGCAGCACTGGGGCGTCGTTGCGGCGATGACAGGCTGAGCGATGACAGGCTGAGCGATCCTGGTCGGTCTCTGGTTGAACGATGCGTTCTGGGCGTGAGTGCGGCAGACGGGATCCCGGCGGATTTGGTGCTGGATAACGAGGCGGCAGCGGTGCTTGAAGCCGCGATGGCAATTCGGGTGGCGGAGGCCGATCCACAGGCGGTGGTGACACTTGAATTCGATTGCCCGTCCTGCGCCGCCCATTGGCGTTCGCCATTCGACATCGTTGAATTCCTGTGGCGCCGGCTGGAGGTTTTCGCCCGCGCGCTGTTGCGTGACGTGCACGTGCTGGCAATGAACTACGGGTGGAGCGAACGCGAGATCCTGGCTTTGACGCCGTGGCGGCGGCGGCACTATCTCGAACTGCTTGGCGCGTGAAGCCGTGATGACCAATGTCATGGCCTGGCTTGCAGCCCGTAGCCTTTCCGGCACGCAAGCGGCGCCGGCCGATGACGGAACCGGCATGGCGCCGGTGCGGCCGCGCCTGCCCAACCGATACGAGGCGGATGCGGCCCAGGCATCGGCGCAGGACTTTGAGCGTGACGATGACCATGCCGAAGCGGCGCGGCCGGCAGGTCCGCCGGCGGTGCCTGAACATGAGGCGGAGCGGGAGCCGCCGCGCGCGCGACCTGCGGCCAGGAAGCTGCAGCCGCCAGAAATCGTGGAACCGCTCGGGTTGTTGCGTTCGCAACCAGAAACTCAACCGGAACCGGCCCCGGCAAGCCGCCTGGCCCGGGCGGCCGCGCCGGAGCCGACGCCGGCTACCGAGCGGCCAAAGAACCAGTTGGAGTCAGGGATTTCGTCCGTTCGGCGGGATACGGCGCCGGCTGCGTCCCGGCTGATCGAGGACTCCGGTGTGGACCGGCGGGAGCAACCGGAGCCGCGCCCGGCCGCGGCTCACGAGCAGGCCGAACAGCGTGGGCAGAGGCGCGAACGGGCCGCACCGGACACGGGCGCGCCGGCGCGAATTGTCCGGCCGGTAACACCCCCTGCCCTTCCGCCTACCCCGGCAAGCGGCGTGGTTCAGGTGGTCCCTGCCTGGTCGCGGGAGGCGTCACAGCCGCTGCGCGCTTCAATGCCGGCGCGTGAACCGTCCGCGGCGATCGCTGCGGCGCCGCCACGGGTGCAGGTAACGATCGGCCGCCTGGAGATCCGGGCGGCGACCGCGCAGCCTGAACCACCGCGCCACCAGGCCAAGCCGCCTCCGGCGATGTCGCTGGACGACTATCTGACTGATCGCGGCAAGGGTTGAGTCGCGCATGAGCAATTTCCGCGCCGTTGCGACCGTTACAGCCACGCTGCAGAACATTCTGCAGGCAGCGATCCAGGCTGACGTTCCCGGCGCGACGGTGACGACGGTGCGGCCTGGCGAGGATACCGCGGCCAACCTGCCGTCCACCGGGCTCAATCTGTTTCTTTACCAGATCGGTCAGAACCCCCACCGCAGCAACGACGACTTGCCGACGCGTTCGGTCGACGGCACCCCGGTGCAGCGGCCGGTGGTGCCGCTTGAACTTTACTACCTGATGAGTTGCTATGGAAACGACCTGACCTTGGAACCGCAGCGCGTGCTGGGGAGTGCCGTTGCGTTTCTGCACGGGCAGCCGCAGCTGACCCGGACGCAGATCCAGGCGGTGGTTGCGGATCCGGCAAAACCGTTTTTGGCAGCATCCGATCTGGCGAGCCAGTTCGACTTGATCCGTTTCACGCCGGTCAACCTCACGCTCGATGAACTGTCGCGCCTGTGGTCGGTATTCCTGCAGACGCATTATGTGCTGTCAGCGACGTTCAAGGCCTCGACCGTGCTGCTTGAGCGGGTGATCAGGCCACGCCCGGCGCTGCCGACGCGTGTTGTGCAGCTTGTTGCAATGCCGATGCCGACGCCCCGCATCGATGCGGTTGTGTCCGCCACCGGCGATGCGACGCCGATCATCGGCGGTGCTTCGATCGCAATTCGGGGCGCCGACCTGCAGGGCGATTCCTCGATCGTTGAGATCGACGGCACCGTCGCGGCAACTACGAGCGCAGCCGATGACCGGATTGTACTGACACTGCCGGCGACGATAACGGCCGGCCCACATACCGTGCTGGTCCGCCAGGGCGTCCTGATCAACGGCGCCGGGCAGCCGCGGCCGGTCTTTGCCTCCGATCTTGCCACCTTCGCGGTGCAGCCGGTCATAACGAAGACGGGCGGTGCGGCGAATATCGCCATCAGCAACGTGCAGGGCACCGGCGCCGCGCCGCGATCGGCGACTGTGACGATCCAGGTGGCGCCCGCCATCGGCATCGCGCAAACAGCGATGCTGGAGATGTCGCGTGTCCAGCAGGTTGCGTTTCGTTTTCTTGCCCAACCGCTGGCCGCGCCGTCGACACAGCTCATATTCGAAATCGTTGGGGTGCCAGCCGGGGACTACATTTTTCAATTGCGGGTCGATGGTGCGCCCAGCCCGCTTGACCTCGATGCGAACGGTGTGCCGACCGGCCCGACGGAGACGATAGCGTGACGGCGGAGCCAATGCGGGATTGGGCGACCGTGAGCCAGGCTCGTCTGGCGGCGGCGCTTGCCGATCTCAGCGCTGTTCTGCGGGCCGGCCGCAGCGGGCGTGGAGGCGCTGATGCCGTGATCGAGCGGGCGCCGATCGATCGCTCGGCGCCATTGGAACGCGCGGCGGAGAAATTCGCCCTGACCGGTTTCGAACGTGACCTTTTGCTGTTGTGCGCGGGCATGGAACTGGATGACGAATTTGCTCGCACCTGCCGGGGGATGGCGGGTGGCGAGCCGACCTTCAGCTTTGCGCTGGCTGCCCTGCCCGACGCGCACTGGAGCGCGCTGACACCCACCGGCCCACTGCGTTACTGGCGCCTGCTTGAGATGCGGCCGAGCGACGCGCTGACCACGGCGGCGCTGCGCATCGATGAGCGGCTTTTGCACTTCCTGGTCGGTGTCTCGCACCTCGATGAGCGGTTGCATGGGATTGTCCGCCCGCATCGCGCCGCCGGCGCGTTATCGGCAACGCATGGCGGGCTTGCCGATCGCCTCGCTTTGCTATGGACCAGCGCCGATGCACGGGGCGAGTCGTCACCGTCCGTGCAGCTTGTTGGCGAGGAGGATTGCGGCGCCGCGGATATCGCCGCTGCGGCCTGTGCCGCGCAGGGTATCGGGTTGTGTGTGATGCAGGCAGCCGACCTGCCGCTTTCCGGCAGCGATCGCGCGGCGTTCGACCGGCTGTGGGCACGCGAGGCAGCGCTCAGTGAATGCGGCCTGTTGATTGCGACCGCGCCCACCGACAGCGCGGAGACACTGCGCGCGGTCACCTCATTTGCGGCCAGAGCCCGGTCGGGGGTCATCGTCACCTGTCGGGAGCCGCTGCACATCGCTGGCAGCCCGGTTGCGCGTTTCGATGTGGAGAAACCTTCGCGTGCGGAGCAGGCGCTGCTGTGGCGGGGCGCGTTGTCGGGACATCTGCGGCGTGGGGGCATGCTGGAGCAAGACGCCGAACCGGATTGGCTGGCCGGCCAGATCGACGCCGTGGTGACGCATTTCGATTTTGGCCCGGCCACGATTGCCACAACCAGCGACCTGGTGTTCGGCACCGCGGACGCAGGCGATGCGGCAGCGGTGACCGAGCGGCTGTGGGCGTGCTGCCGCGAGCAGGCGCGTGGCCGCCTGGACGACCTTGCGCAGCGCATCACGACCCCCGCGGGGTGGGATGAGCTGGTGCTGCCGCGGGAACAGAAGCAGGCGCTGCACGAGATCGTGGCCACGGTGCGCCAGCGTGCGACGGTTTATGAACGCTGGGGATTTGCCGCCAAGGGCGCGCGCGGTCTTGGCGTCAGCGCGCTGTTCGCGGGCACCAGCGGAACCGGCAAGACGCTGGCTGCGGAGATCGTCGCGCACGAACTGCGGCTTGATCTCTATCGCATCGATCTCAGCCAGGTGGTCAGCAAATACATCGGCGAGACCGAGAAGAACCTGCAGCGCGTTTTCGCGGCGGCGGAGACGGCGGGCGCGGTGCTGCTGTTCGACGAGGCGGACGCGTTGTTCGGCAAGCGCAGCGAGGTCAAGGACAGCCATGACCGCTACGCCAACATGGAGGTGAGCTACCTGCTGCAGCGGATGGAATCCTATCGCGGCCTGGCGGTCCTGACGACCAACCAGCAGCAGGCACTCGATCCGGCGTTTCGCCGCCGCATCCGCTTCATCGTGCAGTTCCCGTTCCCCGATGAGCCTGAGCGGGCAGCGATCTGGGCGCGTGTGTTTCCGGCCGCCACACCGGTCGAAGGCCTGGATATGGCGTTGCTGTCGCGGCTGAACGTTGCCGGGGGCAACATTCGCAACATCGCGTTGGGCGCGGCGTTTCTTGCCGCCGACGAGGGGCGGGCGGTGAACATGTCCCACCTGCTGCGCACCGCGCGGGCGGAATGCGCCAAGCTTGGGCGGTCACTGACCGACACCGAAGTCGGTGGATGGGCGTGACATGGCCCGCGACGGAAAAACCGATCCTGCGCCAGGCTTCGATCTTCGCATTGGCGCGCTTGTGATCGACGGCTTCACGCCGGCGGAAAGCAGGGCGATCGCGGCCGCGCTGGAACAGGAACTTGGGCGGCTGCTGGCGGACGGCACCACGCCATTTGCCGGTGGCCGAGGCGGCGGGGCGTTCACGTTCGACCGGCTGGATGGCGGGACACTGACGCATGCGCCGGGCGCCTCGGCCACGGCTGTCGGGCGTTCGGCCGCACGGGCGGTTGTGCAGCGGCTGCGGACGGCTTCCGTCGGGCAAGGCGTGGCGCCTGGGCGGCGCGGAGAAGGCCTGTGAGCCCGGTGGTGTCCGCCAAGGCCGGTCCCGCACCCGCCCGGGGGCCGGAGCGGGAACGCCAGCAGTCCGGGCTGCGGGCAAACAGCGACGGGCGGGGCTGGCAGGCGCCAGGGGCCGCGGCGGCGGGGCTGCGCATCGGCCGGCCCAATGACGAGCACGAGGTCGCGGCGGATCGCATGGCGCAGCGGGCGCTGGCGAGTGGCATTGCGGTGCCACCAGCGCCCACTGCGGCGTTGGCCCGTATTCCACAGGTCGTTTCCGGCGCGGGCGGGCTTGCAGGCGCGATCGCGGCAGCGGGTCCGGAGGCGCAGGATCTTCCGGCCGCGCAGCGGGACGATTTTGCGCCGCGCTTCGGTCACCGCCTAGACGGCGTGCGCATTCATGCCGGCCCCTCCGCCGCCGCTGCGGCCAGTGCCGCGCGTGCGCAGGCGTTCACGCTGGGCCGCGACATCTATTTCGGCGAGGGGCAGTATCGGCCCAACAGCAGCGCCGGGCGCAATCTGCTGGCGCATGAACTGGCGCACACGCTGCAGGACCGGCCCAATGTCGTTGCGCGCAAGGCGCTCGACACGACGTTCGACCTGCCGGAGAACGATCCGGGGGCAAGCGTTGAGCAGGGTCATGAGGGCCATGATCCGGCGGTCAACGCGCTGGCAACGGTGCTGCAGGGCGGCCCGTCGCAAGGCAATGGGGCGGCGCGGGCACAGTTAGGGCAGCTTCCACCGGACCGGCGGTCCAACGCGCTGGCGGCGCTGCGAACCAGCCTGCCCGCCAGCGATCGGGGTAAGGTCGGCGCGCTTGACGATGCGACGCGGAACGACCCGCGCCAACCGGCGGCGGTGCCAAATGCAATGCCGGAGGTGCGAGCCGGCGACACGGCGCCGGCGGCGGTCAGCGCCAAGGCCAGTCCAGCCGAGGCGCCGGCGGTGCCAGGGCATGAACGCGCTGCCGGCACCGCCGCGTCGAAGATGCAGCAAGCCGTGCGTTCGGTTGGGGCCGAGGCACCACTGGGGGGCGCCGCGGCGCCGTTGCCGGAGGGGCTTGATACCGCCGGCGTTCCAGGTGGCGGGGCTGGCGCCGGCAGCGCACCGGCCAGCGCGGCGACAATTGCCGCGCAGGGCGTGACGGCAATGCTCAGCGCGCAGATGGCTGATCTGCAGGGTGTTGCCGGGCGGCCGGTGCAGTTTCGCCAGGATCCGGGGGGACCGCCGGGCGATCTGGAAACGATCAACCGCACGGCGACGAGCCAGTCGATGGCGGGGCGGTTTGTCAGTGGCGCGGCGGAGAAGACCCAGGCCGTGCTGGCTGTGGCCCTCGCTGTCCCGGCGCAGGCGATGACCGCGCTGGGTGGTGCGCGGCAGGCCATCGCGGCGCAGGCGGCCAGCCAGGGGGCTGTGCTGAAGCAGGGAGCGGACGCGGCGCGCAAGCAGATCGGCGAGCAGGCGTCACGGGTGCGCGGGGCAATCGCCGGGCGCCATGGCAAGACGGACAGCAATGTCTCACGCGACGTAGCGGACGCGCGCAAGCGGGCGACCAAGGCGCACGACGATGCCGCCGGCGGGCTGAGCAAGCGCGCGGAAACCGAGAAGACGCGGATCGCGCTGAGCTATGATGCCGCGCTGGAGCCGATGACAGCGGTCGGCTTTGAGGCGGGTGGACATGCGCAGGCCGCTGCGGCCAGACGTGCGGCGGATCTGCGGAGCCAATATGACCATGAATCCAGCGTGCTGGACGGGCCGATCCATGACGACCGGCTCGACGCGAATGCCGATGCCTCGGTCAAGGTCGGCGACGAATATGCCAAGAGCTTCCAGGACACCGCGAGCAAGCAGGCCGACAAGCTGCCGGAAAGCCGGCCGGAGATCCTGGGCAAGGTAAACGACATCACGACGCAGGCCCGCACCGGCTTCACGACGCAACTGACGCACATCCTGGAGGGTGCGGGCGCCCTGGAAACCGGGTCGAAGGCCCGCTCACGCCAGGCGGCCACACAGATGCGGGCCGCGTTGGACGCGAACGCGACGCAGAGCCGGCAGGCCGTTGACGCCGCTGAAGCCCAGCAGGGCGGGGCGCTGCAGGAGCAGGCGGATGCGGCACAGGGTGCGGTCGACACAATGGTCGCCTCGACCCTGAGCAGCTTTGGCGGCGGGGTCGCGCAGGCGGCGCAGCAGCTGTCCGGATCGATCGGCAGCTTCATCGATCAGGCGGCTGAGACGCCGGTGCCGGAGAGTGACGAACTAGCCAACGCGCTGACGGAGGCCGATCCGTCGACCGCCCTGAGCGGAATGGCCGCACAGGTGGCCGCCGTTGTCCCGGGCCTGACCGGGATGCTGACCGCGGCGCAAGCGACCGGCGGGGCCGCACTGGCTGCGGCGGCGACCAGTGCCGCGGAAGCCTTCGCGGGCTCCGGGGCGGCCTTTGTCAAAAGCGCCGGCGGGATCAACCAGCAGTCCGCAACCGGATTTCATCAGCTTGACGCCGGCAATGCGCGCTCGGTCACCAACCTTGCGACCGACACCGAAGCCGGGTTCCAGGAAGCGGTCACCAACGCCAACACGGCCTATGCGCAGTTCGGGGACCAGGTGGAGGCCAACTTCACCACAGGCCGGAAGCAGTTGCTGGCCGGCCTGTGGAGCAAGGAGAGCCAGGCCGACCTCGGCAAGGCGATGGAGAAGTACGGCCAGGAAGCGGCCGATCACGTCAAGCCGCGCTGGAAACGCGTGCTCAAATGGGTGGTGATGATCGTCGTCATCGTGGCGGTGATCGCTGTCACGGTGCTGAGCGCCGGCGCGCTCGGGCCGGTCGGCGTCATACTGCTGGGGGCCGCGCTGGGTGCGGCGGCGGGGGCTGTGCAGACGATCGCCGACAACCTGATCGACGGCGAACCGTGGAGCAAGGGCGTCGTCAAGGCGATGATCGTGGGTGCGGTCGGCGGTGCCGTTGGCGGCGCGGGTGGCGTGCTGCTGAAGGGCGTCGGATCGGTTGCACTGCGGATCGGGCTGGAAGCGGGGGTCAATATTGTCGGCGGGGTTGCCGGTGAGGCGATTGGCAGCCTGGCGACCGGCCAGGCGATCGACTGGACCGGCGCCTTGATGGGCGCGTTGGTGGGTGCCGGCATTGGTGCGGGGCTGGGTATTGCGGGGGCGATGCGGGGCAAGATCCGGGTCGGCAGTATCGCCGAACCGTCCGCCGCGCCGCCACCGCGCCCGATGATCGAGCCGCCGCCGGCGGCGCCATCGGGGCGGATACGCACGGCGCTGGAGGGGGCGAAGATCCTGGCGCCTCGGCCAGTGCCGGCGGTCCCGGAAGTCAATGTCGGCGGCGCTGGGTCGGTCGGGGGGGAGGTGGCCCCTGCCCCGCCGCGGGTGGTCACTGCGGAGCCTGCGCCTTCCCCCGCTGCTCCGGAGGCGGCTGCACCGGCGCCGCGGCGGGCCATCGGCTTCGGGCGTGAAGGCGAAATGATCCAGCCGACGCCGGAGCCGGCGGCAGGACAACCGCGGCGGGCTATTGGGCTTGGACGGGAGGGCGAGTTTATCCAGCCGACCGCCGAACCGGTGGTGGGGCAGCCCAGGCGGGCCATTGGGCTTGGGCGAGAGGGCGAGTTGATCCAGCCGACAGCCGAACCGGCGGCGGGCCAGCCAAGGCGGGCCATTGGGCTTGGGCGGGAAGGCGAGCTTATCCAGCCGACCGCCGAACCGGCGGCGGGGCAGCCAAGGCGGGCGATCGGGTTCGGGCGGGAGGGGGAGTTGATCCCGCCGACCCCTGAGCCGGCGGCGGGGCAGCCAAGGCGGGCGATCGGGTTCGGGCGCCAGAACGAGTTCATCGCTCCAAAGCCTGAACCAGTCTCCGGTGCGCCGAGCGCTGCGCCGGCCGAGGCAGCAGCCCTCCCGCAGGGTCAACCGCGCGCAGTTGCTCGCGAGCCCACCGGCTCGATCGCCGGCAGGACCGGCGGCGCCGAACCGATCCGCGCTGGCGGACATTCGACGTTTGAACCGCAAGCCACGGCGCGGCCGGGCGGTGGCGGCAAGCCAGTGGGTGGGAAACCTACAATCGCGGAGCCGATGCAGGCCAAGCCGTTCGAGCCCGCGCCCGCGGCCGCCGCCGAGAAGCCCGCAGCGGCTCCCGCGGCGAAACCCGCGGCGCCTGTCGCCGAGACGACGCCCCCGCAGGCTGAACCGGCTGCGCAGCCGAAAGCGGAGCAGAGTTCCGGCGCCGCGAAGACTGCCCCTACGGCGCCCAAGGAGACTGCTTCACCAACGGCAGAGCCGCAGCCGGCGAAAGCGAAGGCTGAGCCTGTGGAGACGCCGCAGCAGGCAGCGGGAAAGCGCCCGGCTGAGCCGTTCGACATGAAACAGATCGGCGCGGACACCGAGCCACCGCAAATACTTAACGCGGCAGATTTCTCTGACGTCAAGCTGAAGCCCGGCCAGGATGCGCTTTACATCCTTGGCGAGTCTGACGGTCCTATTCTGAAAGCAGGCAAGACTTCGGCAAGCGGTGCAAAGAACCGCTTTTCCGTCTACAAACGGGCAGCGAAATTGACCGGCAAAGAAGTACAGCTTGAGGTTCATCCTTTAAACGCGAGCGATAATATTGCGGAGTACTTTGAAAAGGCCTTGCGGACGAATTTGGAAGGCCAGGGGCATGCCCTGCCATGGGACAACACCGGTCGACGGCTGGGACCGGGATTTGGCACGCCGGGAGAGGGTGTTCGCACCCCACCGATTACCAAGGGTGAAATGACCGAGCTGCTGGCAGCGCATAAGGGTAATTTGCGGGAAGCCGGAAAGGAAATCGGTGTGCATGCGCAAACTGTCCGGCTGTGGGCCAAGGCTTTGGGCCTGTCGCCCATTGAATTCAAGTGAGGGAAATTGCGATGTCCGGGAACACTATCGCCGACACGGTTCCTGATGAGTTTTGGGCCAGCATCGAGCAAGCGCACCAGGATCCGAACCGGTTTCGCAAGATGCTCGGGACGATGAACCGGGGTGCGATGATCCGGTTTTATTGGACATACGAGGAACTTGCGAACCAACTTCGGACCGAACGCTATTTCCCGCATGTGCATCCGGATCTGTCGGAGGATGGCCTGGCTGAACTGGCCAACTGGGTGGTGGCCCAGGGAAAGGCCTACTACCGCGAGATCCTGGATCATCCGGAGCAAATCCCGCCGAAGAAGGACGATGCCGGGCTACTCAGTGAAGTGGTCGAAGAATACGAACAGCGATTCAAAGATGATATTCCGATCAACGCGCGCGATTGGGATGAGGCGTGGAGAGAGCATGGGAAGAGCAGTCCATGGGCGTGACGATTGCAGCGGGGGCGCAATAAGATGACCACATTTCCCGGCTCGCCCCGCGTCTTGAAAGGGGCAATCGTTTCGATCGATCCGCTGACACCGATCCCGAACGTGATCGTCTTTCAGTACAATCCCGACACGCTGACCCGTACGCTGAAACCACGCACCGCGGGCGGCGGGGCCGCGCGCGCAGAGGCGCAGCTGCTGACGGGGCCGCCGGAGGAGACCATCAAGGTCGACGTCGAAATCGATGCCACCGACCAGCTTGAACAGAACAGCGGCGTTGCCGGCACGCTGGGAATCTATCCGCAACTCTCGGCCCTGGAGATGCTGAGCTATCCCAAAAGCGCGCTTGCTATCGCCAACACTGTGCTGATGGCGACGGGTGTTATTGAAATCGCGCCGCCCAGCGCGCCGCTGACGCTGTTCATCTGGGGTCCGCAGCGAATTCTGCCCGTGCTGGTCACCGACTGTGCCATTACCGAGGATGCCCACGACACCGCGCTCAATCCGATCAGGGCAAAGGTGGGCCTTGGACTGCGCGTGCTCAGCTACAACGACCTGTCGATCACCAACCCAGGCTACTACATTTTCCTGGCCCACCAGATCATCAAGGAAACTATGAGCGTCGTTGGCCTCGCCACCGACCTGACCGCGGTGCTGGGCAGCAATCTGCGTCTTACCTGACGGATTTGGAGAGCAAGATGTTCGACTTTACCAGCCGTTACTACGCGCTCGCCACCACCACGCTGACCGCACCGGATGGCAGCGTCACGACCTATGTGCGCCGCCGCTTTCTGCCGCAGGGCGCCAGCTTGCCGTTGATGCAGGAGGCCGCGGTTGCGCCGGGCGAGCGGCTCGACCTGCTTGCCAACCGGGTCTACGGGGCGCCGCTGGCGTACTGGCGGATCTGCGATGCCAACGACGCGCTAGACCCGATGGAGATGCTGCAAGAAGCAGCCGCCGATCCCACGCGCCGCCTGCGCGTGCCGCTACCACAATCGTAACGTACCAAACGGACTTTCCCCGAAATGCTTGGTGTTCACCTGTCGCTGCTGATCGGTCCGACGATACCGCTGCCGGCGACACCCGATATCGCCGAGGCGGTGCAAAGCGTTTCGGTCACCCAAAACGACGAAGGCCGCTCCGGCTTCCAGATTGTGCTGCAGATGGGCCGTTCAGGACCAGCCGACATGGTTGACTACCCGTTGATGATCAATCCTTTGCTGCGCCCGTTCAATCGTGTGATCCTGACCGTGCTGTTCGACGCAATGCCGCAGGTGCTGATCGACGGCATCATCACCAACCGGCAATTCTCTCCCGGCAATCAGCCGGGCCTCGGCACCATGACGCTGACCGGAGAGGACGTCAGCGTCATGATGGATATGAAGAAGAAACGAGCCAATTATCCGGTGATGAGCGAACCGTTGATCGCGCTCGCGATCATCGCGTCCTATGCGCAGTACGGCCTGATCCCGATCGTCATACCACCCAAGGCGATCGACCAGCCGCTGCCAACCGGTCGCATGCCGGTGCAGCAGGCGACGGACCTGGAGCACCTGAAAACGATCGGAGAACGTTTCGGCCACGTCTTTTACATCGAGGCCGGCCCGGTGCCGGGCAGCAACATGGCCTATTGGGGCCCGCCCAAGCGCACCGCCCTGCCGCAGCGGGCGCTGACCGTCAGCATGGGGCCGCAGACCAATGTTCAGTCGATCAACTTCACCTATAACGGGCTGGCGCCGATGATCGTTGTCGACGAGATCCAGGACAGCGACCTCAATGTCAATGTTCCGGTCATGACGTTCGTCGGCACCAGGGTACCGCCGCTGGCGCTTCTGCCAGCGTTGCCGACGCAACTGCCGAACGTGCGCACGACACTGCTGGAGCGCAGTGCCGGGCTTAATCTGGCGGAAGCGTATGCCCGGGCGCAGGGGCTGACGGACAAGTCGGTGGACAATGTCGTGACGGCGCAGGGTGAGCTGGATGCACTGCAGTATGGCGGCGTGCTGAAGCCGCGCGGCCTTGTCGGGGTTCGCGGCGCGGGGTTTACCCATGATGGCTTCTACTATGTTAAAAGCGTCAGCCACGCGATCAGTAAAGGCCAGTATAAACAACGGTTCAGCCTGACCCGGGAAGGCACCGGACCGTTGTCGCCTGTGGTGGTGCCATGACGCAGTTTTTTGGTAAGTATCGCGGTAAGGTCAAGGTCAATATCGATCCCTATTTGTCAGGTCGGCTGATGGTCACCGCGCCTGCCGTGCTGGGTGACGCCCAGGTGTGGGCGCTTCCGTGCACGCCTTACGGCGGCTCCGGCGTGGGCTTTGTCGCGATCCCGCCTGTGGATGCCAATGTCTGGGTGGAGTTCGAAGGGGGAAATCCGGAATATCCGATTTGGAGCGGGTGTTTCTGGGGGCTCAATGAGTTTCCCAAGGCGGCGCTGTCGCCGATGATCAAGCTGTTGAAAACGGATACCGTAACGGTGACGCTGAGCGATGCGCCCGGTATTGGCGGCGTAACGATCGAGATGTCGACCGGTGCCAAGATCACCATGACGGCCCAATCCATCGAGATTAACGACGGCAAAGGCGCGACCGTGACGCTGCAGGGTCCCAAGGTCTCGCTCAACGGCCCTGCGCTGGAGGTGACGTAATGCCGGGCTATCTGCTTGACACCACGTCCATGGTGTTCTGCGCTCATGCCCCGGGCAAAGCGCAGCCGACCATGCCCAATGCCCGGGTCAAGGTCAGCGGCAACCCGATCGTGACCCAGCCGACACCGTATACCGTCGCGGGCTGCGCGCTGACCGGGACACCCAATCCACCCTGTGCGACGGCGCAATGGTCTACCGGCGCGATGCGGGTCAAGAGCATGGGCCAGCCGGTGCTGCTTAAGGACAGCCAGTCGGTCTGCGTGCCGACCGGAACGCCGCTGACGGTGATGATGACCCAAATTCGGGTGAAGGCGACATGACCAATTTAGCGTTTCCGTATCAGATCGATGGCGGGGGGCGCACAGCGCTTGCCATCGGCGACGCCCATATCCGCGACATGATCCAGCAATTGCTGTTCACCAGCCCGGGAGAGCGCGTCAATCGCCCCAGTTTCGGCACGGCCCTGCAGCAACTGGTATTCGCACCCAACAATTCCGAAGTGGCCGCGGCCACGCAGTTTTTGGTGCAGGGCGCACTGCAGCAATATCTTGGCGACCTGATCGTGATCGAACAGGTCGGCGTCGATTCACAGGACGCCGTGCTGCGGGTGACGGTCAGCTACATGGTGCGACGCACGCAGCAGCGCGATTCCACGACATTCGTGTCGGGGACGGCGTCATGACGCTGCCGCCCTATGTCAGCGCCGGGATACACCGGCGCCAGGCCGTCATCGCATCGCCGCTGAACGGCATCGACTTCGTCGAGATCCTTGATTCTGAAGCACCGACACCGGCCGACCGGCAGCGTCTGCTGCGGGTAACGTTCCTCAAGGTGCCGGCGCCGGCCGGCCTGACCGCGGCGAACTTCGTCATCACCGCTGGTGACCGCATTGCCGGCATTACAGTGGACTCGGTTGCGCCGGATGGCGACGAGCTGCTGCTGCATCTGAGCGCCAGCGGTGACTTCTCCATCTACAGCGTGACGATCCAGAACGCCGCCGGATCGGGCTTCGACGCCCTTACACTGGACCCGCTGTTCGCTACGGCCAGGTTCTCGTTCAAGGTAGAGTGCCCCAGCGACTTCGACTGTCAGGCACAGCCGATTGTCGACACTGTAGTGTTAAAGCCGCCGCCGCTGGACTATCTCGCGAAGGATTATACCAGCTTCCGCCAGTTGATGCTGGACCGGATCACTGCGTTGGCGCCTGGCTGGACGGAGCGCAACGCGGCCGACCTTGGTGTGACGCTGGTTGAGCTGTTCGCCCATGTCGGTGATCTACTGAGCTATCAGCAGGATGCGATCGCCACCGAGGCGTATCTGGGCACCGCGCGCCGCCGCGTATCGTTGCGCCGGCATGCGCGCCTGGTCGACTATTTCGTGCAGGACGGCGTGAACGCCCGCACGTTCCTGCACGTGGAGGTCAGCAGCGACCTGACGCTGCCCAGCGGCACGCAGGCTTTCACCACGGTGCCGGGACAAGCGCGTCGTCTTGCCCCTAATTCGCCCGACCTGGCGCGCGCGCAGGCGCTGCCCCGCCAGGTGTTCGAGACCTTGCTGGACGCGCCCCTGTTCACCGCCCACAACGAGATACCCTTCTACACCTGGGGCAATCCCAACTTCCGCCTGCCGCAGGGGGCCACCAGCGCAACGCTCAAAGGGCATTTTCCGAACCTGGGCGTTGGCGACATTCTGGTTTTCGAGGAAGTCCTTGGCCCATCCACGGGCAATCCCGGTGACGCGGATCCGACGCGGCGATCGGCGATCATGCTGACCAGCGTGACGCCCGGTACCGACCCCCTTGGCGGCGCGTTCGAGACTCCACCGGTTGCCGCGCCCAGCGAAGTGACGGAAATCACCTGGCGCCGTGACGACGCCACGCCATTCGCATTGCAGGTTGCCGGCGAGGTTCTGTCGAGCGGCGGTGCACGGCAACTCAACACGATCTCGGTCGCGCGCGGCAACATCGTTCTGGCCGACCATGGCGCCAGTATCGTTACCGAGCTTGTGGGCGTCGTGCCGGACCCGGGGTTGTTTCGTCCGGCCCCGTTGGTGGATGGGTTCTCGGTCGGCGAACCGACGCCGATTCCGCCGCGGTTCCGGCCGCGCCTCCAAATGGGTCCGCTGGCTC
Organism: Rhodopila sp.; assembly: GCA_965200665.1. GTDB lineage: Bacteria > Pseudomonadota > Alphaproteobacteria > Acetobacterales > Acetobacteraceae > Rhodopila. The sequence continues at coordinate 4,649,960 of OZ241370.1, read as the reverse complement.
ATGCGGTGCCCTACGATGCCGGCAATCCGCCAGGGTCGGCCCGCATGGCGATGGCAACCGCCCCGACCGACGCTGTGCCGCTGATCCAGCTCTCCAGCACTGTCAGCGGGCAGCCGCCGGTGCTATGGAACCCGCGGCGCGACCTGCTGCAGAGCGAGCCCGAAGCAACCGATTTCGTGGTGGAAACCGAGTCCGACGGCGCTGCATGGCTGCGCTTCGGCGACGATTTTCACGGACAGCGCCCTGCGTCGGGAACGGCGTTCACGGCGCGCTATCGCATCGGTGATCCGGCCGCGGGCAACGTGGCGGCTGATTCCATCACCCATGTCGTCAGCGCCGATGCAGGTGTCACAGGGATGCGCAATCCGTTGCCCGCGACCGGCGGCGTCGCGGCGGAAAGCACGGAACATGTGCGCGCTACGGCGCCTTTCGCGTTCCGCGCCCAGCAACGTGCGGTGACGCCGGCGGACTATGTCGCGACCGCGGAGCAACACCCGGAGGTGCAGCGCGCCGCGGCAAGTTTCCGGTGGACCGGAAGCTGGCACACGATTTTCCTGACGATCGACCGTTTAGGTGGCCTTCCGGCCGATGCCGCGTTCGTCGAGACCATGTTGAGGTTTCTGGAACCGTTCCGGCTGGCTGGGCACGACCTGCAGATCGACGGGCCGACCAACGTGTCACTTGACATTGCCATGGTGGTCACCGCGCAGGCCGACCAATTCCGCTCCGACGTGGAGCAGGGCCTGCTGCAGGTGTTCGGCACGGGCCGGCTTCCCGACGGTCGCCGGCAGGTGTTCAACCCGGATAACTTCACATTCGGTCAGCCTGTGTATCTCAGCGCGATCTATGCGGCTGCGCAGGCGGTTGATGGGGTCGCGGCGGTAGAGATCACCCGGTTCCAGCGGCGCGACCAACCCGGCGGCAACGGGCTTAGCCTTGGGCGGCTCGATTTCGCGGGACTGGAGATTGCCCGGCTCGATAACGATCCCGACTTCCCGGAGCGCGGCACGTTCCAGGTGACGATGCGAGGCGGCAAATGAGCGCCACAGTGCCGAACAACAGCAGCCAGCCATTGCTGCAAACGCCGCTGCCGATCACCAATCGGCCGGGCCTCGCCGCAATCGCCTATCGCGCCGGCACGCATGCCGCGTTCAAGCAAACAATGCTCACGCAGCTCGCGACGCTGCGCAAACTGCACACTCATGCGGATGACGACTTCACCGTCGCGCTTCTCGATGCGGTCGCCTCGATGGGTGAGGTGCTGAGCTTCTATCAGGAGCGGGTTGCCAATGAGGCTTACCTGCGCACCGCGACGGAGCGGCGCTCGCTGCTCGAACTCGGCCGGTTGATCGACTATGAGCCGCGTCCGGGCGTTGCTGCCAGCGTCTATCTGGCGTTTGTCATGGAGGATGCGCCGGGCGCGCCGGACCAGGCGGCACTGCCGATCACGATCGGCGCGGGGCTGAAAGTGCAGAGCCTGCCGGGACCGGGCGAGCAGCCGCAGAGTTTTGAGACGATCGAAGCGATAGCCGCACGGGCGGAGTGGAACGCAATTCCACCGCGCACGGCACAACCGCAGCCGGTGGCGGCGACGATGCCGAGCGTTCTGGTGAACGGGACGTCGGTGGGTGTGCAGGCAGGCGATAACATCGTGATCGCCGCCGATAACGTGGTCGTTCTGCGCGTTGTGGGGACGACTGTCGACCTCATGGCGGGCACAACCCGTATCGATTTGGTCGCCGATCCGCCCGATCCGCCGCCCTTCACCATTCCGGCCCATCGGCTCGGCGTGTTTTTCACCGAACCCCTTTTCCTGAATGACTCGCTGGTCAGCAACCACCTGTTTGGCTTCGGCTGGCGCCAGCATGATCTGACCGCGCTGGCCCGCGTCCAGCGCTGGCCGTTGGAAGCGCTGCGGTTGAATTTCCGTCGCCAGGCCGCGAAGCACGTGCTGCCGCCGGAACAGGGGATCTTCGTGTTTGGCCAGAAGGCGGCGGTGTTCGGACACAATGCGCCGCTGTGGAGCACGCTGGCGAGCCCGCAGAACCAGATCGGCAAATATCCGTCGGGCTGGGAAGGCCAGACGCTGGCCCAGCAGAGCAGCGCCCAGGAGGTCGACCTCGACCGGGTGTATGACGGCATCGCCATCGGCAGCGCGGTGATTTTGGAAAGCCAGACCGCGCGCCAAGCCTATCGCGTGCAGGAAGTCTTTGAGCTGTCGCGCGCCGATTTCACCCTCAGTGGGAAGATCACCCGGCTGCGGCTGGACAGCAACGACGGGTTTGCTGCCTTTACTGTGCGCGGTACAACCGTCTACTTGCAGAGTCGCCCGCTCGACCTTGCCGAATTGCCGATCGTCGATCCGGTCGGCGGCACGGGCGTGACCCTGAACGGGACGTATCTGGAGCTTGCGGTCGGGCAAACCATTATTCTTACCGGCATGCGGGCCGACCTGGCAGGGGTGACCGCGAGCGAAGCACTGACGATTGCCGATATCATATTCATCGACGGCTATACGTCGCTGATTTTCCAGCAAACGCTGGTCAACACCTATGTGCGGGCGAGCGTGACGATCAATGCCAATGTCGCCCGCGCCACCCATGGCGAGACGGTGCAGGAGGCGCTTGGCAGTGGTGACGCCAGCCAATCATTTCAGAGCTTCACGCTGCGCCAGCCGCCGTTGACCTATATCAGCAGCGATGGCCCTTCCGGAGCCGCCTCAACGCTGCAGGTCAGCGTCAACAACGTGCTGTGGCAGGAGGTGGCGGGCTTCTTCGGCCATGCAGCGAGCGATCAGGTCTATGTCGCCCGCACCGGCGATGACGGGCAGACGACGGTCGCGTTCGGCGATGGCGTGGCGGGTGCAAGGCCGCCAACCGGCACCGAGAACATCCAGGCCATTTACCGCAAGGGCATGGGTTCAGCAGGCAATGTCGACGCCGGGAAGATCGTTCTCTTACCGGTCCGTCCACTGGGGGTGCGCGGCGTCGGCAATCCGTTGCCGGCGAGCGGCGCGACCGATCCGGAACAGGCCGCGGACATCCGGCGCAACGCGGCACTGACGATCCTGACACTCGACCGGATTGTTTCGTTGCAGGACTATGAGGATTTTGCCAGGGCATTCGCCGGCGTGGCCAAGGCACTGGCGAGCTGGAGCTGGACCGGACGCATGCGTGGCGTGTTCGTCACGGTGGCGGGGGCGAACGGGGCGGCTCTGCCGTCGGATGGACAGATTTTCGCCAATCTGCTTGCCGCCATGCGCAAGGCGGGCGATCCGAACGTTCCGCTGCGGGTGCAGTCGTTCCGCAATGCGTTCTTCCGCCTCGCCGCAACGGTGACCATCGAGCCGGCATTGAGCAACGATCTGGTGCTGGGATTGGTCGAACGCACGCTGCGGGCGGCGTTCGCGTTCGATGCCCGTGACTTTGGCCAACCTGTCGCACTGAGCGAAGTGCTGGCGGTGATGCAGTCGGTGCCTGGTGTGCGCGCCGTGCAGGTCACGCAGTTCTTCCGCACCGATGATCCGAATGGCGGGGGGCTGGCGAACATCCTGATCGCCTCGGTGCCGGTGTCCGGCAGCGCGGGCGAGCCGTTGGCTGCCGAGTTGCTGACGCTGGATCAGCGACCGCTCGATCTCATTGGAGTGAAGCCATGAGTATTGATGCCCAATCGCTGTATAATCTTCTTCCGGCGATCCACCGCAATCGCGATGCCGCCGGCGAGGGGACGCTTCTGGCGCTCATCCAAGTTGTCGCCCAACAGGTTGCGCTGCTTGAGGAGGACCTGGCGCAACTTTACGATGACCAGTTCATCGAGACATGTTCCGACTGGGTGGTGCCCTATATCGGCGACCTGATCGGCTATCGCCAGCTGCACGGGGTGGCGCCGCAGATCAGCAGTCCGCGCGCCGAAGTGGCGGACACCATCCGGCTGCGTCGCGGCAAGGGCACGGCGGCTACGTTGGAGACCCTGGCACGTGATGTGACAGGCTGGGACGCCCATGTGGTCGAGATGGTGCAGCGGCTGGCGACGACCCAGTACATGGGCCGCCTGCGCCCGACCAATGTGGTCACGCCGAACCTGCGCGACCCTCAACCGCTGGAGCGGGCTGGTTCGGCGTTTGACTCGCTGTTGCATGGCATCGATGTTCGGAACGCGTCCTCGGGGGGCGGTTGGTACAACCTGCCCAATGTGGTGATTTTTCTTTGGCGCCTGCAGGCTTATCCTGTGGTTTCGGCGCCGGCGACCGAGGTGGACCCGCAACGCTTCCTGGTCAGCCCGTACGGAACCGCAGTCCCGCTGTTCAGCAGGCCGGAACCGAAGGACCCGCATGTAACTGCGACAAGTGCGCTGAATGTGGGTCAGGCGATCAGCCGGCTGGGCTTCGCGAAGTCCATCGATCAGTTCTATGGGACCGACAAAAGCGTCTTCATCCAGGGTGTCGCGCCGGATGCCGTGTCCGTCTGCAACCTTTCGGATGCCAGCGGCGGTGCCTGGGCACACACGCCGGCGGCGGGGCGGGTTGCGATTGATCCGGTGCTGGGGCGAATTGCCTTCGGAACTGCACCCGGCACACCACCATTAATCACTTACCACTACGGCTTTTCCGCCGATCTGGGCGGCGGCACCTACGACCGCCTGGGGACGTTCCAGGAGCTCAGTCCTGTCGTTACTGTACCGGCACAGCATCCCACTGTGCAAGCGGCCATCGACGTGGCAGCAACCGGCGGCGCGGTGGAGATCCTCGACAGCGGGCGTTATGCCGAGACGCTGGTTGTCGCGCCCACAGCAATCGGTGCGTTCGTCGAGTTGCGCGCGGCTGATCAGATGGTGCCGTTCCTGGCGCTTGGCGGCGATTTACTGGTCAGCGGCGCGGCCTCGACCGAGGTCTGCCTGAATGGGCTTTGGATCGCCGGCGGTGCCGTGCGGGTCGCGGCAGACGCTGCCAACCACCTGGGCCAGTTGACGTTGCGCCATTGCACACTGACGCCGGGGATCACCCGGACAGCCGACGGCAAGCCGGGGAAGCCCGACACGCCATCGCTTGTCATCGAGAGCGGGATCACCGTCGTGATTGACCGCTGCATCCTCGGCGCGATCCGTGTCGCACCTGGAGCCAGCGTAACGATCACCAACAGCATCATCGATGCCGGCCATTCCGACGGCGTCGCCTATGCCGGACCGGACGGCAAAGCGGCCGGTGCGCCGCTGTCGATCGCCGGCAGCACGGTGATCGGGAAGGTGCATGTTACGCAGTTGACGCTTGCCTCCAACACGATCTTTGCCGCAAGCCTAGCCACCGCCGACACCTGGTCCGCACCGGTATGGGCGGAGACGCGATCAAGCGGCTGCGCCCGGTTCTGCTATGTCCCGCCGGGGTCGCGTGTTCCGCGACCGCATCGGTGTCAGCCGGCGGCGGGGTCCCCTGCCCCAGTGCCGCAGCCTGTTTTCACCTCACAGACGTTCGGCGATCCCGGCTACTGCCAGTTGAGCAACCGTACGGCCGTGGCGATCCGAAGCGGTGCCGAGGATGGGTCGGAAATGGGCGTTTTCCAAAGTCTGGCGCAGGCGCAACGCGACATCAATCTGCGTGTGCGCCTGGAGGAACACCTCCGCTTCGGTCTTGAGGCGGCCCTGGTCTACGCAAACTGAGCCCGGAAAGGAACAAGCCATGAAGGGCGATTTCAGCCGCGATTCGTTCAATGCCCGGAAGCACTATGCCGGGGTCCTGATGCAGCAGGGCCGGGTGCAACTGGACGCCGACTGGAACGAGCAACACAGTATCATTCGCCATCGCTTTGATGTCGAAGCAAAAGATGTCATCGGTGAGTCGGGGGCGCCGCTGCACGATGCGGGGTTCCAGTTGACCACCGCTGACGGCAAGGCCGTGACGATCGGTGCGGGACGATATTACGTCGGCGGCATATTGTGCGAGAACGAGGCGGCAATCGACTATGCCCATCAGCCGGACCTGCCCAGCGCGCCGGCGATCGCAGGACTGCTTGAGGCGGCGCCCACTACGGTGGCGATCCTTTATCTGGAGGCTTGGCGGCGGGTGGTCACCGCGCTGGATGATGCGGAAATCCGCGAAGTGGCGCTGGGCGGCCCGGACACGGCGATCCGCAGCAAGACAGTCTGGCAGGTGAAAGCGTTGCCGGTGAAACCGTCCGCAAGCGGGCCGGTTTCGTGCGGTGATGCGTTTCCGGAATGGGATGACCTGGTGGCGCCTGGCACGGGTGCGTTAAGTGCGCGATCGGAGCCGACTGCTGCGACCGGCAATCTGTGCCTGCTGCCACCCAGCGCCGGCTATCAGCGGCTGCAAAACCAGTTGTATCGCGTGGAGATCCACCAGGGTGGCGCGCCCGGAACCGCCACCTTCAAGTGGTCGCGTGACAACGGCGCGGTGCTGAGCGCGATCGAGAGTTTCAACGGCCAGCAGATTGTCGTCCATGACCTTGGCCGCGATGCGACATTGGGCTTCAGCAACGGGCAATCGGTGGAGCTGGTGGACGACCTGGTTGAGCTGTCGGGTCAGCCCGGCCCGTTCTTCGTTATCGACCACGTTGTCGAAGGATCCCGCACCGTGGTGCTGACGACGGCACCGGCGGCGGTTAATCTGTCGCTGCATCCAAAGCTGCGGCGCTGGGATGCGCCACTGGCAGCCGTCAATGCAACGACAACCGCTGACGGCTGGACAGTGCTGGAAGCCGGTGTGCAAGTGAAGTTCGAAGCTGGCCAATACAACAGCGGCGACTACTGGACATTTGCCGCGCGCACGGTAACCGCCGACATCGACTGGCCCTTCACCAACCCGCAGCCGCCGCACACCGACCAGCGTCACTTCGCGCGCCTCGGTATCGCGACGCTGGCGGCTGACGCCTTGACGATCCAGGATTGCCGAAAATTCTTCACGCCGCTGGCGGAGGTCCCGCCCGCGCGGCATATCACCGGCATAAGCTGGGTGAACGACGACGTCATTGCGCAGGCGGATCTGCAGGCGAGTGGTTTGCAGATTTTCTTCGACGGCCCAGTGACGCCGCCGCCCGGCGATGCCGGGCAGGCCGTGGTAAGTGTATCGCTGGAAGCACCGATGCCGCTGAAATCGTTCAGCTCCGCGGTGGACGCCTCGGCGCAGGTGACCCTGAACGTGCTTCTGGGTTCCACTTTGAGCTTTCCCAGCGACAATACGCTTTTGTGGAAGCCAGGCCAGGGCGGCGCCGAGCTCAGCAACCTGCTCGCAGTTCTGGTGGCGGAACAAGTACAGCAGGTGCGGCTACGGGTGCATTTGCGAGGCGCGGCGATCTGGTTCGACGGCGCGAATACACGAACCTACCTTGATGGGCGAACGCTCGGCCAAAGCGGTTTCCGCGCCGGGGGGGCACCGCGCGTCGACCTGCTGTTTCCCTCCGGCGAGGGAAGGCGGTCGAGCGATTTCGAGAGCTGGCTGTATGTGCAACTGCAGTTGCCGTCGGCAAGCCTGATCCAGTTTGTAGTTTTGCCGCCGCTGGTCAATGCGAACGACAGTGCCACCGGCGGCGTAGCGCTTGACCATCCGGCGCCGGCAGATGGGGTAACGGTGGCGCTGAGCTCCTCTTCGCCATCGGTCGTTGTGCCCGATACTGTCGTGGTTCCGGCGGGGGTCACGAGCGCGACGTTCAGCGTTACCACGACGGCGCCACAGAATACCCTGGGCGTGATCGTCACCGCCGCGGCCACTGGTGTCACGCTGACCGCACCGCTGACGGTGCAGATGGTAAACGTCGTCTTGTCACCAGCTGAAGTGACCATCTTCACCGGACACGGCCAGCAATTCCTGGCGACGGTAACCGGCACCGGCTCGACCGGCGTCACCTGGAGCGTGCAGGAGGCAGGCGGCAGCATCAATACGACCGGACTGTTCATTGGCGGGGCGGCCGGTGACTTCCACGTGGTTGCGACCTCGGTTGCTGATCCATCGAAGAGTGGCACGGCCCTGGCGCATGTCCGCGCCAAGGGAAAGGACAAAGAGAAGGAAAAAGAGAAGGACAAGGACAAGGAGTTCGAAAAGGTCAGGGCCAAGGAGTCGCTGGCGGAGAAAGCGATCGCAAAAGAGCTTGATACTTTGCCCCAATTCGATTCGAGACATGTCGTCAATCCGGGTCCATTGGAGGGAGGCAACGCATTCATTCAGCCGCGCCTACGCCCCATCAACACCTGACGCGCCCTGATGGAACCCGCGCCTGCGCTGCTCGTCATTGCCAACGCCTGGGATGTCGCGGCCGGCGACTTCGTCGCGCGCCACGCGGAGGGCGGTATGGCGTTGCTGGTGCCGCGTGACCTGTCGCGGGCCGGGTGGCATTTTCGCCTGTCGGACCCCGCGGCAACGACCGTGGTAGCCGATGGGCGACAGTTTCGGCTGGACCAGGTCGGTGGCGTGCTGATGCGGCTGGCGGCGGTGAGCACATCCGACCTGCCGCACATCGCTGCCCATGACCGCATCTATGTGGCGGCGGAGCTGACGGCATTTCTTCTAGCCGTGCTGACGCGCGACGATGTCCTGGTGCTCAACCGCCCGACGCCGCAGTGCCTGTGCGGGCCGGCATGGCACGACACGAAATGGCGTCACGCGGCAGGCCGGATCGGGCTGCCGGTTCATATGACACGGTTGGGTACCGGCATCGGACTGGCACCGGAGGAGCCTGTGGCGGCCGTCAGCACAGTGACAGTCGTTGGCGACACCTGCATCGGCGGGCCGCAGCTTGAAGGCGCTGCCCGAGCGGTGGCCAGGATGGCGGGGGCGGAGATGCTGACCGCTGAGTTTGATGGGACAAGCCCGTCCGCTGCCCTGCTGCGGGCGCATCCGCATGTTGATCTCGGCAATCCCCTGGTGGCGGAAGCGGTGCTTCGGCGGTTCGGCCTTGAGAGCCGGATGCGCGCATGATCCTGTTGTGGGGACCGGCGACCGACCGCCCACTCGCTGCGGTACACGCCGCACTGCGGGCGGCCGGCGTCCCGGTGTTTCTGCTTGACCAGACCCGTTCGGCAGAAACGGAGCTTGAGCTGTACGCCGATGGCTGCGCTGCGGGTGAAATCAGGATTGGCGGCGAACGGTGCGACCTGGCGGGGATCCGCGGCGTCTATGTCCGTTGCCACTGCGCGCGGGATGTGACGCCAGGGGCGAAGGACGACCCGGCGTTGATCCGCCATGCCGACCGGCTGGACAGCCTGATGTCGGCCTTCCTGGACATCACCGCGGCGCGGGTCATCAATCCGGCCGAGGCGATGGCGACGAACGGATCGAAGCCCTACCAGTCGGCGCTGATCAAGGCGCATGGGTTTGCGGTGCCGGACACGATGATCACGACCGACACGGCTGCGGTCGAGGCGTTCGCGGCCTTGCACGGGCAGGTGATCTACAAATCGACCAGCGGCATCCGCAGTATCGTGCAGCAACTGCAGCCGGAACATGCCGAACGGCTGGCGGATATCGTCTGGTGCCCGACGCAGTTCCAGCAATTCGTGCCGGGGCGGGACTATCGCGTCCACGTTGTCGGCGATGCGACGTATGTTGCGGAAATCGTGTGCGACGCGGACGACTACCGCTACGCCACGCAGCAGGGCGAGGATGTGAGCGTACATGCGAGCCGCGTGCCGGTCTTCATCGAGGCGCGTTGCCGCGCGCTTGCCGCCTCGCTCGGACTGGTGCTGGCTGGGATCGATCTGCGCCTGACACCGCAGGGGGTGTGGTATTGCTTCGAGGTCAACCCATCGCCGGCATTCACCTATTATGCCGCGGTGACCGGCCAGCCAATCGCGGAGGCGATTGCGGGGCTATTGTCGGGATAGCCGATTCAAGTTGCCAGGATGTAGCTGATCGCCCGTTCGTAGGCTTCCCGCCCACCGACATCGCGGATATGCGCCGCGGCGGCGTTGCGGATCCGGATCCAGAGCGCTTCGGAACGGTATAAGGCGACGACATGAGCGGCAAACGCCGCGGGATCGGCGGCGTCGGCTGCCAGCAGTTCGCGGTCATGTTGCCAGCCCAGTTGGCTGCGCAGCAATTCGGTCGCCACGACCGGCACGCCGTACGACGCGGCCTCGTGCACCTTATACGGCAGGCCGGCGGCGTATCGCGTCGGTGCGATGAAAACCCGGTGGGCATTGTAGAGGGGGACCGTATCGCCGACCTCGCCGCGCAGCGTGATCCTGGGGTGGTCGCGGAACCGATCGAGGTTCACCCCCTTTGCCATCGAGCCCACGATCGTCAGCCGGGTTTCGTAGCCCAGCGCCTGCTCGATCAAGGGCAGCACGGCGTCGACGAACCAGCACAGGCTGTCGTAATTGGGCGAGTCCTGGGCGCCGAAGGCGCCGACGAAGAGCAGCCCGTTACGGTCCGCCCAGAGGCGCGGCGTCAGCGCCAGTTCGCGCATGAACCCGAGGACGTGGACGCCGAACAGGCCGAGGTCGAGCAGGATGTTCGCTTCCCTGTCGCTGACCGCGACAATGCTTTGGCAGAAAGCGGCATTCGATAACTCCCGCTGGACTGCGGCCGACTGGTCGAACGGCTGGTCGGTGCCCTGCAGGCGGTGCCAGGCGGCGTCGCGGGTGGCGGCGATGGCCTCGGTATCCAGCACCACCTGGGCGCCGCACAGCACATCGACACCGACACGTTCGATGATCGGTTTCACCCGATCCAGGTTGTGGGTCCGCGCGATCCAGATCGTATCAAACGCGCCGCGGCGGCTGATCAGGAACGCTTCCAGCTGGGCCAGGCCACGGTCGGCCATGACTTCCACCGTATCCGGCAGGTCGGCGTAGACCGCGGCCAGGTCGAAGCTGCGCTGGATCACCGGGAAGATGGTGACCTGATAGCCCATGCCCGCAAGGGTGCGGACGATGTCGTTGGAGCGGCCGAAACCGGCGCCAAGGCGGCGCAGCGGCACCACATCCTCGATGAACAGGATCCGCCCGAGCGGCTTGTCCACGGAACGGGCGAAGATCTGCGCCCGGCTGTCGACGGCGTAGCGGGACCGCAGCGTATCAAGGTGCTTGCGCAGGAAGGTCTGCTGCGCGCGGTTGATCTGGGCGTCGACATCGGCAACCGCGTCGGTGGAGCCGTATTCCAGGTGATACACCACGACGGACGGATCGTAGACGATGCGGTAACCGGCGCCCTGCATCCTGAGGCAAAGATCGGCGTCTTCGTAATAGGCGGGTGCGAACGCCTCATCAAAGCCGCCGCATTCGTGCACCACGTCGGCGCGGACGAGCAGGAAGGCGGCGGAACAGAAATCGACGTCGCGGACGAAGTTTGCCTCCGGGCACAGCGGCGACTGGTCGCGCAGGTAGCCGGAGGTGGAGCCGTCGCGCCAGATGATGCACCCTGCCTCCTGCAAGGCGCCATGGGCGCGGATGACCTTGCCGCCGACGGCGCCGATGTAGGGGTCCGAATGCAGCCGGTCGAGAGCCGCGGCCAGCGCCCCAGGTGCGAGCTCGATATCGTTGTTCAGGTAGAGCACCGTGCTGCCCGACGCACGTTGCAAGCCGGCGTTGCAACCGCGGAGGTAGCCGATGTTGTCGTCGAACCGCAGCACGTCCGCGCCGGTGACGTAGTTGGCGATGTGGCGGGTTTCGTCGGTCGATCCGGAATCGATCAGCACGAGTTGGATGCCGCCTGCGTGGGCCTGGCGCAGCGATGCCAGCGCCTGCAGCGTGAGGGCGAACTGATTGTGCACGACCATCAGCACGGTGACGTCGGGGATGCCGGTGTAGTTGAACCGCAACAGATAGCGGCCGCGCGTGGGCAGCAGACTGCTCGCCCGGTTGCGGAACAGCGCTTTTGCCGCATCTTCCCGCAATTGTTCGGTGTGGGAGACGGGTTTGCCGCCGGTTGGTGTGTGGTTGGACAGCGCGAGGTGGCGCAGCGTGGAGCGGATATCGAACGTGCGGGCGCTGTCGAGCCGGTAGGCGGCGATCAGATCAAGGCCCGGATGTGGGCGCAGGCCGGCCAGCATGCCGGTGCGCAGGAAGTGGTGCAGCAGGCCGCGGCTGGTATCTGCGGTGTCGTCGAGCTGGGAGCGGTAATAGTCCAGCGAGAACAGGCGGCTGGGATCGACCAGGTCGCGCGAGAGCAGGCTGTGCACAACCTCGATCGTGGGGGTTTGCGGCAGCAGGTCGGGATGGGCTTCGCGGATGTGGCGGAGATCGATCAGCGGGTGTGGCGAGCGGAGCTCGGCCGCACCCCAGCGCATGAAGTGAACCAGCGGATCGATGCCGGCGGCCTGGATGTCGGGATATTTCTGCAGGTGGTAGGCGCTGTCGAAGAACCAGGACAGATCGGGGCGGGCGGGTATCGGCAGGCGGAGGTAGTGGCGGACTGCGTGGGCATCCTGCTTGTTGCCGCCCAGGCGGGACGCGAACAGGTCGTCGTCGACGAAGGGGGAAGCGAAGGTTTCCAGGACGAAGGGTTCGGTGAGTTGCAAGCAGCACCCAGTTGAAGATCTATCCTGGTAACGTATAAACCCTCCTGCGTGGCACGGTCTAGGGTAACATCTCGCAGGTATTGTACGCAGAATCCCAGCGGTTTCCGCACACTCTCAGGAGGCGAGCCTGGATTGACGCCCGGCCAATCTGGGATGTCCGAATGAACAAGCCCGCTCGCTTCATTGCTAGTTTGTCATACGTGCAACCGAGTTTCCTACTACTATCGCCCGCGGTAGCTGCTCAACCAAATAATTATCACGGCGTGTCGCATCCTCCGTACACGGCCGCTTCAACCGGCGCATAACTTATATTATTGAGGCCGCCTTGCCGATGTGCCAGACTGACACTCAGATCTTCGGTCGCAGTTGGCATTTGGATCTCGCCGCCATTAGCGTCGTGCCACTGGCGGCTAACCCGAATCGGAATGGCTTAAAGGAGAGGTGAGAATGCCGCGAGTGGCATGCCTTATGATGCAAAAGGATGAAGACGACCTGCTTTGGCCATGGGTCAAGTATCATTCACACCTATTTGGAATTGAGAGTCTATTTATCTATGATAACGGTTCGGTGTCGTCTCGTGTACGTCAAGACCTTGAAAAGGCGTGCAGAATTGGAGTGAAGGTCGATTGGAGTCATGACAAATCATCTGATTTTCATTTGAAAGGCGATATTTTTAGCAAAAGAATTGAAGAATTAGATACCGTTAGCCCTTTTGATTTCTATTTGCCGCTCGATTGTGATGAGTTTCTGGCACTGTCTACAGATGATGGCGCCTTCACATGTAATCGGAACGAGATACTTCAGGCCTTCTCAGTTCTTGCAGACGACCGGGCGTTTAGCATCAATTCCGCATTCTACAACAATTTGGCAGATCCTACTCGTTTTTGGAGATGGGATCATCGCAAAACATTTTTTAGCGAGGGAACTATAGGATATCTGGATCATGGATTTCACGATGGGCGCTCTAAAAAGCGAGAGGGTGTCGTCAAAACCAATCTCACCCATATACACCTGCATCATAAGCCTTACCAGTCACTGGTTGATCATGCTCGAAACAAATTATCGGCATATGTCGATGTTGATGATCGAACAGCACTCGAAACATATCGAGGGATTGGTCTCCATGTTGCCAAATTTTTATTAACAACCGAAGCAGAGTATAACAGTCGCTTTTCCCACACCAAAGGCGTCGCCTGCCCCGCATTTGTCAACTGTCTGCAGCAGCTCGGAGTTGATTTTCCTTTTCCGTCTCTGCCACGAAAAGTCTAAAGTCACTCACTGCTTAAGTCAGAGCTGACCGCCTCGGCCCTAAAGGCACTTATTTAAACCCCAGGTCTTGGGTGATCATTCCTTGACCGGGTGCCAGAGGGTGTCGGGAGGCGATGCCCGGCTAAAGTCACTCTTCAGTGACAAAAAAGGCCACGCAGCAAAAGTGCTAAAAAACAGCCCCCCTGGTGCGACCGCAGACTGATAGTATTTGCCCCTTCTGTGAGGCGGTGTCGTTGACCCAAAACCGCCGATCTCTTCAATTGTCAAGCCTGCCTGTGCGGCAATCGTGGGCCACAGCACTTCCGGATGGCCGGCCCATCCAAGCCTGCATCGCTCATCGATCGCCCTCATTAGCTGCTTTGAGAGACGCGTGAATGGCAGGAATGCACGTATAAGATCCGGTTCCTTGACTGAGCCGTCGGCGGAAACGAAACTTTTCCAATGCATCCATTCGGGGCTTCCTCGTTGGCTTACTAGGTGTGTGCATAACAATGCTGCATTGGACCCAACAAGTTCAGAGAAGAGATCGCCCCAGTCCCCGGTATAACGAACATCGTACTCTAGAACCCAGTAAAAGTCATAATTCGGATTGCCGCGAAAGAACCGCATTATTGCCAAGTCCGGGTTCCTTCGTAAGGTCTCCCAGTCTACAGTCTCCAACTGCCGCTCGTACGGTAACGCACGCAGGTCATCTCGATCATAGGACCTTATTTGCAGGTCAGCACAACCCAAGCTATTCAATGTTGTTTTTTCAGGGCAACAGCCCATAGCAAATAAAACGAAGCGAGGGTCTAGCTCACTACGAAGCTTTTTCAGCTCAAGTTTCACTGCTTCGCTCACGAAGTGAGTATAATATAGAACAGCGTGTGTTGTCATAAGCCCGGTTCGCCTTAGGGATAATTATTAAATGACTGGTTTAGCATAGCTGATACCCGTCACGAACGACCTTATAACGGCACGAACAAACCTGCTACAATACATCATGAGCCGCCGCTTGATAGGTGCCACTTAGCTTCATGGTTCAAAAATTTCGTACTTTAGCCCAAGAAGAACTTCATTGAAATCGGCTCTAATACCTAAATCTATGTTGTCTATTTGCAACATTAAGAAGCTCATTCCTGAATGTCGCTGCAGGTAGCCTGCAATATCATAGCCCCAGTCAATGGTGACAAGTGAACCGGCCCCGCTTATTGGATTACCATGATATTGGGGCGGCAACAAATGGACCACATCATCCATCGAGAGCGATGCCCGGCGTTGAGATTGACGACGGTGCCGATTAACAATTGGCACCGTCATCAGAACAATACCGCCAGGTTTCAGGGTTCGCTCTATTTCGTTGATAGCTCGGTCGGGATGAAAGATATGTTCAAATACATCCTGCGCGATCACGACGTCGAAAAGGGCGTCACCGAAGGTTTGCTGTTCTAGATTTTCATTATGATATACCTTGCATGGCATTTGAGGCACATCCACTATTATCCCTAACGAATGAGAGTTGTCATAATGGGAAGCGGTGTAGGAAGCGCACTCAGTTGCAAGCCGCTGGCTTACAATATCCCACCCAGGTGCACTTTCATGGATTGAAAGCGACTTCCATTCTGGACGGTACGTCGTCAGGACATGCATAAGCGCCCTTTGTCTGGGTAAAGAACCGCAGCTATCGCATTTTAATGCGTTACGAAAATCCGGGCGGCTTGCGACAAACGTGGCCTTTCGTTCACAAGCCGGACAATACCCTGAATGGAGGAAGTTGAATTCTTCGATGATGTTTTCCGACATTATGTCCTCCGGTCCTCAAGGTGCATGCGGCCCGCCGGTTCAGGACCTATCAAGCAGCCGATTAATCTTCCGGATGAAAGCCGCACCTTTCAAATCCGGAGTCGGAATGGTCCCGTCAGGAAATGGATTAGGTGGACGGCAGATTTCGATCATAGGAATTTATTTTTATAGACTGGGATGGAAGCTTGGAACACTATAGTGCGGTGCCCTCAAGTGGAATTCTTGACCGAATAGAAATGCTCACGCCAGCTTGGAAGTTTACTTTCGGGTTTGCTCCATGGGAAATCCATTACAATCCCCCGGTTTTCGGTGATATTACTCATTACCGATTTCTCCCTGTCAGGAACCCAGCGCTCTGGGTAGTCGCTTAGACCAGTGTAGTGGGTGACATACGATTTCCGCGTAAGCTTTGCATTTCTTATTGGCGTACCAGTATGCGGCATGTTGCAATGCCAAATTAGAACATCACCCTTTTTGGGAGTAAATATCTCTGGCTGAATATGCTGCTTACGTAGCCTAGCATCTAAGTAGTCAGCAAATTGCTGACCGTTTTGAGTACTTGTTTCAGGCAAATTCACTATTTCACCCTTTCCCCAATCGAAAAACCCACTCGCCTCTGGTTTATGAGTTCCAGGATAATAAGCAAGAGGACCGGCGTCCGAATGTACGTCCTCAAGTGGGATCCATGAGGCCGCCATGTATGCCAGCCGGCGCTGCATGCGGACGTAGGGATAATCGATATGTGTTGGCTGCTGACTACCCATCCAGAAAGTTAAACTTTGCATGGGTGCGGCAGGGGAGCCGAATATCGCTTCCAAAAATTCCGTTACCTCTTTTGTCAAGCTAAGACGAGCAGCGTAAAGGGAGGATACATGTAGATGGTTGAATTTTACTCCGCTACCTTCGATGACCTCACGCGATACTGCCTTCGACCACGTCTGTTGGCCACGCACTTCAATTGGTATAAGATAGTCGTGAAACCGCTCCCGAAGATGGTCCACATCAGCAATAAACTTATCCACAAGATCATGGGCAATTACGTTAGAGAAGACGACAAACCCATCGCGCTTCCATGAAGTGAGTTTCTCGGCAAGATCAAATGAAACCGGCGTCTTGTACGCTTTTACAAAAGCTTCGATATCTGCGTCGTCTCGGTCGATCCACGGCATGTCCGATGTGAATAGATTCAATGGAATCGACCGCACAGGGGCAGCTTTGACGTTCTTTCCTGTCTCGCTCGATCCAGGAGATCGCCGATTCTCAATAACAACTGCTGGATTACCTCTAGCTATTGAGTAGTCCGGGAGATCCTTTGTTACCACGGCACCAGCCGCTACAATGCAATGTGCACCAACGCTAACTCCATCTAGAAGTACCGCATTTGCGCCGATCCAAGTCCCGTCGCCCACAGTAACACCCGTAGATGTATGAGGCTGCTGATATATCGGTCGGTCGAGGGACGAAAAGCCATGATTAAACCCGTAGATCGACGCCATTCCGGCAACCCGGACACCATTCCCAATGGTTACCTTGCCAGCAATGTGCGCCATCGAATTGATCGAACTGTCTGAACCGATTTTGACGTTCCCTCGAACAATCGCTCCGGCGGCTATCCAACTATTTTGTCCTATTGAGAGCTGGTCTGTAAATACATGAGCGCGAGTTGATATAAACGAATCAGGTCCTATAAAAACTGCACCGGCTCTCCGCCGTAATATATCTTGAAAGATAACCTGTTCGTTTACTTCAGTGCTGGTCCGCTCGAGCCAGGGCTGATAGTTCATTCGATCACGAATATAATTTATTTCCAGAGCACTGAAGTTAGTCTGCTCATCAGTGTGCAACCTAGCATCGTAAGACGAATCGGGCAGCTCAGACTGTGCGGCAGCCAGAGAACCCGGTTTACTATTGCTCATCTTGATTCAACCTTTGCTGCGACTGCCTTTAAGTATCCGGCTAACAGAGTCGAGAATACTATGGTCAGCTCCCTGAGCGCTGAACGATGGTACGAGGGCACTACCCCCTTCGTCACACTCATTCCAAGAGTAGATGATGATAGTATCGGCAGGACACGATTGAGGGTGCGACAGAACGTATGCCAAAGCGGCTTTGATATGAGCGCCTATCTCAGCCGGTCTGCCCATCTTAACATAATTGGCCATCCCCAACATAGACGTTTTATTTTTTTGCCAAGGCGGGGGATGCTCCTTGCGCGGCCGAGTGTCCCAGCCTGTCATACAAACTGGCACAATTGGAGCGCCTGTTGCCGCCATTTTCTCCCAACCATTTTCCGTTAGCCTCGACAGCTTTGAATATGCCGCCTGCCCGGCTGCATTGGGTATAGAGCCAATGTAACTGCTGATTGCGTCACCGGAGACCGCGCGCATAATTTCCGCAGCCGACTTCGGTGCACTCTGCATCACAACGAGGTATGGTCGTGCGAGCTTTACTTCGCTGCAAGCGGCTGCAAGCCGGTCCATCGCTGACCGGACATTTTCCCAATTGCCGCTCCACCCGCTTTTTAGCGGAGCGTCGTCGTCTACGTACAAGTAAACAAGCGGTCGCCCATCGCCAACCGTCTGATAATTCCTTTGTTGAAAATATCCTACGAAGCGGTGGATGTCATCTTGGAAGCCACGCCCCCCTCCGAGCCATCCGAACTGCCAAAGCATACACCAATTTATACGGTCTCGCAGTCCGCTGTTTTGATGCAGTTTCCATCCGTTCATCATAGGGTTAGCGGTTGGATACCAACAGTAAGCCCAGTAGGTAAGGCCCGCGTTGCTAGCGTATTTTATTTCTGCATCGAATGATACTTGGTTAGCGCAGTTAGTGAAGTCGATAGCATTATATGCAGCCGCTTTTGCGCAGAAAGGCGACCTATCTTGATATTTCGGAGGGCTGAGAGTCGCTTCGACTGCGGAATTGACATCACTAACGTTTGCCTCCCAAGCATCCCATCTTATGGCGCCAGCGGTCACACGCGGAGGAAGGTATCCTGCGCGCGCACTGCCAACCCTCCAAGCAAGTGTTCCGAAAAGGCCGAGTGTCAGCGCGAGACGCCTGCTAATCGCCGGCTTTGCCTTATGGGCGCCCGAGACACTGCGGGTACCGTTAGACCCTAGGTTGAAGTCGCGCGTTGACATTCTATTTCCTGTTCGGGAGATTATTGCCTGTTACCCCATCCAATCGCCTTCTTCCATTGCTCCGCGGCAGGAACATAAAACGCATTCGGGCTGCGGCCCTCCGACGCACCGATCACCCTAAAATGCTCAGCCGCCGAACCAACCGATTTATTAGAAACAGCATCCGCTACGTCCGGATACGTCCGCAAATACCAAGCCTCATCGACCTCGGGTGTCGCGCCGTTCCTGCCCTCGAAGTATCCGAACCCAACGTAATGCAGCCGGGCGTCTTCCACCTTTCCGGTCTTGAGCGCCCCGGCAATGTCGGCATTGTCGCGCAGATATCCAGCTTCGTTGAAATCCCCGCTGGCCACCGCCACCTGCAGCAGCAGCTTCAGAAGTTCCGTCGGCACCACGACGACCGAGGCGCCCTCAAACTCGGCGCGAGTGACGCCAATCGCCGTCAGCAGCGAATCAAACGGCGGTACATACATGTAATTTCCCTGCTCCGTGATGGATTGGTTCATCCGCCCGGCGTCAGCGCTCCTGGTGTTGCTGCCAGCTGGCGCGGTTCTGTTCCGGTCCAAATCATATACAGACATTCGTTATCCCCATTAGCCGAATCATTATCCCTCGGACTCGATTCCCTCGTGGTCTTGGGCCTCGACGGCCGTGACCTTTTGCTTGCTGCGCGCTGGGGCAGCCGCTTTTTCCGGCTTCGCGTCACCAGCGCCCAGCTGCTGCTTCACCTCGGCCAGGTAGTCCGCCTGCTTCACGGCTACCGGCTCCGGCAAGGCAAATTCGCGCAACGCGACCTCGTGGCAGCACGCGATCTCCTCCACGTGGCGGTCGGCATTCAGCGCATGCGTCACACTCGTTGCATGGCGACGATGCACGTTCATCGGTTCCGCCTCATAGGCGACCTTGGCGCCTGGCAGGGCCAATGCCTCCAGATACAGGCGCCAATCCCCTGCCATGCGGAACGTCTTCAGGTCGACCTCGCATGCCGTCAGCGCGCGCAGCAACGCGTCGCGCCGCCACACCACGGCGCTTACGTTCAGAATCAGGTTCTTCACCGATAGGAAACGCTGCACGAAATCCCGAGCCTCAAACACCTCGGTCTGTGTCAGCGCGCCGGCTTCGACCGTGCTGTAGTATGGTTTGTAACTGTCCCACTGCGCGGCACCGTCGGCATCGATGGTGCGTGAGTCGGCGAAGGCATATTGAATGGCAGGGTCGCTGCCGAGCAAGGCCAAAGTGCGGGTCAGGAAGTCGGGCTCGGCGGCGTCGTCCGCCTCGGCCAGCCAGACGAACTCACCCGACGCCAGCTCCGCCGCCTTGCGCCATTGGGCGAACACCGAACCGGAGTTGGTCTTGTTGGGTATGAAACGGATTTCCCGGTCCCATTGATCGGCCACCATCGGGATCACGGTGGCGCTGTCGTCGGTGGAGGCATCGTCCAGCACGATGATCTCATGCACCGGGTGGGACTGGGCGAAGATGCTGCCCAGGCGCAGCGGCATGTGGCGGGCGTAATTGTAGTTCGGCACCACGACCGAGACGGATGGCAGGCCGTGGATCGCCAGTTCCATCAGCCGGCGGACATAGGTCCTGAAGCTGAAGCGGTCGGTGATCAGGGCGTGGCGTTCGATGCGCTGTTTGGCGGTGATGCCGGCGTTCAGTTCCGTGGTGATGGCGGCGGCCATGGCGGTCAGATCGCCGTAGGGCACGACAACGCCCTGGCGCGCGTCGCGCAGCATGTCGGGGATGCCGCCGGACCGGTCGAACGCGACCACCGGCAGGCCGACGCTGAGGGCTTCCAACACAACGGTGGGGAACGGATCCTCGCGGGAGGTGAGGGCGAAGGCGTCGGCGGCGGCGAACACCGCGTGCATGTCGTCGCGATAGCCCGCCATGCGAAATGTGCCGGTGGCTTCGGCGTCGGCGATCTCATTGCCGAGCCAGCTTTTAAGGTCGGGATCGATGTCGCCGATCCAGACCAGGCAGACGCGGCCGCGACGTTTGCCGCCGATTGGCGCGCGCAGCAGGCGCCACAGTTGCAGGAACAGGTCGAAGCCCTTGCGCAGGTCGGCGTAGCCCACGCCGATGACGAGCTTGTCGCGCTCTGTCAGGCCGAAAGCGGCGCGCGGTCCGGCGCCGGCGGCCGGGTCGTAGGACATGGCCTTGTAACTGCCCTGCGGCATGATCAGGGTGTTGTCGGTCGCCTCGATCCCGAGGGTGGTCAGCAGCGCGTCGCGGACGAACTCGGCGGCGAACAGCACCAGTCTGGCCTGGAGGGCGGCGCGGGCGCCGGCGGTCAGGTTCTTTTCGCGAATGATGCGCGGCAGTTCGTGCACCAGCACGATCGGGTCGATGCCGGCGGCGCGGACCAGCGGCAGGACGTGGCTGGCGGCGGTGGTGTTGATGATGGCGTGGGTGAAGCCCTGGTCGGCGAGCGCCTTCAGTTTCGCGCGCAGGGCAGCGTCGGAGGATGCAATGGTCAGTGGGGCGACGGCTTGGTAGTCGTCCTCGAGCTTGCCGCCGTCCAGCAGTAGAAACTGGATGTCGAGGCCGAAGCTGCGGCGCAGGACACGCCCCTGGGCAAGCAGGTTGTGCTGGGCGCCGCTGGGGAAAGCGTCATGGCCGATCAGCAGCAGCCGAGGCGCGGCGGTGCGGCGAGAGAGGCCGGCAACGGCGCGGGCCGTCGCGTTCAGGTAGGCGGAGCCGTAGTGCAGGTCGGGTTCAAGGTAGGCGCCTTCGCACCACTCATTCCAGGCGTTGACGCAGACGATCGGTTCGCCAAAGAAAGGACTGCGCCGTGCAGCTTCACCGAGGGCGCCAAGCCATTGTTCGTATTTGGCGGGGGAGGAGGCGGTGATGGTGAGGCCGGTGCCCTGGCGTCTGGCGTCGTTGTCCCAGCTTGGCACGGCGGTCTTGATCAGCGGGTAGGGTGGCGACGGTTCGGTCAGCGAGGTGCGGACGACTTCGTCGTAGCTATAGACCTGGCCGGCAAAATCGGCGTCGAGGTATTCGATGGTCGGGTTGATCGGCGTCATGAACTGGGTGAGCTTGTGCGGCGGGAACTCGATCGCGCCATCCATGCTGTATTGGGTCGGGTCGGTGTCGGTGAAGCTTTGGGCCATGACCAGGATTGGGTCTTCGCCGTATTGCTCGTTGAAGATTTCGCGCCAGCGGCCGACCGATTTGGCGGAATCGGGGATGAGGGCCGGGCGGTAGATCATCAGCAGCGGGCGGCCCTGCACCCGGATATAGCGTGGATCCTTGAAGTGGCGGGCGAACTCGGCGGCCATGTTCTCGTCGTCGTCGGGGCGGTAATCCTGCGAGATCAGCACTTCGCTTTCTGCCCCGTCCCAGCGGCGCGTCCAGTTTTCGTTGGCCCACATCAGGCAAAACGGCATGTCGATCGAGCGGTCGGCGAGGAAGCGTTCGAGAGGGCGTTCCAGCAGCCGCTGGCCGTTGAACCAGTAGTAGTAGAAGACGAAGCCATGGATGCCGGCGGCGCGGGCCATTGCGGCCTGCTGGCGCATGGGTTCGATGCTGTCGAGGTTGTAGAAGCCAAGGTCCCTTGGGATACGGGGCTGGTAATGGCCTTTGAAGCGCGGAAAGGCGCGTGCGATGTTGGTCCATTCGGTGAAGCCTTTGCCCCACCAGGCGTCATTCTCCTGGATGGCGTGGAACTGGGGCAGATAGTAGGCGAGCACCTTGAACTGATGGGCGGCGGATGGGGGCAGCGGGCGGAAGTTTTCGAACTCCGGACCGGGCTTGGTAAAGCGCTTCACTTCGCGCCAGACGGTAACCTCATCATCCGGCATGCGGCCGAAGACGCCTGGTTCGTCCTTGTGGATCAGGTAATGCAGGAACGGATTGGCGTCGGTGTCGCCATCCAGGTAGCGCTGGATGTAGAACTTGACGTCGAAGTCGGCTGACGGATTGCGATATTCGCGGTAGCCGTAGCTGAAGAAGTGGTCGAACGGATCAACGCCGGCCGCGGCGACGTCTGGGTTTTGCTTCAGGTAGAATGCAACGTCGAACTCGGGAATGGGGCTGAAGCGGCCGGTGAACCTGTTGGTCAGGTAGTGGGCAAGTGCGCACTCATCAGGTTCGATGGCGTAGGTCTGGCGATACCAGGCGGTATCGAACTGGCGGGACGGCCGGCGGGATTCCTTGTCCCCATGCATGGCGTAGTGCAGCAGCGGCTGCTTCTCGGCTTCCCTGACATCGTCGTTGGTATCGAGGTACCACAGGGGGTCGAAGTACGGATTGGGACGCCTGCCCTCCTGGAAGCCATAATAAAAGAAATGGTCGAGTGGATCGATTGTCGCGGCAGCTATATCAGGGTAACTGGCCAGGTAGAATTTTGCGTCAAACAGTCCGGAGTTCATGATCTGGACGACATCGTCAGACACTTCGTCCGACTGGCCTGTTTCCTCTTCCAAAAGCGGCATTATGCTGACTGCGCTTTCTTCGCCCGACGCATCAGCATCTGATGATTGCATTTCCCGGCGCTTAACGAGCTGAGAGAGGAAATCTGGCATGTTGACCTAAAAGGGATAATCGGGAGGCAGCTTGCCGACAATAGCTGTGTAAACCTCACCGTTGGTCACGGTTGATACGACTTTCCCACGGGTCCGACGTTAAGACGTATTTCGTAACAAAATTGAAGATGCCTCCGGGACAAGAAAAGATCCATAGGTGTCGGCTATTGAAATGACACACACTACCCCTCCGCATCCGGCTGATAAGGACCGAACTCATCTTCCTGGGAATAATTGTAGGAACCGTCTAGCGGCTTATCCAAACCGGTGCAACCGTTAAAGGGTGGCTAGGATCTGCCCAAATTTTAGCGCGATCGTCGGATTAACCTGTGGAAACAACAATATTTCTGTCTTGACACATTGTACGTCAATACATTTCTTAATCAGTCAATACATGACAGAATGTTGCAGTCTTAATGACAGGTCGTCTACCCGGGCCCCTACCTGGCCGGTGTTGCTGTCGCGCACAACCGCCACACCATCCGCATGCCTTTATCGATCGGCTTTGATACCGATTGATATAAGGTGAAGGCCAGCCGGATAGCGTGGGTTGGAGCGGTGGAGCGTGGGCGGGGAACAATCCAAGTGCATTTCGTTTGGATGAGCCGCTGTTTTAACCTGCCTGATCCAGTCAGGGTTGATAGCGCACCAGCGACTATGTCCGGATTGTGCTGGCGACCAGGTCGTGCGGAGCTGGATCTTCGCAGCGGCGAAGATGTTCGCGCCGCTGCTTCAGGGACGGGCAGGCGAAGGCTCAACCGGCGCCTGCTGTGGGACATTTTCGCCGCGCGCGGGCTGATTTGCAGCCAGGGTGGACGTTTCCGTCCACCCAACTTGAAGCAGCGTAAGCCCGGTCCTCTTAGTAGTGGCGCGGGTTCAGCCCCCAGCAACAACCTTCTTTTCGTATAGCATCGCGATCTCATTGGGGCTGTAGCCGTGTTCCACCAGGACCTCGCGGGTGTGTTCGCCAAGCGTCGGTGCATGGGCGCGCTTTGTCCCGCTTTCGAACGGCGCCAAGCCCGGGATGTTCGGCATCGGCACCTTATCCGGCACGCCCGGCTGGGCCAGCCAGGACATGATCCCGGTTGCCGCGACCTGTTCGGTCTGCAGAAACTCCTCGTAACTGTTCACCTTGCCATTCATGATCCCCTGCGCGGTCAGCCGCTCTGACAGCCATTCGGTGGTCTTGGCGGCAATCATCGGCCTGAGTTCGGTATAGAGCTCATCCAGGTTCTGCGCCCGAGCCGCGTGGCTGGAGAAACGCAGATCATCCAGCAACTGGGTCTGCTCGATCGCCTCGCAAAACGGCTGCCAGTTTGCCGGGCGCACCATGGTGATGTTGATCTGGCCGTCCTTGGTGTTGAACACGCCGTTCGGCATGCTGGTGCGCTGTGTCACGCCATGCTCCAGGTGGTGGGCGATCATCCGGATGACGGACAGCATCGCGCCGCCCTGCATCAGGCTCAGTTCGATGAACCGGCCTTGCTTTACTTCCTGCTCACGCCGCACATAAAGCGACGTCGCGATCGCTTGAAAGCCGAGCAGGCCGGAGAACATGTCGATCAGCGAGATGGCAATCCGGTGCGGGTGGTTATCGTGCTCACCCTTGTTCTCGGTCACGATCCCGATAAACGCTTGCAGGACCGGATCCATCGCCGGGCGCGCCGCCAAGGGCCCGTTCTGGCCGAATCCGGAAATCGAATAATAGATAATCCCAGGTTCCCGCGCGCTGACGGCATCATAGCCGAAGCCGTAGCGCTGGATGGTTCCCGGTTTGAATCCCTCGATAAACACGTCCGCGCCGCGCACCAGGCGCCACAGGATTTCCTTGCCTTCCTGCGTCTTCAGGTCCACGGCCACGCTGCGCTTGCCCAGTGTGCCATATAACGAAAAGGCGGAATGATCCTCATATGTCCGCCCCAGGATGCGCGACCAGTCGCCGCCGCCGTGCGGGGTCTCCACCTTGATCACATCCGCGCCGTGCTGAGCCAGCATCATCGCGCAGGACGGGCCCGCAACCCCGCCGCTTAGATCGATCACCTTCATTCCGGCGAAAGCTGAGTTGTAGTCCATTTGTCCCCCCGATTGAATCGCCCGAATGATAGGGGGACATCTTCCGGATTGGCCAGACCTGCGCCGGGTCAGTGGGTGTTGGCGCCCCCCAGGATGTACCGTGCCAGCGCCTCGCCAAGGCAGGTGTTCAGCAGAATGACCGTCTGATCCCGCTGTTCGCGGCTGGCGCGTTCGAGATCGACCTGACCGTTGTTGACCCATAGCTGAGTGAGGTCGAAGCGGTGGAACAGCGTCACGCCTGGATCACCGGCAACCTGGGCCAGGACAGTCTGATAGGGGCTGATGTCAGCGTTGGCGCGCAGGAAACGACTGAACTGCGGGTCGATCAGCACCATGTCCACCTTGGCCTCAGCCGCCGCGCCGGTCCCTTCCTGCAGCACCGAACGCAGGCTGTCGGTGCGCAACCCGTGCACCGCCTCCACCGTCCCGGTCTGCCACAATACAAGGTCGAAATGCCGTGCCGCCAGTTCATGCTGCATCAGTGGCAGCATAGCCTCCGCCGTCATGTTGCGGCCGCCCTGGACCACGAGCTCGACGCGCACCGACGGGCGCATCGCACGCAGCGCCTCGACCATTTTGCGCGGAAAGGACGCTTCAGGCGCATGGAAGGCGAAAGCCGGCCCACTTGCGCCGCCGGTATCGCCGACCGTCGAGCCGGATCCAAGAGCCAGGATATCGAGGCTGCCTTTCGCCAACGCGGCGGCGACATGAGGCATTGGATCGATCGGCACTGTCAGTTCGGGCGGCATTTCGCACGCGGGACCATCGGCTGCCCAAGCCGAATTCACCAGAACAGAAACCAGGAAGGCGAGACCGATCAGCAGCCGCTGCATAAGCTCAACCGGTATCAGGCTGCGCATTTACCGGCAAGAGCGTCGGTGAGGCCGACCCCACCGGACGCGGCGTTTTCGGCTTGCCCTTGGTGCGATACCAGGCGGCCAACGCGCCAACTGCCAGCATGCCGATCGCACCGAACAGATTGATGCCGACCTGCATCGGTGCACGCTCGTCGTACTCAAGTCCGAGGCGGGCGAGAAAGCCGATCACGATCCCGGAGCAGAACACGGGCAGCGAGTTCTGGCCCAACAACAAAAACGGCCCAACCCAGCGTGATCGCAGCCATGCGGCGTCGAACCGGATCAATCGAACAGACAGCCATGTCAGGGCCAGAATGGAAATCAACCTGAACGGATACAGCCCTGTCTTGTCTTCCACCACCAGCGAACGGAAAGCGGATGCAGACACCCACTCCAGCCGATGGGGATGGGGTTCGATGACAACGGTAACCATGACCCCAAGCGCAACCACAATGGCGGAACCGATGTCGAAGGCCCAGGCCCGGCGCGGCGGGCGCATCGGCGCGCAGGCCAGCAACACGCCGATAATGAACAGGAACTGCCACGCCAACGGATCGAAGAACCAGCCGCCGCCATCCCATGATCCAAGGTTAATGCTGGTGACGCGCACCAAGAGGTAGATTGCGAAGGATAATCCGAACAGCAACCGCGGCCAGCGCAGCATCCAGATCGTGGCGGCGAAGAACATCAGCAGCACCACGTAAAGGGGCAGAATGTTCAGCAGGCTTGGCTGGAACCGCAGCAACAGCGCCTCCAGCATGCTGCGGTAGGGATCGTCGCCAAGCACGTCCAGCCGCGTCTCCTCCAGATAGTTCAACCGATTCAATGTGGTGGCGGAGTAGGTCACCTGTGCGGTGAACAGCACGAACAGGAAGATATGCGCGACATACAGCGTCCAGGCACGCTTGATCACGTCGGCTGCAGTGGAGATGAAGCCGCCGCGCTCCAGCTGCATGCCGTAGGACAGTCCGGCACCATAGCCGGCGAGCAGCACAAACACCTCGGTGGCGTCGCACATCGCGAAATTGCGCAGACTGAACTGGCCAAGGACGTCACCGGGGATATGATCGGTGTAGATCCACCACAGCGCGAGGCCGCGGAAGAAATCCACCCGCAGGTCGCGGGCGGCTGAATGCCGGATCAGCTGCATGTCACGAATGTGGGATCAACCGCCCGCAGCGGCATCGCGGAGATACGATGCGTCACATCACATTTTTGCGGCTGATTGCTTCGGTGCGGCACCGCCGGACCATAGCATGTTTGGCGGCGTTAACACATCCTTGAGTTGCAGCGAACCTATAAGCTCTCCCCTGCCCTGTGGAATGCTTCGGCCGTTGCCAGGTAGCTCTCGATGTCGCGGTCATCCGGTGCGGCCATGACGTGCTGGATGCCGGCATCGCGATACAGCCGCAGCGTGTCATGCATGCTCGCGACATTGGACGCGTTGCATCCGATCCGGATCGAGATCGTGAATGCCGCCTCCGGCCGGGCCGCGCGCAGCCGCTTCACCATCGCCGGTGCGTGTTCCGGCGTCACGCGCGAGCCATGCCAGCCATCCAGGCGCAGCGCCCGGTTGATTGCGGCTTCGGACGACCCGCCGATCCAGATCGGGATCGGTGCCACCGGCTGGGGCTGGGCCCGCATGACTTCGATCTTGGCCGGGATCCACTTGGCGTCGAAGGAAACGGGGTCCTGTGACCAGACCGCGCGCATCATCGCAATACCTTCGTCCATGCGCCGACCGCGTTCCTTGAATGGCACGCCGAGGGCGGCAAACTCGGCCTCCAGCCAGCCAACGCCCGCCCCCAGGATCAGCCGTCCGTTCGATAAATTCTGCAGCGTCGCCAGTTCCTTCGCCAAAGGCAGCGGATGGCGCATCGGCAACACCAGCACCGACGTGCCGAGGCGGACACGCCTGGTCGCAGCCGCCGCCCAGGTCAGTGTCAGCACCGGGTCCCAGAAATTGGCCGACGGCGGATAGGCTGCATCCTGCGGAACGATGATGTGCTCACTGACCCAGACGTCATCGAACCCGAGGTCCTCGGCCTGGACAGCGGCGCGGCGGATGTTGTCCGCCGAGGCCTTGCGGCCGATATGGGGCAGGTGGATACCGAGCTGCATGTGCGTTCCTCCTGTTTTATTTGTATGCGGATCGGCGATCGTGTCCATGACCGCGCCCCGCTTACGATTACGCGGGGGTCAATATGAGGTTCGCTATTCTGCTAGGTTTGCCCCCCGCATCGCCCATTCCCACCCCGCCCCTTCCCACCCTGGTTCTTCCCATCCTGCCCCTTCCCACCCTGCCGCTCTCAAGGACCGCCCATGATCGTTGTCGCCGTGCTGTTGCCCTGGCTTGCGTTGATGCTGGAAGGGCATTTGCTCCAGGCGGCTTTCTGCCTGGGCCTGCAGCTCACCATCATTGGTTGGATCCCGGCTGCGATGTGGGCCGTTTCCGTGGTCAACCAGAGCCGCCGTGATCGCGAATATCGCCGGATGTTGCAGTTGCTGCGCGGCCGGTGAGGATGGGTGGAGACATATCATTGGGCCAGATGTGCAGGGTGGCATGCCTGTAGGCGGTCCGCTCCCCGGCGCCGCGTTGAGCGATGCCGTGGATTCGGTCGCTCACGTCGTGCAGGTGGCGCTGACCCCGGTCTTTCTTCTTTCCGGCATCGGCACATTGCTCAACCTGTTCAACACGCGGCTGAGCCGGGTGTCCGATCATCGGGAGCATATCGACGAACTTCTGCATTCGGATGCCGAGGATCTGGACCGAATCCGCCTGGGCGCCCACCTGGTCCGGTTGCGGCATCGCACGATGGTGCTGGACAGCGCGATGATCCTGGGCGGCACCGGCGGCGCGTCCACCTGCGGCGCGGCGCTCGTTCTGTTCCTCGGCAGCCTGCGCAACAACGTCATTGCCACCTGGTTGTTCGTCCTGCTCGGTCTTGCGCTGGGCTGCACGGCGTTTGCGCTGGTGATGTTCCTCGTCGACAGCATCCTGGCCTGGCACGGCCTGCGCCAGGAGGGTCCGCTGCCGCGGCCGAAATAAGCAGCGATTCGGCATGCGCTTCTCGGCTAGGCGGTGATGCCTCCGGTGATGCCTCCGGATTGCGTGCCCGGCCGGGCCCGGATAGACTTACCGGCCAGTAGGAGGGACACATTCAATGGATCTTCGCTTCACGCCGGACGAGATCGCCTTCCGCGAGGAAGTTCGCACGTTTATTCGCGAAAATCTGCCCGCGGACACCCGTGAACGCATGAAGTTGGGTCATCCGCCGAGCAAGGAAGACACCGTACGCTGGCAGCGAATCCTCAACGCCAAGGGATGGGCGGCCTATTCCTGGTCCAAGGAATGGGGCGGGCCCGGTTGGAGCCCTATCCAGCGAATGATCTTCCTGGAAGAGAACCTGATGGCGCCGGCGCCGGAGTTGTTGTCGTTCAATGTCACCATGCTGGGCCCTGTCCTGCAGCAGTTCGGCACCGACGCACAGAAGCGGCGCTTCCTTCCGCGCCTGGCCAATATCGACGACTGGTGGTGCCAGGGGTTCTCCGAACCCGGTGCCGGTTCCGATCTGGCCTCGCTGAAGACGGCAGCGAAGCTGGAGGGTGACCATTACGTCGTGAACGGCCAGAAGATCTGGACCTCGACCGCCCATCACGCCGATTGGTGCTTCCTGCTGGTGCGCACCGATGCCAACGCCCGCAAGCGCCAGGAAGGCATCTCATTTCTGCTGGTCGACATGAAGACGCCCGGCGTCACCGTCCGGCCGATCATTTCGATCGACGGCAGCCACCATCTGAATGAGGTGTTCTTTGACGACGTCAAGGTCCCTGTCGAAATGCGCGTGCATGCCGAAAACAAGGGCTGGGACGTCGCCAAATTCCTGCTTGGCAATGAGCGGACAGGCATCGCGCGCCTGGGCAAGTCGCGCGAACGCGTCCGCGCCGCGGTCGATATGGCCAAGCAGGTCAATTTTGGCGGCAAGCCGTTGATCGAGGACCAGGTGTTCCGCCAGCGCGTCGCGCAGTTGCAGGTCGACATGAAGGCGCTGGAGATCACCCAGTTCCGCGTCGTGTCCGCCTACGATAAGGCCAAGGGCGCCGGCAAGCCGGACCCGTTGTCCTCGGTGCTGAAAGTCAAGGGCACCGAATTGCTGCAAGCAACGTCGGAACTCGCGGTTGACGTATCGGGGCCGATGGCTACGCCGATCTGGGCGCAGGAGCTGGAGGCGCTCAACGAATCGGACGACATGCTGGAGGCCAGCAGTGCCGGCACCGGCGGCTACCTGATGCTGCGTGCTGCCTCGATCTACGGCGGCACCAATGAAATCCAGAAGAATATCCTGACCAAAGCGGTATTGGGGCTGTAATGGACTTCGAACCTTCCGACGACCAGCGCCTGCTGGTCGAAAGCGTGACCCGCATGTTGGGCGACACCTACAGTTTCGCCCAACGCAAATCCTACACGGCGTTGCCCGAGGGCTACTCACCGGCGATCTGGTCGCAGTTCGCCGAACAGGGCCTGCTCGGCCTGCCTTTCGCCGAGGAATATGGCGGCTTCGGTGGCGGTGCGCAGGAGCTTATGCTGGTAATGCAAGCGTTCGGGCGCGTGCTGGTGCTGGAGCCGTTCTTTCCCACAGTCGTGCTGGCCGGTACCGCAATCAATGCCGCCGCGACCGCGGAACAGAAATCGAGCCTGCTGCCAGCCATCGCCGAGGGCAGTCTGAAAATGGCCTTCGCCCATGGTGAGCGCCAGGCTCGCTATGACCTGAACGATGTGGTGACAACCGCCAAACGCGACGGCGCCAACTGGGTATTGGACGGCTCAAAAACGGTCGTCTCCCACGGTGAGGCGGCGGATAAGATCATCGTTAGCGCGCGGACCAGCGGTGACCGCTACGACGAGGACGGCATTACCCTGTTCCTGGTCGATGCGAGCGCCCCCGGCCTGGCCCGTCGTGGCTATGTCAGCCGCGATGATTCACGGGCTGCGGACATCGCCCTGTCGAACGTGTCGGTCTCCGACGCCGATGTCCTGGGCGAGGTCGGCCGGGGTTTTCCGTTGATCCAGCGGGTCGTCGAGGCCGGGATCGCGGCAACCGCCGGCGAGACCGTCGGCGCGATGGAAGCGATGAACGAGATGACGCTGGAATACAGCAAGACACGCGTCCAGTTCGGCAACCCGATCGGAACGTACCAGGTGGTGCAGCACCGCCTGGCCGACATGTTCATGACCCAGGAGCAGGGCCGCAGCATGGCGATCCTGGCCACCATGTCGGTGGACAATCCCGACCCCGTGGCCCGTGCCCACGACATTGCGCTGGCCAAGGTCGGCATCGGTCAGGCCGGCCGCTACGTCTCCCAGAGTGCGGTTCAGATGCATGGCGGCATCGGCATGACGGAGGAGTATGCCGTCGGTCACTATTTCCGCCGCTGCATGGTGATCGAGCGTCTGTTCGGCGACCCGGCCTACTACCTGAACAAGCTGGCAGCGGAGGTCGACTAGGGCATCCCTGGCTTCCCGCCGCGGCAGAAGGGCGGGGGGACTGCGCTTTGAAACGAGCGGGATACAGCTGATGGCGTACCCCAGCGGCAAGGTCGAGGCACCGAGGCTAGCGACGCTTGTCGCCCGGCCATTCAAACAGGCGATCGCCACCCAGGTCGTTGCCCTGTTCAACGATCGCGCGCGCGGTGAGCGCCCGGTCCGACGACAACCGGATGGCTGGTTCGGGCCCGAGGCCGTGGCGTGGCGGATCCACGGCGACGTGACCTCGATGATGGTCGGTGGCATCGCCGGGCTGCTGCTTCAAATGCTGCACCCTGCCGTGCTGGCCGGCGTCTGGGACCACTCCAACTTTCGTCAGGACATGCACGGCAGGCTGCGCCGCACCGCCCGCTTCATTGCCACGACCACGTTTGGCGGTGCTGCGGACGCTGAAGCCATTATTGCCCGCGTGCGTGCGATCCATCATCGGGTCTGCGGGACGCTGCCGGATGGCAGCGCCTACAGCGCCAACGACCCTGCCCTGCTCGCCTGGGTCCATGTCACCGAAGCCACCAGCTTCCTCGACGCCTGGCTCCGCTACGGCAAAAGTGGCCTGTCAGTGGCAGAGCAGAATCGCTACTTCGTCGAAATGGGCCAGGTTGCCCGGGCGCTTGGTGCGGACCCGATCCCGCAAACGCGGGCCGAGGCACGCGCGCTGATCGAGTCCATGCGCCCGCAACTGGTTTGCGACACCCGTACGCGCGAGGTTGCGCGGCTGGTGCTGAACCAGCATGCGAAGACGCCGATGGCGGAGCCGTTCCAGGCGCTGACAATGCAGGCGGCGGTTGACCTGCTGCCGGCCTGGGCGCGGCGGATGCACGGCCTGCCGGAGCCGCTGTTCAGTCGGAGCCTGGTGCGCGCCGGCACGCTTGGAATGGCACGCACCCTGCGCTGGGCGTTCCGCTGACGCGGGCGGTTGATCCCGTCAGGATTTTCGCATGTTCCAGAACAGGGTAAACGACCCACGCAACACGTCGCTGACCGTATTGCGGTATGCCGTGGCCTGGAAGAACTGACCAAGCGGGATGTAGGGCGGATCCTGCCAGAACTGGAGCTGGATGTCGCGGCAGATTGCCTGCTGCGCTGGCAGGTCCGGCGCGTCGAACCACGCGGTGCGCAGCGCCGCCAGCTTCGGATCGGTTGGCCAACCGACGAAACCGCCCTTGCCGATGGCGTTCAGGGACGGGTTGGTCGCCGGGCTCATCAGGTCATAGCCTGCGGTGTAGGTGCAGTGTGCGTTCCAGCCGCCCTGCTCCGGCGGCCCCTGGATGTTGCGCCGCTGCGTCACCGTGCCCCAGTCCAACGCCTGATAATCCAGGTTGAACCCGGCTTTGCGGAACATGTCCGCGCTGACCTCGCACAGGGCGTTGATGGCAGGGAAGTCGGTGGCGGCGATGAAGCTCACCTTCTCACCTTTGTAGCCTGCCGCGGCCAGGTCGCGCTTCACCCGGTCATAATCCGGCGCCGCGGACAGTATTCCGATCCCGGCGTCGGTTGCCAGTGGTGTGCCCGGTGTGAATACGCCGACTTTGTCACGCCACATGGTGGTGTCGTCGCCGACCACCGCCTGCATGAAGTCCGCCTGGTTGATGGCGCCAAGCAGCGCGCGCTTGATCGCCGGATTGTCGAACGGCGGCAGCAGGCTGTTGATGCGCAGGAAGCCGATATTGCCCGCGCGGTCCAGGATCTCGGTCACGATCGCCTTGTTCTTGCGCAGCAGGGGCAGCAGGTCGGAGGTCGGCTGCTCCCACCAGTCGATTTCGCCCGCTTGCAGCGCGGCCGCGGCGGTCGCCGGATCGGGGATGGTGTGCCACTCGATCCGCTCCACATGGGCGATTTTTGGCCCTGTCGTGAAACTGGACTTGCCGTCCGGCCGCGGCACGTAGCCGTCGAACCTGCGATAGACCGCCAGCGACCCGGCCACCCGTTCGTTGGCCGCAAACCGGTATGGGCCGCTGCCGACCATCTCGGTCACCGCCTGCGAGGCAGGTGTGTTGGCCAGTCGCTCCGGCATCACCGGCAGCATGGTGTTGCTGCCATGGCCCATCGCCAGGGGCAGCATCGGAAACGGCTTCTTCAGCCGGATCTGCAAGACGCGATCGGACGGCGTCGTCATTTCCTCCGTCACCGCCAGCAGTGACGAGCCGAACGCGTCGCGCGGCGCCCAGCGCTTGATACTGGTAAGCGCGTCGCGGGACCGCACGGGCTCACCGTCGTGGAACTTCAGTCCCTCCCGCAAGGTCAGTGTCCACAGCTTGCCGTCGTTCTCGACCGTGTGGCCCGCCACCATCTGCGGCTGCGGGTTGAACGCGTCATCGATGCCGTAGAGCGTGTCGAACACCATGAAGGCATGGTTGCGCGTGACGTAGGCAGTGGTGAACACCGGATCGAGTACAGCCAGATCGGCCTGTGGCACGAATCGCAGCGTTGCTGCGTCGGCGCCTTTGGCAAGGCGCGGCGCGGCCAGGGCAATCGCCCCGGCCGATACAGTCTTAAGCACATCACGTCGTTTCATCTGTCCGCTCCGGCCGCTCATTGTCGGATATGCATGGACCATGCCAGCCTATGACTCGGTGCGCGATACCTCCAGCACATGATCAGCGATCGCCAGGGATGCGGTCAGCCCAGGGCTTTCAATCCCGAACAGGTTGATCAGCCCCGGAACGCCATGCACCTGCGGGCCCTGCACGACGAAATCCTGTCCCGGTGCGCCTTTTGGCACGATCTTCGGCCGGATGCCTGAATAGCCCGGCTGCAGCGCGCCATCCTTCAGCCCCGGCCAGTATTTTCGCACTGCTGCATAGAAACTGTCTGAGCGTGTCGGATCGACCGTGTAATCCAGCGTATCCACCCATTCCACATCCGGCCCGAACCTTGCTTGCCCGCCCAGATCGACGGTCAAGTGCACGCCCAGCCCGCCCGGCACCGGCACCGGATAGATCAGCCGCGAGAACGGCGATCGCCCGGTCAGGGTGAAGTAGTTTCCTTTGGCATAGTAAATCTGCGGCACGCGGTCTGCCGGCATCCCGCTGATTTGGCCCGCAAGCCGCGGCGCATGCAGACCGGCGCTGTTCACCAGCAACCGGCAGCGCAACGTCATCGGGTCGGCACCGCCCACATCGAGCTCGATGCCGCGTCCGGCCACGCGCCCGCTCAGCACCGGGCTGAAAAACGCCGCCACCGCACCGGCATTCTCCGCATCCCCGTGCAGTGCAACCATGAAGCCGTGGCTGTCGATAATGCCGGTGGAAGGCGACAACAGCGCACTGGTGCAGACGAGGTTGGGCTCAAGCGCCACCGCCTCAGCCGTTGTCAGCACCCGCATGCCTTCGACCCCGTTCGCCTCCGCCCGCTGCTTGATTCCGGCCAGCATCGCGTCTTCCTGGGCGTTCGTCGCCACGATCAGCTTGCCGCAATTGATGTGCGGCACGCCTTTTTCCGAGCAGTACGGATAGAGTGCCCGCCGCCCGGCGACGCAGAACCGGGCCATGAGCGATCCGGCTGGGTAATAGATACCGGCATGGATCACTTCGCTGTTGCGCGACGACGTTTCCGTTCCGATTGCCTCGGCTGCTTCCAGAACAATGACTTCCCGCCCTGCCATCGCCAGCGCACGGGCCACTGCGAGGCCCACGACGCCGGCTCCTGCCACGACGCAATCCACTTCCTCCACCGCTGATTCTCCTCACAAAAGGGCTGGCCATCGGGTTAGGCTGGGCGCGAAGCGGAGTCCATACATGCTGACCTTGACCTCGGGCACGTCATCGATTGTCGTCGCGCCCGAATATGGGGCGGCGCTGGCGGGCTGGACGCGGGGTCCCGTCGCGATGCTGCGCCGTGCCTTGCCGCAGGCGATGATCGGTGGTGATCCCCACGCGATGGGGTGTTTTCCTTTGTTGCCTTACGGCAACCGGCTTGGCCGCGGCCTCTTCCATTGGCGCGGCACCGACTACAGCCTGGCACCGAATTTCGGCGACAGCCCGCACACCATCCACGGCGTCGGGTGGCGTCGCGCCTGGATCGTCGAGGCGGCCACCCCCGACTCCGTCAGCCTGACCCTGGATCATCATCCGGACCCGGACTGGCCTTTCGCGTTCACCGCCAAGCTGCGTTACAGCCTGTCCGAGGCCGGGCTTGTGATCGATATCCAGATCACCAACCGGCATGGCTCACCCGCGCCGGCAGGCATCGGCGTGCATCCGTTCTTTCCAAAGTCGGATGAGCCCTCGCTGCGTTTCGACGCGACCGGGGTCTGGCAGACCGGCGCAGATGCCCTGCCATGCACCCATGTGCCACCACCGCCGGCGTGGCAGCACGCGTCGCCGCGCAGGGAGCGGGAGTCGCGGTTGGATAATTGTTTCACCGGCTGGACCGGCAGTGCCATGATCCTGAGCGACGACGCCGGCTTGCGTATCGAGGCCAGCCCCGTGTTCAGGCAGCTACAGGTGTTCACGCCTTCCTGGGCAGACTTTTTTTGTCTGGAGCCCGTCAGCCATGTCCCGGACGCGATCAACAGGCGCGATCTGCCGCCGGAGCAGGCCATGCATGTGCTCGAGCCGAACGCTTCACTGGACGGAGTGATCCGCTTCATCCCGATCGGCTGAGCATTGCGCCGGGATGTCGAAGCGGGTTGGCTGGCGCACCGACACGCGCGCCAGCCAACCCCGCCGGTCAGTCGACGCGCTGGATCCGAGCCGTGTGTGGATCCATGGTAAACTTCGCCACCACCGATCCTTCCGCCGTGGTCAGGCTGAAAGCGATCGGCCCGTCCGCGGTCGGTGCGACGTCGCCGACTTTCCAAGTGTGATTGCCGTTCCACAGCAGGAATGCCTCGGCGATCTTCTGCACATCCGCCGGCGCGAGGTTCCGATCCTGCTGCCGATAGACCAGGGCGAGGCGCCGCAGATCCTGCTGCCGCTTGCGCATCGCCTCGTGCATCATGTGGTGGCGTGATCCCATCATCCCCGGATGCCCATCCGGGTGCTGACCCTGATGATCCGGATCGAGGTGGTCGGGGCCGCTTGGGGTCTCCTGCACGGCCGGCGGGGCGGGCTGGGCCTGCGACAGCACCGCACCCGTCGCGATGCCGCCGATCACGAAAGCCGCCGCGGCGGCAAGCAAAGTCTGACGCATTGATATCTCCAGGGGTTGGCAACGGCGCATACATGGGCGATCGCTTGCCGGCCGATCGACTCCGTCAGGCGACGAATTGCAATAAAGTGCAACGGTCGTTTCGACTTGGCGCCCCGGGCGCTTATGTTACATTGCATGGAGCAGACCCCACACATCCTGGTCATCGACGATGATCGCGAAATCCGCGATCTTCTGGCGCGATTCCTGGAGAAACAACGCATTCGCGTCACCGCCGTGCGGGACGGCAAGGAAGCTCGCCGGGCGTGGCTGAACGGCCATTACCAACTGGTGGTGCTGGATCTGATGCTGCCGGGTGAATCAGGCCTCGACCTTGCCCGCTGGCTGCGCAGCCAGGGGGAGATCCCGATCGTCATGCTCACCGCGATGGGCGAGGAGACCGATCGCATCATCGGCCTGGAACTCGGCGCCGACGACTACGTGTCGAAACCTTTCAACCCGCGCGAGCTGCTGGCCCGCATCCGCGCGGTGATGCGCCGGTCGGGCGACCAGGGCGAGGCCAGGCATGATACGTCCGCGCGCGGTTTTCGCTTCAACAGCTGGACACTTGAGCCGGCGCGCCGGCGCCTGCTCAATCCCGAGGGCGTCGAGGTGGCGCTGACCGGTGGCGAGTATGACCTGCTGCTGGCACTGGTGGAGCGGGCCAACCGTGTACTGACACGCGACATGCTGCTGGACCTGCTGCGCGGGCGCCAGGCGGGACCGTTCGACCGCGCCATCGATGTCGCGGTTTCCCGCCTGCGCCGCAAGCTGGAGGATGACGGGCGCAACGCCC
This sequence comes from Rhodopila sp., assembly GCA_965200665.1. Classification (GTDB taxonomy): domain Bacteria; phylum Pseudomonadota; class Alphaproteobacteria; order Acetobacterales; family Acetobacteraceae; genus Rhodopila. Next base: position 4,612,366 of record OZ241370.1, on the reverse strand, counting down.
AGCTCATCAAGACGGTGCGTGGCGGTGGCTATGTCCTGGCGGCAACCGTGGACCGTGCCTGACCATCGTTGCATCGGCTCCGCCGTTATTGTCGCTGACGAGGCCGCCGGGACCTGCTTTAAGTCCGGGTTCGATCGGCTGACCCTTGCGATGTGGGCATATGGCTCAGCGCGACGGCGTCGTAGAACGGAGGGCGCATGAGGGTTCGCCTCTGGCCGCGCAGTCTGGCGGCCCGGACGGCGTCGGTTTTGCTGATCGGCCTGGTGTTCGTCCAGATGGCCGGACTGACGATCCACGCCTTCGACCGGCTGGATGTCCAGCGGCTGGCTCAGGCTCGCGACGTTGCTGTCCGCGTGGTTGGCATTTACCGCACGATCGCGCTGACCGACCCGCCGCGCCGAGCCGAGGTGCTGGGGGAAATGCACCGTGGACCTGAACTGGAGGCGACGCTGGGCACCAGCCCGCCGCAGGTCGACATGCCGGCAATGCCTGTGCCCGAACAGCAATTGCTGCGTATCAACATGAACCTGGTTCCGCTGGGGGCGCCGCAGATCCGCTGGCGGGAGCTGGTGATCTACGGCGGCCGCACCTGGCACGAGGTCGTCATCGGGATGCGGCTGCCGGACGGGGAATGGATGAACGTCACGGCGGAACTGGAGCCGCTGCGTCCGTGGCACTCACCGACGTTCCTGACCGCTTTCGTATTGATGTCCGCGGCGGCGGCCGTGTTGACGCTGTGGGCGGTGCGTCAGCTGACCGCCCCCGTACGCACGCTGGCCGAGGCGGCGGAAGCGCTCGGACGCGACGTGAATGCTCCACCACTGCCGGAGAACGGTCCCACCGAGGTCGCGGTGGCCGCGGTGGCGTTCAACACCATGGCCTCGCGGATACGGCGTTTCGTGCAGGACCGCACGGAACTGCTGAGCGCGATCGGGCATGACCTGCGCACGCCGATCACGCGGCTGAAGCTGCGCGCGGAGTTTGTCGACGATGACGAACAGCGCGCCAAGATCCTGGCCGACCTGGAAGAGCTGGAGGCAATGGTGTCGGCCACGCTCGCCTTCGGGCGAGACGCCCGGACGACGGAGCCGATGACGTCGCTCGATCTTGCCGAATTGCTGCGCACGATCCTGGATGAGACCGGCGATGCCAACCCCGATATGGTTGACAGGCTGGCCTATGATGGCCCGGCGCACCTGACGGTGCGGGCACGCTCACTCGCGCTGAAGCGGGTGATGGTCAATCTGGTCACCAACGCGGTGAATTATGGCGGATCGGCGTTGGTGCGACTGTCACAGGATGGCGCGCGGCTGGTGACGGTGGACATCGAGGATGATGGTCCGGGCATCCCGACGGCTGAACTGGAGCGTGTATTCGAGCCGTTTCATCGCGGCGAGCCCAGCCGCAACCGGGAGACCGGCGGGGTCGGACTTGGCCTGCCGATCGCGCGCAACATCATGCGCGCGCATGGCGGTGATGTCGTGATCACCAATCGCCCGACCGGGGGGGCGCGGGCGACGGTGACGCTGCCCTTGTAGGGCGAGTGGTCACGAGTATGGTTCGTTTGGGCGGCGGCGTGGGATTGTGCCGGCCGATCCAGCCGCCAGCAGGACATGCTTTCGCCGGAGCCGGATTACCTGGCAGCAGGGTCAGTCGCCGATGACAAGGCGCAACTTGCTCGCCAGTTCATCGCGTTGATACGGCTTGCGCAGGACCTCCGGCCGCCCCGACACACCATCGTCCTCGCTGAGTGTCGAAGCAGCGTATCCCGAGGTCAGCAGCACCTTCAGCGACGGGCGAATCCGGCGCGCCTCGACAGACAGCTGCGCGCCGTTCATGCCGCCGGGCATGACACTGTCGGAGAACAGCACATCGATGGTGTTGTCCCGGCGCAGGATGGCCAGGGCGTCGTTGCCGTTGGTTGCCGTTTTCACCTCGTAGCCAAGCTCGATCAATCCGCTGACTGCGACGTTCAGCATGTCGGGGTCATTCTCGACCACCAGGATCGTCTCCTCCCCATTCGCCGGCCGGATCGGCATCAGCCCCGACGTCGGAACCGGCAAGGTCTGCAGCAGGCGTTCAGTGGACTTCGGCAGATAGATTTCGACCGACGTGCCTTTGCCCGGCTCCGAGACGATGCGCATAGCGCCGGTCGCACCGCGCACGAAGCCGGAGACCTGGCTGAGCCCCAGCCCCGATCCGGTGCCGATCTCTTTCGTGGTGAAGAAGGGGTCGACAGCGCGGGCGACCACATCCGCCGGCATACCTCTCCCGGTATCGGTGACGCAGGCGCACAAATAGTCGCCGGGCGGCAGATCCGGAACCGTTGCCGAATACAGCACGACGTTGCGCGTGCTGATAACGATGCGACCCTGCCCTTCGAGCGCATCCCGCGCGTTCAGCACGAGGTTGAGCAAGGCTGTCTCGAACTGCGCGCGGTCAATCCGTGTCGGCCAAACGACAGGGCTCAGTTCGGTCACGATCGCAATGTCTCCACCGGTGGTGCGGGCGAAAAAAGCCTGCAGCCTGGCGATGACCTCATTGGCGTTCAGCACCTCGGGGTGCAACACCTGCTTCAACGCGAAGGTGAGCAATTGTGCGGTCAGCTCCGCCCCGCGGCGGGCCGAGGTCATCGACATTTCCAGCACCCGCTGGGTCCGTGGCGCCAGGTTGATGTCGCGCAGCGCCAAATCGATCGACCCGATGATTACCGTCAGCAAATTGTTGAAATCGTGTGCCACGCCGCCGACCAGCTGCCCGACAGCCTCGAACCGCTGGACCCGGGCAAATTCCTCGCGCGATTGCAGCAGTTCGTCGTTCCGCAGCTTTGCCAGTTCCAGCGCGTCGGCAAGATTGTCATATAGCCGGTTCATCTCGATCAGCAGCACGCCCAGGACAAAGCTGGCCGCCAGCAACCCATAGACACGCCCGGCGTAGAAGCCGAGGTCGAAGCGGTGCGAGCCGATGACTGCGGCAAACAGGATGTCGAGCAGCCAGGCGACCATAGCCACCATCAGCCAGAGCTCCAGCACGGTCGGATTCTTCTGGCGCCGAAGCACCAGCAGCGCGCCAAGGCTCAGCCCCCATATTGCCGGGCTGATGCCTTTGCTGACCAACATCGAATAGTCGCCGCCGCGCATCACCACCGGCAGCATGTCATGGCCGAGGGTGGCAACCAGGGTCAGCGACACGCTGGCCGCCACGGTAGCGCCGACCGCAATGACGATCGCAACCGCCGGCGAACCGCGGACCGTGTCGCCGGGGCGGCGCGACAACAGCGCGAATGCGAGCACGAACAGGGGGAAACCGCCGTGCCAGAACACGTAGAGCCACGCGGTGGTCTGCGGTCCGCTGCCCAACAGGCCGGTGGGCGAGAAGGCGCCCGGAAACGACAAGGCATGCGGGATCACCATCAGCCCGTCGAACAGGTAACCCGTGGCAAGCAACAGCAAGGCGCGTGATCGCAAGCGCGTGAACTGCCCGAACAACAGCGCCGCCGTCAGGGTGTCGCTGATCCACACTCCCAGTTCATAAGCCGGTATGAACACCGGCATTGCGGCCAGCGGCGTCCGGACGAATGCCACACCGCCCATGAACGCCAGCACGGACAGCACGACGACAGCCCGAGCCAACCGCTTGTTGCCCGGGCTTGCCTGTTCGGTTGAAAGAAAGGCGTGACGGTGCCCGGTGTCCTGAACGGTCACTCACTATCTCCTGGCGCGTGTACAACGCCAATTCTCCTCCTATAGCATGCGAATTTCGTTTCGCACTAACATTAGTAGCGGTGTGCGCAATCCGGTTTGGGCTGCGATCCGGGATTCTCGCGGAACGTCGTGAGATGAAACTGCCCGCTATCCGCCTGTTCCGCCACGCGCTATATCCGCCGCATGGCTGCGGCGCGCTCCTGGATTCGCATCGCCGTCAACGTCGCCTTTGATGGCGGTGTGGCGGCTCTCTCCGTACCGGTGGCGCGTTGGCTGGCCGACCCGTCGGCGTACGCGTGGCATCCGTTGTGGATGATCCCGCTGGGCGGGCTGACGCTTCTGCTCGCCGGGCTGCCGTTCCGCCTGTCGCTACAGTATTGGCGGTTTGCCGCGATCGGTGACGTTCTGACGGTTGCCGCCAGCGCCGCCGCCGGCGCAGCCCTGTTCGCCGCAACGACGGCGCTGACCGTCGGCGTGCCGGCGAACCCTGCATTTCCCGTCATTCACGCATTGACGCTGCTGCTGTTCCTGGGCACCCCGCGGGTCTACTACCGTTGGCGCCGCGGTCGCCCCGGGGGCCGGTCACCCCAGCTGGATGCAGCCTCGATCCTGCTGGTGGGCAGCATCGAGGACGCCGACCTGTTCATCAGGGCGCTTGCGCAGGATCGGCGGCAGCCGTTTCGGGTTGAGGGGCTGCTCGCGTCGTCCGACCGCCAGACCGGGCGCCGGATCCAGGGCCACCGGATCCTTGGGTCGCTGAACGACGCTGCCGCCGTGATGACCCAGTTGCAGGCTGAAGACCGCCTGCCGGGCACGCTGGTGTTCGTAACCCCGGAGTTGTCCGGCGCCCGGCTGGCCCAGGTCGTTGCCCAGGCTGATCGATTTGGCCTGCAGGTCCGCCAGGCGCCGCGGCCGACCGCGCTGGCCGATCCGGACAAGCCGCGCCCGGTGGAGCTTCGCCCGGTCGCCATCGAGGATCTGCTGAACCGGCCACAGGTCCCGCTCGACCGCGACGGCATGGCGCGCCTGATCCAGGGTCGGCGCGTCATCGTGACCGGTGCCGGCGGCACCATCGGCAGCGAACTCGCCCGTCAGGTCGCGGCCTTTGGTCCCGGCACCCTGATCCTGCTCGACAATGGCGAATACGCCCTGTGGCAGATCGATCTGGAACTGGCCGAAACCCACCCGCAGGTTCACCGGCGCACCTTGATCGCCGACATCCGCGATGAAGCCCGGATCCGGACGATCTTCGAGGAACACCGCCCGGAGCTGGTGTTTCACGCGGCCGCCCTGAAGCATGTGCCGATGGTGGAGGCTAACCCGCTGGAGGGGATGGCGACCAACGCCGCCGGGACCCGTCATGTCGCCGATGCTGCCCGCGCCACCGGAGCGCTGGCCATGGTGTTGATATCCACCGACAAGGCCGTCAATCCCACCAGCGTCATGGGCGCGTCCAAGCGGCTGGCCGAGATGTATTGCCAGGCGTTGGATATTTCGGCGCGCGCGACCCACCAGGGCATGCGCTGCATCACCGTCCGCTTCGGCAACGTGCTGGGGTCGACCGGATCCGTCGTGCCGCTGTTCCAGCGTCAGCTTGCCCGTGGCGGTCCGCTGACCGTGACCCACCCCGACATGCAGCGTTACTTCATGACCGTGCGCGAAGCTGTCGGGCTGGTGCTGCAGGCCAGCGTCCTTGGCGTTGGCGGAGCCGCCCTGCCCTCCGGCAAAAACGGCGGCATTTTCGTCCTCGACATGGGTGAGCCGGTGAAGATCGTCGACCTGGCACGGCAGATGATCCGGCTCGCCGGGCTGCAACCTGAGCAGGACATCGAGATCCGTTTCACCGGGTTGCGCCCTGGCGAAAAGCTGTATGAGGAGTTGTTCCACGGCAAGGAGCCGCCCATCCCGACCGGTTACGCCGGCCTGCTGATGGCCTCCCCGCGCACCGCCGATCCGGCCATCGTCGCCCGCGCCATTGAGGAAATCGGCCACGCCTGCCGCGGCGGACAGGTCAAGCTGGCGTTGATGCTGCTGGGCCGGCTTATCCCCGAATTCGAGCACAATATCGACGGCACCGCCGGCGAAGTCCGCGCCTAGCGCGCTTGCGGACCGACTGTGAACGGCCAGTGCGCGCGATCCCGTTGCCTGGAGCGAGCAACCTTGTCATCCGGCCTGTTTCGGTCCGGGTAATGTTGCTCTAAGCGTCACCCAGCCCAGGGGCCTGCCCAAGCGCCAACCCTGCAAATCGATGAAGAGACCTTGATGTCAGACAAGAAGCCGATCCCGTTCCTCGACCTGAAGGCCCAGCAGGTTCGCATTGCGACCGACCTGCGCCGCCGACTCGACACTGTCCTGGAGCACTGCCAGTTCATCCTCGGCCCCGAGGTCGGCGAACTGGAGGCTGAGCTGGCCCGGTTCTGCGGCGCCAAGCACTGCGTCGGCGTCAGTTCCGGAACCGATGCGCTGATGATTGCGCTGATGGCGGAGGACATCGGGCCCGGTGACGCCGTCTTCCTGCCCGCCTTCACCTACACCGCGACTGCCGAGGTCCCGCTGGTTCTGGGGGCCACGCCGGTATTCGTCGACGTCGACCCGCGCACGTTCCAGATCGACCCCGGCCATCTGACGGACCGCATCGGCCAGATCCGATCCGCCGGCAAGCTGAAGCCCCGCGCGGTGATCGGGGTCGACCTGTTCGGCCAACCGGCTGACTGGCCGGCGCTGACCGCCATCGCCCGGACGGAGAACCTGTTCCTGCTGGATGACCTCGCCCAGAGCTTCGGCGCGTCCCTGCACGGCCGCATGCTCGGCAGCCAGGCGCACGCGACGGCCACCAGCTTCTTCCCATCCAAACCGCTGGGTGCGTACGGGGACGGCGGCGCGCTGTTTACTGAAAGCGCGGAACGAGCCGACCTTTTTCGCAGCCTGCGCACGCATGGCGAGGGCAAGACCCGGTACGAGGTTCTCCGCACCGGGATGAATGGCCGCCTGGACTCGATGCAGGCGGCCGTGTTGCTGTCGAAGCTTACGGTTTTTCCGGAAGAGCTTCAGGCCCGCGAACGCATCGCCCGCACCTACGACCAGCGCCTTGACAATATTGTGACTACACCAAAACGGGTGGCCGACAGCACAAGTGCATGGGCGATCTATGCCATCCTGCTGCGCGATGGAGAGGCGCGGGACCGGGTGCAGGCCGCATTGAAGGGCAACGGCGTGCCGACGGCGATCTATTATCCGCGCCCGCTGCACCGCCAGCCTGCCTATTCCACGCAGCATGATGGGACCGCGATGCCGGTGTCGGAAGACCTGGCGAACCGTATCCTCGCCCTGCCGATCCACCCGGACCTGACGGACGAAGACGTCGAGCGCATATGCGTGGCGGTGCGCGCGGCCGTTTCGTGAGGCGCGTAGTACGCCGCGGTACGCTTGGGTCAGACTTGCCTCTTGGGCCCGGATCGCGACGTGAGGCAGTCAAGCTGAGACTTGACTTCGCTCACGAAATCTCTATGTCCGCGCATGCGGTACGTTCAATCCGACCGCTATCCCGTAACCAGGCCCGCGCCCCATGCGACGCGGGCAAGTCGTGTTTCCTCAATGAAGCGCGCATTCAAACGGCAATCACTGGGCCCCCTTAATAGGATCCGGCCCGGACATCCGTAACGGAACAAACGTCACACATGGCAGTATCCGCCACCGCGCGCGCCCAAGAGCCCGCGCAAGATCATTTCCGGGGCGAGGATTTCGCCTCCCTCCTCGACGAGACGCTCGGCGTTGACACCGGCTTTGACGGCTCCGTCGTCACCGGCCGGGTCATGCGCCTCACCGACGAATTCGCCGTCGTCGATGTCGGCCTGAAATCCGAAGGCCGCGTCGCCCTGAAAGAGTTCGGCCCGCCCGGTGCCAAGCCGGACGTCAAGCCCGGCGACATGATCGAGCTTTATGTCGAGCGCTACGAAGACCGCGACGGCACGATCATCCTGTCGCGCGAGAAGGCGCGGCGCGAGGAAGCCTGGACCAATCTGGAGAAGGCGTTCGAGGCGCAGAAGCGCGTCGATGGCACGATATATGGCCGGGTCAAGGGCGGCTTCACTGTCGACCTCGGCGGCGCGGTGGCGTTCCTGCCAGGCAGCCAGGTCGATATTCGCCCGGTGCGCGACGTCGGACCGCTGATGGGCACCCCGCAGCCGTTCCAGATCCTTAAAATGGATCGGGCGCGCGGCAACATCGTCGTGTCTCGCCGTGCCGTGCTGGAGGAGACCCGTGCGGAACAGCGCAGCGAGCTGATCCAGGGCCTGAAGGAAGGCATGATCCTCGACGGCGTGGTCAAGAACATCACCGACTACGGTGCATTCGTGGATCTGGGCGGCGTCGATGGCCTGCTACATGTCACCGACATCGCCTGGCGTCGTATCAACCATCCGTCCGAGGCCCTGACCATTGGTCAGCAGGTCAAGGTGCAGGTGATCCGCTTCAACTCCGATACCCAGCGCATCAGCCTGGGCATGAAGCAGCTGGAAGCCGATCCCTGGGAAGGCGTCGCCGCCAAGTATCCGCCCGGTGCGAAGTATTCCGGCCGCGTCACCAACATCACCGACTACGGCGCCTTCGTGGAGCTGGAGCCGGGGGTCGAGGGCCTGGTCCACGTGTCGGAGATGTCCTGGACCAAGAAGAACGTCCATCCGGGCAAGATCGTCTCCACCTCGCAGGAAGTGGACGTCATGGTGCTGGATGTCGACAGCTCCAAGCGGCGCATCAGCCTCGGTCTCAAGCAGGTCCAGCGCAATCCGTGGGAAGAGTTCGTCGAACAACATCCGATCGGATCCGAGGTCGAGGGCGAAATTCGCAACATCACGGAATTTGGCCTGTTCATCGGCCTGTCACCGGACATCGACGGCATGATCCACATGTCCGACCTGTCCTGGGACGACGCCGGCGAGACTGCCATGGCCGGTTACGAGAAGAGCCAAACGGTCAAGGCCAAGGTGCTGGACGTCGATGTGGAAAAGGAACGCATCAGCCTCGGCATCAAGCAGCTGCGTGACGATCCGGCGGCAACCATCCTCGACACCGTCCATAAGGGCGACGTCGTGACCTGCGTTGTCAGTGCGGTGCAGGCCAACGGCATTGAGGTCAAGGTCAACGATGTGCTGACGGGCTTCATCCGCCGCGCCGAACTCGCTCGTGACAAGGGGGATCAGCGCCCCGACCGCTTCGCCGTCGGCGAAAAGGTCGATGCCAAGATCACCGCGGTCGACCGTCAGTCGCGCAAGCTGACGCTGACCATCAAGGGCAAGGAAGTCGAGGAAGAGAAGCAGGCGATGGCCGAGTTCGGGTCTTCCGACTCCGGCGCGTCGCTGGGTGACATCCTGGGTGCCGCGATCCGTCGCCGCAACCAGGCCTCTCAAGACAGCTAAGCGACCTTCTGGCGCATGTCGCTGGAGACTGATCTGATACTGGACAGGCGGCGCCTCAAGCGCCGCCTCGTCTTTTGGCAGGTGTTCGGTGTCCTCGCGCTGGTCGTCGCGGCTATCGGCCTATTCCGGGGCGCCGGGCTTATGCCGGCTGGAGCGCATATCACGCGGGTGTCGGTCAACGGCCTGATCACCGAGGATCGCAAGGTCACCGAAGCAATCGATGCCTTGGCTGACAACAGCTCAGTCAAGGCGGTGATCCTGTCGATCGACAGCCCCGGTGGCAGCGTCTCGGGCGGCGAGACCATCCATGACGCGATCGCCCGTGTTGCCGCCAAGAAGCCTGTCGTCGTCACCATGGGCGGGCTTGCGGCGTCGGCCGGCTACATGATCGCCATGCCGGCGAATCGCATATTCGCCCGTGAGGCGACGCTGACCGGCTCCATCGGCGTGTTGCTGCAAACCGGCGAAATCTCCGGCCTGCTGGCCAAACTCGGCATTGGTCCGGAGGTCATTCGCTCCGGACCCCTGAAAGACGAACCGAGCCTTGTGCGTCCGCTGTCGCCCGCCGGCCAGGAAGTGATGCAAGGCATCGTCAACGACATGTATGACCAGTTCGTCGGAATGGTGGCCGAGGGTCGTCACATGGACCCGGCGAAGGTCCGTTCGCTTGCAGACGGCCGCGCCTACACCGGTCGCCAAGCCCTCAAGCTCGGTCTGGTGGATGCGATCGGCGGTGAGCGCGAGGCGAAGGCGTGGCTGACGTCGGAAAAAGGCATCCCGGCCGGCACGCCGGTGCAGGACATTGTGCAGTCGGGCATCGCCAGCCGGGCGTTTTCCAGTCAACTCGGCTGGATGTTGCAAGATGTTTGGAAAACGCTGATTTCACAAAGCCTTAGTCTTGACGGAGCCTGGGCCGTCTGGCAACGTTCCAGCAATTGATCCCCGGGGGATATCTTGACCAAATCCGAATTGATTGCGGAATTGGCAACTGCCAATCCGCATTTGCGTGGGCAAGATGTGGAAACCATCGTTGCTACAATCTTCGAAGAAATCACCTTCGCGCTGGCCCGTGGTGAGCGGGTGGAACTGCGCGGCTTTGGCGCATTCACCGTCAAGCATCGTGATGCCCGCACTGGACGCAACCCGCGCACCGGCGCCTCCGTTTCGGTCGACGAGAAGTCCGTTCCGTTCTTCAAGGCCGGGAAGGAACTGCGACTACGCGTGAATGCGGGAAAGATCCCGCGCGCCCGGGAACGCAAATCGGCCTGAGAGGTCTCCTGTTGATTCTGTTCCTGATCGTTGCTTTCGTCCTGTGCTTCCCGCTGGTGTTGTTCGCACTTTCGAACACCGAGGTTGTCCGGCTGGGACTGTGGCCGACCGATTACGGCATCGACGTTCATCTGTCCCTGGCGATTCTGGTCGCCATGGCGATCGCGTTCCTGCTTGGTGCCATTGTGGTGTGGATGTCGGAGTTGGCGCAGCGTGGCCGCGCCCGGCGTGCCGAACGCAAGGTCAGGATGCTGGAAGCCCAGATCGAAGCCCTAAGCGTCCGCCCCATCACGCTGCCGCCGAACGCCTGATGCAGCCGGATCGGCGGCTTATCGTCGCGTTGGACACGACGGAGATGTCCAGCGCGCGTGCCTGGTCGGCCGCCGTCGCGCCATATGCGGGACTGCTGAAGCTGGGCCTGGAATTTTTTGTGGCGAATGGCGCCGATGGTGTTCGCGCGATCGACGGTGCGCCCATCTTCCTGGACCTCAAGTTGCACGATATCCCCAACACGGTGGCGGGCGCCGTGCGTGCCGTGCTGCCGATGCGCGCCCGGATGCTGACGGTTCATGCCACCGGCGGGGCGACGATGATCCAGGCGGCACATCAGGCCGCCGCTGTTGCGGGGGCTGACCGCCCGATGATCCTGGCCGTTACGGTGCTAACCAGCCTCACGCAGGCCGACCTGCAAGCCACTGGCGTTCAAGCCACCGCCGCCGACCAGGTGGTGCGCCTTGCCCGCCTTGCGGTTCAGGCCGGTGCGGACGGTCTGGTATGCAGCCCGTTGGAGGTCGCGGCACTGCGCGAGGCATTGGGACCGGCGGTCCGCCTGGTGGTGCCGGGGATCCGTCCTGCCGGCGCCGCGACGGGCGACCAGGCGCGCACGATGACACCGGCGCAAGCTGTCCAGGCAGGTGCCGACTGGATTGTCGTCGGCCGCCCCATCACCGCCGCCGCAGACCCAGCCCAGGCCGCCGCGGACATCGCGGCCGGCATTGCATGACACGGGTGAAGATCTGCGGCATCAACGATGCGGCCGCGCTTGACACCGCCGTGCAGTCGGGGGCGGACTGGGTCGGGTTGGTGTTCTTTCCCCCCTCCCCCCGGTTTGTCACAACCGAAGCCGCCGCCGCTCTCTGCGCCCGACTCGCTGGCGATGTCCCCCTCGTTGGCCTGTTTGTCGAGCCGAATGAGGATGTGATCGCGGATGTGCTGAGCCGTGTCAGGCTTGACGTGCTGCAAATCTACGGCGCGGTCAACCGGCTTCCGGCAATCAGGCAGCGTTTCGGCCTGCCGATCTGGCGCGCTGTGGGCGTCAGTAGTATTGCCGACCTGCCAACCGACGCGCCAGGGGCCGAGCGGCTGGTCCTGGAGGCCAAGCCGCCATCGGGTGCCGATCGCCCAGGTGGCAATGCCACAACATTCGACTGGAGCCTGCTTCGCGGATGGACGGCTTCCGCCCCTTGGATGCTGGCCGGCGGACTGACGCCCGGCAATGTCGCGACTGCTATCCGTGAGACCGGCGCCGAGGCAGTTGATGTGTCGTCTGGCGTCGAAAGCCGGAAGGGGGTCAAGGACCCAGCGCTGATCCGCGCTTTCATCGCCGCCGCGAAGGATGTCCTGCGATAGAGCCTGCCGCCGCCGGGGAACACCGATACTCAGGATATCCAGCGAACCGCCGAGGGTCTGGGCGCGTGCTGTCCAGTTAGCCGGCGGCGTGATGGCCGGCCAGATTGGGCCTACTTCTTCCTGGCGAGCTCCAGCTCCTTGCGCAGCCGGTCGATCTCCGCGCGCAGCGCCTCGATCTCCGATCCATGCACATCGGATGGATTGGTCGGCTCCGCCCCGCGATAGAAGGGCGTGAACATGCTGAACGCGCGCTCCATCATCGCCATGTTCTGGCGGCCGACTTCCTCGATATTTCCAAACGGGAACAGTGTCCCCATTGTCTTCTGCATCGCCGTCCGCACTTGCTCCTGTTGCTGAGCGAACGATGTCATGGCGTGTTCGAGGTATTTTGGCACCAGTCCCTGCATCGACCCGCCATACAGCCCTATCAACTGGCGCAGGAAGTTGGTCGGCAGCAGATTTTGCCCCTTGCCTTCCTCCTCGACGATGATCTGGGTCAGCACGCTGCGGGTGATGTCGTCGCCGCTCTTGGCGTCGTAGACCACGAAGTCCCGGCCCAGCCGGACCATTTCAGCCAGGTTATCCAGCGTGATGTAGCTGGAGCTCTCGGTGTTGTAGAGCCGCCGGTTCGCATACTTCTTGACGACGACCGGAGGCTTATCGCCGGCTTTCATTTCCGACAGGGTCTCGGCGGGCACAGCCATGCATACCTCGTATCTGTGTTGCTTCACTACCGCGTTCTTCGCACATGCGATAGAGTGAATTAGGCGTGCTTTGCCATGGGCGCCGGGTTTGACATTTCCCCGCTGCCCGCCCGTGCCTATGGTCCGGTCCGCGAGGAGGATGAATGCGGCATGGTGGTAAACGCTGGTCTCGACAGCGCCGAACCCGGTTCGAGCACACAGGACACGCCCGGGCGGGACAAGCCCGGGGGCGGCGACGCTGCGTCAGGGTTTCGCAACGGTGCCGGATTGCCGGACCCGCACAAGCTCGCGCAGGACTGGATCACGCTGTGGCAGAGCGAACTGAGCGCGATGGCAGTGGACCCGGAGATGCGCGAATCGTGGCGGCCGATGATGGCACTTTGGGCCGGAACCATGTCGAGCGTGCTGCGCGGCATGTCACGCGCCGCGACATCCGATCGGTATGAACGAGCGCGCGGACAAGCCGGGACCGCTGATGCGCCGCGGCCCCCGCCCGCTGCTGCTGCACCTGACGCTCGCGATGCTGAGATCGAACGTCTCGCGCGCCACGTCGCCGCTCTGGAACGTCGACTGGCCGAGCACGAGCGTGGCAGTGATCCTGCAGTCGATCCAAAGCGCCGTTCAGCACGGAAACCTCGAAAATGACTTTTCCCCGGCCGTGGTGGCCGAGACGCTGCGCCAGGATGCGGCCCTGATCGAAGGCATCGCCGCCTATCGGCGCCACCCCTGGCACCGCGCCCTGGTCGATCCGCCCGCGATTTGGTCAGAAGGCAGTACGAAGCTGCTGGATTATGGTCCGCCATCGGGGCGTCCGGTGCTGTTCGTCCCAAGCCTGATCAACCGCGCGTATGTGCTTGACCTTGCCGAGGGGCATTCGATGCTGCGCTGGCTCGTTGGCCAAGGGATCAGGCCGCTGCTGCTCGACTGGGGCTGGCCGGAAGACGCTGAACGCCGCTTCAGCCTCACCGACTACGTCGCCGGTCGCATGGAACGGGCCATGACCGCTGCGGCCCGGCTTGGCAGCAGCCGGCCCATCCTGGCCGGCTACTGTATGGGCGGCACCCTGGCGGTCGCGGCGGCCCAGCGGCGACCAGACCTGATCAGCGGGCTGGCATTGCTTGCCGCGCCGTGGGATTTTCATGCACCGGACGCTGAGCGCGCGCTGCAAGCCGCCGAGACATTGCCCTTACTGGAACCGGCCCTGGCGTTCAGCCACGCCTTGCCGGTCGACCTGCTGCAATCGCTGTTCGCGCTGCTGGACCCCTGGGGTGTTGCCGACAAGTATCGGGCCTTCGCTTGCTTGCCGGCCGACAGTGAACGCGCCCGCCTGTTTGTCGCATTGGAGGACTGGCTGAACGACGGGGTGCCCCTGGCCGCAGAGGTGGCCCGGTCGTGCCTGGGCGAATGGTATGGCGACAACGCACCGGCCCGTGGCGAATGGCGTATTGCCGGGCTGCCGGTAAATCCCTCCGCTATCACGGTGCCGACCTTCGTGGCTGCCCCCGGCCGTGACCGCATCGTGCCGCCCGAATCGGCGCGACCACTGGCGCGGCTGATCGAGGGTGCGATCCTTCACACGCCTGCCGCCGGTCATATCGGCATGGCCGCCGGCGCTCGGGCTGAATCCAGCCTGTGGCGTCCGCTGCTGCAGTGGATCCGGACGGCTGTTCAGCGCCACTGAACCATCCGTCCCGGACGTCGATATTCCATTACTTAACGGTTACGAAACACTGGCCGAGGCGGGATGCAAGGGCTACCGTTTTACCTCGTCCCCTGCCCCGGTTCGAACCGCTTCGCGCCGGCGCGCCTGGTCCTTCCGCTTCAGCAGGTTTGCCCGCAGCGCCGCAGCTTCCCTCGCGGCGCGATCCTGCTTGACCGACGGTTTGGTTTGCTGATCCGGCGTGGTCGGATCCTTCACGCCGGGGATTTCCGCATCATCGCCTGGCGCCGGCAGATCGCCACCATCTCATTGCGTTGGTTCCAGCAACTGTGTTCGAACTCCACGATACCCACTTCCGGCCGTGACCGGCTCTCCCGCATCGCCAGCACCTTTGAGCGCGCACGCAACGTGTCGCCGTGGAACACCGGTTTGGGGAATTTCATCTCCGAGAAGCCCAGGTTTCCGATCGTGGTGCCGATCGTCGTGTCGTTCACCGTCATCCCGACCATGAGCCCGGCGGTAAACATGGAATTCACGATCCGCTGCCCGAATTCGGTGCCCGCAGAGAAATGGGCGTCGATGTGCAGCGGCTGCACGTTCATCGTCAGTGCGCTGAACAATGTGTTGTCCATTTCACTAACGGTACGCGTCCACGGATGGTCGAATTCCTGCCCCACCGAAAACTGCTCGTAATAAAGCCCCGCCATAATTCATGCTCCCCTAAACGGAGCGATTCAACAGCATGCCAGGGGAAATGCCAAGGGGTCGGAACGGCACCGACATTACGTATGCTCAAGATAGCGTGAAATCAACAGACCATGATCCGCATCACGCGCTGCTTGTAAATCGGGTCCGCCATAGCAACGTTCCCTCTCGCGTGAAATCGATTACAGGGACATCTCATGCAAACAAGGGCGCGCATGTGGCCAAGCCCGGTATTACTGGCGGCCGCCGCGCCTATAGTGAGTGTTTGCTACGCCGCCCGCGGCGTAGGCGTTGATCTGAGCGCCCCCGGGCATGGAATCGAACACGCCGACGACAGGAATAAGCGCTACTAACATAAGAAAAGGGCAGATTTCATGGATAAAGATCGCGTTGAAGGCGCTGTCCACCAAGCCAAGGGCGCCGTCAAGGAAGCCGTCGGCAAGGTGACCGGCGATGCCAAGATCCAGACTGAAGGTGCGGCTGAAAAAGCCGCCGGCAAGGTTCAGAATGCAGCAGGCGGTTTGAAAGACGCCGCCCGGGAAACGACGAAGAAGTAGAAGGGGCTCGTCATGTCGACCATCCTTCTGATCATTCTGATCGTCCTTCTGCTTGGCGCATTGCCGACCTGGCCATACAGCGGCGGCTGGGGCTACTACCCCAGCGGCGGGTTAGGGCTGGTGTTGTTGATCGTCATCGTCCTACTGGTCATGGGGCGAATCTAGCGGGTATCGGCTGGCGGCGGTCTAAGCCGCCAGCTTATCCGCCTTGATGTCCTTGATATCACGGAATGTCAGTTCCGGTGCCAGTTCCTCCGCGCGCCGCATCATGAATGTCGAGGACGCGAGAAAGACCGGGTCGCCATCGACATCATCTGCCATTGCGCTGCGATTTCCCGCGATAAACCGAGCCAAGGCTGCCTTATCGGGTGAGGACACCCAGCGCGCCAGCGCATAGGCGGACGTTTCGAAGCCGATCTTGACGCCGTATTCGGCGCCCAGTCGGGACTGGAGGACGTCAAGCTGCAAGGTGCCGACAACGCCGACCAGGGGTGCCGATCCGTCCTGCGGACGAAACAGCTGCACCACGCCTTCCTCGGCCAGTTCCACCAGCGCCTGGCGCAGCTTCTTCGCCTTCATCGCGTCGTCCAGCCGGACCCGGCGGAGAATTTCCGGCGCAAAATACGGCACGCCGGTGAACTGAACGTCTTCACCTTCAGTCAGCGTGTCGCCGATCCGCAGCGTGCCGTGGTTGGGGATTCCGACAACATCACCGGCAAATGCCTCGTCGGCGATCTCACGATCACGGGCGAAGAAGAATTGCGGCGCGTGCAGCGGGATCGACTTGCCGGTGCGCACCTGCTTGAGCCGCATGCCGCGCACCATGCGCCCCGAACACACCCGGGCAAAAGCAATGCGATCGCGATGTTGCGGGTCCATGTTCGCCTGAATCTTGAACACAAGCGCAGTCAGCCCCGGTTCGGTAGCTTCGATCACGCGCTTGTCCGCCGGCTGTGCTCGCGGCTGCGGCCCGTAGGACGCCAGCCCGTCGAGCAGATCAGCCACCCCGATATCCTTGATGGCGCTGCCGAAGTACACTGGGGTCAGGTGGCCGTGATTGAAACTTTCCAGATCGAATTCGGGCAATGCGGAACGCACAAGGTCAACCTCATCGGCGACCGCCTGCATCCGCGGATCGGATTGCGCCAGTTCGGTCATCAGATGCATTTCCCGCGAGCGCAGGTCGTAGGTGCCGGCGAACTCCGCCGCGCGCCCGATCGGCCAGGTTACCGGGCAGGTGTCCAGCGCCAGAGTGGAGGCGACCTCGTCCAGTAGTTCAATCGGATCCCGAGCTTCGCGATCCATCTTATTGATGAATGTGATGATCGGGATGTCGCGCAGCCGGCAGATCTCGAACAGCTTGCGGGTCCGCGCTTCGATCCCCTTGGCCGCATCGATCACCATTACGGCGGAGTCAACTGCCGTCAAAGTGCGATAGGTATCCTCGGAAAAGTCTTCGTGACCCGGGGTATCCAGCAGATTGAATACGCATCCCTTATACTCAAACGTCATCACCGAGGTGACGACGGAGATGCCGCGGTCGCGTTCGATACCCATCCAATCGGACCGTGTCCGTCGCCGCTCCCCCTTTGCGCGCACGTTGCCCGCCAGCTGGATAGCGCCGCCCGCTCGCAGCAGATGCTCCGTTAGGGTGGTTTTTCCGGCGTCTGGATGGGAAATGATCGCAAAGGTGCGGCGGCGGGCAATTTCGGCAGCAGGATCGGTCATTCAACAGCTTTCGTGACGGTGCCCCGGTATATAGTAACGCGACACCACCCCGTCACGCCCGATCGTCGAAAGTGCCCTAGGACAGCCGCATGCGCGTACAGAAACCCACCAGGCGACAGATGCCGGAACCTGCCCGGCTGCCAATCGAACGCATCGGCGTCGAGGGCGACGGCGTCGCGCACCTGCCGGGCGGCACGCCGCTGTATGTCCCGTTCACCCTTCCGGGCGAGGTCGTCAGCGCCCACCCCACCCAGCCCCGCGGCGACGGCTGGCATGCCATTGCCGGCATTATCGAGAACCCGGCCGAGGCCCGCGTCGATCCGCCCTGTCGTCACTTCGGCCGCTGCGGTGGCTGTGTTCTGCAGCATTGGCGCGACACCGAGTATCGGGCGTGGAAATCCGGCCTGCTCGCCCATGCCTTGCGCCAGGCCGGATTTACCCCTCCCGACCCGCTGCCCTTGGTTCCGGGTCTGCCGGGTGAGCGCCGCCGCATCGACTTCGCCATCCGCCGCGCCGGCGGCCGCATTATCCTGGGCCTGCATGAGCAGCGTTCGTCCGACGTCGTTGATCTGACGGATTGCCTGGTGCTTCATCCCGCGCTGATGGCCCTGATGACGCCGCTTCGTGCCCTGCTGCAATCGCAACGCGCCGTTCAGCGCGAAGGCTCCGTCATCATCAACCTGCTCGATTCCGGCCCTGACATGCTGCTGCGCACCGATGCGGCGCTGGCGGTCGAGGACCGCAGCGCCCTAACCGCGTTTGCCAACGCTCACGGCCTGCCCCGGATCTCCCACGCGCGCGGCAGCGACACGCCTGAGACGGTCGCGCTGCTCCGCCCGCCGACAACCACCTTGTCCGGCACCACGATCCGTCCGCCGCCGGGCGTCTTCCTGCAGGCCACCGCCGAGGGCGAGCAGGCCATCATCGCAGCCGTGTTGCAGGGACTGCCCACCAAGACCACCAGCAAGACCCGCATCGCCGAATTATATGCGGGATGCGGCACATTGACCTTTGCCTTGGCAGGCCGGCTGCGTGTCGTTACGTTCGAGGGCGATGCCACCACGCTCGCTGCACTGAGACAGGCCATCAATCAGGGCGGCCTCGCCGGACGGATCGAGCCCTTCCAGCGCGACCTAGCCCGCCAGCCCATCTCGGCCAAGGAATTGTCGTCATTTGCGGCCGTGGTTCTGGATCCGCCGCATAATGGCGCCGCTGCCCAGATTGCCCAGATTGCCGCTGCCGGCGTGCCGACGGTGATCTATGTCAGTTGCAACCCGGCGACTTTGGCCCGCGATGGCCGGATGCTGCTCACCGCCGGCTACCAACTCGCCGCTGCCACCGCGATCGACCAGTTTCTCTGGTCGGCACGGCTGGAAAGCGTCAGCGTCTTTCGCCAGCGCTGACGCGGCGGTAGAATATTGCATGCCCACGCGTAAACCCCTGCCGATCCCGCACCACCCGGACGTCGTCATCGAGTCTGAAAAACGCGTTTGGGCCGGCCGCTTCCCGCTGGATGTGATCGCATTTCGCCATCGCCGCTTCGACGGCGCGATGTCGGGCACCCGCACCTGGGAGGTCTGGCGGCGAGGCCATGCGGCTGCGCTGCTGCCCTACGATCCGATTGCCGACGCCGTCGTGCTGATCGAGCAGTTCCGTTTCCCCGCCCTGGCCGCGGGGCTCGAACCCATGCTGGTCGAACTTCCGGCTGGTCTGTGCGAGGACGACGAGGACCCTGCCGATACGATTCGCCGCGAAATGCGCGAGGAGATGAACCTCGATGCCGACCGCACCGAACCGATCGGCGCCTTCCTGCTGACGCCAGGCGGCGCGGACGAATACTGTCATCTTTATGCCGGGCGGGTAATCGCACCACCGGCGGATGGCGAAGGCATTGCCGGGCATGCTGGCGAAGCGGCCGAAAACGAGGATATACGCGTCCGCGTGTGGAATGCCGAGGACGCCATTCAGGCGGCCTTTGCCGGTTGCTTCAGCAATTCCGTCACCGCGATCGGCCTGTTCTGGCTGGCGAGCAAGCGCACCTGGTTGCGACAGAAATGGATGACCTCATGACCGAACGGCTGTTTCTTGACGATCCGACCCTGACGAGCACCACGGCCACCGTGGTTGCCAGCGGGCCTGGGGGGATCGTGCTCGACCGCACGGTATTCTACGCCCGTGGCGGCGGCCAGCCGGGTGACAGCGGCACGCTGCGCTGGAACGACGGCGAAATTCCGATCACCGAGGCCGTCAAAGGCGAAGGCGAGGCGATTCTGCACATGCCCACTCCCGATGCCATGCTGCCGGGTGTCGGCACCGTGGTTGAAGCGACGATCGACTGGCAGCGCCGGCATGCCCATATGCGGATGCATACCGCGATGCACCTGCTTTGCAGCCTGATCAAAGGGGCGGCGGTCACGGGCGGTTCCGTTGGCGCCGATAAGTCCCGGCTGGATTTCGATCTGCCCAACCCGCCGCCGAAGGAGGAGATCGAGGCCGGCTTGAATGCGCTGATCGCCGCCGACCATCTGGTGCGGATCGAATGGGTCGATGAATCCGTCCTCGACACGGACCCGACCCTGGTGCGCACCTTGTCAGTCCAGCCACCGCGCGGCACCGGGCGGTTGCGCCTGATGCGGATCGGCGGCGATGAGGCCCTGGTCGATCTGCAGCCCTGCGGCGGCACCCATGTTTCGCGGACCGGTGAGATTGGACCGATTCGCGTCCAGAAGATCGAGAACAAGGGCAAGCAAAATCGCCGGATCATCATTGTTCCCGGCTGAGCCTGTCGCCGTCTGTCCGCTGCCTGAACATTCCTTCATCCGCTTGGGGCTCGGCGCCGTCGTGCCCATGTTGATGAGACCAGTTTGTTTCAGAAAAGGAGCGGTTCCGATGTCCATCTCCGACGTTCTGCACGGCAAAGGTCATCATGTGGTTAAGGTTCGCACAACGGACACCGTGCAGACGGCCGTGCGCAAACTTGCCGATGAGCGCATCGGCGCCCTGGTCGTGGAAGACCAGTGGATGCGGACCGCGGGCATCTTCTCGGAACGCGACTTCGTCAACGCCGTGGCCGAACATGGGCCGGAGGCCCTGACGTTCACGGTTGAAAAGCTCATGAGCGCGCCGGTGGTGACATGTGGGCTGCAGGACCGCATCGAGACCGCGATGGCGGCGATGACTATGGCCAAGATCCGGCATTTGCCTGTGGTTGACGATGGTCAGTTGATGGGGATCGTCAGCATCGGCGACCTGGTGAAGATCCGGCTCGACGAGAAGGCGCTTGAGGCCAATGTCCTGCTGGATATTGCGCGTCTGCACGCCTGAGCAGCGTCGGTTGCGCGCCATGGCCGTGGGCGGTTGCCCATGGCCATGGGATGCGGCTCAGAACGGGCGGACAATGACCATGATAACGATGATCACCATCAGTACGGTGGGTATCTCGTTGGCAATTCGGTAGAATTTATGGCTGCGCCGATTGGCGTCACTGAGGAAGTCCTTTCTCCAGCGCGACATTGCGCCGTGGAAGCCGGACATCAGGATCACGCAGAGCAGTTTGACGTGCCACCACCCGGCTGACCAGTCGATCACGCCCGGCGTCAGGATCAATGACACCCCGAACACCCAGGTCGCGATCATCGCCGGGTTCATGATTTGCTTGAACAGGCGGTATTCCATGACCTTGAACCGCTCGCTTTCGGCACTGCCGGATTGCAGGTCACAGTGATAGACGAACAGGCGCGGCATGTAGAAGGTTGCCGCCATCCAGGCGATCATCGAGATCACGTGGAATGCCTTAGTCCATGGGTAGAAATCGAGCAGCAGGTTGATCGTCATGACCGGCCACCCCTCAGGCCGCGCAACAGGTCCGGCAGTGCGAACATCGAGGTAAAGGTCGTCGCGCCTGCCGCACGCAGATCGGCACCGCCATTGTCGGGACTGAAAGCGAGGCACGTCATTTCTGCCGCAATCGCTGCCTGCACACCGGCCGGGGAGTCTTCGATGACTACGCAGGCCTGTGGCGGGATGGCCTCCGCGGCTGCCGCTTCCAGGAGCAGGTCGGGGTCCGGCTTGCCGCGTTTGCCGCGTGCGATCAGGTCATAGGCACTGTGGACCCGGCCCTCAACCAAGCTGGACAGCCCGGCGCGGGCGAATTTTGCCGCCATCTCCGGCCGTGACGAGTTCGACGCGATCCGGAATGACAGGCCAAGGGCCACGGTGGCTTCCAGCGCCTCACGCGCGCCCGGGATCGGTTCAGCCTCGGCTGCCATGACCTCTGTTACGCGATCGGCGATCCGCGCGACCCACTCGGACCCAAGGGGACGATGCAGATGTGCCTCAACGGCGCGTTGTATGTCGGGAAAGGTCAGGCCAAGGAACAACCGATGACAGTCCGCAGGGGTTAGCGGCCAGCCCTGGCGCACCAGGTCAGCCGAGACCACGCGGTCGCACAACGCCTCGCTGTCGATCAGGACGCCGTCGCAGTCGAAAATGACGAGGCTAAGGGGCATTGGCATAACGCTCATGCCAGGGTGCTAGCACGCGCCACGGGTGCCGGGCCACATGGGTGCTGCGGCCCCAGCCGGTTCACGACCGGGATCGGGTGCGGCCGCATGGCGGGTGCGCTGGCTCTTTGGTCAATCGCTATCGGGGCTGTTGCTGCACCAGTTCCACCATGATGCCATCCGGGCTTCGGATGAACGCAAGGTAGGTGCCGGCATCCCGCGTCAACGGCCCGACCGCCACATCCGCACCTTTCGCCCGCAACTCGGCGATCGAGGCGTCCAGATCCGGCACAGTGAAGCCAAAGTGTTCCAACCCGTAATATGGAAATGGCGGGGTCGGAGCCATCGGATCATGCGGGTGCGTCGGTGCGATCAGGATCTTCTGGCCGCCGACCTTCATCATGATCCGCATCTGCCCGGGATACAGGGTGCCGGCCGGATACACGCTGCGTGTCACCTCGGCGGCGAACATGGTTTCAAAAAACCGAGCGGTTGCGTCGGGGTCGCGACTGCGCAGGTGCAGGTGGTCGAATTTGAACGTTTCCATGCGATGATGTTAGCCCACATCCGCAGCGATGTACAGCCTGAAAAGGCTCTTGCCTCCGTCGGTTAGCGTGCGCAGTGTGCCGCTGGGAAAAACGCGCCCGCTACAAGTAAGGAAACGTCGGAACCATGTCTGATCAATCGGCACCACTACTATCCGTTCGCGGAGTCACGCTGCGCTTCGGCGGCGTGATCGCGCTCGATCAGGTCAGCTTCGATGTCATGCCGGGTCAGATCGCAGGGCTGATTGGCCCGAATGGCGCGGGCAAGACGACCCTGTTCAACTGCCTCAGCCGTTTATACCAGCCCAGCGCCGGGGAAATCATATTCGAGGGCAAGTCGGTCCTGGCTGTTCCACGCCACCGGATTCCCATGATCGGGATCGGCCGCACCTTCCAGAACGTCGCGTTGTTCGACCGCCTGACGGTGCTGGAAAATGTGATGGTCGGTCGCCACAGCCGCACCAGCGCCGGCTTCGTTGAAAACGCCCTGCGCCTGCCGGTGGTGGGGCGGGAAGAGAGAGCGGTGCGCGAGAAGGCGCTGGAACTGATCGAGTTCATGAATCTGGGTGCATTTACGGACCGGGCCGTTCACGGCCTGCCGTTCCCGATCCGCAAGCGCGTTGAACTGGCGCGTGCGTTGGCAGCGGAACCGAAGCTTCTGCTGCTGGATGAACCGGCCGCCGGGCTGAATCACGAGGAGGTCCACACGCTTGAAGGTCAGATACGGCGTGTGCGCGACCTTCAGGGCGTGACCGTGTTGCTGGTCGAGCATCACATGAGCCTGGTAATGTCGGTGTCCGACAAGGTCGTGGTGATCAACTTCGGCCGCAAGATCGCTGATGGGAATCCCAACGAAGTCCGCCAAAATCCCGACGTGGTGCGGGCCTATCTTGGGACGGCGGCTTGAGGAATGGCGAAGACCGGGGCGTTGCCCCGGCTCCACCAAGACCGGGGCGTTGTCCCGGCTCCACCAAGACCGGGGCGTTGCCCCGACCACACGAAGACCGGGGCGTTGCCCCGGACCCCACCAGGGGCGGACCGCCCTTGGAACCCCGGTATGCTGGTGAAAAGGGGCCGGCGGCCTTTTGTGCGGGTGACTAGAACGGCTGGTCCCCGCGGACCGTGATACGGTGCATGATACGGGTTTCGGCCGGGTAATCATTGACGGCGAAGTGCTGGGTGCAGCGGTTGTCCCAGAAAGTCAGGGTTCCGGTCTGCCAGCGGACGCGGCAGGTGTATTCCGGCCGGATCGACTGTTTCATGAAGAAGTCGATCAGCGGCTGGCTTTCCTCGTCGGTCATGCCGTCAAAGCTTTGCACATGGCCGCCGATATAGATTGATTTGCGACCGGTTTCCGGATGGGTGCGCACCAGCGGATGGACGCTGGTCGTCTGCACATCGCCGGGATCCTTGACCTTCATCTCACTCATTTGCCGGTCATAGCGTGCCGCGCGGGACACGCCGCCGGACTGTTTGAAGTTGTCGCCTACGCAAACCGTGCGCAGTTGCCCGGCCAGTTCCTTCATGCGATCGGACAGTCCCTCGTAGACCAGGTACTGGTTGGTGAACATGGTGTCACCGCCGGCTGAGGGAACTTCCTTGGCATACAGCATGGTGCCCATAGCCGGGCTGGGGGAGAACATCTGATCCGTGTGCCAGGAGCCGCCAAAGTTCTTTTTGTCGGTCGGGCGCTTGATGATGGCCAGGATCTCCGGGTAGTCCGCCATGCCTTCCATGAACGGATGCAGGTGGATGTCGCCCCACCGCCGCGCGAAGGCGAGCTGTTGGGCCGGGGTGATGTCCTGGTCGCGAATGGCGATCACCAGGTTGTCGAGCAGTGCGGCGCGGATTTCCGCCAGCACGTCCTCGGACACATCCTGGGACAGGTCGACGCCGCGTATCTCGGCACCGAGCGCGCCGCCGATTTTCTGGACGTCGAGGTGACGATACTGGGTATTTCGTGGTGCGTTCATGGATCAAGCCCTCCGGTGTTTGCGAAAGCATGACTCCGCTAAACGCATCCTGGCAAGCGAGACGGCGCTGCACGCGCCAGGACAAGCGAGACGGCGCTGCACGCGCCAGGGCAAGCGAGACGGCGCTGCACGCGCCAGGGCAAGCGAGACGGCGCTGCACGCGCCAGGGCAACCGAGACGGCGCTGCACGCGCCAGAGCAACCGAGACGGCGCTGCACGCGCCAGAGCAAGCGAGACGGCGCTGCACGCGCCAGGGCAAGCGAGACGGCTTGGTGCGGCAGTTTGCCGGCTAGTACATGTGCATTCCGCCGTTGATGGATAGCGTCGATCCGGTAACGAAATCGGCGTCGTCGGCTGTCAGGAAGGCAACGCCGCGAGCGATGTCTTCGGCATGACCGAGCCGGCCCATGGGGATTTTTGCGACGATTTTGCGGAGGACTTCGCCAGGCACCGCCCGAACCATTTCTGTATCGACATAACCAGGTGCAATGGCGTTCACGGTGATGCCGAACCTGGCGCCTTCCTGGGCCAGTGCCTTGGTAAAGCCGTGGATGCCTGACTTGGCTGCGGCGTAGTTGACCTGGCCGTATTGTCCTGCCTGGCCGTTGACGCTGCCGACAT
The DNA here is from genome assembly GCA_965200665.1 of Rhodopila sp. GTDB lineage: Bacteria > Pseudomonadota > Alphaproteobacteria > Acetobacterales > Acetobacteraceae > Rhodopila. The sequence continues at coordinate 4,587,355 of OZ241370.1, read as the reverse complement.
TGACGACGCGGCCGAATTTCCGCTCACGCATACCCTCGAACGTCAACTTGCACAGGTTGTAGCAGGAGCCGAGGTTGGTATCGAGCACGGCGTCCCACATATCGCGGCGCATACGCAGCAGCGTGCCGTCGCGGGTGATGCCGGCGTTATTGACCAGGATGTCGATCGGGCCGTGTTTGGAGACGACTTCGGCGATGCCGGCTTCGCATTCCTCGAAGCTGCTGACGTTGAATTTTGCCACCGGAATGTCGTTTTCCCTGGAGAAGGCTTCGGCGGCGGCGTCATTTGAAGCATAGTTTGCAACAACTTTACGGCCTTGGGCTTTCAACGCCAAGCTTATAGCCGCACCGATGCCTCGAGTGCCACCGGTTACAAGTGCGACGCGTGCCATCGATACCTCCCTTTTCTTGTTCCGACCAACGGCAGTCTTAGCACTTCCCTACCATCTGCACAGGGCCAGGGCGCAGCCGTGCAACGGCGCCCGCAAGGTTCTGCGACGGGTCTGGCTGAGGTGGGCGTGAGGTTCCCGTTACCGCTGCGCCGGGAACCTCAGGATACCTGTTTCAGCGTTCCAGCGCCGTTAGCGTTCAAGCGCCATCGCGACACCCATGCCGCCACCGATGCACAGCGTCGCCAGACCCTTCCTGGCATCGCGCTTCTGCATCTCGTGCAGCAAGGTCACCAGCACGCGCGCACCGGACGCACCGATCGGATGGCCGATGGCGATCGCCCCGCCGTTGACATTCACCTTGCTGGTATCCCAGCCAATGTCCTTGTTGACCGCGACGGCCTGGGCGGCGAATGCCTCATTGGCTTCGATCAGGTCCAGATCTTCAGGCTTCCAACCGGCGCGCTGCAGCACCTTGCGCGACGACGGGATCGGGCCGGTGCCCATAACCGCGGGATCGACACCGGCGGTAGCAAAGGCAGCGATCCGGGCCAATGGTGTCAGCCCGCGCTTGCTGGCCTCGGCGCCGGTCATCAGCACCAGGGCAGCCGCGCCATCGTTGATGCCGGATGCGTTGCCGGCGGTCACCGTGCCATCCTTGGTGAAAGCCGGGCGCAGACGGGCCATGCCTTCGATGGTCGAGTCGTGGCGGATGTATTCATCGTCGGCGACCTGGATGTCACCTTTGCGGGTCTTCACGGCCACCGGTGCGATTTCATCCTTGAACCGGCCGGACTTCTGTGCGGCGGAGGCTTTCTGCTGCGAGGCGAGTGCGAATTCGTCCTGCTGCTCCCGGGTTATTTGATACTTGTTAGCAACGTTCTCCGCGGTGTTTCCCATGTGGTAGCCGTGGAATGCGTCCCACAAACCGTCCTTCAACATGGTGTCGACAAATTCCAGTCCGCCCATCTTGGTGCCGTTGCGCAGATGGGCGGCGTGGGCGGACAAGCTCATGCTTTCCATACCGCCAGCGGCAACGATGTTGCTTTCGCCGGTGCGGATCTGCTGAGCGGCGAGTGCGACCGCGCGCAGCCCTGAACCGCAGACCTGGTTGATGCCGAACGCCGTTGCAGAATCCGGCATGCCGGCGATGCGGGCCGCCTGCCGGGTTGGGTTCTGTCCCTCACCCGCGGCCAGCACCTGGCCGTAGATCAACTCATCGATATCGTCGGGGGTCAGGCCGGCACGAGACACCGCGGCCTGCAAGGCGATCGCGCCGAGGTTGTGGGCGTGGATGGTGCTTAAGGCGCCGTTAAAGCTGCCGACGGGCGTCCTGGCAGCCGAGACGATAACGATGTCGTCCATTATGCTGTGCTCCTTACGCGGTCTGGACCGTGACTAGCAATATGCTACCGCTAAGCGACGAAGTGTAGGAGGGGAAAGCCAAAAAGCAATTACGTGATTTACACATTCAGCTTGCTGGCCATGTCCTGGATGTCGGTCGCAACGATGTCCCAGTCCTGTTCGGCCTGATAGTCACGCTTCTGGTGCGGGCCATATTCCATTGGACGTGGGAAGAAAGCCGTCAGCAGCCCCTGTGCTCTGGCGGCCCCCAGGTCGCCATTATGGGCAGCGGCCATCATCACCTGGTCGGGGCGCAGGTCGAGCATTTTGGCCACGCCAAGATAAGTCTCCGGGTCAGGCTTGAAGTGGCCGAACAGGTCGGAGCCGAAGATCATATCCCACGGCAGGCCGCCGAACTTGGCCATGTTCAGCAGCAGGCCGACATTGCCATTCGACAATGGGCCGATGATGAAGCGGGACTTCAGGCGGGTAAGGCCGGGAACGGAGTCAGGCCACGGGTGCAGCCGGTGCCAGCCCAGATTGATGTGCACCAGATCAGCTTCGGAAAACCCTTTGATTCCGAACTGATTGATCAGCACGTCGAGCGAGGCGCGGTGGAGGGCGTCGAGCTTGGTCCACGGCTGCTCGCCCTTGCGGACCCGGTTCATCGAGGGCTGGTAGGCTGCGCGCCAGGCATCGACCAACGCCGGCCAGTCGGCCGTAACCCCCTTCGAAGCGCCGTAGGTGGTCAGATCGGCGATCAGGCTGGAACGCCAGTCCACGACGGATCCGAACGTGTCGAAAACAATGGCGGCAGGTTGTTTGCTTGGCATGGGAGCCTCCCCTCAGGTGAGGGGACAAGAACGCGGTCGCGGTCCGCGGTCAAGCGGGGGCGGGTAATCCGCCGCCGTCCCGCCGCCGCTGTTGGCTGGTCGGCGCGCTGCTCCGGTGTTGCGGAAAACGCCTACAGGCTGACGTAGACCTGCAGGTTGGCGTGAGCCCCAGATTGGCGTGAGCCCCAGATTGGCGTGAGCCCCAGATTGGCGTGGGCCCGCAGGTTGGCGTAGTACCGTTGGCGCGACCCTTCTCCTTGCGGGAGCAAGCAGATTTATCACCCTGCCTGATCCAGACAGGGTGGTGCTGTCCTACACGTTCGCCTTGCCGGTGTGCACCCGCAGCCGGATGTGGTCAGGCACCTCCTGCCCCGCATCGGTAAAAGCCTTGCGGAAAGCCCCCATCGCCGGGCCAAAAATCCCCTCGCGATTTTCGCTGCACCATTCGCGGGAGCCGATCGTGGTGTCGAGGCTGCCCTGGAACCGGGGCATGACCCAGCGGGCGAACAGCTCATAGCTGTCCAGGGTCTGCTGGCGGTTGGCCCATTCATGCGAGCGGAACAGCACGGCCCCTGCCCCGCCACCGGTGAAGCTCAACAGACGCTCGATGCCGGCGATGATGGTTTCGGGCGAACCAACGAGCGTGGAGCCCGCGGCCAGCCCTTCGGCCAGCGGGTTCTCACTGCGCATCGGCGGGCGGCCAAGGGTTTCGCTGAAATAGGACAGCGTTTCGATGCGCTCACCCTTGCGGACCTGGTCCATCGCCAGTTCGTCCGTTTCGGCGCAGTGCATGTTGACCACAAGACGCCAATCGTCACGGCGGACGGTCTTGCCGAACTTTGTGGCTTCGGCTTCACACATCTTCCAGTATTCAGCGAGTTTGGCGGAGCCGCCGGGCAGACCAGCCCCAAGCGACAGCATGCCGACGCCATGCTTTCCGGCGGTCAGCGCGCCCGATGGCGTGGTGGCACTGGCGACGGCAATCGGAAAGCCGCCCTTGGTGTATGGCTTCAGGTGCAGGCGGGCATCGCGCAATTCAAACCAGTCGGTCTTGAGTGTGACCGGATCCTTGCATTCCAGCAGGGCCATGATCGCACCGAGGGACTGGTCCATCATGGTGCGCTGCTTCTCGGCATCGATCCCCATCATGTAGGCATCCGACACCAGGGCGCCGGGGCCACATCCGAGCATAGCCCGGCCGCGCGTCATGTGGTCGAGCTGCACGAAGCGCTGGGCCACCAGCAATGGATGGTGGTATGGCAGGCTGGTGACGCCGGAGCCCAGCATGATGTGGCGTGTCTTTTCGGCCGCGACACCGATGAAAATTTCCGGGCTCGCAATGATCTCCCAGCCGGCGGAGTGGTGCTCGCCAATCCATGCTTCATCGTAGCCAAGCTGGTCGAGCCACTGGATCAGCTCGAGGTCGCGACCGAGCGCGAGGGTCGGGTTGTCGCCGACCCGGTGAAATGGGGCGAGGAAGATGCCAAAGCGCAAGCCCTCATGGGTGACCATGACGGTGTCCTTTCAGGTGTGATGGCAGACCGTGGCCGCCGCCGGCAGGAAGGTCAAGACAAACGGTTACGGCGGTTATGTGCTTGACCGAATTCATCAACGCGCACGGTGACAAAGGCTGCGCCAGGGTCTAGCATTTCGTCCTGGGGTTGTGGCGGGGTGACCGCGTATGGATTGGCGTCAACCCAGAGTCGTGCCGGGACCTTCAGAGTGCTGGCTCTATCGCAGGAGCGTGGTGGACTATTTCAAGCACATGCGTGCCCGGGCTGCTCGCCGTGTCATTGCCGCGGCGCGGGCGTTTACCGTGGACAAACCGAACCTGCGGGCGATGCTGCGGGGCTTGTATCGCAGGATGCGCACGCGTGGATGGAACGGATCGGCCGACCCATTGCTGCTGGCGCGGCGCGCGCTGACCGCGGCTGTGCCGCTGCGGCAGCAGGCGGCAGACTGGGGGCTGGCGGCGGATCGGTCAGCGGCCCTGGGTTGTGTCTGTCAAGCTGTGCAAAAGTTGTGGCAGGATAACTGATGATGTTTCTTTGTTCGGCTGTACGGGGCCGTTTCTTCGTCCCGGCCCAATAGTCTGACGGCGGTGGGGGGAGCCGCGGTCAAGGACGGCCGTCAGGCTGCCGCGCTGGCGGCGCGCAGCGTCCTTGAGGGCGGCTCCCCCCACCGCCATCCTTGAGCAGGCGGGGCGCTGGCTCATGCCGCTGCTCGCATCTGCTGTTTCTTGTGCTCGCGCAGATCCTCCATGTTCAGGTAACGCGGACTTTCCAGCCATTCTTCGTGCGTTTCGACCGCCAGCGCGCGGACCAGCCGCAGGCAACTCGCCGGGCTTGGGAAGATCCGCACTACATGCGTGCGGCGTTTGATCTCCTGGTTCAGCCGTTCCAGCATATTGGTCGATTTCATGTGCTTATGATGCGGCAACGGCAGCCGGTAATAGGTCAGCGTCTCCTCGATGTTCTCTTCGACCCAGGTGCACAGGCGGGCGTATTTGCCGCTCCACTTGTTTAGCCAGGCAGCGAGGTCGCGCCGCACTTCGGTGATCTCGCGCCGGTCATAAATCCAGCGCAGCTCTTGCAGGCAGTCGTCGTTGGCACGCCGCGGCAAATGATCCAGGGCATTGCGCAGAAAGTGCACGTAGCAGCGCTGCCAGGCCGCCTCGGCCAGCACCTCGCGGATCGCCTGCTTCAGACCAGGGTGATCGTCCGAGACCACGAATTCCACGCCATGCAATCCGCGCTGCTTCAGTCCGAGCAGGAACTCCCGCCAGCTCGACGCGCTCTCCCGATTGGCCAAGTCCACCGCCAGCACCTGGCGGTGACCGTCGGCAGCGACCGCGATCGCAATCAGCGCCGCCTGGCTCGCGATCACCCCGCCTTCGCGCGCACGTTCATAGCGGGCGTCCAGGATCAGGTAGGGATACGGCTCCTCCAGCCGCCGCGTCGCAAACGCTGTCAGCGCCGCGTCCAGTGTCTTATTCATCTCGCTGACCGACGAGGCCGAGAAGCTGTGCCCGCACAGCGTCTCCGTGACCGTCTTGACTTTGCGGGTCGAGACACCCTGGACATACATCTCGGCCAGCGCACTGACCAACGCCCGCTCCGAGCGCTGGTAGCGTTCGAACAGCTCCGTCGAGAACAAGCCCGCGCGGTCGCGCGGCACACGCAGTTCAATGCTGCCGACGCGGGTGATCAGCGAGCGAGCATACGAGCCACTGCGGTAACCGAGACGCCCGTCCACCCGTTCGCTCCGCTCCGCCGACAATGCCTCCGTCATCTCCGCCTCCAGCGCTACCTGGATCGCAGCTTTGACCGCCAAGCGGAGGAAATCGTCGTCCCCCGACAGGATCGCTTTAATCTCGCCGGCTTCGCCTTTAACCTGCCGCTTGGTCATGGTGTGCGCCCTCCTCACAGGGTTGGTGAATTCGAACATCACCAGCATGCCATGGCCGCTTCGGCCGGGTTAGATTTTGCACAACGATCCGGACAGTATCCGGCCCTGTCGGAGGCGGATCTGACGATGCACCTGGCAGGGTGCGCCAGCAGCGCGGGGGTTGTGCTGGCAATCAGCCATGACGACTACACACTGGTCTTCGGCGGTATCCAGAACGTCCTTGGGGACGAACAACGTAGTTTTGAGGCTGCGGACTGGCGATACCTGCATATTTCGCCTGCTGCGCCACTGCCGGTATTGGGTGTCCATGGGCCTGCGGACACCTACCGCATGCGGCTGCGACTGGATCAAAGACTGCTAGGGGTGGTTACTTTTCCGGTCCTGGTTGCGGCCTTGAGGAGCTTGCGCGCCGAAGGCGGCAGGCTGGAGGTGATTGTCCATCACATGAAAGGCCATGTGCCGGAATACCTGGCGACGCTGCCTTACGTAACCGGGTCTCGCCCGTTTGTCTGGGCGCACGATTTTTTCACGTTGTGCCCCAGCTTCAGCCTGATGCGCAGCGACCTGACGTTTTGTGGCGGGCCGCCGGCCGGATCCGCGGCCTGCCAGGTCTGCGTGTTCGGCGCCGACCGTCGGGACCATCTTCCCCGTGTGCAAGCGTTTTTCGAAGCGACTCATCCCGTTGTCCTGGCCCCATCGGCAACCGCGCTGGAGCTGTGGTCGCGCCAAGGTGCACTGTCGTACAGCGCGACCTACGTGGTGGACCTGGCAGACCTGATCATGGACGTCGCGGGCAGTCGCATTGCCGGGCGCGACGATGCCGTGTTGCGGATCGCCCATCTGGGATCCGCGAACCGCCACAAGGGTTGGCAGGTCTTCGAGGCGCTGGCGATGCGGCATGCCCAGGACCGGCGCTACCAGTTTTATCACCTCGGTGCCGATGGCGTTCGTTCGCGGAAATACACGCACATTCCAGTTCGGGTCACGCCCTCGCACCGCGATGCCATGGTCGAGGCTGTGGCCCGTCATCAGATCGACGTGGTGATTAGCTGGTCGTTATGGCCGGAGACGTTCTGCTTCACGGTGCATGAGGCGCTGGCCGGAGGCGCGTTCGTAATCGCGCGCGATTCGGCTGGCAATGTTGCACCGGCACTGGCAGCGGCGGCGCCGCTTTAGGGCCGTGCGGTCCGGGACGAAGCCGAATTGTCTGCGCTGTTTGGCAGTGGCGAGATCCGCACCCTCGTTGCGGGCGGCGATCGCCGCTATGGGATCCTGCGCCCGCGCGGCAATACGGCCGAGTTGTTGTTGGGGCACGCTTGTCGCAGGCCGCTACAAGCCGGTGCCCAGTGAGCGGGAACGGACCCATGACGAACGGCCGCGTCGATCGGCCTGCGCTGGCTACCCGTTATGGCCGGCTGCTGGTTCCGCACGACGAGAGCGACATGATCGGGCGGTTTCTGGTCCGCTATGGAGAGTGGGCATGGCTGGAAACGGTTTTCGTGGCATCGGTCATTCCGGACGGCACACGGCTTTTGGACGCCGGCGCCTTTGTAGGCACATTCGGGCTTGGGGTGGCGCAGTTGCGGCCGCTGGGCCTGTTGTGCTGCGTTGAAGCAAACAAGACCGCTGCTTCGCTGCTGCGTGCCAATGTCACGGCTTGCTCGTCGTGCCCGTCAGCAATCGTTGAGGCTATGGTTGCCGGCCCTTCCGCGGTTGCCGGAACGGGACGGGCGGAGCCGGGCAACCTCGGTGGGATGTCGTTTCACATCAGTGACGATTATGGCGCCGATGGGGCGGTGCCGGCGACAACCTTGGCCGATCTTCGCGCCAGATTCGGTGCTTTTGGCCTGATCAAGCTCGACATCGAGGGCATGGAACTGGAGGCGCTGCTGGGGGACGCCGGTTTTCTGTCGCAGGGACACACCACCCTATGGATCGAGGCCAACGAAGATGTCCGGACGCTGGAGACCGCACAGTTATTGCTGTCTTGGAACATCGACGTGTATTATTTCGCTTTTCCTTCATTCAACCAGCATAATTTCAATGGCGACGGGCAGGCGATCTTTCCGTTTGCGTTCGAGGCCGGGCTGCTGGCCGCACCGGATGTCACGCCGTCCTTGTCGCCTGAACTTGCCGATGCGGGCTGCATTTTGCGGCGGGTGCGGCATGTCGGGGAGCTGAAGGACGCACTCTGGCGCACGCCGCGCTGGGGGATGGAGGAGTGGCAGGGAGCAGCGAGTGCCGAGGAACTCGTTGCACTGGCGGCGCGATCACTGACGGGCGAAAACTATGCCGAATTTCTGTCCGCGGCGGCAGGTCAGGAACCCCGGACGACGATCTGGCAGCGGTTGGAGACCGTGCAGGCTGCGTTGCGGCAAAGCGAGATACTGGCCGAGGAGCGACGGGCCCAGGTTGAAGCGGAGCAACGGGCCCAGGCTGAAGTGGCGCGCCGGGCCCAGGTTGAAGCGGAGTTGGCGCAACAGCAGGTCCTTGCGCAACTTGAACAGGCTCTTGCGCAATTTGAAGAGGTCCTTGCGCAGCTTGAAGCGGAACGCCTGGAGCGCCAGCGGATTGAAGACATGTTGCGCGCCACAACGGTGCTTGCCGCCGAACGGCTCGATCAACTCCAGAGTGCTTCACGCGACCTGGCAACCATGCAAGCCAGCACGATCTGGCGCCTGACCGTGCCGCTGCGCGCGTTTTTCGGCCGCCATCCCGGTTTGCGCCGCTTGTTGCGCAAAACGCGAACGCTGGTTCGAAAAGGCGTCCGCCGATCCGGTCCGGAGGTGTCCCGCCAGCCGCGTGGTGACGATGCGGTCGATCCTAGCCATCGGCAGGCGGTCCAGGGGTTTTTCGACGCGGCGTTCTATTGCGCTGCCAATGCGGATGTGCTGGCGGCCGATGCCGATCCGTTGGACCATTTTCTGTTGCACGGGTGGCGCGAGGGCCGGGCTCCGGGTCCGAATTTTGATGTTGCCTACTACCTTTCCGCCAATCCCGATGTCGCGGCAGCCGGTATCAACCCAGTGCTGCACTATGTCTGGGCAGGTCGGGCCGAGGGGCGTCTGCCGCGCCGTCGGGTGAACGCCTGGCAGGATTGGCTTCTCGCCGCCAAGCCGCCGAGGATACGGGTGGCCGAGTGGGCGGATGCGGCGGATCACTCGGCCCCGCTGCAGCGTTCCGCGCTGGCTGCACTGTTGCGGGCGGAGGCGGATTTTGCCCGGGTCGTCGTTGCCGTCAGTCATGATGACTACGCCACTAATTTCGGCGGCATCCAGAACGTGATCGGCGATGAACAGATCGCCTTCGCAGCCGCGGGATGGCACTACCTGCATCTGTCACCGGCGGCACCGTTGCCGTTGCTCGCTGAACGGCAGGCGGCAACGAATTACCGGCTGCGGCTGAGGCTTGATGGGAAACACCTGGGGGTGGTGAGCTTTGCCGACCTTGCGGCGGCGCTGCAAGCGGCGCGGTCGGCGGGATCGCGGCTAGCGTTCGTGTTCCATCATCTGCTGGGCCATGTGCCGGAACTGCTGGCGACACTGCCGGCGCCCGGCGATACGCAAACCATGGTATGGTTGCACGACTTCTTCACGGTGTGCCCCAGCTTCAACCTGCTGCGTAATGATATCAAGTTCTGCGCAGCGCCGCCGGCCGCTTCCGCCGCCTGCACGGTCTGCGTCTACGGGCTTGACCGGCTGGACCATGGGCCGCGCATGCGTGATTTCTTTGCGGCCCTGCATCCGCTTGTTATCGCGCCATCCCCCGTGGCTTTGAGGTTCTGGCAGACGCATGGCGGACTACCCCATGGCGGATCACTCGTTGTCCCGCCCGCCCGCCTGACGATGCTTGCGGATGCCAGCCCGGTGACCAGAACAAAAGGCGCGCCGCTGCGGGTTGCTCATTTGGGCGGCGTTTCGCTGCACAAGGGCTGGCCGGTGTTCGCGCAGTTGGTTGAGGCACATGCAGGCGATTCCCGCTACGAGTTCCATCACCTGGGTCTCGGGAATGCCGGCCTGCCCGGCTGCACTTACGTGCCGGTCCGGGTCGGTCCGGACCAGCGTGATGCGATGATCGAGGCAATCGTCCAGCGCCGCATCGACGTTGTGGTTTGCTGGTCGCTTTGGCCAGAGACATTTTGCTTCACCGTGCATGAGGCGCTGGCCGGCGGAGCCTTCGTGGTGGCGCGGCAAGATGGCGGGGCAATCTGGGCAGCGGTCGAAATGAACGCACCTGCTCAGGGCTGCGCCGTTGCCGACGAACCAGCGCTGCTCAGGCTGTTCGAAACGGGTGAGATCGAGCGTTTGGTCGCAGGTGCAAACAGGGTCCGCGGTGCCCTGCAGCCTGGCGGCAATACGGCCGAGCTGCTGGCGGGCGAGGTATTGGCCGGCAAACCGTTCGATTCTGTAGGGGCAGTTTATTCATGACCACTGTCCATTGCTTCACCAGTGCTTCGTTCGCCTACCTCGATCGGGCCCGTGTGCTGGGGGAGACGTTGCGACGCTTTCACCCCGACTGGACGCTCTGGCTTTGCCTGCCTGACCGGGAACCGCCGGGGTTCGTGTTCGACGCCCTGGGCGAACGTTTCGACCACATTGTGAGGCTGGCCGATCTGAATATTCCCGATCTCACCCGCTGGACGTTCGATCATGACGTCGTCGAACTGTGTACCGCGGTCAAAGGCCATATGCTGTGCAAACTGCTCGACACGGATGCCGCGAAGGTCATTTACCTTGACCCCGACATCGCCCTGCTGGATGACCTGACACCGGTCTTATCACTTCTTGATACAAACAACATCGTCCTCACGCCGCACCAGTTGGAGCCTGACACTGATCGGTCCGCCATCATCGACAATGAAATCGGGTCGTTGAAGTATGGGATCTACAACCTTGGTTTTCTCGCGGTGGCGGGCACTGCGGAGGGGCGTCGCTTCGCCCGCTGGTGGCGTGACCGCCTGCACATGTTCTGCTTTGACGACGTGGCGAATGGTCTGTTTACCGACCAGCGCTGGTGCGACCACGTGCCGGTGTTCTTTGACGGCGTCCATATCCTGCGCGACCCCGGCTACAACGTTGCAAGCTGGAACCTGAGCCGCCGGCCGATCACCATCGAACAGGACGGAACCATCAGAGCGGCCGACCGGATCCTGCGGTTCTTTCACTTCACCAAGGTCACCCATGTCGGCGAAATCATGCTGGAGCGCTATTCCGGCGGGCGCATCGAGGTGTTTGAGCTGATGAAGTGGTATCGCGACCGTCTTGCGTCGCATGCCGTGGCCGGGCTGCCACCGTCCTGGTGGGCGTACGGCCAATACACCAACGGCGCCAGGATCGAGCGGCAACACCGCCTGGCCTATCGGCACGACCCGGCGCTGCGGGCCCGTTATCCTGATCCGTTCGCCGCGGGGCCCAGGATCTTCCGGTAATGAGTTTTCCGCTGATCGATGTCCTGCGCGGGTTCGCAGCGCTTTCGGTCGTCGTGTTCCACGTCATTGCCCACTTCAACTGGACCAGTTTCCCGGTCTCCGGCCCGTTGGTATGGTTTCGGATCGGCGGCATGGGTGTCGACCTGTTCTTCGTCATCTCGGGCTTCGTCATTGCCCTGTCAGCCTTCGCCCGTCTGCAACGGGACAGCTTCACCGGATTTGCCCGCTCCTTCGCGCGAGCCCGGATCGCCCGCATTGCGCCGCTGTATTACCTGACCTGCCTGGTCTTCTTGGTGTTCATCGAGCCCGATTTGATCTTTGTCCCGGATATCTGGAAGCAGATCCTGTCCCACGCGCTGTTCGTGCACAGTTGGTTGCTGATGCATCAAGGCGGCATCAATGGGGTGAACTGGTCGGTGTCGGTGGAGATGCAGTTTTATCTGTTGATGCTGATCGCCGCGCCGTGGCTGCGGAACGGGAACGTGCTGTCGATCGGCCTGGGCGCGGTGGCGGTCGCCTGGATCTGGCGGGCGGCGGTGTTTTTCCTGGTGGATCAAACTGGGCCGTTCACGACATTCCCGGTGTTCGTCTACACCAGCGAATTGCCTGGAATGCTGGATGAATTTGCCGCGGGCATCCTGCTTGCCCGTTTCGTCCTGTCCTCGCCCGGCCAGGCGCTGCTGGGGCGTGTTCGGCCGCATTGGTGGAACATTCCGGCTGCCACCGCGCTTGTCGTTGCGGTGGCATTGCGCATTTACTGGCGCAACACGACGTATTGGAACGCGGCGGCGATGGTAATTGCGTTCAAGACGCTGGTGGCCATCGCCTGCGCCATGATCGTGCTGAGCGCCTGCGTGCTGCAATACGAGTGGGTTGTCCGGATCACCGCCCCGCTGCGCTACCTCGGCACGATTTCCTATGGTATCTATCTGTGGCACCTGCCGATCATCCTGGCGCTGAAGCGGGTTACCTGGGTCGATGGATCGCGGGCACTGCTACCGGTGCTTCTGCTGACGATCCTGTTTGCCGCACTGTCCTGGCATTTCTTCGAACGCCCGTTGATGATGCGCTTGGGTGACCGGCGCTGACACGATCAACCGTGCAGATGCACCCATTCCTGGTTGACGAAATCAGCCAGCGCATTGCCGCCGGCATCGCGGCCGGCAGGCTGATGCCCGGCGCCCGTCTGCTGACCGCAAAAGAAATGATGGAGGGGACGGGCGTCAGCCGCACCGTCATCCGCGAGACGGTCGCCACCCTGCGCGCCGAGGGCCTTGGTCGCCACCCGCCAGGGGATTGGTTCGTTCGTCGCGGAGCAACCGACCCAGGCGTTATTCCGCATCGAACCGGGGCAGGACGCCACCGTGGCAGACGCGCTGCACATCATGGAGCTGCGCACCACTGTCAAATGGAAGCCGCCGGCCTGGCGGCGGAGCGTGCGACGAAGACGCAGAAACGCGCTATCCGCAAGGCCTTGGACGCAATCGACGCTGCCATCGATCTTGATAAAACCGCCATCGCGGAGGATTTCGCGTTTCATGCCGTCATCACCGAGGCGACCGGCAATCCCCAATTCCGCCGCTTCCTCGATTTCCTCGGCCGGTTCATCATTCCGCGGTCCAGCGTGCGGATCCGGGCGCTGAACATGCGCGGCTACCTGCCGGACTTCCAGCACCAGCATCGCGACATTGTCGCAGCCATTGACGCCGGGTCAGCCGAAGAGGCGCAGGCTGCGACGCGTCATCATCTGGTCAACAGCCGTCAGCGTTATCGCGCGCTGAACCCGTTGCCCGAACCGCCAGCGCCGCCCTAACCCGATCGATTACCTCCGCCCAGTCGCCGCGCCTGACCTGGCGGAATTGCCGCAGCGTCGGATACCACGGGGTATCGTCGCGATCGCGCAGCCACCGCCAGCACGAGTCGAAACGGTTCAGCATCCACACCGGCCGGCCCAGCGCACCCGCCAGATGCACCACAGCCGTGTCGACCGCGATCACCAGGTCAAGCCCCATGATCAGCCCCGCCGTATCCGCCCAATCGGTGAGCTGGTCCGATACGTCATGCAGCACGCCCCCCGGCGGCATTTGCATCTGCGATGCCGGTGGCCCGAGTTGCAGCGAGACGAAGCTGCACCCTGGTATGTCCAGCAATGGCGCCATGTCAGCCAGCCGCATCGACCGCCGCTGGTCGATCGCCACCGCATGCGGCTGATCGATGCGGGACTTGCCCGCCCAGATCAGCCCCACCTTCAACCCCGTCAACCCGTCCAGCAACCCATTCCACGGCGCTGGGTCGCCACGCAGATAGGGCACTGGCGCAGGGATTGTTTGCAGTTGCGTGCCGAATGCAAATGGCAGGCTGAGCAGCGGACAGTGGTAGTCGAACGGCGGCAGGACGTCGTCCTCCTCGGTCAGCAATTCTGCTATGCCCTCCAGCGTCGCCATCACCCGCCGAAGGGCTTTCGGCACCACCAGCACCACCCGACCGCCCGCTGCGGTCACCATGGGTGCGTAGCGGCAGAATTGCAGCGTGTCGCCGAAGCCCTGTTCGGCCCAGAGCAGCACCGTATCCCCATGCAACGGCTGCCCGGTCCAGCGCGGCTGTGGCAGCATCGGCAGGGCGGCGCCCATTGCCTCGACCGCCCACCGGCTTTCGTAGCGCTGAAAACCCGCCGATAACTGCCCCGTGGTCAGCAGCGCCAATGCGAGATTGGCCTGCGCCTCGGGCGCATCCGGCTGCTGGGCGACAGCTTCATGCAGCAGAGCGGCCGCTGCCTCCGGACGCCCTTGTTCCATCCACGCCAGCGCCAGATTGCTGCGCACCCGAACCGGATCGGCACCGAGCGCCATGGCGCGGCGAAACAGCGGCTCTGCCTCCTCGACATGGTTCAGGACCTGGCGGATCGTCCCGAGGTTCAACGTGGCGTTTGGATGATCAGGACGCAGCTGTAGCGCTGCCCGGAAACAATTCTCCGCCTCCGCAATGTGGCCCTGGCCGTAGTGCGCCATCCCCAGATTGTTCTGCGCATCGGCGTTTTTGGGATCCAGCCGCAACGCCGTCCGCTGGCACATCAGCGCTTCATCCGTTCGCTTCTGCAGCAGCATGGCGAGGCCCAGATTGATCCAGGCCTCCTTGAACTCCGGCGCCAACCCCACGGCTCGGCGGTAAAACGGTTCGGCCTCCGCCGCCCGGCCCTGCAAATGGAGTTGAAACCCAAGATCGTGTTCGGTTTGTGCGGCTGGCGTAATCATGCCGCCAGAGGTTGTAGTGCCTTAAATCCTAGACAAGACCTCTTGGTGGAATTTTTTCATATCGGCCGCTGATTTGTCGGCATTCCGCCCTTCGAAATCGAAGTCGATGGCGGTCACGCCAATCTCCCGCACCGCGGCGATGTCCTCGATCGTATTCGCCACTGTTCCGGTGAACAGCTTGCGATTCCCATCGGTGGCAGCAGGCGCCGGCTGACCGTGCCGTTTGACCCGGTATACCACGCCCATGGCTGCCGGATCGCGGCCGGCGGCCTCGGTCATCTGGCGGATGCGGGCGATACCGGCGGTCAATCGCGGCAGGGTATCCAACAGATGCGCGTTATTGCTGCCGATCGGGTACCAGGCATCACCGATCCGCGCCGCCCGGCGCATCGACGGCCCACTTTCGCCGCCCACCCAGATTGGCGGGTGGGGTTTCTGCACTGGCTTGGGGTCGGTCAGCAGCCCGTCGATATGCACGTATTTGCCGTGAAACACCGGCTTGTCCTGGGTCCAGATCGTGCGCATCGCATCCATGTACTCATCCGTCACCGCGCCCCGTTCGGCAAACGGTGTGGTGGAGACCGCATCCAGTTCCACCTTCAGCCAGCCGGCCCCGATGCCGACCACCAGCCGGCCGCCCGACAGCACATCGATCGTCGCCAGCATCTTTGAGGTCACTACGGCCGGCCGGTGCGGAACGACCATCACCGCCAGCACGATGCGGATCTTGCTGGTTTTCGCTGCGACCCAGGCTGCGGTCGTCAACTGCTCCACCCGGTGGCCGGGATCGGGCGTGTAGAACTCGCCGGTGGCGGAGTACGGATACCCAGGGGTGCTGGTGTCGGGCAACGCGACGTGGTCGGTCAGCGTCAGGTAGTCGAATCCCAGCGCTTCCCCCAATTGGGCGATGTTAGCCATGACTTCGGCCGATGCCATCGGACCACTGACCGGCAGGTTGAAGCCGATTTGCATATCATTCCCCTTATCCGCGTTCGCATTGAACAAGCCGGGCGAACCGGGGCGTGTCAACCGCCGTCACTGCCTGTAGGATCAGCACCGGAGGAACCGACACCATGCTGACCTTGCGCTCCGTCATTGCCAACTACCCCCATGTCAAAGCGGTCAAGGACGGTTCAGTGGCTTCCCCTCGCATTCGGTTCGACTTCGAGGCCGTGCCGGACATCACGCGCGCATTCCGCCGCATGGTGCGAACGCTCGACTTCGACCTGTGCGAAATCGCGCTGACGACGCTGGCGCAGGCGCACGCCTTCAACAAGCCAATCAAGGCACTGCCGATCGTGGTGATGCGCGGCTTCCATCACGGCGCCCTGGTCTGCCCCCTGGCCTCCCCGATCACCGGCCCCGCCGATCTGCGCGGCAAGCGCATAGGGGTGCGGGCCTGGTCGCAGACCACCGGCATCTGGGTGCGTGGCATCCTGTTGGACGTGTTTGGTGTCGATCATCGCGACATCACCTGGGTGACACGGGAGGACGCCCACGTCGCTGGATATGTCGACCCGCCGAACGTCGTGCGCATCGGCGCCGGCCAGGATCTGGCCGCGATGCTGCTGGCCGGCGAGATCGATGCCGGCATCGCTATCGCAGGGGTTGATCCAGCGGTCGTGCGCCCGGTGATTGCCGACCCAATGCGGCAAGCGGCGGCCTGGTTCGCCAAGACCGGCGCCTATCCCGTCAACCACCTGCTGTGCCTGAAGACGGCCCTTGTCGAAGCCAATCCCTGGCTGCCGGACGAATTGATGCAATTGTTCACGGCCGCCAAGCAAGCCGCGACCGAACCCGCGGCGGAGGCGTGCCTGTCCGGCATCGTCGGCCCGGATCCCTTGCCCTATGGGCTGGAGCGGAATCGCACGGGCATTGAGCTGTGCCTGGGTTACGCCGCCGAGCAGGGGCTGGTGCCAAGGGTCTATCAGATGGCGGAACTGTTTGCCTGAAGCCTGGGTGAAGACGGTGGGATGGACGCCGGGATCGGCGGCTTGGCGGGCATGGTCCAGTTCCGGCGATCGCGGCTCAACCCCGCGCTGCGATTGGCGAGCCGCCCGGACTGCGTCATCCTGCTGATTGGCGTTCGACGAGGAGAATTTCATGAGCGATCTACCCAAACGGGTCGACATCCACGAGGAAGGGCCGCGCGAAGGCTTCCAGATCGAGCCGGGGCCAATCGCGACACAGGACAAGGTCCGTTTCTGTGAGGCACTGGGGCAAACCGGGCTGCGCGATGTGCAGTGCGTTTCTTTCGTTGATCCGCGCCGTGTCCCCGGCATGGCGGATGCCGTTGAGGTCGCCCAGTCCATCCGGCAGACGCAAGGCGTCGATTATACCGCCATTGCGCTGAATTTGCGTGGATATGAACGTGCCATTCAGACCAAGCTGCACATCACCGGCGGCATCCAGATGAGCGCGTCCAACACGTTCTCGATCCGCAATACCAACAAGGACAACGCTGAGACACTGGTCGAGCAGCGCCGCCAGCTGGCGTTCTTCCGGGACCGCGGCATCGCGGTGGAGTCGGCGATTGTCATGACCTGCTTCGGCTGCAACTTTGAAGGTGCGATCACGCCGCAGAGCGTGCGTGATTGTGTCGGCTCACTGCTGGCACTGGCGGATGAATTCGCCGTCAAGCTGGATCGTGTCCGACTGGCGGACACCGTGGGCTGGGCCTCACCGGCGTCGATCCAACGTGTCGTCGGCATGGTCCGCGACAGATGGCCCGACCTGCGCCTGGCGCTGCATTTACATGACACCCGCGGCACGGGCCTCGCCAATGCGCTGATGGGCCTGCAGATGGGCATAGATAGCTTCGACAGCTCCTGCGCCGGCCTTGGCGGCTGTCCATTCGCGGGCCACAAGGGCGCCGCCGGCAACATCTGCACCGAAGATCTTGTGTTCATGTGCGAGGAGATGGGCATCGAAACCGGCATCGACCTCGACGCGCTGATCGAATGCGCCCGGATGGCGGAGACCATTGTCGGTCATCCGCTGCCCGGCAAGATCATGCACGGCGGCAGCCTGAGTCCGTATCGCCAGGGGGCGCGCGCATGACAGACGTGCTGGTTGAAAAACGTGGTGCGGTGCAATGGATCATCATCAACCGCGAGGCGCGACGCAACGCGATGAACGATGCCGTCTGCGAGGCCATCGCCGGCGGCCTGAGCTCCGCAACCACCGACCCCGACATCCGCGCGGTCGTGCTGACCGGGGCGGGCGACAAGGCGTTCTGCGCTGGCGCCGACCTGTCCGCCGGTTCGGGTTCGTTCAAGTACGACTATTCGAAGGTAGGCCTGGCGTTCGTCAAGCTGATGAAGCAGGCGCGCGACCTGACCCTGCCGCTGATCGCCCGGGTCAACGGCCATGCCATGGCCGGCGGTCTGGGTATGCTGGGCATGTGCGACATGGCGATCGGCGTCGACACCGCCCGCTTCGGCATGCCGGAGGTCAAGATCGGCATCTTTCCAATGCAGATCATGGCCGTGCTGCAGCGCCTGATCCCGTCGCGCAAGCTGTACGAGATGGCGATGACAGGCGAGCCGATCAGCGCGGCCGAGGCGCTGGAACTCGGGTTGCTGAACTACGTGGTCCCCGCCGCCGAATTGGACAACAAGCTTGACTGGCTACTGCTTCGACTGCTGGACAAAAGCCCGACCGCCATCCGTCGCGGCAAATATGCCATGCGGGTGACTGAACAATTGAATTTCGACCAGGCGGCGGTGTTCATGGAAGCGCAGATCGGCACGCTGGCCCTGACCGAGGACGCGGCGGAAGGCCGATCGGCTTTCATCGAGAAGCGACCCCCGGCCTGGACGGGCCGATAAGGTTGGCTGAAATCGTCCGGTGGCACTGAAGTATCGACGACAGCGAAAAAGTCCAAAAACGTTAGACGTTTGTTAACCTTTATCCGGTAGTTTCCATTTCAGGCGTCCTCGCCGGATTTGACAAGACAAACGAGTTTACCGGTTTCATCCAGGCTATCTCAAATTTTTTCATATCAGCACAGCGTTTTTTTCAATGATGATTTCAGGCCGGACGAGGACGCTGACGCTACGATGACACGGCAATCGAGTCGCTCAAATTTTTTCATATCAGCACAGCGTTTTTTTCAATGATGATTTCAGACGAACCGGACGAGGACGCTGACGCTCTCGACGATGACACGGCAATCGAGTCGCTTCTCGGCGACGGTTCGGCACGTCGCGATGATGTTGCCCCGCCAACAGTACTGCCTGAATGGCCGGCGCATGATTGCTGCAACATTGAGCTGCAGATCGATGCCGCGACGATTGCCTGGTTCAGGTCGTCGTATCCTAACTGGCAGCGTCAGATGGGCCTGGTGCTGCGCGCCTGGATGAACGCCAATACTGCGAATGACACGCCTCGCGGTTGATCTGCGTCGGCCGCTGAGCATTCCGTATGCGTGGGCTGGCTGTTCCAGCCAGGATGATGTTGCTTTAATGTCTTTCAGCGACGGGCCGCTGCACCTGGCCGCATGAAATACTTCAGTCGGGATCGAACCATTGGTGTTCGATCGAGACATCGGCCTATCTGCGCTCAGGTCAATCGGCTGGAGCTAGTGGAAAAACCGGCTATCTTGTCCGTCGAATTTATCCACTAGCGAGCAAGTCATGTGTTCAGCGTGCGCGTTTGCCTTCGGTGGCAGCGTTGCTGCGCGCACGCGCGCTGACAACCGAACGTGGCGCCATCTCCGAACCGCCACGGGCTTGCATGAATGCCTTCAGCACTTCGTTGATCCGGGTTTGATAGCCCGCGCCAAAGCCCCGGAAAAACCGCAGCACGTCGGCGTCCAGCCGCAGGCTGACCGCCAGCTTCGGCTCCCGTACGTCGAATACGAGATCCGTCGCCCATGCTGCCCGCACGGGTTCTGCCACCGGACGCATGACAGTCGACATCTTCCCATTGCTGGTCCGGGTGCGCGGCTTCGCCGACGGCGCGGCACGCCCCTTTGACGATACGGTTCCGCTACGATTTGTCTTTGCCATTGTAGCCTCCCTTAACGGCGAGGCTGGTTGGTTCCAGCCTCGGCTGAATGCACCGGCTCCAGGCTAGGTTGCGAGTGCATGCGATGATGTACGCACGGCTGTGGCTACAGTCAAGCGGTAGGTTCCCGGTCCATGACTTCTTCGCAACAGCCGATCCATTTCAGATCAGCAGTTCGATCAGGAACGGCCCTGAGCGGGTCAGCGAATGTGCCAGCAGATCGGCAAATCCTTCGGCGTTGTCGGTGCGCGCGGCCTCGACGCCCATGGACTGCGCAAGGCCCGGCCAGTTGATGTCGGGATTGCCGATATCCATCATGTCCAGTGCGGTGCGCCCGGGATTGGCGCCGACGTTTGCCAGTTCCCCAAGCAGGATCTGATATTTCCTGTTCGACAACAGAACGGTTGTGATGTTCAGCTTTTCGCGTGCCTGGGTCCACAGTGCCTGCACGGTGTACATGGCGGACCCGTCCGCCTGCAGGTTGATTACCCGCCGCCCTGGCGCACCGATCGCAGCCCCCGTTGCCATGGGCATGCCGCCGCCGATCGCACCGCCGGTGACGTTCAGCCAGTCATGCGGCGGGGCGGCCTTGGTGTTGGCGAAGAAGCCCCGCCCGAAGCTTACCGACTCGTCGGCGATCACGGCGTTTTCCGGCATCAGCGCGCCGAGGGTGGCTGCCACCGAGTCGGGTGTCAGTGCGCCACGACCAACCTCTGGACGAACGCCGTTGTCTACGGCTGCGAGTTTCGGACATCCCAATGCATCGACCAGGCGCGCCAATGCCTCGACGATGTCCTGTTCGGGACGCGCCAGGATGTGGATCTCGGCATCCTCCGGGATCGAGGACTGCACCTTGTTTGGATAGGCAAAGAACGTGACCGGCTTGCGCGATCCGGCGAGGATCAACTGCCTGGTGCCGGCCATCGCCTGCACCGCGACATCCACGACATACGGCACGCGTTCGACCGGCAAACGGCCCTGCCCACGCGCCATCCGCGCGTTGGATCCTTGTGCTACGATCCGGCAGCCGGTCGCCGCCTGGATGCGGTGGGCCAGCGCCAGGCCCTCCTGGTCGAGCGCGACGCCGCCCAGCAGCAGCACGATGCCGCTGCCACCACGCCGCAGGATCGTGGCGGCCTCCTCGATCTGGTTCGGCGAGGCGGATGGGACAGGCAGACGGGGCAGCGCTTCGGCAACGATACCGCCATCATTCCAGGAGGTGTCGGATGGTAGGATCAGCGTCGCGACCTGGCCCGGTGCGATCATCGCCGCCTGCACCGCAGCCGCCGCATCGGCACCGACGGTACGCACATCCATGGACGTCCGCACCCATCCGGACACGCCATGGGCAAACCCCTCGGTGTCGGCGGTCAGCGGCGAGTCCAATGGCCGGTGATAGGTTGCCTGGTCACCGACGATGTTGACGATCGGTGTGGCAGCGCGGCGGGCGTTATGCAGGTTGGCCAAGCCGTTCGCCAAGCCGGGGCCGCAATGGAGCAAGGTGGCCGCGGGCTTGCCGGCCATGCGTGCATAACCGTCCGCCGCGCCGGTTACGACGCCTTCGAACAATCCCAGGACGCAATGCATGCCGGGAACCCGGTCGAGTGCAGCGACGAAATGCATTTCCGAAGTGCCAGGGTTGGAGAAGCACGTCGTCACGCCGCTTTTCAGCAGCGAATGCACCAGGCTCTCGGCACCGTTCATAGTCTCGTCTCCCTATTTCGGAGACAAACGCTAAGGATGCACCGGATCGAGCGCAAGCCTGTTACCCTAACGCCACAACGTCGCCCCGCAATCATCCAGGTTTCCGTTATTGGGAAGTGGCATTCCGATACTTGCCCGTGCAGTCAGCGTGCCCGTGCAGTCAGCTTGTTCGGGCACCATCTGCGATCTATCGGTTGGCCCACAGCCCGGGTGTTGCCACTTCCAAGGAGTGTCCGTCCGGATCACGAAAGTACAGGCTGGTGCCGCCGCGGGGCCAGCGAACTCGGCTTTCCAGCGCAACGCCCTGGCGCGCCAGATGTGCCTCCCATTCTGCGAGCTCGCCGAAGGGCATCGCGAACGCGACATGCAGATTGCCGCGCCCGTGGTGCGGCGGGATCACCCGATTCGGGCCCAGTGCCGGATGATCGGTCGTGCCGTGCCTGAACAGCAGAAGCACCTGCTCATCCGGCACCTCCATGGCGCACATCCGGTCGTCCTCGAACACCGGGACAAAACCGAAGATCCGTTCATAGAATGCGCGCGACTGTCCCAGATCCTCGACATACAGCGACGTTTCCAGGACATGGCTGATGCGTGGCACTGCTCAACACGCCGCGGCGCCGGAAGGCGCGCGCCTGATCACTGCCCGGCGGCTTCATCCGGTCCGACAGCCGGCGCGGCTTCGCCTTCCTGCTCCGCCTTTCGGCGCTGCGCGGCTGCATCCTCGCGCTCCCGCGCTTTCGCTTCCTTCTTGGCTTGCTTGGCGCGGTCACGTTCGGCGCGCTGATGATTGTAGTTTGGTTTAAATGCCATCTATTCCTCTTACACCAGCCATCCGAGAACGGCGATAATTGGCCGGCTGGTATTTCATTGAACTGGCGCGCAGCCCTTGTTCCAGGCCTGCGCGCGTTTTGCCGTATCAGGGTCGACCGCCATTAAAGTCCCGTTGACCCGCTTCACCCGACCGAAGCGATTGCCTTCCGCACGTCCTACAGGTCGGCCGTCGCCAGCGACGCTTCCGACTCACCACCGGCCGTTCCCTCATTATCCGTACGTTCACGATCGGCTCGCGCACCGTCGGCTGACCGTCCTTCCGCCAAGGTGCGCGTCAGTTGCGCGATCGCCTCGGCTTTGTCGGTCCCAGCCACGCCGGCGAACTCCCCGGCGAGGCGATCGATCGCGAGCTCAAAAAGGTTCCGCTGGCTGTAGCTCGGGGCTGATCCGTTGGCCACGGATTGCAAGTCACGACACACCTCGGCCACCGACTTCAGATCGCCGGAATTGATCTTGGCCTGGAATTCCTGCGCCCGTTTCGCCCACATCATGCGACTGGCACGCGGCCGCCCGGCCAGGATCGTCATGACCTGCGCCATCGCTTCCGGCGTCGCCAGCTTGCGCAGCCCGGTGGCCTTTGCCTGCGCCACGGGCACACGCAGAGTCATCTTGTTTTCGTCGAAGGTGATCGTGATCAGATCAAGACGATGACCACCGATTTCCTCAGGCCCGATCCGATCGATCTTGCCGACCCCATGCGTGGGATAGACCACGAAATCGCCCGCACGGAATGGGTCGCCATCCCGTGGTTTCGCCTGTGCTGCCGTCGCCCCGAAAGCTGCCGACACCATCGCCGTCGTAATTTCTGCTGCCGCCAATTTGTCCACCCGCACCAATGATCAGCCAGTATATGGGATTCCGCGCGCGAGATACATCGCCGGGTCGTGCCGGCGTGTGAAATCAATGCAGCGTGGCCTTGAATTCGACCAGCTCGCCGCGCCGGTCGTCTGTGCTTCAGTCCTGCATACAACCAGATGGTCTGATCATGGTCGCGCATTGGACGATTGGACAATCAGGCTGTTACAAGCCGATTGATCTCCCGCCATCATAAGGCGCGATCGAATCGCCAGGACGGGCCGGTAAACGCGTGCCAGACGAACCGGTCCAGCATCCGTATCTTAGGGCTGGCACTCACGGGCGAGGAGTGCTAACACCCGCTGACCGGCGGATTATCGCGGCGGCGGTGCCTGAACAGGCGCCTGCGCGCCAGTCAGTCCTGCAGTGCCAGACAATCCATGCCTGGCTTCGACCAAGACCTCTCTCGTCGGCCGCGCCTGTTGATCGCAGCCGACGCACTTAACTTTCGGGAAGGATACGCACATGCCTGCCAAGGACGTTCGGTTCGGTGGCGATGCCCGCCAGCGCATGACGCGCGGCGTTGATATGCTAGCCGAGGCGGTGAAGGTCACACTGGGTCCCAAGGGGCGCAACGTGCTGATCGACAAGAGCTACGGTTCCCCGCGCATGACCAAGGACGGCGTGTCGGTGGCGAAGGAAATCGAGCTGTCCGACAAGTTCGAGAACATGGGCGCGCAGCTGGTGCGCGAAGTGGCTAGCAAGACCAACGACATCGCCGGCGATGGCACCACAACGGCGATCGTGCTGGCGCAGGCGATCATTCGCGAGGGCTCCAAGGCGGTATCGGCCGGGATGAACCCGATGGACCTCAAGCGCGGCGTCGACAAGGCGGTTATCGCCCTGGTCGAGGAGCTGAAGAGTCGTTCCAAGAAGATCACGACGCAGGCAGAGACCGCCCAGGTCGGGACGATTTCCGCCAACGATGAGCCCGAAATCGGCAAGATGATTGCCGAAGCGATGCAGAAGGTCGGCAATGAGGGTGTGATCACCGTCGAGGAAGCCAAGGGTATGGTCACCGAGCTCGATGTCGTTGAGGGGATGAAGTTCGATCGCGGCTACATGTCGCCGTATTTCATTACGAATGCCGAAAAGATGACGGTCGAGCTCGACAACCCGTATATTCTTCTCAATGAGGCCAAATTGTCGAACCTGCAGTCGCTGCTGCCGGTTCTGGAAGCCGTGGCTCAATCCGGACGTCCCTTGCTGATCATTGCCGAGGACGTTGAGGGCGAAGCGCTTGCGACCCTTGTGGTGAACAAGCTGCGCGGCGGGCTGAAAGTGGCGGCGGTGAAGGCACCGGGCTTTGGCGATCGCCGCAAGGCGATGCTGGAAGACCTCGCTGTACTGACCAAGGGTGAAGTCGTCAGCGAAGACCTCGGCATCAAGCTGGAGAACGTGACCCTTGCCATGCTCGGCACGGCAAAGAAGGTGCTGATCGACAAAGAAAACACCACCGTTGTCGAGGGCGCCGGCAAGAAGGGCGACATCCAGGCCCGCTGCGGCCAGATTCGGGCGCAGATCGAGGAAACCACCTCCGACTACGACAAGGAAAAGTTGCAGGAGCGCCTGGCGAAGCTGGCCGGTGGTGTTGCCATCATCCGCGTCGGCGGCGCATCCGAGAGCGAGGTGAAGGAGCGTAAGGACCGCGTGGACGACGCGTTGCACGCCACACGCGCGGCGGTTGAGGAAGGCATTGTTCCCGGCGGCGGCGTCGCCCTGGCACGCGCCTCTCAGATCCTGCTGAAGTTGAAGGCGGAGAACGACGATCAGCGGGTCGGAATCGAAATCGTCCGCAAGGCGGCCCTGAGCCCGATGCGTCAGATCGCCATCAATGGTGGCGAAGACGGCGCGGTCATTTCCGGCAAGACGCTGGAGAAGGACGACTACACCTGGGGCTTCGATGCCCAGGCCGGCACGTTCAAGGACATGGTCAAGGCCGGTATCATCGACCCTACGAAGGTTGTGCGCTGCGCCCTGCAGAATGCAGCGTCCATCGGTGGCCTGATGATCACCACCGAAGCGATGGTCGGCGACCACGTCGAGCCGCCCGCCGAAGCAGCCTAAGCCTATGGCACCTGCCGCATCCAGTGGGTGCGGCAGGTATCCTTCAGAATTCGACGGCCGGAGATCACGATGACCGAGATTGGCAGCCCAGCCGTTGAAAGCTTTTCCGCCCGGCTCATCCGCCGCGAGGCCGAACGCCGAGCCGCGATGGAACTGGCAACCTCGACCCCGGCGGGACTTGAATCGGCACTTGCCCGTATCTCCGCCGAAGTCACTGCGGACGCCGCCGAAGAGAAGGCTGCCAAGGGCTCAGCGGCAGTTTGAAGCGCACTGCCGAAGCCACGACAAGTGTCGTAGCTTCCGATTGGTCCGGGACCTGATCCATCACCCGATAATCAGGGGTGGGTCCTCCGGTCGCCCTGCGGCTGCTCTCGGCTCACAGCTTGCCTCGGTGACCATTCGACCAGTGCCGAAGCTGTTGTGCTGCAACGGGACTATATTATCGCACGCATCACGGTAAGCGGCGCCACGTTCGGCACAATAAAACATAACCGATACGATATGGGCCGCGAGGTCGCGGCGCCCGTCCGCCAGTAGCGCGTCAGCCACAACGGCCAGTGCAGACATGTCGATGGCGTGAACCGCGCGGAGACGGCCTCGCGAAGATTTCGTTGACGAAAGTTGAGAATCCTTCACGCCTGCGCCCCGCCAAAAAATCAGTGCCGTCTCGGCGCCTTATCAACGAGCGGAGATCGCATCGACATTGATATGAGTCAATATTCGATGCGAAGGCTGCACCAGGGGGGCAATCTCCGGGCTCAGGTTGCAGACCACCGACCGGGTCGTTGACCCCCGACTGGCGCCAAACCTGGGCGCCAGTGGGTCATCCCGACGTCGGAATTTCCTCATCGGTGATGACCTTGAAACTGATCAAGGTGTTCGGTCCGAATGCATTGCTGATCGGTACGTCCACCGCGTCACGCCCGCGGGCGATCAGGACCCGCCCATACAGCGGTTTGTTGTTGCGTGGATCAAACGTATGCCAGGCGCCGTCCAGATAAGCCTCGAACCATCCGGCGAAATCCATGGGCGAATGCGGCGGCGGGACGCCGATGTCACTGAGGTATCCGGTGCAGTAGCGCGCCGGGATATTCATTGCGCGGGTGAACGCGACTGCCAGATGTGCGTAGTCGCGACATACACCCCGCTTCTCCTGGAAAGCTTCCCATGCCGTCTTGGTGGAGCGGGCGGCCATGTAGTCGAACACGATATGGTTGTGCACGAAGTCGCAGATTGCCTGCACCCGGCCCCACCCTGTCGGGCCCTGCCCGAACAGGGCCCAGGCCGTGTCCGACAGCCGGTCGGTCTCGCAATAACGGCTGCCCAGCAGATAAACCAGCGTATCGTCCGGCAGATCCTGCACCGCATGCTGGATTGCCGACGTCACGACCGGGTCGGGTAGCCCTGCATCGTTGACCACAGCTGAACTGGCGATTCGCGTTCGGCCAGCGGGGGCCACGATTCGGCTACACCAGTTGCCGAACGAGTCGTGGTACGCCGTTACCGGCACGGGCGGGTCGGTCACCAGGTGATCCGGCACCACGATATCGGCGACCCGCGAGTGATGGACATGTAACATCAGCACCATCGGGGTTGGCTGGACGCAGTCATAGACGATCTCGTAGCCGACTCGGATTTGCATGATAATCCCTGCATTTGTAGCTGGTTTGTGGGCGGCGGACCGGTATCTCAGGACAGGACAACCAATGGCGCGTGAAACCCTTTATCTTGTGCAGGCATTCAAATCCGGCAAAGGCACGCGCCTGACCGCGGACACCCCGGTGCGCTGCCGGTCCGTCGAGGTTGCGCGCAGGAAAGCCGAGGCCCTTGTGCCGGTTAGGGCGGGTGTCGTCGCTTTTACCACGTCAGGCGACGCCGAACTCGGCGACTACGACGAAGAACCGACGATCATATTCAAGGCTGGCCGTTTGCCCGCAGCATTTGAAGAGGCCTGAAGTCCCGCTCCCACAGGACAAGCCGGTGCATGCCCCGTCCGCCCGGTGTCACGTGGTATATAGCGAAATCGATTTGGCGGCCAGGGGGGATTATCGGCCGAAACCTGCCGCCCCAAGGCGGCTCCGGCAGTCCGGTCGATCGCCCGGTGCTTGCTTTCCATCGAGAATAAGGGCACAACTAGCCCTGAGTTCCGTGCGGTATCGCCTTTGATCGATGCCGGCTTGGCCTATCGCCAGCCCGATCCGGTCTGCTTGGCCCGAAGTTCTCCGGTGACCGCCTCGCTTCGCCGCCGACGTCACGTCGAATCCAGAAGGATATTTCATGAGCGCAGCTTCCGATCACGATCCGAACCAGGACGAACCCGATCTGGCAGCGGACGCCATGAAGGACCAACTGCGCAAGGATGTTGCGTCGTGGCGTGAAGGCCGAGCCGATGGATCGTCTCGTCAGGCCACTGAACTCAGTGTCGCCGTTGCTCGGACAATCGTGCCGCCGACCACCGCCAAGATGAAGCGCGCCAAGCCTGCGCCGGTCGAGCAGACCCCGACCACCACGGAAAAGAAGCCGTTCGGCATGTCGTATGACGGCACCAGCAGGTCCGACTACATCAAATTGATGATTGCCCGCGGCGCGAGATGAGTTGGGTCACCTTCGAGGCCGCAACCGGGGGCCTCGTCGTGGTGCAGGCCCGTCATGTTGTGGCGCTTTACGATGAAGGTGGTGAGGTCAAGCTTGCCACTGCTGCCGGCGGTGTACATAGCCTGAAGGACATTTCCGTGCGTCGCGCCGCCGCGATTGTCGCAAGTGCCACGGACGTGGCGTTCACTCGTCCGGAGCCATAGAAGCCGGACCCGGGCACATCGGCAGTGAGTCCTTGGGCCTAATGTTTGCCCAGGCCGCTTAATAGTGGTGTGATCGTCGGTTCCGGGCGGGCTTTCAGTATCTTCAATACTTTCAGAAACACGTGCTACGCCCCTGTCGGGTTGTCCGCATCGGCTATAACCACTGCGCTTCCCGTTCGGGCAATGATCAAGAACATTGCGGTTAATCCAGCGCGTCGATAATCGATCTCGAGGCGGTTTATTGGTCGGACACATTAAAACTCATTTATTTCAGGCATCGTGAGTAAAGCCGGCTGGGGTCAAGACGTCTCTACCAGCGGTTAGTTGGATTATTTCTGATAAGCCCGTGTTGGTCATAGCAGCAACATAAGCAGCCCGGCTGTAATTGGGGCAAGCTTCTGCGTGCGTTGCGCACCAATATCTCCGGCGATCGGTGATGCGGAGGACGGCCGCGAGGCGCCGGGCCCTGGACGTCCGGGTGTCTCGACCCGGCTTCCTTTGCTGGGCCAGTTGCTGGTCAGCGAGGCGCAGGAGCGCGATAAAAAATCTTCCATCACGAGGAATTGATTGATTATATAGGTTATGACATTATTCCGACGCGTGAGTAACTGTTTCGGTATCCACAATCCAGCCTGCAGCCAATGGCTTCGCGAGATGGTTAGCCACCGCCACTTGTTCCAAGGACGGTTCAACCTGTGACCAAAGCTCCGTTCGGGGCCATGACCACGACCACCACCGACCCCGGCCTGCGCTGGACTCAGGCGTTACCCTACGCGAACCGTTCGACCCATCCACCCGGCGTCGCCGAAGTCGGTCGGCATACCGCGGCGGGCTGGCTGCCCCACAATCGACTCGCGGCCCGTTGGGTCATCGCCCGACGTGTCGCCGCCCTGGCCGGCCTTCATGCTACCAGCCTGCCAACACTCGGATTCGTTCGCGGGCGCCTTCGCGAGGGCATCACCCAAGCCAATGTCGCATACGCATTCGCCCTGATCCGCGCGGTCGCGGCCGAACAACTCGGCCTCAAGCCCTGCGACGTCCAGTTGATGGCTGCCTGGTCAATGCTACGCGGTGACATGGTCGAGCTTGCCGCCGGTGAGGGCAAAACCCTGGCCGCCGCCGTCGCCGCTACGACGGCCGCCCTTGCCGGTCGGCTGGTCCACGTCGTCACCGTCAATGACTACCTTGCCGAACGGGATCATGCCCAGCTCACACCGGTCTACCATGCGCTGGGACTGACTTGCGGCCTGATCGTTCGCGGCATGTCGGCGGCCGAACGTCGCGCAGCCTATGCCTGCGACGTCGTCTATACCAGCAACAAGGAACTGGTGTTCGACTACCTGCGCGACCAGGTATGCCGCCGCGCCGCGCCTTCGACGTCATACGGCCACGTCACCCGGCTGGACGGGCACGGCATGCCACAGGGCGGCCTGGTCCTTCGCGACCTTGATCTCGCAATCGTCGACGAGGCCGACAGCGTGCTGATAGACGAGGCGCGTACGCCGCTGATCATGAGCGAGCACATCGCCGCTGCCGGCAGCGCACAGATCTACACCGAAGCATTCGCCCTGGTCGGCGGCCTGTTGGAAGGCGTCGACTACAGCATCGACCGTAGGGCACGCCGCATCGACATCACCGCGCTGGGCCGCATCCACATTGAAGAACTAGCCGCGGCCCTGGGTGCGCACTGCACCAGCACGCCGGCGCGCTCGGAACTGCTGGTGAAGGCGCTGACTGCGACCATGCTGTTTGAACGCGACGTGCATTACCTGGTGCGCGACGGCCGCATCTGCATCATCGATGAGTATATCGGGCGGGTGATGCAGGATCGGAATCAGGACAACGGCCTGAGCCGG
This sequence comes from Rhodopila sp., assembly GCA_965200665.1. Lineage (GTDB taxonomy): Bacteria > Pseudomonadota > Alphaproteobacteria > Acetobacterales > Acetobacteraceae > Rhodopila. The sequence continues at coordinate 4,557,579 of OZ241370.1, read as the reverse complement.
ATGATCGAAGCCAAAGAAAACAGCGCTCCGTCTGGCCGGCATGGATTGGTCGCGCGGATCACCTATCAGCGCTTTTTCACCCGCTACCGTCATTTGTGCGGCATGAGTGGAACGCTTGCCGAGGTCGCCGGCGAATTGCGGGCGGCTTACGGCGTCAATGTCACGCGTGTTTCTGCCCGTAACCGCTGCCGCCGTGACATCCGCCGCAGCATCGTGACCGTCACGGCGAACGCCAAGTGGCGTGAGATTGCTTGTCGGGCAGCCACCTTATCGGCCGCGGGACGGCCCGTGCTGATCGGCACGCGGTCTCTTGCCGCGTCCCAGCAGCTCAGCCAGCTGCTGCTGAGCCGCGGTCTGGTCCACACCCTGCTCGATGCCGCGCAGGACGCCGCCGAGGCAGCGATCATCGCTCGCGCCGGAACGCCTGGCTGCATCACCATTGCCACCAACATGGCTGGTCGCGGCGTCGATATCCGCCTGGCCCGAGGCGTTTCCGACCGCGGCGGCCTTGCTGTCATCCTGAGTGAACGCCACGACGCTGCCCGAATCGACCGTCAACTGGCCGACCGGGGCGCGCGGCGTGGCGACTCCGGCAGCTTTACCCAGATCCTGTCCCTGGAGGACGCGTTGATGGACCCACTGCGCACCAGCGCGGTCGGTCAGTTCCTATTGGCGGTCGCGCGGTCGAACCACCGGCTGGCCTGCGGCCTGTTCGCCGTCATGCAAAACCGAGTGGAACGGCGGCATTGTGTGGTGCGGCGGGAACTGATGCGGTTTGAAAGAAAACGATCCAGCGTCGAGGCTGCCTTGACTGAGTAGATCGCACCTTCGGCGCCACGCCGCAGTCACATCGATGATGCAGCAAAATGTGCCGGTCGGGACATAGCCCGCTACGTCACCATGTCGGAGGCGAGACTTGAAGACCGCCCTAGCCATTGCTCTGGGCTTTGGCGGGCGGTTCCATGTCCAGTCCGGACAGACAGCCCGGCTGGCCATCGGTCCGCTAACCCGCGAAAAGGAATGGTGCTGCTGGAGGGGATTGAACTCTCGACCTCTCCCTTACCAAGGGAGTGCTCTACCACTGAGCTACAGCAGCGCCGGTGTGACCAGGCGGCGCCTTCCTAGCTTCCAGGGCCGGCGGGTGCAACCCTGAAAGCGACGTCCACCCTTCCCCTGCGTTGCGGTCCCAGCTAGCGTCCTCCGGTTCAAAATAATCCAGGGAAGGGATTCACGATGCGTCTGAGGCCTGTGTGGAGTTGGCTGCCTGTCGTCGCGGGTAGTCTGGTATTTGGGGGAATGGGCGCTCAGGCGGCCGATCCGGCACGCGGTGTGACTGATACCGAGATAACGATCGGCTCGATCACGGATTTGTCCGGCGTGACAGCGGTGCAGGGCGTCAACAACAGCGACGCGGTCCGCATGGCGTTCGATGAAGCCAACGCGGCGGGCGGCGTAAACGGTCGAAAAATCAAGTATGTGGTCGAGGATAACCAGTACCAGGTGCCTCGCGCCGTGCAGGCGATGAACAAGCTGCTCAACAGCGACAACGTGTTCGCCACGATCGACAACGGCGGCACGCCGATGAACGATGCCAACATGCCGGCGCAGTTCGCCAAGAACGTGCCGAACATGTTTCCCCTGACAGCGGCCCGGTCGATGTACGAGCCGTACAACAAGCTGAAGTTCGCGCAGTTCGCGTCCTATTACGACCAGATGCGGTCAGCGGTGAAATACTTCGTGGAAAACAAGGGTCGCAAGGCGTTCTGCGTGGCCTATCAGGACTCCGACTTCGGCAAGGATGTGCTGGCAGGCGTCACGGCGCAGACCGCGGCGATGGGATTGAAAGTGATCGAGACGACCGCGCACCGACCCACCGATACCGACTTCAACGGACCAATGACGAAATTGCATGATGCGGGCTGCGACGTCATCATGATGGGCACGATCGTGCGCGACACCAACATCATCGTCCAGACGGTGCGGAAGATGAATTGGAATGTCGATCTGGTGGGGCAGTTCGCGTCCTATGACACCGCCGTGGCGACGCTGCCGGGCGGGGCAACCGAGGGCTTCTATTGCATGACCCCTGCCCTGTATGCCTATCCGGATGATCCACGTCCGGCGGTGCAGGATTTCGCCAAGCGCTACAAGGCCCGATATGGGCGTGATCCAAACTTCCATGGTGAGGTCGGCTACACGGCCGCGCAACTGGTGCTGACCGGCTTGAAGAACGCGGGCAAGGACCTGACCGTCGACAGCTTTGTCAAAGGCATGGAGGCGATCCACAACTACAAGGACATCTTTGGATCGGAGCTGTCGTTCGGGCCGGACCAACACCATGGATCGACAAGGTCTTTCCTGACCGTCGTCAAGAATGCGCGCTGGGTGCCGGTCGAGCAGTCCGCGCTTGGTTACTAGAGCGCTTTCAGCCTGACTGTAAACAGTCAGCGCGCTCTATCTCGTTGTTTGAGCGAGCAACTTCATCACCCTGACCATTCCGGTCAGGGTGATGTTGCTCTAAGCATTACTAAGAGTCAGCAGGCTGATTGCAGCCAACGGCCTGCACTGTCTCGATGAACGACTTTTAGCACCCTGCCTGTTCCAGGCGGGGTGCTGTTGTTTCAGCCAAATCGCGTCCGCACCGCTTTCATGATCGCGGTGTGGACGGCCTGGGCGTCATCCGACGCGTCCAGCAGGATGCAGCGGTCGGGGTTGCCGGCGGCGATCTTACGAAAACCTTGCCGGACCCGGCGATGGAAGGCGCGATCAAGCCGCTCATAACGATCAGCATCGCCGCCGCGTCTGCGCATGCGCTCCGCAGCGATCGAGTCCGGAACGTCGAGCACCAGGGTCAGGTCGGGGTGAGCATCGAGCAGGCGAATTTGTTCGGCGATAAGGATGGGATCAGCGCCCTGGCCGTAGCCTTGGTAAGCCAAGGTCGAGTCGTAGAAGCGGTCGCAGATGACCCAGGTGCCGGAATGCAGCGCCGGGCGTATGGTCTTCGCGACGTGTTCGGCTCGGGCGGCAAAATGCAGCAAGGTTTCGGCCTGCGGCGACCAGTCGACGGTGCCGCCCAATAGAATGCCGCGCAAAAGCTCGGCGCCGGGCGCACCACCGGGCTCGCGGGTTCGCACCGTGCGGCGGTCCAGTTGCGACAAAGCTTCAGCCAGGAGGACGGATTGGGTCGTCTTGCCGACGCCTTCGCCACCTTCCAGCGTAATGAAGTGGCCCCCGGTCACCGCCCTTTCCTATGTCCCCATCACGTATTTGGACAGCACGGCCATTGCACGGCCAGGCAGACCAAGGCGGGGCACATCGGCGGCTGCCATCAGCGGAATGTCGAGATGGGGCACCCCATCGCCGGTGACGGTAAGCTTGCCGAGGGTGTCGCCCTTGGTAACGGGGGCGCTCAACGGCGACTCAAAAGCGACCTTGACCGCCGCCTTCTGACGCCAGTTGCGCGGCATCGTCACCGTGACCTCGCGCCCGGCCACCAGCGGGACCGTGCGTTCGGTCCCGAGCCATACTGGGATATGCTCAATGACGTCGCCGGCGCTGAACAAAGTAACATCTTCAAAGTTAAAGAATGCCCAGTCCATGAGCCGCTCAGATTCCTCTGCGCGCTCCCGCATCGAGCTCATGCCATTCAGAACCAGAATGACGCGGCGACCGTTGCGATTTGAACTTGCGACAAGTCCATAGCCGCCTGCTTCCGTGTGACCGGTTTTCAAGCCATCAGCGGTGCCCCGTTGCACCATCGGATTCCGATTACCTTGATCGATCCCATTGTACTTGAAGGTTTTTTCCGAGTCGTAGTGGTAGTAGTCCGGGAAATTACGGATGATCGCCGCAGCAAGCGTGGCGATATCGCGTGGGCTCATGTGCTGTTCAGGATCGGGCCAGCCGGTGCAATTCTTGAAGAATGAATGGGTCAGGCCAATTTCCTTCGCCTTTGCATTCATTTTTTCAACAAATCCTTCCTCGGTTCCACCGATTGCCTCGGCGAGAACAATCGCGGCATCGTTGCCGGACTGGACAACAACGCCGCGGATCAGATCCTCGACCTTCACGGTGCTGCCGATCTGCACGAACATCTTGGAGCCCTGCATGCGCCAGGCTTTTTCGGTCACCGGCAGCTCGTCTTCGAGTTTCAGCCGACCTTGTTTCAGCTGCTCGTAGACCAAATACAAGGTCATCAGCTTGGTCATCGAGGACGGCGGCATTTCATCATCCGCTTGCTTGTCCAGCAACGCGGCACCGGTGTTGAAGTCCTGGATGTAAGCCCAGCGCGCGGCGGTATTGATGGGACCAAGGGGGGTATCGGCGGGCGAGCCGCTGTCAGCGGCGGCGTCCTTGTCCTTTCCTTTCCGAGCCGGGCTGCGCTTGTGCTGGGCCAAGGCGGGCACAGCGCCAAATGCGAAGGGGGACGCCAGCAAGCCAAGACGACGGGTGAGCATCTCGACGTAACCTCCTAATCCACCATTATTCTTGCGTCCGGAATGCCGAACGCCAGCGCCTTATCCAAGACCGCATCAGCGGCAGGAATACTGGGAAGCGGGCCCACCTCCACCCGAAAGCGTTTGGTGCGGCCTTCAGCGATAGTGACGATGGTCGCGTTGTTCGGGCTCATCTTTGCGCGCTGAACCGCGGCGTACCGATAATCGTCGAACGTATCCAGGTGCACCATCAGCCGGCCGGGCCAAACCGTTGTTTGGCCAACAATTTCGGGCAGCCGCATCGGTGGCGCAGCCATGGCTGCCTGCTCCGGAACAGCGACCGGTCTGTTCGGCAGTCGGCGGCCATTGCCTTGGCGAATGCCGGGGGGTGGTGCGAGTTCAGCGACCTGGACGGCACCGCGCGGTGCGGCGTTCATCCCCAATGAGGGTGCGCCGGGAAGTGCGTCGGCGGCGGCATGGCTTTCGTTGGTCAGCACCTGCAGGCGAACACGGGCAAGGCCATCGGGCGGGATGTCCAGCAGGACGGCGGTGCGCCTGGTAATCTGTACAAGCCGGTGCGGATCGCCCGTACCTCGGTCATTCACCCGAACGGTCACTTCCCGTCCGTTCTCCAGATTGGTCAGTCGGGCGATCGCGGGAAGCTGGATGGTCGGGTGGGCGGCGGCGAGCGCCGTCTGGTCAAACACTTCGCCGTCGGTGGCCAGGCGGGGGGCTCCAGACGGGGCGATCGATGCGATCCCGGTTTCGTCCATGTCGAAGGACTCGCGGGGATAGAGCCAAACCGAGCCGACCTGATAGGGCGCGCCAAGGGCATAGTGAGGATCAGGTTGTAACGGGGGCGTGCAGGCGGTGGCGAGCATCGCGATCGCGAGGCAGCCAAGGCGCGCTGTCGTCACGAGATGACCTGGTCGCCGATCAGGCCGACCGCGAGTGCGTAGAAATCAGAGGGGTTGTAGCGACGGATGGCGGTGAAGTTGTGGAAGACCAGGAAAGTGTCGCCCCCTGCCCCGTCCGGCGCGACCAGACCGGCCGGGGTGTCGGGCTGGCCGGCCCAGCGTCCAGAGATCGGGCGAACGCCGGCGCGGGCCCATTCGGCGATCGGCCGTTTGGCGTCGCGGCCGGTCGGATCGACCGATGCGGGCGTGGTGACGGCCTGGCCCCAGGTCTGGCCCGCGCGCCAGCCGGAGGCAGCCAGGTAGTTGGCGATCGAGCCCAGGACATCGGGCTTGGAGGTCCAGATGTCACGACGGCCGTGGCCATCGAAGTCGACGGCGTAGCGCAAATAGCTGGTTGGCATGAATTGCGGCTGCCCCATCGCCCCGGCATAGGAGCCAGTCATCGCAGCGGGTGCGACATCACCATGATCCAGGATTTTCAGCGCGGCCATGAGTTCGCCGCGAAAGAAGCTGGCGCGACGGCCTTCCCAGGCCAGGGTGGCAAGAGCCTCGACAACACGGTAGTCGCCGGTTCCAGTGCCGAAATTCGACTCCAGGCCCCAGATGCCGGCTATGACGTCACCGCCGACGCCGTAGCGCTGCTCAACGCGCTGGAACAAGGTGCGGTTGGTCTCAATCGCCTGGCGACCGTTGATGATGCGCTTGTCGTTGATCACCAGGGCGCGGTAGCGCGCCCATGTCATGGTGAACTCAGGCTGGTGGCGATCGCGATCAAGGACTTTCTGATTGGGCGCGACTCCGGCGAAGGCACGCTCAAGTGTGGCGGGGCGGATGCCGACGGAGCGCGCCTCATTGCGAACGCCGTTCAGGAAGCTGGCAAAGCTGTCCCCGGGGGCCGCGCAAACGGGTGTAGCGAACGCCAAGGGGATTGTGCTGGCAAGGAGGAATCGGCGGGTGGGCATGGCACGCTTCCTGCCACGCCGGCCCGCGCCGGAGCAATCGGATTCACCGGAAGCGATACGTGAGAAGAAAAAGGGGGGCTTTGCCTCGCGCCCCAGCAAAGGCTCAGCCGCTGCAATCCGCTTAACGGGATCAGGGGTGAAGGGGTTTGGGCAGGCCTTTACGCGCATGGCCTGCCCTCCGTTAACCCGACCGGACCGCGACCGGATCAGCGAATTTGCGGCAGTTCCAGGTAGGTGTGGTACGCGGGGGGCGAGCTCTGGGTCCATTCCAGCGTCGTCGCACCCTCACCCCAATAGTTGTTCGCCACATGTGCCTTCGAGGTGAAGGTGCGGAAGCACACGTAGAGGAATACCAGCGTCGCGAGGCCGCTGAGGAAGGCGCCCAGCGAGGAAATCAGGTTCCAGCCGGCAAACGCGGTGGGGTAGTCGGGGTAGCGGCGAGGCATGCCGGACAGGCCCAGGAAGTGCTGCGGGAAGAACGTCAGGTTAACCCCGATGAAGGTGAGCCAAAAATGCACCTTGCCCCAGAACTCGGGGTACTGGTGGCCGGTCATCTTGCCGATCCAGTAATAGAACCCGGCGAAGATCCCGAACACTGCGCCCAGCGACAGCACGTAATGGAAATGGGCGACGACGTAATAGGTGTTGTGGACAATCTCGTCGATGCCGGCGTTGGCCAGGACAACCCCGGTGACGCCGCCGATGGTGAACACGAAGATGAAGCCCACCGCCCACAACATCGGTGTCTTGAACTCGATCGACCCGTCCCACATCGTTGCGATCCACGAGAAGATCTTGACGCCAGTGGGTACCGCGATGACCAGGGTGGCGGCCATGAAATATGCACGAGTGTCGACGTCGATGCCGGAGACGAACATGTGGTGCGCCCAGACGACAAATCCGACCACGCCGATGGCGATCATGGCATAGACCATGCCGAGATAGCCGAAGATGGGCTTCCGGCTGAAGGTCGAGACCACATGACTAACGATCCCGAACGCGGGCAGGATCATGATGTAGACCTCGGGGTGGCCGAAGAACCAGAACAGGTGCTGGAACAGGACCGGATCACCGCCGCCCTGCGGATCAAAGAACGCGGTGCCGAAATTGCGGTCGCAGATCAGCATGGTGATGGCGCCGGCCAGGACCGGGACCGCCAGTAGCAGCAGGAAGGCGGTTACCAGCTCCGACCAGATGAACAGCGGCATTTTGTGCAGCGTCATGCCCGGCGCGCGCATGTTGAAGATCGTCACGATGAAGTTCAGCGCCCCCAGCAGCGACGATGCACCGGCCAGGTGCAATGCAAACAGGGTGCAGTCCATGCCCATGCCGTACTCGTAGGTCGAGAGCGACAATGGGGGATACAGCGTCCAGCCGGTGCCGGATTCGCCGAGGAACAGACCGATCATGATCAGCACGAACGCCGGCGGCAGTAGCCAGAAGCTGATATTGTTGAGCCGGGGGAACGCCATGTCCGGCGCACCGATCATCAACGGGATGAACCAGTTGCCGAAGCCACCGATCAAGGCCGGCATGACCGTGAAGAAGATCATGATCAAGCCATGCGCCGTGACGATCGTGTTCCACTCCTGCCCGGAGGTGACGATGTCATTGTGCGGGTGCATCAATTGCGCACGCATGATCATGGATAGGGCACCGCCGATGACGCCGGCGAACACTGCGAACATCAGATAGAGCGAACCGATGTCCTTGTGGTTGGTGCTGAACAGCCAGCGTGCGACGAAGCCGGGCGTGTGAGCATGATGGTCATCGGGCGCGTGCCCGTGGGGTTGCCCGTGAGGGTCGTGATGGTCGTGTGCTGTCGCCGACACGCAATGTCCTCCATGAGTGGACCACGTTTGGATCAAACGGCGGGTTAGGCCTGTGGGATTTAACCTTCAAGCGGGGGGACGGACAGGATTTTGTGAGCCGGGGCGCGGCTGGGCCGCAACGCATCCCGCTGGCAGGCTTTGGCTGCGGCCTTGCTGAATAAGTGGCCGGCGGAATTAACCGATTATTAATTTCCCTGGCACACCGTTCCACGGGCATCTGTGTTTCGCATGTCACAGGTTCCAGGGCTCCTGGCATGAACCTCGTCGTCCGCATCTGCAAGGATTGCGAGGGATGTTGTTCGGCTTAGGATCGCCGCCAGCCGGGCGAGCTGAGGCGATCTGTCGGGCGCTGTCGTTCGGAGCCGCTTGAGTGTTGGAGCCGCCGCGGCGCGCTGTTGCAGCAGCTTGACAGCACACCGTTTCACCCCGAACCATTCAGGTGACAAGAAAATCGGGGAAACGAACATATGGCCATCGCTCGTCGGGGTTTCGTCGCGCTTGGGGCAGCCGGTGTCGCCACCGGCCTTGGGGTGCGACGCGGCCAGGCCGCGGACAAGGTGGTGGTGCTGGGTTGCAGCATTCCGCTGTCCGGGCCGGCCGCACCCACTGGAATTACCACGCAGCGGGCGGTGGGCCATGCGTTCGAGCTGATCAACGCCAAGGGGATCATGATCGGAAGCGACCGCTATACGATCGAACCGCAGTTTTATGACAACAAGTATATACCGGCGGAGGCGGTGTCCGTCGTTGAAAAGATGCTGGCCGACAATGTGAAGTTTCTGTTCTCGACCGGATCGGGAAATTCCGTGCCGGTGGTGGAAAAAACCACCGCTGCCAAGGTGCTGCAACTATCCGGTGCGTCGGGCAAGGAGCATCTGACGGGACCCAAGTTCCCCTACAGCTTCCGCGTCCAGCCGACGAACGAGACGGCCTACGCGATGTACCCCTGGCTGAAGACCCAGTACCCGGAGATCAAACGGGTCGCCCACCTGAACCCCTCCGACGAGGCCGGTTTCACGGAGTCTGAAGACCGCCGGATGATCGCCCAGAAGAACGGATTCACCAACGTCGGCAACGAGTATTTCAAGCGCGGTTCGACCGACATGTATCCCGTGGCCACGCGGATGGTGGGGCTCAACGCCGACCTGATCGACTTCGGCGGCACCATCGGACGCGATCAGGGACTTGCGGTGAAGGCGCTGCGGGAGCTGGGCTACAAAGGCCATATCGACATCGGCTATTCCGATGCCAAGTCGTTCGTCGACATCGCCGGGCCGGATGCGGCCGAAGGCACCATCCTGTTCGACACCCTGGCAGAACCACAGACACCGGAACAGAAGGAACTGGTGGCGTGGTGGCTTACGAAGTACGGACCGCCCTTCCCCAGCTATGCGTTCCTGATGTGGGACTGGACGTTCATGCTGGCCGAGGCGATGGGGAAGGCGCAGTCGGTTGATCCGGTGGTGGTGGCGGAGGCGTTGCGGACCACCGTGCACAAAGGGCTGTTCGGCGAAGAACGCTTCGGGATGAAGTCGGTCTACGGGATCGACTGCTCGCTGACCCGGCAGATCCCGATGTCGATCATCAAGGGCGGCAAGCCGACCTACCTCGCCACGGTCGACTGGCCGGCAGGAGTATAGTCCGCTGAACGCGACGCTGCTGCTGCAGATCGTGCTGAGCGGTCTGGTGACCGGCTTGATCTATATGCTGATCGCGCTGGGGGTGACGCTGCTGTTCGGCATCATGCGGGTCGTCAACTTCGTGCACGGCGAACTGGTGATGTTGTCGGCGTTTGCGATCTGGTTCGTGGGGGTGGATCAGGGTTGGCCGATGTGGGTGGCAATCCCGGTAGCGATCGGCGTGGCGGCCGTGATGGCGGTGCTGTGCCAGAGGTTCCTGTTCAAGCCGTTGCAATATGACATCCTGAACTGCTTCATTGTCGGGATTGGCGCCAGTTTTGCGATCCGATCGGCGTCCTGGGCGATTTTCGGGCCGGAACCGCAGGCGATCCCGGCAATGCTGCCGGGCGTGGTGAAGCTGGGCGGCGTGTTCATGGCCAAACAGCGGCTGCTGGCGGCCGGCGTGTGCATTGTGCTGGCTGTGGCGCTTTATTTGTTCCTGCATTTCACCCGGCCCGGCAAGGCGATGCGCGCGGTGGAGCAGGACCGGGAGGCGGCGCTGCTGATGGGGATCAATCCGGAGAGCGTCTACCTGACCGCGTTCATCATCAGCGCCGCCCTGGCCGCAGTCGGTGGGGCAATGCTGGGTTCGGTGTTCGGCGTCGATCCGGAAATGGGCTCCGAGCCGTTGCTGAAATCCTTCATCATCGTGCAGATCGGCGGCATGGGCAGTATTGCCGGCACGGTCATCGCGGGGCTGTTCATCGGTGTGGCAGACAGTGTGACCGGAACCCTGCTGGGCGGCGAGCTGGCGTTCATCATCGACTTCGCCATTCTGATGCTGATCCTGATCGTGCGGCCGCGCGGGCTGTTTGGCTACGATGTCTAGGGTCGCGTTAGCCGCACTGGTGGTGCTGCTGCTGGCGGTGCCGCTGTTCGTGCACAACCAGTACTTCCTGCATGTGATGATCGTGATCGGCATCAACGTGATCATGGCTGTCAGCATGTGGCTGCTGGGTATCACGGGCCTGATTTCCTTCGGCCAGGCGGGGTTCATGTTTATCGGTGCGATGACGACCGCGCTGCTGACGAAGAATGCCGGGTGGTCGTTCTGGATCGCACTGCCCTTATCCGCCGTTGCCGCCGGCCTGGTCAGTGCCCCCGTTGGCCGGCTGAGCCTGCGGGTAAAAGGGGTCTACTTTTTTCTGGTGACGCTGGCATTCGGCCAGGTGGTGGCCGGCGTGTTCGCCTATTTCGAGAACCCGTTCGGCGGCTGGTACGGTATCCGCAACATTCCACCGCCACAGCCGCGAGCGTTGTTCGGGACCTTGGACAAGGCCGCGTTTTACTACCTGGCGCTGGGACTGGTGCTGCTGACGTGCTGGATCATCTACCGGATCAGCCGGTCGTGGTTTGGGATGGTGCTGTGGAGCATCCGCGAGGGCGATCTGTTGGCCAGTTCCGTGGGCGTTGACGTGCCGGGCACCAAGCTTGTGGCGTTCATTGTCTCGGCGTTCTTTGCCGGTGCGGCGGGCAGTCTCTACGCGACCTACTACGGCTACATCAGTCCCTTGGTGTTCACGTTCGAATATTCGGTCAACGTGCTGGTGTTCATTGTGGTGGGCGGGTTCGCCAGCATGGCGGGGCCGATTTCCGGCGCGGTGGTGCTGACGCTGGTGCCGGAGTTGTTCCGGGTGACAGGCAAATACCAGATGATGGCGTTCGGCTTGATCCTGGTGGGATCGATGCTGCTGATGCCGCAAGGGATCATTGGTGCCTGGCAGCGCTTCGTGCCGTCGCGCGGGCGGCGGTAATGGCACTGCTGGCGGTGCAAGGGCTGACGCGGCGGTTCGGCGGGCTGACCGCGGTCAATGAGGTGTCCCTCGACATTGAAGCGGGGGAGATCCGTGGGCTGATCGGCCCGAACGGAGCGGGCAAGACGACGTTGTTCAACCTGGTGAGCGGCACAATTCCACCCACGGCAGGACGGGTTCATTTCGACGGGCGGGACATCACCCGCATGCCAATGCATGCCCTAGTACGGCTCGGGCTGGTGCGGACTTTCCAGCATGCGCAGTTGTTTCCGACATTTTCGGTTTTGAAGAATGTGCTGGCGGGCCTGCACGTGCATGCTCATCACGGGTTCTGGGCCGGACTGGTCGATCCGCCGGGGTCGCGGCGGCACAACGAGGCGCTGCACGAACGGGCGCTGGAGATCATCCGGTTTGTCGGGCTGGAAGGGCGCGAGGAGGAGACCGCAGGCAGCCTGTCGCACGGCTACAAGAGGATCCTGCAGGTGGCGATCGGCTTGGCGCCGAAGCCCCGGCTACTGCTGCTGGATGAGCCGGTGGCGGGGATGAACCACGCCGATGTGGATCGGATGATGGCGCTGGTGCGAAGCCTGCGTGACGAGCAAGGGATAACCGTTGTTTTGGTGGAACATAATATCCGAGCGGTGATGGGCGTATGTGATCGGATCAGTGTGCTTCAGTTCGGGAGAAAGATTGCGGAGGGATCGCCGGAGATGGTTTCACAGGATCCTAAAGTGATTGAGGCTTACCTAGGTGTCGCGGACGAAGACGATGCTGCTTGAGGTCTCCGAGGTTGCGGTTCGCTATGGCACCGCAGAGGTGCTGCATGGCGTGTCGCTGACGGTCGCGGCTGGGGAGACGGTCACGCTGATCGGGGCGAACGGTGCAGGAAAGACGTCGTGTCTTCGGGCGATCTCGGGCCTGGAGCCGTTGTCCGGCGGCGCCATCCGGTTTGAGGGCGATCGGATTGACCTGCTGTCGCCGCGCCAACGGCTGGAGCGCGGCCTGGTGCATGTGCCGGAGGGCAAGCGGCTGTTCCCGCGCATGACGGTGCGCGAGAACCTGGGCATGGGGGCGTTCCTGCGTAGCGATGGCGCGGGAGTACGATCCGATATCGATACAATGTTCGAGCGCTTTCCGATCCTGCATGCCAGGCAGGGCCAGAAGGCCGGCAGCCTGTCCGGCGGTGAGCAACAGATCCTGGCGTTTGCCCGTGGCCTGATGGCGCGACCAAAACTGCTGCTCGTGGATGAGCCGACCGTGGGATTGTCGCCGCTGATGGTGAAGGAGCTGTCGCGTGCGCTGCGGGCGATCCACGAGGATGGCGTGGCGATCCTGCTGGTGGAGCAGAATGCGGCGATGGCGCTGCGGCTGGCGAGTCGGGGATATTTGCTGGAAACCGGGGTCTGCGTCGTCGAGGATGAGACCAAGGCGCTGATCGCCAACGATTATGTGCGCAAGGCATATCTCGGGATTTGAGGAGGCGGGTATGAAGTTCGGTTTCTGCGTGATGTCGGACATCGACGAGATCGGATTCTATCCGTTCATCGAGGCGCTGGGATACGACTCCGCCTGGGTGGCGGATAGCCAGATGATCTACTCCGACGTTTACATGGTGCTGGCGCTGGCGGCGCAGCAGACCAAGCGTCTGCGGATCGGACCCGGGACCGCGATCTGCGGAACCCGCATTGCCCCGGTGCAGGTGGCCGCGATGGCGACGCTGAACCGGATGGCGCCGGGGCGCGTGTTCCTGGGCATCGGCACCGGCAACACGGCAATGCGCACGATGGGGCAGAAGCCGATGAAGATCGCCGCGTTCGGCGAGTACCTGCGGGTGATGCGCGGTTTGTTCGACGGCGAGGTGGTCGACTACGCGTTCGAGGGACGCGCCAAGCCGGTGAAGATGCTGCGCCACGACGACAGGTTCATCAACCTGCAGCCGCGCATTCCAATTTACGTCTCGGGATTTGGGCCGCGGGCGATGGCGCTGGCCGGCGAACATGGCGATGGGCTGGTGTTCGCCATTCCGCCGCGCGGTCTGTCGGTGCAGGAGGCGCTGGGCCATGTGCGCCAGGGTGCGGCGCGGACCGGACGCGACCTGTCGAAATTCCGGACGGCGACGCTGACCAACGTGGTGGTGCTTGAGCCGGGGGAAAAGGCGGATTCGGATCGGGTGAAGCGCACGGTCGGGCCGAATGTGATGGCCTCGGTCTATTACTTCTATGATCTGGTGCAGGAGACCGGGATGGCCGTGCCGCCGTTCCTGGAGCGGATCTGGAAGCCTTACTGCGCGCTGGTTGAACAGACCCCGCCGGCGCATCGGCATTTCCGGACGCATGAGTTCCACTATACGGATTTGCATCCGGGCGAGGCGGCGCTGATCGATGAGCAGCTGATCCGGGAGGTGTGTCTGGTGGGTACGCCGGACGAGCTGATCGAACGGATCCGGGGCCTGGAGCGCGACGGGCTGCAGGAGATGATGTTTGGGGTCGGGAACGAAACCAAATGGCGCCTGGCGGAGGATTTCGCGCGGCTGGTGATGGCGCGCCTGTAGTCTCGGGTCGCGTCCTTCATCCGTGTCAGCCGAAGGCGTCCACGATGCGGCGAGCCAGGCGGCGGGCAACATCGTCCTTGGCCAAGCGGGGCCAGGTCTCGATCCCGGCTGACGATACGATGTGGACGGCGTTTTCGGCGCCGCCCATGATCCCGGTTTCCGGCGAGACATCGTTGGCCACGATCCAATCGGCGTTCTTGCGGCGCAACTTTCCCTGGGCATTTTCCTGCAGATCGCTGGTCTCGGCTGCAAATCCAATCACCAGTCGCGGCCGGTTCGGTCCGGCCGCGGCGATCGTCGCCAAAATATCGGGATTGGGCACCAGGGTCAGCGCCGGTGGCGCAGCGCCAGGCTGCTTCTTGATCTTTCCGCTTGACGCGGTTTGCACGCGCCAGTCGGCCACCGCCGCGGCGAACACGGCGATGTCGGCCGGCAACGCAGACTGGCAGGCATCCAGCATTGCCTGCGCGGTTTCAACGTGGCGCACGGTCACACCGACGGGGTCCGGTACCGCGACCGGGCCGGCAACCAACGTCACCTGGGCGCCGAGAGCAGCCAATGCCGCCGCAATGGCATGTCCCTGACGGCCGGAGGAACGATTGGCGATGTAGCGCACCGGGTCGATCGGTTCATGGGTTGGGCCACTGGTCACCAATGCGCGCCGTCCGGTCAAAGGTCCCGGGGCAGGTGCCAATTCGGCTTCAATGGCGGCCAGGATTTCCGGCGGTTCGGCAAGGCGGCCGGGGCCAAATTCATTGCAGGCCATCGCGCCTTCGGTCGGCTGCACCACCTTCACACCATGCCGCGCCAGTGTCGCCATATTGGCCTGGGTTGCCGGATGCAGCCACATCCTTACATTCATCGCCGGCGCCACCAGCACCGCCTTGTCGGTTGCCAGCAGCACCGTCGAAGCAAGATCGTCCGCCAGGCCTGAGGCCATCTTCGCCAGGATGTTGGCCGTCGCCGGCGCCACCACCACCAGGTCGGCCGCACGGGACAGCTGGATGTGGCCCATTTCCGATTCGTCGGTCAGCGAAAACAGGTCGGTGTAAACTTTCGACTCGCTTAGCGCCTGCAGCGACAGCGGGGTGACGAACTGTCCGCCATTATCGGTCAGCACACAGGTCACGCCACAGCCCTGCCTGCGCAGCAGCCTGATCAGCTCCAGCGCCTTGAACGCCGCTATCCCGCCGGCGATGATCAGCAGGACCCGCTTGCCGGACAGGCCGCAAGGTAGGGTCACAGCCGCCACCCCGTGTGGATCGCGGCGATGCCGCCGGACAGGTTGCGTACTTTCACCCGCGCCAGCCCGGCGTCGCGCATCATCCCCGCCAGCGTCTCCTGGTCCGGGAAGGTGCGGATGCTTTCAGCCAAATAGCGGTAACTGTCCTCATCGCCGGCGACCATCCGGCCGAGGCGGGGGAGGACCCTGAACGACCAGGCATCGTATAACCGGGTTAGTGCGTAGACGGTGACGCGGGAGAACTCGAGGCAGAGAAAGCGTCCTCCCGGCTTCAGCACACGCCGAGCCTCATGCAGTACTGCGGATTTGTCGGTGCAGTTGCGCAGGCCAAAAGCAATGGAGACGCGATCGACGCAGCGGTCCGGAAACGGCAGCTTTTCCGCGTCGGCTACCGCAAGGCTGATATCGCCGGCAAGCCCGCCGTTCAACGCCCTGTCCCGCCCGACAGACAACATGGCGCGGTTGATGTCGGTCAGGAACACCGGACCGCCGCCGCGCTTCAACCAGCCGAAACTGATATCACCGGTTCCGCCTGCAAGGTCGAGCAGGGTTTGCGTGGGTCGCGGCTGCAGGTCGCTGATGAAAACCTGCTTCCACACCCGATGGATGCCAAGCGACATCAGGTCGTTCATCAGGTCGTAGCGCGGCGCTACGCTGTCGAACACAGCACGCACCATGCCTGCCTTCTCGGCCGGGTCCACGCGACGGAACCCGAAATCGACCGTCGTCTGATCATTGTCGTTCATGGCTGCGACCTATAGCCTGAGAGTCACATATGCCGGAACTCCCTGAAGTCGAGACTGTCATGCGCGGACTCCAGTTGCGGCTGGAAGGCCGCACGCTGCGACGCGCGGTCGCTCGCCGGCCCGACATGCGATGGCCGCTGCCTTCCGGCCTCGCCGAGACAATGACCGGGGCTCGTGTGACCGGATTCCGGCGGCGTGCAAAGTACATCCTGATGCGGCTGGACCGTGGCTGGTCAGTGCTGATCCATCTGGGAATGTCCGGGCGCATGGTGGTTGAGCCGGTGGGACGCAACGACATTACCCTGCACGAGCACATTGAACTGGAAACCGACGACGGTTGGCGGGTCGGATTTATTGACCCGCGCCGTTTCGGGTCGGTGGACCTGGTCGAGACCGCTCGCGAGGACGAGCACCGCTTGCTGGCTGGGCTGGGACCGGAACCGCTTGACGATGCGTTCGGGGTCACGGTGCTTGATGTGGCGCTGACGGGCAAGAGAACGCCGATCAAGTCGGCGCTGCTGGACCAGAAGATCGTCGCCGGGCTGGGCAACATCTATGTCTGTGAGGCATTGTTCCGCGCCGGCATCTCACCGCAACGCCTTGCCAGCAGCGTTCCTGGCGCCCGATCGAGGCGGCTTGTGCCGGCTATCAAGCAGACGCTGACGGAGGCAATTGCCGCTGGTGGATCGTCACTGCGCGACTATGTGCAGCCGGACGGCGAGCTGGGCTACTTCCAGCACGCATGGAAGGTGTATGGCCGCGAAGGCGAGCCCTGCCCTGCATGTCCCGGCCCGCCTGCTTGCGCTGGTGTGCGGCGGATCGTGCAATCCGGCCGCAGCACGTTCTATTGCCCGAAAACCCAGCGGTAGAACCGCGGCATTCGACGCCTTTTGCGATCAGGCGAGCGCACCGCCGGACAGGTCGGATGTCTTGCGCTGCAGGCTCATCAGCAACGCATCACCGCCGCCCCGCGTCAGCAGGTGGCGAAAATCAGACCGCTGCACCGCCACCCGGCTGATAGAACCCGCCGCGAGGACGTCGACGATCTTCCATCCTGCTGCGGTCTGCTGCATCACGTAATCCAGTTCCACCAGATCACCGGTAGGCCGCGCCAGGCGGCTTTGCACCACGACCCGGCTGGCGTCCAGCGGTCGGGTCTCAGGCAGTACCGAGAAGCTTTGCCCATTGTAGCTGTCAAAGCTCGCTACGTAGCTTGCTATGGTGTAGCGGCGAAAGGCGTCCAGCAATTTGGCCTGTTGGTCTGAAGGCAGGGTGGTCCAGCTTGGCCCGACGGAAACCGCCAGCACCGCCGACAGATCGAAAGCCCGATCAACTGCCGGGGCCAGTGCCTGGAAGCGGCCGTTAAATCCAGTCTGTCCAGCCGCCTTCATCGAGGCAATCAGTGCCGCATTGAACTGGTTGATCGTCGCGGTTGGGCCTGCCGAGACCGGCGCGGCAAGCGCAGGCCGTGCCAACGGCAGTGCCGCCAACATCACGAAACCCAACAATGACCGTCGTCCGATCCCGACGCGCGGCGCTGTTATGGTGCGCATAGTCGTATTACTGAGCATGAAAATGGCCTCACCCTCTGTCTTGGACCTTGGTCCCGACAACTTTTCTGTAGTGGATTGAACCCCCCGGACCTGGACGTGTGTGCCACGACAAAGCCGGTTGAATAGCGTCCAACATAGCTCGGTTCCGCCGGATTTTAATCTGCGCTCTGTGCATTGGTTTTATGCGCGCAGAGAAGGGATTACCTACCCCCGCAATCGGGCCTGCCTTGGCACCTCACGGCGACGCATGCGTGGGACCGGCGTCATTTCTCAGTTGGAGTATGGCATCACCCGCGCTTATATCATCTTTGGCAGAGCGCTTATCGTAGTTGACACGGTCGAAGACTATCCGGCGCTAGAAAAACAGTCCCGCAGGTCAGGTTTGTCTGCTTCAGGTTTGATGTCATGGCGGCATGCGAAGCAGGTCTTTGCGGGCGAGCCCACCGGACGGGAGATGCCGGCGGCGCGACACCCCTGCCCAGTCGGCCGAACCGTTGCGGCGCCGGAAGCGTCTTGTGGAAGAGTGGTGATGCTCGGGCCGCCAGTTCGCTGCATCCACTTCGCGTGACCCCGCGCACTGGGGAGGCGGCCAGCTCGAAGCCCGGTGATCTGACCCCGGCGTGCCCGCACGACGAGGCATTGCCGGATTAACCGGGCGGATCCGGTTGGTCCCGCACGGCGGCCTCTTACGGCCGTGAAGGCTAGCTGGAGCGTATAGCTGACTGACCAGGCTCAAACTCTTCCGCCAACCTCCTGGTCCGGCCGCTGCGCGACAGCGCATTCTCGCGTGTCGGTCGATGCGAGTAGCGAACATCCACAATTGTAGGGACAGCTCTGGGGGTAACCTTGGGGGAAAAGACCGTGAACCGCGTGCAACCTCGATCGTTGCGCCATCCATTCGATAATCCAGGATGTGTGGAGTGTCTGGCGCCTCCGGCTTGTCGATGCCTGGAGCCGGCGCTATTTGCGGTTCGGCGACCACTCCTCCGGCTTTCTATCCCAGAACCTGTGCCCTGACCTGGAGATCGTATCCAAGCCAATTTCCAACAGGAGCCGAGCCGCCTCGGCTCTCGACGCCAATCCTTCGGCGCTGCGAAAAGTGTCGATGGCAGCTGCCTCAGAGCTCGAGACCCTAAGTTGCAAGCGCACATCGAGATGATCGTCCGTCATACCTGAGCCCTCAAAACTCAGCGGCAGCATTGCCGCGTACTTACGAAAGTGTAACGCAAGCGGCTGCGTGATCGAATGAAAAATGTTCAGCGGCTGTGCGGCAGCTTGGCGAAGGTCTCAGCAGATTTGGCGACGACCTGGGTGGCCAAGGCGTTGGATGCTGGTGGGCAAGCCGGGAGTCGGTCGCGGCCGCGTGGCTTACGGTTGGAAGAGTGACGCACGAAAGCGTTGAGCACCTAGATTAATGGAGAGAAGTCGGATATACGGTCGGCGCTGGGTCGCAAGCGGCAGTTTTCTGTGGTTTTCGGCTTCAGCCCGCCATCTGGGGTCCGGTGGCAGAGTGGTGATGCATCGGACTGCAAATCCGCGGATGCCGGTTCGATTCCGGCCCGGACCTCCATTTTTGGCACAGTTTGCCGCCAGTCACGGTCCGCTCGCTTTCGCCCTGGATGACGAAGCCGCTGGCCCTAAGGTCTGAAGCCTGACGCAACTTCGGGGAACGTCGCCGCACAACGAGCGCAGTGGACGCCGGGGTGGCAACCTGCGGTATAAGCCTCTCGGCGTCGAAATGTCTGCTCCGGCCGATGTCCGCCCCGGTGGCACTTGGCGCGGAATCAGATCATTGAGCCTGTTCCTCCGTTGGAGCGGCAGTACTTCGTGAGGATTGCCCATGGATGCGCATTATCCGACGAGCAACGCCGGGCTCAATGCAGATCTTTCTGCCACAGATCTGTCCGGCGCCGGGAAGGAGCAGTTTTGGATCAAGGCAGCCGGCAAAGGCCCCTGCCCGGTCTGTGCCTCAACGGGGCCGCACGACGCGCTATCGGACCATGTGCTTTCGGGTCCCCGCATCGCGCTGTCAGGTGCATCCCAGAAGGCGCTCCGCTATCTTCGCTGTGGTTCGTGCGGCACGGTCTACGCGCCCGATGGCGCATCGCTTCGTTACGAAGATGAGGCGGGCGGCGATGTCGCCCTGCGTTATTACCTGGAGGAAGGCGCCGGGATCGACCTGATGATCGATCCGCTCAGTCGGCTCAATCACGCCCGCGTCCGTCGCTACGCCGAAATCGGTTGCTCGTTCGGCTTCTCCCTGGACTACGCCAGGCACATTTTCGGCTGGGACATTCGGGGAATTGATCCGTCGCCATTGGCCGCGATCGGACGCGACATGCTGTGCCTGCCGATCGAGCAGCGCTATTTCAATCAGGACGCGCCGCTGACCGAGCCGCCTGCGGACCTGCTGCAGGCGGCGGAGGTGATCGAGCATGTCAGCGATCCGCACGGCTTCATGCGCGCGCTGCTTGCGTCGCTCGACGAGGACGGGATCCTGGTCATTTCCACGCCGAATGCCCAACTGCTGCGGAACGGTTCGCCGGATGCGATGTTGCTTCAGGTGTTGCAGCCGGGCGTGCACCTCACGCTATTTACGGCGGGCAGTCTGGTGGCGTTGGCGGATGCGCATGGACTCCACCACCATCACGTCCACGAGACGCCGGAGGACGTAACGCTGACGGCGTCCCGTCACCCTTTCGCTTACGAAGCGGCTGCCACCTGTGATCGGGCCGTCTATCTCGGCTACCTCCGCTGGCGGCTTCCACGTACGCAGCCGGACACGCCGCTCCGGCGTGGATTGATGTCGAGGCTGCTGCGCGAATTGACCCTGCAGGGGCGGTTCGCCGAGATGGACCCGGTGCTACCGGAAGTCTTCGCAGAATACGAACGCTGCGGCATCGATCTCATGGATCCCGTGGCGCTGGCGCACGGCCCGAACGCGCCGTTCAACGTAGCCATAATCCTGTTTTGCCTCGGCATGCGCGAAGTGACATACCGCCGTGACCGCCAGCTTGCGTTGGCCTATTTCGACGCTGCCGTCGCATGGCACGCCGGTGCCGCAGCGCCATTGTCGATCGGCGGCGTGGAGGACGCCTCGGCGTCAGCCGTCGCCCGGCTCGCGGCATATCAGGCGGCGTCCGCCCGAGTCGAACTTGATCCCCAGGGCGAGCACGACCGCCGGATGGCAGGCGCAGACCGCGATACCCTGTCTCCGTCGCACCGGCAAATGCTGTTTGCTGCACTGGTGAATCGCGGCGACATGATACGCGCGGCCTTACATTACGACTGCGTGGCTCAGGCTGCTGCCGAGTGGGATCCTGCGGCCGGCGGGATCGAGACCGTCGGACATCGGGCGACAACATGCTTCACGTTGGGGATCTTCGCGCTCAACCATCTCGAGGATCGCGCTTCGGCACGACGTTGGTTCAGCTGTTCCGCAGATTTTGCTTCGCGGGACACAGCCTGTGAGGATGTCCGATACGCCGCGGTGATCGCGCTACACCGCGCCGCCGAACCGATACCTGTTGCAGCCGAACCTGCCGGGCCGCCGGCTGCGTCCGAAGCGCGTGGCATGCCATCAAGGCGCGCCGGGCTGATTGGGCGCCTGCTCGCCCACGTTGCAACGAACCACCGCGCAGCGTCGCCCGCCATCAGCTTTGCCGACCTCAGCGAAACGCCGGAACCGGCCTTGTTGCCGCCGCTCGACCGGCCCGACCTCGATCTCATTGCGCTGACGCCGGAACAGCGCGCATGGTGGCGTGACGGCGTGGTGGTGCTTCCGAAGTTCATTCCGAACACGGTCACAGATCCATACGTTGCCAGGCGCAGTGCGTTGGACAGTCCCGGCGGCTGGTTGTCGCCGGTGCCTTACCTGCAAGTGCCAGAGCTGAAGGCGGTGGGTCTTTACCCGCCTTTGATGCGGATGCTCGAACACCTGATCGGTGAGCCGATGCTGCTGCACCTGGCGCTGAGCGGCTGGGTCAGCACGGAGCGGAACTGGCATCAGGACGACTATCTGAACCCGCCCTTCGTCAACAGTTGGTACGCTGCGGTGTGGATTGCGTTGGACCGGATCGATCCCGCGTCGGGACCCTTCGAATATGTGCCGGGATCGCATCGATGGCCATTGTTGCGAGGCGAGAACGTACGCCGTTTCCTGACTGATGAGGAGCGTGAGCGAACGGAACATGGCGTCAATCACTGGCCGAAATACTCGGAGCGGTTTGTGGTTCCAGCGATCGAGGCGGAGATTGCACGCCGGCGTGTGCCGCCACGTACCTTTTTGGCTGACAAAGGTGATGTGCTGATCTGGCACGGCCGCTTGATGCACCGCGGCACCCTCGCCGCGCAGCCTGGGCGGGAGCGCAGATCGCTCATTACCCACTATTCCGGCCTCAACCACCGTCCCGACATGATCGAGCGGGCATGTGATGCGGATGGCCAAAACTACGCGGTGTTTGATGTCCCGCTGCACTGAAAGCCGTCGGTCAAACCAATCATGAAGTCGACCGGCACCGCGTTGAACGAGGTTGCGACATCAATGGCAGTCGGCGGCAGCGAAACGGATGAGGTCGCGGACCCATTGCCCGGGTTGAGGATGCTTGCACACGAAATCAAATACGGGCATGCAGCCTCTCAGCTACAAGCGTTTTGAACGGAGCTTGAACCTGACCCGAACTGTCGCAAATAGTATCTACTTCGAAATGAATTTGGTGCGTGATCGCCTGACGTCGCGGTTGGTGCTTGCCTCGACGCAGGCTGCGGCAACGTTGCGTTACACGGACTGATGCGGATCTGGATGACTATTCCGCCGCCGATGACGGAGTCCGATGTTGTCCACAGGAATCTGCGGACGAACGCGATTATGTTATTGCCACCGCATCAATCGGCCCATACTGTATCTAGTAGGCAGCGTCTATAGGAGACCGAGATATGGTGTGGGATGACGAGACCATCCGCCTTCTAAGAGACCTCTGGACGCAAGGTCATTCCACTGCCGAAATTGGCCGCCGCTTAGGCGTGTCGAAAAATGCGATTGTCGGCAAGGCCCATCGGCTGGACCTTGATGCGCGTCCCTCACCGATCCGGCGCGACGTCGTCAAGCCCGCCGCGGACCGGCCGGCGCCTTTTCCGCGGATGGCGGGGCCGACCCTGCCGCCGCTGGCCAGCGCAAACGCAACGGCGTCATTGCCGGCCCCGATTCCGACAAACATTCAGACTCTTCGTCCCGCTGTGGCGCTGAGCCCGCGTCCTGTTGCGCCGGCTCCGGCCGCGCCACCAGTCTCACGCCCGGCGGTGCCGGCGGCGCCGGTGCAGACGCGGCGTTCCGCCCCGTCCTGCTGCTGGCCGATCGGCGAACCGGGCAGCAAGACGTTCCGATTCTGTGACGATACCTCGGTGCCGGGCAAGCCGTACTGCGATGAGCACGCCAGGCTGGCCTACGTGAGAATTCGCGACCGCAAGGATGACGCAGCGTAAACGGTTGCGAGGTTGCTTGATGGCTTCCCGGCTTGGTATGCCCCATCTATAAGGGGCAGCCCAGCAGCCGAGTGGTCCTATGGTAACGCAAGACGATCTCTTCGCACACGCCCGCGATTGTATGGTGGACAGTCAAATTCGTCCCAATCGTGTCGCTGATCCGCGTGTGCTCTCTGCCATGCGAACGCTGCCGCGGGAGCGCTTCGTTCCGCAAGCGGTCGCGTCTCTGGCGTATGCCGATCATGACATCCCGTTAGGCAACGGCCGTTATCTGATGGAGCCGATGGTTTTCGCGCGCCTGCTGCAGGCCGCCAAGCTTCGTGAGGATGAGCAGGTCCTGGTAGTGGGTGCCGGCACGGGCTACAGCGCCGCCATACTTGCGGCGTGTGGTTGTCGGGTCACTGCCCTGGAGGAGGACGCTGCCCTGCTTGCACTTGCCGGATCGGTGCTGCCAACCCTCGCGCCGGGTGTGAACGTTGCTGCGGGGCCGCTGGCGGCGGGTTGGCCTTCACACGGGCCATACGACGTCATTCTGATCGAAGGCGCCGTGCCGGAGATCCCTGCCGCCCTGCCCGCCCAGATCCGCCAGGAGACCGGCCGCATCCTGACGGCTTTGCACATTCCGGGCCGCGTCACGCAGGCTGTCATTGCCGAGGCCACTTCCTTTGGTCTTAGCCTCTCGCCCTTGTTCGACTGCGCGACTCGTCTGCTCCCGTCACTGCGAAAGGCGCCGGCGTTCTCCTTCTGAGGTTCGTGACACACCGGCCGTAACGAGATGCTGGACATGACACCACGGTTCGGAGGATTCTGCTTGCACCGTGATCAATCATGTCTTCGGTTGTTGGTTCTACAGGTTCGAAGCGATAAGTCTGCCGACAGGCAGACGATCTTGCGGGAAGGGTATCGAATGGGTCTGCGTCGCGCGTTGCTCACCGGTTTCAGCTTGGTCGCGCTTGGCGCGGCGGCCAGGGCGGAGACGCGGACGCAGCCATTGTCCACGCCACTGCAAGGGGTCTCGCGTCCGGCAAATTCCACCCGCGTGGCGCAAGCTCAGGTCCTGCCGGCGCCGGCGAGTCGCACACCTGTCAGAGCCAAGCCGGGCACCAGGATGCCGCCGATCTCGCCCTCGGCTGGCGTAGCCTCCGTTCCGCACACGCTGATAGAAGCGTTGGCCGCGACCTACTCCAACCAGCCGGCGCTGCAAGCCGAACGGGCCAAGCTGCGGGCGACGGACGAGAACGTGCCCGCAGCCCTGGCCGGCTGGCGACCGACTGTGGTGCTGGCAGGTTCGGCGGGCTACGGTGACGGCAAGTCGCAGCAGTACCTCAGAAGCACCGGACTGGTCGCCACCCAGACCGATCGCCTGATCGCAACCGCCCAGGCGACGGTCACGCAGAACATCTACAGCGGCGGCAAGACCCAGGGGAACGTCAACCGTTCCAAGAATCAGGTCATGGCGGAACGGGCCACACTGATCGCGCAGGAGCAGACCAGCTTCAACAACGCGGTCAGCGCCTATGTCAATGTCATTCAGACAAAGCAACTTCTGGACCTGCAGGTCAACAACGAACAGGTGCTGTCCAAGCAGCTCGAGGCGACCAACGACCGGTTCCGGGTTGGTGAAATTACCCGAACCGACGTGGCGCAGGCGGAAGCCGCGCTTGAAGGGGCGCGCGCAACGCGGGAAACCGCCGAGGGCAACCTGCAGACGGCCCGCGGCACGTTTCAGCAGATCATCGGGGTGTTTCCGCCCAATGACCTGGTTGAACCACAGCCGCTGAGCCTGCCGGTCAGAAGCGAGCAGGAGGCATCGATACTGGCCAGCAGCAACAACCCCAACGTCGTCACCGCGCTGTTCAACGATGCAGCGGCCAAAGATGCGATCGACGTGGCGTTTTCCGCATTGCTGCCGCAGGTGAGCGTGCAGGGACAGACCTTCCAGCAGAACAACTCGGGGACCCGCAGCACGGAAGCCAATGGCTACCAGATCGTGGCCCAGCTTTCCGTTCCGCTCTATCAAGGCGGTTCCGAATACGCTGCTGTGCGGCAGGCGCGGCAAGCGCAGCAACAGACTAGGCGGCTGATCGACGACGCCAAGCGAACGGCCGTGCAGAATGCCGTGCAGGCCTGGGACACGCTGGTTGCGGCAAAGGCATCGGCGGACAGCACGCGCGCGCAGATCCGTGCCAACGAGATCGCCTTGGAAGGCGTCGAGCGTGAGGCGATCGTCGGCAGCCGCACCACGCTGGACGTGCTGAACGCCACCCAGCTTCTGCTGCAGTCGCGCACCACCCTTGTGCAGAACCTGTCGCAGGTGATCACCGCATCCTACAGCGTTGCGGTCGCGATCGGGCGGCTGACTGCCCGGGACATGCACCTGCCGGTGCCGCTGTATGATGAGACCGCATATTATCAGGCGGTGAAGGACAAGTGGGTCGGCCTCGGCGATTACGCGACCAATCAGCCGGGCCGCTGAAAGATGGGGCGCCGATGAGCGATACACCGAAGCCGTCCGCAACGCCGGACAGTGCGGACCCTTCAATGGAGGACATCCTCGCCTCCATCCGGCGCATCCTGAACGAAGAGGAGGCACCGGAAAAAGAGGATGTCGCGCCCGCAGCATCAGCCGCCGAGGACGAGGACGTGCTGATACTCGACGAATCGATGATGGTCGCCGCCGGCGTAACGGAACCGGACGCTGCCGCACATCTGTCGGCCCGTGAAGCTGAGCCAGAACCCGAACCTGTCGCACCAAAAGTAGCGTTATCTGCACAGGATATCGACGCCCTTATGGCATCCGACGAGCCTGTCAGTCCTGTTGTGCCGACGCCGCCGGCGCCGACACCGACACCGAGACCGGCAGTCGACCTGATGGCACCGGAAACCGCAGCCGCGGCGGCATCCTCGGTGGGAAGCCTGATGCGCACCCTTGCCGCCGGCCGCGCCACCCAGGTGTATTCGGGCGGCCCGACACTGGAAGACATCGTGCGCGCGGAACTGCGCCCGCTGCTGAAGGAATGGCTGGACGCCAACCTGCCCCCATTGGTGGAACGTCTGGTTCGCGCTGAGATCGAGAGGGTCGTCGGCCGCGCGGTTCCCTGATAAGGGGGACGTTCACATCGGATGACGCGACGCCGCGCGCGGATGCGCCGGGCCGCGGGAGAGTATCATGACACTGGACAGCAGGTTCGCCCCCGGCGAGATCGAGCCCCGGCTCTATGAGGGGTGGGAAAACAGCGGCCGGTTTGCCGCCCATCCGGACTCGAACGCGGTCCCATTCACCATCATGATCCCGCCGCCGAACGTCACCGGCAGCCTGCACATGGGCCATGCGTTGACCTTCACCGTGCAGGACGTGCTGATCCGCTGGCGCCGGATGCAGGGGCGCGATGCGCTGTGGCAACCGGGAACCGACCATGCCGGCATCGCCACCCAGATGGTGGTGGAGCGCCTGCTAGCAACCGAGGGCAAGGATCGCCGGGAGATGGGCCGGCCGGCGTTCCTGGAGCGGGTGTGGCAATGGAAGGCCGAATCCGGCGGCACCATAACCCGCCAGCTGCGCCGGTTAGGTGCCTCATTGGACTGGCCGCGCGAGCGCTTTACCATGGACGACGGTCTGTCCGCGGCGGTGAAGGAGACATTCGTCCGCCTGCACAGCGAGGGCCTGATCTACCGCGATCGCCGTCTGGTCAACTGGGACCCGAAACTGCAGACGGCGATATCCGACCTGGAGGTGGAGAACCGCGAGATCAAGGGCTCGCTGTGGTATCTGCGCTATCCGATCGAGGGCGAGCCCGGCCAATTCATCATCGTTGCAACCACCCGGCCGGAGACCATGCTGGGCGATACCGCCGTGGCGGTGCATCCGGACCATCCGGAATATGGTTCCCTGATCGGCAAGCGGGCGATTTTGCCGCTGGTGGGACGGTCGATCCCGATCGTTGCGGATGACTATGCCGATCCGGAGAAGGGCACCGGGGCGGTGAAGATCACCCCGGCACACGACTTCAACGATTTCGAAGTCGGCCGGCGCCACGACCTGCCGATGCCCTCGGTGCTGGACCGTCAGGCGAACATCACCCTGGAGGAGATCGGGGACGTGTTGACGCCGGTGGCGGGCGTTGCCGATCCGGCCTTCGTAGGGACGCTGGCGGGGCAGTCGCGGTATGCCGCCCGTAGCGCCATCGTGGCGGAACTGGAGCGGCTGGAGCTGTTGGAGAAGATCGAGCCGCACGTCAATCAGGTGCCGCATGGCGACCGCGGCGGCGTCCCGGTCGAGCCACGGCTGACAACGCAATGGTATTGCAATGCCGCCGTGTTGGCGAAGCCGGCGATCGAAGCGGTGGAAAGCGGTCGCACGGTGTTCGTGCCCAAGCAATGGGAAAACACCTTCTTTGCCTGGATGCGTGACATCCAGCCCTGGTGCATTTCCCGCCAGTTGTGGTGGGGGCATCGGATACCGGCGTGGTATGGCCCCGACGGCACGGTGTTTGTCGCCAAGGATGAGGCCGGTGCCGCGGAACAGGCGCATGCCCATTACGGGCATGTCGAACCGTTGGTGCAGGACGAAGACGTGCTCGACACCTGGTTCAGTTCGGGGCTATGGCCGTTTTCGACCTTGGGGTGGCCGGAGAAGACCGCGGATGTTGCGCGCTATTATCCCGGCGACGTGCTGGTTACCGGCTTCGACATCATCTTCTTCTGGGTTGCCCGCATGATGATGCTGGGACTGCACATGATGGGCGATGTGCCGTTTCGCACGGTCTACATCCACGGGCTGGTGCGCGACGAGCGCGGCCAGAAGATGTCGAAAACCACCGGCAACGTGATCGATCCGCTGGAGCTGATCGACAGTTACGGTGCCGACGCATTGCGCTTCACGATCTGCGCCCTCACCGGCCCTGGCCGGGATATCAAGCTGGGTTCTTCGCGGGTCCAGGACTACGGAAAATTCATTACTAAGCTGTGGAATGCTGCACGGTTCTGCGAGATGAACGGGATGCGGCCCGATGCCGGTTTCGACCCCTCCGGCGTCACCCTGCCATTGTCGCGCTGGCTGCTGGCCGAGATGAATGCCGCGCTGAGCGAAGCAACCGACGCGTTGGAGGCCTATCGGTTCGATGACTATGCCGGCGCCGGCTACCGTTTTGTCTGGAACACATATTGCGACTGGTTCCTGGAATTCGCCAAGCCGCTGCTGGCCGATGGCGCGTCGGAGCGCGACGCGGCCGAGGTCAGGGGCGTCGGCGCCTATGTGCTGGGCCGCATTCTGCGCCTGCTGCATCCGGCGGTGCCTTACGTCACCGAGGAGTTGTGGGATCGTTTCGGCTACGGCGAGCCGTGTAGCCTGATCGGAAGCAGCTGGCCCGAACCGGTCGCGGTGCCAGGGGCGGAACAGGCGCGCGCCGAACTCAACTGGGTGGTACGGCTGATCACGCTGGTCCGATCCATCCGAGCCGAGATGAATGTGCCGCCGTCGAAGCCGTCCCCGGTGTTGCTGCAAGGGGCAACGGCTGACGCTATGGGCCGCGTCGACCGCTGGATCGAAGCGATCCGTCGCCTTGCGCGGGCATCCGAGGTGTCCGCGCTCAGCGGACCGGTGCCGAAAGGGAGCGCTCAGGCGGTGCTCGACGAGACGACGATCGTGTTGCCACTCGAAGGCCTGATCGATCTCGCTGTCGAACGGGCGCGCCTGACCAAGGAGCGCGACAAATTATCGGTGGACGCGAAAAAGACTGCGCAGAAACTGGCCAATCCGGACTTCGTCAGTCGTGCCCGGGAAGAGGTCGTGGCGGAGAACCGCGAACGGCTGGCCACAGCCGAAGCCGAGATGACCCGGTTGCAGGCGGCGCTTGACCGGCTGGAGTAGCGCCCCGGCCGCTGCTCAGTCCCACTCCACCGCCAGTTCGGTCAGGCCGCGCAACGTAAAACTCGTTCGCCACTTTGCCGCGACCGACTGGGTGAGGCGAAGCGTCGGGATCCGTCGCACCAGCGCGTTGAAGACCACCGCCGCTTCGATCCGCGCCAGCTGCGCGCCGAGGCAGAAATGGATGCCACCGCCAAACGACACCGGCTTCAGGTCCTTGCGCGTGATGTCGAACCGATCGGGTTCATTGAACACCGCCGGGTCGCGGTTGGCGCCACCCACCAACGACACCACGACATCATCCGCCGATAGCATCGTGCCCCCGAGTTCGACCGATTCATTGACGATCCGTGACACCGCCTGAACCGGCGACTCATACCGCAGGATCTCCTCGATCGCATTGGGGATCAGCGACGGATCGGCATGCAGCATCGCCCACTGCTCCGGATGGCGCAGCAGCGCCAGGATGCCGTTGCCGATAAGGTTGACCGTGGTTTCGTGGCCGGCTGCGAACAGCAGGTTTACGTTGGCGCGCAATTCGGCGGTGCTGAGCCGATCGCCGGCTTCCTCGGCCTGCACCAGCTGGCTGATCAGATCGTCCCCGGGCGCCTTGCGACGCTGCTCGAACAGCCTGTCGAAATAGGCCGCGGACCGCAGCGACCCGGCATTCGCCGCATCCAGTTCAGCACGCGTGGGCGGGGTGGGATTGAGTAATCCCCCGCCGGACCCTGAGCTCGTGACGAATGTGCTGCGGTCGGACTGTGGGATCCCCAACAATTCGCAGATCACCAGCACCGGCAGTGGAAACGCCAGCTCGCGGATGGCATCCATCCGGCGCGCCGGCATGACCTTGTCCAGCAGCCGGTCGGTCAGCTCCTCAATCTCGTGGCGAAGCGCCTCGATCCGGCGGGCGGTGAAGGCCTTGCTGACCAGGCCACGCAGACGGGTGTGGTCGGGCGGGTCGCGCATCAGCATCATGTGCGACAGCTCGACCACGGCTGGTTCGTCCAGGGCGGTCGGGCCGAAACGGCGCATCAGCGCGTCAGGGTCGTCGTAGCCACGGCCGAAGCGCTTGTCGCGCAGCAGCATGTCGGTGTCCCGGTAGCCGGTCAGGAACCACCGGTTCATCGGCGCCTGCCACACCGGGGCGACCTCACGCATGCGACTGAAAACCGGGTATGGATCAGTCAGGAAAGCCGGATCGCGAACGTCGAACGGCAGTTGAGCGGTTGCGGACATCGGCGGCCTCACTTCGAAGTGCGGCCGCATCATGGCAGGTCCGCCGCCGACGAACTATCCGGGTCTGAGCTATCGAATGGGTTGGTGAACGGTAACCAGCTTGGTGCCGTCGGGAAAGGTCGCCTCGACCTGCACGTCGTGGATCATTTCCGAAATACCCGGCATCACCTGCTGGCGCGTCAGGACCTTGGCCCCGGTTTCCATCAGATCGGCAACGCTTCGTCCATCGCGCGCGCCCTCAATGACGAAATCGGTAATCAGCGCGACGGCTTCCGGATGATTCAGTTTGACCCCGCGTTCAAGTCGCCGGCGGGCGACCATGGCGGCCATGCTGATCAGCAACTTGTCTTTCTCGCGAGGGGTCAGGTTCATTTGGGCGTTCCGTTGTCAGCACAGCCATACGCGCGGCAGTGGGCGATCCTCCCGCAATATGACCAAGGCGGCAATGACCGAGCGGCGCACCGAGGCGCTGTCAGGACCAAGGATGCGGGCGACGAGCATGCCGTTCCAGGCGCTGGCA
This sequence comes from Rhodopila sp., assembly GCA_965200665.1. Lineage (GTDB taxonomy): Bacteria > Pseudomonadota > Alphaproteobacteria > Acetobacterales > Acetobacteraceae > Rhodopila. The sequence goes on along the minus strand of OZ241370.1, from coordinate 4,526,800 downwards.
GCCGCCTCGACGGCGCCGGGTCGGTCCATCCCCGTACCGGCGGCCGATGCGCGCAGGGCGGCCAGCTTCTCCGTCGTATCGGAGGCGACGTAGACGATCGTCGCGACCACCTTGGCCCCGGCGCCGACCGCGGCGTGTGCCAGCTCGGCGTCGATATTTCCATTGATCCGGATCGCGTCGTGCAACAGCAGTTCATCGCCGCGATGCACCCGAAACAGATCGCGCAGCATCCCCTGCCCCACGATCTCGCCCATTGCACTGCGGCCGAATACCAGGGTTTCGACGCCAACAAAGCGGGCGTCCTCGGCCAGGTCCACCTCCAGGCGGCGGTCGAGGGCGCTGCGGTCGAACAGGATGGTCTCCTGCGGCAGCCACTCCAGGGTGGCGCCCGCGGCCACTGTCAGTTGCGTGCGTACATGCGATGGCGCGTCGGTTGTCCGGGTTCGGTAGAAGCGTTCCGCGGCCTGAGCGGCAATGGTGGCCCGCCCGCCGGCTCCGACATTGATGGCGACATCGAGACGGTCGCCGCCGGCCACGCCGCCGCCGGTGTTAAGCATCACAACGTCCATCCAGCCCGGCACGACGCGCCGCGGGAAACGGGCCTTCAGGCAGCCGGCCTGGCGCAGCCCGTCCAGCACCGTTTCCGCACCGAAGCGCTTGACGGCGATGCGCAGGTCGCCGACCGCGCGTTGCAGCAGGGATGGATCAGACCGAGAGACGCCGTCGTACATCCGCTTCGTCGAGGTCCTCTCGCCGCCCGGCCAGGACGACATCGCCGCGGTCCATGACGACCATGGTTTGCGCCAATTCCCGGGCGAAGTCGAAATACTGTTCCACCAGCAGGATGGCCATGTCACCGCGCGAGCGCAACAGGGCGATGACGCGCCCAATATCCTTGATGATGCTGGGCTGGATGCCCTCGGTCGGCTCGTCCAGCACGATCAGCCGCGGTTTCATCACCAGTGCCCGCCCGATGGACAATTGCTGTTGCTGGCCGCCGGACAGATCGCCGCCGCGGCGGCCGAGCATGGTCTTCAGGATCGGAAACAGGTCGAAGATCTCATCCGGGATCCTGCGTTGCCGGCGCGGAAGAACGGCGAACCCGGTCTCCAGGTTCTCGCGCACGGTCAGCAGCGGAAAGATGTCGCGCCCCTGCGGCACCCAGGCGATGCCGCGTTTGGCCCGGTCATACATCGGCAGGCGCGAGATTTCCGTGCCGTCCCACTTGATCGAGCCTGCGGATATAGGGTGCGCCCCGGTAATCGAACGCAGCAGCGACGTCTTGCCGACCCCATTGCGGCCCAGCACGCATGTCACCGCGCCAACATCGACCTTGATTGACACCTGCCGGAGCGCGATCGCTGCGCCGTAGTGCAGATCGACCTTGTCGACTTCCAGCATCAGGCACCACCTTTTTGGGACCGCATCATGTTCTAGCGCCCCAAATAAACTTCGATGACCTTGGGGTCATCGCTGACGAAATCGAGCGAACCCTCGGACAGCACCGAACCCTCATGCAGTACCGTCACCTTCACATCCAGGGCACGGACAAAGGCCATGTCGTGCTCGACCACCACAACACTGCGGGTCTTGTTGATCTCACGCAGCAGAATTGCCGTCTGTTCGGTTTCAGCGTCGGTCATGCCGGCTACCGGTTCGTCCACCAGAAGCAGTTGCGGCTCCTGGGCCAGCAACATGCCGATCTCCAGCCACTGCTTCTGCCCGTGCGACAGATCGGCCGAACGGCGGTTGCGCTGAGCGGTCAGTCGCGTGGTCTCCAGTATCGACTCGATCCTGCGCTTTTCCTCCGGCGTCTGGCGCGCGAACATGCTGAACCGCGTTGTCCGGTTGCCAGCCAAAGCGAGCAACAGATTGTCCCACACGGTATGCGGCTCGAACACCGTCGGCTTCTGGAACTTCCGCCCGATGCCCAGGGAGGCGATTGAGGGTTCATCCAGCCTGGTGAGATCAGTGTTCTTGCCGAACACCACTTTGCCACTGTCGGGCCGGGTCTTGCCGGTGATCACGTCCATCATCGTGGTCTTGCCCGCGCCATTGGGGCCGACCATGGCCCGCATCTCACCCTCATTCAGCGTCAGCGACAGCGCATTCAGCGCTCGGAATCCGTCGAATGTGACGGTCACGCCATCCAGATACAGCAGCGTATCGCCTTCGCTCATCCTGTCACCTCATGTGCTGCGGCGACCGCCGGTGCTTCGGATTCCGGTTCCTTGGCGGTGCGCGCGCGGAACAGGCCCATCACGCCGCGGGGCAGGAACAGCGTGACGAAGATGAACATTGCACCCAGCGCATAGAGCCAGATTTCCGGCAATGCACCGGTGAACCAGGTCTTGCCGAAATTGACGATCAGCGCGCCGATAATGGCGCCAACCAGTGTGCCCCGGCCGCCGACGGCGACCCAGATCACTGCCTCGATCGAGTTTCCGGGGGCAAACTCGCTGGGGTTGATGATGCCGACCTGCGGCACGTACAGCGCGCCACCGATGCCGGCCATGATCGCCGACAGCACCCACACAACGAGTTTGTAGGATTCCGGGCGGTAGCCCAGGAACCGGGTGCGGCTTTCGGCGTCGCGCACCGCGACCAGGATCTTGCCAAACCGCGAGTCGACGACGAAGCGCGCCAGCAGGAACATCAGGCACAGGAGGAACGCCGATGTCACCAGAAGGGCCGATCGGGTCGAGTCGGCCTGCACATTGAACCCCAGGATGTCCTTGAAATCGGTCATCCCGTTGTTGCCGCCGAACCCCATGTCGTTACGGAAAAACGCCAGCAGCAATGCGTAGGTCAGCGCCTGGGTGATGATCGACAGATAGACCCCGGTGACCCGCGAGCGGAACGCCAGCCAGCCGAACACGCCGGCCAGGACCGCCGGCACCACGATCGCCATCAACATGGCAAAACCGAACCAGTTAAAGCCGTACCAGTACCAGGGTAGCTCATGCCATCCCAGGAACACCATGAAGTCGGGCAGATTCGGATTGCCGTAGACCCCGCGTGTTCCGATCTGGCGCATGAGGTACATGCCCATGGCATAGCCACCCAGGGCGAAGAACGCGGCGTGCCCCAGGGAGAGGATGCCGGCGAAGCCCCATACCAGATCGACGGCCAGCGCCAGCATGGCGAAGCACAGGTATTTTCCCGCCAGCGCCAGCACGTAGGTCGGCACGTGGGCAGCGGAGGTCACCGGGGTCATCTGGTTCAGCAGCGCGAGGACCAGCGCCGCCCCGAACACGGCGACAATGGTGATAAGGCTGGTGCGATCGAGTTTCATGCCTCCACAAACCGTCCTTTCAGCGGGAACATGCCGCGTGGATTGCGCTGCACGAACAGGATCAACAGGATCAGCACGACGATCTTGCCCAGCACGGCACCGGCGATTGGTTCGAGGAATTTGTTGACGATCCCCAGGGTCAATGCACCCAGCGTGGTGCCCCACAGGTTGCCGACGCCGCCGAACACGACGACCATGAAGCTGTCGATGATGTAGCCCTGTCCCAGGTTGGGGGAGACGTTGTCGATCTGCGACAGCGCCACCCCGGCAATGCCCGCCACGCCCGATCCGAGGCCGAACGTCAGCGCGTCAACCCATGGCGTGCGGATGCCCATCGCGGCGGCCATCCGGCGGTTCTGGGTCACCGCGCGCATCCGCAGCCCCATCGGGGTGTAGCGCAACGACGCCATCAGGGCCGCCACCACCAGGAAGGCGAACAGGATGATGTACATCCGGTTCCAGGTCAGCGTCAGCCCGCCCAGTTCCACCGCCCCGCTCATCCATTGAGGTGTGTCTACATTCTGGTTGTTGGCACCGAAGATCGAGCGGACCACCTGCTGCAGCACCAGTGAAAGGCCCCAGGTGGCCAGCAATGTCTCCAGCGGGCGACCGTAGAGCCAGCGGATCAGGCTGCGTTCCACCGCAACACCGACCAGCCCTGCGATCAGGAACGCCATCGGCACCGCGATCAGCAGGCTGATGCCATAGAGCGACGGCAGGTAGGCGTGCATCAGGTGCTGCACCACGAAGGTGACGTAGGCGCCGATCATCACCATCTCGCCATGCGCCATGTTGATGACGCCCATGACGCCGAAGGTGATCGCCAGGCCAGCGGCGGCCAGCAGCAGCACCGAACCCAGGCTGACACCGTAATAGACGCTTTGCGCCAAGCTCCAGATCTGTAGGGTGTGGTCGATCGATACCACGGCGGCGGCGGCGGCATCGGCGACCGGACCGGTTTGGCCGGCGAGGGTGGACAGCAGGCTGCGGGAATCCTGGTCACCGCGTGCGCGCAGCGTGGCAACGGCATCGAGCCGGTCGGCCTGGCTGGCACCGGGGGCGGACAGCAACGCAGCGGCCCGCGCCTGCTGCATGCGCAGCTTCACGGATGCGTCTTTCTCCTGCGCAAGCGCCTTGTTCAGGGCCGGCAACGCGGCCGGGTCATGCGCGGTGAACACCGCCGCCGCGGCCTGCAGCCTGGTCGGGACGTCGGGCGCGAAAAGCTGCAACGAGCCCATCGCGGCATCGATTGCGCTGCGCACCGCGTTGTTCACGCGTACTGTCTTGACGTCGTCGTCGGACACATCAGGTGCCAGCGCACCGGTCCTGGCATCGACGTATTTGCCGTCCGGCTGCTGGATGAACAGCGCCTGGTCCTCATTGACGAACAGGATGCCGTCGTGCAACGCCCCGATCACCACCGAGGCGCGCGGATCGCCCGACACCGCCAGTTGTTCGACGCCCCGGCGGACCGAGTCGAAGCCTGCTGCCGATATCGTCGCCGCCGAAGCGGCGATTTGCTCATAGGGGTCGTCGGCACGGGCCTGTTGTACCGGCAAAAGCAGAATAACCAGCAGCAGGACTGCAATCAGCCGTTGCATCGCATAGCCTTTTTCAAAGATGGAAAGCAGGGGCGGCTGGGAGGAGGCAGCCGCCCCTCTTCCGGCAATCAGGCGATCAAGCCTTCTTGCCTGCGGTGCACGTGCCGGTCTTCACGTTGAACGCACCGCATTTCAAGGGCGCCCGCCAGTCGCCGATAAGATCCTTGGTATCTTCGACATAGGGCGACCATTCCTGCGCAACAACAAGGCCGGGCGTCTCCGACACCGTGTTGAACTGGCCATCGGCCTGGATTTCGCCGATCAGCACCGGCTTGGTGATGTGATGGTTCGGCATCATTGCCGAGTAGCCGCCGGACAGGTTCGGCACCGATACGCCGATCAGCGCGTCGATCACGGCATCCGGATCGGTGGTGCCGGCCTTCTGCACGCCCTTCACCCACATGTTGAACCCGATGTAGTGTGCTTCCATCGGGTCGTTGGTCGTGCGCTTCGGGTTCTTGGTGTAGGCCTTCCAGTCTTTGATGAACGCCTTGTTTTCCTTGGTGTCGACGCTCTCGAAGTAATTCCATGCCGCGAGGTGGCCGAGCAAGGGCTTGGTGTCGATGCCGGCGAGCTCTTCCTCACCGACTGAAAAGGCAACGACCGGTATGTCGGTCGCCTTGATACCCTGGTTGCCAAGTTCCTTGTAGAACGGCACGTTGGCGTCGCCGTTAATGGTGGAGACAACGGCGGTCTTCTTGCCGGCGGAACCAAACTTCTTGATCGATGCCACGATATTCTGCCAGTCGGAGTGGCCGAACGGGGTGTAGTTGATCATGATGTCATCAGCCGCCACCCCTTTCACCTTCAGGTAGGCCTCGAGAATCTGGTTGGTGGTGCGCGGGTATACGTAGTCAGTTCCGGCCAGTACCCACCGCTTCACCTTGCCCTCCGTCATCAGGTAATCGACGGCTGGAATCGCCTGCTGATTTGGTGCGGCGCCCGTGTAGAAGACGTTGCGGCTGCATTCCTGTCCTTCGTACTGCACGGGATAGAACAGAATGCCGTTCAGTTCCTCGAAAACCGGAAGGACGGATTTGCGGGAGACCGAGGTCCAGCAGCCGAACGTTGCTGCACATTTGTCAACCGAAATGAGCTGACGTGCCTTCTCGGCGAACAATGGCCAGTTGGAGGCCGGGTCGACCACGACAGCTTCAAGCTTGCGGCCAAGTAAGCCGCCTTTCTTATTCTGCTGTTCGATCAGCATCAGCATGACGTCCTTCAGCGTGGTTTCGCTGATGGCCATGGTGCCGGACAGGGAGTGCAGGATGCCGACCTTTATGGTGCCGCCGGTCGGGGCCTGTGCCTCTGCCGGCGACGTTGCCGCCTTGACAGCGCCGACGGCCGCGAGCGTCGCCGCAGCCACGCCGAGACGGCCAAGGCCGCGACGTGAGAGAATGGGTTCGTCCAGTGACATCAGTGGCTTTTCCTGTGCCTGTTGTTGTTTCAGTTTCCCCGCTTTACGGAGGCATAACGGGACGATGCAACGCCCGTGCCAGCAGCACCGCGCCGCCGGTTCCGCCGGAGAAATTGGGCGCTTTATATGCAGCGCGGTTTAATGCGTTCAGATGCCTAGAAAACGGTCATAATTCGCGTGGTCTGCGGCGCGTGGAAATGCCTAATTTTTAGGCCTTCATCACTTCGCCGCTTTCTGTCTGTCGTGACCGCCGATAGTGATCCTTCGGAGCAATCGATTTCGTCATGATCACGACCCGGCGGCAACGAAGCGCGGTGCACTTGAGCGGGCCGATTGTCAGCCCTTGCGATCTATGGTGCTCTGAAACGCAACACCGCCGTTCGGGAAGGAACATCATGGCCACGATCATCATTGCGGATAATCCGCTGAACGAAATAAGCATCGCCAAGGAATTGCTTCCTCCCAGCCTGAACGCGGTTATCGCAAGACACGGCACCCCGGAATTCAACGCCGCCCTGGCGGATGCAGTCTGCCTCGTTGGCTTCGGCGACGGCACGATGGATGACGCATTCTACAAGTCGGCGCCCAACCTGAAGCTGGTGCAATTACTATCCGCGGGCTATGACCGTTGTGATATTGAATCTGCCAGGCGCGCCGGTGTTCCGATCTGCAACAATGGCGGCGCCAATTCCACCGCGGTGTCCGAACACGCATTGCTGCTGATGCTGGCGGTGTGCCGCCGCGTGGTGTGGCAGCACACCAACGTTGCCGCCGGCCGCTGGCGCGGCAACAACGTCGACGACGTAAAGCTTTTTGAACTGAAGGGTCGCACGCTGGGCATCATCGGGTTTGGGATGATCGGCAAGAAGACCGCGCGTCTGGCCCAGGCCTTCGGCATGCATGTCCAGTACTACGACATCGCCCGCCTGACCGAAGACCGCGCCGACGCGCTCGGCGTGAAGTTCGCGCTGCTCGACGAATTGCTGCGGACCTCAGACATCGTCTCGCTGCACGTGCCGCTGATCAAGGACACGCGGCACATGATCGGCGCGACTCAATTGCGGATGATGAAACCCACGTCCTACCTGATCAACACCTGTCGTGGCCCGGTGGTCGACGAGCCGGCGCTGGTCGAGGCTTTGCAATCGGGGACTATTGCGGGCGCTGGACTGGACGTCTTCGACCAGGAGCCACCGCCGCCGAACAACCCGCTGTTTGCCCTGCAGAACGTCATCCTGACCGCGCATTTCGCCGGGCCGACATGGGACAACCAGTACACCAGGTTCCGCAACGGATTCGACAATTGCCAACGGGTGATCCGCGGGGAAAAACCGCTGTGGATCATCCCCGAGCTGGCCGGCTGACATCGCTCCGGCGGAGAAGGCATTCATGCTGCCACAGGCGGTCGACTTCCGATCTGAAGCAGAGGAGCTGCATGCTCTTCTGGCCACGCTGAAGGCGACCGACTGGTCGCGCGCAACGCTGTTCAAGGGCTGGACCGTCAACGACATCGTCCAGCATTTGCACGAGGGTGACCTGATGGCGGCGGCATCGGTCGCCGGCGCAGATCCGTTTGCCAACATGCGCGCCGAGATGCAGACGCTGCGTGACAGCGGCATGAGCCGGGTCGAGGCAACACGGCATCGGTTCGCCGGCCTGACCGGGCGCACCCTGCTGCAACGCTGGCACGCCACGATGCTGGAGCTCTGCGACAGGCTGTCTGCGATGCCGCCGGAGACGCGGCTTAAATGGGCCGGCCCCGACATGGGGGTGCGCATGTTCACCACAGCGCGCCAGATGGAGACCTGGGCGCACGGCCAGGCGATTTTCGACCTGATGGGCGTGCCGCGCCAGCCGACCGACCGGCTGCGCAATATCGCTGAAATTGGCGTGCGCACCTATGGATGGACATTCGCCAACCGCGGATTGCCGACACCCGGGCCGGCGCCTTTCGTCCGCCTGACCGGCCCATCCGGCGACGTCTGGGCGTGGAACGAACCGACCGCCGGCAACGCGGTGGAGGGCAGTGTGCTCGACTTCTGCCAGGTGGTGGCGCAGGTCCGCAACGTCGCCGACACAGCGCTGGCGGTAACGGGTGAACCCGCGCAACGCTGGATGGCGCTGGCGCAATGCTTTGCCGGCCCGCCGGAAAACCCGCCGCCGCCGGGTGCCAGGTTCATGCAAGCGCCTCTGCCGGCACGATAACCGCCGGCTCCAGCGGGTCGAACTGAAACTGGCTGAAGCGGTGCAAGGCGTCCTCGATCAACGCCTTATGCGATGCTTGCGATCCATGTCCGACCCAGGTCCATTGCTGGATCAGCAGTTTCCGCTGTGCGCGATCGGCCTTCATGTCGATGGCTGCAACAATCGCGTCGCCGACCAGGACCGGCAGTGCGAAATAGCCGAACATCCGCTTGGTCCTTGGAACATAGGCTTCGAAGCGATGATCGTAGCCGAAGAACGTCTGCAGTCGCTTGCGCTGGATGATCAGGGGATCGAACGGCGATAGCACATGGACCATATCCTGTGCGGCTGATCCGTTCGGTTGCAGCGCTTGCGGCGGAAGCCAGTGCTCGCGCTTTTCCGCCCCCTGAATCGTGACCGGCAGCAGGTTCCTGTGGCGCATCCGAGTCTCGATGATCCCGCGAACAGCGGCTTTGCGCGGGGCGTCGAGGTGGCAGATCGAATCGAGGCTGACCACGCCTTGCGACCGCACCGCCCGATCCACCAGATAGGCCAGAACCTGTGGTTCGGTCGCCGGCCGGGGTGGGGTGTTCCAGCCGAAATGGCGATCCATCAGTTCGTAGGTCTTCACCATGCCGGCACGCGCGCTGATGGTCAGTGCGCCGATGTAGAACGCCAGCTGCAGCGCCCGCTTGGAGGGTTTGCGGCTGGCCCAGGCATGGGTCTTTTCCACCAGCACCTCGTCATCGAAGTCGCGGATGGAAAGCGCTCCGCCGGTCCGGATCATGGCGATCACCCGGCGCAGATCCTGCGGGGTCACGGACTCGTACCACTGGGACGGCGCCTGTCTATACCGCTTCATCGCCGGCAGAAAAAACCGCAGATCCCTGGTCGGGATGTAGGACAAGGCATGGGTCCAGTATTCGAACACGGTCTTGTCGACGCTCAGCCCCTGGTGCAGGTGCTGCCGCAAATAACCAGGAATCCGGGTCCACAATATGTGGTGGTGGCATCGCTCGATCACATTGATCGTGTCGATCTGCACGTAGCCGAGGTGATCGACAGCGCGTGAGACCGCGTCGGGCCCGTCGCCGAACGGCGCCAGCATGTCGAGACGCTGGGCGTGCAGCCAGATGCGCCGCGCCTCGGCTTGGGTCAGCGACAGGGAATTTGGCGTGGGCATGGAGTGACGATACCCCGACCCGGCGTTGAAAAAAAACCGGCGCGGCGGTTCCGGATTCGCGACGCCGACCGTATCTTGCCGGCCAGCGCCCATCCCGCCAAAGTCAGGTCGAACGCAAAGGGGTAGCAGGACATGGCGCCATCGAACTGGCTCGACCGATCGATTGTTGCCCAACGGGGCGTCGGCTGGTCAAACAAGGGCCGGCTGCATGACCTGACGGAAGGGTTGCAGGGCAAATATCACTATACGATCGGGCCGTACTCGGATCCGGTGCTAACCGTCAGTCCCGGAGACTCGATCCGCGTTGAAACCCGCGACGCGTTTGAAGGTGCGATCCAAACCGAACAGGACAAGCCGACCGAGAAACTGCGCATGCCGTTCGTCAACCCGCAAAACGGCCCGATCATGATCGAAGGTGCCGAACCGGGCGACGCACTGGCCGTCTACATCGAATCTATGCTGCCACGCGGCGAAAACCCCTGCGGAACCTGCTGCATGATCCCGCACTTCGGGGCGCTGACAGGCACGTCGCTGACCGCCACCCTGAATGAGCCGCTTCCGGAACTGACAAGAAAGATTCACGTCGATGAGAAGCATGTTCGTTGGAGCACGCGGGTCACCCTGCCCTACAACCCGCACATCGGCACGCTGAGCACGTCACCCGAGATCGACTCGATCAACTCGCTGACCCCCGACTCCCACGGCGGCAACATGGATCTGCCCGACATGGGTCCCGGCAGCATCACCTACCTGCCGGTTCGCGCCCCAGGTGCTCGGCTTTTCATTGGCGACGCCCATGCCTGCCAGGGCGACGGTGAGGTGTGCGGCACCGCCGTCGAATACCCCTCCACAACCACGATCCGGGTCGACGTGATCAAGGGCTGGACGCTGGAATGGCCAAGGTTGGAACGTGAGGACTTCATCATGGCGATCGGCAGCGCCCGCCCGCTGGAGGACGCGACGCGGATCGCCTACCGCGAGCTTGTCCTGTGGATGGAAGCTGAATATGGCTTCGACCGCTGGGACGCCTACATGATGCTGAGCCAATGCGGCCGCGTGCGCCTCGGCAATTTCGTCGACCCGAAATATACCGTGGGTGCCGGCATCGCGAAATCCTGGCTCGCCGCCTGAAGGCGAGCGTCACGCGGCGGGTGAGGCCGCGGGCGCCTTGCGATGGGTCAGCCATTCCTCGAACCGTTGCAGCACAACGAAGAAGCACGGCACGAACACCACCGCCAGGCAGGTCGATGCCAACATGCCGGTCGACACCGAGATGCCAATCGACTTCCGCGCATTGGCCCCGGCGCCGGTTGCCAGAACCAACGGCACCACGCCCAAAATGAAAGCGAATGAGGTCATCAGGATCGGCCGCAACCGAGCGGTCGCGGCCCCCACGGCGGCGTCGATGATGGACGCGCCGTGCAGAAGGCGCTGTTCACGTGCCACCTCAACGATCAGGATCGCATTTTTCGCGCCCAGCGCGATCAGCAGCATAAGGCCGATCTGGGTGTAGAGATTGTTGTCGATCCCGAGCCCGGTCAGTGCCAACACGGGGCCCAGCAAGGCAAGCGGCACTGCCAGCACCACCGAAATCGGCGCGATCCAGCTTTCGTATTGCCCGGCCAGCACCAGGTAGACCAGCAGGATCGCCAGCCCGAACACCACATAGATCTGGCTACCGACTGCTTTTTCCTGATACGACATGGCCGTCCATTCGGATGCCGAACCGGCTGGCAGCACCTTGGCGGCGATTTCGTCCATCAGGTCCAGCGCTTCGCCGGAGCTGAAGCCCGGCGCCGGCTGTCCCAGAATTGTTGCTGATGGGTATAGATTATACAGCTGGACCAGCGCCGGGCCGGTGCTGGGCGTGATCGTTACAATCGTGCCCAGCGGCACCATGGTTCCGTTGCCGGTCTTCACCGGCAGTGCCTCGATATCCGCCGGCGTCACCCGCGCGGACGCATCGGCCTGGGCGTAAACCTGGAAGGTCAGTCCAAACTTGTTGATCTGACCGACGAAGCTGGATCCCACATAGGTCGCCAGCGTCTGGAACACCTGCCCCGTTGTTACCCCCAGCGCCTCCGCCTTGGTGCGGTTCACCTCCACCGCCATCTGCGGCACGCCTGCCCGGATTGTGGTATTCAGCCGGCTCAGGCCCGATTGGGAATTGCCATCCCTGGCGATGGTGCGGGTCAGCGATTGCAGCTTTGCAATGTCGCCACTGCCATCACGCAGCTCCACCTGCATCGAGAACCCGCCGGAGTTGCCGATGCCCTGGATCGCCGGTGGCGGAACGACCAGGATCGAAGCCTCCTCGATCGGCGCCACCGCCGCGCTCAACGCGCGATACATGCCCAGCAGGCCCTGATCGGCGGATGTCCGCTCGCTCCAGTCCTTCAGGATGATATAGGCAACACCGGCACTGGACAGCGAGGCGCTGTTGTCGAGCACCGAAATGCCGGAGATGCAGACAACATTCAGCACACCGGGCACGGTGCTGACCGCTTTCTGCACCTTGTCCAATACCGCGCGCGTCCGGCTGAGCGAGGCGCTGTCGGGCAGCTGCACGGACACCAGGAAGTAGCCCTGGTCTTCCAGCGGCAGGAAGCCGGTCGGCAGCCGCGTCAGCCCGGCAATTCCCCCGCCCATCACGACCAACGCCAAGACCACCATCAGCAACGCACGCCGCGTCATCGCTGCGACCAGCCGGGTATACCAGTGTTCGACCCTAGCATAGCCACGGTTGAACCCGCGATAGAACCAGTTTCGTTTTTCCGGCGGAACCGTCGGCCGCAGCCACAGCGCGCATTGAGTCGGCTTCAAGGTCGCAGCGTTGATCGCGCTGATCAGTGCGGTCGCGGCGATGACCAGTGCGAACTGCGCATATAGTTTTCCGGTCAGGCCCGGCAGGAATGCAGCCGGAATGAACACCGACATCAGCACCAGCGTGATGCCGATGATCGGGCCGAACAGGTCCTTCATCGCCTTGATGGCGGCGTCATGCCCACTCAACCCGGTTTCGACATAGTGGGCAGCGCCCTCGACCACGACAATCGCGTCATCCACCACGATCCCAATGGCCAGCACGATCGCGAACAGCGTCGAGAGATTGATGCTGAACCCCAGCGCCGCCATCGCGGCAAAGGCACCTATGATCGTTACCGGCACGGTGGTGGCCGGCACCAGCGTGGCCCTGATGTCCTGCAGGAACACCAGGATGACGATCAGCACCAGAACGCCAGCCTCGATCAGCGTGTGGTAGACCTCATTGATCGAAGCCGAGACGAACTTGGTGGTGTCGAATGGGATATCGTAGCGGATACCCTGCGGGAACGCGTGCGACAGGGTCGCCATGCGTGCCTGCACCTCCTTCATGACCGTCAGCGCGTTGGCGCCGGGTGACTGGAACACCGCCATCCCGGCGGCTTGCTTACCGTTATAGGTGAAGGCCTGGGCGTAGGTCTGGGCGCCGAGCTCGACCCGGCCGACGTCACGAACACGCGTGACAGCACCGTCGGCGCCGGTTTTGAGGATGACATTCTCGAACTGCGACGCGTCGCTCAGCCGTCCGGCGACGTTCAGGGTGTATTGGAATTCCTGCCCCTTGGCCGGCGGGGCGCCGATCTGTCCGGCGGTCACCTGCGCGCTTTGCTGTTGCAGCGCGGAGGTGACATCACTGACCGTCAGGCCGCGTGACTGCATCATCGCTGGATTGAGCCAGATCCGCATGGCGTACTGGCCCGCACCGAACACCGTTACGTTTCCCACGCCGGGCAGGCGCGCCATCTCCTGCTGCAGGTTGATCGCGGCGTAGTTGCTCAGATACAGGCTGTCGTATTGGCCGTCGGGCGCGGACAATGTGACGATGCCAAGAATGGCGGTCGATTTCTGCTGCACCACGACGCCTTGCGCCTGCACTGCCTGCGGCAACGCGGCCATTGCGCTGGCAACGCGGTTCTGCACCAGCACCTGGGCAAAGTTCAGATCGGTGCCGATGGCGAACGTCACCGTCAACGCGTAGCTGCCGTCGCTGCTGCTGGTGGACTGCATGTAGAGCATGCCCTGAACACCGTTGACCTGCTGCTCGATCGGCAGCGCCACGGTGTTCATCACGTCGGTGGCGCTGGCGCCCGGATAGCGCGTGGTCACCTGCACGGTCGGTGGCACCACGTCGGGAAGCTGGGCAATTGGCAGGTTGAACAGCGCGACCCCGCCGATCAGCACGAACAGGATCGCCAACACGTTGGCGAGCACCGGCCGCTCGATGAAGAATTTCGCGATCATTGCGCAGCGTCCGTCACCGTTACGGTGGCTGGATCAACCGTTTGGCCCGGCACGGCGCGCTGCAGTCCGTCGACCACCACGAGATCATCCGGCGCCAGTCCGGTTTCGATCACCCGCAGTGAGCCGCGCTGTGGCCCGGTGGTGACGTGCTTGCTGACAACCACGTGGTCCGCCCCGACCACCAGCAGATAGCGCCCGCCCTGATCGGCCCCGAGTGCGGCATCGGGCACCAGCAGCGCACTCACGTCGGACTGCACCGGCACGCGGACCCGCGCGAAATAGCCGGGGAGCAGTGTCCCGTCCTTGTTTTCCAGCACGCCCCGGGCCACCAGGGTGCCGGTCGACGGATCGACCGTGGGGGCGACGTAATCCATGTGGCCGAGATGCGGGTAACCCGTCTCATCCTGCAAACCGACCTCGACCGGGATGGACTGGATATCGTCCAGCTTGCGCCCCGCTCGTGCGGCACCAGCACGGATGCGGATGACCTCCTGCTCGCTAACGGTGAACGTCACGTAGATCGGCGCCATGGCGACGATCGTGGCCAGCTTGGTCGGCTGGGTGCCGACGAGGTCGCCGTTCGACACCAGGTGCGCCGAAACCCGCCCGTCAAACGGCGCCAGTACCCGGGTGTAGCTGTAATTGATTGCCGCGATCTGGGTGTTTGCCTGGGCCTGGGCCAAGCTGGCCTGTGCCGTGTCCCGCTGCACCCGCGCATCGTCCAGGTTCTGCACCGAAGCAACAGCCCCGCGTTGTAGCGATTCCTGGCGGTTGAAATTGATCTGGGCGTTGGTCAGCGTCGCCTGCGCCGAGGCCTCGGCTGCCTGGGCTTGCTGCAACTTCGCCTGGAATGGCAGCGGTTCGATGGTGAACAGGATGTCGCCCGTTTTGACCGCAGCGCCATCGGTATAGCTGATGCCCTGGACGAACCCCTGCACCCGCGCAACGAGATCGACGGACGCGACCGGCGCCGTATTACCGGTTGCCTCCAGATAACGGGTGATCTTCTGCGCCAGCGGCTTGGCCACGCTGACCTTTGCCGGCGGTGGCGGTGCATATTGATTAGCCTTTTTACAACCCGCCATGAGCAGAGCCAGGCCAACCACGACGGCGTATCCGGCTGTTCGACGTGCACGCCGCATCTATGAGCCTCGTTCTGCGTTTCGTATGCCGCTTCAGTTTTAATGGTATCGAAGCGAAGCGGCCAGCCCTTATGCTTGGCTCAGCAGGCCCATCGCAAATATACATGTTGTCCAACGCGTAAATTCCAGGCTACGCTTTTGCGATGTTGTCTATACGTCAGCGCGCTGCCAGGCTGATGGTGAAAAGTTGGCGGTAACCGGTAGGCGCGCTCTATCTCGTTGTTTGAGCAGGCAACTCCACCCTGCCTGTTTCAGTCCCTGCCTGTCAGTCTGGGCAATGTTGCTCTCGTCATTCCGGGCGATGTCGCAACCAGAATGATGAAATCAGCGACCGGCTATCGATCCCGCGCCACCCAGGCGCACGAACCGGGAGAACGAACATGTCTGATTCCGCTGGAAAAGGCTCCAGTTCCAATCCTGCCAAGGCAAACCGCCTCAGGAACGCAAAGCCCAGATGGAAGACGAAGAAAAGATCATTGCCGGCCGACCAGACGTCAATTATCCGGCCTTGCTGACAAAGGACGTTCCTGGCGGCTGACACGCGCCGCCAGGCTGGTCGGTAAAGCAACAGAACCGGGTTAGATTGGCGAATTTACCGCGCGGGCCACACCGGCGGATGGAATCCCAGGGGAACCGACGGGCGGGCCCAGTAAGGCGGCGTGTCCGGCAGTTGCACGACCGGTTTCAGGTGCCGCAGCCGGCCGGACGGCGTATCGGTCTCGGACGACCATTGTTCCAATTCCTGGCTTGTGAATTCCGCCGGCAGGTCGGCCAGTGCGCCGGCAGGCAATTCGCCCATGTCGACGATCCATTTGCCGACCTGCGCCAGTGAGATGCGGACCAGCCAGCTTCCACCCTCTTCCGCACGGCGCTTCAATGCAATCATGGCGCCGGTGGCCATCAGGTACCCGGTGCAGTAGTCGATAGCCGCACACGGATAGAATTGCGGTCCTGGCGTCTTGGCCGGAACCACTTCCGCCTGCCGCGCGGCTATGCCGCTGACCGCCTGGATCACTGTATCGAAGCCTCGCCGTGATGCCCAAGGGCCAGTGTGGCCGAACGCACAAAGCGATACGTAAACGATGCCCGGCCGCAGCGCCGCCAGTTCCTCCGGCGACAAGCCCCGCGCTCCAAGCGTGCCGGGACGATATCCCTGGGAAAACACGTCGGCCTCCGCGATTAGCCCCCGCAACTTCTCGATGTTGGCCGGATCACGCATATCGAGGTAGGTCGAGAGCTTGCCCAGCCCGGTGTCGAGTTCCTGATAACCCAGGTTAGGCAGATGGTCGGCCGAGACTTTCATCACGTCCGCCCCGTGTTCGGCCAAGGTGCGGGCACAGGTTGGTCCGGCCAACACGCGCGTGATGTCCACGACCCGAACGCCCGACAAAGGACGGTTGCCCGCACGCAATGGTTCGGGATCGCTGTCACCGATCCGCACGATTTCCATAAGCGGCAGTGCTGCGATTGCCTGGGCCTGCGGATGGCGGGCCCACTCGGCATGGCTGCGCACCATGCCCCCTGCACCCTTGGCTTCTATGATCGCTTCCTCGAGGTCAGCCGCATCCCACGTCGCGACGGCGCGGGCCACCGCTTCGCGACTTTCCCCGCAACCCAGCACCTTGAGCGCCGCGGCCCGGTGATTGGGAAAATTGGCGTGTACGTAGCTCCAGCGCCCGTCCTTGGCCGGGTAGAAGCCCATGATCGAGTTGCGCTCCGACGAGACGGCGCTATCCCCGACTCGCAAATAATGCCCGCTGCGCAATGAGGCTGTGGCATGGCGCACATCGACCGAGACCGGCTGGTCGCGCCCGGTGCGGTGCTTCCACAGATCAACTGCGGCAAGTCCGGTGGCTGCAAGAGTGGCCGCGCCCGCAGCGCTGACGCGGAACGGGGTGGGCAGGATCGGGTCGGTGCCGCCGTGGAAGGTTACCGCATCCGCCCGGTCGGGGGACCAGCCAGTGGCGGGAAAGATGGTCCGAAGTCTGTTGCGGGGCATGGCGATTTTGTCTCCCGGGGTTCTGCCTGTCTTTGGATAGTGCATGAGTTTTGTAGAAATGCCCATCGGGGGAAGGTGTGGGTGCACCGCCGAATGCCGGAAACAGGGGTGCCAAGCCGGTTTGGGTCGTCGCAGTTGCTCCGTTCAGGCCACCGGTTTTGCATGTTTCCGTTGTCTGGCCTGCACACACGTCACCGACCGCGCTATCATTACAACCAAATCATGATATGCCTAGCGGAGTTCTTTCAAACCAGGCTGGGCGACGGCTAATGCCTGCGCGACCTTCCCGGGAAAGATCGCGCAGGCAAATTGTTTGGGTACCGTGCAGGCATTACTCGGTCTTCACCGTCAGCACATCCGATTCAATCCGCGTGCCGCCAATGCGGGAGAACAAGCCGTCGAGGTCGCCCGCGATCTGATCCGGCACCCGCGCCGTCGGCGGGCCGAGCAGCGCATGAGGGAGTTCAGGGGTGATGTCGCGGTCGGCCAGCCAGCAATGGATCCGTTCCAGTCCAGGCACCGCGGCCAGCCCCATCGGTTGTCGCCGCCCAGGGATTGCCAGCGCCACCGATCCACGGACCTGCGCCCCGTCCACCGCCCCAGCCGGGAAGATCGGAACGGTCGTGCCATCTGCATTGGACGCGAAACAATACAGATATCCGTCACTGTCGGCCATCACCGTCAGCGCCACCGGCTCCCCGGGATGATAAGTCGGCCGCCGCCCATGATCGCTCGTCACCCAAAGTTCGGGCCGTCCGAGCGAGCGGCTGATCCGCCGCAACTCGCCGTCGAACTGATCATGGCACCCCAGCAGGATTGCCGAGGCGACCGCAGCCGGAACATTCGCCGCCCCGGCAGGCATCGCTCGGAATGTCACCGTTGCCCGCGCCGTGCCGTCGGTGGCAATCTCGAACTGACTGCCGTCATCGATAGGCACGTCCCCCGGCCATTCCGCCCGCTCCGCGCCCGCCGGCCAAGCCAGCACCCGGCTGCCGCCCTTACGGCGCACGGCATAGGTCCGCGCATCAGCCACCGGCCGGATGATCCAAACCGACGTCGTCTGGTCCACGCAGTAAGTCCCTGAGTGCTGCGCATCCACCTGCACGTCGTCGATCCCGCCAACCGACCGCGATAATGCGGTCGAGCGGGTTCCGCCAATCACCGTGGCGTCCACGCCGTGCAGCCGGAACATGTCAGCCAGCATCGAGACACTGCTCGCGCCCGGCTTGGCCTGCTGCTGCCCCAGCGTCCCCTCAAACGGGCCACTCAGCCGCAGCATCTCGCCGGTCTGGAACAGCAGCGTAGCACTCGCACCGTCCGGCACGCTCAATCGGTCGTTCTCGGCCACAACCATACCAGGCATGTAGCCAGGGACCGTCGATGCCAGCAGTACGGCATCCGCCGCCGCGGCCGGTGCCGGTGCGAGCGCAGCGACAGTTGCGGCAAGCAACGCGCCTAGGCTCATCAGGCTCGAAAATCTCAACATTTCCGCCGACCTCCTCCGGCGCCGCCCAATCTAGCCGTTCCGCATGGCTGCGCGTGTGAGCCAGTTAACAGATACCCATTCACGAAGCCGATAACGTCGTTGTTGCTTGCTTCTGGCCCGCGCAACCCGCGCAATGCCAGTCAACACTGTGATGACTGGAGAATTCGATCTTCTGTCCACAGCATTGGAGGGGATTACGAATGAAACACCTGAGACTACTCATGCCGCTGGCGGCTGCCGGCGCGCTGTTGGCCGGCCCACTGATTGCCGGCCGGGCTGCCGCCGACCCCAAGCCAATCTCCCCCGATGCCAAGGTCTACATCATCTGGCCAGCCGATGGGCAGGTCATTCCTGGCGGCAAGTTCTGGGTCCGCATGGGCTTGAGCAATGCTGGGGTGGCACCCGCCGGTGTCGAAAAGAGCAATACCGGCCATCATCATTTGCTGGTCGACGTCGACCTTCCACCGCTCGACCAGGAAATTCCCAACGACAAGAACCATCTTCATTACGGTCTTGGACAAACTGAGGCGCACCTCGAACTGCCGCCCGGCCGCCACACGTTGCAGATGCTGCTCGCCGACGACTCCCACGTCCCGCACAACCCGCCAGTCTATTCCAAGAAGATCACGATTATTGTCCCGCCGTAGGCCCGGGCCCTGAAGGAGAGTTTCATGCATAAATCAAGATACCTGACGGCCGCGGTGGCGTTGTGCGCCTGGGGCGTGGCTGCGATGCCGCTGTATGCCCAGGCACCGCCGGCCAAGAACCTGCCTGCCCCCGCCGCCGATTCCGGCTTCAAACGGTCACCCGCGCCGTCTGACGCCTATGTCTATATCGGCTGGCCGAACGACGGCGAGACGGTGCGCACAACCCATATCAAGGTCTGGTTCGGCACTCGCAATTTCGGTGTCGCGCCTGCCGGCACCAGCCGGTCAAACACCGGGCACCATCACCTGCTGATCGACACGCCCTTGCCGCCATTGGATGAGCCGATTCCAAACGACAAGAACCATCTGCATTTCGGCCTTGGTCAAACCGAAACCTATATCGACCTGCCACCGGGCACCCATACGCTGCAGTTGCTGATGGCCGACGGCGACCACATTCCGCACGACCCGCCGGTGATGTCGAAGAAGATCACCATCCGCGTAGTGGCAGCGGCAACGCCCGTTGCCGACGCCAAATAAAGCCAGCGCTACCGCATTTGAGGCAACCAGAGGGTCAGGCTGACCTTCTGGTTTTCCTACTCCGCGTCGCGCGCAACCCGGAACCCATTGACCAGATACCGTACCGGGGCGTCATAGTTCCCGCGATAAGTCACGGTGATCTCGTCGTGCCCGGACCGGAACGACCCGCCACGCAACACACGCTTCTCGCAGGCCTTCGCCGCCCTTGGCGTCGCATCCGCAGGCGCACCCTTATAGTTTGGAAGCCAGCAATCCGCCGTCCACTGCGCCACCCCGCCCAGTACGTCATACAGGCCAAACGGGTTAGGCGGCCGGGAGTCAACCGGCAGAGGTCCAAATTCGTCCTGGGGACCGCCGCAATCACTGCAGTTGGCCAGCGACATCCCCACCGAGTCACCCCACCAGTAGCGCGTCGATGTCCCGCCCCGCGCCGCATACTCCCATTCCGCTTCGCTCGGCAGCCGGTAGGCATGCCCGCTGTTGATCGACAGCCAGGCCATGTATTGCCCGATGTCCTCCCAGCTCAGGTTATGGACCGGCGTCCGGTCATCGGTGACCCGCATGCGCGGCAGGAAGCTGCATCCCTTCGCGGCGATGCAGGCTTTCCATTCCGCCACCGTCACCGGCGTCAGTCCGATCGCGAAGGCGCGGACATCCACCCGATGGGCCGGCTGTGACTCCGGCTCACGCGAGCCCAGGCCCATCATGAATGTCCCGCCCGGCAGCCGCACCATGCGCGGACAGGTGGGACAATCCTGAAACCGGTTTGCATCGTTGGCCGCCCCGCGAGCCTGGCCCGACGGCACCGGAACCAACGAACCATTTGCCGCCGTTACCACCGGGGCCAGTGGCCGCGGCGGCTCGTTCTGCGCCACCGGCGCTGATCCGTTCTGCGCCACCGGCGCGGGTCCACTTTGCGCCACCGGCGCTGATCCGTTCTGCGCCACCGGCGCGGGCCCATTTTGCGCCACCGGCGCGGGCCCGGCTGACGGCGGCGTCACCACCACCGGCGGCTGCGTCGTTGCCACGACCGTCGGTTTGCCCGAAGGCGTCGTCACCACAGCCGCCAGACCCTTCGATGGCTCAGGCTTCGGCGCATCCGGCTTGGCACTCGCCAGTTCCAGCTGCGTACGCCGGCGCTTTGCCTCCTCGGCATGCGATGATCCAGGGAACAGGCGCAGGAACGCGGTAAGGTCACGTGGATCGGAGGTATCACGCAGGCTACTCCACAGCGCCGACTCCGACGACGGATCGCCACCGGACGCGGTCGCCCCAACCACGATGTCGGTCGACCCCTCGGCGATTCCGCCGTGTCCGTTGTCGACACTATAGCGCAGACTGCCCGCAGGTCCGACGAACCCGGCCTCGGGCCAGAACGTCAACGTCGACAATTCCTGTGGGGTCACGTGATCCCCCGGATGCAGGATCGCCGAACCGTTGCGCACGGTGCCGCGCGGCAGCGCCATGATCGTCACCGTCAGCGCATCGCCATCCGGGCTGACCGGCACCGGAATGCCCAACATCTGCTGGGCGACCTCCACCCGAGCCGGGCCGCCCAAAACCGGCGCATGGTGCGACGATCGGACAGCGATCGACAGGCTGCCGGTCACGCTGCCGCCGCGACCATCCTCCACCAGGATATCGAGCGTTCCTGCCGCACCCAGCATTTTGCCATCGGGCTTGTACTGCGCCGTCTTGAACCGCTCCGCCGACACCACGGTGTTCAGCGTCACCGGCCGACCGTCGATCCGCACCTCGCCGGACCGTGGCAGGCCGATGATCCGGATCGTCAGCGGATCCTGATCCGGATCGGTTGGCAGCGGCATGCCGACCGACGTCAGCCCGGCCGTGTCCAGCACTTCCAGCGGTGCGATCGCAGCGATTTCCGGCGGCCGGTTCGGCGGCCGCGGGTAGAAATAGAACGGATCGGCGCCCAGGGAGCTGAAGACATACGGCTCCTGCCGGTTGTTGGTGGCTCGCAGGACCGTGTCACGCACACTGCGGAAAAACAGGCTCAGTTCAAGCCCCGGAATTTGGAAATGCGCCAGCAACGCGGCCGCAAACGGGCTGTGGTCGTTGCCGTCCTCGGCGATCTGGTCCGCCTTTGCCGCCATCACCACCATGGTGTTGCGCGGCACGTTGTCGACCCGCGCCAGTCCAGGGGTTGTCGACACCGCCCGCCCCGCGACCGTCATCGACCGGGAAACCCGTTCAATGAAAGGATTGTTGCGGCAACTATCCAGCAGCACGATGCCGATACGCGATGCCTGTGAGACTTCTCCCAACAGCCGGTCCAGCGGCATCGCCTCGTACAGCAGGTCGCGCTCACGCTCCAGCTTGGCATCGGCGGGGATCATGTAATTCTCCCGATCCACCTGCACGCCATGGCCCGCATAATAAACCACCGCGACGTCAGCCGTCGCGGCGCGGATGCCGAACTCGCGCACGCCGCTGTTCAACGCACGGAAATCGGGATCGTAGAGCTCCGTCACGTCAAAATGCAGCCGCCGCAGGCTGTCGCCGATCGCACGCGCATCGTTGACCGGGTTCGCCAGATGCGGCGCGTTCTGGTATCCGCCGATACCAATCACCAGCGCAACACGGCGTTCAGTGGCCGGCGCACTTTCCGCGGTCGGCGATACCGGCAACAACAGCACCGCCACGGCCAGCACCAGTGCAATCGACCGTCCGGCAACCCCCACCATACGGCCAACGATCATTGCAACACCTCCACCGCCAACCTCGCATCGTCGACCGTTGCCCCGGGAATACTGCGGAACTGGCCCGCGACATCGTTCAATCCAGATACTGGCAAGGGTTCCAGATCCTGCGCCTTCAGTGTGTCCGGCAGTCGCAACCCGACCTCGCGATCGGCCCCAAGGCAGGCGACCGATTCCGTGACGCCCCCCTTGTCGAACCGTAGCGCGAAAGATTTCGTGCCCGCCGGCGGAATTTCGATCTGCGTTCCGGCGTGAATGAACGCATCCGGCTGGAACCGATTGGGGAAGATGCGCGCCACGGTCCCTGTGCCGTCCTGGTAGTAGCAGTAGACATAAGCGTCCTGCGTCGGCTGCACCGACAGCACCATCGTGTCACCGACGCGATAGCTCGGCTTCGGTCCGCGCGGCGTGCTCAGCATCAGACGGGGCGGCGAAACGGGCGGCAGGGCCGGCGGAATCGCCGCGGTCACCGGAGTGGCGGGCACCGGTGTGGCCGGCACCGCCTTGGTGCCGGGCCGACGCGCCTCATTGGCCAGCATCCGGTAATACAGGTCGAAATCCACCCGCCCGTTCGGCACCAGGTCGTTGTCCGATTGATAGCGCGCAATCGCGTCGGAGAATCCCGGAGCCGACGCATCCCCGCCGCTGGACAGATAACCGGTGCGCACCAGGGCGGCACTCACGAACCTCTCACGCTCCCCCTGTCCCATGATATCGTACCATCCCCGGGCTTCCGTCCGGTAGCTTGGATTCGTCGATTCTATTGTCAGACACTGCCAATATGGCACCTTCGTCAGCTTGCCGAGGATCTCTATCGTTGATAGTTCGATTAGATTCCGCACCGCCTGGTGGAAGCCTTCCGACTTGTCCAGCGATACACTCAGCGACAGCCCTGCCTTGCCAATCAGTCCGCCGACATCGGCCCCCTTCCCCGACTGTACCACTGCGATGGAATTGCTGGCCGAAATCCCTGGCAGAATTTGCCGCGTAACCAGCTTGCCAACATTCAGGTCGATTGATACGACCGAAACTACCTGGTTGCCGTTGATCGCCAGGTCCATGAACGGGATCGACACGCCGGCGCTGGCCGAGGACTGAAGGACGTTGCTGTCAAGCTGGGTGATCGCACCGCGGACGTAATAATTGGGCGCCACGAAATCGTCATGCAGACCGACAAGCTCCGACAACACCTGCACGTCGGTCTGCGTCGGATCGTAATCCACGAAACGAAACGCATCGCTTTTTGCCGACATCCGCGACACCGCGGTGATGAACATCTCCTTCGTGCCGGACGCGATCAAGCCCGTCGCGTCCGGGATCCCCGCGGTCGTGATGTAGATGTCGCGCTTGCCCTGGGCCAGGAACATATCGTCCATGCAGCGCAGCGCCTCATTGAAGTTGCCGATGTTGCGCACCGCCGCGGTGCGTGGATGCTGTACGTCATAAGCATCCTCCGGCCGTGTCTGGCAGGCAGCCAACAGCGTCAACGCCGCCGTCACCAGCGCCGTCGTGGTCCGTCTGACCAATCTTCCGCGTACGAACTGCATTTCAATTGATCCCGCAACGAACAGTCAGTGAACGGCCCGTTCGCGCGGCCCGCCGATGTCGGCCGGCCGCGGCAGCCGTAGCGTCACCAGCGCAGTGCCGGCCATGGGAAGATACCAGCGGTTGCAGTCTCACGCTGGGCCTGGAACAACGAGAGGCCGAACCGCAAGTGGATTCAGAACGCATGGTCCAGGTCCGGGCCACAATCCGCGCCGATTGGGAAGCCGAGTTATAGAATCCACGAATACTGAAATATTGCAACAGTTTCGGCATGTAATCCTCCCGGCGAAGCGCGTTTGACGAGCCGGAGCTTGCCGGTTACCGCGTCATCATACCGTTATCTACTTAACAGCTCCGAGGCCTTACCCGACGGGGCCCGCTTATTTTGGTCACATTCACTTGTTCTCGGTGCCGGGGGCCAACGAACCTTGCAGCCTGGCGCGTCGATGATCCAGTATCCGACCTCGTGGGAGCATTCGGGTGAACCGACCGGTTTTGCCGCCTGAACCGGGCTGTTCCGGATTGAGACGGCGTGTCGCGGTCTGCCGATGCGCGACACCACGGGAGGATACCATGGCCGACGTACCGGTGAACCGTGAGGAAATTCTCGCAGGGCATTTCCTGCTGCGCCACCTCGGCCGGGATGATCTCGCGCGGCTCGCCGCCACCGCGACCTCGGTTCGTCATCGGCCCAATGTCACGATATTCCAGAAGGGCGATCCCGGCAGTTCGATGATGGCCGTCGCGCGCGGGCGGGTAAAAATGTGCACCTTCTCGCCGGACGGCAAGGAATTGGTCCTCAACATCATCGACCGCGGCGGCGTGTTCGGCGAAATCGCCCTGCTGGATGGACAGCCGCGGTCCACCGATGCGGTCACGCTCGACGAAACCGAGCTGCTGGTGCTTGATCGCGCTCGCTTCATGCCGTTCCTGAGTGCCAATCCCGGGATTGCCATCAAGCTGATCGAGGTGCTGTGTCAGCGCCTGCGCCGCACCAGCGAGGCGCTGGAGGATGCCCTGCTACGTGACGCTCCGTCCCGCGTCGCGCGCGGTCTGCTGCGGCTGGCCGCCACTTTCGGCCGCAAGGACCCGGCGGGCATGCGGCTCGACATCAAGCTGTCGCAACAGCAGATCGGCAATCTGATCGGCATCTCCCGCGAGAGCACCAATAAATACATCGTTGAGTGGACCCGCGCCGGCTGGCTCGCCATCAACAACGGCTTCATCACCATCACGGATCTTGAAGCGCTGGAGAGTCTGTCGGAAGCGGAACTGTAAGCGCCCGCCGCGCCGCCGCCGCATCAATCCGGTATGCCCCCATCGCTGCCTGCCGCCCACGCAGCTGCATCGTGCCGATGTGCAGGCCCGGAAACGCGCCACCCAGGCACGACCAGGTCGGCTCACCCACCACGATCGTGCAGTACCGTGGCCCAGGGTCCGCATGCTCCTTGCCGAGCTGCTCCAGCCGCGCGCCGACATTGGCCGTGTCACCGAGCAGGCAGAATTCCATCCGCGCGCCCGTCCCCAGGCTGCCGGCCACCATCGGCCCGGTGTGCAGCCCGACCCGCAGCCCGCCGACCGGCATTCCGGCGGCCTGCCAGGCGTCATTCAGCCGGTCCATGGCCTGTTCCATTGCCAACGCGCATCGCGCCGCGTTGTTGGCGTCCATCACGATCCCCGCGTGGTCCCGCCGCGGCACCGGCACGCCGAACACCGCGAGGATTCCGTCGCCAATGAACCGCAGCAACACGCCGTCATGGGCCATGATGACCCCTGCCATGGTGTCGATATAGCGGTCGAGCCATTCGATCAGCGGCCCTGGGGCCAGCGCCTCACAAATGCCGGTGAACCCTGCGACATCGGCATAAAGCACCGTTGCGGTCAATTGCAGTGGCCGTGGCCGGCCGCCCGCCATGAACAGGTCACGCGACTGCATGATCTGGTTCACCACCGGCTCGCTGACAAAGCGCGAGAACAAGGCCCGCAGCGCACGCCGGTCCCGTCGTTCCGCCAGACCGCGCCAGCCGCGGGCCGTCGCCCCCGCCAGCAGCAGCGCGACCTCCGGCGCCATCACCGGGATCAACACGCCTGTCATGGCGTAAGCCGTCGACGCCGCCGCCAAGTATGCCAGCGCAACCGCCACAATGGAAGCGACCGCCAGCCATCCCGCCCACAGGCCGCCCAGCATGAGGCCGCCCGCTGCCAATCCAGCCGCTGCCAGAACCTCGGCCCAGGGAACGTCCGGCATCGGCACCGCTCGCCCGTCGAGCAGTTGCGACACCACCTGCGCATGAATGTCGACCCCGAAACTCGGCGGCCCGAACGTCGCATTCAGCGTGCGATGCTCGTCGCTTCCCGCGATAAGACTGCCGATAATCGCGACCTTGCCCTTCAGCCAATTCGGCGGCAGGACCGCGATCGCCTCTGCCGGATAGGACGGCACCGCCGTCACGCTGCCATCACGCCGCCACCATGCGATTGCAAACGGCCGTGTCGGCACCGTCACGCCCAGCGCCCTTACGATCGCCGTCGGAAAGCTTGGCTGACCGGTGACCGGATGAAGCGGCACATGCACACGAACCATATCGTCGAACCGGTCGCGCGCCAGATTGGCGTCTCCCGTCCGCACGCCATCCAAAAAACGCGCCAGGAATCGCCTCCGGCTGGGCGCCATCGCGGTATCGGGGGCAACCGAGATCGCCACCACGGGGATATCCGACCGGGTCAGCGCAGCTCGCAGGGCCGCGTCCTTCGCCGCCTCGGTCGGCCGATCCAACACCACGTCCAACCCGACGGCCGCAACCCCATCCTGCGCCAGCCGATCGATCACCGATGCCAGGAATCCGCGGTCGATCGGCGAGCGATAGGGAAACGCTGACAATGTGTCCTCGGAAATGCCCACCACAACGACGTTGGAGCCAGGGGCGTGCTTCGGGGCCAGCACCTGGAATGTAACTGCCTGCACCAGGCGTTCCGCGGCGGCCAGTGGCGACGGCGGCCGGGTCGACAACAGCGCCACGACCGTTGCCATCACCCAGATGAAAGCTGCCGCGCCGAAAGCCTTCGTTGTCATGTCGCCATTCACCGAGAGCAGCGGACGCATTGTCGGGCCGCGCCAGCCGTTATCGCACCATAAGTCACGTTCAACGGAAGCAGCCAATCTTCAGTGTCGATGGTCAAACCGCGGTCCTGCCTCAAAACGGCGCTCGAATCGCGGTATCTCGTCGATCCGGTTCGCATCCCGAAACTCGCGATGCCGGAACCATGACCAGTTGCCGAACTGCCGCCATGGCCACAGAGCACATTGCATAAACCAGCTCCCCTGCGACTCTACCGCACCCAGGAAACTGTACGGAATGGGCGGGGGCGGCTGCGGCTTCAGCCGGTAACCCCCTGCCTCGACCGCCGGATTGGAGGGCTGGGCGCTGCTGTCGCGGACCACCTTGGCGATCCCGGGACCGGGCGCAGTCTGACACAGCAGGAACACGACAGCCCCGGCGACAGCATAGGTGATCCGGGAGGCCATGGTCAGCTCACCCGCACGAACTGAACGCGCCGGTTGTTGGGGTCGTAGGGGTTGCCGGTCAGCGGCTCTGACATTCCCTTGCCGACCAGTTCCAGCCGGGACGGATCGATCCCCATCTTCACCAGGTACTCGCCCACCGAAAGTGCCCGCCGCTCGGACAGCGTCGCGTTGTAGTCAGCTGAACCGATCGCATCGGTATGGCCTTCGACACGAACCTTTATGTCGGGTGACTCCTTCATCACCTGCGCCACCACATCGACCATCGCATGTGCCGAGTCAGGCAATGCGGCCGAATTGAAGCCGAAATTGATCCGCATCCCAACCGCAGTCGGCTTGGCCACCGACACCTGTTTCGCCACCGGCGGCCGAGCGGGTACCGCCACGCTGGTTGAGACTTGCTGCACCGCCGGTGCAGGCGCACTGACCGCATCCGGCTGCGGGCGAGCCGCCGGCATCACCTGGGTTGCCACCCGCTGCACAGCGCTTGGCGCCGCCGCGGCGGTGGTATCGGGCCGCTGGATTACGATCGTCCGCCCAAGCCCCGGATGCGATTCAGGGATCATGATGCTGCGCAGTTGCTCCAGCGTCGGCGCGTCGTCGAACACCGGCACCGTCTGTGCAATCGCCGAACCGCCCAGCATCAACGCGATGCCTGAAGCAGCGATGGCGATCCGGCTGAAACGAGGGCGATCAAGATGGCACATTGGTGAGGTTCCTTTGCTGTCTGGCACCCGGTTGGCGCCGCTGACTGCAAACTGGCATGCTGGGTGGCCGTCGGCTGTGGAGCAGTTCACTCGAACGGCCGTGAAAGCACCGATCGCTTCACTTCGGTGTGATCGGACAACCCGAACGGCCGCGCCAGCCAGCCGTGTCGTGTCGGCGTGACCGGTGGCGCCGGCCCTGCGTCATCGCCCATCTTGCCTGGTGCGTTGCGATCACCGCCGCCAGACCCTCCACACGGGCCGTAGGCGCAGCAGGATCGGATCATGATCGGCGCATGAAGACGACCGCTGGATCGAGCGCGGCGGACACAGTCTCTGAACGCCCCTCCCCTGTCCGAAGTAAGCGCTCTTCTGACAGCGACCGGGGCGATCCGGTGGTGGATTGGGTTGCTTCCATGAGCGGATGCGGCGTCCCGCAGCGACGCAATGCGTGCAGATAGGATGTCGCCAGCCGTATCCGCGCGGAAGCGTGCCCCCAGTCGCCAGCGATCACGCTTCGTTTACCAGGACGCGGCAAAAAGATCTTCCGGTGTGGACTGCTCCACAGCCCGCAGCGGGTCCGCCCGGTAGGTTTCCGGTCGTCGATCACCGGCACCCGGACGCAGCAAGCACCGGGCACACACTGAAGGAAACCAAGTCATGCGCTCAGTTCTGCTCTCCGGCTTTGCCGTTCTCGCTGCCATCGCCGCCAGCTCCATCAGCCCTGCCAGCGCCCAGTCAACGGGTGGCATTGTCATCACCCATGGCGGCGGCAACGTGAACGTTGCAAAGGGCGCGCTCAGCCAAGCCGATCAATCAGCCACGACACTGGGCGGCACCGCATTCGGTCGCGGCAAGGTCATCACCAACGGCGGCCAGAACCGCAATGTCGCGTCCGGCACTCTGAGCTATGCCGGCCAGGACACCACCACGATCGGCGGAACGGCGATGGGACGTGGCCGCGTGATGACCAACGGCGGCATGAACAACAACCTCGCCAAAGGCTTCGGCAGCAGCGCGACGCAGTCCACCCTAACGGCCGGCGGGTCGGCTTTCGGGCATGGCCGTTCGGTGACCAATGGCGGGATGAACACCAACATGGCGTCCGGCAAGTTCGCCTCGGCTGATCAGCAGGTCGTCACGCTTGGCGGTGCCGCCGGGCGGCACGGGCTGAACGTCACCAGCGGCGGGCGGAACGCCAACAAGGCGCTGGGCTTCGGGTCTTCGGCCTCGCAGCAGGTGTTCACCGGCGCGCAATAATACCTGCCCGGCGCTCGCCAGTCCTTCCCTGAACCCGGCCCCTTGGGAAAGTGGGCCGGTCATCTTCCCCTCAACCGACCAACAACGGAGTGCGAACAATGTTTCGAACACCATTGGTTGTCCTGGCTTTGCTGTCCGCGTTGCCGGCCGCAGCCCAGGAACGCGGCGGCCTGCAGATGCGGGACCCGCTGGCCGTCGTCGACAAGATCGACGCCAACCGAGGCTGCCCGATGTCGGCGACTAGCGTCACCGTAGGGGTCAACAAGGCGACCGGAACCGGTTCCCAGGCCCAGCAGCAGCTTGGCACCGCCGGCAGTTCATCCGGCTGCCGTCCACTGGTCACCACCCAGGTTGTCGCCGGCGTCAATCTGTCGCTTGGACGCGGCTCGAACGCCGGCCAGCAGATCACCGCCCAGGGCCAGCGCGGCAGCCTGGGCACCACGACCTACACCCGTGGGTACAACGCCGGCTACGGCGCCATGTCCACCGCCAACCAACGTCTGATCAACCAGACCGGCCGATAAACGGAGAGCCCCCATGTCCCGCTGCTCGCATACCTGGATTTTCGCTGCCGTTTCGATCTTGTGGGGCGGTGTATCGGCCTCCGCCGAGACGCTGCGCTGCCAGTCGATGAACGGCAATCTCAACTGCTCCGGCTCCGGCGGCGCTGCCTGCCAGACGGTGGATGGCAAGACGGTCTGCAGCAGCGGCCATGGCGACGTGGTCCAGTCGTTTGGCGGTGGCGGGTCCTCCCATGATAACGCCTCCCGCGGCGACGACACCGGCACCGGCGAGGACGGGGATGACGCGCCTGCGCCGGCAAACAGGTTGCGGCTCCAACAACACGGCGCCAGCGGCCATGCGCTGCAGTTGCAGCGTGACGGTTCGAGGCTGCATATTCATAATGACTGGATCTCGATCGATCGCGACTGATCTCATTTCTTGATTGCAAGGGAAGCGGACAATGATCAACCGGGCATACATGGCTGTTGTTGCACTGATGGCACTCAGCGCTCCGGCGATGGCGCAGGATGCCGGCGGCGTGCGCCTGGCGCCCGGCCTCAACGGCGGCCCGGTCGGCCTTGCCAAGCCGCTGCCGTACACCCAGACCTATATCACCGCGCACGACATGCAAAACGGCATGACCGCGGCCGACCACCAGGCGAAAAACCAGAGCATGATCGGCCGCCTGCGCGGTGATTCGGGCTTCCTCGCCGGCTTCTCCATGGGCACCCCGCTGGCCGCCAGCCGCCAGGTTCCGGTCGCCACCGACGACGGTTTCGTGCAGGACTACGGCGACGGCCAGGGCGGCGGAGGCCACCGTCGTCGGCACGGCAGCCGGCCGATCATCATCAATAACCAGGGTCCGCTCGCCGTTACCGTCGGCAACGGCAACGTCGTGCAGCAGCAATCCGCCACCGGGTCCGGGCCGATCGCCCAGCAGCAGGTCGCAACGACGCCGGCCGCCGGGTCGCATGGTGGCGGTGCGTTGAACCTGGTCACCGGCGGCGGCAACATCATCCAGGCCGCACCGGGCGGACGCTGAACCTGTCCGCGATCCTGCGGCAGGCGTCTGGTAGCCCGGTGTCCGGAGCTGGCGGCCGGCGGCCCGGTGAAGCGATGCGGCGGATCGCCCGTTCCGCGGCCATCGCTGTCAATCCGGCGTGTAACCAAAACGTGAGAACGCCCCCTCAAGGGTTGCAATCCACGACGCCCCGGAAGATACTTTACCAAGTAGAAAACCATGCTGATCGACACGATCAGGGCGGCGGGGAGGATCTTGTCCATGAGCCCATCGAAAGGCCATTTCGTCTGGTGCGAACTGGGCACGACGGATGTGCCGTCCGCGACTGAGTTCTACTCCCGCGTCCTTGGCTGGACCGCGAAGGATGCCGGGATGCCGGGTGGATTGTACATGATCGTCCACGCCGGCGACCACCCGGTTGGCGGGATCATGGCGCTGCCCGCCGATGTCCTGACGGCCGGCGTCCGTCCCGCCTGGGTCGGCTATATCGGCGTCGCCGATACCGATGCCTACGTTGCCCGCGTCATGGCGGCCGGCGGCAAGATCCATCGGCCGGCGGATGACATTCCCGGCGTCGGCCGGTTCGCTGTCGTCGCTGATCCGCAGGGTGCGGTGTTCTGCCTGTTCACGCCGTTGGACGACTCCATGCCGCCGACTGATCACACCGCATCCGGACAGATCGGCTGGCATGAATTGCACGCCGCGGACCGCGATGCCGCCTTCGCCTTCTACGCTGCGTTGTTTGGCTGGACGAAGACCGAAGCGATCGACATGGGGCCGATGGGTGTCTACCAGACCTTTGCTACCGGTGGACCAACGGGCGATGGCATGATCGGCGGGATGATGACCAAGACCGAGGCGTTCCCGGTGCCGATGTGGCTCTATTACTTTAACGTCGATAATACCGCGGCCGCCGTCGCGCGGGTGACGGCGGCGGGCGGACGGCTGGTGCATGGCCCGCAGGAGGTGCCCGGTGGCATGTGGATCGCACAGTGCCTGGACCCGCAGGGCGTGATGTTCGCCATGGTGGGCGCGGGTTAGCCGCCGGCCGGCGCGAACTTCGGTGAGCCGGTAATTAATTGCGCAGGCTACCATTCCAGTGACCCGGTTCGTCGCTGCCGAAGCCGGCGATTTAAGCATTGAACGATGACCGATCGCGCCCGCGATGACCGGCTGCCGCACGCGACCGGACGGTTAGCACCGCGTTAATCCCGGCGTTATGGCGTCGGCGGCCTGCGACCTTGCCGGCTGCGGATTGCCAATCACGCATATGCATGTTGGCTATCCGGTGGCACGCGATCAAGGCACGTCAGC
Source organism: Rhodopila sp. (assembly GCA_965200665.1). GTDB lineage: Bacteria > Pseudomonadota > Alphaproteobacteria > Acetobacterales > Acetobacteraceae > Rhodopila. The sequence continues at coordinate 4,494,431 of OZ241370.1, read as the reverse complement.
GGACTTGACTGTATCGCCACCACGCCCCACGCTGGTCTACACAGTCGGCGGCAAAAAAATGATACCGGGGGATCGATCATGAAACACAGCATTCTGGTGGCCGCGTTCTGCGCGTTGCCCGGATTTGCGCTTGCGCAATCCTGCGAAATGAAGCTCGGTGCCATGGGGCCGATGTCGGGCGGCGCGGCACAATGGGGCCTCGCAATGAACAGTGCCGCCGAACTCGCCGCCGCCGAAGTCAATCAAGCGGGCGGTGTCAAGATGGGCGGCAAGAACTGCAAAGTCGTTGTCGTGCCGTATGACAGTAAATATACCGCCGATGGTGCCGCTGCCGGTTCGAATGCGCTTGCCGCACAGGATATTCACCTGATCATCGGCCCGGTTGGATCGCCGGAAGCCACAGGCATCAAACCCGTTGCCGCCCGTAACGAACAGATCGCCTGGAACGCGGCCTATGCGAAGAACTCGCTGGACCCGAAGTTCCCGTTGATGTTCCACATTGCGCCCGGTCCCGCGGTATGGGGGGAGGCTGTGGTGAAGCGGGCCATGGCGGTGTTTCCGATGAAAACCGTCACCTTGGTCGCACCGAATGATCAGGCCGGCACCGATACGGTCAGCGTGGATATCGAAGCCTACAAGGCCAACGGCGTCACCAGCTCGACAGAATACTACCAGCGGGGAACAACGAATTTCGCCCCGATCGTGACGCGCATCCTGGCCGCCAAGCCTGACGTGGTGGACACCGCGTCGTCGCCACCCGGCGATGCCGGCGTCATCATCAAACAGTTGCGGCTGGCCGGGTTCACCGGCCCGGTGGGCCGTCTTGGCGGGCCCGGCACCGATGAGATCATCCGGGTGTCAGGCGGCATCGACGTGCTGAAGGACTTCTACTGGTTCGAAACTGTGCCGACCGACGATCCGAAGGTGCGCAGCATCGATGCCGAGTATAAGAAGTTGCTGGGCAAGGACCCGGTTGGTGGCACCGCCGTGTGGGCCGATCTGCCCGCGGCGCGGATGACCCTGAAGGCAGTCTCGGCCGCCGGAACCGATGACGCCAAGGCGGTTGCCGCGGCCCTGCGCAAGCTGCCGGTGGACGACCCGAATATTGGCAAGGGTTACTGGACCGGGCAGAAGCAGTACGGCCTTGCCCAGGAGCTGAGCTTCCCGTTCGGCGTCGGCATTATCAAGGACGGCAAGAACCTCGGCGTGGATCGGCAGGAAGCGAGACCGGATTGATGCGGCCCCGATTGGTGCGGCCCCTATTGGCGCGACCGGTATCAGCGACCACAGATCAACCCGAGCGTGAGGACCGGCCGAGGTCTTTCCGAACGAAGCGAAGCGTGAAGCAGCGGCTGTTCGTAGCGACGTTCCTGGCGCTGCCGACGACGGCCTTCGCGCAGACCTGTGCGCTGAAGATCGGCGCCATGGGGCCGATGTCGGGCGGCGGCGCGCAGTGGGGCCTGTCGATGAAAAGTGCCGCGGAGCTGGCCGCGGCCGAGGTCAACCAGGCGGGCGGCGTCAAGATCGACGGCAAGACCTGCAAGGTCATCGTCGTGCCTTACGACAGTAAATATACCCCTGAAGGCGCCTCCGCGGGTGCCAATGCGTTGGCTGGTGATGACATTCACATCATTATCGGCCCGGTTGGTTCGGTGGAGAATGCCGCCGTCAAGCCGGTGGCGGCGCGCAACCATCAGCTTGCCTGGAACGCGGCCTATGCGACCAATGCGCAGGAGCCGAAGTTCCCGCTGATGTTCCAGGTCGGCCCGCCGCCGGCGATATGGGCCGACCTGATCATCAAGCGAGCGATGCAGACCTTTCCGATGAAGTCGGTGGTGATCGTCGTGCCGAACGACCAAACCGGCACCGATGTGGCAAGCGTCGACGGCGCCGCCTACAAGGCCAATGGCGTTGCGGCGACGGCGGAATTCTATCAGCGCGGCACGACCAACTTTGCGCCGATCATCACCCGCGTCCTGGCCAGCCATCCCGATGCGGTCGATACCGCTTCGTCCGCCCCAGGCGATGCGGGCGTGATCGTCAAGCAGTTGCGACTGGCAGGTTTCACCGGCCCGATTGGGCGCGTCGGCGGACCCGGCACGGCCGAGATCCTGCGTGTCGCCGGCGGCATGGACGTGCTGAAGGATTTCTACTGGTATGAGGCTGTGCCGACCGACGATCCCAAGGTGCAAGCGATCGACGATCAATATCGCAAGCTACTGGGCCATGATCCGGTCGGCGGCACCACGTTCTGGTCGTATCTGCCTGGCGCGCGCATGACGATGAGAGCGGTCCAGGCGGCGGGCACCGACGATGCGGAAAAGGTTGCCGCTGTCCTTCGCGCGATGCCGGTGGAAGACCCCAATGTCGGCAAAGGTTATTGGACCGGCAAGAAGTATTTCGGCATTGCACAGACCCTGTTCTTCCCGTTCGGCGTCGGCATTATCAAGGACGGCAAGAACCTTGGTGTTGAACGCCAGGATCCCAGGCCGGAATGATTGCTTTGCCCGATGGCATACGGTCTTTGCGGCTGATGCCCAAATGACGAGAGGCTGCGTCTAGTTATGGAGGTCTTTCTGCAAGCCGCGACCATCGGGTTGAGCCTGGGTGCGCAATACGCCCTGCTTGCCCTGGGGTTCACGTTGATTTTCGGCATCCTGGGGGTGGTGAATTTCTCGCACGGCGGGTTCTACATGTTGGGCGGCTATGTCGCCTATAGTTGCGTCGCCTACGCTGGGCTGCCCTATCCGCTGGCGGTGCTGGTGGCGGTGATCGCGACCGGTGCATTGGGCTGGGTGTTCGAGCTGTTTCTGCTGGAACGGCTGGTGGACGACCACCTGGCAACCCTGATGCTGACCCTGGGGCTTTATCTTGTAATGTCAACGGGGTTGCTGACGATCTTCGGTCCGCTGTCGATGGACTTCACCTTTCCGGTCACCGGGGCACTGCAGATGGGCCCGATCTATGTTCCACGCGAGAACCTGATCGTGCTGGCAGTCTGCCTGGCCGCTATCGCAGCACTTTGGCTGCTGCTGTTCCGTACCGACCTGGGACGCGGGCTGCGGGCCCTGGCGGACGACCGACAGGTTGCGATGGCGCAGGGATTGCGGCCAAGGCTATTGTTTCCGCTGGCGTTCGCACTCGCGACCGGCTTGGCGGGGCTTACCGGCGCGTTGGTGACGCCGATCCTGGCGCTGGCCCCCGGCGTCGGTGATCCGGTCCTGGCGACCTCGTTCCTGACTGTGATCCTGGGCGGCCTGGGCTCGCTGGAAGGCGCGGCGCTTGCCGCTTTTGTGGTTGGGCTGGTGGAGGCGTTCTCCAGCGTCTATTTCGGCGGCTCGATCGGCGCGCTGGTGCTGTTTGTGCTGGTGTTGTTGCTGTTGGTGTTCCGCCCGACCGGTCTGCTCGGCCGCACCGTGCGCGGCGCCTGAGCCATGCGTGCGCGTGTCTCGCTGCTGGGCTGGGCCGAAATCGTCGCCGTGCTGTTACTGGCACTGGGCTTCGTGGTGCCGCATTTCACACGCAGCGTGCTGGTCTACTCGGTGTTGAACCAGATCTTTGTCGATGTGGTGGCAGCGCTCAGTGTGTGGATCATGCTGCGGATGAACCTGCTGTCGTTCGCCTCCCCGGCGTTCATGGCAATCGGCGGCTATACTGTGGCGATTGCCGGCCAGTATGACATCACCAACGCCTTCCTGATGACCGCCGCAGCATTCGTGCTGCCGGCGCTGGTCGCCATACCGCTGGGCGCGCTGGTCCTGCGGCTGCGCGGCACCTACTTTGTGCTGGTGACGTTCGTGCTGTCACAGATCATGCAGTTGGTGCTGTTCGAAACGCCCGGGCTGACCGGCGGATCAAACGGGATTTCAGGCGTCCCGCCGGTGACGTTCCTGGGCACCGAGATGGCGAGCAACAAGCAGGTCCTGCAATTTGCCTGTGGCCTGGCAATTGTTGCGACCCTGATCACCGGTGCCCTGACACGCTATTTCCGCCAGCATTTCGCGGCGATCGAAGAAAACGAGATCCTGGCGGAGAGCCTTGGGCTGGTGGTCTGGCGCTACAAAGCGCTGGGCTTCGTGGTGGCGGCCGGCATCGCGGGGCTTGCCGGTTATTCGCTGGTGATCATGCTGCTGACGGCGCATCCGACCTCTTTCGACTCCGGAACAGCGGTCGATTTCATCGCCTATACCATTATCGGCGGCAGAGTTTCGATCCTTGGTCCGTTACTGGGCACAGGCGCTTTGGTCTACGCGACCAACTTGTTTGGTACGCATGGCCAGTACGCCCAGGGGCTGTATGGCGTGCTGATCCTGGTGGTGGTTCTGGTCGCCCGCGGCGGTATCGTCGGCACCATCGCCGCATTGTGGCGGCGGGTAACATGACGGAACTGCGGGTCGAATCACTGGCCAAGCGCTTCGGCGGATTGCGCGTATTCCAGGACATCAACTTCAGCCTGCCGCAGGGCGAGCTGCTTGGGGTGATTGGTCCGAACGGCGCCGGCAAGACAACGCTGATCAACGTCATCTCCGGCCGGCAGGGCGCATCGGCGGGGCGGGTGATCCTGGACAGCGTAAACATCACCAACCAACCTGCCCACGCCGTTGCACGCATGGGCCTTTCCCGCAGCTTCCAGCAGACCAACACGTTCAAGAGCGTCTCGGTCAGGGAGAACATCGCCCGCGCGATCCGGTTCGGCAGCCGCAACGCGCCACCCGGCCTGAACCAGATGCTGGATGAATTCGCCCTGGCGCCCAGACTGGACGAAATTTCCGACAAGCTTCCGTATGGGCTGCAGAAGATGCTGGGCCTGGTCATGGCATTCGCCGGGGCGCCAAAAATTCTGCTGCTGGACGAGCCGGCCGCCGGACTGGAACGCGCTGAACGGCAGAACGTCGATACGTTCGTCCACCGGGCGCGTGAGGCGGGGGCCAGTGTGCTGATCGTCGAGCATGACATGGACCTGATCCGCCGGCTGTGTCCGCGCATCCTGATGCTGGATGCCGGGGTATTGCTGGCCGACGGCTCGCCGGCAGAGGTGCTGGCGCGTCCGGACGTCATCGCCGCCTATCTTGGGGACACGGAGGATGCGGCCTGATGCTGCTGCGGATCGAAGACCTATGGGTTCGCTACGGCGGGATCACCGCCCTGTCCGGCATCGCGATTGACGTGCCGGAAGGCGAGACGGTACTGCTGGTGGGTGCCAATGGCGCCGGAAAGTCCAGCACGATCAACGCGATCATCGGCCTGGTGCCCGCGGCCAAGGGACGCATCCTGTTCAATGGGCAGGATCTGTGCGGCATCCCCTGCGAGCGGCGCGCGCGCTTCGGCATCGGCTACTCCCCGGAAGGTCGACGGGTCTTCCCGACCATGTCGGTGACCGACAACGTCCTGTCCGGCGCGTTCGGGCTCGGGCGCAAGCGGCAGATGGAAGCACTGGCGTGGCTGCGATCGGTCTTTCCGCTGCTGGTCGAGCGGGCGGCGCAGCCGGCTGGCCAATTGTCGGGCGGGCAGCAGCAGATCGTGGCAATTGCGCGGGCAATGGCCTCGTTCCCGAAGCTGTTGCTGCTGGATGAGCCGTTCCTGGGGCTGGCACCGGTATGGATCCGGCAGATCAGCGACGCCATCCTGCAATTGCGCAAGCAAGGCACGACCGTGCTGATGACGGAGCAGATGGCGCGCCCGGCGCTGAAGCTGGCAACCAGCGGCTATGTCATGCGCGGCGGTGAGGTGCGGCGCGGGGGGCCGATCGACAGCATCCGCGACCTGGCGCTGGCGGACGAGTATCTCTGACCGATCGCTGACGGTCCTTGCTCGATCGAGCCGCCAGATCGGCCGCCACGGGCCCGCTTTGTGGCGGACCCGCAGGCTTTAACTTGCAAGGCTACGCGTGCCCCTTACAGTTTGGTTGATGCACGCGACAGCAGCTTCCATTCGCCGCCCTGCTTCTGCCAGTTCATCAGGATGTGGAGGTTGGTGGCGCTTTTCTTACCTTCAGCGACAGACTCACTTTCGCCCACCCAGTGAAAGCGTACGATCGCGGCATCGCCGACAACACGGATCCACGGATCCTGGTAAGCCAGGGACAGCATCTTCGATTTTCCTGACGTCGCGTTTTTGATGAAGGTGGCTTTGTCCTCGACATGGCCGTCGGAGTGGCTGTAGCTCAGTTCCGGCGCGCATAGCCCCTCAAACGCCTTCGCATCCGCTGCGACCTGCGCGGTGCGAAACGCCTCCAGCCGCTTCGCAACAGCCTCCTCGTCCGCCGACATTGCCTGGGCGGCGTTGGCCTTCAGCAGGCCGAAAACGACAAGGCCAGCGACGGGTAGCCGCTCAGCCAGGTGACGACGACTGATATTCATGTTGTTTCCTCTCCTGATTTCGGATCGATCCGCGCGGTCGATCTTCTTACGGTTCCATATCCGCTGTACTTGCGGGGATATTCTCGCAATCCGGAGCATGCGCTTCCATTGTCGGCCGGTCCAGCAGCAGCGGTCGTCATCATCCGGCGGACGCGTCACGATAGCCGAATCAATGACAGGCGTACCGATCCTGGCCTTATGGGTGAGCCCTTTGTTCTTGACTCGTTCTCATGAACCACCATACGCTCCGGCCATGGCAGACACACCCAACCTCCGCCCCGCCACCTCGGACGAAGTTGCCAGCGCGCTGTCGTTTGCGCTGCGCTATCAGGGCCGGAAGCGCGTTCATGACGCGGACGACGTGATGGGTCGTATCACTGCCGAACGCATTGCCCGGCATCTTGAGGCGTCGAGGTTCGTATTGATGAAGCGACCTCCGACCGCCGATCCGACGGTGGCCGAACATTTGCCCCGCCATACCGATTAGAACTGATGGTGGACCAGAACTGATAGTGGACCAGAACTGATAGGGGACCACAGCTGAAGGCCCTCGGCTAGGGTCGCGACGCGGATTCGTGGGCGACGAGCAGGCAAGCTGCCGCGTGCCCTGGCCCTGCGTTTTGCAACGCCGGGATCTGTTCGCCGCAAGCGGCTACTGCCAGTCCGCATCGCGGACGAAAGCGGCATCCACCCGCCGTTTCGCCTATCTCCACCGGCAGCACAGTGCGCCGGCGCTGACGCCGTTCCAGCCCGCGCGGGACCGCATCCAGCAACGCCTGGGTGTAAGGATGTGCAGGTGCCGTCAGCACCGCGGCCGGGATGCCGCTCTCCACGATCCGGCCGCCGTACATCACCGCGATCCGGTCACAGATTCGTCCTACCACCGCGAGGTCGTGGCTGATCAGGATGATGGTCAGGCCCAGCGTCTCATTCAACGTACGTAACAGGTTGATGATTTGCCCCTGCAACGACACATCCAATGAGGAGACCGGCTCGTCCGCGACCAACAGTGACGGCTCCATTGCCAGCGCCCGCGCAATGCCGACGCGCTGCCGTTGGCCGCCGGAAAGTTCGTGGGGATGACGACCTAGCAGCTGACCGTCGAGGCCGACCTGGGCAAGCAGCGCAGCGATCCGCTCCGCCACTGCCTCGCCTCGCAATCCGCGTGCGATGACAGCCTCCTGCAGGATCGTGCGGATGCGTTTGCGCGGATTGAGCGAGGAGTGGGTGTCCTGAAACACCATCTGCACGTCACGCCGATAGGATCGCCGCGCTTCGCCGGACAGCGTGTCCAATGTGCTACCGTCCCATTCGATCGCTCCATCGGATGGTGTCAGCAGACCGACGATCATCTGCGCCAAGGTGGATTTGCCGCAGCCGCTCTCACCAACCAGGCCCAGGATGCTGCCGCGTTCGATCGCGAGGGACACGCCGTCGACAGCGGTGACCAAGCGGTGGCCGCCGCGCAGCCGCTCCATCAATCCGCGCCGCAGGCGATACGATTTCCGCAGGTCGTTCAGCCGCATCAGGGGCGGCGCATCGGCCTTCATGCCGGCACCATGTCGTCGGCCCGGAAACACACCGCCATTTGCCGTTCATGCCACCGGATCGGCGGTTCTTCCGAGGAGCAGCGGGCTTCAGCGCGGTCGCAGCGCGGAGCGAACGGGCATCCCGGTGGCAGCGCGCCGATCTTAGGCGGCAATCCCGCGATGGTCGGCATCGCCCCCCGGCTGCCGTCGAGGCGTGGGATGCAACGCAACAATTGCTGTGTATAGGGATGTCGCGGCGAGGCGAACAGGCCGCGCACGTCACCGCTCTCGACCACCCGGCCGGCATACATGACGGTGACGCGGGTCGAGATCTCGGCGACCAGTTCCAGATTATGGCTGATAAACAGGATCGCGATGCCAAATTCGGACCGGATCCGCTCCAGCAGGTCCATGACCTGGGCCTGCACCGTTACATCCAACGCGGTCGTCGGTTCGTCCGCGATCAGCAGGCTGGGATTGCAGGACACGGCCAGGGCGATCATCACCCTCTGGCGCATGCCGCCGGACAACTCGTGCGGGAATGCCAGCAGGCGCTGTCGCGGATACGGGATGCCAACCAGCGCCAGCAATTCCTCGGCCCTGGAAGCGGCGGCGCGTCGCCCCAGGGGCTGGTGGGTGCGAATCGTGTCGACCAACTGCCGGCCCACCGACAGCGCCGGATTCAGCGCCGTCAGCGGATCCTGGAAGATCATCCCGACCTGGCTGCCGCGCAGCCGGTTCAGATCCCCAATCGACAAGGCACGCAGATCCTGGCCGCGGAACAGCACCCGCCCGCTGGTGACGGCGCCGCCCGGCGGCAGCAGGCGCATTACCGCCAGGGCGGTCATGCTCTTGCCGGAGCCGGATTCGCCCACCAGGCCGACGACCTCGCCGGGCGCGATCCGCAGGTCGACCCCGCGCACCACCTCCCGGTCGCCGAAGCCGACATGCAGCCCATCGATGCGCAGCAGGTCGTCCGTCATGCGGTCAGCGCCGAGGCGGCGTGGCGAGGGTCCAGCGCGTCGCGCAGACCATCCCCCAGCAGGTTGAAGGCGATTACGCTGACCGAGATTGCCGCGCCCGGAAACACCGACAGCCACCACTCGCCGCTGAACAGGTAGTTGCGGGCATCGGCCAGCATGTTGCCCCAGCTTGAGGCGGGCGGTTGCACGCCGAGGCCGACGAAGCTGACGGAAGCCTCGATGATGATGCCCATCGCCAGCAGCAGCGTCGCCTGCACGATGACCGGCGACAGGCAGTTCGGCAGCACGTCCGACACCATGATGCGCAGCGGGCCAACGCCCTGAAGCCGGCGCGCTGCGACATAGTTGTTGCGCGTCTCAGCCAGTGCGCTGGCATAGGTGATTCGGGCCAGTGTCGGCATATACAGAACCCCCAGCAGGATGAGCAACTTGACTTCGTTGCCGAAAGCAATCCCGGCGACGGTGAACGGGCCGACGCCTAGGATACCGACCAGCGCGATGGCCCAGATCAACAGCGGGATCGCGGCCATTGCATCGAGCAGGCGCATCAGCAATTGCTCCAGCCAGCCGCCGCTGAAAAATCCGGCCAGCAGCCCCAGCACGATGCCACCGACGCAGCCGATCGCCGCGGCGCACAGGCTGACCTCCAGCGAGGTGCGACCGCCCCAGATCACGCGGCTGAGCACGTCGCGTCCGGCCTGGTCGGTGCCAAACCAATGGCCGGGACCGGGTTCGGACAAGACTTCCGTCATGTCGACCTGTAGTGGGTTATAAGGCGCGATCCACGGCGCCAGCACCCCGTCGGCAACGATCAGCAGCACCATGCAGGCGCCGATCAGACCCCCAATACCGCCGAACAGCCGGCGCATCAGGCGGTCACCGCGGCCATGCGCGGATTGAGCCACGCATTGATCAGGTCCGCTGCCAGGTTGGCGAGGATGAAGATGAACGTGAACACCATCACGATCCCCTGCACGAGAACGAAGTCACGCTGCTGGATCGCGGTCAGCAGCGTGTGCGACAATCCGTTGATGTTGAAGACGGCTTCGATCACCAGCGCCCAGCCGAACATGTAGCCGAACGACATGCCGGCGACCGTTACAACCGGAACCAGCGCGTTTTTCAGGGCATAGACCAGCACCCGCCAGCGCGGCAATCCGGTCGCCCGCGCGGTGCGCATGTAATCCTGTTGCAGGACTTCCAGCATGCTGGACCGGGTCATCCGGCTGAGCACGGCCAGATAGAAGATTGCCAGGCAGAATGTCGGCAAAACGATTGAATTAAGATGGTCAGCAGCCCCGGCCGACCACGGAGCCACGCCGCCCGGCGGAAACCAGTCGCGGTCCACCGCCAGAGTCAGGATGAGTACCAACGCGATCCAGAACCCCGGGATTGACACACCGACCACGGCAATCAGCCGGATGCCGTAGTCCGCCAGCGTGTCACGCAGCAGGGCCGACACCGTGCCGGCCGCAATGGACAGCACGCAGGAGAAGATGAAGGCTACGACAACAATTTCCAGCGTCACCGGCAAGGTGGCGGTGATGTCCGGGGCGATCGGGCGCCCGGTGATGAATGATCGGCCGAGATTGGCATGCAGGATCAGATCATCGAGCCAGGCGCCGTATTGCACCACCACCGGACGGTCCAGACCGTGGTCATGCTCAAACTGGGTCAGTTGCGCTTGAGAGATGTCCTGGCCGAGCGCGATGCGTGCCGGGCTGTCGGGGATTGCCCTGGTCAGGATGAACAGGCACGACGTCACCAGCAGCAGCGACAGCAGTGAGAAGCCGGCACGTCGCAGCAGCAGCCCCAGCATCACGTCACCGACGTATTATAAACATTGATTGTAAGCCCGCGGCTGGGTTTGAAGTTCCTGACCCGGTCGCGCCACAGATTGGCGGCGGCGAAGTAGCCGATCCAGGTGTGGTAGGACGTATCGGCGAGATGGCGCATCAGCTTGGCATAAACTGGCTTCAACTTTTCCTGGTCGGTTTCGGCAAAGGCAATTTTCAGTGCCGCCAGCACCTCAGGATCCGTGAAGTTGCCCACCGTCTTGGACATGAAGCTGTTGGCGGTGAAGCTCGCCATCAGGAAATAGGTCGCCTCACCGGGGGACATGAAATTTGCCATCCCCGACTGGTAGCTTCCGCCCATGATATGGGTCTGCACAATCTGTGCTGAAGCAACGCGCAAGTTGACCTTGATGTTCAACTTCGCAAGTTCCGATTGGATGAATACCGCCGCGTCCTTGGCATCCAATAGATATGGTTCGGAGCTGACCTCCATATCGAATTCGGTGCCATTTGGGTAACGTGATTTCGCTAGATGCTGCCTGGCGAGATCGGGGTTGTAGGTGGTCATGTCATCGGCTTGCTTGTCGTACCACCATCCCGACGCCGGGGCCGGAATTCCCGATGGTTCCACCAACCCGTAGTAGATTTTCTCGGCGATTGTCTTGCGATCTACCGCATGCTGGATGCATTTGCGGAACTCAATATCGTCGAACGGGGGCTGCGAGACATTCTGGAACATGACGGTCCAGCCGCCGAAGGTTGGCACCGCTTCGCCCTTGATGCCTTTGCGCGCCTTCAGCCGATTGAACTCACGAGCCGGCGGTGCCCCAATGATGTCGACCTGCCCGCTCAGCAGGAATGCAACGCGGGTGGCGTCCTCAGGGATGATCTTGACCACGAGCCGGTCCCATTGCGGCAGGCCCTTCTGCCAGTAATGCGGATTGCGGACCATGCTGATATAGTCGTTCGGCTTCCATTCCTCGAACATGCCGGGGCCGGTGCCGACGCCCTTGGGTGAAAGGCGGAAATAGTCGTTGCCGTATTTCTCGCGCGAGCCTTTCGGAAACACCCCCATGAATTTGGTCAGGAACGCCATCCACGGTGCGAACGGCTCCTTCAGATGGACGTGCAGCCGGTGCGGTCCGTCCGTCACCACATGCGACACTCGGTTGAAGATCGGTCCGCGGGAGGCCTTATTTGCCGGATCAATGGCGTATTCGAGGCTATACTTCACATCTTCCGAGGTCATAGGCGTGCCATCGTGGAACAGCACGTCGTCGCGCAGGTCAAACGTATAGACAAGCGCATCGGCGGAGATTTGCGGCAGTGCCTTGGCGAGCTGTGGCTTCAGGTTGCCATCGATATCGAACTCCACAAGATTTTCGAAAATTGTTTCGCTGACCAGTTCCCAGTCGTGGCTGGAGCTGTTGATCGGGTCGCAGGTCACCGGGTTGGTGGATAGCGCGACCGTCAACGTGCCGGTTTCGTCGGCACGCGCGGTGCGGATCCAGGGCGACGACAGCACCGCAGCGGCGCCTGTGAGCAAGCCGGAGCGGCGGGTTAGTCCATGCGTCATCGTGTGCTGTTCCTCAGAAACAAGCCGAACTGCAGAACGTCTGCTCCCGGGTGCGCCGTGTGTCCGGCTTCATTGTCATGAAGTAGGCAGCAAGCCGCGTGCCATAGTAACGCCTCGCTTAATGAACACCCTTGCACAGAATGCGGGCATGGTATGGCTGAATGTCAGGCGACCTGAGAGCACTTCCACTCAAATGTTCAAAAAGCGCGCAGATTATCGCGCAGCATGGCGTGCTCGTATTTCTTGCGCACGCGTCCCAGTTTCTGCAGTGCCGGGGTCAGGCCATCCGCGATTTCGGTGATGTAGCGCCGGGTGAAGTCGGGGTCCATGAACAGGAACCCGTCGCCACCGATCGCATCCATGATCTCCGCCATTTGGGCGGCGACCCGATCCGGTGTGCCCACGAGATCGAAATCGCTCAGTGAGCGTCCCTGCATGATGATTTCTCGCGGGGTGCGGCCGGAATAGCCCTTAGCGACCGACAGATGCCCGTTCGAGGTCAGTTCCGGCAGTTTTTCATCCAAATCGTATTTGGAGAGATCAATCCCGGTCACGCGCGACATGTTCGCCAGGGCAAACTCGATATGGCTTTCGGTGTCTGCCAGCCTGGCTTGCTTGCGGGCCAGCGCGGTCTCCATGAACTCGTCGATGATCGGGGCGATGAGGAACATCACCTTGATGTCGTCCGGATTGCGTCCGAGCGCCGCGGCCTGGGCGCGGATGTCGTCGCGGTAGGCCTTCATGCCGGCGACACTGCCGGCCGAGGCGATGATCGTGTCGGCCCAGCGGGCGGCGAAGGTGCGGCCGCGTGGAGAACCACCGGCCTGGCAGATCACCGGATGGCCCTGCGGCGAGCGCGGCGCGGACAAAGGACCGCGTGAGCGGAAATACTTTCCTTCATGGAACACCGGATGGACCTTGGCCGGGTCGGCAAAAATCTCATTCTCCTGGTCGATCACCATCGCGTCGGCGTCCCAGGAATCCCACAGCTTCTGCACCACTTCGACGAATTCGTCCGCCATGTCATAGCGCTCGTCGTGTGGAAACTGCCGTTGGTGACCAAAATTCTGGGCACCGCCATCGTTGCTGCCGGTGACGAGGTTCCAGCCGGCGCGTCCTTCGCTGACATGATCGAGCGCGTTGGTCAGCCTGGCCAGCAGGAACGGGTTGTACTCCGTCGTGGACAGGGTGGTTATGATGCCGATGCGAGAGGTCGCCTGCATCATGAACGGGGCCAGGACCGCGGGATCCAGCTTGGGCGAATCGACCGCTAGCCGCAGGTAGGTCTCGTGCGAATTCTTGTAGGTGTAGGGGACGTTGCAGGAATCCTCGATCATGACGTAGTCGAAGGCCGCACGCTCCAGTTCCTTGGCGAGATGGACCAGAAGGTCTGGCTTGACCCAGCCGTGCGGGTTCGGGCCGCCCCAAACGTTGCGCCATCCTTTGGGGCCGTAGCCCTTCATGATGAACCATCCCAGGTGAAAAGGCTGCTTTGCCATCCGCATTCGACTCCATGTCCGCACATCGTCCTGTGCAAGACAGATGCCATGACAAATTGTGCTGCCGGACGGCTTACCCGCCACCGCCTTCCATCCAGTCATGCCCGGGGGTCGCGACCCCGGTCGGGATCGCATTGCCCGGATATCGCTGGCAGGCGGCCATGACGAATGCGATTCCCGCCAGAAGCGTCATCGTGAGAATTACCTGTCGCATTCAACGTCTCCGACGATCAGTGCGGGCATATGCTCGGCGCGCAACCGGCAGGTCGTGTCCGGCACCGGCGCATGAACGGCTATTACCAACGACCAGTCCCGACAGGTGATGTTGCCCTAATTGGCCCCTTGTTCCGACCGTGCTGCCGGGCGCGGCACCGGTGCAGCGACCACGATCGCTTCCTCTCGCCGCTTACGGAGTTGCTGGTCGGCCAGCACCCCCAGCAGGATCACGGTGCCCATCACGGCGAAGTTCAGCGAACTGGGAATGCCCAGGATATTGACCAGGTTCTGCAGAACCTGCAGCAGCGCAGTGCCCAACACGATGCCCAGGATCGAACCTTCGCCGCCGCGCAGGCTGCAGCCACCCAGCACCGCTGCGGCAATCGCATACAGCTCGTAAAAATTGCCGAACGTGGAAGGCGAGACCGAGTTGGTGTAGAACACCAGGAAGATCGTCGATACGCCAGCCAGCAGGCCACTCAGCACGTAGGCCCCGGCGATTACCAGCCGCGTCCTGATCCCGGAATATCGTGCGGCTTCCTCGTTCTGTCCCACCGCGAACAGGTAACGGCCGAACACCGAGCGGTGCAGTACCACCCCCAGCAGTAGCGCAACCACAACCAGGAAAATGAAACTGTGCGGCACGCCAAAGCTGCGTCCGGCGGCCAACCAGCTCAGGGTATCGGCACTGCTGCCATAGCCGAACCCCATGGTCGAATCATCAGTGTAATAGCGCGCCGCCCCCCGGTAGATCAGTAGGCCGCACAACGTCACGATGAACGGCTGCAACCGCAGCCTGGTGATCAGGAACCCCTGCAGCGCCCCTAGCAGCAGGCCCCCTGCCATCGTCGCCAGCAGCGCCAGTGGCCAGGCCACATCCTGGTTCGCGACCAGGTCAATGAAGACCACGCCCAGCAGCGCGAACATCGAGCCGACCGAGAGGTCGATGCCGCCGGTGATGATCGTCAGCCCCTCGCCGATTGAAAAGATCCCGAACAGACCGATCAGATTGGCCATGTCGAGCAGGTTCACCGTCGACAGGAATTGCGGATTCAGCACGCCGGTGATGGCGCTGATCACCACCAGCAGGATCATCAGGCCGAGCTCTTTCCTGGGCAGCATTCAACCGGCCTCCGCGGACTGGCCGATTGCCAGCCTGAGCACATTGAGTTCACTGAACTGCGGACGCTCAAGCACGCCGCTGACGGTGCCTTCGTGCATCACCGCGATGCGGTCGGACACGCCGATGACCTCTTCCATATCGGACGAAATCATCAGGATGCAGACCCCCTGGTCGGCAAGTTCGCGCATTAGACTGTAGATTTCGTTCTTGGCGCCGACATCGATGCCCCGGGTGGGTTCGTCGAAAACCACCACGCGGGGGCGCATCGACAGCCACTTCGCCAGCACGACCTTCTGCTGGTTGCCGCCCGAAAGTGTCACCACCGGCGTTTCATCCCCCGGCGCCCGGATTGCCAACCTGCCACGCTGCGTCCGCGATGCCGCCTGTTCCGCCTCGCGGTTGACCAGCAGGAACCGCGCGTAGGACAGCAGGCTTGCTAGCGTAATGTTTTCCGCCACCGGCATGTCCAGGATCAGGCCGGCACGCTTCCGGTCCTCCGGCACCAGGTAGATTCCCTGGCGGATTGCCGCGCGAGCGGAACGAACGGCTACCACAGCGCCATCCAGGCGGATTTCGCCGCCAATGATAGGATCAATACCGAACATTGCCCGCGCCAGCGATGTGCGCCCGGACCCGACCAGCCCGGCCAGCCCCAGGATTTCACCCCGCCGGATCGAAAGGTCGACATTGCGATCTGGGAAATCCCGTGTCACCACGCCGACCAGATCGCACCCGCCGTCGCGCGGCGGCGTGGCCGGTGGAATATACAGCGACTTCAGGTCTCGCCCGATCATCAGCCGGATCATCGTGCCGTGCGCGATCCGCTCGCGGGGCAGTTCGCCAACAATGCGCCCGTCGCGCAGGCAGATCACCCGGTCCGCACACAGCTTCACCTCGCCCAGGCGATGGGAGATGTAGATGATCGTCACCCCCCCTGCCCTCAGTTCCCCCACCACCTGCAGCAACCGCTCGGTTTCCTGCAGCGTCAAACTCGACGTTGGCTCATCCATGATGATGATCCGCGCGTCGATCGACAGCGCCTTTGCGATCTCGACCAGTTGACGCTGGGCGATCGACAGGCGCTCGACCGGCGTATCCGGTCCGAAATCGGCTCCCAGCCGTTGCAGCAGCGGCGCCACCTGCTCACGCAGCCGCTTGCGGTCGATCAGCATCCATCGGGTGCGTGGCTCACGCCCGATGCCAACATTGGCCGCCACATCCAGGTTCTCGAACAGGTTGAGTTCCTGGTGCACGAACGCGATGCCGGCCCGCATCGACTGGTTGACGGTCAGTGCGGCGTGATCCTGTCCATCGATGCGGATAGTTCCCGCGGTCGGCGCGACGACGCCGCCCAGGATCTTCATCAGCGTCGACTTGCCGGCACCATTCTCGCCGATCAGGCCGAGGACTTCGCCTCGGCCGATGGAAAGCGAGATATCGTCCAGGGCGGTAACACCCGGGTAGACCTTGGTGATGCCCGCGAGCTGCAGCAGGGTCATCAACCTATTTCTTGAGCAACTGCTTCATGCTGTCCTGGAACGCCGTGACGTTGGTCTTCTCGATGATCCGGGTCGGGATAATGATCAGCTTGTTAGGGGGCACGAATGACTTGTCGCCGTTTATGTACTTGATCATGTCAATCATGGACTGATAGCCGAACTCAAACGGCTGCTGCACGACGGTCGACTGGATCGTGCCATCGGCAACACCTCGCAGTGTCTGCGGGTCTTCGTCGAAGCCGACGATCTTGACCTGCCCGGCTTTCCCCGCCTCTTTCACAGCGGAGTAGATTTGCGGCGTGTTGTAGGAATACAGTCCAACCAGGCAGTCAATTCCGCCCTTTGCCAGTGTATCCTGCACATTGCTTTTGGCCTTGGCGAAATCAACGCCATCGGTGCGGATGTCCACGATCTCGATCTTGCTGCCGGCCAGCGTGTCCTTGATACCCTGCACCCGCTCACGCGCGTTATCGGCATCCATGGTGCCGACGAACATCATCACCTTGCCGCCGTTCGGTAGCGCCTTCTTGATCTCCTCACCCGCCTGCCGTCCAGCCGCGACATTGTCCGTGCCGATATAGACCACGCGGTTGGACTGTGGGGCGTCGCTGTCGGTGGTAAACAACACCGCCTTGGCAGCAACCTTATTGAATTCCTCGGTGGAGTTTTTGGGGTCGATGGCCGAGATCGAGACCCCAGCAATGCCGCGCGCCAGCAGATTGTCGAGTTCGCGCCGCTGTTCGGCCGCGGTGGCCTGGCCGGTAATCACCACCTGCATGTTGTATTCAGGATGCTCCTTCTGCGCTTTTTCCACACCGCGCTTGGCGATCGTCCAGAAATCCGCAGCAGCGTTGGTGACCAGCGCAAGTTCCTTCTTGCCCTGCGCCAAAGCCGGCGTCACGGACATCGCGACGGACAGGGCGCCGGCAATTGCGACACGACGGGATTGTTTCATTTGTCATCCTCCCAGAGAGCGGATTGGTTCTTTACAGTGTAGAGTTGTCTGCTGGATGCTGACAATCGCGGCCATGACAAACAGTCTCTATCCAAGCCTGACCGACCGCATGCGCTGGGCGTAAACGTTCACCGCCAGCGCTATCAGCAGCACCAGACCGCGGATCAGGATTTTCAGAAAGCTGTCGATATTGATGTGATCGAGGCCGTTATTGAGAATGCCCAGCACAAACAGCCCAATGATGGTGTTGCCGATCCCGCCCTGGCCACCAAACAGGCTGGTCCCGCCGACTACCACCGCGGAAATGCTGTCGAGCAGGTAGGTGTCAAATTCGTTTTGCTGTGCGCTGCCGAAATAGGCCACTCCCAACATGCCGGCAACACCGGAACACAGCGCCGAGATGATCATGACCGAAGACAGGATCGCACGCACATTGACGCCGGAATACTCGGCCGCCTCGCGGTTTCCGCCAGTCATATACACATACCGCCCGAACCGCGTGTATGTCAGCACGATGTGCCCGGCCAGCAGGAACAGCGCCGCGACGATGACGATCCACGGCACTGGCCCCAGCGAGCGGGACCCTAACGTTGTAATGAGCGGCGGCACGGTATAGGCGATTTGTCCGCGCACCAGCAGGGCGCAGATACCCGCCGCGATCTGCAGCATTGCCAAGGTCATGATGAAGCTTGGTATTCCAATGCGCGTCATCCCAAAGGCGTTGACCGCACCCAGCGCCAGACAAGCGGCGATCGCCACGACAATGGCGGCCCAACCAGGCAGCGGGATGTTGGCGATCGAGACGCTGGCGTCCTGCACGGTGAAATAAGCCACCACGATGCCGGTGGCATTGGCAATGCTGGCGACCGAGAGGTCGATCTCCGCGGACAGAATAACGAATGTCAGGCCGACCGCGATGATCGCGGTTACCGAGATTTGAGTGAGAATATTCTGCAGATTGCCGAGCGTGGCGAACGAATCGCTAGCGGCCGAGAAAAAGCCGACCAGCAGGATCAAGGTCGCAAACGGCGCGATGTTGCGCAACCGTCCGCGCAGCCAGTCGGACACGCCGCCCCTCATGCCGCTTCCATCAGGCGGTCCTTGCTGACCGGCTCATCTGCGAATTCGCGCACCACTTCGCCTTTCTTCATCACCAGAATGCGGTCGGCCAGCGACAGCACCGTTTCGGGTTCGGTCGAAACGACCACGATCGCGATCCCCTGCTCCCGCAGCCCGCGAACGATCTGCACGACGTCGTCCTTGGCACCGACATCCATGCCCCGTGTCGGCTCGCTCAATACCAGCACGCGCGGCAGATGGGTCAGCCATTTCGCCAGCGCGACCTTCTGCTGGTTGCCACCGGACAGCGTGCGCAGCGTGTGTTCAACGTTCGGCGGACGAATCCGCAGCCGCTCGGCATGACCCCGGGCGATGGTGTGTTCAACAGTCGGACGCAACCAAAGCCGACCGAGCCGGTCGAGGATCGAAATCGTTACATTTTTGAACACCGGCTCACTGCCGAACAGCATCATTCGTCGGCTTTCCGGAACAAATGCCATGCCCTGACGGCGCGCCTGCGGTGCCGATGACAGGCGGATGTTGCGGCCATCCAGCACCAGCCGGCCCTGTTCCGGCGGCAGCAGGCCAAACAGCGTGCGGGCCAGATCCAGTTGCCCGGCCCCCAGGAAACCGAAAATGCCAAGCACCTCGCCGGCGTGCAGCTGGAAGCTGACGTTGCGATAGGCGCCACTGCGGCTCAAGCCGTCAGCCTGCAACACGACCGGCGCGTCCGGGCGGCTGTGCAGTGCGATGTCCGCGAGGTAACTGTCCTCCAGCTCCGCGTGACCGGCGCCGATCATTCGATCGATTATCCAACGCTTCCCGATTTGCGCGCACGGTTCAGTGGCAACCGCCTGGCCGTTGCGAAACACCGTGACGCGGTCGCAAATCGCCAGCACGTCATCGAGAAAGTGCGAGATGAAAACGATGCTGCGGCCAGCGTCGCGCAGTCGGCGCAGCAGCACGAACAGCTGCTCCACCTCCGGCGGGGCAAGCGCCGAGGTCGGCTCGTCCAGGATGATAATACGGGCACCGGAATGCAGCACACGGACCACTTCCACCAGCTGCTGCAGACCCAGCGGCAGCGAGCCCATCTGCATATTTGGATCAAGATCGATGCCGAGGCTTGCCAGATGGTCGGCCGCGCCGCGCCGCATTGCTGCCCAATCCACGAGCCCGAAGCGGCCGACGGGCTGGGTGCCGAGATACACGTTTTCCGCCACGCTCAGGCCGGCCACGACCGCGAGTTCCTGATGCACCATGCCGATCCCGCCGGCACGCGCACTGCGCGGCGAGGCGAACCGGACCGGCTGCCCGTCCAGCCGCATCTGCCCGTGATAATCCGCATGCACCCCGGCGATGATCTTCATCAGCGTCGACTTGCCGGCGCCGTTTTCACCGACCAGGCCATGGATCTCACCTGGCATCACGGAGAAATCGACATCCCGCAACGCCGAGACGCCGCCGAACGCTTTCGAGACCCCGGCAAGTTCCAGCAACGCCGGCATGTCAGATCAGGAAATGCTCCTCCATCCACATCATGCCGGGCGCATTGGCCTTGGTCACCACCGGGCCATCGACGATGATGTTCTTCGGAATCCCGCCCGGATTACCGGCTTGGCCGGTCTTTTCACCTGCAACCACCGCCGCGACGCCCGCAACGATTGCACCACCATGGATCCGGCAGGATGGATTGCGCACCGTTGCCAGCATCCGTCCATCACTGACCGCCGCAAGCGCCGGCGGCATGGCGTCGCAGCCCCCCAGCTTGATGTCCATGCGGTTATGCGCCTTCATCACGTTGTAGGCTGCCAGCGCCATGTCGTCGTTATGGAAATACGCGGCACTGATCTTGGGGTACTTGGTCAGCAACGTTTCCCAGATGCGGGCGACCTTGGTGACATCCCAGTCGGCCGGCTGGGTATCAAGCACTTCGATCTTCGGGTATTTCTTCATCACCGACTGGAAACCGCGCGCACGACCCTGCGCGCCGGTGTGTCCCAAAGCCCCCTGGGTCATGATCATGGTGCCCTGGCCATCGATGGCGTCGACCAGCGCCTGGGTGACGGATGCACCCATGAACTCGTTGTCCGGAGCCAGGAAGCTATGGACGTTGATCGAATCCAAAGGCGCGATCAACGTGTCCATGTCAATCACCGGCGTGCCTGCGTCGATCAGCTTGTTCACCGGTGCGGTCAGCGTGCCGATGCCGAAGGCCTGGATGGCGACGAAGTCCCATTTCTGCGAGGCAAGATTGTCGATCGCCGCGCGCTGCTTCTGCGCCGCCAGTTCCCCATCGAACCAGGTCACCTCGACATTGAACAGCTTGCCCCAGTATTCCGCCGCCTGCTTGCCCTGCGCGCACC
This sequence comes from Rhodopila sp., assembly GCA_965200665.1. Taxonomy (GTDB): domain Bacteria; phylum Pseudomonadota; class Alphaproteobacteria; order Acetobacterales; family Acetobacteraceae; genus Rhodopila. Next base: position 4,473,471 of record OZ241370.1, on the reverse strand, counting down.
AGGTTGCCTGCAGACCGGCATTGGAGAATGCCGCCTTCAACGGCTTGGTCGATCGCCCGGCAGCCTTGCCGATATCCTGCGCCAAAGCCGGGTTGATCCCGAATGCGGCAAGCGCCGCACCCATGCCGGCGATCGAGCCCTGCAGGACGCCTCTACGATTTGCCACGATTATTTCTCCCCAGTTCTCGTTGGCCCAGTTTTTGTGGTCTGATTTTCGTTGGGCAAGTTTTGTTAAGCCGGACGTTAGTGCACTCAAGCGTCGACGGGCAATCCACCTGGCTCAAAACGGCCGAGAGGTATCAGACCGCCTCCCCGGCTGCCCATCCACTGGCCCACGCCCATTGGAAGTTGTAACCGCCGAGCCAGCCGGTCACGTCCACTGCTTCGCCAATGACGAACAGGCCGGGGACAGCATTGGCCGCCATGGTCCGCGACGACAGGTCTCGGGTGTCGATGCCGCCGCAGGTGACTTCGGCCTTGGCAAACCCTTCGGTGCCGGATGGGGTCACAGTCCACTCCGACAGCCGCGACGCCAATGCTGCCAGCGTGCGGTTCGGCAAGTCGGCCATCCTGCCGTCAATCCCGACAGTCAGTGCCGCCGCAAGCCGTGCAGGCAACACTTCCGCCAGCACGCTTGCCAGTGCAGCCTTCGGGCGCGATCGCTTGCGGTCCAACAGCAAAGCATTGGCGTCGTGATCCGGCAGCAGGTTGAAGGTCAGCGTCCCCTGCCGCCAGTAGGACGATATCTGCAGGACGGCCGGCCCGGATAGGCCCCGATGGGTGAACAACATGGCCTCGCGAAACGCTTGCCGCCCACAGCTCACCCGCGTCCTGAGCGATACGCCGCTCAGTGGCCGCAGCAAAGCCAGCAGATCATCATCGGCCGTCAAGGGCACCAGACCGGGGCGAATTGCCGTCAACCGCAGGCCAAACCGGCGGCCGAGTTCATAGGCAAAACCGGTCGCGCCCATCTTGGGGATTGACATGCCCCCGGTCGCCACGACCAAGGCGCTCGCGTGGAACATCCCTTGATCGGTCTCCACACGGAACCGATCAGCCCGGCTGACATCAATGATGCGGTGGTTAACCCGCACGTCACCACCGAAGGCCGCGCACTCGGCCAGCAACATTGCGACAATTTCCCGCGCCGATCCATCGCAGAACAACTGGCCCAGCGTCTTCTCGTGGAACGCAATGCCATGCTTACGCACCAGCGCGATGAAATCCGCCGGCCTATAGCGGCTGAGCGCGGATCGGGCGAAATGCGGATTATCCGACAGAAAGCGCTCCGCCACCGTTTCCGTATTCGTGAAGTTGCAGCGCCCGCCGCCCGAGATCAGGATCTTCGCGCCAGGATGCGGCGCATGGTCCAGCAGCAGGACCTTGCGGCCGCGCTGGCCGGCGCGCATTGCGCACATCAAGCCCGCTGCGCCGGCGCCGAGCACGATCACGTCAAAGCTGGTGGCGGGCATGAGGGTCATGGCGGAAGATATAGCAGACGACGCGGCGCCTGGTTGGCGACATGGCGCGATTGAGGGAGACGATACATATGGCTGATCCACTGATCATTGGTCGCGCCGGGGAAACCGACCTTTTGCTGCTGCCCCGGCTGGCCAACCGTCATGGCTGTATCACCGGTGCGACCGGCACCGGCAAGACGGTTACCCTGCAGGTGATCGCAGAGAACTTCTCGCGCATTGGCGTGCCGGTTTTCCTTGCCGATGTAAAAGGAGACCTGACGGGGATCGCCAAGCCGGGTGCGATGTCGGACCGGATACAGGCCCGGCTCAGCGCCCTGAACGTGGCGGAGCCGCATTGGCAGGGTTGTCCCGTGACCTTTTGGGATCTTTGGGGCGAGCAGGGTCATCCGATCAGGGCGACGGTGTCAGACATGGGGCCACTGCTGATGGCACGGCTGCTGAACCTGAATGAGACGCAGGAGGGTGTCCTTGCGCTGACGTTCAAGGTTGCCGACGACAATGGGCTGCTGCTGCTTGATCTGAAGGACCTTCGGGCGTTGCTGCAGTTCGTCGGAGCCAATGCCGCCCGCTTCCGCACGGAGTATGGCAATGTCTCACCCGCTTCGATCGGCGCCATCCAACGGGGATTGCTGCAGATCGAGGCCCAAGGCGGCGACAGGTTCTTCGGCGAACCGATGCTGGACATCGACGACCTGATGCAGACAACGGACGGCAGAGGGGTTGTCAACATCCTGGCCGCCGATCGGCTGATGAACAGCCCGCTGGTCTATGGCAGCTTCCTGCTTTGGCTGCTGTCCGATCTGTTCGAGAAGCTGCCGGAGGTCGGCGACAGGGATAAGCCCAAACTGGTGTTCTTCTTCGACGAGGCACACCTGCTGTTCAACGACGCGCCGAAGGCGTTGTTGGACAAGGTCGAGCAGGTGGTGCGCCTGATTCGTTCAAAGGGTGTCGGGGTCTACTTTATTACCCAAAATCCGCTGGACATCCCCGACAAGGTGTTGGCACAGCTCGGTAATCGGGTGCAGCACGCACTGCGGGCCTTTACCCCGCGCGACCAGAAGGCGGTCAAGGCTGCGGCAGGGACGATGCGTGCCAATCCCGGGTTGAACGCCGAAAAAGCGATTCTTGAGTTGGGCGTCGGTGAGGCATTGATCTCGTTCCTCGACGCCAAAGGCACACCGGAGGTGACGCAGCGGGGCCTCGTTATGCCGCCGGCTTCGCAGGTCGGTCCGATTGAACTGAATGAGCGACGGACGATCGCGGCGAACTCGCTGCTGGCCGGGACGTATGACACGCCGGTCGATCGCCAGTCCGCATTCGAGATGCTGCGCGACCGGGCGGGCGGCGGCCAGGCATTGCCACAGGAAGCGCACACGACGGCGGCGAATCCGTCCCCCTCGGCGATCCCGCAGTCGGCGCAGCCGATGCCGGAAAGCGGTGGGATTTGGGGTGGGCTGTCGGGAATCCTGTTCGGAACAACCGGGCCACGAGGAGGCCGTCATCCGGGTGTGGTCGACAGTCTGGCGCAAAGTGCCGCGCGTAGTGTCGGCAGCGCTGTGGCGCGCGAGCTGGTACGCGGGGTGCTTGGCTCGCTGATCGGTCGCGGCCGGGGGTGAGCGGTTGCGCCGGGCTGCCAACACGCCGGGCTGCCAAACTTGCTCCCAGCCCTTCCAGGGGCTAGAAGCCCGCACCTCTCCCAATTTCCTCCGAACGGACGAACCCCATGAAGCAGCAGGCGAACCTCATTCGCGCCGGCCAGGTGATCGAGCACGATGGCAACCGCTGGACGGTGCTGAAGCAGCAGATCATTACCCCCGGTAAAGGCGGCGCCTTCATCCAGGTGGAGATGCGTAACCTGAAGACCGGCAACAAGACCAACGAACGTTGGCGCACCGCCGATACTGTCGAACGGCTGACCACCGAGGAAAAGGAGTACACGTACTCCTACAGCGACGGCACCAACCTGGTGCTGATGGATCCCGAAACCTACGAGGAAGCCCACGTCCCTGCCGACCTGATGGGCGATGCTGCGCCGTTCCTGCAGGACCAGATGAAGCTGACGGTCGACCTCGTTGAAGGCGAACCCGTGGCGATCCACCTGCCGGTCAGCGTCACCCTTGAGGTTGTCGAGGCCGATCCGGTGGTGAAGGGGCAGACTGCTTCCTCCTCCTATAAGCCGGCAAAGCTGTCGAACGGCGTTAAGACGATGGTGCCGCCCTTCATCGAATCGGGCGAGCGCATCGTGGTCCGCACCGAGGATTCGTCCTATGTGGAGCGCGCGAAGGGCTGATGGCCTTTCGTCTTTCCCCGCACCTGACGGTCATGGCGAACGCTGCCCAGAAGGCGGCGAAACGCTTGTTGCGTGATTTTTCCGAAGTCGAGCAGTTGCAGGTCAGCGTCAAGGGGCCGTCCGATTTCGTCTCCCAGGCCGATTTGCGCGCCGAACAGACCTTGAAGGAGGAACTGACCAAGGCCCGGCCGGGCTATTCCTTCCTGATGGAGGAATCCGGCGCCTCCGGCTCCGACAACTGGACCTGGCGCTGGATCGTCGACCCGCTGGACGGAACCACCAACTTCCTGCACGGCATGCCGCATTGGGCGATCAGCATCGGGCTGGAACGCCGGCTGCCGGACGGCACATCCGAAATCCAGGCTGGTGTGATCTACGCCCCCGCCGCGGATGAGATGTTCTGGGCGGAGAAAGGCACCGGCGCGTTCATGAACGAACGCCGGCTGCGCGTGTCCGCCCGGCGCGAGATGAACGAGGCCGTGTTTGCAACCGGGATTCCCTTTGGCGCGGTGTCGGCGCCACGGCGGCATGCCTTCAGCCGGACGCTGTCCGCGCTGATGCCGCAGGTGGCCGGTGTGCGCCGCTTCGGTGCCGCGGCTTTGGACCTGGCCTGGGTCGCGCATGGCCGTTTCGACGGCTATTGGGAACTCGGAATCAAGCCATGGGACATCGCCGCCGGCGAGTTGCTGGTCCGCGAAGCCGGAGGCTACGCGACCGATGTCGGAGACGGCAGCCCGCTGGCGACAGGCAACATCGTGGCCGGCAATCCCCATCTGCATGGCAAGCTGCGAACGGTCGTGGCCGAGGGAATGCTATCGCCGGTCTGACCTGTCCGGCGGCCGGCGCGACCTGCCACCTGTGCGCGCCGTCTGGCTCTGTTAAGCTTGCCAACCCGCATACGATCAAGGCCCCAGGAGGACCGCATCATGGCCTACGAAAATATCATCGTTGAAACCCATGGCCGCGTCGGCTTGATCCGGCTGAACCGACCGGCGGCGCTCAATGCGCTGTGTGACGCGCTGGTGCGCGAGATGGGCGAGCAGTTGATGGCATTCGATACGGACAAGTCCATCGGGGCCATCGTCATCACCGGTAGCGACCGTGCCTTCGCCGCTGGGGCTGACATCAAGGAAATGCGCGAGCGCACAAATCCCGAGACGATGATGGAGGACTTCATCGGCGCCGGTTGGGAGAGCGTGTTACGCGTCAAGAAACCGGTCATTGCTGCCGTGGCTGGCTTTGCGCTGGGCGGCGGATGTGAGCTGGCCATGATGTGCGACATGATCTTCGCCGCCGACACGGCGAAATTTGGCCAGCCGGAAATCAACCTTGGCGTGATCCCTGGTGCGGGTGGAACGCAGAGGCTGACCCGCGCCGTTGGCAAATCCAAGGCGATGGACATGGTTCTGACGGCACGGATGATGGATGCCGCGGAAGCGGAACGGGCCAATCTGGTCTCACGCGTGTTTCCAGCCGACCAGCTGTTGCCCGAGGTGATGAAAATCGCCGACCGCATTGCCAACCTGTCGCCGGTGGCGGTGCAGTTCGCCAAGCAATCGGTCAACCGCGCGTTCGAATCCTCGCTTGTCGAGGGCGTGCGTCATGAACGGGCCCTGTTTCTGTCGTTGTTCGGCACGCCGGACCAGAAGGAAGGAATGGCAGCATTTGTCGAGAAGCGTAAAGCGTCCTTCCAATTGGGCTAAGTCATCCCCCTACACCCCGAGGTAGTGCATAATCATCGCCGTTTGCCAACTGGGGTTGCAAACCGGACAAAAAGGAGTGTTGGCGCCGAATTCATATCTCATTACCGGGATTTCTCTCGCTAAATGTCGCTGTTGTGGCTAACTTACCGGTATGGAGAAAAGCCTCCCACTGGCCTCTGGTGGTCGTTACGAACTTGATCGGCCATTGGCCACGCATGCCACTGACCTCAATCTTCTGCTGGTGAGCCGCAGCCCCGACTGGTTGGCCGCCGTCACCAGTGCGACTGAATCGCTCGGCCATGTCTACATATCGCGATGCGGTGCGCGCGATGCATTGGCGCGCCTCGCCGGGACGACGTCGCATTATTCGCATGTGCTGATTGATCAAAACGACGCAGATGGTTTGTTCAACGAACTCGCCAATCTCGCGATCGAGGTGGCCGCACCCGATACGGATATGCTTGTATTAGGCGCCGCAGACAGCCGATACCCTCAGATTCGTTTCATCTCAGCCGCAACGCCGCGGTCTGTCCTTGAGGCCTTGATGGCAACCGTCCCACCGCGTGGCCGAGATGTTATGGACTTGGCAGAGTTGCGCGCAGCGCTGACGGGGGCGATGGTCGAGACGCGATATCAACCCATCATCCGTGTCAGCGACCAGCACCCGGTTGGCCTGGAGGCGCTGGTTCGGCTCAATCATCCGCAGAAGGGCACCATTCTTCCGGACTCGTTCATGCCGCAGATCGAGCACGCGGGACTTGCCCCGGAATTGACCGGGTTGGTTTCCGCCCGCGCCTTTGCCGACCTGATTGGTCCGCTGCTCGCAGGGCGGAACCTTCGTATGTCCGTCAATTTCTCGCTTGATGTGCTGCTGATGCCGGCGGCGCTAGAGCGGCTGGAACAGCAGCGCGCAGCCGCCGGCATCCCCGCGCACCAAATCATCATTGAGCTGACCGAGAGCCGGCCCGTGGACGATATTCCGTTGCTGAGCCGTTCCCTGGACTATTTGCGCGGCCTCGGCTACGGCGCGGCAATCGATGACGTCGGGCCCGCCGTGCCGCGACTTGGACCGTTGCTGAACCTGCCGTTCACCAGCCTGAAGCTGGATAAGGACATGGTGCAGCAAGTCGGCACGTCAGACGAAGTACACGCCTTCCTTGTTGATACCATTGCCCGGGCGAAGGCACGCGGGCTCAGCATAACCGCTGAAGGGGTGGAGACCAAAACGATCTGGCATCAGATGGCGGCTTTAGGGGTCGACGAGATGCAGGGCTTCCTGATGGCGCGTCCATTGGCCGTGGCCGCAGTCCCGGTGTGGTGGGATACCCGCGTCGATAGCGGTTTCGCTTGAGGGCGGATCCGCGACGCATCTGCCATTAGAGCAACATCACCCTGACCGGAATGGTCAGGGTGATGAAGTTGCTCGCTCAAACAACGAGATAGAGCGCGCTGACTGTTTACAGTCAGGCTGAAAGCGCTCTAGAGGCCCTGCTTCCGCCTCCATCCATGCAACGTTTTACCATCAGGTCTGCACGCAAGCCGCACCTATCGGGTGCGCCTGCCAGGATGGCGGTGCAGGGCTTTTCCCGCTGACCACTTAGCATCGCGATTGCCTCTGATCGGGAAACAGGAGACGATCCCCGAACTAGGCCCCTGCCCGTGAGCGTACCGGTTTGAACGGCCGGTGCTGACGATGGGCAGGCCTGCTTGAAGTCAACAGCAGTTTCGGGAGGCGAGGATGGCACGCAACATCGCGGTCGGCGTCGGGATCATGGAATACCCTTTCCAGACCTCGGACGGGTTCTGGCGGTGGGTCGATCTTTGCGAACAAGGCGGGCTGGACTCGATCTGGCAAACCGACCGCATCGTCAGCCACGTGCCCATCCTGGAGTGCATGACAACCCTGGCAGCCATTGCAGGCCGGACAAAGCGCCTGAAATTTGGCGTCAACGTCGTGTCGGTGGCCCTGCGAGAGCCAGTGCTGCTGGCCAAGCAGTGCGCCACGATCGACGTGCTGTCGAACGGACGGCTGCTGCCGGGATTCGGTATCGGCAGCCCGCGGGGCGCCGAATGGACCGCCATGCACATCGATACCACAACGCGTGGCCGCAAGACTGATGAGGCGCTCGAGATCATCAGCCGGCTATGGGCCGGCGAGGCCCTCGACTTCGACGGGCGCCATTTCAAGCTGACCAAGGCATCGATCGCGCCGGTTCCGGTGCAGCCCGATTTGCCAATGTGGATCGGCGGCTCGTCGGAAGCTGCAATCAAGCGCACCGCCCGCCTTGGCACCGGCTGGCAGGCGGGTGCCGAAACGCCCGAACTTGTCGGGTCGGTTATTGCCGGCATCAAAGCGGCCCTGGCCGAAACCCAACGGACGATCGATGAGGACCATTACGGCGCGGCTTTTGCCTTCCGCTTCGGCGGCCCGGAGGACCCTGGCGTGGCAAAGGTCATGGACCACTACCGCGCCCGCACCGGTCGCGACCCGAAAGATCTTTTTGCGATGGGCGATGCTGACGTCATCCTTCAACGGCTCAGCGAGTATATTGCGGTCGGCGCATCGAAATTCATTTTGCGTCCGATCGCGGACGGCGATGCCGACATGTTTGCCCAGACCCGCCGCCTGGTGGAAGAAGTCCTGCCGATGGTCGCCGCTCGCTGGCCAAAGCAGCGCAAGGTGGCGGCATAGACCACATCACACCGACGTTCGCCAATAGAGACCCTTCAAATTATATGTTGCGTAGATAAAACATGAGATCAAGCCTTGGTCGATGGCCGGTCTACGCGGTGATGATCGCGGCGGGCCTCTCAGCCTGCTCAACGCCAGAGCAAAGAGTGGCGCAGCAGGAGGACAATCTTGCTGCTGCCGGATTTGTGGTCCAACCGGCGAACACCCCACAACGACAGGCGATGCTGAGTCGTCTTCCTTCGCATCAATTCGTCCGTCACGTGCAGGGTGATTCCGTCAGCTATGTCTACGCTGACCCACTGGTCTGTGACTGCCTGTACGTCGGCTCTCAGGGCGCCTATGGCCAGTATCAGGCCTACCTCCAGCAGAAGGCCCTTGCCGATCAGCAGGCGGCGACCGCCCGGATCTATGCCGACCCGGCGTGGGACTGGGGTGGCTGGGGACCGTGGGGTCCGGGCTTCGTCCGCAGACCTGGCCTTGGTTGGTGAGCGGAACCTCTGGCGTCACACTCTGCGGTGTGGACATCCAGAAAACGAAGTGCAAATGGACTTTCCGGCATCGGTTACGGGTCCGGCGTCCCTGATCCCCACGGCTTTTCGCTATCCCAGCTTGCGGAACTTCCGCAGTGAACGAAGGTTCTCCGGCATCGGCTTGTTGGGGAACCGCTGCGGCCACTGTGTCCAGGACACCTCGCCAACGTAGATGTCACCACGGCTGTCCACGCACAGGCCGTGCGGCGCCATAAACTGGTCGACCCCCAGCCCCGCACCCAATCCGCCCAGCCGCGATAATCGCTTACCGGTGTTGTCAACGATGGTCACACGCGGCCCCAGGTTCGGCGCTTCCAGATTGACCCGCTGCGACGGGCCGAGCTCACCGATGTAGCAAACCGGACATTTACCCGAGGGCATGAAGATGCCACACGGCCGATGCAGATTATTCCACTGGGTTTCGTACTTGCCATTACCGTTGAACACCTGGACGCGGTGGTTCTCGCGGTCGGCGACATAGACCCAGCCATCCGCGTCGCAGGTGATGTTGTGGGCAATGTTGAATTCCCCGGGATCGGTGCCAGACCCGCCCCAGGACAGCAGTAACCGTCCATCCGGCGCATACTTATGAACGCGGGCATTACCATACCCGTCAGAGACGTAAATGTCGCCGTTCGGCGCCATCGCAGTATGGGTGCAGCGGTGGAACGGATCGCCGCTCATATAGGGTGCAGGCTTTCCCGAAGTACCCAGCGTCAGCAGGATCTTGCCGTCCAAAGTACATTGGCGAACGGTATGGTCGCCGTCATCGGTCAGCCACAAGGTCTCATCCGGCGCCACGTAAACCCCATGCGCGCGCGGAAACACGCCCTCTCCCCACGCACGGAGGAAATTGCCGTCTCGGTCGAACACGATCATCGGGTGCTCGCCGCGGTTGAAGACGTACACGTTGTCTTTGCTGTCGACCCCGACTCCGCCGATCTCCTTGAACGACCATCCCGGCGGAAGTTTCGCCCAGTCGTCGACCGGCTCATACTGGTAGTCGCCGCTCCCCAGGGTGACCATGTGCGTTTTCCCCTCATTGATTGCTGCCGCAAGCCTGTCACGAAACACCGACTCCGGCCAGACTGCCACGGCTGCCGGAAGAGCTTGTGCCGCAAGCCTTCAACCATGTTGGCCCACTCACCGACGGCATGGGATGCCTGGCGGGAAGCCGACCTAGCAGAGCGACATCACCCTGGCTGGAACAGGCAAGGCGCCAAATGAGCCCGCTCAAGCAGAGCGATTGAGCTGACCAGCCCTGTCATTGCCGAGGAACCGGCGCAAGGCGGATAACCACCGGCCGCGCCCTGTACTTCGCACCACCACAGAATCGTGCCGTCAGGCTGCTCTATAAAACGGCTTGTCACCCTTCACCGTCACACGATAGCCCGATCGAACGTCTGGAAAATAATCCCACATCGCGATGTGCTGCACGCAGCGATTGTCCCAGAAGGCCACGCTGTCCGGCTGCCAGCGGAAACGCACCTGCCAGTGCGGCCGGCCACAGTGCTCATACAGAAACTCCAGGATCGCCTGGCTCTCGGCTTCCGGCACGTCCTTGATTTCCATCGTAAACACCGGGTTGACGAAGATCGCCTGCCGCCCTGTCACCGGATGCGTGCGGATCAGCGGATGCTCTGCACGCGGAAACGATCTTGGTCCGTCCGCACCGATCAATCGGTTGGTGCGGCTGTAGTTCTTTGAGCCGTCGTGGACCGCCGTCAGCCTGGACAAATATGTCTTCATCCCTGGGCTCAACGCGTCAAAAGCCGCATACATGCTGGCGAAGATCGTGTCGCCACCTACGGGAGGCACCGTCTTCAGGTTCAGGATCGATCCCATCGGCGGTTCCGGATCGCACGAAACGTCAGAATGCCATCGCTCGCCAGCGATCCGCTTTGAGTTGGCGTCGGCATGCACCGGCAAGATCTCCGGATGCCCCTCAGGGCCCGGGGTATTGGGATGCACCGCCAGCTCACCGAACAACCGGCCAAACGCCTTGTGCTGGTCGAGTGTCAGCTTCTGATCGCGGAAAAACAGCACCTGGTGTGCCATCAGCGCGTCATGCACCTCCTGGAACTGCTGGTTGCCCAGGGGGCGAGACAGATCAATGCCGCTGATTTCGGCGCCGATTGCGACCGTTGCCGGAGTTACGCGGATTGTCTCGTATGCCATGTCTAACCTCCTTGTGAAACGATTTTCCAGCCGCCGTGGGTTTCAGAGATGCGATGGCTTCGACCTGCGCGGGCGGCACGAAGGTCCTGCATTCGCTTGCGACATTTTCTGGCAGGGCAGGTCACCCGGCGTTGCGCCGGTTCATCTGCCAACGGCGGTGATGCCGGCAACCAAGCGGTCGGTTCCGCGCCCCCATGCGCGGCCCGTTTGTTGGAGACTCCGGTCGTGGCGAAAGCGAGAATCACGACCCCAGTTCCGGCTTCAGCCAACGTTCCGGCGGCCGATGTCCCGCTGATTGGTTTAGCGCAAAACCTGTGATCAGCGCGCCCCGGTTGGACGTCGGCATTGGTCACTCCCCGCGTTGTTCCGCCACCCTATCGCGGGGTGGGCGATCTGGCGAGAGCAACGGCTAGCGTCGTGTGCAGCGGGAGGCTTACGCCCTCGATAACGCAACGGCGTTTTGAGGTCCACTCTCTGGAGGCCGCGCCGTCGCGCCTACCCTGAAAGCCCACATTCCGGACGCGTAACTTTTAACCTTTCAGCCTGGAGCCGGGGCGGCAAGCACGACCGGCTGAGCGCCAGTCATGATCTCGACATGGTAGCTGGGCCAGTTCGTCCGGTAGTCGGCCGGTGTCGGGATCAACGCCGATACGACATATTGGTCACTCACGTCGGCCACGGTCGGCCTTCCGACCGGGACACCGATGCCAACCCCTGAACCAAACCCGCAACATCCGCTAAATCCAAATCCGCCAACACCGAGGCCCACCGTCGGTGGCGGGTTGTAGGCGATGTGCGGACCGCTCAGCAGCGACAGCCCTGGCGCCTGGTAGCGAATACCTGATGCCGAAACCAGAGCCGCCGCCGTCGGCAACGCAACACTGCTGGCAATGACCTGCACAGCCTGGTTCCGACCATCATAAGTCACTTGTGCACCATTGGGCGGCGGCAGTGCGGGACCAGAACAAGCCGCCACCGACAGAATAAGCACAAGAATAAGAAAACGATGCATGCTCACGGCTCCTGTTAAGCGAGCAACGCCGCACGGTCATCGTGGCTGCAACCGCGCAGCAAAATGATCGACGTGAAGCTGACTCTCGATCAACTGGCGCCGGTATTTTGCGCCCGGCAATCAAATGGTCACGATGCCGACGTGGTTCGGCCATTATCACAGCCTATGTTCAAAGTAGGCAGCGGTGAGGCATCTCATTGCTGCTACTCAAGGGAGCACATAATGACCTCAACGTTACGAAACGCGCTGCTCGCGGCCGCAATTATCGCAGTCCCGCTTACAGGTTTTGCCCAGAGCAGCAACCCGGCCGGCAATCTGGGAAGCAACAACTCGACCACCGCCAGCCCGTCGACCGCGAACGCGCCGTCCTCTACCCTGCATTCAGGGGACGCTAAGTCCACGCCACCAATGCCGAGCGCCGCAGCGCAAAATCCGCATGTGCCGGGCGCGACGGGTAAGACCGTGGTTCCGGGAACGACCAGCACCATAGCTGGCGACCGCGGTTCGACGGCGAATGCCAAAACCGGCACCGCCGCCACATCGGACGGCAACGGAAAGTAACGAATCGGAAACGACGAAGGGAGCCAGTCTGGCTCCCTTCTGCTTCAACAGACAGAAGACCGCTTCTACCCGAATCACAGAACAAGCGAACCCTGAACCGGTGGAGGCGCAGCAACCCGCACTCCTTCCAGTTGAAGCATCCGGGCTTTGGCAGCCGAACCGCCCGGTGCGGAAAATCCCCCTACCTTGCCACCCGCCGCCAGGACACGGTGGCATGGAATGATCAGCGGCACAGGATTGTGCGCCATCGCTTGTCCGACATCACGCGCAACCTCCGGCCCAGCACCGAGCGCCTTGGCAAGCGTTCCGTAAGTGGTGGCTTCGCCCCAGCTTAGTCGCCGTGTCGCAGCGTAGATCCGCCTGGACAGCGCGTCCTGCCCGTTCAGGTCGACAGGAACCCCGGAAAAGTCAATACGCTGGCCGTCAAAGTAGCGTTGAACGGCGGTTATCGTTTCGGAAACCTCAGTCGACGGGCTGTCAGGCGTCAGATCAGGCTGGCGGCGCAGCAAGGCTCGCTCAGTGGCGCCGGCGTCGCGGAACGGCAACTGAAAACGCGATACGCCCGCCCCATTCCAGGCCATACCGCAGAACCCGAACGCGGTCTCAAAGATCAAATAGTGGCTGGTCGGTTGCATCAAGTCGCCCTTCCGATAGCTTCACGCTCAAATCGTGCGATGAGCCGGCCGGCGCAAGCGCCCTACCCTACCGGATCTTGCGATGCATCTGGCTTGGTCTCCGGCATCACCAGCCAGATCATCAGCGAGCCAACCGCCCCGACCAGCGCAAGGACGAGGAAGGCAACCTGCACACTGGCAGCGTCCGCGATGCCGCCTGACATCGTCGTGCTGATTGCCGCACCGAGGTAGAGCGCCAGGCCGAGGACACCCATGCACAGGTTGAAATGAGCGGTGCCGATAGTGAGGTCGGCTGCGATCAGCGGCAGCAGAACCCCAAAAACCGCCGCGCTGACGCCGCTGATGGCCTGGCCGGCAACCAGCGGCCATGCACCCGGGAGCACCGCCAGCAGCACGCCCCGCAACGGCAACGCGCCCCAGCCCAGCAACAACAGGCGCTTGCGGCCAAACTTAGCCGCCGCCCGGCCGACCCAGGGTGATAGCAACGCGACGAACGCCTGCGGCACCACGATACAGGCCGCGATGATGATATTGGCAAACTGCCCGGCGCGCATGGTGACTGCGCTGGCCGCCAGCGGCAGCATTGCCGCGTTCGACAGGTGGAACAACATCACGCAGATCGCGAAGATCAGCAGCCGCCGATCGACGATCAGCCGCCTCAGGCCCGCGAAGTCCATCACGGTGCTGGTCGTCTGCGTCCTTGCATGCGGCCCTGCCCCGATTGCCCACAGCGACAGCAACGCCGGCACGCATAATCCCGCCGTCAACAGGAACACGAAGCGCGAGGAAAAATAGGCACCCGTAGCACCCATGACTGCAGCCGCGAGGCCATTGCCTATCGAGGCGTATCGGGCGTTCCGGCCCAGCCGCTCACCCAGCGCCGCATGGCCCGCCAGATGCAGGCTGATTGCGGCGATCGCAGGGGTCAAAACGCAACTTGCGACACCGTGCAGGATCTGCGCGACCAGCACCGGCAATTGTTCCGGAAGCACCGCAAGCAGCGTGGCTGCGATAATGATGCCGATCAGCGCCCCGGCGGCAGCGGAGCGCTTGTTGCGGATCGAGTCGACCAGCACCCCGGCCGGAAGCTGGCCAATCAGCGAGGTCATTGTGCCCAGCGTTAGCGCGAAACCGATCTCGATCTGGGTCCACTTGTTCGCGGTCAGATAGACTGCAACGAACGGGCCAAAGCCCGTCTGCACATCCGCCACGAAAAAATTGACCAGATCGAGCGCTCGGTCTCCACCGGGCCGCAGGAAGGCTAAACGTCGCTTCATTGGTTCAAGGTGACGATGACACGGGCGGCTGCGGCGAAGCGTCTGCCGGTGTGACAACAGAAGCAGCCTTGTTTGCATTACGAAATTCGGGCGCGTCCTTGATCTGGTCGGGCGTCATTTCCACTGCCACCTTGCGGTTCGGATCACCGGGGCTGAAGCGCAATGCGCTCCAGTGCACGGCGATCTTGCGATTGCCAACGCCCATGAAGCCACCAAAGTCGATCACGGCGGCTTGGGGCTGACCGTTGGCCCCCACCAGAACGTCGACCAGCCGACCTATTTCCTTCCCCGTGGCGTCAATTACGCGCTGCCCCAGTATTGCTTCGGCGTTTTCCGGGGGCACCGATTGAACCGCCGTCTGCGGCGGTGCGCCTGGCGGAGGGGTTGGCGGCGCCGGAGTCTGTGGCGGCGACGCCTGGTCGGCCGATTTCGGCGCAGTGGCTGCCGGGGCGGCTGGCGCAGGCGGTGCGGCCGGTGCGACCGACGCGGGCGGTGCGAGTGATGCAGGCGGTGAGACCGGTGCGGGCGGTGCGACCGACGTGGACGGTGCAGGCGGTGCGGCTGGCGCAGGCGGTGCGGCCGGTGCGGGAGGTGCGACCGACGCGGGCGGTGCAGCTGGCGCGGGAGGTGCGGCCGGTGCGGGAGGTGCGACCGACGCGGGCGGTGCAGGCGGTGCGAGTGGTGCAGGCGGTGCGGCCGGTGCGGCCGGTGCGGGAGGTGCGACCGACGCAGGCGGTGCGAGTGGTGCAGGCGGTGCGGGAGGTGCGACCGACGCGGGCGGTGCGAGTAGTGCAGGCGGTGCGGGCGGTGCGACCGACGTGGACGGTGCAGGCGGTGCGGCCGGCGCGACTGAAGTGGACGTTGCGGCTGAGGCGGGCGGTGTGGTCGACGCAGACGGTATGGTCGACGCAGACGGTGCGGCCGAAGCGGGGGCATCCTCCGCCCGGACCGCCGGTGCGGCAAGCAAAGCGGCCACTAGCAGCCCGTTTTTGAAAGACAATCGTTGCATTCCAGTCTCCAAACCGAGCGCCGGAGGTCGGCCCACGCAGGAGCGTATCAACCCGTCGGCCGGGCAAAAGCGATCACGTTGTGGTGGGCCGCGGAACCGCCCGCGCGCGCCCCGTGACCTTCAAAGATGCCAGCAGAATTCCCGCGGCGATTAGTCCAATGCCAACCGCGTGGTAAAACTGGAACTGCTCGTGCAGGAACAATACAGCAAGAACACTACCGAACAGCGGCATCAGATGCATTGATTGCCCGGCGGGACCGGCACCAATCAGTTCCACCCCGCGGTTGAAGAACAGGTATGCGACGAAAGACGGCAGCACCGCCGTGTAGGCGATCGCGAGGTAGGATGGCAGCCCGCCCTCAATCCGCGCACCGCTCGCCTGTTCCGCCAACATGAACGGCAGCATCATGCACGACCCGATGCCCATCGCAGCGACCAGGAAGCTGAGCGGATGCACTGCCGGGCGCCTGCGCAACATCACGCAGTAGGCGCCGTAGATCAGCAGCGCGGCCAGCACCCACACGTCGCCGCGATTGAGGTGAAGCCTGGCCAGTTGCGCCAACGAACCATGCGCAGCGATGGCCGCGACACCGGCAAGCGAAACCAATACACCAAGGATCTGCCGCGGAGTCGGAGTCTCCCGGAATACCGCGTAGGCCCAGACGATGATGATCAGCGGCGAGGCCGACTGCAGCAACAAGACGTTCAGCGCCGTCGTGCTGGTCAGCCCGATATACGACATCGTGTTGTACGACGCGATGCCGGTGGCGGCGAGCAGCAGCATCATCTTCCAGTGCCGCAGCATGATCGGCATGTCGGCCTTCAAGCGCGGCCAGGCGAAGCCAACGGCCACCAGGAACGCGCCGGTCCACCGCCAATAGGCCAGCGTGATCGGCGGAACATGCCCCGACACCGCCCGGGCGAGGACGATGTTACCGGCCCAGAACAGGTTCGCTGCGGCCAGCAGGCTCCAGGGAGAGTGCCAGAATGATCGGGTCATGGGCGTGCCAACATAGTGAGATCGATGGGCTTGGAAAGCCGGCGGTCATGGAGTTTGCTACACGCCATGCGAAACGCTGTGTTGAAAAGCGAGACGGACTGGGACGGCTGGCGCCAGGCGGCCCGTGCACTGGTCCTGGCCGAAATCGAGCCATCCGATGTCACCTGGTCGGTCGGCGGCGAGGCGCCGCCGCTGCCCGATGCCACCGGCACCTTCAACGTGCTTCGAGCGCTGGTGTCACTTGCCTCGATTGCAATCCAGGCCCGCGAGCCCGATCGCTTCGGGTTGCTTTACACCCTGCTCTGGCGCGCCCACAGCGGCGAGAAGGTGCTGGACGACCCGACTGATCCGGACCTCGCGCTGGCGCGGCGCTTGGCACTGGAGGTGCGGGCAGATGCCCACCGCATGCGCACGCTGGTCCGCTTCCTGCCGGTCGAGGACGGCAAACGCTTCCTGGGCTGGTTCGAACCCAGGCATTTCGTCCTGCCCGCCAATGCCCTGTTGATGGCGCAGCGCTTCCAGTCGCCGGCGTGGTCGATTGCAACACCGGATGGCGCGGCGCACTGGGATGGATCGACGCTGCTGTTCGGCGCCGGCCTTCGCCACATTGCGGATGACGAGGCGCTGCAGGCCTGGTGGGACCATCACCGTGACCGCCTACTGCAGGACGCGACGCCCGAGGTCTCGGTACCGGAAGCAGAAGCCCTCGACGAAGCCCCGCGGCCGCCAGACCGCCCATCGCTTGGCCCGGTCGTATTGCCGATGGAGCCGGATGCCGACCTGATGCGGGCATCGCGCGAGGCGCTCACCTGCCATCGCTGCCCCTTGTTCGAGCCGGCAACCCAAACCGTATTTGGCGAGGGGCCGGCAGGCGCCACCGTGATCTTCGTGGGCGAGCAGCCAGGCGACCAGGAGGATACGATCGGGCGCCCGTTCGTCGGTCCGGCCGGGCAGATGATGGACCGTGCCATGGAGGAAGCCGAGGTCGATCGGCGTACCATCTATGTGACGAATTCCGTAAAGCACTTCAAGTTCACCCCGCGCGGGCGCCGGCGAATCCACCAGACGCCGGACGTGACGGAGATCAAGGCTTGTAACTTCTGGCTGGATGTGGAGCGCACCCACATTCGGCCGAAGCTGCTGGTGCTCATGGGCGGATCGGCGGCACGCGCGGTGCTGGGCCGCGCGGTGACCATCAGCCGCGAACGCGGACGGCCATTCACCACGCCCGATGGCCAGACCGTGTTCGTGACGGTGCATCCGTCATTCCTGCTGCGCATCCCCGATGCCGCCGCCAAGGCGCGCGAATACGACGCCTTCGTGCGCGACCTGCGCGCGGTCAAGACCTTGATGGAGTCCTAGACGCGCGGCTTTCGGATTTAGCCGCGCTGGATCAGCTCGATCGACACGTTCTCGGGTGCTGTCAGGAACGCGATCTGCACACCTGGCCGGTTCGTGGTGACGTCCATCGTAAAGTGCACACCCTTGGCCTTCAGCGCCGCCACCGCTGCATTGATGTCCGGCACGGTAAGGCCGAAATGATCGAGCCCAAGGTACGGCGACGCCGGCGCATCCGCGGCTTTCCCCGGCGCAGCCTTGGCAATGAAGATCTTCTGCCCTGCCAAATTGAGGTCGATTCGCGTCGACCCGTCGGGCGCCGGTGATTTGATCACCTCAGCCCCGAGCATGTCGCGATACCAGGTCGCGGTCGCTTCGGGATCGGGCGAACGCAGGTGAATGTGTTCCCAGTTGAACTTGATCATAGTTTCCCCTGTGGCTGTCGTTGACAGGCATTAATCCATTGCCGTGGTGTTTCGGCAAGCCTCGCGCGTGTTTCCCGGGCTTGCGTTGGGGGGCGGTTCCCTTGTAGGTCACGCCTCTGACGCGTTCAGCGCTTGCGATTGTGTCATCTGGAGAGGTGCCGGAGCGGTCGATCGGGGCGGTCTCGAAAACCGTTGAGCGCGCAAGCGTTCCGAGGGTTCGAATCCCTCCCTCTCCGCCAGTGCAACGATCACCCAGAAAACTCAGGACTTAGGCGGCTTTGCGGGGAACTTGCGCTGGAGCTTCCACACACGCCGACCACACACGTTGCAGCCGGGCATTGCGAGGCAAGTTCATCACATCTGGCGGTCAGTTTTTCGGCGGCCAAACAGCCTCTCTGGTCCTTGTATCGCTTGCTGCCGATCGGACAGCCAGCCTCCGATCTGGTTGACAGCCTCCTCGAACTTGATCTTGCGCCGGTTCGCCAGGTCGATGGCCGCTCGGTCGAACAAGCCGTCGATTAGTCTCTGCTCAATGTCATCCGGCAACTGCATTATGGCACCTCTTTAGGGGGTGAGGGCTTTGCGCCTGTGGATTACGAATTATGACAAGATGGTCATATTTCAATACGCCGTAGGGGATTGAGGCGCTAGGGGGTGTGCCGCTGACGGTTGCACCATTACTCATTCCCGTTATGTTCTCCCCAATGGGAAGCCGCTCGCCTGACCGAACGCTACGCCTGATCACCCTGAAGCAGACGCCGCGGGGCTTCGTCCGAATGGCAGTCTGCGTCAACTGCCAGCACATGGCGCCGCTGCCGGTGCGTGATCTGGTGCGGCGCTACGGCGACCTGTTCCCGGCCGAGTTGGCCCTGCTGCGCCTCCGGTGCGAAGAGTGCCAGCACAGCAAGGTCGAGGCCAAGCTGATACCGTTATGCGAACCTGGGTGTCGGCGGTGGCGGTAGCCATGTCGCCGGCTCATGGCAGCGGCGAGCCAGCCAGTGGGACCGGAACCGGCCTGCGACCCAAAGGTTAACAAAAGATGACAATCGCGAGCGACCTTCGCCGGAGAGCTGAACGCTATCGGCGGCTGGGATGGCAGATCACCGATGCCGCCGCCGAGCGCGCGGCTGAGGAGTTGGCCAACGAACTTGAGACGACGGCTGCCCAGATGGAGAGACGGCTCCTTATTCGCGAGGGCGCCCACGCCATGTGGGTGGAACATGATCAACCACCCGGGCGCGACCTGGAGTTCTGGATCGCCGCCGAACGAGAGGTGGATACCCAGCGCCGCCGTTGATCTCAGACCAATCTACCACTGGAAGCCGATAGCAGATCACGCGCAGTTGCCACTAGCTTGCCCAGGTTGATCGGCTTCAGCATCACGGGCCCCTCGTCGTTGGCTGCCTGCGCCAGCTCTGGATGGCCGGTGACAAAGATGACGGGTAGCCCAGGACGATGGTGCCGAGCCATCCGGGCGACGGCAAGGCCCTGAGGAGTCCCCGGAGGCAACTCGATATCGACCACGAGCAAGGCGCCCGCTCCCCTGTCGATCTCCGCCGCCGCCGTGAAGTAGCTCCCGAACCCCGCTGTCTCGTAGCCTGCTGCGTTGAGCGCTCGCTCATATGCATAGCGGGTAGCGAAATCATCTTCGATTACGAAAATGCGGTTCGGCATGGTCCTGCTCCAACTTCAATGTCAGGCAACCGTGGCGGGCCTAGCACTTTTCTGATCCCTCCGAAAGCCCTCCAAAGCGTTACTTTTCCTTGCATAATTCGTAAGTGAATGTTAGATATTCTGACGCTACGAGATTATCGATGCTCGCTGTCCGAGCCTCTGAAACCTACGCAAAGGAGATTATGGAATGCACGTGGTCACGAAGATCGAACTAACGGAACGGGAGGAGGCGTTTGTCCTCAATCTCGCTCGTGGGCAGAAGCCGACGCGAGCCGCGCTGAACGCTGGGTGGTCAGTAGCCAGTGCGCGACCGCTCCTACAGAAGCCGCACCTGGCAAGCGCGATCCGGACCATTGCCGCGAACATGGTGGCCGTCGTCCGAACGATCGACGCCGCGGCATAGGTCAGACGTCGTGGCCGCCGCCGATCATAATCCTCTCCCGGCCAACCATCGAAGGTTTGCCCAGGTGTATGCCCTCACCGGCAGCATCATGAAGGCTGCGATGGCGGCGGGTTATTCGCGGCATGTCGCAATGAGCTACGGCGGGAGCCTCCTTGTTGATCCTTGTATTGGCACGGAAATTGCCGCTCACATGCGCGAGGCCGGCCTGACAGCAGAGGCAGCACAGTTCGAGGAGGATTTCGGGCTGATCGACGAGCCCGAGCCCGAGACGCTGTTCGATCGCATTGCCGCCGCACGGGAACGCCTGGCGCTCGATGCCCGCGACGGCCTGCCGCTGCCGGCCGAAGTCGTCTTCACCCGCAAACCCATCAGCCGGCGCCAGCGTCGTGCTCAACAGAAGGACGCATGACCATGGACGAAGCGACACTCGCCGCCCTTTACCCATCAGCATCGCCGGCAGCCGCATCGCCGTCAGCAACAGCCCCGACGCCCCCCGTCACACCGCAACCGGCAGCCGCAGCACCGATCGAGGCCAAGCCAGCCGAGGAGAGCATGGAGCAACGGCTGGAGAGGCTTTTCGCCAGCCCCGAGCAGAAGGCCGCCGAAGCTGCCGCCGAAGCAGCCAAGCCGGCAGCCCTGCCCGACTTCATCGACGCCCAGCACCCAGACGCCGCCGCTGCCACCCCGATCGTGCAGGAACTCGGACTGGACCGGGCCAAGACGGCAAAGCTCGTCGCACTCCACGAAACCATGACGACCGCGGCCGTGGAGAGGCAGAGCAACGCCTGGGCGGCTGAAGCCGCAAATCTCCCCCAAGCCGACGTGCGAGATGCCCAACGCGCCGTGGCCCTCTTTGGAAATGGGGAACTCAAAGCCGTGCTGAACAAGACGGGGCTGGGCAACCACCCGGCAGTCATTCGCGCATTCGCGTCCGCCCTGCGCTCCAATCCATTCCGCCAACTCTGAACCCCCACCACAGGAGAATTTCATGCACCCCGTCCACGAGTATCGCAAAGAGGTTGACGATCTTCGCAATGAGCTTGCCGAGTTGAAGGCTCGCCTGGGCGTCAAGCCACCGGAGGCAGAGCCGGCAGTCGATCCGCGTCTCATTGGCGCCCCGGTCGGAGCCTTCGTCGATCAGTGCGGCATAGTGCGAAACGGCAGAGGCGACGCGGTTGTGCCCGCCGATGCGCCAACCTATGAGGAATATCACGCCGCAGAGAATGCTAAGTATTCGGCCAAGCAACAGGCGGAACGGGCGGCGATGACTGCCGGTCTCCCCGACGGCTTCTACCGCGACTTCAGCAACATCGTGCGGCGGATCAAGGACGGCACGGTGGCCAACAAGATCGATGTTGAGGAGGCCCAGCTTGCCGCCGCCGAACGCCAGCAAGGCGCCAACCATCGGTCGTGGAAGGTCGAGCAACGCTTGCCGGTGCGACCGAGTGCTGACGACGACGAAGGGGAAGACTGATGTCTCCGATCCAAGCTTCAGCGGCCGCGCTCGATAAGGCCATCAGTGACCTGCACGGTGCGCTGCGGACCTACATCGACGCGTGCGCAGCCGGCCACACGGCTTATCGAAAAGCCCACGGCCGCAGCCATCCCCGGTTCGACGCAACGACCGATCACGCCAGAGAACTGATCTTGGGCGATGAACTCTTGGCCTCAATCGTCGGCCGGAACCCGACCCCGCGGGCGTTGAGCCTGGCTGAAATCCACTCGTCCGACGCCGCTTAACCCCCGCCTCATCAGCGGGGGCTGTCGCTGCTATGCCGCCTTCCGGTGCCTGCTTCGCACCTTGAGCGACGCCTCGTAAGCGATGCGCCGCAGGTTCTTGCGATATGCCTTACCAGACGCCGGGATGAGCCCGGCATCGACCGTGTTACCATGCAGAGCCAGCGCCACGGCGAAGGCCGTCAGGAAGCCGTCCAGGTCAATGCCAGCGTCATCGTTCACCTTGATCCACCGAAGCCCGCCAGTGGCATCCAGATCGGCCAGGCGGCCGGCGCTGATGGCGTTGTGGCCGTCGATCTGTTCCAGCCCATAGGCAGTGACGGACCAGCCACCACCTTGCCACCACACGGCAGCGCCGGCAGCAAGGCCGCGGCAGGCGACAGGAAGGGCCCCCATCAACCGGCCCTCTTGCGGCGCATGGTCGTGACGTTGTCCTGGGCCGGCGCCGGTGCAGCTTCGTCTTTCTTCAGGCCGACGCCTTGGTAGCGCCGCGCCTGTTGTCCGCGGGACCCCACCTTTGACGTTTTCAACCCAGGCAGGGCTGCGTTCAACTTCTGCCCGAAAGTAGCAGCAGTAGGAGTGTTTTTGATGCCCCCCCCCTCGCACCACGCCCGGAAGTCCGCATACATCTCGCCGCAGTCTACTGTGTGTTCGGGGGCGACGACGCACCTCTCGGCAAGATACGCCCTTACCGGGCTGCCAAGGTGCTCCATCTCAATCAACGCGTCGGCGCAAGATTTGGGCTGAACAAACCGGCCGCGTTGGCGAAGCCGAACCAACCCGTCCAGTGCCCAGTTGAGGATGCCAGGAAGCTCTTGAAGTAGACGACCCTCCAGCTCGTGATCCTCTCTGTCGAAAAACGACTGGGTCAGCCGGAACATAATGAACCGCGAAGCCAACGTCCCGCTGGCGTTGGTGATCTTCGGCAACTCGTTGGCAAGCAAGACAAGGCGCACCTTGAGCCGCCCAACCCAATCGGACGTGTTTTTGCGTTCGACGTTGATCGTGTCCTCGCCGGTAAGCGACAATATGCTCTGCGCAAGCTCGTCCAAATCGGTCTTCGGGCCAAGCTGCACATCACCTGCCACCGCCAACCGCTTCCCGATGAGTGAAGCCTTGCCGAACCGGCTGCTCAACTGCGGGAGGGTTGTGCCGGTAGCGTTGGCGCTTCCAATCACTGCCTGCAAGATACGTCCGAGTGTGCCCTTACCCGACCGACGAGGCCCAGCAAGCATGAAAGCTTTCTGATGGCTGGTCTCGTCGGTGAGCAGCAGCCCGAACATCTCTTGCAGGGTATCGTGCTGTTCCTGATCATCGCCCCAGATTTGCCCCAGGAACTTGTCCCACTCCGGGGTTGTGGCCGCAGGATCATATGCAAAGTCGAGAGCATTGGGGCTGAAGAAGGCCGGCGTGTGCGGGATCAACTCCCGCGTCGTCAGGTTCAGCAAGCCGTTGCTGACAACAAGAAGCTGCTTCGGATCAGGGCCGGCGCGACCGTCGAGCCAGCACGGCGCCTCAGCACCGTCCGGCGTGTGGGCCAGGGCCATCAGAGCCTGCCGAACCTCGGCCACGTGCTTGCTCTGCGGGCTGAACGGAACCACATCGGCATCCTTCTTGCGAAGGGCGTTGCCTAGAAACTCCCAAATCTCCGCGTCGAAGCGTTCGGGCTCGACGGGGGCCCAGCGCCGCCCACCCCACCGATGAAATTTGCCCCTATCCCGGACGAGGGTGGCGTGACCACCCTTGGTGAACTTCCGGCGCAGCAGTTCGGCTGCGCTGTCGCGAGGAGCGAGAGGATGCAGCACCAGCGGCGTATCGTCATCGTTCGCTGGGGTGGCCCCGTTGGGCGACGCTACCGGCCGCATACCCAACTCGGCCGCGCCACGTCGGCAGGTCTCAGGGGGCACCTGCAAGCCCTGCTTCTGGGCATGTTCCTTTGCCATGTGGACGACGGAGCCAAGCGTAACCGACACCTCCGCCGAGCCACGTTTGCCGTTGAACACCGTCTCGATGTCCTCGTAGCCCTGATATTTGCCGACGTCGCAGGCCGTGAGCTTGCGGCCAGGATGGGCCTTCCAAAGCTCGCCACTCGCCCAGTCGTCCAGGAGAGCGATTACTTCGTCCGGCTCCATCCGCTCCAGGTTGGGTAGCAGCACCTTGGCGTCGCGCACAGCGAAGATCACCCTCAACCAATCTTTGCGGTTAGCCGGGTGGACGAAGGCCAGGGCGTTGCGTAGGCGCTCGGCCGCGATCACGTCCTCCTCGTTCAGGCGCGACGCGTCGACCTTGGCGCGGGCCGGTAGCTCAGGCAGTGCGCAGTGCATCCATTCTTCGGTCGCGATGCCGGACATGACCTCCAGATCGTAGGGGTCATAGCTCTTTCCGTCTTTCCAGCGACCGAAGCCGGCGAGGCGAATGACGCGGGCAGGGTTGCAGATTGTGGCATCGGAGCCGTAGTGCGCCGCGATGCGCTTGATCCATTCGGGAAGCCTTGCCAGTTCGGCCGCCGTCACCGTCCACTGCGCCCACCACCGCCCCGTCTGAGGGTGCCGCAGAACGTAGGTTGGGGCGACGTGCCAGGCTTCCGGGAAGGCTGCACCGTCGCCGTCGGCATAGAACCCGCGGACGCCAACGACATCGGCATTTGAGGCAAAGCCCGGGCACGGCCTCGTAGGCTGGGCCACCACGTATATGTTGTGACCGCCGAGGTTCAGCTTGCAGATGCGCTCGTATAACGCAGCAAGGCCTCCCTCAAACTCATATGAGGCGCCGAGGGCTCCCTTTGGCAGCGCCGAGTTTACGGTGCGCACGCGGATGATGGTGTCGGGGGAGCCCGTCATTAGCTCGATCTGCTTGCGAGCAGCGTCGAGACCGTGGAGGGCGATGGGTGTGGGGCTCGCTATTGCCGAAGCTTTCCGGCGGCGAAGGCCCAAGGGGAGGGCGATAGGCGTAGGTTGGGCGTGGTCATTCATGGTCAAAGTCCTTTTCTACATGTGCTTCTCCACCTCAGTGTCCCTTCAAGTCTGAGTTGAATTGCGGTTACGGTTTGGCACCTTTATCGCTTGTGCCGCTTCGTCGTCAACGTTTTTTCGATGGGTCTCGGCAATTAGTACAAAATTCCTACGATCAGTGCTTGTTTCTCCGATGGTGACGACCTATAATCTGACCTGTCGGCGCTTGGTAACCGCCGGGTCAATCCTTTCTACATGTTTCGGTAGTCGCTTCAGAAGCCCCGACGCTGGCCTAGTCCTCCAGCATCAGCCGGGGTTTTCTATGTCTGGCCCAATCGGCCAGTATTGCTGTCCAATATCAGCCCCGGCCGCGGCTGCGTCGGACGCGGCCGTCCCTTGGATACCGAACGCCCTTCCTTGGATACGGAACGCCCGCCCCTTGGATACCGAGCCACCTCAAGCCGCTGGCTCCGCTGTGCGACGGTTGTTGGGCCGGGCCGTATCCAAGCGGTATCCAAGGAAGGGCGTTCGGTATCCAAGCGGTATCCAAGGCGTAGGCAGGCTTAACCTATTGATTTTTCTGCCGTATCCAAGGTATCCAAGGGATTTCTAACTTATTCAGCTAAAGAAAGATATTAGGCACATATGGGGGCTAAATACCCCCTCGCACAATGTGGGGGGTAGAACTTCGATTTCCCTTGGATACCTTGGATACCGTGGATACGGGCGCCCACTGTCGAACCACCACAGGGCTACGCCACTTCCTGCATGTCCCTTGCCCGCATGATGGTCTGCCGGCTGACATCGTATTCCCGGGCCAGGGCTGACACGCTGGCGCCCTCTGCGAGCCGCTGGCGCACTTCCTCCCGCTGATCGTCATCCAGCACCACCGGCCGCCCCAGCGTGGCCCCTGCGGCCTTTGCACGGGCCAACCCCGATTGTGTCCGCTCGATAATCAGATCGCGCTCGAACTCGGCCACGGCATTGATGACGCCCATCGTCATCTTCCCGGCCGAACTCGTCAGGTCGACGCCGCCAAGGGCCAGGCAATGCACGCGCACGCCCATCTTCCCGAGCTTCTGGACGGTGCTGGAGACGTCGATCGCGCTCCTGCCCAGCCGGTCCAGCTTCGTCACAATGAGCACGTCGCCCTGCTCCAGCTTGTCCAGCAGGCGCATGAAGCCTGGGCGCTGCTCCAGTGCGGAACTGCCTGACACGGTATCAGCGATGACGCGCTGTGGCTCGACCGCGAAGCCGGCGGCAGTGATCTCTTGCAACTGGTTCTCGGTGGTCTGTCCGATCGTGGAGACGCGGACGTAAGCGAAAGTCCTGGGCATATAGGCCTCCTGGTCAAAAACGGTGTCCGTTAATTGCACCATGTCCTAAAGGTCGTCAGGGTATATTTTGGACATGCATGGCCAGGGTGTCCGCAATCGAACGTTTTAGGACAGTTTTAATGGCGGTTATGATTGTGGTTGCGCTGATGAAGCAACCGAGGGCGAAGCGATGAGATGCCTCTGTTTAACAATCGCCCTGATACTGCCCGTTGCAGCCGGCGCGCTCCGGTGGCCTTGGTGGATGATCTTGGTGCTGGGTGTGGGTAACGTCCTGGTCTACCTCGCCACCAACCCCCGCACGGTCGCGAAGCTGCAAGCACAAGAGGGTCTCGTGCTCGCCGGCGGCTCGGCCATGGTCGGCAGCACTGCTGCCTGCGCTGTCCTGTTCGCGCTCGGGCGGCTCCTCAGGATGATCTAAGGCGCGCCCGGCAGGAGGGCGATACCACCCCGGCCTCGCTGGCGAATCAAGTTGGGGGCATGGGTGCCGGCTGCGCCTTCATGCAGGACGCGTGTGCCGCCGCCGAATTTGGAAATCCAGAGGACACTACAACGAACTATTCGTTACAAATTCAATGTGAATTACAGTGTTCCCGAAAAAAAAATCCAGCCCACTCGGCCGCATCGAAAGGGAACTCCGGCGCCCTGTCGCGAGTTCTCCAGGTCAGCACAAGGAAACAACGATGCCGATATCGGCTTTGGAGCATCGACGCCAGGAGGCATTCCGGCGGCTCGACGAGATCGACGCCGGCCGCCTGTGGCTGTCCGGGTGTGGCATTATCCCCCTTTCCTGCCGTGCTGCAACGACCCCACATTACGTCCGCCTGTGGCTGAAGCACCTGGCCGACGATCCTACTCCTCCGTTGGATGCTCCGGAAAAAGCAGCATCTCAGCACGATCCAAAAGCTCGTCAGCCGCATCTAGGGTCGCCTTCGCCTCGGCGATGAGCATTGCTCCCTGTCGGAGCAGCAACCTGCCACGCTCATTCAACCCATGGCTCTGCTCGATCAGCAACTTCGCGTCGGCTTCCATCCGCACACTCTTCGAGATTTTTGCGTAGCAAACCTTTGCATTCGGGCGACGTCAAAGCACGGAATAGTGCGTGCGCCCTTTCTACCGGCGCTTTCCCCTTGTCCTTGCCATGGCGGGGACCATAAGCACCGGCTCGAACACCGCATCGCCGCCGGCACACACCCAAGGCGCCAGCGGCATAGCCATCACCTCGTCGAAGGCGCGCGTCACCCTGTCGACCAGGACGTTCATATACTCGCGCTGCATGAGGCTGACCCCCAGCGACGCTGGCCATTCGAGCCACTCGGCCGCCTCTTCGATCGTGGTGTCATCCTCCTCAGCCAAGACGACCAAGAGCCCCATCATCTGGGCGTGCGTCACCCGGTAGCCGCGGCTTCGGTTGGCCACAAGCTCATTCATCACCGCGGCAACGGCCGGACGCTGGTTTCTCTGTGACATGGGCGTATTCCTTGGGAAAGGCCGCAGCCAGGATCGGCGCGGCACAACCATGGAAGCCGAAGCCGACCAGTCAAATCTATTCACAGAACGTGATATCGAAGAAAAATTGAAGTGCATCACGTGATGACGGCACTAACCGTAATAAATCACGTGATGGCGGTAAGTAGAGCATAATACAGACGGATAGTGCGGAAAACGCTATCACGTGAGAGCAAATCGGATCGACCAAACCTTGAGCGTGAAAGCCTCGATTGTCCCGCCGCGCAGGAACGGGATGGATGACAGGGCGCTGGCGCTCTAGTTTCGCCCGTGGATTTCGGGCAGCGAGGACCACGTTGATGCGGCTATGGGGCAAATCGACCATTTGGAGCACAGACGACCGCAAATTCGCCCGGCGGCTGGTGCGAGACGCCGACTACCTTGCGCTCAAGATAGGTGAAGGAACTCGGTATCTGTTGGTCGCCAACGGTGCTGCGCTGGTGGCCATTATCAGCGGGATCGGAGGAGCATGGAGTAATCTGGAACTTCGCGCTGCATTCAAGGTGCTGATAATAGGCTTCGTAATGGGGTTCGGCCTGTGCATTCTGTTGTGGCTATTTGCCTTGGTCGCAACTCAGCAACTCTTAGCGTTCAAGGCTGAGTTCGATCATGCCGGTTTCACACCCCGCACCTGGTCGGCCTGGCGGAGGTATCAAGCCTTTGCCCTGATCTGGGCCTTTCTTCTGGCCGCAGATGCGACGACAATTTTCGTCACTGGTCTTAGCGCCGCTAGCCGGTTTGGCCTTGGCCTGCGTGATTGGTTCTGACGTTGCTGCGGCTCACCCATTCGCAGGATAGGACAGCTTTGCCAATGCCGCGGCCTTAACCTCCAGCGTCGCCCCGCCCGAGTAGAGCCCATAGGTGATCCGCGGCTTCTCATGCCCCGCCAGATCGGCCGCAAGGTTCTCGGACACACCGGCATTCTCCAAGATGGTCACGAAGCACTTGCGGATGGAGTGGAAAACCAGCGCCGGCCCGAACCCCAACGCCGTCCGCAGATGGCCGAAGCGCTTGCCGATGGCGTTCGACCGGTCGCCATACTTGTTGAAGGTCAGGCCAGACAGCACGTAGCCGTCGGGGCTGTCTCTCGTGAGCCGCGCCATGGTCGGCGCAAGCTCCGCATGGATGGGCACCACGCGAACTCCAGCGGCAGTCTTGGCCTCCCGCACCGTGAGCCGATCGCCGGCCACGTCTGTCGCCTTGAGGGCGCAAAGCTCCTCGATCCGGCAACCGGTCCACATGGCCAGGCGGATCAGGTCCGCAAGCTGATCGTCGCCCCGATCCACGGCGCCTTGGATCAGCTTGGCCAGGTCGGACGGCTCAAAGGGCCGCCGCCGCTCTACTGGCGCCTTGTTGCGGGCTTGCCGGGCGACCTCCAGCTTGGCAAACGGCTCATCGGCTTCCGGCACTACCCCCTCGCCCTGGAGGTGCCTCCAGTAGCCCCGCAGGCCCGACAGGATGCGCTGCACCGTCTTTGGCGTCAGCTTGTCGTCGTTCATCAGCGCCGCGACCCAGCCCCGGACCTCTGGGCGCGTCACGTCCCGCAGCATGGGGAACTTGATCGCGAAGCGCTCCACGGCCGCCCGGTGCATGTCCTTCGTTTTGGGGGTGCTGCCGGAGCGCGACAGCCATTCGTCCACGTGCTCGACTGTTGGCACGCGGGAGCCTGTCGCCTCGGCAAAGAATTGCTGCGCTTCAGGTGCGCTCGACGGAGGGCGGCCCATCTCTGCATGCAGATAGCCTATGGCGTCGGCGGCGTCCTGCACCCGCTCCAGCACCTCCGAACGCTGCTCCTCCGTCTTGGCCGCACGCAACGCCCGCCAGTGACGCGCCGCATCACCGCCAGCGCTGGCACCCCGTCGAGCCCGCTCCAGTGCCGCCACCCAGTCCGCGACAACTCCGTGAACTTTCTGCCTCGCGTCGGTGACGCTCTCGGTTTCGAGGGACTGGACGAAGCGCACCTTGCCAGCGAACGCCGGCCGGAGGGCAGCCGGTATTTCCATGATGGCATACCAGCGACGACGGCGCTTCTGAAGGTAGGTCGGCATGGTTTGTCTCCGGAACGGCCACACACGCCTACCACACCTGATGTTGCCCGGAGAAGCGGGAATTAAGCCGTTCTGCGAGCTTCACCCCTGTCGCGCGGAGTGTCCCTCCCTCTCCGCCAGATATTCAAAGCCGCCGGGCTGTCGCAGAGCGCCATGAATCCCTAGCTGTTCCGACGAGAAGCTCGCGAGATAGCCGCCCGACCTCGGCTGGTGACGTCACGTCGCCCGCCGACGGCGGTGATCAGACCTTTCCAGCAACCAAGGTGCTGATGGCGGTGCCGTGCTCGACGGTGATGCAGCCGTTCCTCGAACCTTTCACGCGGGACCGTTTTGTGGGCTGCATGATACCAAATTGAAACCTATTTTAACGTTATAGAGCGGCTCTGTCACTGATGCATCGCCCGCCCTGGAAGCGGCAGCGCGCAGCAACGGAAATGGGGGCGCGGATGCGATCGGCTATCCTTCGACTGGCAAAACGGGCCGCCCCGATCGGGTGGCACCGGATCAGGTCATGGGCGCTTCCCTGCATGATCGTCGGTGTCGTCGCCTTGATGGGCGTGGCCGGCATCGTCGGTTTCCTTATCGACTCGGCCGAGCGGGGCCAGCTGCGCGAATTTCGCATTGCCATCACGGATGCACGCGCCTTCCAACAGGCATTGGCCGATGTTGAAACCGGTGTGCGTGGCTTTGCGCTGACGCAGCGCGCCGAATACCTCGAACCTTATGCCAACGGGGTGAAAGTGTTGAATGAGATGGCGCCCGTCATGATCCCCCGCCTGGATCGTTTCGACGCCGCGCGGCCGGGGCGACAGCTGGGGACAATGCGGCCGTCAGACATCCTGCGCATCCTGCGGACAGTCTGGCAGAGCGCGATCTATCCCCTGCCCGATGACCCCACCACGTCGGTTGCAGCCACACAACGCGTGCAGCGGGCCAAGGAACTGGCAGAGGGCCTTCGGATCGTCATCGCCAGCTATTCCGCCGACCGCAACGCCGCCGCGGACGACGCCGAACAGCGACGCGTGATTGAGCAGGGCCTGCTGCTGGTCATTTATCCACTCGGCGCGCTGACAGCGATCATCGCGACAAGCTTCGCCTTCTGGCGCAGCGCCCAGGATGCCCGCGCACGGGAGGCCGCGCGCCGGGAGATGGAACAGCTTTTCAGCATGGCCAGCATGCTGCAGAGCGCGGTGGACCGCGACGACGCCAATCATGTGCTGCGCGGCAAGGCGCAATATCTGCTGCCGGGGTTTTCCGGCGCACTGTACGTGTTCAACAATTCCCGCGACCGGCTCGACTGGTCGACCGGTTGGGGGCCGCTGATGGCGCAGGTCGACGCCGCCCACATCGCCCCGAACGAGTGCTGGGCCCTCAAGCTCGGCAAGCCATACATCAACAACGGTCAGCAAAGCCTCGCCTGCCAGCATCACGCGCCGGATTGCATCTTGCTGGAAATCCCGATGGCAGCCCGTGGTGAGATTTTTGGCCTGCTTCAGATCGCCTGCGAGCAATCCAACGCCGAGGCCCGCTTGGATTCCATCCGTCCGCTTGCCATGGCGCTCGCGGATGCAATGTCGTTGTCGCTGTCGAGCAGCGCATTGCGTGAGCAACTGCGCAACCAGGCGCTGCGCGACAGCCTGACAGGGCTGTATAATCGGCGCTTCCTGGAGGAAATGCTGGACCGCCTGACCAGGGAGGCAACAAACCGTGGAACCCCAATGTCGGCGATCATGATCGACCTCGACCACTTCAAGCGGCTGAACGACCAGTACGGCCATAGCGGCGGCGACACCGTTCTGCGCGAAGTCGCCCGTACCATCATGTCGTCGGTGCGGACAACCGACATTGCCTGTCGTTACGGTGGGGAGGAACTGCTTGTCCTGCTTCCGGACTGCTCACTCGACGATGCGATGCAGAGGGCAGAGATATTACGATCAGCGATTGAGCAACTAAGTAACGTGATTAGTGGCCAGTCAGTAACGGCTTCGTTGGGAGTCGCCTCCTCGCCCGAGACCACGGCCGAGCCGGGGGAACTGGTCGCCGTCGCGGACGCGGCACTTTACCAGGCCAAGCGGCTCGGTCGAAACCGCGTTGAGGTCGCACCCCGGCGCACATCCCGCTCGTCACGGGTCGCTCTCGTTCCACCAACCTGACCGATCCCTGATAGCCTGAGACATGTAGTACCAACCGACCGGCAGGCCCCGCAGGATCCATGGCCATGTCGTTACGTATATATATTATTTACTTTAACCAATCGGAATGATAGCGTCTCGAAACTAGCTGCCTGAGGCTTGAATCGGCGCCGCCGGGATTCCGGATCCGAGCAGTTTTCCACCGCCTCGGTGGACACCTCTGGGGATAACTCAGCAGATCCCACCCGTTTAGCTGGCGGAACAATAGCTTGTGGCGTCTGCCGCATTAACAGGCAAAAGTGCCCCAAGGAATATCGTCCGGATCAAGAATATAATCGCCCTGCCCGACACCTTTCTGCAGTCGATCGTGAAGGCTGCCGGCATACGCGCGCGCTTGGTGTGGCGGCTCCGCGCAACGTCATTAACATGACGGCAGGCCGCCTGTTATCCCGCTGTGGATCCGCGAGTATCTTGTGCACTTTCAGCGCGGGGACGCGCGGCACCGACGGTTTTGGCGCAATCGTGCTGCGAAGGTGTTGAAGACGCTAATCATCGTCCCTTGCGCCTCATCGCGTCGCGGCAAGAATCCGATCACCCTCAGGTTGCCATTATCTAAACGTACACGCTTTAATCCCCGGTCGTCACCACGACAAAGATCTGCCTGACAAAAACAACAAAAGCATCGGAGGACACCATGGAGACCCTGGAGCAGAGGACCATGCGCAAGGTGGTCCGTCACCTGATCCCGCTTTCGATCGTCTGCTATTTCGTTAACTACCTTGACCGCGTCAATCTCAGCTTTGCCGCGCTCGAGATGAACAAGGACCTGGGCTTCACCGCCACCGTTTACGGATTTGGCGCCGGCGTGTTCTTCGTCGCCTACTTCCTTTTGGAAACCCCCTCCAACCTCATCCTCGTCAAGGTTGGCGCCCGGCGCTGGATTGCGCGGATCATGTTCACCTGGGGCCTGCTGTCGGGCGCCATGGCCTTCATTCAGGGTGAAACCAGCTTCTACGTCCTGCGCTTCCTTCTGGGCGCGGCGGAAGCCGGGTTCTTCCCCGGCATGTTGTTTTATCTGTCACTGTTCTTCCCCGCCGCCTACCGCGGCCGCATGGTCAGCACGTTCATGGTTGCCACCGCTTTCTCCGCGGTATTCGGCGCTCCGGTGTCCAGCATGATCCTCTATCTCGACCATTTCGCCGGGCTCAAGGGCTGGCAGTGGGTGTTCATCACCGAAGCCGTGCCGGCACTTATTCTGTCGGTCTATATTTTGCTGGTGCTCAAGGACTCTCCAGCCGAGGCAACCTGGCTGGCCGACGACGAACGCGCCTGGCTGGTCGAGCGCCAGGCCAGTGAGCGTCGCCAGCGCGAAGCGGTCCATAACCTGTCCGTCCTCCAGGTGCTTAAGAACCCACGCGTCGTCGCCCTTGGTGTTGCCGGTTTCGGTATCGCCTATTCGACCTACGGCATCGTCTACTTCCTGCCCCAGATCGTGAAGAATTTCGGCCTGACGAACATACAAACTGGTTTCGTCAGCGCCATTCCCTTCATGGTCGCGGCCGGCGGCATGATCTGGTACGGCCGCCGCTCCGACCGCGTCATGGAACGTCGCAGCCATTGCGCGATCGCCTTCATGATCTGCGCCATCGGCCTGGTCGCCACCGCACTCGTGCCCTGGCCCACGCTTCGCCTTGTCACCCTGTGCATCGCCGCGTTCGGCGCATGGTCCACACTGCCGGTATTCTGGGCGATGCCCACAGCCTTCCTGTCTGGCGCAGCCGCCGCGGCCGGCGTCGCCTACATCAACTCGATCGCCAACATCGCCGGCTTCGTCGGTCCTTTCATCATGGGCTGGATCAAGGACGCCACCGGCAGCTTTGACGGCGGCCTGCTGGTGATCGCCTGCGTCTGCATCGGCGCAGCCATCGCCATCCTCTCCACCTCGCATGATACCGAGTTGGAAAAATCGGCCGCTACGGCCCCGGAACCGCTGCTTCCAGAACCGCTACTTGTCGCCGATCCGGCTGCCGTACGGTAGCCGCCAGGCCCAGGGCGGCCCGATGGGATCAACCACATCGGGCCGCTCCAACTTCATCCCCCCGCGTCTTCGCGCCAGATCCCATACCAGCGTCACCTGCGGCCGGGCTGCGGCGTAGTGGGACTGGCAAGCGCGGGGCTTACATCGGCAAGGTAAGATCTGCAGCTGGCATCTCGGCCGTGAGAGGTCGCGCGTAACCAGTTCGAGCAGACCTGAGGATGGCGCTATATCAGGGCGCGCTTGGCAACCCCAGCCAGGAAACCAGCTGCCGCCGGCAGAATTGCGTCGTTGAAATCATAGTTGGCGTTGTGCAGTTCGCGCCCGCCATCCGCCGAACCGTTGCCGATCCAGACGAAGGCGCCGGGACGGTGGCCCAGATACCAGGCGAAATCCTCACCGGTCATTGCCGGGGCAAGATCGCGGCGCAGCATAAGCCCAGCCGACACGGCACCCTCGGCCGCAAGTTCCCGCTCCATCGGCGTATTCGCCGTGACCGGATTGCCGCGCGGGATCTCAACCTTGATGTCGACGTCGAAGCTGCGCGCAATGCCCTCCGCAATGCGATGGATGGCCTGCTCGACGTTGTCGCGCACATCGTTGCGCAATGTGCGCATGGTGCCGCGCATGATCGCCTGGTCGGGAATCTGGTTTGCCGCTGACCCGGCCTGCATCGTTGCAATGGTGACGACCGCACTGTCCAGCGGATTAACCGAGCGTGAGACGATCGATTGCAGCGCCAGCAGCAAATGCGCCGAGGCCACCATTGGGTCACGCGTCAGATGCGGCAGTGCGGCATGACCAGCATGACCGGTAATGCTTAAAAGCAGACGGTTGCCGGCAGCCATCACCGCGCTGTCATGCACCGCGACGGTACCTGCCTCCAGCCCTGGCCAGTTGTGGTAGCCAAAGATCCGCTCCATTGGAAACCGCTCGAACAGCCCGGCCGCGATCATGCTTTTGGCGCCGCCGCCACCTTCCTCCGCCGGCTGGAACACGAACTGAACGGTGCCCGACCAGGTTGGGTCATCTGCCAGCAGCGCCGCGGCGCCAAGCAATGAGGCCGTGTGCCCGTCATGCCCACACGCATGCATGACATTCGGGTTGGTGGAGGCGTGTGGCACGCCGCTGGTCTCG
The DNA here is from genome assembly GCA_965200665.1 of Rhodopila sp. Taxonomy (GTDB): domain Bacteria; phylum Pseudomonadota; class Alphaproteobacteria; order Acetobacterales; family Acetobacteraceae; genus Rhodopila. Next base: position 4,438,380 of record OZ241370.1, on the reverse strand, counting down.
TGGATCGGCAGCGCATCCATGTCGGCGCGCAGACCCACCGCACGGTTGGACTGCCCCCGCGTCAAGGTCGCGACCACACCATGGCCGCCGACATCGCCGACGAACGGGATGCCAAGTTCGGCAAGCCGGCCCTGCACGAACGCCGACGTCTCCCGCTCATGCAATGCAAGCTCTGGGTGAGCATGCAGCTGGCGCCGCCATTCGGTCAGCCTGTCGTGCAGGGATTTGTCCATCAGGGCTCCATACCGTCACCAAACAGTTACGGTAGCCGGTTGGGGTGGATGGAGCAATCTGGGATCACGGTTCTTATTGTGCGGCTGGCCTGGACCAAAGGATTCTTGACACTCCGGATCCGCAGCCCCCTTAATCAGCTCAAAGTCCCGGTAGAGGACAAAGCGTTCCCGCAATCGAACAGGGAAAACGCAGGGAGAGCGCACTTAAATGCCGATTGCCACGACCTTCGACAAGCCGGCCGCAGCGCCGATTGTCAGCCGCTTGATGAATCGCAATACATTTGTGACGCCGGATCGCGCCTGGGCTATGGTATTTGCAGCGCCCTATGTCGGCGTCTTTCTGGCCTTCGTGCTTTATCCAGTCGGGTATGGTCTGTGGCTTGGCAGCAACCCGGAAAGTTACCGGTTGCTGTTTGCTGATCCGGTCTATCCGAAGGCGATCGTCAACACGCTGATCTACCTGCTGATCGCCGTGAACCTGAAGCTTGCGCTGGCACTGTTTCTATCCGGCATATTCATCCGCAAGGGTTGGTGGCCGAAGATGCTGCTGCTGATCTTCATCCTGCCATGGGCCGTTCCCGGGATCCCGAGTTTCATCTCGATCCATTGGATGCTGAACAGCCAATGGGGCCTGATCAACAACGCGATCTGGGAGCTCGCTCAGATCGACGGACCGCCCTGGCTCGACAGCACGAACCTTGCACTCGGTTCGGTAATCTACGCCCATATCTGGAAGTGGCTGCCGTTCTGGACCGTCATTTTCCTGGCCGGTCGCATGGCGATCCCGCGCGAACTTTATGAAGCCGCGGAGGTGGACGGCGCCAACGTGCTCAGCCGGTTTATCCACATTACATTTCCCCTGCTGGCTAGCCTGTATTTGATGTGCACCCTGCTCAGCACCATCTGGGCACTCGGCGACTTCAACTCCGTCCGCTTCATTTCCGGTGGCGGCCCGGCGCTATCCACGCATGTGCTGGCGACACTGGGCATCCGCAATGCGTTCGAGCTGGGCAATCCTGCTCTCGGCATGGCGACGGTCCTGACTGCGCTGCCGCTGCTGATCCCATTGGTCATCCTGCTGATGCGCCACCTGAAGAAGGGTGAGGTGGAGCTGTGAACATCGCCCGTCGCGCCAGGCTCAACCGAGGCCTTGCTGAAACCGGTGTGATCCTACTCAGCGTGGTGCTGATCGCATGGACGATCATTCCGCTGTACAACATGGTCCGGGTATCACTACAGGATAAAGAATCGATCCTCGCCAGCAGCGTGTTTCCGACCTCCGTCACCCTGCTGAGTTTTCAGACAGCCATCGATGAATCTTACTGGCTGCTGAAGAATTTTTGGGGCCAGATGGGAAACAGCTTGTACATCGGCGTCACGGTGGCATTCCTGACACTGGCGATCGGTACACTGACCGCTTTCACGATCACCCGAATGCGCATCAAGCACAGCTGGATGCTGACCAACGCCGCGCTGCTGACCTACATGATTCCGATGTCTTTCCTGGCCATCCCATTCTACAGCATCATGGGAAAATACGGCTTGACCGACAATCCGCTTGCGTTGATCGCCGTCGAGGTGACGTTCGCCACGCCGTACGCGATCTTCATTTTCAAGCAGTATGGTGCCTCCATCCCGCACGAGCTGGATGAGGCGGCACGGATCGATGGCGCCTCGCCGCCGCAGATCTTCTATCGCATCTATCTGCCCTTAATGGCGCCGGCATTGGTTGCCATCGGCACCTACGCGCTGCTGCTGTCGTGGAACGAATACCTTTATGCGTTCCTGTTGCTGTCGTCCGACGCGCACATCACCGTCCCGGTCGGCCTCGGCAAATTCCTGAACAGTGACGAGGCGCCATGGAACTACCTGATGGCAGCGTCGATCATCTACGCCCTGCCGCCGATGATCATCTACTACGTGTTCCGTCGAAAGATGAACAGCGGCCTGACCATGGGTGGCGTCAAAGGCTGACTGCAGAAGCACCAAGAGGAAAAACTGAAAATGACACAGCTTTCCCGGCGTCACGCGCTTATCGGATTGGGTGCCATGAGCGGCGCATCCGCACTTCGCAGTCGATCGGCCAGGGCAGCCGATCAGGTTACCGTGTGGTGGACGCAAGGCTTCTACGAGCAGGAGAACAAGGCTGTCATTGACGCCATGGCGGCCTGGGAAAAATCCAGCGGCACCAAGGTCAACCTGACGATCATGAACGGTTCGGACCTGATTAGTAAACTGATCGCGGCCATGCAGGTCGGCGACGTGCCCGATCTTGTGCATTCTGTCACCGGCGACCGCTTTCTGGTGCCCAAGGCCGCATGGGACGATAAGCTGGTCGACGTTACCGATGTCGTGGAAACCCAAAAAACCGAGTTCCACCCAACCGCCCTGGACGCGTCGCGGTTCTACAACGCCACCCTGAAAAAGCGCTCCTACTACACGGTGCCGATCAAGTGCTCGACCTTGATGGAGGAGGTCTGGCGCCCGCTGGTCGAAGAAGCCGGCTTCCACGACACCGACATTCCGAAGACGCAGGATGCACATTACGACTTCTTCCAGACAGTCCAGGACAAACTGCGCAGTAAAGGCAAACGCATCTACGGCCTGGGATATTCGATGGCGGCCAAGGAAGCCGATGCCGGAACGCTGTTCCACTCGTTCCTGGTCGCCTATGGCGGCGCCGGCATCGTGTTGCCGAACGGTAAACTGAACATTGATGATCCAACGGTGCGCAAGGCCGCGACCACCGCGCTGGAACGGCTGACGACGCCATACAAGAAGGGCTATGTCCCATCGGGGGCGATCAACTGGGGCGACGTGGACAATAACAACGCCTTCTACGCCCGGCAGGTGGTCATGACGCCGAACGCCACCATTTCGATCGCGGTGGCACAGATGGAAAAGCCGGATCAATACTTCAAGGAAATAATCACGACGGGTATTCCGAACGGCAATGACGGCAAACCGGTGCCGGGTCTGCTTGCGGTGTCGCCCTGCCTGATCCCTAAGGGCGCGAAGAATATCGACGGCGCCAAGGCGCTTCTGACGTCCTTCATCGCGCCCGCCAATCTGAGCAAGTACATCAAGGAAACCCGGGCCCGCTACCTGCCGGTGATGATGTCGACGATCAAGAACGACACGTTCTGGACCGATCCGTCCGATCCGCATCGCCCGGTGGCTGTCGAGACCGGCCTGGTCAAGCCGACGCTACCATGGTGGATGAACTACAACCCGGCTTATTCCGCGGTGCTGTCAGAGCAGGTCTGGAGCCAGGCGGAAGCCAACATCACGCAGAAGAGCATGACCCCGGAGCAGGCGACGGAAGAGGCTGTTGGACGCATCAAGACCATCTTCGACCGCTTTCAGATCTCTTGACGGTCGGCCCGCGGATCGGAAACACGCTGAACGGCTTTCCGCAGGATGTCCATTCAGTCGAATGCGGACGATCCGCCGGCTACTGCTTCAGCACGTCAACCATCGTGCTGCCCAGCGCAGCCGGGCTCGCCGCGACATGGATGCCTGCACTGCGCATGGCGTCCATCTTCGCCTCGGCGGTATCCTTGCCGCCGCTGATGACAGCACCGGCGTGACCCATTCGCCGGCCCGGCGGCGCGGTGGCACCGGCGATGAACCCAACCGTCGGCTTCTTCACGTTGTTCTTCGCCAGGAACGTCGCCGCATCGATCTCACTCGGACCACCGATCTCACCGATCATGATGATCTGCTTGGTCTCCGGATCAGCCAAAAACATTTCCAGGACCTCGATGAAATCGGTGCCCTTTACAGGATCGCCGCCGATGCCGACGCAACTGGTCTGTCCCATGCCCGTAGCCGTGGTCTGCGCCACCGCTTCATAGGTCAGCGTGCCGGACCGGGAAACGATCCCGACCGAGCCGCGCTTGTGGATATGGCCCGGCATGATGCCGATCTTGCATTCGTCAGGGGTAATTACACCCGGGCAGTTCGGCCCGATCAGCCGGGACTTCGACGCGCTGAGCGCGCGTTTCACCCGCACCATATCCAGCACCGGAATGCCCTCGGTGATGCAGATGATCAGCGGGAACTCGGCATCGATCGCCTCCAGGATCGCATCGGCGGCATAGGGCGGCGGCACGTAGATCACGCTGGCATCGGCGCCGGTCTTTTCCCGGCATTCCCAGACGGTATCGAACACCGGCAGATTGAGATGCGTGGATCCCCCCTTTCCCGGCGTGACCCCGCCAACCATCTTGGTCCCGTAGGCAATCGCCTGTTCGGAGTGATATGTGCCCTGGGCGCCGGTGAATCCCTGGCAGATGACTTTCGTCGCGGCGTTCACAAGGACGGACATCTATGCAGCCTCCTTCACGGCCTTGACGATTTTCTCGGCTGCATCCGCGAGGTTGTCCGCGGCAACGATCGGTAAATTCGACTTGGCAAGAATTTCCTTTCCAAGGTCGACGTTGGTGCCTGCCAGGCGCACCACCAGGGGCACCGACAACTGCACTTCACGGGCGGCGGACACCACGCCTTCGGCGATCACGTCGCAGCGCATGATGCCGCCGAATATGTTGACCAGGATACCTTCAACGTTCGGATCGGACAGGATGATCTTGAATGCCGCCGTCACCCGTTCCTTGGTGGCTCCGCCCCCGACGTCGAGGAAGTTTGCCGGCGCCATGCCATACAGCTTGATGATGTCCATCGTCGCCATCGCCAGGCCGGCGCCGTTGACCATGCAGCCGATATTGCCGTCGAGCGCGACATAGTTCAGCTCGAACTTGGCCGCCTCCAACTCCTTGGGATCCTCTTCGGCCTCGTCGCGCAGCTTTTCGAGGTCCGGATGGCGGAACAGCGCATTGTCGTCAAAGCTTACCTTCGCGTCCAACGCAACGACCTCGCCCCCGCCCGTCACCACCAGCGGGTTTATCTCAATAATGGCGCAGTCCAGGGCGTTGAAGGCCGCATAGATCCCATTGACGAACTTGCCGAACGCGCTCGCCTGCTTGCCGGTCAGGCCAAGACCCGCGGCCAGCCGGCGACTGTGGAAGCCCGAGATGCCCGAGGCCGGATCGACACCGACACGCAGGATCTTCTCCGGATGGCTGGCGGCGACTTCCTCGATCTCCATGCCGCCTTCCGTGGAGGCGATGATGGTGACCCGGCCGCTGAGCCGGTCCACCAGCAGTGACAGATAAAGTTCCTTCGCAATATCGCAGCCGGCTTCGACATAGACCCGACGGACAGGCCGCCCGGCGGCGCCAGTTTGCTTGGTAATGAGCGTGTGGCCGATCATGGCTTCGGCCGCCGCCTTGACCTCGGCCGGGGAGCGCGCCAGCCGCACGCCACCCTTGCCGTTCGGGTCGTCGGCGAACCTCCCTGCCCCACGTCCACCCGCGTGGATTTGCGACTTCACCACGTATACCGGGCCAGGAAGCTTGGCCGCGGCCGCTTCGGCCTCCTCCGGCGTCCAGGCGACATAGCCGTCCAGCACCGTGACGCCGTAGCGCTTCAGCAACTCCTTGCCCTGGTATTCGTGGATGTTCATGTGCCTGGGTCCTCAGCCGATCAGCTTGCGGGACGCGTCGATCAGTTCCTGGACCGCGGCGCAGGATTTGCCGAACGCGGCCTTCTCTGTGGCATTCAGCTCGATCTCAACGATCTTTTCTACGCCACCGGAACCGATAACAACCGGAACACCGACATACATGTCCTTGATGCCATACTGGCCGGTCAGGTAGGCGGCGCAGGGCAGCACCCGCTTCTTGTCCTTCAGGTAAGCCTCGGCCATGGCGATTGCAGAGGCAGCCGGAGCATAGAAGGCGCTGCCGCGCTCCAGCAGCTTGACGATTTCGCCGCCGCCGTTTGCTGTCCGCTCGCAGATCGCGTCGATCTTTGCCTGGGTCGACCAGCCCATCTTGATCAGGTCCGGTACCGGGATGCCGGCCACGGTGGAATAGCGGGTCAGCGGCACCATCGTGTCACCGTGCCCACCCAGCACGAAGGCGGTCACGTCCTCGACCGACACCCCGAACTCCTGCGCCAGGAACAGGCGGAAGCGCGAGCTGTCGAGGACGCCGGCCATGCCGACCACCTTGTTGGCGGGCAGACCGGACTTCTCCTTCATTACCCAGACCATGGCGTCGAGCGGGTTGGTAATGCAGATGACGAACGCATTCGGGCAGTTCGTCTTGATGCCCTCGGCCACCTGGGCGATGACACCGGCATTCTTGCCGATCAGGTCGTCGCGGGACATGCCGGGGGTGCGCGGGAAGCCGGCGGTCACGATCACCACGTCGGCGTCCTTGATCGCGGCATAGTCGGACCCGCCGGTCATCAACGCGTCGAAGCCGTCGACCGGGCCGGACTGCATGATATCCAGCGCCTTGCCGGCCGCGACACCGCCGAACACGTCGAACAGCACGACGTCTCCAAGCTCCTTCAAGCCAATGAGATGGGCGAGCGTGCCGCCGATGTTTCCGGCGCCGATCAGGGCGATCTTGTTGCGGGCCATGGCCATATCCTTCCGACGGCGCAATCGTGGCGCCTTGTGGTACAAAACAGAGCCTGCCGAGGGGCCGGACACTGGCTGCCCGGAAGGTGCGCGCTTGCTACTCCATCACGTGAGGCCGGGCAAGACAGTGCAGTGCAGCAAGCGCGCCAACGCCGTGCCTGTATGCTTACGGGCGCCGGCAGCCTACGCCCGCTTGACGCCCCAGAACACCGGGAAGCCGTCCAGCATGCCGGTGACACTGTCGCGCCAGGCAGTCGGCTGGAACCATTGGCCGATCGGGATGTGGGGCACATCGATCCACCATTGGCGCTGGATGTCCTGCGCGATCCGCTGTTGCGTTTCCAGGTCCTCGGCGTCCAGCCACTCGCCGCGCAACTGCTCGATCGCCGGGCTGCTTGCCCAGCCGAACCAGCCGGTCTCGCCGCTGAGGCGGAACGCGTTGCCCGTCGGGTTTTGCAGATCGAGGCCGGACAGGGTGGTGAACAGCCCACTCCAGCCACCCTTGTTGACCGGTCCCCGGTTCTCACGCCGCACCACGGCGGTACCCCAGTCGACCGCCTGGTAGTCAACCTTCATGCCGGCCTGCTGCATCGCATCGACACCTACGTCACCCATCGCCTTGCGGTACGGGGTATCGGTGGCGACCATCATGGCGACGTTTTCGCCGCTGTAGCCCGCGTCCTTCAGCATGGCCTTGACCTTGGCGTAGTCGCGCGGGCGCGTCAGCACCTCAAGGCCGACATCGGTTGCCAGTTCGGTTTCGGGGCAGAACACGCCAACGCCGGTTCGGCCCATCTTCGGGTCGCCGCCGGCGATTGCCGCCACGAAATCCCCCTGATCAAAGGCACCCAGCAGCGCTCTGCGGACGCCGGGATTATCGAACGGCGGCTGCAGGCAATTCATTTTCAGGAACCCGATGACGCCGGTGCGGTCCTTGATCTCAACCTGGACATGTCCGGATTTCTGCAGCGCAGGCAACAGGTCGTTGGTCGGGATTTCCCACCAGTCGACCTCACCGGCCTGCAGCGCGGCCGCCGCGGTGCCTTCGTCCGGAATCGTCTTCCACTCGACGCGGTCGAAAACCGCGATCTTCGGACCGGCGGTCCAGCCGGCGGTGCCCTTCGCACGCGGCTGATAACGGTCGAACCGCTCATAGACCGCCTGGGAGCCGGAAACGCGTTCATCCGCCTTGAACCGGAACGGACCGCTGCCGACAAGTTCGGTGATCTGCTTGAACGGGTCAGTCTTTGCCAGCCGCTCCGGCATCATGGCGCACATCGGCGTTGAGGTTTTGCCCAGCGCGTAGGGCAGCCGCGGGAACGGCTTCTTGAGCCGGAAGCGGATGGTGCGGTCGTCGGGAGCGGACAACTCGTCTGTGGTCTTCAGCAGCAGGCCGCCAAGGCCGTCGCGCGCGGCCCACCGCCGGATCGAGGCGACACAGTCACGTGCCAGGACGGGTTCGCCGTCATGAAACAGCAGCCCCTCGCGCAATGTGAGATCCCAGGCTCTGTGGTCGTCCTCAATCCGGGCGCCGCCGACCATCTGGGGTTGGATTCGATACTGGCTGTCCATGCCGAACAAGGTGTCGAACACCAGGTAGCCATGGTTACGGGCAGTGTAGGCGGTCGACCAGATCGGATCGATGACCGTGAGGTCCGATTGCGGGATGAACTTGAGCACGCGGCTGGATTCGGCCCGCACCAGGGATGGGGTGGCCAGGACAGCAGCGGTGGCAGCAGCGGTGGCAGCGGCGAAGCGGCGGCGGGTGAGCATAGGAACCTCCAGTCAGCCGTGCGGTGTCGCGGCCAGCAATGCCGCTATCAGCACGGCCCGCCCACAGTCCGTCAATGCGATTCGACACGGCTGGCCGGCGAGGTGGCGAATGTCATGTCGGCCGTGGTGGGCGCCCGGGCAGGACTGCCTCGTGGGCCGCAGGATACGCGGCGATGATGACCCTGCCGGCAGCGAGGCGGCCTCCGTCGGCAGGCTGCAGAGCCTTAGCCGGCGAATACCAGGTGGTGCCGGTCGATACTAAGTGGTAGGATCGACCTACCCAGATATCCAAGGCGCCAAAAAGCTTATTCGGGAGAGAGGTTCGCATGAACGACAGGGTAGAAACCGTACGTCAGTCATCGGTAAAATTGGCCACAGACTTCGACGCGATCGTCATAGGCGCCGGGGTGTCCGGTCTCTATCAACTCTATCGCCTGCGCGAGCTTGGCTTGACGACACGCGTTTTCGAGGCTGGATCCAATGTCGGCGGCACCTGGTACTGGAACCGGTATCCGGGGGCACGGTTTGACTCGGAAAGCTGGACCTATGGGTACTCGTTCTCGCAGGAACTGCTCGACGAGTGGGATTGGGAGGAGCATTTCGCCGGCCAGCCGGAGACTGAGCGATATTTAAACCATGTGGCCGACAAGTTCGACCTGCGGCGCGACATCCAGTTCAAGACAACGGTGATCGCGGCGCATTTCCAGGAAGACAGCCGCAGTTGGAAGGTGACGCTGGATGACGGCTCCTGCTGCACTGCGCGGTTCCTGATCACAGCGGTTGGCGTCTTGTCGGCCTCAGTCCTGCCGCGGATTGCCGGCATCGAGAGCTTTAAGGGTCAGTCATGCCACACGCATAACTGGCCGAAGGAGCCGGTCAGTTTCGCAGGCAAGCGCGTTGCCGTCATCGGCACTGGGGCGACCGGTATCCAGGCCATTACGGAAATCGCCAAGACCGCAGGCCACCTGACCGTATTCCAGCGCACCGCGCAGTGGTCGGCGCCGCTGCACAACGCCAAGGTCACGCCAGACGAAATGCGCGAGATTCGCAGCAACTATGCTGATATTTTCGCCCGTTGCCAGCAAACCCTTGGCTGCTTCATTCACGCAGCCGATCCGCGCTCTGCGCTCGACGTAACGCGAGAAGAACGGGAAGCGTTTTGGGAAAAGCGTTATGGCGAACCGGGTTTCGGCATATGGATGGGCAATTTCCGCGATGTACTGACCGATCGTGAGGCCAACAGGCTGATGTCGGATTGGCTGGCGGGGAAAATACGCGCGCGGGTCAAGGATCCGGCGGTTGCGGAAAAGCTGGTGCCCAAATCTCACGGCTTCGGGATGCGGCGGGTGCCACTGGAAAGCGGCTATTTCGAAGTCTACAACCAGCCGAACGTGAAGTTGGTGGATTTAGTAGAAACGCCAATCGTTACTGTTACGCCGGAGGGCATCCGCACGTCGGAAGCAGAATACGCCTTTGACATGATCATCTACGCGACCGGGTTCGATGCGATTACCGGCGCCTTCGACCAGATCGACATCAGGGGCGTGAATGGCGTGTCGCTGAAGGATAAATGGGCCGATGGGCCGGTGACGCTACTGGGCATTCTGGTCGACGGGTTCCCGAATTTCATGATGGTGATGGGACCGCACGCCGGCCTCGGCAACTTCCCGCGGGCGGTGGAATATACCTCAGACTGGGTCACCGCGCTGATCTCACACGCGCACGGCAACGCCATGACCAGGGTGGATGCGACGCCGGAGGCCGCGAAAGCCTGGACGGATCACGTGATCGAAACCAACGAAGGGATGCTGTTCACCGAGGTCGACTCGTGGATGACCGGCATCAACCGTAATGTGGAGGGCAAGCAGGTCCGCCGGGTCATGCGCTACAGCGGAGGTCATCCGGCGTTCCGTCAACGCTGCGACGCGCTGGCGGCGGGGGGCTATCGGGAACTGTCGATGGCGTAGTGGCCAGGCCGGCGGGGTTATCCACCGGCGTTGCCAAAAGCGTTTTCTTGCCAGCTACTCACGGTGTCGGAACACCAATGGACTTCAGGCGAGCCTGGGCTCGGCTGGCGCGCTCCTTGAGGCCATCAAGCAAGGTGCTGACATCGTTGCCGGGAAGGTTCAGCACCTTGCAACCTAGCTGCCAGTATTCTTCGATCTGAGCCTCGGTTTCCGCGGACCCTCGAGCAAGTTTGCCGTGTGCGTTGCAGGCCTCAACGATGCGGCGCACTGCGGCCTTGAATGTAGGGTGCTCAAGCTGGAGATGGACACCGAGGCGGGCGCTGAGGTCGGAGTGGCCGTAGGCTATCATGTCGATGCCGTCCACGGCGGCGATCGCTTCGACATTGGCAAGGCCTTCAAGTGATTCGATCGATACGCAGGTTATGATATTGGCGTTGGCCCAGGGTGCGTACTCGGTGGCGTGACGGGCGCCGTAGCCTCGGTATCCGGTGTGCATCCCCTGCCCCGAAATACCACGGTTGCCGATCGGCGGAAATTTGGCCTCTCGCACGATGGCACGGGCCTCGTCGGCATTGTCGACCTCCGACACCTGCACGCCCATGATGCCCTGATCGAGTATCGCGGGGATCAGATAGGTGAAGGATTTATGGATACGAACGATGGCGGATACATCGGTCGCCTGAAACCAGCCGGCGAGATCGGCGATCGTTTCAAGATCAAAGGCGCCGTGTTCGTGGTCGATCATGCAATAGTCGAAGCCGGAGGCTTCGATGATCCAGGGAATGCCGCGCGAGGCGAATTCCTTAAGCCCGGTGCCCAGCGCGGCGCGGCCCTCGCGGACTGCCCGCCAGATGCTGTTGTCTTTCATGGGGGGGAATGCTCCGTTCAGGTGATCTTGGCAGCGTGTGCATTCAATCGGGCCACGCAGCGGCCCGGCCCCGATACCATTGTTCGGGAGCCAGGCGTCACAATGGCGGATGATGTTGTCGTGGTTAGAAGAATACAAAAGCCCGGACGACAACGTTCCTGCGGCACGGCGCGTCGAGCGGCACGGTCGGGTCGATACAGGCGGTATGGAACGAATAGCGTGAAACAGAGCCGTCCGTTACGGAATCATAGCATTTTAGCATTGAGACTTCAGTGGGCGTTTGACGGGGGAACCAATACCACTCGTGGTCGGGTCGATAGGTGAAGCGGGTGGTTTCACCGACACGGTCGTCGTAGATGCGATAATTTGTGATGTAGGGCTGGTCGGCAAAGGACGGCCAGGCGCACAGCACGAAGGGAAACTGCTGGACCGTCTCCATCGGCTTGGCGAGGTTGATCGACACGAAGCGACGCGACATCTTCTCGTCGGCTTGTTCCTCGGTGTAGTGCTGTTCACGCCCGAAGTTGCGCAGGTTCTTGGTAAGCAGTTCGCGGCAGCGGACGCGGCCGCTGTTGTCGTTCAGGTCGTTATGCACGAGCGTGGCGTAGCGGGCGTTCACGCCTGGGTTTTTGTTGGCCTGGTCCTCGGTTCGGTCGCCCTTGTAGTCCTTGTCGAAGACATCGTGATTATAAACCAGGGCGTCGGTTGCGTCCGGATAGAATGCCAGAAGAAGTTTCTCGATTTCAGGATAGAATACGCGTTCGACTTCTGCCGCATCATAGAAGTTTTCGCACTTGGATTCGAGGTGCGTCAGCGCGACGCCCAGCCGGTCCATACATTCGGGGGTGTCCGGCGAGAGACCGGGATAGTATTCACCAATGCGGCGGGCGTCGCGCATGATCTGGGGAAACCAGAGGTCGCGTCGGCGATTGTCGTCTTCGTTCTTGCGCAGGATCGCCGCTATATCGGCGCGTGCCGGATCACGCCAGACGTCGTTGGAAGGGACGACTGAATAGGTCGGGCGCTCGTAGATGGTGTAGGGCATCGGCAGCGCCAGTCCGCCTTCAGGCGCCTTGATGGCGTTGTTCTGGCGAATGTAGTCGGCGCATTCATCATATTTCCGAAATCCGGCGCCAAACTTCGTCTTGATCGAGACGCCTCGGGGTGCGCTGCTGATCATGTCCGCGACGCGCTGGCCCTCGCCTTCGCCGATCAGCGCGAGCGCGTCCTGTATCGCCTGGGTGGTTCCCGCATCGCCGTCACGATCAAAGGACATATAGGACAGGCCACCGTTCGCTGCGATGGGGGGCGGCTGGCCTGCCGTGCGCTGGAGCGGCGGCACGTAGGGCGGGGGCTTGACGGTGGTGTTGGCGAGATCTGACTGGCTCATGGTATCCCTCCGATTGCTTAGGGTCAGCGTGGCACAAAAGGGGTGCGGGTGCCAGGGCTGCGGGCTGTGACCCGAAGGGCGCGGTGGCACATTGGATCTGTTAGTGCGGACATGCCGAGGCAAGCCAGGCAGTCTCCACTTGAGGTCGTCTCATTTCGGGCCAGTCTCGACTTGGGCCAGTCCTGACCTGGGCCAGTCCTGACCTGGGCCAATCTCATTCACGACTTGGCCGCCTGGATGGCAGCCCAGACCCGCGCCGGGGTCGCTGGCATGTCGAAGTGGCGAATACCGAGCGGGGCGAGCGCATCGTTGATGGCGTTCATGGCGGCGCCGAGGGCGCCGACGGTACCGGCCTCGCCGACGCCTTTGGCGCCCAATGGATTGACCGCAGTGGGGACCTCCCGGGTGGCAAGGCGGAACTCGGGATACTCGTTGGCGCGGGGCATTTGGTAGTCCATGAACGAGGCGGTCAGCATCTGGCCGGATTCGGCGTCGTGCAGAATGATCTCACCCAGCGCCTGGCCAACACCCTGGACCACGCCGCCGTGGATCTGGCCGGCAACGATCATTGGGTTCAGAACACGCCCCAGTTCCTCGACCGCGCTGTAGCGGATGATTTCGGTAGCGCCGGTCTCGGCGTCGATCTCGACCTCGCAGATGTGGGTGCCATTGGGGAAGGTGACGGCGGTCGGGGTGAATTCGCCGGATTCCACCAGACCACCTTCCTCGCCTGGCGGGATATGGTTGGGGTCGTGGGCGGCATGGGCGACGTCCAGCAGCGACACGGATCGGTCGGTGCCGGCGATGGCAAAGCGACCGTCGGTGAACTCGACGTCCACAACGCCGGCTTCCAGCAATTCGGCGGCGATTTTGCGCGCTTTGTCGATGACTTTATCGACGGCAAGCATGACGGCGGAGCCACCGATGCACAGCGCGCCGGAGCCGCCGTTGCCCTTGCCGCTGGGCAGCAGATCGGTGTCGCCGCCTTCCCAACGAACCTGCTCGATCGGCACGCCGAAGCGGTCGGCAACGATCTGGGTCATCGTGGTCTCGAGCCCCTGCCCGACCGACATGGACCCCGATCGAAGGATCAGCGTGCCGTCCGCGGCGAGGCGAAGTTCGGACAGATCCTTGGCGGGACGCAGGAAAGGGCCGCCGGCGACCTCGATGCAGTTGCACAGGCCGATACCCCGCAGTTTGCCGTGTCTGGCGGCTTCGGTGCGACGTTGTTCGAAAGTCGCGAATTCGGATAAGGCGGCTGCTTCCTGCATGTTGCCCTCAAACTCGCCGCAGTCGTAAGTGAATGTAAGCGCGGTCTTGTACGGCATGGCGCTGGGCTGGATCAGGTTGCGGCGGCGCAGTTCGTAAGGGGTGATACCCAGTTCACGGGCGGCGACGTCGATCAGACGCTCGATGGCATAGGTGGCTTCGGGGCGGCCGGCGCCGCGGTAGGCGGCGGTGGGGACGGTGTGGGTGAGGACACCGCAGACCTCGGCGGCGATCACCGGGATGTCGTAAACACCCGCGATGCCGCCGATATTGCCGACGCCCCAGCCGGAGCGGCCGGAGACGTAGGCACCGAGGTTGACGTTCCAGCGCAGCTTCAAGGCAGTGAATCTGCCCTCGGCGTCGAGACCGAGCGAGGCGGTGATGCGCATCTCGCGGGCCTGTTCGTCAGTGAGGAAGCCCTCAGTGCGGTCGGAAATCCAGCGCACCGGCCGGTTCAGGCGGCGCGCGGCCCAGGCGACAAGAACGGATTCAAGGTGAACCCCGGATTTCATCCCGAAGGACCCGCCGACGTCGCCGGGGATCACGCGGATGTCGGTCGGCTTGACCTGGAAGTTGCCGCTGGCCATGCCGTTGCGCAAAGCGAAAGGGGATTGATGCGAGGCGTGCAACTCGATGCGGCCATCGTCGGCGATGCGAGCCCAGGCACCCCGGGGCTCCATGGAATTGGCGGTGACGCGGGAGACGGAGAAGTCGAGCGTGCTGACATGAGCGGCGGCAGCGAGGGCAGCGTCAGTGCCGGCGGCATCGCCGCGCTTCCACAGGAAGCCGATATTGTCGGGCACATCGTCCCAGATGGCAGGGGCGCCCTGTGCCATGGCGGCAAGAGGCTCAGTCACGACCGGCAGCCCGGTGTAGTCGACCTCGATCGCTTCGGCGGCTTCCAGGCCGGCGGCTCGGGACTCCGCGATGATCAGGGCGACGGGCTCGCCGACGAAGCGGACCCGCCCGGCTGCCAGCAGCGGACGGTCGGTCTTCGGAGCTGGCCCACCATCGGGGCGGGGAAAGCCAATGCCGCCGGGGATTGGGGCAACGTCGGTGAGGTCGGCGGCGGTGTAGGCAGCGATTACCCCGGGAATGGCACGGGCCGGTGCGGCGTCGATGCGTTCGACCGTGGCGTGAGCATGTGGGGAGCGAAGGAAAATGGCAACCGCGAGGCCCGCTGGCGCGGCATCGGCGGCATAGTTGCCGCGGCCGGTGAGCAGCCGGAGGTCTTCGCGTCGGCGAACGGATTTTGCCTGGATCGTGGACATGCTGCTTGTTCCCAGCTGGTTTGGTGATGAGCATAGCCGGTTTGTCGGGAAGAGCGATTCCCGGCCGCAGGTGCTGCGCGCTGCGCGCGACGGCGGCCCGGTCGGGCAAGAGTTTGTTCCATGATCAAATGACATTTTCTTGACGCGACGACGACCAGGCTCATGGAGGGTTGGTGTTGCCGAACCGGGAATGGTTGGCGCTTAGTGATACTATGACTGTGTCGACCAGCTCGCCAAAACGACCCGCCAATGAACTTGCTGGCGATGTCCATGAACTGCTGGTCCGCAGTGTGGTGGATTATGCCATCTACATGCTTGATGCCGATGGTTATGTGATCAGCTGGAATCCCGGGGCGCACCGCATCAAGGGCTATACGACCGAGGAGGCGCTGGGACTGCACCTGTCGCAGTTTTACACGGATGAAGATCGCATCGCCGGCGTGCCAAAGCTGGCGCTGGGGGTGGCCGCGGAGGAAGGGCGCTTCGCCGCGGAGGGGTGGCGGCTGCGCAAGGACGGCAGCCGCTTCTGGGCGATGGTGGTGATCGACGCGATTGTGCGGGATGGACAACTGGTTGGGTTCGCAAAAGTCGCGCGCGACATGACCGAACAGCGGGCGGCGCAGATTGCGGCGCTGGACACCGAACGGCGGTTCCGCCTGCTGGTCGAGGGTGTTACGGACTATGCGATTTACATGCTGGACCCCGACGGTCATGTGACCAACTGGAATGCCGGTGCGGAGCGGATCAAGGGCTATGCCGCGAGTGAGATTGTCGGGCAGCATTTCTCCCGGTTTTACGTGCCGGAGGATGTGACCGCGGGGGTGCCGACCAGCGCGCTGGAGAGAGCGCGACGGGAGGGACGCTATGAGGCCGAGGGGTGGCGGATCCGCAAGGACGGCACGCGGTTCTGGGCAAGTGTGGTGGTGGATGCAATCCATGACAATGATGGCGTGCTGATCGGCTTCGCCAAGATCACGCGCGACCTGACCGAACGGCGGGAGGCCCAATTGCAGCTGGAGCAGTCGCAGCAATTGCTGTTCCAGTCGCAGAAGATGGAGGCGGTTGGCCAGCTGACAGGCGGTCTCGCGCATGATTTCAACAATCTTCTGACCGGCATTTCCGGCAGTCTGGAACTCGCTCGGACACGCGCGGCGCAAGGCCGGTTCAACGATGTGGATCGGCTGATAGCCGCAGCCCAGGGCGCCGCCGGGCGCGCTGCGGGATTGACCCACCGGCTGCTTGCCTTCGCGCGACGCCAGACCCTGGATCCAAAGGCGATCAATGCCAACCGGCTGGTCGGTGACGTGAAGGATTTGTTTGAGCGGACCGCGGGTCCAGGGGTGAACGTCGAGACCCGGCTCGCATCGGATCTATGGGACGCGCGGTGCGATGCCAATCAGCTTGAGAACGCAATTCTCAACCTGTGTATCAACGCCCGCGATGCCATGCCCGACGGGGGGCGCCTGGTCGTGGCGACTGCCAATGCCTCCATTGGCCGGACCGATGCCGCGGCATACGACATGGAACCAGGGGACTACGTTGCGGTTGATGTAACAGATTTCGGCACCGGGATGCCGGCTGATGTCATCGAACGGGCATTCGATCCATTCTTCACCACAAAGCCGACCGGTCAGGGCACCGGGCTGGGGCTGTCGATGGTGTATGGTTTTGCCAAGCAATCCGGCGGTCATGTGCGGATCGACTCTGAAGTCGGCGTGGGCACCATGGTGCGGATCTATCTGCCGCGCCATGAGGGGGAAGCAGTGCTTGCTGAACCGCAGTCAACGCCGTCATCCATGCCGCGTGCGGAGGCAGGTCAGACGGTGCTGATCGTGGACGACGAGGCAAGCGTTCGCATGCTGATCACGGAGGTGCTGAATGATCTAGGCTACACCTCGATCGAGGCGGCAGACGGGGCCGCCGGGCTGCGGGTACTGGAATCGAACGCACGCATCGATCTGCTGGTCACCGATGTAGGCTTGCCAGGTGGGCTTAACGGACGACAGATGGCCGATGCCGCGCGGCGGACTCGACCCGATCTGAAAGTCCTGTTCATCACCGGCTACGCCAGCACCGTGGCGATGGGAAACGGCAGCCTCGATCGCGGCATGCACATTCTGACCAAACCGTTCGCCGTCGAGCAGTTGGCGATGAGGATCAAGGCGATCATTTCTGAACGATGATGACGGAGCGGCCGGCACGGTGGCTGCGACCGGCAGGACCCGCCGGCTAGAATGCGCGCCACTACGCGTGCGGGACCTGACAGCGCGTGCAGAGAATCCGATGCACGCGCTGGGTGATTGAAGGTCAGTAGTCGGCGGCGTTGGGATCGAATTCCACCACCCTGTCGCCAGGGTGAACGGAGGAATCGCCGGCGAAGATGTCGCGCTGGCGGGTTTCTGGGATGAACAGCACGCCGATCACGACCGTGACCGCGGCAATCACGATCGGATACCACAGGCCGAAATAGATACTGCCGTTCTGAGCGTTCATTGCGAACATCGAGGCGGGCAGCAAGCCACCGAACCAGCCGTTGCCGATGTGGTAGGGCAGCGACATCGAGGTGTAGCGGATGCGGGTGGGGAACAGCTCAACCAGGGCAGCGGCCATCGGGCCATAGACCATGGTAACCAGCACCATCAGGAAGAGCAGGGTCAGCACCAGCATGAAAGGCTGCGGGCGAAAGATGTCGAACGGGTTGGACATCTTGACGACGGACGCGTTTGACGCCGCGGGATAGCCAACGGCGGTCAGGGTGGAACTCAGGTCCGCCGCGAAAGTCTCGGCGGTGGGGTCGAGTGTCTTGTCGCCGATCCTGATGCTGGCCTTGGTCCCCGGCGGGGCATCCTGCTGCGAATAGACCACCGATGCGCGAGCCAGTGCGCCCTTGGCCACATCGCAACTGTTGACGAACTTGGACAGGCCGGTGGGGTTGAACTGGAATGAGCAGTCAGCCGGGTCGCTGACGACGACGACCTGCACCGATTCATGCGCCTTGGTCAGCGCGGGATTGGCGGTCTCGGCCATGTATTTGAACACCGGGAAATAGGTCACCGCCGCAAGCAGGCAGCCGCCGAGGATGATTGGCTTGCGGCCGATCTTATCCGACAGCCAACCGAACAGGATGAACCCGAAGGCACCGATCAGCAGCGCCCAAGCGACGAGCAGGTTTGCGGTGAAGCCATCGACCTTCAATACACCGGTCAAAAAGAACAGGGCGTAGAACTGGCCGGAGTACCAGACAACAGCCTGGCCGGCGACAAGCCCGAACAGCGCCAGGATCGCCCATTTTGCATTCGCCCACTGGCAGAATGCCTCACTGAGCGGCGCCTTGGAGTGCTTACCCTCGGCCTTCATTTTCAGGAATGCCGGGCTTTCGCTGAGCTGCAGGCGAATCCAGACGGAGACCGCCAGCAGCACGATCGACACCAGGAACGGGATACGCCAGCCGTAGGCCTTGAAGTCGTCGGCAGGCATGGCGGCCTGGACCAGCAAAATGACCAGCAGGGACATGAACAAGCCAAGGGTCGCGGTGGTCTGAATCCAGCTTGTGTAGAAGCCGCGGCGGCCAGACGGGGCGTGTTCGGCGACATAGGTCGCAGCCCCACCATACTCACCGCCGATTGCTAGCCCCTGCAGAATACGCAGGGTGATCAGGATGACAGCCGCCGTGATGCCAATGCTGTCTGAGGTCGGCAGGAGGCCAACGATGAAGGTAGACGAGCCCATGATGAGGATGGTCATCAGGAAGGTGTATTTGCGCCCAACGAGATCGCCGATGCGGCCGAATACCAGCGCGCCAAATGGACGCACCAGGAACCCGGCGGCGAATGCCAGCAGGGCGAAGATGTTGCGGGTGGTTTCGTCGAACTGGCCGAAGAACTTGGCGCCGATAATGACAGCAAGTGCACCGTAGAGGTAGAAGTCGTACCATTCGAACACAGTGCCGAGCGAAGAAGCCAGGATGATCTTCTTCTCATCGGCTGTCATTGGCCGAGTGGCCGAGGCGAGTCCATCAGATTGGGTCGTGCTTGAAAGCATGGTCGCCACGTCCTCCCGTATATTCATACTGGCAAGTCGCAGACTGCCGTTTCAGGGCGAATCCGTTTCGACTCGTTCGTCACGCCAAAGAAGCCACGACTCCTTAACCGAAATTAAAGTCTCGTAACAGTAAGATTTTTTTGTTGGTTATCAGCGTCCGCCGTCGACCTGAAGCACCTGGCCGTTGACGAAGCCGGCTAGGTCGGAGGCGAAGAAGACGACCGCATTGGCAATGTCGGCTGCGGTGCCGAGGCGCCTCATGGCGATGCGTTCAACCAGGGATTGCTGGCCGTCGGGGCCGTAGCTGTTCCACTGCGCTTCAGTGGCGGCATTGGTACGGATGAAACCAGGCGCGACGGAGTTCACCGTAATGTTGTAGGGGCCGAGTTCGTGCGCCAGCTGCCGAGTAAGTCCAACGACAGCGTGTTTGGCGCTGCAGTAGGCTTGGATGCCGGTCAGCGACGGCTGCAGGCCGGCCCCCGAACTGATGTTGACGATCCGTCCACCCCCGGCCCGCTTCATCCCCGGAGCGGCGGCTCGGCACAGGGTGAAGGCCGCGTGGACGTTAATATCAAAGATGGTGTCCCAGTCGGCGTCGGATACGTCATCCAGCGGCACAGGCCCCTGCCCGGCAACCCCGCCGGCGTTGTTGACCAGGATGTCGATCGGGCGGGCTGCCTGGGTCTCAATCGCCCTGATCCAGGCGGCACCGGCAGCGCGGTCACGCAGGTCGGCTGGCTGGACGGTGATGTTGCCGGCGGATGCGGTGTCGCGCAGGGCGTCGGGGCTGAGGTCAGTGGCGAAGACGGTTGCGCCAAGAGCGGCGAAACTGCGGGCGATCTGTTGGCCGAAGCCGTGGCCGGCGCCGGTGACTGCGACGATCTTTTTGTCGAACCGGATGTTCATGGGGCGGTGGATCCGTGTGGTGGTGAGGTGGCAGGGTAGCGCAAATCGGCGGGGCCGCCAGCAAGCGGGGCTGGATCTTGATTGCGGCCGGTGGCGGCGCCAAGGCGGGGGGCTGGAGGATTTGGGCGGTGATTGCCGGCGAGTTGCCGCGATCGGACGTGGCGGCCCCGCCGGATGGTCCGATCGGACGTGCGCGTTCGCCGTGGCGGCCCGCCGCTGATTTGGCGAGCGAAGCATTGCCTGGCTCGACCGCTGCCACCGAATGTCCAGGCGTTCGGACAACGGATCAACAGCCGCACAGGCGTTGCCGGGCTCGGAGAAGTCAGCACAACAATACTTAAGTATATCGTTGGTCCATGTCGTCGCGACGGTCGTGCCAGTAATATCAACGAAATGTGGGACGCTCGCCCCGGATTGTGGCACGGTCGACAGTATGAAGATCGGGATTCTGTTGGCTCTCCTATCCGCCGTCCTGTTTGGGGCAAGCACTCCACTGGCGAAAATCATGTTGGGGAACGTCGATCCGTGGATGATGGCCGGACTACTTTATCTCGGCGCGGGCATCGGCCTTGCCGCCGTCCATCTGTCACGGAATGCCCTGCACCTCCCGGCCATTGAAGCGCCGCTGCGCCGGTCGGACGCGCCGTGGCTTGCCGCTATTGTTGTGACAGGCGGTGTTCTCGGGCCGGTGTTCCTGATGTTCGGGCTGGCGCACAGCGAGACGGCATCTGCCTCGCTGCTGCTTAATCTCGAGGGTCTGGCCACAATGGCGATAGCGTGGCTCGTCTTTCATGAAAACGTTGATCGCCGTTTGCTGCTCGGCGCATTCGCCATTCTGGCGGGTGCGGCGTTGCTGTCTTGGCAGGGTAACGCAGCGCTCAACTGGGGAGCCGTGCTAATCGCCGCTGCCTGCCTATCATGGGGCATCGACAACAATCTGACACGCAAGCTTTCATCCGCCGATCCAGTACAGATCGCCATGCTCAAGGGGTTGATAGCCGGGACGGTAAATTTGACGCTCGCCTTGACGCAGGGAGCAGCGTTACCCGGTACCGGCAGGATCATCGCTGCGGGCGTGGTTGGTTTTTTCGGCTATGGGGTAAGCCTTGCGCTGTTTGTCTTGGGGCTGCGGTATCTCGGCACGGCGCGTACGGGTGCCTATTTCTCGCTGGCTCCCTTCATCGGCGCATCGCTGTCCCTGACGTTGCTCAATGAGCCGCTGACGATCCGGCTGTTTGCGGCGGGTGTCCTCATGGCGGCTGGCCTGTGGATGCATCTCACCGAACGCCACGAGCACAAACATGCGCACGAGGCTATGGAGCATGAGCATCGACACACGCACGATGGCCACCATCAGCACGAGCATGCCCACGACGATCCATCAGGCGAACCGCATAGCCATCCGCACCGGCACCAGCCGCTGGTGCATCGTCATCCGCATTATCCCGATCTGCACCATCGACACGGCCACAAGCACGCCAATGACGTGGCACAAAATTCTTGAATTTTACAGCAAATTAGTTGGACGGTAGAAAGACTGACAAGGCTTGGAGAACAAAATTTAAGCAGGTCAAACGGGCCAAACCGCCGCTGCCGGTACGGGTCACCGCGCCAGTATCGCCGGCGAGCCATATCTGCGTCAGTCAGCGCTGAGAGACGAGAAGCGCATCACAATCGTGGCGGCCGGACAGCAGGCAGTCCTCGAGCCTCGTTGCGCTGCGCAGCTGGTGCACGAGAAACAGGCCGCTGACCAGAAGCAGCAGGATAACAACAACGGCCGCCAAGCTTGCGGTCTGGCGTTCGGCTGCCGGGTCATCCTGGCCGTCCTCCCGCCAGTGATGGTGCGTGTCCACAGGGGCCCCTCCACTGGAGCGTCACGCAGCGTAACGCATAGAACGGTGCCTTGGAAGCAAGACAACACATGGCTGTGTGTCAGAGATTTCGGTACAGAGGCCACCATCACAGCACCGGAAGGAGTAACAGGCGTGGAAGGCGTTCGGCATCTCAGCAAGGACGCGCGGTTCGCGGCGCTGATCAAACGGGTCGGGCGGCCGCGACTGGACATCCAGCGCCAGCGCAGTCCGTATGAGGCGCTGGTTCGGGCCATCGCCCATCAGCAATTGCACGGCCGGGCGGCGGAAGCGATCCTGGCTCGGTTTTCCGCGCTGTTCCCGGACGGGGCATTTCCGGAACCGGCGGCAGTGATGGCAACGGCCGACACGGCATTGCGCGGGTGTGGTTTTTCAGCGGCCAAGATTCTGGCAATTCGCGACATCTGCGCGAAGGCACTGGACGGGACGGTGCCGAGCCGGCGGCAGTCGCACCGTCTGAGCGATGAGGCGCTGGTCGAGCGGTTGACCGCGATTCGCGGTGTTGGGCGTTGGACGGTGGAGATGCTGCTGATTTTCACGCTGGGGCGGCCGGATGTCTTGCCGGTCGACGATTTCGGTGTGCGTGAGGGTTACCGCGTTTTGTATGGGCTGGACACGCAACTCAAACCGAAAGCCATGGGCGAAATCGGGTTGGCCTGGGCGCCACACCGTTCATTGGCAACATGGTATCTATATCGTGCCGCGGAGGAAGCCAAGCGACAGGGGCCGTTGAGCCGAGCATAGAAACTGCGGTGGGACGCATGTTAAACCGGCAGTATCATTGTTGTGCGGTATCCGGCGACCATTTCTGCGGTCAGTGCCCCGCGGATCATGCGGATGTCAGCGCATCTGCGGTCTCGGCAACGGGTGGTATGCGAAAGATAGCCATACTGCGGACCGCCAGGGCCAAAAGGCGATCGTCCTTGGAGTCGGTGAGTTCGCAGGGGTGCGCAGCGTTTGGCAGGTTCAGTGCAAGGATGAGCCGATTGTCCGCCACCAGCATTTCCGCGGGCACTTCGACCTCAATGACGGAGATGTCTTTCACCCGGCAGGCTCCAAGGCGCACACCGTCGATCAGGACTTCGACCTGCTGAAATGGCCGCTTTTGCGGCACGATGAACGGGCTTGCAATCAACCGGACAAGGAAAGTGCCCAAACCTGTCAAGGTCGGCAGCTGGATCGTGCTGTGCGTGGCGTTGGTCCAGGTGAAATCCCTTTCGCTTGAGGCCCAGCCCTGGAGACGGTATCGCTGCGAATCATCGTCATGACCAAAGGCAGCCGTGATTACGGGCTCGGGTTTGCAGGCTTCGGCCGTGGCAAGCGAAACAGGCGCCAAATACATTTCGACGTGTCCCGATGAGTGCGCGACGAGGATGTTTTGATCGGGCTCTGACCGCTGACGATCAGCCTTCGACAACGGGGATTGATTGGTTTGCAGGACCTCGCTCAGCTTCGGTCCGAAGAGCCATGCGAGTTGTTGGCCGGTGATTGAGGCGGTGCCAGCTCGACGCAATGCCCACGATACGACATCGAACAGCTTCTGGTCCTCGGCTGAGGCGGCAGCGAGCGCAGAGCCGCAAATACGCCGCGCCTCGATGTCGGAAAAGATAGGTTCGGAGCTGTTGTGATGGCTGCTGCTGGTGATGCCCCAGCGCTCGTTCAGCCAGCGGTCATAATTCTCGGTTGTTGTTATCTCGACGTTATATTTTATCAGATTGTCGAGTGCTGTCGCGAAGGCGGTTGTGAAGTTACGTCCAAGGTAGAAGCAAGCACGGTTTGGTTCGGCTATCAAAGGATCGCGCAGAGCCTTGAATGTGAGATCCTTCAGTTCAGCTACCGAAATTTGATCCGGAAGGCGGGTAAGACCGAGTAGGCGGAGATACTCAGCGGCGTCGGGCTCGCGTCCTGTTGGATCCTGCCGCAACCGGCCGATGGCGTAATTGGCCTGCGACACCATCTGGTCTACTGGATTACGAAGCACGGTGAATATACGATCGTCGGGACGTACGCCGGCGATGTCGATGTAATGGCCGAGCTCCATGTGTCCGTAGACGAACAGGCGCTCGTCTGCCATCGCTGCTCTGGCGAGCCCGGCAATGACCTCAATGAACTCGAAATCATCGATCCATCCTTCGATCTCGAGCATCTTCGGCAGCGGGATCGAGCGGCAGCCAAGGTTCAGTATCAGGTCAGTACCCGCGCATTTCGGCACGTGAATGAAGACGTCGCGGCCTTTGGATGAATAAGCCTGGAGAAAAGCCGACAGACAATGTTCGCGAAATGCGCGAGAGACGAGTGCCTCGCGGAAATGGCGGGCTGAGCCTTGGCCGATTGGACCCGCCGCGTGATCGGCTTTACCGGCCTGCGGGCCAAGCACAGCCTGGTAGATCTGGTGGGAGGTTATGTTGGTGAAGTCGATATTCTCAACAAATGCATCCCAACCGGCACGAGGATTATACGCGGCAAGACATCGGAAGAGTTCCGCCTGGTTGCGGGGCATTGGTGCGGGAGCATGGCGAAACCAATCGAGCAGTTGCATTTGCGTCTTTGGCTCTGCGATCTCCCTCAACGTTACCTCCTGTGCATTGGTGCCACCTATGCAAAACCAAGGTCGACGGCCATGTCGTGATGGCCAAGGATACCGATTACATCTGGGCAAAGGCAATCGATATCGATAGAGCAATAGACCGCGTCTTTAGCGTCGGCCTGTGATATTTGCTGGTTCTCCCGCATCGGCATCATCAAGCGGCGGAGCCACAGCTGGCGTGCAGAGCTGGCAGCCGGCACGGCGGATCGGTCTGACGACTGCGGGCGGAAGCAGCACCATACCGTCGGAACTTGAAGGCTTTAGCGTCAACTCCGCGGCGTTTGCGACAACACAAATCTTGTTATCGCAAAGAAATGGGATTGCTCAGCTAGCCGCCGCCGATTTTCGGGATAAGGTAGATCTCGCTGCCTGGCTTCAGTTCCGCCGCGTAGGCGTCCTGATATATTTCGCCGTCAATCGCGATCGCCATGCTTTCCTCAACCTGCTTGCCCAGGCCGGGATAACGCTGTTCCAGTTCCAGAACCAGCCTTCGAAAGGTGGTCGCCTCCACCTCAAATTCTGTCTGCCCGTCAGCGAACTGACGGGCAGTGGAACCTGAGGAGAGGACGATCTTAGGCATCGCCCGCCCAGCTATCGCTGGGCGTCGAGCGCCGCGCGGACCTTCGGTGGCGACATCGGCAGGTCCGGCATCCGCAGACCCGTGGCGCTGCGGATAGCGTTGGCGATGGCGGCCATCGGGGGCACAATCGGCACCTCACCCACACCGCGGGCGCCAAACGGATGGCGGGGATTGGGAACCTCCACCAGCACCGCTTCGATCATCGGTACGTCGGAGGCGACAGGCACCCGATAGTCCAGGAACCCGGCGTTCTCCATCTGGCCCTTGTCGTTGTAGATGTACTCCTCGCTCAAGGCCCAGCCGATGCCCTGTGCGGCGCCGCCCTGGATCTGGCCTTCCACATAGCTTGGGTGGATTGCCTTGCCGACATCCTGGATGGCGGTATAGCGCTCGATCTTGACGTGACCGGTTTCCTTGTCGACCGACACATCACAGATATGAGCGCCGAAACCGGCCCCTGCCCCCTGCGCGTTGACGGACACCTCGGCGACCAGCGGGCCACCGGTACGGGCGGCCTTGAGGGCCAGTGTCGCGAGGTCCAACGGCTCGAACGCACCGGCGTTGGAGCCGGCCGGATAGGCTTTTCCGTCCTTCCACTCCACCGCCTCGACCGGGATTTCCCAGGTCATTGCCGCGCGCTTCTTCAGGTCATCCACCACTTTTTCAGCCGCCTGTGTGGCAGCCATGCCGGTGGCGAAGGTGACGCGGGAACCGCCGGTGACATGGGTGAAGCCGATCGAGGCTGTGTCTGCCACGATGGTTCGCACCTTAGTCGCCGGCACGCCCAGCACTTCGGCGACCATCATACCGATGGAGGCGCGTGATCCGCCGATGTCCGGGCTACCGGTCGCAGCGGTCACCGAACCGTCCTCGTTCACATGCACCTGGGCGGTCGATTCACCACCGATGTTGAACCAGAAGCCGGTGGCAAGACCACGTCCCTGCCCCTCCTTGAGCGGAGCCTTCCAATGCGGGTGCGACTTCACCGCATCCAGAACCGCGGTGAACCCGATGTTCACGTGGGTCGGGCCGTAGTGGGTCTTGGTACCGTTCTTGGCGGCATTTTTCTCGCGGATGGTCAGCGGATCGATCCCAAGCTTGGTCGCCAGGTCGTCGATCAGGCTCTCGACGGCAAACGAGGTGATGGGCGCGCCGGGGGCGCGGTAGGCGGCGACCTTCGGGCGGTTGCTGACCACATCGTAACCGATAACGTCGACGTGCGGCAGGTCATACATGGCGAACCCGCACATGCAGCCTGGTCCAATTGGCGACCCGGCAAAGGCACCGGCCTGGTATTTCAGCACCTGCTGGGCGGCAACGATGGTGCCGTCCTTCTTGGCGCCGATCTTGACAGTCATCGAGGCGCCGGAGGTCGGACCGGAGGCCTTGAAGACGTCTTCGCGCGTCATCTGCATCTTTACGGTGCGGCCAGACTTCCTCGACAGTGCGACCGCAATCGGCTCCAGATAGACCAGGGTCTTGCCGCCAAACCCGCCACCGATTTCGGCTGGATTGACACGGATGTTCGCCATGTTGATGCCGACCAGCTTGGCGGTGTAGGCGCGGACCATGAAGTGGCCCTGGCTGGAGCTGTGGATCTGCACCTGGCCGTCGGGAGCATAGGTCGCCATGCAGGCATGCGGCTCGATGTAGGCCTGGTGCACCGGCTGGGTGGTGTAGGTGCCTTCGACAATCACGTCGGCTTCTTTGAAGCCGACCTCGACATCGCCCTTCTTGAAGGTGACGACCTTGGCGATGTTGGACGGCTTGGTCGGCTTTGGATTAACGCCTGACGTGAACAGGTCGTCGTGCAGGACCGGCGCATCCGGTGCCATTGCGGCGTCAACATCGATGACGTGCGGCAGGACTTCGTACTTAACGTCAATCAGCGCGAGGGCCTGGTCGGCGATTTCCTGTGTGCTGGCCGCAACGGCTGCCAGCGCATGGCCTTCATACAGGACCTTGGTGCGCGCCATGCAGTTGAGGGCAAGGTCGCGGAAATTCATCGGGCCTTCACCGACGAAAGCCTCCTCGGAGGGGATGTCCGGGAAATCGGCTGCCGTGACGACGCCAAAGACGCCCTTCAGCGCCTCGGCCTTGCTGGTGTCGATCGACACGATGCGCGCGTGGGCGTGCGGCGAGCGCAGGATCTTGCCCCACAGCATCCCTGACGCCCGTGTATCGGCGGCGAACACCGCCCGTCCAGTGACCTTGTCTACCCCATCCGGGCGAATCGGACGAGTGCCTACGACTTTCAGACTTGAATCAACGTAGTTCATCCAACGGTCTCCCCTCGCAGTTCAGCGGCGGCGTCCATCACGGCACGGATGACCTTGTCGTAACCGGTGCAGCGGCACAGGTTGCCAGCAAGCCAGTAACGCGCCTCGGTTTCAGTTGGGTTGGGATTTTCATCCAGCAACGCCTTGGTGGCGACGATCAGGCCGGGGGTGCAGAACCCGCACTGCAACGCGGCGTGCTCCAGGAACTTCTGCTGCACCGGATGCAGCTTATCACCCTGGGCAATACCCTCGATGGTGGTGATCGTCTTGCCCTCGGCTTCGACACCCAGCACCAGACAGGAGCAGACGAGGCGTTCATCCATGATGACCGAACAGGCGCCGCAGTCGCCGGATGCACAGCCTTCCTTGCTACCGGTCAGGCCGACGACGTCGCGCAGCACGTCCAGCAGGGTCTGCTGTGTTTCACACAGAAATTCCGATGATTCGCCGTTGATGGTGGCGGATACGTAAGTCTTGGCCATGGTTAGTGAGCCTTTCCGTTGGTTTTGCCGGCGGCGCGATCGAAGGCGATCGTCGCGGCGCGGCGGGCGAGGACGCCCGCAATCTTGGTGCGATATTCGACAGTGCCGCGCTTGTCGCTGATCGGCTTGGCTGCGGCCTGGCACGCGGCGTCAAGCTTAGCCAGGGTATCGGCATCCAGCGTGTGGCCGATCAGGGCCTGGGCGGCAGCCGGGACCATGATCACGGTCGGGGACACGGCGCCAAGCGCGACTCGGGCGGCGGTGCAGACGCCTTTGCCATCCAGCGTGACGCTGATGCCGCAGCCAACGACCGCAATGTCCATCTCGGTGCGTGGGATAAAGCGCAGATAGGCATCGCCGGAGTGGGCGGGACGCGCCGGCAGCTTGAACTCCAGGATGAACTCATCCTTGGCAAGCGACGTCCGGCCAGGACCCGTCGGGACCTGCTCGACCGGGATTTCACGCCGACCTTTGCTGCCAACGATCACGGCAATCGCGCCGGCCGCAATTAAGGCCGGGACGCTGTCGGCGGCGGGCGAGGCATTGCACAGGTTGCCGGCGAGAGAGCAGCGCCCCTGAACCTGCGTCGAACCGATCAGGTCCAGCGCTTCCACCAGGCCCGGCCACGCGGCATTCAGGCCCGCATGGGCTTCCACAACCGCACCCGGGGTGGCGGCGCCAACCACGAAGCCGCCGTTCTCCTCACGGATCCCGATGATCCCCGGGATCTTTTTCGTATCTACGATCAGTTCCGGCTTCAGCCGGCCGGACCGCAGTTGCACCAGCAGGTCCGTTCCCCCGGACAACACTTTCGCCACGCCGGACGCACCGGCAAGGAGTTTAACCGCATCGTCCACCGAAGTGGGTGCGGCATAGCTGAGACTTGACATCATCGCTCCCGATTACACGCGTTACGCTTACCCGGTCGACAGGTTCCGGGACGGTCGAGGATCAGGTTAGGCGATAGAAGCCGTGTGGTCGAGAGGGGCTTGCGGAATCCGGGGCGAGCATGCCACGCCGAGCGACGAAAGGCCGGTGCCGCCTGGTTTCCGATAAGCAAGTTCAACGGCCGTGCCACCGATGACGCTGGCACAGGATCCTGATCTTCCGCGCGTTTGGCCCAGCGATGGAACCCTGTCAGATTAAGCGTGAACGACAGGAGCAGCGCCTATGATGCACGGCATTCACCGCTATCCCCCGATGGACCGCGTGATCTACGGCATTCCACTCGACCAGGCACTGGACGATGAGGTGGGACGGCTTGAAGCGCGGGCTGTCTATGTGATGGCCAGCGGAACGCTGAACCGCGAGACCGACCTGATCGATAGGGTGCGCCGGGTGCTGGGCAACCGGCTGGCCGGGGTGTGCGCGAAGATCGGCGCCCACACGCCCCGCATCGATGTGGTTGCCGCAGCGAATGACGCGCGGGCAGCCAAGGCGGATCTGATCCTGACGGTCGGCGGCGGGTCGGTCACCGATGCGGGAAAGATGGTCGGCCTGTGCCTGGGCAACGAGGTGTCGAGGCCGGAGGATCTCGACCGGTTCCGCGCCGTGATCACGCCGGACGGACGCACCGAACGACCAGCGGTCAAACCACCGGCGGTGCGGGGCGATCGATGTGCCGACGACCCTGTCGGCCGGCGGGTTCACGTCATTTGCGGGCTGCACCGATACAGTCCGGCACGCAAAGGAAAGTTTCGGGCATGCATTGATGATGCCGCAGGCGGTTATTCTCGATCCGGCAGTCACGCTCAGCACACCGGAGTGGCTGTTCCTGTCCACCGGAATTCGTTCGGTCGATCACGCGGTGGAAACGATCTGCTCGACCGATCCAACGCCCTTCTCGGATGCAATGTCGTTGCAGGCGTTACGGATGCTGGCAAGCGGACTGCCCGCAGCCAAGCACATCCCCGCCGACCTGGAGGCTCGGTTGAACTGCCAGATGGGCTCGTGGATGTCGATCATGGGCGCGCCTAATGGGGTGCCAATGGGGGCGAGCCACGGGATCGGCCATGTGTTGGGCGGAACGGCGGGGGTGCCGCACGGCTATACCTCATGCGTGATGTTGCCGCATGTCCTGCGGTTCAACGAGACGGTGAATGGACAGCGGCAGAAATGGGTCAGTGAGGCGCTGGGGCGACCGAAGGAGGCAGCGGGCGATGCGGTCGCAGCGTTGATTGCGGGTCTCGGGCTGCCTGGCACATTGCGCGACGTGGGTGTGCGACGTGACCAGTTGGATGCGGTTGCGGCGGGATCGATGCATGACCGCTGGGTTCACACCAATCCGCGCAAGATCGACGGGCCGGCGGCGGTGCGTTCGCTGCTGGACGCGGCCTGGTAGAACGCCGAAACGCCCATCGTGAAAACGAGCGGAATGTCGACGCTCCCGCCACCGCAAGATTATTGTAACGTATCGGATAGAATTTTAACATCATGCCGATATGAAAATAGATTATGATACTGGTCTCGTTTCTGGTTCATCTTGATGTGGAGCGGGCGTCCTTTCGCCGTGCCAAGGTCGCGGCACGCGTGCAGGGAGCAACCGGGCGATCCTGCCCAGATCGCCGAGCTTGCTGCGACCCGCGCTTCTGGCGCTGACACTTCAGCAATGAACGATATTACAATGGATCAATACTTCACTCGGCCACAAACAGCTGTTTGGTGGCGAGAGAAATCCACACCCGCTTTCCAGCCAGCCAGTCTGCGCCAAGCAGCATATCGCTGATCGGCGCCAGGCGGACCGGTTCGACCCATAGTGACGGCGATGGTGTCGTCTGATTGCCCACGGTCAGTGTATCGAAGCGGTGCCGGTGCGCCATGATTGTCCGCAGACCCATGCCGGAAATCTGCCCGGCGGGATCGCCCATCAGCTTCTGCTGGCTCAATCCCAGCCTGAACATGCCAGGTGCGGCAAGCAGGCTGGAGCTGGCGCCGGTATCCAGTATCGCCCGCAGCGGCTTGTCGTCGATAAGCACCGGCACAACGATCGCCTCACGGGCCGGCGTGCTGATTGGGATCGAGGCATAGTGGCCGGTCCAGGGCAGGAAGCGGCCGGCGCAGTCACGAATCGTGTAGAGGGTCAGACGGTGGGCGGGCATGTCGAGGTCGAGGTCGAACGGCGCCAGATAATCCCGTCCAAGGAGACCGTCG
Source organism: Rhodopila sp. (assembly GCA_965200665.1). Lineage (GTDB taxonomy): Bacteria > Pseudomonadota > Alphaproteobacteria > Acetobacterales > Acetobacteraceae > Rhodopila. The sequence goes on along the minus strand of OZ241370.1, from coordinate 4,407,220 downwards.
ATACCAGTGGCACCCTGGCCGGGTAGCAGGCCGACGGTGAGACTGTTGTCGTGGTTCAGGGTGCGCCGGACCAGCTTAATGCCGCCCAGGCTGAGGCTGCGCGGGCTGGCATTGGCGAGCCGGTCGATTCCGCCAACACCACTCATGGTTGTACCAACCCATTGGTCACGCGCCAGCCCCAGACGCTGCACCGCTTCAGGGGTCACCATGGATCGCTCTGCACCGGTATCGAGGATGAAGGTCGCGGCGTTGCCATTGACCTCCACCGGCAAGGTGATCCCGCCGGCAATGGTTCGCAACGGGATGCTCGCCCTGGGTTCGACAACGCAAGCCGCATGGGCGGCAGTTACCAGGGCCAGCGCCAGAAGCAGGGGAAGGAGAATTCGCGCGATCACGGGGAGGCCTTGTTAATCGGGTCGGGGGACCCATACCTGGGGCCGGGTGGCTGGAATTGTCGAACCGATGCGGTCGGGTTAATGCATCGCTGCATGTCCGAAACGCGACCTGATCCCACCGCTCCCGAGTTGTTTGGCAGCTTCTTCATCGTGGGGATCTGCGGATTCGGCGGTGTTCTGCCGTGGGCAAGGTGGATGATCGTCGAGAAGCGCCAGTGGCTCAACCAATCCGAATTCAATGAGATGCTCGGGTTGTGCCAGTTTCTGCCCGGCGGCAACATCATGAACGTAACGGTCGCGTTGGGGTCTCGGTTCCGCGGCATTCAAGGGGCCGCGGCATGCTTGGTGGGGCTGATGAGTGCGCCGGTGGCGATCGTCATTGGTCTTGGCGCGATCTACGACCGGTATTCCGGACTGGCGCCGGTGCGGCGTGCATTTCTGGCTCTGGCAGCCGCGGCGGCGGCCTATCTGCTGGCGAGTGCGTGGAAGATTGCCTCGCCGCTGCGCGGGCGGCCGCTTGCGATTGGGATCGCGGGCCTCACGCTGGTGGCACTCGCTGTGCTGCGGCTGCCTTTGGGGATGGCGCTACCGGTGCTGGCGGTCGGCTCGACGGCCGTGCTGTGGCGGTTCCGGGCATGAGCTCGCTGGTCGCGCTGGCCATGGTCTACGGGCAGCTCTCATTGTTGGCGTTCGGTGGGGCAAATTCGGTCATCCCGGAAATGCAGCGTCAGGTGGTCGATGTGCATCACTGGATGTCGGCACACGAGTTTGCCGCGCTGTATGCCTTGGCACAGGCCGCTCCCGGCCCGAACATGATGGTGGTCAGCCTGGTCGGTTGGCGCGTGGCCGGGTTCCCGGGGGCGCTGGTGGCCACCGCCGCAATCGCGCTGCCGTCTTCGGCACTTACGCTGATGGTCAGCGGCGTGTGGTATCGTTTTCGCGAAGCGCCGTGGCGAAGGGCACTGCAGGCGGGGCTGCAACCGGTAACGGCGGGATTGATCCTGGCAAGCGCGGTGCTGATGATCGAAACCACGGCAGTGGACTGGACGACGGCGCTGGTGGTGGCGGTGACCGCGTGCCTGTTCATGTTCACCAAGATCCATCCGATGTTGATCCTGGCGGGCGCAGCGGCGGCTGGTGCTGCCGGCCTGGTCGGATGATCCCCGTTCGGAGGCTAAGCGGCGATCAACGAGCGGACCGGACCGGCGCGAGCCGAGGTCATCAACGACGCTTTTCGCAGTCGGCATCCGCCCTGTGCCGCCCGCTACGGCAGATGACGACACGGTAAAATTCCTGCTATCACATTGCATGCTCTCATTGATCCAGAAGTTCGCTTCACTCCGTCGGCGTGGCTCCGCAACGGGCGGGTCGCCAGGGGCGATGCAACTGCCAGCCGCAATCCGATCCCCGATCCAAGGCTACCTCGATGAACGCATGACCACCCATGTGGCGGGCTGGATGTGGAATCTTGGCGATCCATCCGAACGTGTCGCCTTCGAGGTTGCCGTGGACGGACCCAATGGACCTCGGGTCATCGCCGACGGGGTTGCCGATCAATTCAGTTCGGTCCTGCAGGAACTTGCGGTGGGTGACGCACGGCACGCGTTTCGGATCGTGTTCCCGACGCCGCTGAAACCGGATGAACGCGACCGGCTGATCGTCCGTCCCTCCCATTCGGACATCCCGCTTGAACTGGCACCGCAACTTCAGGGCTTTGTCGATGAGCGAAGCGTCCACCACGTGGCTGGCTGGATCCGCAACCGCTCCGATCCCTTGGACCGCGTGCGGTTCGAGGTTGTCCGCTCCGACCCGGACGGCGACCAGATTCTGACAAGTGGGCTGGCCAACGAATTCAATCCCGTTCTGAAACAGCTTGCCATTGGTGATGCCGAATACGGTTTTCGCGTGCTGTTTCCGCAGCCGTTGAGCGAGGCGGAGCGCGACCGCGTCTTCGTTCGCCCCATGGGCGCTGCCGCGCCGCTTGAACTGGCGCCCTCGCTGTCCACCGCGTTCGAGCCGGTCAGCCACGTCGCGATGGACATCGTGAACAACTGCAATCTGCGCTGTCCGTTTTGCGTCTACGACTACAGCAATACACGTAACACACGCGTCATGTCGGAAGCGACGTTCGATTCGGCGCTGCGCCTCATTCCCTATGTGACTGATGGCAATTTCTGGCTGTCGTGTCTGCACGAAGCGACCATGCATCCGGAACTGATGCGCTTTATCGACCGCATACCGCTGCAGTGGCGACGAAAGGTCATGTACACGACCAATCTCGCTCGTCCGATGCCCGATGCTTACTTCGATGCGCTTGCGGAAAGCGGTCTGCACCACCTCAACATCTCGGTGGAAAGCCTCAACCCGGAAATCTATCAACGCATGCGCAAGGGCGCACGCTGGCGCATATTCGCAAAAAACTGGGAGCGGCTGCTCGAGGCGATCCGCGCCGGGTCAAATCCGCCTCGCCTGCGATATAACATGATGGCGTACCGTTCGAACCTTGCTGAAATTCCCGGTCTGGTGAAATACCTGCACGAGGAACGTTTAGCCTGGCAGGTGGAGATCCGGCATACATTCGAAGTGGAACACATCCCCGCCGATTTTCGCGATGCGGAATTTCTTGGCGATGACGGATGGGCCTGGCTGGCGGAACAGTTGAAGGACTATCGCGCCGAAGACGTCTTGCTGATACCGCCGCCGCCGCCCGATGCGCCGCCGCTTCAAGCGCAGCCGCACCAGGCGCAGCCGCAGGATGCGCAGACATCGGGATCCGATCCCGTCCCACGTCTGGTGACCCGTCCGCTCAATATCCGTCTGGAGTGGGACGGGTCTATGACGATCTACGGTGAATGGACTGGACTGACCGGCGTGCGGGAACACGAGCGGTTCGTTACGACCAACGTGCACCACCTGCGCGACCCGCGCCAGTTCCTGACATCCTTGTAAATGCCCGTTCAATCAGGCGCGGGCGGGTCCAGGACCGCTTCGGCCTGACCTAGCCGCGCGGCCGCTGCCTCCACACCGCGATCCGCCGCCTCGAACAGACCGGCGGGTCCACCGTGCCCTTCTGGCGTTTGGAGCATCTGTCTTATGCGGTTGAACCTGCGCCGGCTCCGTTCGATGACCGTCAGATCGTCGCTCTGCGCGTCGAGCACGGCGAGGCAAAATAGCGCATCTCGCTGTGAATCCGAACGGGGAGTGGCCTGATCCGCGTCTGCCCAGATCTTGGAGTCGAGCTTGCTCGCGCATGACACGTTCGACGCCAGAGCGTAGTGACCGGCATTGACCAACATGACAAAACAGCGCTCGGCCATTACCTCTCGCCTGGTTCCGGCATGTTCTGCGTCGGGCGCAAAGGAAAGGGCAGACAGCTGCTCCACGATATCCACCGCGCCTGCGGCCGCGGCGCAAAGCACCGCCTCTGCCCGGGCGGTCAAGGAGATTTCCTCGCTCATCCCATCCGCCATCGCGAGATCGGCCAGCGCGGTCCTGAGGAGGTCAGCGGCAGCGGCAGCATTCAGGAAATGCGAACCCAGTTCGACGCGTTCGGTGCCCGACGCCAGGCGTAGAATGGTGCCGGCATAAAGCAGCCCGCCAAGGTTGAGCGGCATGCGCTTTGCCAGATCCTCCAGCGGCAAGGTCTTGGTCCTGGCTGCCTGCTTGGCGAGTTCATCGAGCGTTTTTCCAAACCGGGCGATGAGGCCTTGCTCGATCTTGTTGCAAACGCGACGGGCCTGATCGAACTCGGAGTCGTTCATCGCTTCTTGGAACGCGCGGCCGGCAAATGCCAGAAACAAATCGTCCTGGTATGCAAAGTCAACGGCCCTGCGTTCAAGGTAGGAGCGATATTCGGCCTTGAGCGTGGCGCTGTCGTGTTCCAACGCCACAGGTTCATCGCTTGCAAACGCAACCAGAGAATGGCCGTCTTTCTCGACTACGATATGGTGGAACCCGGCTTCGGCCAGAACGCGGTGCAGGCTGTGTTCGGTCTGGAAGATCAGGTGCAGCCCCGGCGACAGCAAGCCGATCAACACACCCCGAGGCGTGTCGGGCCGCAGATCCGCCGCGTCGGGCGTGGTAAGGATCAGGGTCCCGCCAGGCCGAAGCATGCTGCGCAGCACGGCAACGAAGCGGCTGGGTGACAGGACATGCTCGATCGTTTCGGACGCCATGACGACGTCACATGTGCCGGCAAGCGCTGGCTCCGAATCGCCGAGGTAGCGGCTCTCGATCGTTACGCCGAGCAGCTTTTGGCCAAGAGCCGATATTCCACCGGGATCAATTCCGCGTCCGACCCACTTCCTCGCGTGACGCGCATAGTCGAGGCCAAAGCCGAAGCCGCAGCCGATTTCGGCATAGATACTCCCGGCCGGCGCACGAACCCGCGCCAAGGGTCGTGTGATGAGCGACAGCCCGGCACCTTGTTGCAGATAAAACGGCACGCGCCCACGCTCGAGCATCGCCTCTTCGGCGTAATCCGGCGGGATCTGGTCGGCATAGAATGGGCAACCGCAATCCGGGCAACGCACCACGCTGGTGGTTTTCCGCGACCCGGGCGACGTGGTGAATTCTATCGTCAGCAGGGGCGGCTTTGAAACTTCAGACGCGCAATTCGGGCAGCTGATCGCGATCGGAGCATCCGCATGTCCGGGCCATGTCACCGTCGGCGGGCTCATGGCGTTCCGCGTCGGAAAGCGCCTCATTCTCTGCGACACCGCATTCAGTGGCGCCAGGAGACTTCTGACAGCAGTCGATATCCGGCTTCTGATCATTATGCTCATTGGAGGTTTATAGAACCTGAATGGCGTCGGTTTCGAGACCACGTCGGACAATAATCCAGTGCCCCCGAGGGCTGCGAGGCATGACGAATGGCCGGCGGCGGAACCGGCTTTCCGCGTCAACCGGAATGCGTCACTATCGGCGTATGACAGATCCGATCACCATCGCCGTGTTGCAGAACCGGCTGAATGCCATTGCTGAAGAAATGGGCGAGGCGATGCTGCGGACCGCCTACTCGCAGATCCTGAACTCGTCGCGGGACTTCTCGATCGCGCTGATCGACGCGCAGTGTCGGCTGGTGGCGCAGGCAGACCATATCCCGGTGCACGTGGGTGCTATGCCGTGGGCGGCCATGGCGCTAGCGGCGCGGTTTCCGACCCCCTGCCCTGGCGATGTGTATCTGCTGAACGATCCGTATCGGGGCGGCTCGCATCTGCCTGACCTGACGGTGTTCGTCCCGGTGTTCGCAGGACCGGCGCTGATGTTCTGGTCGGTGGTACGGGCGCATCACTCCGATATCGGCGGGGCGACGCATGGAGCGTACAACCCGGCGGCGACCGAGATCTGGCACGAGGGGCTGCGGCTGCCGCCGATGCGACTTACCGAGAATGGGGTGCTGCGCGAGGACCTACTGGAGATGCTGGCACTGAATGTGCGCCATCCGCGCGATTTCCGCGGCGACCTGGCAGCGCAGATTGGCGCGGCGCGGCTGGGCGAACAACGTGTGGCTGCCGTAATCCAGGAGTTCGGCTCGCCCACGCTGCGGGCGTCCGTCGATGCGATGCTCGACGCGGCGGAACGCTATGCACGGCAGATCGTCTCGGGCTGGGCGGATGGGGTCTATGACGGCGAGGCGGTGCTGGACGACGACGGGTTTAACAAGACCGACATCGTTATTCGGGCGCGGGTGACCAAGACAGGCAGCGACGTCACCGTTGACCTGACCGGGTCCGATCCGCAGGTGACCGGGTTCATCAACTCCTCGCACGCCAACACCCAGTCTGCAGTGGCAATGGCCTATGCATTCCTGCTCGACCCCGGCATCGCCAAGAACGAGGGTGCGTTCCGGCCGCTGACGGTGAAGCTGAAGGAGGGCACCATCGTCTGGGCACGTGAAGGGGCGCCGGTGACGATGTGTACCAGCCACTGCTCCAACGAGATCATCGAGGCGATCATCGTGGCGCTGGCGCAGGCTTGTCCCGACCGGGCGATGGGCGGTTGGGGACGGCGGCTGCGCATCGCGCTGAACGGCACGGATCCACGAACCGGCCAGCGATTCATCTGGCACATGTTCCAGGCGCGGCCGGGTGGCGGCGGGTCGGCGGCCGGAGATGGATATTCCACCATCGGCGAGTGGCACTCGGCGGGCGGGATCAAGTTCGGCAGCATCGAAGTGGCGGAGACCCGGTTCCCCCTGGTGTTCGAGACGCATGAATACCGATCTGGATCGGCGGGCGATGGGCAGTACCGCGGCGGCACGGGCGGGGATATGCGGCTGCGGGTGGAGGCAGCGGGCACCACCATGGCAAACACCGCCGGCGAGGGCGTGGTGCATGGCGCCCGCGGCATCAACGGTGGCGCGGACGGGGCTCCGCATGACTACACGCTGCTAGCGCCGGGGGCGGCGCCGCGGAAGCTTAAAAGCAAGGAGATCAACGTCCCGGTTCCGTCCGGCAGTGTGATCCATGTGCTGTCCGGCGGCGGCGGAGGCTGGGGAAACGCCGCGGCGCGCGATCCCGCGGCTCGGGTGGCCGATGCGGCGGAAGGGCTGACATGAGTGCAGCGCAGCTGATCCTGACCGAAGCGCCGGCGGCAAATGACCACGGCATCGTCAGTGGAACCGCAAGGCGGGTAGCCATACACACCGGCGGCGGCAACCTTCAAAGAAAATAAGGCGCGAAATGACAAAGATGCATGTCCTGTACATCACCGGCAGCCGGTTCAGCTTCCCGGCATGAGCTACACGATTGGCATCGATGTCGGCGGGACTTTCACCGACATTGTGGTTTCCGCGCCGGATCAGGGCATCGTCATTGCCAAGGCAGCGACAACGCCGGCAGATCAGTCCACGGGTGTGCTGGAAGGGATTGAACTGGCTGCGGAACGGCTGGGCCTGACCGCGGCGGCGCTGCTGCGGTCAACGTCGCAGATCGTGCATGGCACGACCGTCGCCACGAATGCCCTGTTGGAAGCCAAGTATGCTCCGGTCGGTCTGCTAACGACGGCGGGGCACCGCGATATCATTGAGATGCGCGAAGGGCTGAAGCCGGACCGCTACAACCTGCGCATGACCCCGCCGGTGCCGCTGGTGCCCCGGCATCTCCGGCTGCCGGTGACGGAACGGGTGCGAGCGGACGGATCGGTGGAGACGGAGCTCGACCTTGCTTCGCTGTCGGCGGCGATCGATCGGTTGCAGGCGGCGGATGTTCAGGCGGTGGCGATCTGCTTCCTGCATGCGTGGCGGCACCCGGCGCATGAGCAGGCCGCAGCGGCGATCGTGCGCGAGCGGATGCCTGATGCTTATGTCACCACCTCATTCGAAGTGCTGCCGCAGATCAAGGAGTTTGAGAGATTTTCAACCACCGTCGCCAATGCAGCGGTGGGGCCGGTGATCCGCAACTACCTGGGAAGGCTGCAAGGGCGGCTGCTTGCGGCAGGCTACGGCGGCGAGTTGCTGGTGATCCTGTCACATGGCGGGGTGGCTTCGGTGGAGGAGGCGACCCGGCTGGCAGCGGGCACCGCGCTGTCGGGACCGGCAGGTGGGGTGGCCGCCTGCGTTGCATTGAGCCGGGACGGGCTGGCGTCGGATATCATCGGGTTCGACATGGGCGGGACGTCGACCGACATCGCGGTGGTGCGCGGTGGGCAGCCGACGCTGGCCGGGGACAAGGCCGTTGCGGGTGCGCGGATCGCGCTGCCGAGCCTGGACATCGTCACATTGGGGGCCGGTGGCGGATCGATCGGCAAGCTGGACCGGTCGGGGTTGCTGGCCGTGGGGCCGGAAAGTGCAGGTGCGGTTCCGGGGCCTGCATGTTACGGCCGGGGCGGCGCCGGGGCGACGGTCACTGACGCCAATCTCGTTCTCGGTTACTTGGATGCCGGCAATTTCCTGGGCGGGCGACGCCGACTGGACCTGGATGCCGCGAATGTTGTGGTGGCGAAACTGGCGGCGGATCTGGGGATCGACATAGCAGAGGCGGCTGCCGGCGTGCATCGTGTTGTCAACAGCCGGATGGCCGACGGGGTGCGGGTGGCGACGGTGCGGCGCGGCGTCGATCCGCGTGGGTTCACGTTGCTGGCGTTCGGCGGTGCGGCCGGCCTGCATATCACCGCGGTGGCAGCAGAATTGGGAATTGCGCGGGTGGCGGTGCCGCTGGCCGCCTCCGTGCTGTCGGCCTGGGGAATGCTGAATACCGACCTGCGCGTGGAACTCAGTCGCAGCTTGGGACAATCAGGCGGGATCGACAGCGCTGGATTGCAGGCAGCGTTCGCCGCAATGGCGGATGAGGGGCGGGCGCGGCTGGCGTGGTTTGACGGCGAGGTGACGCTGCAGCGGTCAGCCGACATGCGCTACGGCGAGCAGGTGTTCGAAATTCCGGTTGGGTTGGACGACGTCGATTGGGCATCCCCTACCCTGTCAGCCGATCTGGCGGAGCGGTTCCACGCGGCGCATGAGCGGCTTTATATGTATGCGCTGCGTGAGCAGGACGTGGTGCTGGTCAATGCGCGGCTCTCGGTGATCGGGCGGCTGCCGCATGTGGATCGAGGAGATGCGGACATTTCTGTGGTTGAAGCCGAACCAAAGTCGCGACGCAGGGTCTACCTGGGTGGCTGGACGGAGGTACCGGTATTCGATTTTCAAAGGCTGGCGGCGGATCAGGCGGTTGCCGGTCCGGCGGTGATCGAATCCGACACCACAACCGTTTTGCTGCGCGCAGGTGATCGGGCACGTTTCGACGCGCGAGGCTGGCTGGACGTTGCGATTGACGGCACGCCGGCATCGGCGTAACGGGGTTGCAGGAGGACATTGCGATGCAGGGTGACACCACGCTGAACGTGTTCTGGCAGCCTGGCTGAACAAGCTGCCTGAAACTCAAAGAGTTTCTCGCGGTCCGTGGGATCGCGTTCAAATCCATCAATGTTCTGAACGACCCTGACGGACTGGCCGAACTTCGACGGCTGGGTGCGCGGTCGGTTCCGGTCTTGTCGCGCGGCGATGAGTGGACGTTCGCGCAGAATATCGCCCATGTTGTGAAATTCATTGGTTTGAATGAAGCGACCGGCCCGGTGCTTTCACCGGCGCAACTGGTCGAGCGGTTGCGGCTGTTCCTGCAAACCGGGATCGCGATCGTGCCGCTAATGCCGGACGGAGTGCTGGCGACCGAAGTCCCGAACCGTCCGCGCAGCTATCTGGCCCTCGGGCATCACTTGTTTCGCATACCGGAGGGTCTGCTGGAGGTCTCGGCAGGCGCGATGCTGACCAACGACCTGCTGACGAAAGGGCCACCCAAGGAAATGGCCACGAGCGCCGGACTTGGGACGTATGGCCAGGATGTTCTGGCGGCGCTGAATGCCTGGTGGGATGGTCACGCGGACCAAAGCGGGCGGCAGGTGGTGCAGACCTATTACGGCCCGCAGACCTTGCATGAGGTGATGGAGCGGACGACCTGGCACTGCGGGCAGCACGTCCGGCAGTGGTTTATGCTGCTCGACATGGCCGGGATCACGCCACCGGTGTTGCTGGACGATACCGCGTTTGTCGGACTGCCAATGCCCAGCAGCATCTGGGACGGATAGCCGGTCGCAGTTCGCGGTTGTGTCTGTCAGTTCGCACGATCGTCGCGTTCTGAGCGTCCCAGGCAGGCTGCCGCGCTGGCGGCGCGCAGCGTCCTTGAGGGCGGCTCCCCCCACCGCCATCCTTGAGCAGGCGGGGCGCTGGCTCATGCCGCTGCTCGCATCTGCTGTTTCTTGTGCTCGCGCATCCTCCATGTTTCGGTACCATTATCGGTATGGTGCGGCGTTTGATCCACCATGCGATTTCATGTGCTTATAATCGTCGCTCTTTCCGGAAATCTACAAAAATTAATTTGTTCCGGGCATCTCGTAGCAGCGCTGCCAGGCCGCCTCGGCCAGCACCTCGCGGATCGCCTGCTTCAGACCAGGGTGATCGTCCGAGACCACGAATTCCACGCCATCAATCCGCGCTTTCGCGAGCAGGAACTCCCGCCAATCTCCCGATTGGCCAAGTCCACCGCCAGCACCTGGCGGTGACCGTCGGCAGCGACCGCGATCGCAATCAGCGCCGCCTGGCTCGCGATCACCCCGCCTTCGCGCGCACGTTCATAGCGGGCGTCCAGGATCAGGTAGGGATACGGCTCCTCCAGCCGCCGCGTCGCAAACGCTGTCAGCGCCGCGTCCAGTGTCTTATTCATCTCGCTGACCGACGAGGCCGAGAAGCTGTGCCCGCACAGCGTCTCCGTGACCGTCTTGACTTTGCGGGTCGAGACACCCTGGACATACATCTCGGCCAGCGCACTGACCAACGCCCGCTCCGAGCGCTGGTAGCGTTCGAACAGCTCCGTCGAGAACAAGCCCGCGCGGTCGCGCGGCACACGCAGTTCAATGCTGCCGACGCGGGTGATCAGCGAGCGAGCATACGAGCCACTGCGGTAACCGAGACGCCCGTCCACCCGTTCGCTCCGCTCCGCCGACAATGCCTCCGTCATCTCCGCCTCCAGCGCTACCTGGATCGCAGCTTTGACCGCCAAGCGGAGGAAATCGTCGTCCCCCGACAGGATCGCTTTAATCTCGCCGGCTTCGCCTTTAACCTGCCGCTTGGTCATGGTGTGCGCCCTCCTCACAGGGTTGGTGAATTCGAACATCACCAGCATGCCATGGCCGCTTCGGCCGGGTTAGATTTTGCACAACGATCCGGACAGTATCCAGTTCGCACGATCGTCGCGTTCTGAGCGTCCCAGGCATCAGGACCGTTTTTTGGCGTCATCGCATATGTTTCGGTACCATTATCGGTATGGTCCCACCATGCGTATAATCGTCGCTCTTTCCGGAAATCTACAAAAATTAATTTGTTCCGGTCTCGATGTTACTTAATCAATAGGATTGACGCGAAAATTGGAGACACGGTCACGGGTTTATGCTTCACTCGTTCGCGATGAATGTAGGGAATCGCCCGGTTGAAACACTGCCCGGTCAGGAAGTTGCGGCACGACCCATGGCTATTGTCGACTGCCGCGCAGCCCCTTTTGCCGGGCGACATCGCACATCGCGACGGGGTCTGGTTGGTAATTCCAGCTTGCTCAATCGCGCGGCACTTTAAGCGGCACTAAGACATAGACGGACAATAACCGATGTTTGGATGGACGTTCTGGCTGTTCGCGCTGTGCGGCCTGGGCTGCGGACTCGCGGGCGTTGGGGGCCGGTGGCACTTTGACCATAGGCTGGGGGGCATGGCCGCAGCGGTCTTGATACTGAGCGGCCCATTGATGTGGTTCGTCCTGCCGAAGCAGCGAATCCTGTTGAGGTCGATGCGGTTTCGTGGGGCGGCGAATACGGCGATCGTTACGCAAAGCCTGGCTGAAAGACTGCGGCAAGCTGAAGCTTCCCTGCAGTTCCTTGCCGAGAATGTGCAGGACTGCGCCATGTTCACTATCGACCCGTCGGGTTGCGTCGCGTCATGGAACGCTGGCGCCCAGCGCATTGCATTATATAAGGCTGAAGAGATCATTGGGCAGCACTTCGCCTGCTTTTTCAGCGAACAGGATCAGTTGGCCGGCAAACCGCAGCAAGCCCTCGAAGCGGCTGCGAACCAGGGATTTTTTCGGGAGGAAGGCTGGCGGGTCCGCGGCGACGGAAGCCGCTTTCTTGCCGATGTCACGATCAACCCGCTGCGGGCCGAGTCAGGCAAACTGAATGGCTTCGCCAAGATCACGCGCGACATCACCCAATGCACACAAACCGAACACGACCTGGAGCAGGCGCGTGCGGCTCTGGCCCAGTCGCAGAAGATGGCGGCTGTGGGGCAGTTGACGGGGGGGATCGCGCACGACTTCAACAACATGCTGGCAGCGATTCTCGGCAGCCTGGAACTGCTGAAAATCCGCCAGGAGCGGTTCAACCAAGGGAGTGAGAGCGCCCTTGACGTGATCCGGCATGCGGTCGACCACGGGGCGGAGCTTACGCGACGACTGATGGCATTTTCGCGCAAGCAGGCGCCCGAACCGGCGCTGACGGACACCAATCAACTGGTCAGCGGCATGGCGGAACTGCTGCAGCGAACGCTGGGCAGTTCGATTACGGTCGAAACCGTTCTGGCAAGCGGTCTTTGGCCTGCCTGCGTCGATGCGAATCAGGTCGAAAGCGCCCTGCTCAACCTTGCGGTCAATGCGCGCGATGCCATGCGGGGCGAGGGCAGGATCGTCATCGAAACCGGTAATGCCCTGCTGGATGAGGACTACACTTTCGTAAATCGCGACGTCACGCCGGGGCAGTATAGCTTCATTGCGGTGAGCGATACCGGAACCGGCATGACGCCTGAGGTACTGCAGCGGGCGTTCGAGCCGTTCTACACGACGAAGGATACCGATCATGGAACCGGCCTCGGCCTGAGCCAGGTGCAAGGCTTCGTTCGCCAAACGGGCGGCCATGTCCATGTACGCAGCGAGATGGGCCACGGGACAACTGTAAAGATGTATTTCCCCCGCCCGGATGCAGAGCGAAACGCCGATGCGATTGAGACCGGCGATCAACATGGCCCATTGCCGCGGGGCGATGAAACGATCCTGGTTGTCGGTGACAACGACGATATTCGCACCTGCAGCAGCATCGCAGCCCGCCAGCTCGGCTACAGCGTGCTGGAGGCAGCCGATGCCGGCAGTGCGATTGTGCTACTGGATGAGAATCCCAGCGTACGTCTGCTGTTCACCGATGTTGGGCCAACCGGAACAAATGGCCCCGACCTGGCTGACCGGGCAAAGACCGTTCGTCCCGACCTCAAGGTCGTATTCACCAGCGGGCTTCGGCGCACGACAGCCGGCGGCCGAGGAACGCTGGGGCTCGATGAATCGCTCCTCGAGCAACCATCGCAGATCGAGAGCTTCGCAAAGATCCTGCGCTCCGCTTTGGATGCAGCGTGACCGAACAAGCGTGGTGACGTTGCTGTCTACGCGATTGCCATGGCGATAGTCGGCGGAGCCTTCAGGGTCTGCAGAATAACACAGTAACGTTCGGTGGTCTGGATCATCCGTTTCAGCTTCATCGGATCGGCATCGCAGTCGACGTCAAAGGTTACCGTGATTTCGGTCAGCCCGACCGGTGCATCGCGATCTATCCCCAGGGTCCCGCGAGCGTCCCATAGGCCTTCGGCAACGACCTTGCCGCCGCGAATGGTAATGCCCATGGCGGTGGCTACGGCGCGAAGCGTGACACCAGCGCAGCCTACCAGCGCCTCCAGCAGCATGTCGGCGGAACAAGCCAGTTCACCGGTGCCACCGCCGGCCTTGTGCAGCCCGGCAGTGACCTTGCCGTGCCAGGCGTCGACGACGATGGCAATGTCGTTGGGGTCAAGACTGCCCTCGGCGCGGGCGGGAATGCGGGCGGCATCAGGATTGTCGCGGTACTGCTGCTTGATCGGCGCCTGGATAGCACGCAGTTCGTCGGCATTCATGGCGGCGGCTCCTTATTTCGTGGGCGATACGTCAAGGCGAACGGCGATGCCCTGAAGTTCAGGCGATGGGGCGGGGTAGCGCTGCATGACAAGGGGATCGTGGCCGGGAACGATCAGCTCCGGCGCCGCGGCATGGGCGCGTAATGTATCGAACGCGTCCAACATCTCACCGATATGCAGCGCAGTGGTAAACGGACGATAGGTTTCCATGTTCTCATAGAAATGGGTGACGTCGGAAGCGAGTACGACGACGCCGCGTCTGGTGTTCACCTTGACGAACTGCAGACCGGCGGAATGGCCACCGGTCGGCACGATGGAAATGCCCGGCAACACGTCGGCGGGGCCATTGTGATAAGTCACCCGACCGTCGAAATTGAGCCGGACAATGCCGCACACGTCGTCGGCCTCGAAGCTTCTCGCCAGCTGCTTGTGGCGCATGTAGCGTCCGACGGCGTAATGGATCTCCGGTTCCTGCAGGTGAAACCGAGCCTTGGGAAACTTGTGGAAGTTGCCGACGTGGTCGTAGTGCATGTGCGTGAGGATGACGTCCTCAACCGTTGCGGGGTCAACGCCCAGCAGGGCCAACGAATCGATTGGATCGCGTTCCAGTGTGCGGCCGCGCTTGCCGCCACTTTCGGCGGTAAAGCCGATGTCGATGACTACGGCGCGGTCCTGGTTGCGGGCCAGCCACACAAAATAGTCCATCGGCATGGGCCCGTCATGCGGGTCGCCACCGATGAAGTGCTCGTGGCGATTTGCCTTTCGGGTGGCGTAGCGAAGCGCAAAGAGTTCGTATTCCCCAGTCATGGCCGAGTGGTTTCCTAATGAGCGGTGATGTCGGGCATCACGTGCCGGGTAAACAGATCGATCGAGTTCAGCGCTTCCTCGCCGGTGATGTCGCCGAAGGCAAAGCGGCAGAGCAGGTAGTTCAGCCCGGCGTCGTCGACCGTCTGCTGCAGGAAGTCGCGAACCTTGTCGGGCGTGCCTGCGATGGCACGGCCCTGGGCCTCAGCGTCTTCGAAGCGCTCCGGGAAAATGGCGTGGGCGACCGGCATCATGTCGTGCTCCAGCCACAATTTCAGGAAACTGGCGCGCCATTTGTCGTAGCCACGGCGGGCAATCTCCAGGGCTTCCTTTTCGGTCTGGGCAACGACGACATGGCGGCCGACACCCATCAGCGGCAGGTTGGCAGGGTCGTTCCCTATCCGCTCCCACTCGGCGCGATAGGCAGTCGTCAGCGTGCGCATGCCCGCGCCGGGCAGGTTACCAACAACATTCACCTTGTGCGCCGCCGCCCAGGGAATCGCTTCCGCTCGTCCAAGGCCGTACCACAGCGGAGGATATGGCGTCTGAAGCGGCGTCATTTCCATCGGGACGTCGCGATAGGTGTAGAATTTGCCCTCGAAGTTCAGGCGAGGACGGGTCATGCCACGGAGGATGACTTCCAGCGCCTCGGCATACATCGCGGGCGTCTCATCCGGGTTCAAACCGTAGTAGCGCAGTTCAATCGGGGAAATACCGCGGCCGACGCCCAGCATGAGGCGGCCGCCGCTCATCTGGTCGAGCATGCAGATCTCTTCCAGCAGCTTGATCGGATGATACAGCGGCAGAAGATAGACCAGGGGCCCGAAGCGAAGTTGTTTGGTGCGCTGGGCGATGGCAGCCAGCCAGACACCAGGCGATGGGGCAACACCAAGTGGTGTGGCGTGATGTTCGGCGACGTGATAGCCGTAGAAACCGGCGCGGTCATAGGCCTCGACAAGTTCCAGACGCTCCTCGAAGAAACGATCGAGTGGCGCCAGTCCACGATCCATATGATCGAAGACACCGATCTTCATGATTTTACCAGCCCGCAGCCGCCGTCCGATTCGGGGCGAAAGGCCTGTTCGGCCGGGGTATCGGCAAGCTGGCGGTAGTAGTCCCACGGATATTTCGAATCTGAAGGGTCCTTGACCTGGAACAGAAACATGTCGTGGATCTTGCGACCATCCTGCCGGATGCGACCCTTGCCAAAGATCGGATCATCCGTCGGGATTTGCTTCATGCGGGCTATCGTCGCTCGGCCATCGGCCTTGACGGCATCGGGGCCCATGGCAACAGCTGTCTTCAGGTAATGGATAACGGCTGAGTAGACCCCGGCCTGGGTAGAGGCCGGCATGAAGCCGCGCATCTGGGCGGCAAAGCGTTTGCCGAAGGCGCGCGATTGGTCGTTGCGATCCCAGTAGTAGCAGTCGGTCAGGATCAAGCCCTTGGCGGCGGGAAGGCCGATGGCGTGAACCTGGGGAATGTGGAACAGCGTGGCGGCGATCTTCATCCCGTTGTTGGTCAGGCCAAACTCCGCAGCCTGCTTGATGGTATTGCCGGCGTCGGCGCCGGCATTTGTCAGTCCGAGGACTTTGGCGCCGCTGGCTTGGGCCTGCACAAGATAAGATGAGAAATCCGTGGTTCCCGGAAACGGATGGCGGGAAACGCCGAGCACCTTGCCGCCGAGTTTCTGGACCATGGCGCTGGCGTCGTTGGTAAGCGAAGCGCCCATCGCATAATCGGCCTGGATAAAGTACCAGCTATCGCCGCCACGCTGCACCATCGCGCGTGCGGTCGAACTGGCGAATGACCAGGAATCATAGACCCAGTGAACATGGTTTGGACCGCACGCCTTGCCGGTGAGGTCCGACGTGGCGGGACCGGTCAGCATCAGCACCTTGTTGCGTTGTTCGGCGATGGTGCGCACCGCCAGCGCACCGGCGGAAAACGGAATATCGAAGATCGCATCGACGCCTTCGCGGTCGAACCAGGCACCTGCCAGGCTGACATAGGTGTCGGTCTTGGTGCCGGCATCGGCGGTCAGCAACTCGACTTTCAGCTCAGGATGCAGTTTCGCGAAATCCTCGATCGCCAACTGCGCGGCAACGACCGAACCAGGACCGGCGTCTTCGGAATACGGGCCACTCATGTCGGTGAGGATGCCGAGGCGAACGGGCACCGCCGCGCGCGCTCTGCCGGCAAACGAAACAGTGGCAGCTGCGCCTGCGATGACGCCGCGGCGGGTTGCTGTCGTCATTGCGACGTATCCTCTCCTATTCAGTGAGACGTACAATCGGCACCGACGCTTGTCCAGTTGGCGGAGGCATAGGATGGCCGGGGAAAGGCCCTGTGCTTACAAGCCGTGCCGGAGGTCGGGCAAGCGCCTCGGGCTTGTATCCGTTAGCGGGAGCGGACCAGTTTGCGCCACATCTGGCGCAGGAAGCCCCCTGCCCCGGACGGCATCAGGAACATCACAGCGATCAGGATCACCCCATAAACAGCGCCCGGTGCTGCCTTGGACAGCTTGTCGGCGAAGTTCGGAATGAACTCGATGAAGGCCGCCCCGATCAGGGTGCCGCCGATGGAGGAAACACCGCCGACGATGAGGCCGACGAAGAGGAAAATCGAGACCGTGACACTGAAGCTGTCAGGCGCAACCGGCTGGTGCGACGAACTGCACCGCAATGGCGCCGAGGGACCCGGCAAGCCCGGTATACATCGCACTCATGGCAAAGGTGCTGGTCTTGATGATGGGCTGGTTGATGCCCATTGCCTCGGCGGCCATGGCATGGTCGCGGATCGCCATCATCGCCCGTCCAATGCGGCCACGAACGATGTTCCAGGCCACGATGTAGAGGATAACCGCCACCGCGGCCGTAAAGGTGTAGAGCCACTGGTCGGGGGACAGCGGCAGACCGAAGGGCGCTTCCGGTTTGTCGATGACTAGGCCCTGGACGCCGCCGGTCCAGTTCTCGATCGCCTTGTATTTGAGGATCTGCGGAATGGAGACGGCAAGGGCGAAGGTGGTCAGCGCGAGGTATAGGCCGCCGAGGCGCAGGGCTGGCAGGCCAAGAAGGAAGCCGACGCAGGCGCAAACAATGGCTGAGAATGGCAGGGTCATCCAGTACGGCATGTCCCATGTCGTCATCAGGATCGCCGTCGTGTAGGCGCCAATTGCATAAAAGGCGCCATGACCCAGGGAAATCTGGCCGTTGAAGCCGATCAGCAGGGAAAGGCCAAGGATGGCGATTGCATAGACAACCACCATGGTGAGCTGGAACAGGTGATAGTCGCTGAAGCGGGCGACCGGCACGATCACCGCCAGCAGCACGAGAAGTGCGATCAGCCACGCGGTGCGCATGCTGGTCATACCCGGCTCGTCACTTTGCGGCCCATCAGGCCGGTGGGTTTGATGGTCAGCACCGCGACGATGATGACCAGTGCCAAGGTCAGCTTCAGTTCCGTGCCGACGAGGTAGGCGCCGCCCAGATTCTCGATCACACCGACTGCGAAGCCGCCGAGGACGGCACCCAGCGGACTGTCGATGCCGCCAAGCAGCGCACCGGCAAACGCGTAGAGCAGAATGCCGGCCATCATATTGGGGTCGAGGAAGACGATCGGGGCGACCATGCAGCCGGCAATGGCACCGATCGCTGCGGCAAGGCCCCAGCCAAGGGCGAGCATCCAGCCGACGCGGACACCGACGAGGCGGGAGGAGGTCGCGTTGAAGGCCGCGCCGCGCATCGCAAGACCGAGGCGGGTGTGGCGAAAGAACAAATAGACGGCGATCAGCACGATCAGCGTGACGGCGGTGGCGCCCAGTTCGTGGCCCGAAAGATAGCCGCCGAGCATGGGGTGATCAGGGAACGGGCTGGGAAACTGCTTGATCGTGAAGTCGAAGAACCAGCCACTGAGGCTGTTAATGATCAGCAACAGGCCGACGAACACGCCGACAGAGGCCAGGATGGGGGCATTGGCCAGGGGGCGCATCAGGATACGCTCGATGGCGACGCCGATCGCAAACGACAGGACAACGGCGAACCCGAGGGCGACCCAGTAGGGGAAGCCCCAATTGATAAACGACAGGGCAATGTAGGTGGAGAAGGTCGCCATCTCGCCTTGGGCGAAATTCACATGATGCGTGGCCTGATAGATCATCACCAGGGCCAGCGCGACGGAGGCGTAGATGCCGCCTGTTGCGATACCCGACATGACCTGATGGAGAACGCCCGCTAACATCCGTACCGCCTTTAATATCCAAGATACGAGCGGCGAATGCCCTCGTCCTGTTTGATTTCCTCAGACGAGCCGGCCATGACGATGCGGCCGGTCTCCAGCACGTAGGCGTTTTCGGAGAATTCCAACGCAATCGCCGCGTTCTGCTCCACCAACAGGATGCTGACACCGGCGTCCTGCTTGATACGGCCGAGGATGCGAAAGATTTCCTGCACGATCAGTGGCGCAAGACCGAAGGACGGTTCGTCCAGCAGCAGCAGTTTCGGGCGCAGCAGCAGCGCGCGGGCGATGGCAAGCATCTGCTGCTCGCCGCCTGACAGCGTGCCCGCCTGCTGCTTGTAGCGCTCCTTCAAGCGGGGAAAGTAATCGAACATATGCTCGAAATCAGCGGTAGCTTCGCGCGCTGGGCGGGTGTAGGCGCCGAGGCGCATGTTCTCCTCGACCGTGAGTTCCATGAAAGTGCCGCGGCCTTCGGGAACCTGTGCGACGCCAAGACGCACGATGTCTTCAGTCGCCATGGACGCGATACGTTTGCCGCCGAGGGTAATCTCCCCCTGGGTACGGACCAGGCCGCAGATGGCGCGCAACGTGGTGGTCTTGCCGGCGCCATTGGCGCCTAGAAGCGCCGTCACGCCGCCTTGGCGCACTGCGAAGTCAATGCCGTGGAGAACTTTGGTCTCGCCATAGGCGGCATGCAAACCCCTAGCTTCAAGCAGGTTGGTCACGCGCGAGCCTCGTGAGTCGTGCCTATGCGGCCGCAGCCCTCCATTCGCCCCCCATTCGGTTGATTTTGATCTGCCCTGGCGCAGCGGAAACTGACGAAGTGGACCGGGTGAGTCAACGGGGCAAATCAGTCCAATCAGCGGCCTCCCACTGGCCAGTAGCGAAGGCTTGACCGCAAATAAGGTAGCGGGGGAACCCGTTATGCCCATTAGGATGGGCAGTGATCGGGGCGAGGATGTTTTGATGGATGCCAGGTCAGGGGACGCGCGACCAGGGAACGCCAACCGAGGCGCGGCCAGGCGCGGTGACGCCAAACCGAGGGATGCCGGGTCGGGCGAAGCGTGCAGGAAACGGCTAGCCGCGACGGCCACGCGATTGGCGCTGATGGCGCCGATCCTGCTGAGCGGTTGCAAATCGGGGGTGCTGGACCCGGCGGGCCCGGTGGGGGCGGCCGAGAAGACAATCCTGCTCGATTCCCTGGCGATTATGCTCGCCATCGTGATCCCGGTGATCCTTGCGACGGCGGCCTTCGGCTGGTGGTACCGCGCATCCAACACGCGGGCGAATTATTTGCCGGATTTCGAGTATTCGGGACAACTTGAGTTCATTATTTGGTTCATTCCACTGCTGACGATTACCTTGCTGGGCGGCGTGGCGTGGGTTGGATCGCACCAACTCGATCCCGCGGTCCCGCTGGATTCGAAGACGCCGCCGCTGGACGTGCAGGTTGTGTCGCTCGACTGGAAGTGGCTGTTCATCTACCCACACCAAGGTGTTGCCAGCGTCAATGAGCTTGTCGTTCCGGCGGGCACGCCGGTGCATTTCGCGCTAACGTCTGCCAGCGTGATGAATGCGTTCTTCGTGCCGCAGCTTGGCAGCATGATCTACACGATGAACGGGATGGCCACGCGTTTGAACCTGATGGCCGATACACCCGGCGTGTTTCGCGGCCGGTCGACAATGATCAGCGGCGACGGGTTTCCCGACATGCACTTCGATGTGCGCGCGGTGTCGACCGATGCATTCAACGCCTGGACCGAACAGGTGCGTGCCAACGGCCCTACCTTGGATGGTTCAGGCTACAGGGAATTGTCGAAACAGGGGACAACGCCACACCCCTACACATACCGGGCGGTTGAACCCGGGTTGTTCGAGGCGATCGTTACGCAAAAATTGCCGCCTGGGCCGGGACCTCGGCTGAAGCCTAGCAATCCCGGCAGTTCATCCCCGCAGACGGAGTTCTAACATGTTGGGCAAGCTGACATGGGCGGCCATCCCGTTGGACCAGCCAATCCCGCTGATCGCGGCTGCCGCGGTTGGCGTGATCCTGCTCGGCGTCCTGATCTGGATCACGATCAAAGGCTGGATCCCCTATCTCTGGCGGGAGTGGATCACCAGTGTCGATCACAAGCGGATCGGCATCATGTACGTGTTTCTCGCGATGGTGATGCTGCTGCGCGGCTTCAGCGACGCGATCATGATGCGGTCGCAACAGGCAATCGCATTGAACTCCAACGGCTATTTACCGCCGGAACATTTCAACCAGATCTTCTCGGCACATGGCACGCTGATGATCTTCTTCGTTGCCATGCCATTCGTCATCGGACTGATGAACTTCGTCCTGCCGCTGCAACTGGGTGTGCGCGACGTTGCGTTTCCGACATTGAACTCGGTGGGTTTCTGGCTGACGGCGACCGGGGCGCTGCTGGTGAACATTTCGCTGGTGGTCGGCGAGTTCTCCAAGACCGGATGGCTGCCATATCCACCATTGTCCGAGCTCGCATATTCGCCCGGCGTGGGGGTCGACTATTATTTGTGGTCGCTGCAGATCTCGGGTGTGGGGACGTTGTTGTCGGGGGTGAACCTGGTGACGACAATCCTGAAGATGCATGCGCCCGGCATGACGTATATGCGGATGCCGATGTTCTGCTGGACGGCACTGGCGTCCAACCTTCTGATCGTCGCGGCGTTTCCGATCCTGACCGCGACTTTGGCGATGCTGCTGCTCGACCGATATCTGGGCTTCCATTTCTTTACCAACGAAGCCGGCGGCAACATGATGATGTTCATGAACCTGATCTGGGCGTGGGGCCATCCGGAAGTCTACATCCTGATCCTGCCGGCGTTCGGGGTATTTTCCGAGGTCGTGTCGACGTTCTCACGCAAGCCGTTGTTCGGCTACCGGTCGATGGTGATGGCGACGATGGTCATTTTCATCCTGTCGTTCACGGTGTGGCTACACCACTTCTTCACGATGGGCGCCGGGGCTGACGTGAACGCGATCTTCGGCATCCTGTCGATGATCATCGCGGTTCCGACCGGGGTGAAGGTGTTCAACTGGCTGTTCACCATGTATGGCGGCCGGGTCGTCTATTCCACGCCCATGTTATGGGCCATCGGCTTCATGGTGACGTTCGTGATCGGCGGCATGACCGGGGTGCTGCTGGCGGTGCCTCCGGCCGATTTCGTGCTGCACAACAGCGTTTTTCTGGTAGCGCATTTTCATAACGTAATTATCGGCGGCGTGCTGTTCGGTGCTTTCGCGGGATACAATTATTGGTTTCCTAAGGCATTCGGCTTCCGGCTGCACGATGGGTTGGGCAAGGCGTCGTTCTGGTTCTGGATCGTCGGCTTCTACGTCGCGTTCATGCCACTGTATGTGCTGGGACTGATGGGGATGACCCGGCGAATGCAACATTACGAGGTGACGGCCTGGCAGCCCTGGCTGATGGTTGCGGCGTTTGGGGCGCTGTTGATCCTGGCCGGGATCATCCTGCAGATCGCACAACTCGTGGTCAGCATCCGCCGCCGCGATGAACTGCGCGACCTGACGGGCGACCCTTGGAATGGACGTTCACTGGAATGGTCCCTGCCGTCGCCACCGCCGGCGTTCAACTTTGCCGTGCTGCCGCGGATCGAAGGGGAGGAAGCATACTGGGGCATCAAGCAGCGGGCGATCCGGCAGGCTCGGCTTCGTGACGAACCTGATTATATCGAGATCGAGATGCCGCGAAACAGTCCGACCGGTTTTGTCTGCGCCTTCTTCGCCTCATTCATGGGGTTCGCCCTGATCTGGCATATCTGGTGGCTGGTGGGGGTTTCCGTGCTGGGCGCATTCGCAACGTTCGTGGTGTTCGCCTGGCGGGATGAGGACGAATACGTCATCCCGGCGGAGGAAGTCGCAAAGATCGACCGAGCGAACCGGCGGGCCCGCAGTGACGCTTTGGCCAGCCTCGCGGTGCCGTCGTGAGCGCTTTTCAGGGGGCGGTTGATCCGGCTGATCCCAACCGGCTTGGCCATGGCGGCGGCGACCGCCAGCCAACGGCGGAACATGGCGAGCGCGATCTACCCTCCAAGCGCATCATCGTCGGGTACGGGTTCTGGATCTTCCTGCTGAGCGACATCATCATGTTCTCGGCATTCTTTGCCAGCTATGCGGTGTTGTCCGGAGGACTGGCGGGCGGGCCCGGACCGCGGGACCTGTTTGATATCGGCAATGTCGAGCTGGAAACGGCCTGCCTGCTGCTGTCGAGTTTTACCTGCGGGCTGGCAAGTATCGGCGCGCAACGGCACAACACCATCTGGTTCCAGGGCGCGATGGCAGTAACCTTTGTATTGGGCGCGGCATTCCTGGCGCTTGAGATCCGCGAGTTCGCAGGGTTGGTGGCTCAGGGGGCGGGACCGACACGCAGCGCCTTCCTGACCGCGTTCTTTACGCTGGTTGGTTGTCACGGACTGCACGTAACCTGCGGGCTGCTGTGGCTGCTGACGATGATGGCGCAGGTGTTCGCCAAGGGCTACCGGCCGGACATCCTGCGGCGGATGTTGTGTTTCAGCCTGTTCTGGCACGCCTTGGATATTATCTGGGTGGCATTGTTCACGGTCGTTTATCTGATGGGAGTGGCATCATGAGTCATGCCGATGACACCGCCCCGGGTGAAGAACATCGCGACAGCGGGGGTCATAGCGAGAGCGTTGCCGGCTATGTCGTGGGTCTGGGCCTGGCGCTGCTGTTGACCGGCGTGTCATTCTTTATCGCACGCACCACACTGGTGTGGGGGCCAAGCATCCCGATCGCGCTGGTGGTTTTGGCGATCGCGCAGATGGGGGTGCATATCGTCTTCTTCCTGCACATCACGACCGGGCCGGACAACGTGAACAACGTGATGGCGCTGGCCTTCGGGGTGCTGATCGTCTTCCTGTTGTTGGCGGGATCGTTGTGGATCATGGGTCACCTGAACCACAACATGATGCCGATGGATCAGTTGATGCAGATGCAGCGTTAACCGGCGGCGCTGGAGCCGTCATCGTGGCGACGCGGGGAGTTCCCGCCACAAATCGTTGCAGGTGGTTACGTAGGGATAGTGGCCCGTAGGATTTTCGCGAAGCTACCAGAATTGAGTGGGCGGCGGGCCCATCGGCACAATCAGCGGCTGTTGCACGATGATCGCGGGTGGGGCGCAAGGGGGATAGGGGTACTACGGCGCGGGGATGGGACATCGGGTCATTTTGTCCCATAGCGCGCGGACGATGCCTTTACATGGGCCCGACCCGAGCGTGGCCGTGATCGGCCGCACTCCATCGGGCTCTTGGTTTCTGCTGCCCGATCAGCAACCATGCAGGCTGCAATGGCCCGGGGGGCGCTCATGCTGAAATATCTGCTCTTGGCCGCCATGCTGGTAGCCGGTGGGACGGCTGAAGCCGGCACGTTGGATACGGTGCGGCAGAAGGGATACGTTGCCTGCGGCGTGAACATCGGCCTCGGTGGGTTCTCGATGCCGGACAGCAAAGGGGTGTGGCGCGGGCTGGATGTGGATGCATGCAGGGCGGTGGCGGCGGCGGTGTTCGGCGACGCGGAGAAGGTGCGCTTTGTGCCGACGACCGCAACCAGCCGGTTTGCCGCGCTGCAGTCGGGCGAAATCGATATCCTGTCGCGCAACACGACGTTTACCTTCCTGCGGGATGTGACAATCGGGTTGCGGATGGTGATGGTGAACTTCTACGACGGGCAGGGATTCCTGGTGCGTAAGGACGCCAAAGTCTCGCATTTGGCGGATCTGGCAGGTGGGACGATCTGCATGCTGCAGGGGTCGACCCATGAGCTGAACCTCGCCGACTGGATGAAACAGCATGATATCGAATTCCATATCGTGCTGCTGGACACCACAGACGTGCTGATCAAAACCATGCTGTCGGGGCGGTGCGACGCAGCGTCTTCGGACAGTTCCAACCTGGCGTCGATCCGTGGGGCGGGGGTGCCGAACCCTGACGATTTCGTTATTTTACCGGATCGGATCAGCAAGGAGCCGTTAGGGCCGATGGTGCGGCGGGCTGACGACCAGTGGTTGGATGTGGTGCGGTGGTCGATGATGGCGATGTTGGAGGCGGAGGAACTGGGGGTCACGTCGGCCAATGCGGAACAGATGGCGGCTGAGAGTATCAATCCCACGGTGCAGCGGCTGCTGGGCAAGTCGGGGGATTTCGGCAAGCTGCTGGGGGTGGATAACGGGTTTGGGTTGGCGATCATCAAGCAGGTCGGCAACTATGACGAATCGTTCGAGCGCAACGTTGGGAAAGCCAGCTCGCTGAAACTCGACCGCGGCCCGAACGCTCTTTGGACCAGTGGCGGGCTGATGTATGCGATCCCGTTCCGGTAAAGCCGGGACGGTTGCGGCGCCAGGTGCTGTCACGCGGCCGCCGGGGTTGCCAGGGCTGAACGATCCGGGCATGTCGACAGAGTGAAGCAACAAGGCCGCAACAGCCGATCCGCCATTCTCGCCCCGTTCGCGGTGCGCAGTTTCCGGTTTCAGTTTCCCGCCGACCTGCTGACCTCCTGGGGCAGCGAGATGGAGGGGATCATCCTCGGCTGGTATATCCTGACCGCCACAGGATCGGTGCTGCTGCTGACCGTCTACGGGTCGCTGCAATATGTCGGGACACTGATCGCACCGATGTTCGGGCTGGCCGGCGACAGGCTGGGGCACCGCAATGTCCTGTGCACGATGCGGTTGATCTACACGTCGCTGTCGGGATTGATGACCACACTGGCGGTGCTGGATGTGCTGACGCCGGTGCTGGTGCTGGTGATCGCGGGCGTGGCGGGTCTGATCCGGCCTTCGGACCTGGCGATGCGCAACGCATTGGTGGCGGAAACAATGCCCAGCGACCGGCTGATGGCAGCGATGGGGGTGGCGCGGACAACAGCAGATTCAGCTCGGGTGGTGGGCGCACTGGCGGGTGCGGGATTGGTCGCGCTGCTGGGAATGGGTCCGGCCTATGCTGTAATTACAGTGTGTTACGGAGCTGGTTTCACATTGACCTTGGGGGTCGGGGCGGTGCGCACGGCGAATGAGCTGGCGCGGCTGTCTTTTTGGCGGGATCTGCGGGAGGGGCTGGTCTACGTCTGGGATACGCCGGCTTCGCTGGCGGCGATGTGGCTGGCGTTTCTGGTGAACATGACGGCGTTCCCGCTCACGCTTGGATTGCTGCCGTATGTGGCGAGCGAGATCTATCACGTCGGTCAAACCGGCCTGGGATCACTGGTGGCAAGCTTCGCGGTGGGCGCGCTGGCGGGATCCATCGCCATCAGTTTCGTGGGAAGGGCAATCCGGCCGGGGCGGATGATGATCGTCTACACGTTGATTTGGTACATGATGCTGCTGGGGTTTGTGCATGTGCCGGGCATTGTCGGCGGGCGGATCAGCCTGGTGCTGGCCGGGTTCGCCCAAAGCCTGTGCATGGTTCCGATGGCGGTGATGCTGCTGCATGGCGCCGGGGCAAAGTTTCGCGGCCGGGTGATGGGTGTGCGGATGCTGGCGATCTATGGGTTGCCCCTCGGCTTGCTGGCGGCCGGCTGGTTGATCGAGCGCTTTGGCTTCGCGGCAACGGCGTCGGCCTATTGCATGACCGGGCTGCTGCTGACAGCGACGATCGGCATACGGTGGCACCGGGCCCTTTGGCCGCTCGACGCGCCAGCCAATACATCACGCTGATACCATCGAGCAACGGTGGTAAAAATTCACTGAAGCAACGCTGTCTTGCCGCAATCCGGTCACGTTGAGCGCCCAGGTTCAGGTCTGATCAACGCGTGAACGTAAAGGAGTGAAGGCGATGATGCGCTTGAAGGCCCTGCTGATCGTGGCACCTATCGCCGCGGGGCTGCTGGCCGCACCGGCGGCTCACGCTGACTGGCGCGGCCATGGTGGCGGCGGCTGGCACGGCGGCGGCGGCGGTTGGCACGGCGGCGGTGGCGGATGGCATGGCGGCGGGTGGCGTGGCTATGACCGCGGACCCGGCGTGGCAGGCGCCGTTCTGGGCCTGGGCGCTGCAGCGGTGATTGGCGGTGTGATAGCGTCCCAGGCGTACACACCCCCACCACCCGTCTATTATGCGCCGCCGCCAGCGTATTATGCGCCACCGCCGGTCTACTACGCTCCGCCACCGCCTGTGTATTACCAGCCGCGACCCTATTACCAAGGGTATTAGAACTGCGGCATTGGATCGGGCGGCTTTAAGCATCTAGGCCCGCAAGCATGACCACAGGCTCGGGCCGGCGCTTGTCGTCGGATGGACAGTGGCACGCAATGCCGATGTTAAAGCCGGCCGATCACTCGGCCGGCTTTAACGGGTCGACAAGGTTCGACCCATTGGTGCGGCACGAAACCGTTACGTTCAAAGCACGACAGCCGCGGCACCAGGCTATCGCCCACCGACGCGGGGCGTCCTCGGCGGCGGCGCACTGACGCGATGTCGCGGACGGCGCCGCGAGCGGCGCTGGTGGTCAGGGCAGCGTAGGCTTCCAAAGCCATCGAACCTGGCGCTGACGGTATTCCGCCGCTTGCCATGCATCCGCGCTTGTTGAAAACGGCAATGATGGGTTTGCGACTTGGTGAGGGTCATGGCTGATCTGTTTTCGGGTGACAGGGAGTTGGCTGACGGGGCGATGCTGCTGGCGGGCGCCGCGCTCAGCACCGAAGATGAGGTGCTGGCGGCGTTGCAGGACGTGGTGGCGGCCGCACCTTTCCGGCACCTGATAACGCCCGGCGGGTACCGGATGTCGGTGGCGATGACGAACTGCGGGGACGCCGGCTGGGTGTCGGACCGGACAGGGTATCGATACGATGCGGTGGATCCGCAGACTGGCCGGCGGTGGCCTCGCATACCCGCGGTATTCGCCGATCTGGCTGGTCGGGCGGCGGCACGGGCCGGATTCGCGGGTTTCGTGGCGGATGCATGCCTGATCAACCGCTATGAGCCAGGCAGCCGCTTATCACTGCACCAGGATCGCAATGAACGCGATTTCAGCGCACCGATCGTTTCTGTTTCTCTAGGGCTACCGGCAGTATTCCTGTTCGGCGGCATGCGGCGGGTAGACCGGGCTTTGCGCGTGCCGCTGGAGCATGGCGACGTTGTGGTATGGGGCGGCCCGTCGCGATTGGCATTTCATGGGGTGGCGCAGGTCGTCGACGGCATCCACCCTGTCGTGGGGCGGCAACGTATCAACCTGACATTCCGCAAGGCCTGGTAGCTTTTACTTCGCCACCAGGCAGATTGGACCCGAGCCAGACCGGCTGTTCCAGATCGGCACCCGGCCAGTGACAGCAGCCCGACACGGAGCTCGCGCATGGGATGGCGCGACGCGCGGTCATTTGACCAGCCTCCTGTTCTGCTGGTCCTATGGCACAAAATCATTAGGGAGGCCGCCATGCAGATTGGATTCAACGCCCCGACATCGGGGCCGCTGATCGAACCAGACAGCCTGACCCGGATCATCACCGAAGGTGAGACACTGGGCTTCGACTACGTCACCATCAGCGACCACATCATGGTGCCGCGTCATCTCGATTCGAAATATCCCTATACGGATACCGGAGAGTTTCCGGCTGGGGTGCAGGCGGGATGGTTGGAACAACTGGCGACGACGGCCTTTATCGCGGCACTGACGAAGCGGCTGCGGTTCGTGTTGTCCGTCATGGTGGTGCCGCATCGGCCGGCGGTGCTGACGGCAAAGCTGCTGTCCACCATCGATTTCCTGTCCAAGGGGCGGCTGACGCTGGGGATTGGCGTAGGGTGGTGCCGGGAGGAGTTCGAGGCAATCGGGGCAGCTTCATTTGACGACCGCGGGGCGGTGACCGACGAGTGGATGGATGTGTGCCGTGAGCTTTGGACAGCGGACCTGCCAAAGTTCACCGGCAAGTATGTGGCGTTTGACGACGTGGTCTTTGCTCCGAAGCCCGTGCAGGCGCCGATCGCGATCTGGGTCGGCGGAGAGAGCGCGCCGGCGCTGCGCCGGACGGTTCGATACGCTCACGGTTGGTATCCGGTCGGGACTAATCCGCAATTTCCGATGAACACCGTCAGTCGGTTTAAAGCCGGGCTCAGCCGGTTTCGTGGCTTCGCCGAAAAGGCGGGGCGCGATCCGGCGGAAGTGGCTGTGGCGCTGCGGGTGCTGTCGGGTCCGGGGGTAAAATCCAGGGGATCGATCGAGGGCGAGGCGGAGATGTTTACCGGAAGCGATGCCGATTGGGTGTCGGATCTGCAGGCGCTGGAAGCGCTGGGGGTCCAGGCCGTGGATGTGCGGCTATTCGGTTATGGTTCGGCGCAGAGCCTGGACGGGACATTGGACAACATGCGCCGGTTCCGTGACGGGGTGCTGAGCAGGCTGTGAACAGGGGGCGAGCATGAGCGACAAAGCAACGTTCGGGCGTTACGCCGAACTGACGCTCGACGAAATGACGACGGAGCAGAGGGAGGCATACAGCTACCTCATGGACGGGCCCCGCGGGCGGTTGCCAGGACCGTACAAGGTCTGGATTCACAACCCAAAGCTGGTCCGTGCGGCCGATCCGTTGGGGCGGCATTTCACCCCAGGGGAATACACCTTGACCGAGCGGGAGCGGGAAATCGCGGTCATCGTCATTACGGCGCGGTGGAAATCGGACTATCCCGCGGCGGCGCATGAAAAGCGTGGCAAGGAAGTGGGACTGCCGGCCGATGCGGTGGAAGCGATGATGGCCGGGCTGGCGGCATCGTTTACCGAACCGCGGGAACAGGCGGTTTATGAGATGGCAACCAGTCTCGCCGGTGGCCATATCGTTTCTCAAGGGTTATATGACCGTGCGGTCAGCCTGCTGGGACATCCCGGCGTGTCCGACGTGATCACGCTGATGGGGTATTACACCTCGGTGTCGCTGACGATGAACTTCTATGCCGTCCCGGCTGGCACGCCGGGGATCACGCGTTAAGCCGCTGAGCCCCGGCGGCGTTGATAAACGCCACGCGGCCGCCGACAAGCGTTGCCACAGGTCGCATGGTTTCGGGATTGACCACGACAAGATCGGCGCGTTTGCCGGACGCGATTGTGCCACGGTCGGTCAGGCCGCCTGCCGTGGCAGGATTCTCGGAGATCAGGGCCCAGGCCTGCGCCAGATTCAACACCCCCCGCTGCGCCAGCACGAACGCGGCACGTAGCATGGCGGGGTAATAGTAATCCGAGGTCAGTACGCGGCAGATCCCGGACTCGGCGAGATGGGCGGCGGAGGCCCAACCGAGATGGGAGCCGCCGCGCACGACGTTGGGGCAGCCCATGGCAACGAAGTCGCCGGCGGCAAGGGCCGCAGCGCCCACTTCCTCCGCCATCGGAAATTCGCAAATTCGCGCGCCCAGGCTGCGAAAACGATCGCGTACCATGATCGTATCGTCATCGTGACTGGCCATCGGCAACCCGGCGGTCCGAGCGGCGGCCGCGATCCGGTCGAGCGCGGCGGGAACAGCGTCGGCACGGGCGTTGACCTGATCGGCCAAGGCCTTGAACGCGGGCATCTTCATGCCGGCGCGGCCGGCGTATTTGGCGCCCTCCACGGGGTCATGCAGTTTGCGCAAGATTGAAGCGGTGTGGTCGTTGAACGCCAGCAGGTGGACATGGCCGGCTTCGATGTCGGCCAGGGCAGTGTCCAACGCATCGAGGTTATAGGCCTCCCACCGCAAATGCACGCGCATGTCGCAGGTCCAGGTGCCGGCGGACAATGCGGCCAGCAGGGCGCGCCAGGCCGGCAGGCTGCGCAGACCGGGTTCCCACGACAGGGTCACGCCATGAAAGGCAGTGGTGATGCCATTGGCCAGCAGTTGGGATTCGGTGTCACGCAGGGCCAGATCCGGTGGAAAGTTGACGCCTGGACGCGGCTGCAATTGCCGTTCGAATGCGTCACCGTGCAGATCCACAATGCCGGGAAGGACCAGCAGTCCGGAGGCGTCCAAGCGTGATCCAGCGGTGGCGCCATCGAAGCTGATCCTGCCGTCGAGAAGATGGAGGTCAGCCTTTTGCAGACCGTCGGAACCGAGCAGAACGGTTCCGCCTGTAATTTGCATGGGGAAAGTCCTTTATTACGGCTCGAATACAATTTGCACACGCGGCGTCGGGTAGCAACCGGAGGTGTATTCGACGATCGTACCGCCGCGATCGACGTTGATATTCTCGGTGAGCAGGACGGGGCGATTGCGCGGCATGCGCAGAAGATCGGCCTCGGTTTGGGTAGGAAGCCTGGCGGTGACACGGGTTTGCTGGCGGAGGTAGTCGTCGACGCCAACCGCGCGAAGCGCCTCGGTAATGCGCGACGTAGCCTGTAGCGCTTGGAACATGCCTTTCAGGCGGACCGCAGGGAAGTAGTGACGGGCCAGGCTCACCGGGCGATCGTCGGCGAAGCCAAGACGTTCCAGCAGGATGACGCGGCTGCCGCTGCGGATGCCGAGGCCGTCTGCAATCCGGCGGTCAGCCGGGATCTCGCGTAACTGGCGGACGATGCCGGACGGCTCCTTGTTGTGCTTGCGGATCCATTCTGAAAAACGCGTGCGGGCCTCGACGTTGTAGTCCAGGACGTCCTCAGCGACGAAGGACCCCCTGCCCTGCTCGACCCGCACCAGACCGTCACGGCTGAGTTCTTCCAGCGCTCGACGCACGGTATGGCGATTGACGCCGAATCGTACGGACAGTTCGGCCTCGGTGGGCAAGCGCGTGCCCGGCTTGCAGGTGCCGGATGCGATATCGGCCTGGATCTGGCCGGCAATCTGGCGCCACAGCGCGACACCATCCTGGCGGTGGACCGGATAGGTCGCGCGGTCATCCACCTTGGTGACGACGTTCATTGATCTTTTATCCACGCCTGCTCCGGTTCGTGGTTGACGATAATCGGGCAGGTATCTACTTGTCTAGATGTCTAGCCAAGGTTCGGATCCCTCGATGAACGACACAAGTCTCGCCGACCACCCCTGCCCTGGGCGACGCCGCTGGATGGCGGTGTTGGCGCGAGCCAAAGCGGAGCGGTTGCGGACGCTGCTGGGCGAATGCGGCCGTTTGCCCAACTATACCGTCGTGCGCGGGCCGGATTGTGGGCTGGTGATGGTGCGGGGACGTGCAGGCGGCGGCGGGGCGGCGTTCAATCTGGGGGAAATGACGGTGACGCGGTGCACGGTGCGCAGTGCGGGCGGCTTCGTGGGGCATGCCTACGTCGCCGGGCGCGAAGACGAACGGGCGCTGCTGGCGGCCTGGGGCGATGCGTTGATGCAGGATCCCGACTGGGCGGACGCGATTGACCGTGGCGTAATCGTGCCGCTGGCCCGCGATCAGGAAGCGCGTCGTGAGGCACGGGCGGGGAAAGCGGCCGCCACCAAGGTGCAGTTTTTCGCGATGCAGACAATGCGGACATGAGCGCCGACCTGACACCGGGATTTGCCGATCCCGTCGCCGGCGCGCAGGCGTGTTTCCGGGCGGTGCTGGATGCGATGTCCCATCCGGGACGGATGATGTCGGTGGCGGGCGTGTCTGCTCCGGCGCCGATATGCGATGCGGCCGCGGCTGTGCTGCTGACGCTGGTGGATCATGAAACTCCGCTGTGGCTCGACCCGGATGCGGCGGCCGCGCAGGCTTGGATCGCGTTCCATACCGGAGCGCCATCATCGGCAGGAGCAACGCCAAATGAGGCGCTGCCGGACAGGGCAACGCCGGACAGGGCACCGCCGGAAGGGGCAAAGCCGGACAAAACCGCATTCGTAATGGCAATGTCGCTGCCCGATCTCGCGGCACTGCCGGCCGGAACCTATGAGATGCCGGAGACATCGGCAACCGTGATCCTGCAAGTGCGCGCGCTGGGTTCCGGACGGCGGTTCGTGCTGGAGGGGCCGGGACTACGGTCGCCGAGTGCGTTGCGCGTGGATGGGTTGCCGGCGGACTTTGTCTCCGAATGGCAGCGCAATCACGCGCTGTTTCCACGCGGCGTGGATCTGATCTTGTGTTCAGGGAATGCGCTGACGGCGCTGCCGCGCAGTGTCAGCGTGTCGGAGGGCTGAGACATGGCTTACGTTGCCGTCAAGGGTGGCGAGCGGGCGATCGATGCGGCGCATGGCTGGCTGGCGGAGGAGCGGCGCGGCGATCCCGCGGTGCCGGCAGTCTCGGTCGCACAGATCGAACAGCAGCTTGGCCGGTCGGTGGACCGGGTAATGGCGGAAGGCTCGCTGTATGACCGGGAACTGGCGGCGCTGGCGGTCAAGCAGGCGCAGGGTGACCTGATCGAGGCAGCCTTCCTGCTGCGGGCCTATCGCACCACCTTGCCGCGATTTGCCCATGCGCGGCCGGTGGAGACCGCCTTGATGCGGATCGAGCGTCGCGTGTCGGCAATCTTCAAGGATCTGCCGGGCGGGCAGGTGCTGGGCCCGACCTACGACTATACCCATCGGCTGCTGGATTTCTCGCTGATGGAAGATGGCGCGGTTGCGGGCGCGCCAGCGTGTGAAGCCGATACAGCGGATATGCCGCGCGTGCCCGACATCCTGGGTGGCGAAGGATTGCTGGAAGGCGATGTCGTCGCGGACCATGATCCCGGTGATCTGACGCGTGAGCCGCTCTCGTTCCCCGCGGATCGCGATGTGCGGCTGCAGGCGCTGGCGCGCGGCGACGAGGGCTTCGTGCTGGGCATGGGATACTCCACCCAGCGCGGCTATGGCGGGTCGCATCCGTTCGCCGGCGAAATCCGAATGGGGGAGGTTTCGGTGGAGATCGAGCCGGCGGAACTCGGCTTCACAATCGATTTTGCCGACATCGTTCTTACCGAGTGCCAGATGGTCAACCAGTTCAAGGGGTCGAAGACGGTGCCGCCGCAGTTCACGCGGGGTTACGGGCTGGTGTTCGGGTTCGGCGAGCGCAAGGCGATGGCGATGGCACTGGTGGACCGGGCGATGCGCGCCGAGGAACTCGGCGAAGATGTCGTCGCACCGGCACAGAATGTGGAATTCGTGCTCTACCATTCGGACAATATCGAAGCGACCGGGTTCGTTGAACATCTGAAACTGCCGCACTACGTCGATTTCCAGAGTGAGTTGCAGAACGTGCGGCGGATGCGGGCGGAGACAGCGGAATGAAAGGTTACAATTTCGCCTATCTGGACGAGCAGACCAAGCGGATGATCCGTCGCGGCTTGCTGAAGGCAGTGGCCATACCAGGCCATCAGGTGCCGTTCGGCTCGCGGGAGATGCCCTTGCCCTATGGCTGGGGAACCGGCGGGATCCAGGTCACCGCTTCCATTCTCGGTGCCGATGATGTTCTGAAAGTGATCGATCAGGGGGCCGACGATACCACGAATGCCGTGTCGATCCGCCGGTTCTTTGCGCGCACGGCCGGTATTGCGACCACAACGGTTACATCCGACGCAACGGTGATCCAGACCCGGCACCGTATTCCGGAGAAGGCGCTGCGGGAGGACCAGATCATCGTATATCAGGTGCCTCAGCCGGAGCCGTTGTTTCGCCTGGAACCCAGCCGGCTGGAAACGAAGCGAATGCACGGGCTGGCCGATTACGGGCTGATGCATGTGAAGCTGTATGAAGACATTTCCCGGTTCGGACAGATCTCCATCAGTTATGACTATCCGGTCATGGTAAACCAGCGATACCTGATGTCACCAAGCCCAATCCCGGCTTTTGACAATCCGAAGATGGATATGATGCCGGCGTTGCAGTTGTTCGGTGCCGGGCGGGAAAAACGCATTTACGCCATCCCGCCCTGGACGCGGGTGAAGTCGCTGGACTTCGACGATCATCCATTCCGGGCAATCAATGCGCCACATGCGTGTGGGATGTGCGGGGCGACCGACTCATATCTGGATGAGGTCGTCACCGATAATCATGGTGGGCGATTATTCGTTTGTTCGGACACCGATTATTGCGCCGAACGGCGCTCGGTTCAGGAGGCTGCGGAATGACCGACGCGACGCTGCTGTCCGGCCGTGGACTGGGGCTTCGGTTCGGCGGGATCGTCGCGCTGGACGAGGTCGATGTCGATTTGTGGCCGGGCGAGATGCTGGCGATCGTCGGCGAATCGGGGTCAGGCAAAACGACGTTGCTGAACGTGCTGTCCGGGCGGTTGGCGCCGGACCGTGGCGTGGTGTGGTATCGCGCCCCGGATGGCACCCTGCACGACGTGCATGCCATGCCGGCGCCGGCACTACGGACGCTGCACCGGTCAGACTGGGGCTTCGTGCATCAGGATCCGCGGCAGAATTTGCGGATGACGGTCAGTGCCGGCGGCAATGTCGGCGAGCGCCTGATGGCCCAGGGCGCCAGGCATTACGGATCGATCCGGGACGCAGCGCTGGACTGGCTGGCGCAGGTGGAGATCGATGGCGATCGGATTGATGACCTGCCGCGCACATTCTCGGGCGGAATGCTGCAACGCTTGCAGATCGCGCGCACACTGGTGACGCATCCGCGCCTGGTGTTCATGGATGAGCCAACCGGCGGGCTGGACGTGTCCGTCCAGGCACGATTGCTCGATCTGATCCGTTCATTGGTGGCTCGTCTGCGCATCGCGGTGGTGCTGGTGACGCATGATATCGCCGTGGCACGCTTGCTGGCGCACCGGATTGCGGTGATGCAGCGGGGGCGGATCGTCGAAACCGGGCTCACTGACCAGGTGCTGGACGATCCGCAGCATCCCTACACGCAGTTGCTGGTCAGCTCGGTGCTGAGCGCATGATCATGCTGCGGACACTCGGGCTGGCGAAGACCTTCACGCTGCACCTGCGCGGCGGGCTGCAGATGCCGGTGCTGTCGGACATCGACCTCGATGTTCGAGCCGGCGAATGTGTCGTCCTGTCCGGCCCGTCGGGTGCGGGAAAGTCCACCCTGATGCGCAGCCTGTACGGTAATTATCGGACCGAAAGCGGCGCGATCTGGGTGCGCCATCATAGCGAGATGGTGGATATGGCGGCGGCCGATCCGCGAACGATCCTGGCGGTGCGGCAGGAAACATTGGGCTATGTCAGCCAGTTCCTGCGCGTGGTGCCTCGGGTCCCGGCACTGGACGTGGTCGGCGAAGTCACCGGCAACCGGACAGCGGCGCGGTCGCTGTTGCTGCGGTTGAACATCCCCGAACGGCTGCACGACATCCCACCCGCCACGTTCTCCGGCGGCGAGCAACAGCGGGTCAATCTGGCGCGCGGGTTCATCGTCGAGCACCCGATCCTGCTGCTGGACGAACCGACGGCGTCACTGGATGCCGAAAATCGGGCGGTCGTGATCGACATGGTGCGGGAAGCGAAATCGAAGGGCACCGCGATCGTGGCGATCTGCCACGACGCCGAAGTCCGGGCGGCGATCGCCGACCGCTTGTTCGAATTGACCCCTTACCGGGATGCCGCATGAACCAAGAAACGATCCTGACTAACGCCTGCCTGGTGCTGCCGGAGGAAACATTCTCGGGGACCATCGTGTTGCATGGTTCGGTCATCACCGACATCCAGGCCGGGCCGGCACGGTCGCCTTCCGCGATCGACATGATGGGCGATACGGTCATTCCCGGTGTGGTCGACCTGCATACCGACAACCTGGAGCGACAGGTGCAGCCACGCAGCCTGGCGCGGTGGCCTTCGCGATCGGCAATGGTGGCGCACGATGCGCAGTGCGCCGCGGCCGGCGTGACCACGGTGCTGGACGCACTGTGCCTGGGTGATCTCGGGTTCGACAAGGAACGGATCAAGACGTTTCAGGACGGCGTTGTCGACCTGGACGCCCTGACCCATGCCGGGCTGCTGAAAGCGGATCACTTCCTGCATCTGCGCTGCGAAGTCCCGGCGCTGGATATGCTGGCACTGCTCGACCCGGTTGCGGATCATCCACTGGTGCGGATGATCAGCCTGATGGACCACAGTCCCGGCGTCGGGCAGTACGCCAACATGGATTCCTATCGGAAGCTGCGCCGGCAAGGTGGGCTCGACGAAGCAACAGTCGAGCGGCGCATTCAGGAGATGCAGGCGCAACGGGCGCGGTGGCGCGATCCGAACCGACGAGCCTTGCTGGATCGGGTGCGCGGAACCCCGATCGCGTTGGCAAGCCATGATGATCGAACCGAGGATGAGATTGCCGAAAATGCCGCCGACGGCATCCGGATCAGCGAATTCCCGGTCACGATGGCAGCGGCTGTCGCAGCCAAGCGGGCCGGGATGCAGGTGATCGCAGGGGCGCCGAACATTGTGCGCGGGGGTTCGCATTCCGGCAACGTGGCAGCGGCGGAGCTGGTGCGGGCGGCAGCAGTTGACGCATTCGCCTCCGACTATGTGCCGCCGAGCCTGGTGGAGGCAGCGTTCCAGTGCGCTCGGGAAGAAGGGATTTCGTTGTCCGGCGCTGTTAAGATGATCTCCTGCCATCCCGCGCAGATGTCGGGTTTGCCGGACCGTGGGCGGCTGGAAATTGGTCTGCGCGCGGACGTCGTGCGGGTGCATCTGCACGGCACGCTGCCGATCGTGCGACAGGTTTGGCGGGCGGGGGAGCGTGTGATCTGATGGCGGTGCGGGTCGCGATCTACTACGCCCCCCTGCCCCACGACAAGCTGACGGAATTAAGCTCCGCGTGGCTGGGCCGCGACCCGATTTCGGGTGCCCCGGTGCCGCAGCCGGCGGTGGACGGAATTGCGGACTTCACGGCTGAGCCGCGCCGCTATGGGTTTCATGCGACCCTGAAGCCGCCAATGCGACTGGCCGATGGCGCCGACTGGTTTGGGTTCGTAGCGGCGGTGCAGGCGATGGCAGCTGAAATTGCGCCGTTCACGTTGCCGGCCCTGGCGGTGACGGATTTGCGGGGGTTCCTGGCGTTGAGGGAAATAACGCCGTGCGCGCCGTTGCAAGCCCTCGCCGGTGCGTGTGTGGAACAGCTCGATACGTTCCGGATGCCGCCATCGCCGGACGAATTGGCTCGCCGTCGCCGGGGCCAGCTGTCGGCTGAGCAGGATGCGATGCTGGTGCGCTGGGGATATCCCTATGTGTTCGGCACGTGGTTTTTTCACATGACCCTGACGCGGCGGCTTTCGGACGAGGAAAAGGCGCAGGTGCGGCCGGCCGCCGACGCCTGGTTTGCCCCGGTCCTGGAAGTGGAACGCCAGGTCGAGGATATTTGCCTGTTTACCCAGGCGGCAGACGATGCCGCCTTTGTGTTGGCGGAACGGATTCCATTGCGCGGATAAGCGCCGCAACGAACTGATCCGCCGCCTCCTGCGGAGCCCGATCGTTGATGATCGTGTCCACGGCGATGTGCTCCGGAACCGCAACCGTTCGCGCCAG
Source organism: Rhodopila sp. (assembly GCA_965200665.1). Lineage (GTDB taxonomy): Bacteria > Pseudomonadota > Alphaproteobacteria > Acetobacterales > Acetobacteraceae > Rhodopila. The sequence goes on along the minus strand of OZ241370.1, from coordinate 4,368,998 downwards.
GCGTTTTGCCACGTCCTGCTCGGTTTCGCGGCCTCTCGCGGCGAGGCGTTGGGCCAGAATGTCCGGCGACGCGGTGATCTGGATGACCCGTGTGGGGTAGCGTTCAGCGGCCTCGGTGATGACGCCGCGAGATACATTCGCAACGACAGTCCTGCCCCGCAGCAGATCATCGGAAATATCGGTCGGAATACCGTAACGCAGCCCATGGGCCTGCCATTGCAGAGCGAACGACCGGGTGGCGAAGACGCCTGTGGACACCGGCTCGTGGTCTTCGCCACCGGCTTCGGCGGGACGGGTAATGACGCGGCGGACGAAACGAATCCGCTGATCATGGGCAAGCGCCGCACGGGCCATATTGAGAAGCGTGTCTTTGCCGGCACCGCTGGGTCCGACAACGAGAACAAGCATATCGAACCCCATTGACCGGTTGCGCCGCGGCGGTAGCTTGCGGCCGCGTCAACTCTCGTCAGGAGTGCTTATGCCAACGATGCGGACGTTGCGACAACCCGGGCCGGTGCATCCAACCCGGATCGAGTGCTGCCGCGGGGATAGTGTGCCGCTGCATTTTCCGCTCGCGGATGGCGTGACGTTGAATGACGCGGTGACGGGGCCGTTGGTCAAGGCCGGGTTCCAGTGCGGAACGGTGGTTTTGCAGGATATCGCGGTCGCACCATTCCAGTATGTGATGCCCGGACCGGCGGATGACGACTCGCACGTCGCGTATTTTAGTGCACCACGGGCACCGGCGGGAATAACGCGCATCGAACGCGCCAACATGACATTCGGATGGGCGGAGGGAAAACCTTTCCTTCATTGCCATGCAGTGTGGCGGGAGGCCGATGGCCGTCGCCGAGGGGGCCACATTCTGCCGCGAGGCACGTTGATCGCACAGCCGGGAGAAGCCATCGCGTGGGGTTTTCATGGGGTGCGGATCGAAGCGGCACCGGATCCCGAAACTAATTTCACGCTGTTCCAGCCCTCCGGCGGGGATGCGGGGCGGGACAGGGTAGTTCGGGTCAAACCCAACGAAGACATATTGACCGCGCTGGAGGCGATCGGCATGCCAGACGCGGTTGTCCGCGGGAGCCTAGGGAGTTTGATCGGGGCTTCGTTCGCGGATGGCGGACAGGTCCAGGATCATGCGACCGAGGTTCTGGTGCGCAAAGGCCGCATCCGCGACGGCGTTGCCGCGCTCGACCTGCTGGTGGTGGACATGCATGGGGAGGTGCATGAGGGTTGGTTGCAGCGGGGCGAAAACCCCGTCTGCATCACGTTCGACCTGTTTCTGGAGGCGATCTCCTAGGGTCGCAGCATCACCTTCGAAGCGGCGCGCTGACGGGCGAGTTCAAAACCTTCCAGACCTCGGTCCAGCGGCAGCCGGTGGGTGATCATTGGCCGGAAGCGTTCCGGGTCGCGCCCGAGCGTGGTCAGCACTTTGTCCCAGGTGAAACGATCGCAGCCATGGGTGGCGCGAAGCTGGTGGCGCGCGCGGACAAAATCGGTCAGCGGCAGTGAAACGGGGCCGGGATGGATGCCGGCGACGACCAGGATCCCGGCGGTGCGCAGCACGCCCAGACCGTCAGTGATGGTTGGCGGATGACCGGTGGCCTCGATGACGACGTCGGCCTTGCGGCCTTTGGTGGCGGCCAGGACCAGGTCCGCCAAAGGCGCTTCGGCAACGTCGAGAATGTCTTCGAATCCCAAGGCCCGCATCACGTCGAAGCGTGGCTGATCGGCACGGCCGGCGATCAATACACGGCCTGCCCCGGCGGCGCGCGCGAACAGGGCAATCGCCTGGCCAATGGTACCAGGACCCATGACGAGCACGGTATCACCAAGGCCGACCTCGCCGGTCAGCACAGCCTGGCAGCCGACGCCGAGCGGTTCGGTCAATGCGCCGAGTTCGGTATCGACTGACTCCGGCAACGGCAGGCAGTTCTCGGCGGGCACGGTGACGTAACGGGCGAAACCACCGTGGCGGGTCAGACCGATGGCCGTGCGCTGCAGGCAATTGCGCCGGTCACCGCGCCGGCAGTTGGCACAGGTGCCGCAGTCGACGCCTGGCATCACCGTCACGGCGGTCTCCTTGGCGACCGACACGCCAGGCCCGGTTGCCGCGATGCGGCCGGCAAACTCGTGGCCCATGGTGACCGGAAGGTGCGGCACCATGAAGCCGTACCCGTCGGTCCATTCGTAAGCATGCACGTCCGACCCGCAGATGCCGGCGTTCTCGACCTGGACGGTCACCTGACCGGGCCCAGGTTCGGGCGCGCCGATGTCGTCGGCCATGTCAAGGCCGAAGCCGGGCTTGATTTTCCGCAGTGTCAGCATGGCACTTTCCTCAATCGTCGGGGCCGGCGGCTTGCGTCATTGGCATCTCGCTTCCCCTGGCGCTATGGAACAGGAGTCTGGGCGGCTTGGAAAGGGTCAAGCCATGGAAAACGATGCGGCTTTGATGCGCCTGTTCGGTGTTCTCGACACGCTGGGCGCAATCGCTCAGGCGATGGACCCGCGGCGCCTCGACATGCTGATCGCCCGGCTCGACGGGCTGGATGTGGGGCCGATTGGCGGGGACGGTCCGGCGGCTGCGGCAGCCGGTCTCGCTGCACAGGCATGCGCCGGCCTGCGGGCAGCCCCGGCCGCGGAGAACCCGATGATTGGGGCGTATCGTGCGATGCGCTACTACAGCCGGGCATTGGAAGCGTTGGCGACGGCGGCGGAAACGGTTCCGGCGGTTGGGCGGTATTTCCTGGAACCCGCTTTTCGCGACGATCCGACACTGCTGCAACGTCTGGCTGCATCACCGCATCCTGATTCCGTCGTCTTCCACTTTGATAACGAGACTTCGCAGCGGGGTGGATTTTCGGTTTATGTGCCACCCTCGTATGACGCCACCAGGGCGGCGCCGATGATCATGGCGCTGCACGGCGGTGCCGGGCACGGCCGGCTGTTCCTGTGGAACTGGGTGGCCGAAGCCCGGTCGCGCGAACTGATCATCATTGCGCCGACGGCGGTTGGCAGCACCTGGTCGCTGATGGACCCAGATGTCGACGCCAGCCATCTCGGCGCTGTGCTGGACCAGGTGCGGGCGCGGTGGGCGATCGACCCCGCGCATATGCTGCTGACCGGCATGAGCGACGGCGGCACGTTCACGCTGTTGAGCGGGCTGGCGGACAATTCACCGTTCACTCATTTGGCGCCGGTGGCAGCCTCGTTTCATCCGTTCCTATTGGCGATGACCAGCCCCGAACGACTGACAGGATTGCCGGTGCATCTCACTCATGGTGCACTGGACTGGATGTTTCCCGTCAGCATGGCTCGGACAGCGCATCGTACGCTCGCCGCGGCCGGGGCGGCGGTGGTCTATCGGGAGATCGCGGATCTGTCACATGCCTATCCGCGCGATGGGCAGGGGGCGGTGCTGGACTGGTGGCTGAACACCGCCCCCTGACGGACCGTCAACCGATCTCGATCACCGCATCGACGGCAAAGGCGCCCTCACCGTCGGGCATCGCGAAGACCGGGTTCAGGTCGATGGACTGCAGGCGATCACCCGATGCAACGGCAAACGCGGACAGGCGGGAAAGCATTCCGGCCAATGCTCTGATATCAGCCGGCTTGCGCCCACGCGCCCCTAGCAGAAGGGGCGCGCCCTTGATGGAACGGATCATTGACTCTGCCGTTTCGGGCCCAAACGGACAGCGGCGGAAGACGACGTCCTTCAGGATCTCCACGAAAATGCCGCCAAGGCCGAACATTGCCATCGGCCCGAATACCGGGTCGCGATGGATGCCCAGGATGCACTCGACGCCACCCTTCAGTTGTTTCGCAACCAGCACGCCCTCGATACGGGCGCCGGGTGCGGCGGCCTTGGCACGTTCCAGCAACAGCGCGAAACCGGACCGGACCGCATCGGCGTCGAAGATGTCCAGCAGGACACCGCCGATCTCCGACTTGTGCACAATGTCGGCGGACAGGATCTTCATCACGACCGGGAAACCAAACCCCTCGGCGGCGGCAACCGCTGCGTCAGCCGTGGCGCAGGCGGCTTCGGGGGCGGATGGGATCCCAGCCATGGCCAGCAGGCGTTTTGCCTCGGCTTCGGACGGTGTGGCAGCGGGCAATGTCACCGGCGGCACGGTTGGGGCGGTATCGACGGCGCCGGCGGCGAAGGCGGCGCCGAAACGACCCATCGCCTCGATCGCGGTTACCGCGCGAGTCGGGTCTTCGTGCACCACCCAGCCATCAGCCTCCAGCTCGTTGCGTCCTTCCGGCGGGGTTATGACCGAAAGAACGTACAACCGGTCTGGGTTCTCCGTCTTCACCGCGTTCAGCTGCTCGCGGATGGCGGGCCAGCGGCGGGACGACGCCGTCATGCTGAAGAAACCCAGCACTGAACTGTAGCCGCCGTCACGAACCATGGATTCCGTGAAGGTCTTCACCAGCGTGACGTCGTTGGATACCTGGGCCGTCGCGTCCACCGGGTTGCGCGGGGCACAGAAAGGCACCAGCGCGCGCAGCTTTTGTTGTGACTGCGCCGGCATTTCCGGCATCGCCAGGTCCAGGCTCTCAGCCACGTCGCTGATCAGCACACCGGCCCCACCCGAGACGGTGATGACCCCCAGGGTGTTCTTCACCGGATAGATCTTCCGCGTCGCAGTGTGCGCGATATCCAGCATCTCCTCACTGTTGCGGGCTCGGAACACGCCGAATTCGCGCATCACCGCCTCAGTCACGGCATCGTCGCCGGCGATCGAGGCGGTGTGGGATTTCGCCGCCTTGCCACCCAATTCGCTGCGCCCAACCTTCTGCATGACGATTGGCTTCCTGGCTGCCTTGGCAATCTCCAGCGCGGCGATCAGGCCAGCGGATTCGCGAATGCCCTCGGCGTACACGGCAATGACATCGACTTCGGGATTTTCCGCCAGCCAGCCAATGCATTCGCCCACTGTCACATCGCCTTCATTGCCGGTCATGACGCACAGCGACGCGCCGATTCCGCGATTTCGGGCCAGGGTGTAGAGGTGCGTGCCGTAGGCGCCGGATTGGCTGGCAATGCCGATACGCCCGAGCACGGGCCAGCCGCTGTCGAAGGATGAGGAGAAGGTGGCGTAGTAGGACCGGCGGGCGTCGAACACGCCAAGACAGTTGGGCCCCAGGATCCGCATTCCCGCGGCACGCGCGACGGCGACCATCTCATCCTGTTTCGCCGCG